>NZ_CP012333.1:9342155-10766810 GCF_001263205.1 Labilithrix luteola
TGCGCGACGCGGGCTACAGCTTCGTGACCATGCGCGACGCGGCTACCGAGCTCGCGCACATGTCGTGAGCCGCGTCGGCGCGAACGATCAAAGCTCGATGCCGAGCGGGGAGGGGGAGCGCCGCGACGAGAGGTTCCCGTGGACGAAATCGTCCAGCACGGGGGCCATGTTCGTCACGGTGTTCTCGTCCCACTCGTCGGCACTGATCGCGTCCGTCGGGCGCGAAGCGGAATCGAGCTTGTAGAACCAGGGCACCGTCTCGGTGTCGACCCGCATCGCACGCAGCTCGGATTCGAACTTGTCGACGTCGACGCGCACGAGCGTGACGTTCGCGAGAGCGTTCTGCATGCGCGAGTCAGGCAGCGCCGAAGCGACGTCCGCGCATTCACGGCTCGAGCGCACGTAGGTCTGGAGAACCACGGTGCGCCCCTTGCTCGAGGCCGCCTGCGTGATGCCGGCGAGCGAGGTCTTCAGCGACTGCCGTTCGTCGATGTCGACGACGTCGAGCGCGCCGTAGCTACGCGTTCCGGTCGCCACCGGACGGAGCATCGGCGACTCCGAACGCGGATCACCCGGTTGCACGAGTGAAAGCGCGCTTGCGAGCGCAGCGACGCCGATGACGAGGCTCAGACCGGTGCCGAAGAGCCCCGTGACGACGCCTCCGATGGCCATGCGCTCACCGCCGAGCATCCCTTGCGAGCGATCGATGTCACGACGCGCGAGCGAGCCGAGAATGATCGCCGGTACGCCGGCAAACGCGCCCAGGCACACCAGGCTGAGGAGACCGAGCGAGAGCGACGCAACGGCCTTGCTCTCTTTCCGGCGAAGCTCCGGTGCCACCGCGCCGGGCGCCATCGCGTGCAGCACCTGGGGCGCCTGCACGTACGGCGGCGCATGATTCGTGTAGTAGCCCGGTTGTTGATGAGGAACCTGACCGGTCTGACCAGCTCCCGGGCCCAGTCCCGTGTAGGGTGCACCGTGCGGGCGGAACGGCGTCATCTCCGTTCAGGATAACCCGCGATCGAACGCGTGCACGTCCACCGGCGCCGAATGCGCCCGCCCGCCACCAGGCGTGCGACCACCGGTGCGAGGGCGATCCAGCGCCATACACGTACATCTCACTCCGTGGTCGAGCTTCGTTCGGAGCTCTTCCGTCGCCGTGGCGGCGAATTAATTTTGCGCTCAGCGTTTCGGCGCGCGGCGGGTCACGCGGTCGATCCCGTGCACATCGACCCCGCTGTTCTTGATGAACTCGCGCGCCACCTCGTTTCCGCCTTCGAGCAGCGAGTCGGGCGTGCCGGCGGCTTCGACCTTGCCTTTGATGAGCAGGACAGCCTGGTGGGCGATGCGAAAGCAGCTCGCGATGTCGTGGGAGATGACGATGCTCGTGACACCGAAGCGTTCGCGCATCTCTTCGATGAGGTCGTCGACGATGCGGCTCGTCAGCGGGTCGAGACCGCTCGTGGGCTCGTCGTAGACGAGGATCGGGGGCTCCAGCATCAGCGCGCGCGCCAGGCCGACGCGCTTGCGCATACCGCCCGAGAGCTCCGACGGAAACTTCGGCGCCACGACCTTCGGATCGAGTCCGAGGATCTCGAGCTTCTCCATGACCCGCGTGTAAATTTCCTTCTTCGGGAGCTTCGTGTGCTCGACGAGTGGGAAGGCCACGTTGTCGAAGACACTGATCGAGTCGAGGAGCGCCGCGTACTGGTAGACCATCCCGAACTTCTTCCGAATCCGGTTCAGGTCGTTCTCGCTCATCTTCGCGATGTTCTCGCCTTCGATGAAGATGTCGCCGGTCGTCGGGCGGTCGAGGGCCACGATGAGGCGGAGCAAGGTCGTCTTGCCGGCGCCCGAGCCGCCGATGATGACCGTGGTCTCGGCGCGGCGCGCGGTCAGATCGACCCCACGAAGCACTTCTTGATCGCCGAAGGTCTTGCGAACTTGCCGCAGAACGACAGTCTCGTCCGATCGCGGGGGGGCGCTCTGCGCCTGGTCCATCAACGCGAATCTAAACCGAATCGTGCCCGGGCGAATGCCCCTTTCGCGGCGCGGGCACGCGAGCTAAACCTGAGCCCCATGACGCGCGAGCAGATCGAAACCATCCTCAAGACCTCCGGCGCCAAGACCGACAAGGAAGGGGGCTATGCGCTCCCCGAAGGGTCGAACCTCACCCTTCACCTTGCGCACGATGGCGCGAACATCGCGCTCCAGAAGGTCGAGAGCGTCCGCTTCGACGGCGAGCTCCTCTTTGCGCGCAGCGCGAAGCAGACGGTCGCGGTCGTCGCCCAGGACGTGTTTGCCGTCGCGCTCGAGGGTGCGAGCGGTCAGCCCGCCCGCCGCCCCGCCGGCTTCCTCTGAGACTGGTCCCAGGCGGCCCTCGCGCGCTATCCACGTTCGGAGCGGCGCTCGCGGCCCTGGTGCCGTTCCAGGCCCTTTCGTGGCCGGGGGCGGCGCTGGGGTGGCTCGCCGGGTCGGTGCTGAGGATTCGCCGCCGGGCGGTCGAAGCCGCCATGCGGCGCGCGGGTGTGGCCCATCCGGCCGCCCGCGCTCGAGGCATGTATCGGCAGCTCGGGCAGGGGTTGCTCGAGCTCTTCTGGCTTGCGGGCGCGTCCGAGCCAGCGCGGGACTCCGTGGTCGAGCTCGATGCCGAGGCCGCCGCCATTCTTTCGGCCGCGCTCGCTCGCGGGCCGGTGCTCTTGGCCGCGAGCCATACCGGCAACTGGGAGCTCGCCGCGTTCGCCGCCGCGCGATGGCTCCGCCCGCGCGGGCGATCGCTCGTCGTGGTTGCCAAGGCGCTGCACGTCGGGGCGTTTCATGTGTTTTGCACGCGTCTGCGTGAAAGCTTCGGTGTGAGGCTCGTCGCGCCGCTCGGCGCGCTGACGAACACGAAGCGAGCGCTCCGGGCGGGTGACGTGGTGGTGATGCCCATCGACCAGGTCCCGGATCGGGAGCGCCATGGTCACCGCATCGAATTTCTGGGGGCCAAAGCGCTGGCCGATCGCGCACCGGCTGCGCTTGCGTTGGCCGAAGGAGCAACGATGCTCGTCGTCGCTGCGGATCGCGGGGAGGGGCGCCAGCGCATTCGCGTGCTCGCGGAGATTCCGCCGCCTGCCCGCAAGGACCGCGCGGGCTTCGTGGAGCGGGCGACCGAACGCGCGTCCGCGGCTCTCGACGGGTTCGTGCGTCAATCGCCGGAAAGCTGGCTCTGGCTGCACCGTCGCTGGCGCGCGCCGCTCGAAGCTGACCGGCCGGAAACGCTCTCCGGCCCGCGCAAGCTTGTCACGACCGCGCATCCCGGCTAACCACCGGGCATGTCGCTCGACTCCTTGACCATCGCGGGGAAGTCCTATTCCAGCCGCCTCATCGTCGGCACCGGCAAGTACAAGAGCGTCGAGGAGACGGAGCGCGCCATCGACGCTTCGGGCGCCGAGATCATCACCGTCGCTCTTCGCCGCGTCGATCTCTCGGACAAGTCGGGCGGCTCGCTCATGAGCCTGCTCACGCGCCGCGCGCACGTCGGTACGGCCGGCGAAGGCAAGCGCTGGACGCTCCTTCCCAACACCGCGGGTTGCTACACGGCGGACGAGGCCGTGCGTACGCTACGCCTCGCGCGTGAGCTGGGCGTCGCGGAGCTCGTGAAGCTCGAAGTCATCGGCGACCCGAAGACGCTCTACCCGGACAACGAGCAGACGCTCGAGGCCGCGAAGATCCTGGTGAAGGAAGGCTTCACCGTGCTCCCGTATTGCATCGACGATCCGATCGTGTGCAAGAAGCTCGAAGACATCGGTTGCGCCGCGGTCATGCCCCTCGCGGCGCCGATCGGCAGCGGCCTCGGCATTCGCAATCCGCACAACCTGTCGATCATCCTCGAGCACGCGAAGGTGCCGGTCATCGTCGACGCGGGCGTCGGTACGGCGAGCGACGCGGCCATCGCGATGGAGCTCGGTTGCGACGGCGTGCTGATGAATACGGCCATCGCGCACGCGAAGGAGCCCGTTCTCATGGCCGAAGCCATGAAGGAAGCCGTCCAGGCCGGACGAAAGGCACGCCTCGCTGGTCGCATGCCGCGCTCGCGTTACGCGAACGCGTCGAGCCCGCTCGGAGGGCTCATCGAATGAGTCTCTCGCGAGTCGTCGGCTCCTTCGCACTCGTGGCGTCGCTCGGCAACGCGCCGCTGCAGTGCAAGCACGATCCCGATCCCACGATGCGCACCGAAGACTCCGCCGGCGACGCCCTCTGGTCGCTGGCCGAGGACTTCCGCGCCAAGGGCAACGACGAGGCCGCGCGACAGACGCTTCGCTTCCTCGTGGATCGCTATCCGTCGAACCGTCACGTCCCCGCGGCGCGCGCGGAGCTGGAAGGCGCCGCGCCCGCGCCGAGCGACGCGGGAACGGGGTCGGCGGCCGACCGCAAATGAGCCTCCGGGCACGACGGCCTCGCCTCGTGCTCGTCACCGATCCTCGCTACACGATCGACCATGTCGTCGCGGTGACGCGCGCGGCAGGTCGCGCCGTCGGGCCTGGTCGCCTGCTCGTCCAGCTCCGCGACAAGGTGAACGCCCCCGACCACGTCGTCGCGGTGGCTCGGGCGCTCCGTGAAGCGACGCACGCGGTCGAGGCTCTTTTCCTGGTGAACGGCTCGGTCGAGATTGCCAAGGCCGTCGGTGCGGACGGCGTCCACGTCCCTTCGGGTGGTTCGGTTGCCGGCGCGAGGCACGAGCTCGGCGCCTCCGCCTTCGTGAGCGCCCCGGCCCACGACGACCAGGACGTCGGGCGAGCCATCGAGGAGGGCGCCTCGGCGGTCCTCGTGAGCCCCATCTTCGCGACGCCGGGCAAGGGCGCTCCGCGAGGCGCCTCCGCCCTCACGGCGGCGCGTGCGCTCGCAGATCGCGCTTCGAGTGCCACGGCGGCCTCGGGCGATGGTCTTCTCGTTTACGCACTCGGTGGTGTCGAGGTGGAACGCGCCGCGTCATGCGCGGAGGCCGGTGCGGACGGGGTCGCCGTCATTCGCGCCCTGCTCGACCTGTCGGGCGACGGCCGAATTTCCGCGGCCGCGCGCGTCATGACGGCTCCGTTCTAGGATGCCTGAGCGGAGCGGGCCAAGAGCAACGTGGAGGTGACGCTGCCGGTCGCCGTGGCAGGTCCCCGAGTCGAGTGGTAACGTCGCTTCGTCATGAGCGCGACGTACGACGAGACCTTGCAGATCACGACGGAGATTCTGAAGAAGCACGTCGATGAGGAGCGGACCATCCACCCGTCCGACCACATCCAGAACGATCTCGGCCTGGACAGCCTCGGCGTGATGGAGCTCGTGGCCGACATCGAGGACCACTTCGCGATCACCATCCCCAACGATGTCCTCACCGACCTCTCCACGGTCGACGACGTCGCCAAGGCCCTCGTCAAGCTGCAGGCACCCTCGCCCTGAAGTTCCAGCCCGGGGCGGGCAGCGCGCAAACGCTCGGCTCGGTGTGAGCTCGGCGTGACAGAACGCAAAAAGGCCGCCGGATACGCTCCGGGCGGCCTTTCCAGCTTTCCAGCATTTCTCTGTCGCGGTGCTGCGCTGGCGCGATGAGCCCAGCCCGCCGAGGCAGGCCAGGCCGCGTTTCCGAAGCTCTCAGGCCTCCATCGGCCCGATTTCTTCGCCCGACAGAACGAAGAACGCTTCGCCGTACGTCTTGAGCAGCTCGAGCGCCGTGTCCATGTCCTCCTGCGTGTGACCGCGGGTGACGTTGACGCGGAGGCGCTCTTCGCCGTGCTTCACGGACGGATAGATGAGCGGAACCATCATGACGCCGGACTCGAAGAGGCCGATGTGCATGAAGACCGTCTTGCGCTCTTCGCGGCACATGACCGGCATGATGTGGGTGTTGCTCGCGCCGAGCTCGAAGCCGATGTCCTTCAGCTTGCCGCGCATGTACGCAGCCTTCTGGTGGAGCTCGGTGACCATCGCCGGACCGTCCGTCTCGAGCATGTCGAGGATGGTCGACGCCGCGGCGACGACCGGGACGGGGAGCGACGCGCTGAAGAGGAAGCTTCGCGCGTTGTGCTTCACGAGCTCGACGATGTCGCTCCTCCCGAGGAGGATGCCGCCGATGCCGCCGAACGTCTTCGAGAAGGTCGAGACGAGGACGGGCACGCGATCCTTGAGCCCGGTCTCCTCGAGGATGCCGGTGCCGCGCGTGCCGAGCGTGCCGGTGCCGTGCGCGTCGTCCATGACGAGGACGGCGTCGTAGCGCTCGCAGATCTCGACGAACTCCTTGATGTTCGCTTTGTCACCGTCGAGCGAGTAGACGCCTTCGATGAGGACGAGCGCGTTCTTGCGCTCACGCGTCTTGAGGATTCGCTCGAGGCTCTTCGCGGAGTTGTGGTTGAAGAAGCGAACCTCCGGCGCGCGGCCCGGAATGCCCGCCGCGAGGAACGTGCCGTCGAGGATGCAGGCGTGGCTGTAGCTGTCGAGGACGAGCGTGGTGTCCTTGTCGGCCAGGGCGACGATGGTGCCGAGCATCGCCTGGTAGCCGGTGGTGAAGAGCAGGCAGCTCTCGTAACCGAACCACTTGGCGAGGCGCTTCTCGAGTTCCACGTGCTCCGTGGTCGTCGCCTGGGGGCGCGAGCTCGAGAGGCCGCATCCATACTTCTCGACGGCGGCGTTCGCAGCGGCCTTCACCTTCGGGTGATTGGTGAGGCCTAGGTAATCGTTCGAGCTGAAGTTGATGATCGGCTTGCCGCCGACCGAGGTGTGCAACCCGCCCGACTCGAACTCACGGAAGTACGGGTAGGTTTGCCGTTCCTTGTTCTCGCGAACGATTGCGAGTTCGCTGCGGGCCTTGTCGTCGATCCAGCTCATCGTGCTGGCTTTTTGGCACGAATACGCGACGTCTTCCAGCTCAGCGAATACGCGAAATGGTGTTCGCGTCGTGCTCGAGCTCCGTTTGCGTGCGATCTGGCCTGCAGTCCACCTTGCTCACGAGTCACGCGCAAGTCACGCGACAGGCGCGCGAAGGAGTTTGCTCACCGGTCTTTCAGCTGGCTCGGCGAAGAACGACAGCGGACGCGTTGCCGTAGTAGCCGACCGCTGTGACGAGGACGTTCTCGACGCGAGCGGGAGCGCTTCCTCGGACCAAATCGGAAACGGGCACACCGTTGAGCCAGCCAAGGGCGGCGGCCATCCCCATCGTTCCGCCAGCCCCGAGCGTTTCACCGAACGTTCGTTTCGGGGCCGCGACGGGTACGGGGCCGAGCACCTGCTCGATGGCGCCGAGCTCCTCGACGTCGAACTGGGCGAGGCCCGAGACTCCGGAGACGACGAGGTCGATGTCTTTCTTCTCGAGGCCCGCGTCGGCAATGGCCTGCGCGGCGGCGCGAGAGGCGGCCTCGCGCGAGGCGAAGATGAGCGAGGTCTCGTTCTCGGGCGCCACGAACGACGTGGCGTAGCCGGTCACCTCACCGAGGATGCGGGCGCCGCGTGCCTTGGCCGCCGTGGCTCGCTCGAGCACCAGGAACGCCGCGCCTTCTCCGAGGCGGGGCTCGCTGGTGCGGGCGGGCGTGGGCGCGAGGACGCCGAGCTTCTCGAACGCGAGGAAGAGCGCCTCGCTCATGGCCTCGCCGCCGCCGGTGATGATGGCCTCGGCTCGCTCGGACGAGAGGTGGATGTCGGCGCAAGCCACGGCGTCGAGGCCACCGCAGTTGCCGTCCGACACGGTGACGTTGAGCGCGCGGAGATCTTCCCAGATGCTGACGTAGCCGCTCGCGCTGTTCGAGACGGTGTTCGGGAACTTCGCCGGGTTGATGTACCGGGCATCTTCGAGCTTCGCGACGCGATCGAGCTCCGTGATGGCTTCGAGGCTGCCGTAAGCGTTCGAGCAGCACACGCCGACGAGCTCGGGCGCGAAGTGGGCCCACTGGCCGTCCTTCTTCACGCCGGCATCCTGCAAAGAAAGCCGGGCGGCGACGACGAGGAGCTTCGTTAACCGGTCGAGCGTACGCAGGCCCTTGTCGCCGAGGTACTTCGTGGGATCGAAGCCCGGCACTTCGAGGACGCGCGCGTTCTCGTACTTGCTCGCGTCGAAGCTCGTGATGGTCTGCGCCTCGGGCGGCGCGCCCGTGTTCTCGCGCAGAGCGCGGAAGAAATCGTCGACGCCCGTTCCGAGGGCGCACGTGATGCCGAGACCAGTGATGGCGCGAGGGGTCATGATGAAGCGCGTTCTCTCTCTTCTGTCAGGTACTGCCAGGTCAGGGGCGCAGCGACGGGGGCGGCGGCGGCTCGGGGAGCTTGTAAGGCTTCGCGAGGCAGGTGACCGAGTTGTACCCGCCGAAGGCGAGCGAGTTGTTGAGGACGATGTCGTGGGCGCCTTCGCGGGCGCGGTTGGCGACCACGTCGACGTCGCATTCCGGATCGGGCGTCTCGTAGCCGATGGTCGGCGGGTAGATGCCCTTCTCGAGCGTCATCACGCAGCCGATGGCCTCGAGCGCCGAGGCGGCGCCCATGCAATGGCCGAGCATGCTCTTCATGCTCGAGATCGGGACCTTGCGACCGCCGAACACTTCGCGCATGACCTTCGCCTCGGCCACGTCGTTGTGGCGCGTGCCGGTGCCGTGTGCGTTCACGAAGTCGATGGAGTCGGCGCTGATGCCCGAGCGGTCGATGGCCTGGCGCATCGCTCCGATGCTGCCCATCGCGTCGGGATGGGGACGCGTGATGTGATACGCGTCGCACGTCATGCCGTGGCCGCCGACTTCGGCGACGAGGCGTGCGTTACGACGAATGGCGTGCGCTTCGCTCTCGAGGACGAGGAGGCCGGCGCCTTCGCCGAGGATGAGACCCTGGCGGTTCAAGTCGAACGGCTGGCACTTCGCCGGCGCCATGGCCGCGAGACGGACGAAGCCAGAGAACTGGAGCTCCTGGAGCAGCTCGGCAGCGCCCGTCACGACGACGTCGGCCTTGCCGGCGCGGATCATGTCGGCGGCGAAACCGATGGCGTAGTTGCCGGCCGCGCAGGCGGCGGGGAGGGTGAGGACGCCGCCCTCGGCGCCGATGGCGCGCGCGACGTGGATAGGGAGGAGGGTCGAGCCGTACTTCGGAATCCACGCGCGGCGAACGGCGGATGCGCCCTTGCGAATCCACGCCTGGTCGAGCTCGCCGAGGACGTCGGCCTCGCCCATGGTCGTACCCAGCACGACCGACGCGCGTGGCCCCTTGAGGGCTTCGGCCGGGAGGGCGGCGTCTTCGATGGCCATACGGGCGGCGGCGAGCGCCATCTGCGAGCAACGGCCCATACGGCGGGCCTCGACGGCGCTGAGGTGATCGCGAGGGCGGAAGTCCTTTACCTCGCCCGCAAACTCACGCCCGAGGTTCGACACGTCGAACGCCTCGACCGGGGCAATGCCGCTTTGGCCTGCCGCGAGAGCGTCGAAGAACGCTTGTTTGCCGAGTCCAATGGAGCTGACGACGCCGACGCCGGTGATGAAGACACGCATTCAGGACGCTCGCAGGGCAGGTGGGGCAGGTGCCGAACGCACGTACGTTCCTCTCCCTGCCGTGGGCCTTATACCGCGCGCTGCATGCGTGGAGCAACGCGAGCTGTAGCCCTTTCATGCGGGAATTTTCGGTGATTCATCGCATGGTTGAACCACTTTGAACATGCGAACGCGACTTCGCGTTGCGATGGTTCTTACGCACGCAGGCATCTCGACAGCGCCGGGATGGGATGTGGGTGCGTCAAGTGTCGGTGACGCCTTGCACAACTGGCTGGCACGAAGTAATGACCGCCGACCCCATGAAGGATGCTCGGGATCTTGCAAGCATGGCTTCTGGCGCTGGCTCCCACCATGCGAGCCGGGACCCCCAGAAGGTTCCTCCGACCCTCGCCGAAGCGATTCGAAAGCTTGCCCACCACGAGGACCGCGGATTCGTCTTCGTACGCGCCGACGGCAGCGAGCGTTTCTGCTCGTTCCGTGAGCTTTGCATCGAATCCGAGAAGCGCGCCGGCGACCTCCACGCGCGTGGCGTGAAGAAGGGCGATCGCGTCGCGATCGTCGTCCCCGATCCCGAGAACTTCGTCCTGTCGTTCCTCGGCGCGGTCATGGGCGGCGTCGTTCCGGTGCCGATCTCTCCGCAGCTCTCGTTCAAGAATGCCGAGACGTACCACGACACCGTCGCGCACATCGTGAAGGCCTCGGGCGCCTCGCTGCTCCTCACGTCGAGCGGCACGCGCCAGTATGTCGATCCGGTTCTTCCGCGCGTCGACACGCTCAAGGCCGTTCTCGACGTCGAAGAGATGGGCAAGGTCGATCACGGCAAGCTCGACGTCACCGTCGACCCGACCGACCTCGCGTTCCTCCAGTTCACCTCGGGCAGCACCTCGCGTCCCAAGGGCGTCGTCGTCACGCACCGCAATCTGGCTTGGAACAGCCAGAGCTTCATGATCGAGGGCCTCGAGAAGGACTCCTCGTTCGACAAGGGCGTGAGCTGGCTCCCGCTCTTCCACGACATGGGGCTCATCGGGTTCGTCATTGGCCCGCTCTTCACGGACATCCCGGTCGTCTTCCTCCCGACGGCGAGCTTCGTCCGCAACCCGCGCGTCTGGCTCGACAAGATCCACACGCACCGCGGAACCATCACCTACGCGCCGAACTTCGCCTACCAACTCGTCGCCAAGCGCGTGAAGGAGAAGGACGTCGGCGAGCTCGATCTCTCCTGCCTCCGCCGCGCAGGCTGCGGTGCGGAGCCGATTCAGGCGCGCACGATGCGCGAGTTCGCCGAGAAGCTCGCGCCCGCGAAGTTCGACCCGCGCGCGTTCCTCCCGTCGTACGGCATGGCGGAAGCCACGCTCGCCATCACCTTCGTCCCGACGATGAGCGGCGTCCGTTCGGACGTCATCGAGAAGGCGCAGCTCGAGTCGGGCAAGGCCACTCCGCGCGAGGATCGCGATGCGCTCGCCGAGGGCGCCCAGGAGCTCGTCAACTGCGGGCGTTCGTTCCCCGAGCACGCGATCGCCGTCGTCGACGAGCAGGGGAACCGCCTCGCCGATCGTCAGGTCGGTCAGATCATCACGTCGGGCCCGAGCGTCTGCGCGGGCTACTACAACGAGCCCGAGCTCACCGAAGCTGCCTTCAAGAAGGACGAGAACGGCATCGTGTGGCTCTACACCGGCGACCTCGGTTACATGGTCGACGGCGAGGTCTTCATCTGCGGCCGCCTCAAGGACATGATCATCGTCCGCGGCCGCAACTTCTACCCGAACGACATCGAGTGGGTCGTCAGCGAGCTGCCCGGAATCCGCCGCGGCAACGTCGTCGCGTTCGGCACCGAAGTGAACGGCGAGGAACAGCTCGTCGTTGCCGCCGAGGCGTTCTCCTCCGAGGCGGAAGGACTCAGGGACGTCATCGCACAAGCCGTGAACGCGAGCTTTTCGCTCGCTGCGCACGAGGTTGTCATCGTCCCACAGGGGACCTTGCCGCGAACTTCCAGCGGAAAGCCTCAGCGGCGGAAGACCAAGCAGATGTATCTGGATGGCACACTCGGGCGCGCACGGAGCGTGCAAGGCACCGGTAGCCAGCCCGGTGAAGCCGGCGCTAGCGCGTAGCTCGGTTCGCGCCGAGCCCCGATATTCGAGGAAGAAGTGGACATGGCACGCAGTCGATCAGAGCTTCTCGCAACCTTCCGCCGAACCGCGACCGAGGTTGCAGAGAAAGACTTCAACAACGTCGCGGAGACCATGAGCATCAGTGAACTCGGTATCGATTCGCTGGGCATGCTCGAGATCATCGGTTCGCTCGAGCGTGAGTTGAAAATCCAGATCCCGGACGAGTCCCTCGCCGGTATCCAAACCGTCAAAGATTTGCTCAACGCCGTCGAATCGCGGCAAGGCGCTTAACCACCGGGCTGCACGCTTCCTTCAGCGCCTGGTCAATCAGAGGTACCGCATGTCGAACGTCAAAGAAGAGCTCCGCGCCCTCATCTCCGAAATCTCGGAAATGGACGACATCCCCGATGACGTGTCCTTCAAGGACCTCGGCATCGACTCCATGATGGGCGTCGAGATCGTCGCGGCGATCGAGCGTAAGTACCAGGTGAAGATCGCCGACGCGGAGCTCGCGCAGGTCACCACGCTGAACAGCTCGCTCGAGTTGGTGCAGAAGAAGCTCGCCCCGCAGGCCGAAGTCGCCTGATCTCCCTCTCCGCGGCCGAGCACTCCACGTGCCGCGCGGGGATGCGAGAACGATGCGGAAGCGATGCGAAAACGACGAGGACCCGGTGCATCGGGTGCCTCGTCGCTCGCATTTTTAAGTCTTTTGCGTCTGTCTGCGTTGGGGCCTTCGCGGACGTTCGCGTGGCGGCGTGCCTGGGGGGCAGCCCTCATGGTCACTTCGCGCGGATCACTGGGCCTCGAGAACGGCCGGCGCCGCCTCGAAGTGCTCGAGCAAGGCCGGCGCGAAGCGGAAGCTCACGAGCGCGGCGAACAGCGCGAGCATGATCCACGCGACGATCGGGATGCTGCCGAGTTCGAACGCGGCCTGCCTCGCCCGCCTCGCGAGCGTGCGGGGGATGACGACGGTCGGATCCTGCGCGAGGACGCGCCGGGGCGGGCCGAGCATCGCCGCATAGCGCGCGCTGAAGTCCTGCGAGGGATACGACGGATAGGAGGGGTACGTATTCGGCGCGACCGGCGGCGCCGGTGGCGGGGCGGGGGCAGGCGCGGGCGCCCGGAAGGCTTGCGGCGCCGATTGCCCGGTCCAATCTTGTGGAGCTGCGGACGGGCGCACCCACGCCGGCAAGGCGTTCGGCAGGCGCGGGCGCGGCTGAATCACCGTCTCGGCATGCGCCCGGTCGAGCTCGACCGGATCCGGCGCCGAGTTGTAAGCAGGCACATGCGGCCCGCGTCGTGCGGGCGGCGCGTGCTGCGCTTGGTGGGTCTGGGGCCTTTGGCCTGAGCGGCCCGTTCGATCCTGTCGATCCCCCGCCGTATCGGCAGTTCGAGGCCGGTCAGAGAAACGCAACTCTCGCGATTTCCTTGGCAGGTCGAACATGTGGACCTGAAGCGAGGCACGTCCTGTACCACATGTCCCACACGAGATTTTCCGGCAATTCTGGGGTGCGACTGGATCAAAAACGGCTCATCGAAGGATGAAGAGGATCCAAGCTTCCGTCGGCCAACGCCGCGGTACGGAAGGTCCCCCCGGCCCCCTCAACCCTGGTAAACCCCAACGCAATGTCTGCCGCGCGATTCGACAAGGTCCCTAGCGAACTCGACTTTCCCAAAGAGGAACGCGAAATCCTGGCGTTCTGGAAAGAGCAGCGCATTTTCGACAAGTCGCTCGAGCAGACCGCCGGAGGCACGCCCTTCGTCTTTTACGAGGGCCCGCCGACCGCCAACGGTCTGCCTCACAACGGTCACGTTCTCACGCGCGTCATCAAGGACATCTTCCCCCGCTACAAGACCATGCAGGGGTTCCACGTCGCGCGCAAAGCCGGTTGGGATACCCACGGCTTGCCCGTCGAGGTCGAAGTCGAGAAGGAGCTTCGCATCCACGGCAAGGCCGCGATCGAGTCCTTCGGCGTCGAGCCGTTCGTGAAGCGCTGCATCGAGTCGGTCTTCCGTTACACGAAGGAGTGGGAGGAGCTGACCGAGCGCGTTGCGTTCTGGGTCGATCTCCCGACCGCCTACGTCACCTACCATCGCTCGTACGTCGAGAGCGTGTGGTGGGCGCTCTCCGAGCTGTTCAAGAAGGGCTTGCTCTACCAGGGCAACAAGGTTCTCTGGTGGTGGGCGCAAGGCGGCACCGCGCTCTCCTCGGCCGAAGTCGGTCTCGGCTACAAGGAGGTCGACGACCCCAGCGTGTTCGTGGCGTTCCCGCTCGAAGGCGATCCGAACTTGGCGCTCGCCGTGTGGACCACCACGCCGTGGACGCTTCCGTCGAACATGTACGCGGCGGTCAATCCGAACTTCGAATACGCCGTCGTCAGCGGCGATCCAGAGAAGGTGAAGGCCGCTTCGACGAAGAAGATCCTCGCGAAGAAGCTCGTTCTCGCCGCTGGTCTCGTCGAGGAGGTCGGCAAGAAACTCGGAACCACGCTCACCGTCGAGCGCACCATCAAGGCGAGCGAACTCATCGGCAAGAAGTACCTGCCGCCGTTCGACACCTTTGCCAAGGGCGCGCCCGACACCGCGTGGCGCGTCGTCTCCGCGGACTTCGTCGAGATGTCGGCGACGGGCATCGTGCACGCCGCGCCCGCCTTCGGTGAAGTCGACTTCATGGCGCACCGGAAGCTCTATGGCGCCGACTCGCCGATCTTCAGCGCGGTCCGCTCCGACGGCACGTTCGGCCCCGAAATGGGCGCGAAGTACGAAGGTCGCTGGGTCAAGGACTGCGACAAGGAGCTGATCGAGGAGCTCAAGGAGAAGGGCGTCCTCATCCATCACGAGACGTACCGCCACCCGTACCCCTTCTGCTGGCGATCGGATCAGGATCCGCTCATCCAGATGGCGCGTCCGGCGTGGTACATCCGCACGACGGCGCTCATCGACAAGGCGATCGAGAACAACCGCACCGTCAGCTGGCTGCCGGAGCACATCAAGGAAGGTCGCTTCGGCGACTTCCTCGCCAACAACGTCGACTGGGCCCTCTCGCGCGAGCGTTTCTGGGGCACGCCGCTCAACGTCTGGGTCAACGACAAGACGGGCCGCATGGAAGCGCCTGCGAGCATCGATGAGATCCTCGCGAAGAACCCGAACGCGTTCGATCACTTCCACGCGGCGAAGAAGGCCGATCCGAGCCTGAGCGAGCACCTCATCGTCCACAAGCCGTGGATCGATCAGGTGACCTGGCAGAACCCGGGCGAGGAGGGCACGTTCCGCCGCGTCTCCGAGGTCATCGACTGCTGGTTCGACTCGGGCTGCATGCCGTTCGCGCAGTGGGGATTCCCGCATCAGGGCGAGGAGCAGTTCAAGAAGAGGTTCCCCGCGGACTTCATCAGCGAAGCGATCGATCAGACGCGCGGCTGGTTCTACTCGCTGCTCATGGTCTCCACGCTCGTTTTCGACGAGGAGACCCAGAAGCGCTTCGGCCTGGCGCCGGTTCGTTCGTATCCGCTTCCGTACAAGACGTGCATCGTTCTCGGTCACGTCTCGGACAAGGAAGGCAAGAAGGAGTCGAAGTCGAAGGGCAACTACACCCCGCCGGACGTCATCCTCGAGAGCGTCCAGATGGACTTCGCCGTGCTCGACGAGAAAGACGTCGACGGTGTGAAGGCCGAGCCGGGCGTGGCGCTCATCGCTCGCGAGGACATGGAAGGCCTCGACGTGCTCGAGGGCGCGAAGGTCCGCCTTTCGCTCCCGGGCGGCGGCGCTACGAAGGATCTGACGGTCAAGCCTCACAAGAAGCTTCGCCGCCGCGTCGTCGTGCTCCACGAGACCGATCGCAAGGCCGTCGGCGCGGAGACCACGTCCATCAAGGACGTGCCGCCCGTCGAGGTCCCGCGCCTCCCGAAGAGCGAGCGCGTCACCGTCCTCGACCCCGCCACGCCTGCACCGGGCGCCGACGCGTTCCGCTGGTTCTTCTACG
The DNA here is from genome assembly GCF_001263205.1 of Labilithrix luteola. GTDB lineage: Bacteria > Myxococcota_A > Polyangia > Polyangiales > Polyangiaceae > Labilithrix > Labilithrix luteola. Next base: position 9,357,722 of record NZ_CP012333.1, read on the forward strand.
CGGCCAGCCCGCCGTGGAGCGCCACGCGTCACTCGCTGTCGAACGTGCGAGCGATGCAGAAGGAGACGCTGGTCAAGCTCCGCAACGTCTACTCGTTCTTCACGATCTACGCGAACATCGACGGCTTCGACCCGTCGCAGCCCAAGCTGCCGGCGCAGAAGCTCGCCGAGATCGATCGCTGGATCCTGAGCGAGCTGAATTTGCTGACGCTCGGCGTCACCAAGGATCTCGACGGCTACGACGTCTACACGGCGACCGGAAAGATCACCGCGTTCGTCGATGCCCTGTCGAACTGGTACGTCCGTCGCTCGCGCGATCGCTTCTGGCGCGCGGCCGACCCCAAGGACGACGACAAGCGCGCGGCGTACGAGACGCTCTACACGTGTCTCGTCACGCTCGCCGGCGTCATGGCGCCTTTCACGCCGTACCTCGCCGACCAGATGTACCGCAACCTCGTGGTCAAGGGCCTCGGCGCCGGTGCGAAGCAGGCGGAGAGCGTGCATCTTACACGCTTCCCGACGAGCGACGCCTCGCTCATCGATCGCGATCTGTCGCAGACCATCAAGGCGGTGCGCGACCTCGTCAGCCTCGGCCTCCAGGTCCGCACGCAGGCGAAGCTGAAGGTGCGCCAGCCCCTCGGCAACGCCAAGGTGATCCTCGCCGATCCGAAGCTCGCCGATCGTCTCGCGCCGTACGCGGACATGATCAAAGACGAACTCAACGTCCTCGCCGTAGAGCTCATCTCCTCGGCGAGCGGCGCCGACGAGTTCGTCACGTACCGCGTGAAGCCGAACTTCCGCACGCTCGGTCAGAAGGGCATGGGCAAGCAGGCCCAGGACCTGAAGAAGGTAATGGGCGCGATGACCGCCGCGCAGGCGCAGGAGCTCGTGAACGAGCTGCTCGCCAACGGCAAGGCCACCGTGTCCGGCGTCGAGGTCGAACGCGACGACGTGGAAGTCACGTTCGACGCGAAGGAAGGCTATGCCGCCGCGGGTGAGCGCGTCGGCGTCGTCGTTCTCGACACGCGCCTCACCGACGAGCTGCGCGATCTAGGCTACCTCCGCGAGCTCCTGAACCGTGTCCAGACGGCCCGGAAGGAGATGGGGCTCGAGTTCACGCAGCGCATCAACGTCACGGTCGCGGGCGCCGAGCGCGCCACGCGCATCGCAGAGACGCACGCGAACACCATCAAGAGCGAGTGTCTCGTCGCCGACCTGCGCACTCGTGAGACGAACGGCAAGGCGGGCGACGGCATGCTGCGTGACGTCGACGTCGAAGGTGACAACGTGCAGCTCTGGATCTCGAAGATCTGACTTCGGTTTGTCAGCCGCGGCGCGCAGGCGGCCGTAGCGTCTTCCACAGGCAACGTCGCGCGCTGCGATGCGCGCGCGTTGTCAAGGAAGATCCCTGGCATGTTCTTTTTTTCGACCCGCCCGGTCGATCAGGCGCGCGCGGTCGAAGCGCTCTGGTATGACGTTGGTTCGTAGGTCAGCGGGGGGTGGGATCCGCGCGAGTCCCACTGGAGAGCGCGCACATGGCAACGCAGCAAGCAGGTACGAGCAAGGCGAACCGGCTCGAGACGCTCCCGAAGCGTCCAACGGTGGCGCGAGCAGAGATCATCGACAAGGCAACGCGAACGCGGTTCGAGTCCGAGCTCGACGCGGCACTCAAGCGGCGCCCGACGAACGAAGTCAAACTCGCGGGCGCGCTTCGCGCCGTAGCCACGCTGAGCCCTGCGCTTCGCAACGCGCTCGCCGAGGCCGCGCAGACGATGGTGCGCCGCGGTTCGTACACGCGCGAAATCTACAGTGGCTGCATCCGAACGCTTGCTGAGGCCGACGACCGGCGCGTGCCGGCGCTCCTCAAGACCGCGCTCGCGGCCGAAGATGCAGGCGGCAACGCCACGCTGAGCGCGGCCTCGTTCTGCACGGACGCGTCGCTCACGGCTCCGCTCGCGAAGCTCGCGGCGAGCCAAAAGGGCCATCTCGCGTTCGGCGCGGAGACCGCCCGCGTGTGCCGTCGTGAATCGAACGGCGCGCGTCTGTCGGCGATCGCGCCGATGATCAAAGAGAGCCATCGCATCGCTCTTTGCGTCGATCTGTTCGTGCCGCTCGTTCGCAGTGCGCCCGTGCCGGTTTACGTTGGGCCGGCGCTCGCCGTGCTGCGTGGTGCCGAACGCCATCTCGGTCGATGGCTCGTGCTCGCCGACGTCGCCGCGAAGTCGGGCGATCCTGGGCCGCTCCAGGAAGCGACCGCAAAGGCGCAAGTCGGGCCGACCAGCGCCCGCGCCGCCTGGTCGCTCGTGGCGTGGGCCCTCCAGCAGACGCATGCGAGCGTGACGCCGGGCGCGCCCCCCGTGGCGCCGCCTTCCACGCGTCCGACCGTGGAGCTGGTCGCGCGCTTGTCCGACCGCCCGAGCGCCGATCGCGACACGACGTTCCTCTTCCGGATGGCCCGCGCACGCGCCACGAGCTGCAAGCCGATGCTCGAAGGCCTCGTGAAGGGCACCCCCCTCATGGACGAGGTTTCGGTTCGCGCCGCCTCGTACCTCGCGCGCGACCACGCACGAGAGGACATGAAGGATGCTCTCCTTGATTGTGCGCGCAACGCCAAACGGGACGAGCTTCGTGGTCTCGCCGTCGCTGCTCTCTGGGACACCGGAGACGCCAGCGCACGTCAGATCGCCCGTGATTTGAGCGACGAACTCGTCACGTCACGTTGCATCTCGAGCGTGGCTTGGGGTGCACTCGTGCGTGCCGCGAGCGCGAGCACGGCGTCCGCAAATGGCTCCTCGGACGATGTCGTCGTTGCCGAGACCCCGTTCCGATGGGTGCAGTGGGGCTGGCTCGAATAGCCCGCGTCGCCTAAAATCGGTCTGTTGCGCATCGGTCGAATCGCCGGGGGTACAACAGTCACGCACGTCAAACGCGCCGCCGCGCTCGTCGTGGGAGCGTGCGTACTCTCTCATTCTCCGGCGTCTGCGCAGGTCCCTCGGTTCCGCACGGAGGGCAGCACGAGTGTGCAGGGGAGCGCGCCATCGGGGCCCGCGCCGTCCGCGGCGAAGTCGATGGGCACCACGCAGTCGGGACCGGTCGGCAGCCTCGACCGCGTCGTCCTCGTGGCCGATCGCGACGACGACGACGCCAACGGAATTCCCGACGGAGAAGAGGCGAAGCTCGACACGCTCGCTCGCGTCGATCTCGTCACGCTCGATCCTCGCTTCACCGGCGCCACGATCGTGGCGGGCGCAGGGAAGGACAAGGCGCGCCTCATCGTCGACGGAAAGCCCGTTGTTTGGGGAGCGCGTCTGCCTCGCGGTGCCCAGCTCCAGGGGCTCGCACCCGGCCACGTGTCCGCCGTTGCCAGGCTCGGCGATCGCGAGTGGCCGCTCACGATCGAAGTGCACGGCGTCGGGCTGCGTGACGGCAAGAACGCCGTCGTGGATCCGACGCGTCAGCACGCATCGATCGACCGCACGCCTCCCGGGCGCATCAATCCGGACGACGCCGATGCCACGTTTGCCGACGAAGACGCGCTGCGAATCGTCGTGAGCTCTCCGGAAGGGGCTTCGCTCGGAAAGATCTCCGTCGAGTCGCTCTCGGCCGACGGCGCCTCGCTCGACACGCTGACCGGCATCAAGCTGACGCCGGCTTCATGCGACGGCACGAGCACCGGGACGGATATCGGGTGCCGCGCGAGCGCACCGATCCGCTTCGTCGTCGACGACGTCGATCGCGCTCATACGCTCGTCTCGTCACGTTCCGTTCGTGCCGAGGTTGGTGGCGCGATCGTGGTTCGAGACGGGGCGGGCAAGAAGCTCCAAGCGATCCGAGTTGCCGGCCCCCGCGCGACACCCGTGGGCCCCATCGATCGCCTTCGGTTGTCCATTCGACCGATCGTCATGCGCCTTGCGCCGGGCAGCGGTCCGGCCGTCGGCGGCACCGACGCGGGAGCCATCACCGCGCTGCGCCAGGAGCTCGCGCTCGCCTCGGCGACGTGGGGCCAGTGCGGGATCACGTTTGGCCCCATTTCCCAGATGGACGTGAAGGTCGTGAACCCGCCACCACCGTATCTCGTGGCGCTCGGTGACGACGTCGGGCTGCCCGCGAGCGGTGGCGAGATCCGGCTGCGCATCGAGGGCAAGCCGGTGAGCTTCACCACGAAGAGCGGCTGGTCGACGAGGCAAGCCGCCCTCGAGCTGCAGCGCGTGGCAACGAAAGCAGGCTTCGGTGCAACGCTCTCCGAGAACGCGCGCATCTCGGCGGGCGCGGCGCCCAGCGTCGATGTCCTGGTAAAGAAGCGCGACGGTCAGCTTGCGTCCGTCGAGCTCGTCTCGTCGTCCGACTCGACGATGGCGGTCACGGTCGGCTCGGTCGACCTAGCGGACGGTCTGCAACACTTCGGCGACACCGACTCCGTGGCCGGAACGCTCGAGGAGCGCACGCTCGTCAAAGCGTTCGAAGACGGCGATCCGCGCACGATCGAGGTCATCGTCGTTCCGTTCTTCGCCGGCGGCGGTCGCATCGGCGAGTCGTTCATCGGCAGTGACGGCTCGAGCATGCGCAACGTGGTCATCCTCGACCGCGCGGGCGTTCGCGCACGTCGAACGAGTCTCACGTTGGCCCACGAGCTCGGTCACGTCATCCTCGACGAGCCCGGCCATCCGGACGATTACGGCATCGACACGCCGACGTTGCTCATGGACTCGGATGCCTCCGACGCGTCACCCTTCGGGCCTCGACGCATCACGATCGACGAGTGTGCTCGCGCCGTGCGGCAGTCGGGACCTACGGCTCGCGTTCCGCTCCTCTCGGCGTGGAAGCTCGGGCCGATGCGCGCGCCCTCTCGTCCGTAAGGTCGAAAGCCGAGCACGGGCGTTCGACGTTTACGTCGTAGACTGCGACGGCGACTTCTTGTCGAGCTCGATCCCCAACGTGCCCCGAGATCTATATCCTCGGTAGACATGCGCATCATCACGAACCCTGGCTCCAACGTCTCGCGTCGAGCGCTGCAGCACTATGGGATCGAGCTGTCGCCTCAGCAGATCGTCGTCGACGGCGTCTCGCACGATACGAGAGAAGAGGTGTCCATCAAGGACATCGATCGATGGGTATGGACGGCCAAGGAGTTCCCTCACGTCGTCGGGACCACGGCTCAGGAGTTCGTTTCGATGTTCGCCTCGGCGAGCACGAAGGACCCCGAGATCGTCGTGCTCCTCACCTCGAAGAAGATCATCCAGACCTACGCCGCCGCAACGGCCGCGGCGCGCACGCTGCAATCACGAGCCGCCACCAGGCATGCGCAGATCAGCATCGTCGACTCGGGGGTGACCGATGCCGCCGTTGGGCTGCTCGCCATCGCGGCTGGCGAGCTCGCGCGTGCAGGCATTCCGCTTCGGACCGTCGAGCGCGCACTCGAGATGCTCGCGTCGCGGTTGCTTTGCGTGTTCTCTCCGGGCGGCTTCGAACATCTCGTGAAAGGCGGACGGGCTTCGTGGCTTCGCGCGCGCGTTGCGACGATGCTCAACTTGCGTGCCCTCGTCGGCTTCTCCGATGGTGAGACGAGCGCGTTCGGCACCATCCGCGCGAGCGAGGGCGCGCGTGGAGCGGTGACGGCCCTCGCCAACCAGTTCAAGACCTCGTTCAATCGGGGCCGCAAGGTCTGGGTGGCGATCATGCATACCGGCGGCGACACGGTCGAACACGCCCATGCACTGCTCGGCGAGCTCTCCGACAGCCTCTCCGTCACGTACACCTACGTGCGGCCGCTCTCGCCGAGCATCTATCTTCATCTCGGCCCGGGGACGATCGGCGCCGCCGTCGTTCCCGTCGACGATCTGCCCTGCGAGCTCCCGACGCCGCCTCCGCTCGCGTGACCACGACGCGGTTTGTTCCGCGTCCAAATATGCGGCGCAAGGTCGCAATGTGTTGCGGAATCAAACAAATCGTTGTCCGATGAAACCGATCGGTAGTTTGCGTTGCTAAACTGCTGAGGCCGGTTTCGATGTCGAACACCGATGAGGTTCATGCGCTCGCTGAGGCCATCCTCGAGGCAGCCCGTGTCGCAGGTCTCGGCGTCACCGTCAGCTACGACGACGGGGTCGCCCTCAGGACGATCTACGCGAACGACGCCGTCTCCGCGATCGCCGGATATTCGGTCGACGAAATGCTCGGCGATCTCTCGATGACGCTCTTCGTGCCGGAGGACCGCGAGAGGATGCAGAGCGTTCTTTCGCGGTGCCGTCGCGGCGAGACGGCGAACGGCACGACGGAGGTCTACGTCGCTCGGAACGACGGCGCGCGCGTCCCTGTCGAGTTGTCGTTCTCGATGGTCCAACTCGGTGGAGAACCTGCCATCGTCACGTTCCTTCGTGACATTCGGGAGCGAAAACAGGCCGAGGAAGCGTTGCGCCGCTCGGAGAAGCGGCTCCGCCAGCTCACCGACGCCGCACCCGATGCGATTGGTGTCGTCCGTGAGGGGAAGTTCGTCTACGTGAACGTCGCGTTGACCCGGCTCTTCGCGCGCCCGATCGAGGAGCTCGTCGAGCATCACGTTGACGAGTTCGTTCACCCTGACGATCGCGATTCCTGCGACGGCTCGTCGGGCGAATTCCGCGTCCTTCATCCCGACGGCCGGGTGATCAACGTCGAGCTCTCGAGCATTCCCATCGATTACGAGGACCAGCCCGCGATTCTCGGGTTCGCGCGCGACACGAGCGAACGAAAACAGATGCACGCCCATCTCGCGTTCGCCGATCGGATGGCAACGCTCGGCATGCTCGCCGCGGGGGTGGCTCACGAGATCAACAATCCGCTCGCGTACGTCGCGCTGAACGTGGAGAGCCTCGCGCGGATGGTGCAGCGCGGCGCGGAGACGGCCGTGGAAGAAGTTGCGGCGGCACGTACGGGCCTTGCACGCGTCGCGACGATCGTGAGAGACCTCCGGAGCTTCTCCACGCCGGTGGCCGAAGAGCGATGGCCCGTCGACGTCGAGGCCGTGCTCGAGTCGGCGGTGAATATCGCCATGCACCTCATTCGCGGGCGGGCGTCGCTCAAACGTGGCTACGGGGCAGCGCCTCCGCTCAAGACCGACCCGGCGCGCCTCGGCCAGGTCTTCCTGAACCTTCTCTTCAACGCCGCGCAGTCGTTCGACGAGGCCGACGAGACGCGCAACGAGCTCACGATGGTCATCGAAAGCCCGGATCCCTGCCAGGTCGTGGTGACCGTGGCCGACAACGGGCCAGGCATTCCCAAAGAGAACCTCGAGCGGATCTTCGAGCCGTTCTACACGACGAAGGACTCGCGCACCGGACTCGGCCTGGCGATCTGCCAGACGCTCGTGACCTCGCTCGGCGGTCGGCTCGAGGTGGAGAGCGAAGTCGGCAAGGGAACGAAGTTCACCGTGCGACTTACCACCCCAGATCTCAGCCTCTGACCGCCTTGGAATGCCGGAGGCGACCGCGTACGCTCGAAGGGTGACGGGCGGGGTAGTCGTAACGGGCGATTCGGGCGCGGAGGCCGGGTTCGGAGCGCCTGCGCGCCCTGATGAAGTTTGGCAGACGGCACGAGGCAGGCTCGTCGTGTCCCATCCCGGCAACGCCGTGATGCTTTTCACGTACGATGGCTATGCGACTGCCGACTTCGTCCCGTTCATCGAGGGCGCGGTCGATCGCGTGCTCGCCACGGGCATGCGTCCGGACGTCTTCATCGACCTCGACCGCATCGAAGGGTACGACTCCGAGTACCGCCAAGCCGTTTCGAAATGGGGCGCACGCACCTACCGCAGACTAGGCGAGGTGCGCTTTCTCGTGCGTTCGCGCATCGTCGCCATGGGCATCGCCGTGTCGAATTTGACGGCGGGGGGCCAGCTGAAGCCCACCACGAAGCGCGCAGAATTTCAGGCGGCCCTCCAATCCGCCGTGGCCCGCCAAGCCGCTCGCGCCTGACGGGCCTCGGTCAGAGCGTCATGTGCTCAATGACGCCGGCACGAGCCCGGAGAGCGCCGGTGCTCGACCATGTCGTTGACCCAGTCCTGGGTATACGCGTGCGCGAGGGGCGCCGAGTAATGCATGTTGATCGAGTGACCTGCATTCGGAACGATGTATTGCGTGAAGCAGGCATCGGCCGGGTAGTTGCTTCCTTCGGTCGAGAGCGTTCCGCTTCCGGTGCACGAGGGCAGGTCGCACGCCAGTGTGTCGTAGTTCCCGGTGACGTTCAGGACGGGAACGTGGATGTTCTGGGTCAGTCCGTACGTCGTGAACTGATCGAACAGGAGGCCGAACGGAACGACGTCTTTCGTGTCCTCGTCGACGCTGATGGCTTGGGAAGATGCGCCAGGGAGGTAGTAGAACATCTCTCCGCGTTTTCCCGGAATGGTCGTCAGATATCCCTGGATGCCCGAGGCGGCGAACTTCGGATCGTACTCTGCGGGATACGCGTAGGTCACCGTGAGAGGCGCGCCCGGCGGGTTTTGAAGGTGGGAAATGCCGGTGAGGACGATGCCGTCCACGTCTCCGTAGATGCCGGCTTCCGTCCACGAGATGTTCGAGCCGAACGAGTGTCCGACCAACACGATCTTGTCGAAGTGAATCGGGTGACCGGTCGCGTCCGTGGCCGACCCATTTCGAATGGCCGTGACGATCTGGTGAATCGTATTGGCACTTTCATGGACCGTGACGAGCGGGCCCGGCGGGTGATCACTCGCCCCGTGACCGAGCCGGTCGAGCGCGATGGTGGTGTATCCGGCAAGGTTCGCGTGACGAACGTAGGAGTACCAGGCGGGCTTGTAAGGGAAGTTCCAGTACGTGCGGTTGTATGACGCACCGTGAATGAGGATTTGTAGCGTCCGATTTTGTCCGAATCGAGGTTTGCATATCTCGCCGGCGATTCGGTAATTGCCAGGCGCGCCGTCGAGCGTGACGTTGAAATTGACCTCGTCGCACGACGAATTCCAAGCATCCCCGTCGGCCGACGCCGCCGGCGCAACGACCATCGTCGTGAGTCCGACGAGGGCCGAAATACCCGTCAAAAGGCGGCTGTTCTTGCCAGTTCGTGAAGAAAGCTGACACGGCTCGGGCACATCACACGTTCGCGATCGACCCATATGTCCTCCGACTTCCGTTGCCCCGCCCAAGCGCCCGCGTCGTCTCTTCCAAGAAGAAACGGGCTCTCCCTCCAACGTTAGCCGATGCTAACGATTTGAGTTCGACGCACAAGAAACAACGGTGGCACTCAGCGGCGTGCCGCGCGTTTTCCGCTCGAAAGCACCGGTCTTGTGGCGCTCGGCTTCGCTTCGCTCCGCTCGCTTGTCGGTCTTCTGGCGCTCGGCTTCGCTTCGCTCCGCTCGCTTGTCGGTCTTCTGGCGCTCGGCTTCGCTTCGCTCCGCTCGCTTGTCGGTCTTGTGGCGCTCGGCTTCGCTTCGCTCCGCTCGCTTGTCGGTCTTGTGGCGCTCGGCTTCGCTTCGCTCCGCTCGCTTGTCGGTCTTGTGGCGCTCGGCTTCGCTTCGCTCCGCTCGCTTGTCGGTCTTGTGGCGCTCGGCTTCGCTTCGCTCCGCTCGCTTGGGTTGGCGGGAGGGGCGAAGCGGGCGGGCGATGGGTGTCAATGGCTACGCGGTGTGTCGTTCGACGAGGAATGGCGGGTGCGAATTTGGATATGAGATTCGCCCCGAAAGTCGTGAATCAATTCGGGTTGATCTCGCGAAGGTCGGTGCCGGCGGCGTAGGCGTAGCTCACGAACACGTCGAAGCCGTACACGAGCACACCGACCGGGTAGTCCGATTGCACGTGATGGACGCCGTCGTTCTGACGTCCTGGCGATACTTTGGGCGGGTCCACGCTCGAGTCGACGGCCGGAAACGAGAGCTGGCAGCGATAGACGAGGAAGGGCGGCGTGTCCGACTTGCGCGTCTTGGCGTCGAGCCCATCGGCGGGCGCGACCTCGCAAACCTTGCCGTCGACGAGCAAGCCGTCGATGTACACCTGCGCCGCGTACGGCGCCGTCACCACGAGGAAGTCGAAGGCGTATTTGTCGGGGGTCAAAAGGACGTAGTCGTTACGCCACTGCTCGACCGGCGCGACCATCGTGAGGCTCGGATCTCCGCCGGGGAGCTTCTTGAAAACGCCCGCGGCCTCCTGGCTCGCCTGCACGTCGGCCATGAGCACGGGGTTGTCTGCTTCGACGAGGAAGTCCTGGTAGGCCGCAATCGTGCGGCTCGCGCCTTCACCCACGAGCTCGAAGCTGTTGAGGGGCGCGGGGAGGGTGGTGGTGACCTTGGTGGTCCCGCTGCGTGTGGAGACGATGCGATAGAACTCGGGCTCGTTGAAGTACGAGATCGCCGCTCCGGCCGCCGCGATAGCCTTGGTGCGGTTGGGAACGCGACCGGCCACGTAGCGTTTGCCGACCGCCCGAAGCGGGGTGAGCTGTGTTTCGAGATGGTCGGCGCAGCACGAGCGCTGGGCGATGTTGCTGAAGTACGGCGCGTCGCTCGCTTCGCTGCCGACGTACACGGCGATGGGCTTCGTGGCATCGATGAGCGAGCCCGTGAAGTCGGCGTTGAAGTTGCCCGTCTCGAGGTTGAGCACCTCGAAGGGTTGGAGCACGACGTCGAGCGTCCCGCCCTTTTCGACGCCGTTCGGGACGGGGCCGCCGGGCACGATGCGCGCCGTGGTCGTCACTTTGACCCGCGTGTCCGGTGTAGTGCCGACGATCGTGAGGAAGGCCCGAAGGTCGATCCCGAAGTCTTCGGCGGAGTTCTCGCTCCGTGCGAGGGTCTGCGGCCACGCGGCGACGATGTACGATCGTCCGCCATTGCCGCCCAGCGCGGCCGTGGGTAGCAGAAGCGAAGCGTCGTTCGAGAAGACGTTGATGTTCTCGAGGGGATTGAACTGATAGGCGACGATCGGAACGTCGGACCGGACACGGAAGGCACCGCGCGAGAGCGCCGTGTTCGTGCCGGTGTTGAACGTACCGGGCGCCGAGCCGTCGACCTCCTTCGGTCCGAGCTTGAAGACCTCGAGGCTCTGGGGGTTCACGCGCGCGGAAGCGATCGTGCGAAGGGCCTGCGGCTGGCCGATGGCAGCGGTGTCTTCCTCGACGATGACGGTGGCCACGAGGTCGGGCTGCACGTTGGACACGACGATTGCGTACTGCTGCTGGGCAGCATTGCCCTGGCTCGTGACCGCGTTGTCGAGGTCGACACCCCAGTACTCGCAGCCCACGTTGGAGTGCTGGCGCGTGGCGTCGTCACAGAGCTGGTGGCACGCGCCATCGCGGCAGGCGATGCCCTTCGTGGCGTCGCACGTCTCGCTCTTGGTCTTCGATTGCCCGTCTTCCGAGCAGTGCTGGACGTCGAAGCCGTCGCACGACGCGGAGTTCGGCAGGCAGGGGGTGCACTTGAGGAGACTCGGTGCGCAGACCTGGCCGCGGGCAGCGCAGTCGTCGATGGTGACGCGCTTGCCGCCTTCGCATCGTACGAGCGCCCCCACGCATTCAACGACGCCCTCCGTGCACGGAACCGCCCCCGGATCGGGAACGTCACGGTACGAGGGGTCGAAATGGCAGGAGGCCGTCGCGAGGATTGCGGCGAGAGCGAAGGCTCCGGTGCCCAGAGAGAGCCACTTCATGAACGCAACTCAGTAGACGCCGTTCTGCGCGTCGAACGCGTAGGCGTTCCAAACGCCCTTCGCGAGTTGACCGCTGCGAAGCCGGCCGTAAGAAAAGCCATCGATGCGTGCAACGTACACGGTTGTCGAGATCGCGCCCGGGAGCAGCCCGACGTAGTCGTCGCCCGGGAGCTGAGAGATGTCGGGAAGGTCGAAGGACGTGACGCCGCCCGGCGCCACGATAGTCCAACTGACGAGGCCTCCTTGCGAGGCGATATCGATGAGCGAAAGGTCCACGGGGCCGTTGGCTCCGGAGAACGCGACGTGCGTGCCGCCCCACGTGCCGGTGCTCGGCTGGCTCAGAACCGGCACTCCGAGGAAGCCACCGATCGCGACCGGATCGTTCGCGTTCGTGGTTCGGATACGGCTCACGACGCTGGCAGGAAGGCCCAGGTTCGAGCCCGAGGCAGCGACCGCGCCGAGCACGTACTGCTCGCCGGCGATCGCGTGGTCGAGCGAAGGAACGCCGACGAAGGGCACGGTGGCGGGGGCAGGAAGCGGAACCACGGAGGTGCCGCGCGGGAGCAACGCATACCCCGCCGCGCCGAGGGTCAGGGCGACGGAGGAGGCAAGTCGATCCGGCCCACGCGGGCCCGGCGCAGGAGGAGCGGGCGCGATCGTGACCTGGTGGTCGAAGAGGATGTCCATCTTGATGTCCACCCCGACGACGCGTGTCTGCGCGGGCACGGACACGCCCCGTGCGATGCCCATTGAATACGGGACGAAGCTCGGCGGGGTGACGCTTCGATCTTCGAGGCCGGCGACGACGTAGATGGTGGCGTTTCCGGGGAATGTGACGATCGAGAACGAGTAGCCGTTCGCGCCCACGTTGTCGGGCGTGATGGCCTCGCTTGCGTCGGGAAGTCTGAACGTGCCGCTAGGCGAGCTGGCGGCTTCGAAGACGTAGGCGGCCTGACGCTCCGTCGGCCTGGTCGGCGCGGGCACGGTCGTCCACGACATCCGTTGGAACTCACCCCCTCCCGGGAAGATGAGCTCTCCGTCGATCACGCCACCGTAGCGGCCCGTGCCACCGCCGCCCGACGGCGGATCGCCCTCGATGCACTTCACGTCGAGCACGGGATCGATGTAGGCCGTGACGGTGTCGACCGGGACGTCGACGAACGACATCGGCTGGTGGCATTTCGCGGCCACCGTGATGGTGACCTTGTCACCGGTGATGCCGCTGATCTCGGTGACACCGCTCGCCGTCGTCTTCTGGACGATGCCCGTCGCCAGCGAGCTTCCCGCGATGGCGAACGCACCGGCGATCGGCGTACCCGTCATCGAGTCGAACGCGAGCACGCGCACGCGTCCGGCGAGCGAGCCGCCGGAGAGACCGCCGCGGTAGCCGTCGGGCGAGTCGCTGTAGGTGAAGGCTTCGCGGGCCTGCGCGCTCGCGCCGCCGAGCGTCGTAACGGTGACGTCCTTCGAACCCGGCGTGCCTTCCGGCGTCACGCACTCGATCTTCGTCGGGCTGTCGACCACGACGTTCGTGCAGTCGACGCCGCCGATCGACACCGTCGTGCCTGTGGCCCAGCTGGTGCCGCTGCCGGTGATCGTGATGCGCGTGCCGCCGCTCGTGGCGCCCGTGTCCGGAGCGACGACGAAGGCGTCGTAGTAGAAGCCGTCCTTGAGGATTCGCTCCTGGGCGGTTTCGTCGTTGCGAATGCGTACGTCGACGAAGCCGGGCGGCCCAGGGGGCGTCACGATGGCCGCGCGCGTGGGGTCGCTGGCCAAGAACGACTCCGGCGACACTTCCGTATCACCGAGAAAGACGCGAAGCTTCGAGGAGAAGCCGCGCCCGTTCATCAATGCGCGCGTGCCGCCCGTGAACGGCCCGTGCGAAGGCGAGAGGCCGCCGAGCGCGAACGGATCGCCGAGGTCGACGTCGGTGCGGGAGAGCCCCGAGTCACCCCCGAGGCTCGTCGAGCCGCCCGATGCGTCCTCGTCCTCGAGGAGTGGCGGCCCGCCTCCGGGTAGACACGCATCGAGGAGCGTCACCAGCGACGCGCAGGCGAGCGCGCTGGTTCCCAGAAAAAGCGTGAGCCGCGGACGCCGTGACACGCGGGAGAGGTTACGCGTGAGCGGGCCTCTCCGCCACATCCGCCGCCCGCTGAGCTAGAGCCTCGAACAATTCGGCGTTCTAGGCAATCCGTCGAAGGAGCTCGATGGCGACGCGCTTTCGGTTTCCGTCCCCAGTGGGGCCGACGCAGGCGGGGCATCCCTCCGCGCAGGGGCAGCCTTCGATGAGGCTCCGGGCGCGGGCCACGAGGGTCTCGCGCTGCGCGTAAATGCGCTCCGAAAGCCCGATTCCTCCGGGGGTGTGCTCGTAGACGAACAGCGTCGGGCTGTAGCCGGCCGCGGGCCCTCCACGAACTTTGCGCGGAACGAAGGCAGGCGTGCCGTTTGCGTCGTCGCGATTCGCCTCGATGCCTTCGAGGTCGGTATCGCCGAGCGTGGTGCCGAGATCGCGCGGATCACACATGAGCGCGAGCGTGGAAACGGTCTCGAGGGCGATGCCAATGCCCCGGAGGCCGTCGACCGCAGCGGCCTTTCCCATGGGGATTTGCGCGCAGACCGTCTCCGGCACCGTCAGCCAGAAGGCCGTGGTGTGCATCTGCATCTCGGGAAGCCTTACGTCGCCGTAACCCGTGTTCTCGTGCGTGTAGAACTTGATCTTCTTGTAGCCGACGACCTTCTCCACGACCGAGACCTCACCCCAGCCCGTGGGCCAGGCGACCTTCGGCTCCGCCTGCTCGGGTGCGGTCTCCGCCATCTGGGAGGTCCCGAACTCTTCGACGACGCTGACCGTCGTGTAGGTCATCGCGTCGGTCCAGTAGTCGGGCTTGACCTTGCGAACGAACGCCTTGTGGTTCTCGTAGTCGAACTTCTCGACCTGCCAGCACTCGCCGTCATGCTGGTAGATGGCCTGCTCGTGCACCATCGTGTGGGCACCTCGCCAGTCGATCTCGGCGAGGGTTTTGTCGTGTTCGGCGTCGATGATGACGACGTTGTCCCAGCCGACCGAACGTAGCGACACGTTGTTCGCCGGATAGGCGTCCGCCGCCCAGTGGAACGTGCCGTTCGACTCGTGGAGCACGCGGTGCTGGACGAGGAACTCGAGCGCGGAGCTCGTTTCTTCGGCGTCGAGCGAGCCATAGCGTTCGCCGCGACGGAAAGGCAGCTCGAAGGCCGCGCACTTCATGTGCTGGATGAGGATCTCGGGGTTGTCCGGATCGATCCGCGCCTCTTCAACGGGCGCCCCGAGCAAGTAGTCCGGCTCGCGCGCGAGGTACTGATCGAGCGGCGCACTCGAGGTAACGAGCACGCAGATGCTCCGATCGCCACGGCGACCGGCGCGGCCGAAGCGCTGCCACGTGGCGGCGACCGAGCCTGGATAGCCGGCGCAAATGACGGCATCGAGCCCGCCGATGTCGATGCCGAGCTCGAGCGCATTCGTTGCCACGACGCAGAGCACTTCGCCTTCGCGCAGCTTGCGTTCGATCTCGCGACGCTGCTCGGGGAGGTAGCCGCCGCGGTAGCCCATGACGCGCGAGGCATCGACGTCGGGCGCGACCTTGTCACGAAGGTAGCGGAGCATCACCTCCACGTTGTTGCGCGACTGGCCGAACACGATGGTGGGGACCTTGCTCTTCACGAGGTCCGTGGCGAGCATGACCGCCTGCTTCACGTAGCTCGCGCGGATGCCGAGCTCCGCGTTCACGACCGGCGGATTGAACATGAACACGCGACGTTCGCCCTGGGGCGCGCCGTTCTCCGTGATCGCCGCGAGGTCGTCGGGATTCTCGATGCCGAAGATGCGCGCGGCGTGCTCGGCAGGATTGCCGATCGTGGCGGTGGCGCCGATGAGAATCGGGTTCGAGCCGTGGAAGCGCGCGACGCGCATCAGGCGACGAAGCACGTTGGCGACGTGGGAACCGAACACGCCTTTGTACGTGTGGACCTCGTCCACGACGACGTACTTGAGGTTCTGGAACGTGCGAGCCCACGCCGTGTGGTGCGGGAGGATGCCCGCGTGGAGCATGTCCGGGTTCGTGAGCACGATGCCCGAACGCTCGCGGGCCGCGCGTCGCGCGTCGCCTGGGGTGTCACCGTCGTAGACGACCGCGCCTTCGGCGAGCCCGCTCGCACGCATGAGCTCGCGGAGGTTGGCCTCCTGATCGCGAGCGAGCGCCTTCGTTGGATAGAGGTAGAGAGCCCGAGCGTCGGGATCTTCGAGCAGTGCGGTGAGGACCGGGAGGTGGAAGCAGTAGCTCTTGCCGCTCGCGGTGGGCGTTGCGACGACGACCGCCCGCTTCTCGTCCGGGCCGCGTCGCGCGGCAACGAACGCCTTGGCCTGGTGCTCGTAGAGCTGGTCGACACCGCGGCCGCGAAGCGCGAAGGCGATCTGCGTGGGCAGGCCCGGCGGGAAGGGGGAGGTGCGTGGCTCGCGTCCCGGCACGGTTTCGTCGGCCGTGAAGCACGGTTTGACGATGTTGCTCGCGAGCCAGTGCTCGAGCACCGCATCGACGCCGCGCTCGCGTTGCCATGGCGCAGCCACGCCGCCGCGAATACGCGAGGGCTTCCTCGGATTGCCTGCATCCCCTGACTTCGTTCGCACGGCCATGCTTCACCTGCGCTTCAGTAACTGTGGCTGACCTGAACATCCAAGCAGGTTCATGGCGCGACGGCAACGTCCAACGGACCCGCGAATCGGATGACAGGGGATTCATCATTGAGTACGGTTCGCCTCCCTTTCCGGAACCGTTGGACGCTGAACATACGCGCCCGCTCCCTCCATGAACGAGAGCCCCACGCAAGACGCCCCGACGCAAGAGGCCACCGGCTCGACGAACGAAGCCGCGGGTGAACCGAACGCGTCGCCCACTGGTCCCTCCGCTCCCTCCGGGCTCGAGGCACCTGCCGCCGAGGCTCTCGCTGCCGAGCCGCCCATCGCGCCCGACGTGCCGCGCCTCGAGCGACCCGCGGGAACCGCGAACGCGATCCCGGAGACCATTCTCGGGCCGCGCCCGTCGCCGATGTTCCTCGCCGTCGTGTCGATCACGTCGCTCGTGGCAGACGTCGTCACCAAGCTCTGGGCGGAGAAGCGCCTCGAGGGGTACCCGGGCTACGTCAACGTTCTCGACGACCACCTCATGTTCGTCCTCGCGAAGAACAAGGGCGGTGCGTGGGGCCTTCTGCAGGGCCAGAGCGAGAACGTCCGACGGCCGTTCTTCCTTCTCGTGTCGGTGGCGGCAATCGCCTTCATCGTCACGCTGTACCGTCGGCTCCAGCCGCGCCAGCACGCTCTCAAGTGGGGCTTGCCGCTCGTCCTCGGCGGAGCGCTCGGCAACGTCTTCGACCGCATTCGCTATGGCTTCGTCATCGACTTCATCGACTACCGATCCGAGTGGATTCGGACGATGAACGAGCTCATCGCCAAGCGAACGCCGGGTCACATCGTCACGGACCACTGGCCCACCTTCAACGTCGCCGACATCGCGATCTGCGTGGGCGTCGGCCTGATGGCGATCGACATGTTGACCGCTCGCCGCGGCAAGAAGGAGCTCGCGGCGGACGTTCCGCTCGAGCCCGAAGCTCCGCCGGCAGAAGCTCCGGTCGCAGAAGCGGCGCCGGGCGAAGCCGCCACCGCCACGGAAGAAGCCTCCGCTCCGATCGACGCGAGCGCAGAGCCCACGAAGAGCGAAGGCTGATCATCGATCGCTCCGCCTCCAGGAGGAGGTGGAGCGGGGCTCACCGAAGGATGCCGAGCTCCGATGCACGAAGCGCGGCGCCGGCTCGTGTGCGCACGCCGAGCTTGTCGTAGACGCCGATCGTAGGTGTCTGCACCGTCCCTCGGAAACGGCCGTCCTCGACGAGTTCGAAAGGCCGTGTTCGTGGCGATTGCGCTCGGCCGCGGTGGGATGGCGACATGACCGTCCTCGTAGTCCCGCCCGGGTGAACGTTTCGAAGGGGACGCTTCTTGCACCCACCCGGATCGGCGCGCGGAACGCCGCCGTGAAGGGGTGGATGAACCATGAAGATCGTCGTCATTGGCGGCACGGGTCTCATCGGAACCAAGCTCGTGAGGATTCTCCGCGAACGTGGCCACGACGCGATTCCCGCCTCACCGGCTTCGGGGGTCGACACCCTCACGGGTGAAGGCTTGGCCACCGTCCTCGCGGGGGCCGACATCGTCGTCGATCTCTCGAACTCGCGTTCGTTCGAGGACAAGGCCGTTCTCGAGTTCTTCGAGAAATCCGGTCGGAATCTCCTCCAAGCAGAGGCTACGGCGGGCGTGAAGCACCACGTTGCACTGTCGGTGGTCGGCGACGATCGGCTCCCCAACAGCGGCTACATGCGCGCCAAGATTGCCCAGGAGAGGCTGATTCGGGACTCCAAAATTCCTTACACGATCATCCGATCGACGCAGTTTTTGGAGTTTCTCGGCGGCATCATCCAATCGGGGACGGACGGCGACGTCGTTCGCCTGTCCTCGGGGTTCATGCAGCCGATAGCGTCCGATGACGTCGCGCTCGCCGTGGCCGACTTCACGCTCGGGAAGCCGGTCAACGGCATCATCGAGATCGGCGGCCCGGAACGGGTCCGTCTCTCGGACATCGCCCAGCGCTACATGACCGCGACGCACGATTCTCGAAACGTCGTCGCCGACGCCAACGCGCCCTACTTCGGCACGGTGTTCAGCGACGAACTCGTTCCCGGCAAGGGGGCGCGCCTCGGATCCATCGGGTTGGAGGCCTGGCTCGCGCGATCCAACGCAGCCTAGGAGGGACGATGACTCCGCAACTCCGACACGGGGCTCCCGCGCTTACGCCGGTCCAGTGACACCCGTCCGAGTGCCCGTTGGGGCGATCGTCCGGAAAGCGGCGTAGAGGATGCCGCTGCCGCGATGGCGTAGAGTGGTGCCGATGCAAAAGCAGCTGTTCGTCACGCTTGGGCACCTGCTCGTATCGGGGGTGAGCGTCTTCATCGCCGCGAAGCTCATGCCTGGAATGCGTGCCAAGAGTTTCGGCTCGGCTCTGGGGTTTGCCCTCACCATGGCTGTCCTGAACGCGGTCGCGTGGCACTTCCTCGCGCCGCTGACCATCACTCTGAGCGTTCTCACGTTCGGGATCGGAGCGCTGGTCGTCAACGGCGTCCTCTTTCTCGTTGCCGGAAAGATCTCCGGTGTCGAGTTCTCGGGGTGCATCGTCGCCGCGCTCGCATCCCTCGTCGTGACGTTCGTCAACTGGGCCATCGAATATGCGCTTGCGGGCTGGCCGCAGGTACGCTGACGGGGGAGCTCTCTGCCGGAGTTGCAGCGGCAAGACAGCGCTCGTGCTGGGCGCAACGAGAAATGAGAAATGAGAAACGGGCTCCAGCGATTCCCGCGGAGCCCGTTTTCCTGTTTTCCTGTCGTACCGCGCGTCAGAGCTTGCCGGCGCGGAGCAGACGCTCGGCGAGATCGGCGCGACGGAAGCGACGCGAACGCTCGGCGAGGACCACGCCTTCCAGGTGACGGAAGGCGGTGTCGAGATCGTCGTTCACGACGAGGTAGTCGAAGAAACCGTAGTGCTCGATCTCGATCATCGCCGCCTTGAAGCGACGCTGGACGACCTCTTCGCTCTCACTGGCGCGGCCGCGGAGGCGACGCTCGAGCTCGAGCATGGAGGGCGGAAGGATGAAGACGGCGACGGCATCGTGCTGCTTGGCGCGGATCTGACGGGCGCCCTGGTAGTCGATGTCGAAGATCATCCCGGAACAGTCCGGCTCGGCGCGGGCGCGGTCGATCTCGGCGCGAGACGTGCCGTAGCAGTTGCCGTGTACCTCTGCCCATTCCACGAAGGCATCGCGCTCGACCAGGAGCTCGAACTCCTCGCGCGTCACGAAGTGGTAGTCGCGCCCGTTGATCTCGTTCGCGCGGGGCTTCCGCGTGGTGTGCGAGACGCTGAAGCGGAGGGCAGGGAAGCGCTCCTGCAATTTCCGCGTGAGCGTGGTCTTTCCGGCACCGCTCGGCGACGAAAGAATGAGGAGCAAAAACGGGTCGGCGGCCAGCACGCCCTGGCCAGAGCCGTGTCCAGCTGTAGACGTGCCGCGGATGGGGGAAGACGGGTCGGCCATCAGGCGCACATACTAGCCGTTTTTTCGCGTTTCATTCGACGTTCTGCGCCTGTTCTCGCATCCGTTCGATCTCGGCTTTGAGCTCGACGACGGAGTGGGCGATCGCCGCGTCCTGGCTCTTGGCGCCGATGGTGTTTGCCTCGCGCGCCATCTCCTGGAGCAAGAAGTCGAGGCGTCGTCCCACGGCGTCCGTCTGCGCGAGGAGCCCTTCGAAGTGGGTCACGTGGCTCTCGAGGCGCGTGAGCTCCTCGGCGATGTCGACGCGGTCGGCGAAGAGGGCGATCTCCTGTTCGAGGCGGCCGGCGTCCACCTCGACGTCCGTGGCCAGCCGAAGTCGCTCCGCCCGATCTTTCAAGCGCTTCTTGTAGGCGTCGACGACCACGGGGTAGCGGTCGGAGATCGCCAGGGCGAGCTTGCGCACGGTGGTCAGTCGGCGGACCAGATCTTCTCCGAGTGCGGCGCCCTCGCGGTGGCGCATCTGATCGAGCGATTTCAGGGCCGCGTCGAAGGCGGCGGCGAGCGGCTCGCGCACGGCGTCGCCTTGCTCGATCGCCGGGACGAAGAGATCCGGCACGGCGGAGAGGAGCGAGAGCGGAACTTCGGCGTTCGGGGCGAGCTCGTCGCGGAGGGCGCTCAGCGCGACGAACATGCTGCGCGCGCGATCGTGATCGATCGTTACCGCTCCGAGCGCGGCTCCCTCGACGCGGACCAGAACGTCGAACCGTCCACGGGAAAGGCGTTCGCGCGCGATTCCTTCGACGGTCGACGCGAGATCGAGCAGCTGGCTCGGCACGCGGACACGCACGTCGAGATAACGGTGATTGACCGCACGAATCTCGACGACCAGCTTCCCCGAAACGTGCGCAGCGCCAGCGGGGCTGCTCGGCGCTCCTGGTGCAGCAAGCGGCGAATCACCAACTCCGAAGCCGGTCATGCTGCGCATGTCGTCGTCGCCTCCGTCCTCCGCATTTTCAACCCGCTTGGAGGTTGCGGGCAAGGAAGCGTCAGCTCAAGCCGCGCTTCCTCTTCACGGTCTCGAGGACACGAGCGTACTCGATGTCCCACTGAGCCGTTCCTTCACGTACGTGTTTGAGCTGGCCGCGCACCTCGGATTCGACGTCCGTGTCGACCGACATGTGGCGCTTGAAGACGGGGGCCATCTTTCGACGCAGCGCGACGTCTTCCGCGAAGACCTCTTCGACGTGCGCCGAATGCATCAGCATCGCGACGACCTGATCCAGGAGGTGATCGAGGGTTTCGTCGCCCACCTTGATGCCGTGGTGCTCTGCGACCTGCTGCCTGACGCGACCGAACTCGGCGTTGCTGCGCGCCGTTTTCTGCAGGAGCTCGCGGGTCTTCTGGTCCACCACGCGCTCGGTCTCGAGATAGCTCCGGAGCACGGACTCGACGTCCGTGACGACCTCTCGCTGCGCGCTCGCGCCTTCCACCTCGATGCTCTTCGAAGCGAGGAGCTCCCGAACGACCTCTTGGGCGAGTGTGGGGACTTTGGAGCCGTAGAGACGCATGGATGGCGCGAAGGTAGCTCAGAAGGCACGAAATGCGAAGCCAGCCGAGCAGCGTTTGAGGGTATTCTCCACGGAGGTAACAGCAACGATGCGGAACTTCGGCGACGACTTCGACGACGACGGAGCGGGCCTGGATCTCGAGACCGGAAGCTCGGTCGGGGCCGTCTCGGGCGACACGAGCGCCTATGCGGGAACGGGTGGCCTGAGTCTCGACGACGACCTCTTCGGCGACGGGGTAGGTGGCGCCCTCGAGCTCGACGTTCCGACCGGACACAAGGCGGCGGTTTCGCACATGCCTCAGGGGCACGCCCCACAGAACGCGGCGCCCGCATCGAATCCGTCACCGAATTGGGCTCCGAATCGGGCTCCGAACTCGCCTTCGAGTTTGGGCGGCGTGCCGGATCTCGCGTTCGACGCCGTCCCCATGCCCGTCCGCCCGGCGACGTCGGCCGCCCCGCAGGCTCGTCCGAGCGGCTCGATGGCGGCGGTTCGTCCGAGTGGGTCGATGCAGGCGGTCCACCCGGCGACCCACCCGAGCGGATCCTACGGAGCGGTGAGCGTCTCCAACATGGCTGGGGGGCCGAGCTCGGTGCAACCTGCACCCTTGTCCGCGCCTGCGCCCGCGTCCTCGCCCTTGTCCGCGCCCTCGCCAGCGTTCGCCTCCGCGCCACCTCAGGCGACGTCGGGGCCGCCGCCTTCGGCGAGCATGCCCGTTGCGCCCATGCCCGGCGTGAGGCCGGATGCGGCGGCGATCATCGCGCGCTACCCCGATCCGCCAGCGCAGGCATGGCAGGCGCCTGTTTATGCCGCGAAGGTGCTCCTTCGCCAGTTCGAGCTGCGCCAGGATCTGGTGGCTCTTCGTCGGCGTCGATCGCCCGACGTGCGGCTCTACGAAGCCGCGCTCGGCGTCTACGAACCGAAGACGTTCCGCCTCGGGATGACGATCGGCTGCGCCGCGTTCGTCGTCGGAACGTTCTTGTTCTTTTTGCCCGTCATCCTTCGCTTCGTTCGGGACTGAACCGAGCGCGAAGCGAAGGAGGGCGGCGACTCCGTCAGGCCTGCGACTCAGGCCTTCGGGGGGCCGCCGCGCTTGCGCGGAGAACGCACGCTCGGCGGGGGCGCCTGCTGCGGCTCCTCGCGCTTCGGAGGCGAGCCCTTCACCTTCATCTCGCGCATGCCGAGCTGGAGGCGCCGGATGACCGCCTTCTTCTGGCGATCTTTGTACTTTGCATGCGACGCCTCGCCCTGCTCGTTCGCCGCTTCGGTCTCGCGATCGACGACCTGGAATTCGCAGATCACGAAGACGACCGGACCGAGCGACCACGCGCTCGACGGCGCGCGCTCGAGCAGCTTGCGCGGCAGGCGGACCGGCATGTCGACCACGAAGTGGATGACGCGGTAGTTGTCGGCCGAGAAGACGTTGTCGCTCGGCGTGTAGTCCTCGTCGGCGCCGGCCTGCATCTCCGGGAGGAACGCGCGTAGGTGCTCGTTCTTCTGGGAGTAGCGCTTGAAGTGGAAGATCGAATTGATGCTCTGTCCGGGGATGACGTAGTTGAACGGAAAGAGCTTCTTTTGCAGGTACTGGACGATCGGGAAGATGTCGCCCTTCTCGCGCGTGACGATGCGGAAACGGAGCTTGTCGAAGATCTGCGCGGAGACCGCTTCGCGCTTCGACAGCAGCTTCGTGTAGAGCGAGTCCTTGTTCTTGCGGCCGCCGACGAACTCCGTGATCGGAAAGCCCTCGGCGAGCATGCTGCCGATGACGCGGTAGACCTTCTCCTCGACGAGGTGGAAGATCTCCTGGTCGGACATCGGGAGCATGAAGAGCAGCTCGCGCCCGTCCAGGTGATGGATGATGTGCATGCACTTGAGAATCGTGCACGCGCAGGTCTGACGGTGTCCGCGCTGGCCCGCGAGCCAGAAGAGCTCTTCGACGCTGGCCTGCTCGACGGGCTTCGGGATCGGATACTCGAAGTGGCGCCTTAGATAGCTGACCGCTTCGTTCTTGATGGCGTTCATCCGGCCGCGGTCGCCCGGCTCGTCCGGGTGGAACTCCTGCGCCAGGATGAAATCGCGGATCTCGGCCTCGTCCTTGAAGTTCAGGCGATGCCAGTCGATGACGGAATCACCGCGCAGAAGAAGCCGAACGGCTTCGAGGTCCGCGAGGGTGAATTCTTCGAGCGTCTTGAGCCGGTCGCGACTCGCCATACCCACCGCCAAGATACCGCGCACGATACGCGATCGAGAGGGCGGTGCGGTAGCACCGCGCACGCTAGAGGGGAGGCGGCGGCGGAGGCGGAAGCGGGTGCGGTGACGGGGCCGGACCGTAGGACGGTGCAGGGCCCGAGCTCGTGCTCGAAGAGCCCATTCCGGTCCCGGTCGAGCCCGTTGTTCCTGTCGAGCTACTTCCAGTGCCGCTGCTGTGAGACGGCGCTCGCGAACCAGAGCCGGACGACGTGGACCGTTGCTGCTGCTTCGCGGGCGGCGCTGCCCGACGTTGCTCTTCGGGGGCGCCGCCGCCGTGATGGGCCCGGATGCCGGTGCTCCTGCACGCGGCCAGGCCAGCAAGGAGAAGGGTCAGAACCAAAAGCCGCTGACGCATATCTCCCGTTAGGCTGACAGTCCGCTCAGGCCTTGTCGATCTGGGCGGGCGGGGCAATGCTCTGGCCGGCCTGCGGCTGATGGCGGCCAAGCGACAAGGTGCCGACGAAGATGCCGATGGCTACGGCAAGCACGGCCACGTGGCCCATCAGCGCTCCGGAACATCCGGCGACTGCAATCGGGGCAAGCGCTGCGAGGTACCAGGGGGTCAGCTTCATTCTCTTAGAATCTCCGAGGTTGAGGCGGCTGGTTCATCCGCGTCCTCGCGGGAGGCACCTGACTCGAACTTCCGTCGCAGTCAGTTGTCGTCCGTGAGGGGGTGGAGGTTGCGGATTGGGTGCGGGGCTCGTTTCGAAACGGCCTAGACCTGCGCCGCCCTACATGTAAGATAAGCTACGACAGCCCTCGGGGGTGGCCAAACTTCTATCGGGACCGAGGTTGTCGAAGCAAGCCTGTTTTACGCACCGGCTTGTGTCGTTCTTCGCACGCGACGTTCCATGTTGGCGGCCATCTACCTGACAACACGAACGAAAGTGATTCCGGCGACATTGAACGTTTCGCGGCGTCGAATTGCCGCGCGAGGTGCGTAAGGAGTGCGTCCGGACGGCCGCGACGATGTGGGTGGACGGACACCACGGGAGAAGTACGCCGCCGTGCCGCATGATCTCGACCTCGCAGACAAAGGCGGTTTATCGTCGACCTCGTGCGGCGTGACGCAAGGCGTGGCCTGACCGGGGGCCTGATAGGAGGCCGGCCGAGTCTTTCGAGTCGTACGACGCGCGCTTTGGGCCTCCTTCCTCTACCGGCCGTGGCGGTTTGCGCCGGTCTCTGGGCCTGTACGACCGTCGACCCCGGACCGAATTTCGTGGTTCCGGACGACCAGTTCGACGCCGACTACTTCTTCTGTCACGTCGAGCCGGAGCTCCTTTTCGCCAAGAAGTGCGGGCCGGGGGAGCCCGGGGTCGATCCGGCGAACGGCTGTCATTTCAACTCGTCCGCCGTCAGCGGCATGGCCCTCTCCAACCACACGCCGGTCGACTGCAACGCCGACGGTCATCCCATCAGCCGCGCTCAGATCGGCGCGGGAAGCGCCGCCCAGGGCAATCTCCAGGCGGCCTCCCTCGTCATGAGTCGCGATTATCTGACGGCGCCGATCTATCTGCGTCCGACGGGTCAAAACCATCCTCGGGTGATCTTCGACCGCACCGATCCGGTCGTCGACGTCATCCGGCAGTGGGCGCAGAAATGAGGCGAGGCCTCGCTCGCATCTTCCTGGCCGCAGTTCTGAGCCTTTCGTCGTTCGCGATCGTGTCCACCGCCTCCTCCGAGGCACGCGCCGAGGATCCGGAGGCCTTTGCGCGGGTCGTCGTCGACTCGGCCGACCTGCGCTCCGGACCTGGGATTTCCTATCGCGTCATCTCGACTGCGCAGCGTGGCGAGACGCTCGCGATCGACGGCCGGCAAGGCACGGGCTTTTGGCTCCGCGTCGTGCTCCCCGACGGACGAACCGCGTACGCGCTCGGCGACGAGATGCAGGTCTTCGCGGTACGGCCTGGCGAACCGGAGGCACCCTCACGGCCCGGTTTCTTTGCGACGCCGCCGCTCCAGGGGGCCCATGCAGGTCTGGCGATTGTCGGCGGCATTCTCGACATCCCCATCCGTGATGGCAGCAAGCGTGCGTTCGGGTACCTCGAGGCGCGTCCTTCGATCGTCATTCACCCGACAGTCACGCTCGACGGCTTCATCGCCGACGCGCTCACCGCGGATGGCTCGCAGATCCTCTACGGCGGCGGCGCGACGATCAACTTCGCTCCGAACTGGGCGGTGTGTCCGTTCCTCGGCATCGGCGCAGGCGGCATCATGATCCGCCCGAACTCCGATTCCTTCGTGCTGCAGCGCGAAGACCTCTACCTTGCGCGCGCTGGCGGCGGTTTCCTCATGGCCTTGCGCGGCCGCATCCTCGTGCGCTTCGAAGCCACGAACCTCACGCTCTTCAACGCCGAGAGCTTCAAGAACGCCCAGACCTACTCGGGTGGCTTCGGAGTCTACTTCTGATGCACAAGCGAGGACCCATGCGGAACGGTCACTCTCCCCGGGCGACGCCCTCACGCCTGGTTTTCGCGTTGTTCGCCGTCGCGGCGTTGGGCTCGTCGGCGTGTGTCACCGTGCGCGCCACCCAGCGTTCGGTGCTCGCCGATCCGATCATGCAGTTCGAAGGTGATCCGCAGGCGAACGCGCAGTTCAGGCACGCGGTCGACAACCGCGAAGGTTCTTACGGCGGTGGTGGCGTCTCGGGCGGAGGATGCGGCTGCAACTGAAGGCTCTATTCCGTTTCCGCGTCGCCCTCGCGACGGCGGCTGCGTTCGGTGCGACCTCGCTCGCAGCGGCGCCTGCACGCGCGCAGGTTGCCCAGCTCGATACGGCGCAGACGGTCTATTACGAGTCGCCGACGCGCACGAACATGTTCGTGTACACCCCGGGTGTGTCGCTCTCGGCGAGCCCCGCGAGCTGGATCACGGTTCGCGGCGGGTACGAGGCAGACATCGTCTCGGGTGCCAGCGTGGCGGTGAAGGCCGGCCCGGCCTATCAGGCCGTGAATCCCGGCGTCGACGTCATCACCACGGCCAGCGTCCACGACTTTCGTCATTCGCCTCGCGGCGGAATCACGGTTCGCAAGGGCGACGTCTCGTACACGGCCGAGTACACGTATTCGATCGAGCACGATTACATTTCGAATTCGATCTTCGTCGGCGCGCACACCGAGGCGTACGAGCACAACACGCAGTTCGACATCTCGTACGCGCGCAACTTCGATCTCGTTTGCGATCGCGTCCAGGCCGTCAACGACTCGCCCACGCGCTTCCGTGCCCTCGAAAACTCGAGTGGCTGCTTCACCGGATCGGACCCTCTGCGCACGCGTCACTCGGTGGCGATCGACGGTTTCCAGGCGAGTTGGACCCAAGCGTGGACGCCCACGTTCGCCACGCAGGCGACCTATACGGCGCAGATCATCGACGGATTCCAGAGCAATCCGTACCGCAGCATCATCCTCGCGCAAGGGCTCAAGTCGCAGGAGCACCATCCGGAGAACCGCACGCGTCAGTCGGCGTCGTTGCGCGCGAACTTCTTCCTCCGCCCCATCAAGCTCGCCATCCGCGTGACGGGCCGCGTCTACCACGACACCTGGGACATCACGAGCGGCACCGGTGAGCTCGAGCTCGAGAAGTACCTCTTCGAGGGCTTCCGCGTGGCAGGACGAGGCCGCTTCTACAAGCAGTCGGGCGCGGTCTTCTGGAGCGACGACTACACGGGCGGCGATCCTCCGCTCGGTCCGAAGGGCCAGTTCTGGACGGGCGACCGCGAGCTCTCGCCGTTCTGGAGCATCACGTTCGGCGGGCGCATCGCGTACGCGATCAACCCGGAAAAGCGTCTCCTCGGCATGTTCACCGCCCTCAAGGTCGGCGCTGCCGCGGACGTGATGCAGTTCGACTACCAGGAGTACACGCTGGCCGGCACGCCGGTCGACAATGCGCGCGCGTATATCGTGGGGTTGAATCTCAGCGCGGCGTTCTAGGAAGCACGAGCTCGGACGCGCCATCGCTGGTCGTGGACGAGCTCTCCAGCGTGCCGCCGTGCGTGTCGGCCACGCGTTTGGCGATGGCGAGCCCGAGTCGCTTGGCGTGCGAGGCCAGCGAGCGCGTCGCGCCGGAATCGCTGGCGGAGGAGCGGGCATTGCCTGCGATGGTGAAGACGACCTCGTCGCCCCGAAGGGCTACGTCGACACGAACGGGACGCGTGCGGCCGTCGGCGACCAGACCGTTCGTGATGAGCTCCACGAGACACTGACGCAGCATCTGTTCGTCGCATTCGACGAGAACGCTGGCCGTCTTGCAGTGGAGCGTCACGTCGTCGTGCGCGGCGTCGGTCGCGCGCCGTGCGGTCTCGATGGCGGCGGACGCGATCTCACATACGTCGGCCGGCGCGAAGACCGGGGCGCGCGGACGAGCGAAGGCGAGGAGCTCCTTGACCATGTCGCGCTGGCGTTCCGCCTCGCGCTGGATCGTGGTGAGCAGGGGGTCTTGCTCGGGGGACCCCGGCGGCAGCGCGCGGAGCTCCCCGATGGTCCGGAAAATGTGGGTCAGCGGCTCTTTGACCTCGTGGGCGACGGTGGCGGCGAGCTCGCCGACCGCGGCGAGACGCTCGCGTTTCACGAGCTCGGTCTGGGTGAGGGCGAGGCTCGCCGTCGAGGCTTCGAGCGCGCGTGCGTGGGCGATGAATCGTGAGGCGATCGTGCCGCCGCCGAAGAGCACGAGAAGCAGGAGCGAGATCCCGAGCACGTCCGGCGCCGTCGTGAGCCCGGTGAACGCAAGCGTGTCGGACACGGCGCCGACGAGGACGAAGGCAAGGCCGATGGTGAACGACGACGCGCCAGGCGCGCCCTTCGCCCAGCGGTAGGCCGACTGGACGAAGAGGATGACGAGGGCCCCCGCAAAATAGGGCAGGACCGCATGGCCGATGGCCGTGCGCTCGGCGCCAACGTAGGCGGTCGAGAGCCAAGGGACCCAGCGAACGTGGACACGATCGGGCTGGACCAAGAAGCCCGGGACGACGCCCGTGACTCCGATGGCCACGCATCCCGCCATGGCCGCGCGCTCGAAGAGGGCGGTCACCCGTCCTTGGCGGGCCGCGAAGTACTTGAACCAACAAGCGACGTGCAGGGCGGCCGCGAAGTTCCCCGCGTACGCAGACAGGGCGATGGTGCGAGCGGAGACGTCGAGCGTGATCGGAACTGCCGCGAGCTCGTAGGCGGCTCCGGTCAGCGCGCAGAGGCCGAACCAACGGAGCTCACGCCAGGCTGGGGCCGACGACAGCCCGAACGCCAGGATCGCCGCAACGATGGCGACGGTGGCGGCCGTCAGCGATAGCGCAGCTGGAAGGTTCAAGGCCCCGGAGAGTGACCGAGCCCTGGCCCGCGGGCAAGTCGGTCCGGCTACTCTTCGCCCAGCATGCGCAGGATGCCCTGGAGGGGGATCCAGACCATCTCGGGTCTTCCCCGAAGGTCGGTTCTGAGCTCGGCGAAGGCCTTCTCCATGAGGGAGACCTCGAGGAGAACGGACACCAGCGGCGTGCTCTTCGGCATGAACGGAGCGTGCTGCGCCGTGTCGAGGTAGCCCCGCAGGAGAGCTGCCGAGGCCCAGCGCTGCCAGATCCAGCTCCAGGCGGCGGCAACTTCCTGATCCTCGGGGCGAAGCGAACGGAGTGCCGTGGCCGCCGCGTAGTGGAAGGAGCGAATCATGCTCGCCACGTCGCGGAGGGCATTGCCGCGTCGTCGTCGCTCGGAGGGCTGACGGTCGCGGCCTCCACCGGTACCGACGATGACGAAGTCCTTGCCGGTGAAGAGTGCGCGACCGAGGTGCATGTCACCGTGGTAGCGAATCTGCTTGGCTTCGATGCGCTGCGTGAGAAGCGGCTCGAAGCGCGCAAGAATGCGCTCCTCGCTCGAGAGCACCTTTTCGGCCGAGTGGCGTATCGCCGTCGGTAGATCGGGGCGCGCACGCCGGAGCGAGACGAGGGTGCGTCCGACCATGTTGCGCGCCGTCTGGTACGTCGAGCGCTGATCCATCGTCGAGTACACGTGGGGCTCGAAATTCGGGTCCGTCGACGAGGCGAGGGCGAGATGGAGCTGGGCGAGACGCTCCCCGAGGAGCTTGGCCCAATCGCGATACGTGCCGATGAGCTCGCGGTGAGCTTCGGGCGGCTCGAGGTAGGCGAGCTCGATCACCGGACGCAGCGGAACCACGGGCGCCGCTTCTTCGGCCGATCGCGCAAGCACGCGTTCGAACGCGCGGACGAGCTCCGACCGCGCTTGCTCCCACGCGGAGCCTTCGTTCTGCACGAACTCTTCGAGCATCGCGATGGTCGACGCCTCGGTGCGTCCATGACGGTACTCGACCTGGCCGAGCAGGCGCGGGGTGAGCCGAGCGCGTTCGGTTTCGAGCGGCGTCTTCTCGGGGGCCGCGAGCGTCGTCAGGAATCGTCCGTTCTCGAGCTCCGGCGACGAGCCTTCCTCGAGGCGGTGACAGAGTTTGACGACCCCGTAGGTGCCTTGCGCGACGACGGCACCGAAGCGGTCGGCCGTGAGAATGCGCGTCTCGCGCCTCTCCTCGTCGAGAGACGCGCCTGGCGTCGACGACGCGACGACCTTGCCGTTCGCGCCGCGCGCCGTCGTGCCCTTCGCGATCGTGTCGTAGAGCGCGCGCGCCACACTTTCACTCGTGGCTTCGAGGAGAAGGCCGTTCGTGGCGTTGCCCTTCACGTCCTGGAAATGAAGGTGGGCGACGATGGTGCCTGCCGCTGCGGGCGGCGTCACCGTTCGACCTTCGGTCGCCACCGTCACGAGCGGGAGCGCGAACGTCTCCGCGTCTCCGCCCTCGGCATAGTCGACGCGCGCGAACACGAACACGAGCGGCGTGGTGGTCGGTTCTTCCGTGGCTGGGGTGGTGCCGAGCTCGACACTTCCCACGCGCACCGCATCGATCACCTTGACGTGCGAGACGGTGCCGTCGATCCACCCGCGCGCCTCGAGGAACGCGGGAAGGGCCTCTTCGAGCAGCGGGCGCTCCGAGCCGAAGAGGAGCTCGTCGACGTTCGTGCAGAGCAGCGTGATGGCGCCGTGCAGGCTGAGGCGCTCTTCCTCCACGCTAGGCTGCGCGGGCTCGACGCTGAACCAGTAGAAGTCGTGACCGCCGAGCGTCAGCATGTAGGGCGATTCGCCGATGGCGGGGAAGCGCGTGCCGCCCATGACTTCGACGGGCGTGGCGCCGCTCATCGCGGCGAGGTCGAGCTCGACGACTTGCACGTGGCGCGAGAGGTTGGCCACGACGAGGATCGTCTCGTCTTCGAAGCTCCGGATGAACGCGAGGACCTTCGGGTTCGACGGCTGGAGGAACTCGACGGTGCCTCGTCCGAACGCGCGGAACCGCTTTCGCAGCGCGATGAGGCGCTTCGTCCACCAAAGGAGCGAGTTGGGGTTCGACTGCTGCGCTTCGACGTTGAGCGCCTCGTAGTGGTACTCGGGGTCGATGATGATCGGCAGGATGAGTCGCTGCGGGTTCGCGCGCGAGAAGCCCGCGTTGCGGTCCGCGCTCCACTGCATGGGCGTACGTACGCCGTTGCGATCGCCGAGGTAGACGTTGTCGCCCATGCCGATCTCGTCGCCGTAGTAGAGGACGGGCGTGCCGGGCATCGAGAAGAGGAGCCCATTCAGGAGCTCCATTTTGCGTCGATCGTTGCCGGTAAGCGGCGCGAGCCTTCGGCGGATGCCGAGGTTGATGCGCATCTGCGATTCGTGCGCGTAGGCGCGATACATGTAGTCGCGCTCTTCGTCGGTCACCATCTCGAGGGTGAGCTCGTCGTGGTTGCGCAAGAACATGGCCCACTGGCAAGTGGGGTGCAGCTCGGGCGTCTGCTTGAGGATGTCGATGATGGGGAACCGGTCCTCCATGTGAATCGACATGAAGAGGCGCGGCATGATCGGGAAGTGGAAATTCATGTGGCACTCGTCGCCGTCGCCGAAGTACTCGGCGGCGTCTTCGGGCCACTGATTCGCCTCCGCGAGGAGCATGCGGCCTTGCCACTTCTCGTCGATGTGGGCGCGCAGCTTCTTCAGGAACGCGTGCGTCTGCGGGAGGTTCTCGCAGTTCGTTCCTTCCTCTTCGAAGAGATACGGAATCGCGTCGAGGCGGAGACCGTCGACACCGCGCGCGAGCCAGAAATCGACGACGCCGAAGAGCGCCTCGTGGAGCGCGGGATTCTCGAAGTTGAGATCGGGCTGGTGCGAGAAGAAGCGGTGCCAGAAGTACTGCTTGGCGACCGGATCCCACGTCCAGTTCGAGGGCTCGAAGTCCCGGAAGATGATGCGCGCGTCCTTGTACTTCTCGGCCGTGTCGCTCCACACGTAGAAGTCGCGTTCGGGCGATCCCTTCGGCGCGCGTCGTGCGCGCTGGAACCATGCGTGCGCGTCGGACGTATGGTTGATGACGAGCTCGGTGATGACCCGAATGCCTCGCCGGTGCGCCTTCTCGACGAGCTCGTCGAAGTCTTCGAGCGTGCCGACGTCGGGATGGATGTCGGTGTACTCGGCGATGTCGTAGCCGTCGTCTCGCCCCGGAGACGGGTAGTGGGGCAAGAGCCACAGGGCCGTGATCCCGAGGTCGGCGAGGTAATCGAGCTTGCTCGATAGCCCCTTCAGATCACCGATGCCGTCGCCATTGCTGTCGAAGAACGACCGCGTACGGCATTCGTAGATGATCGCGTCTTTGTACCAGAGCGGCTCGTCCGCGATGCCTCGCACGGGGCGAGCACTTCGCGAGCGTGACGTTCCGGAGCCAGCGAGCGTCCGCGTCATGAACTTCGAATCTGCCCGCGACGCGCGGGTAGTTCAAGTCGTCAGAATGCTCGCGTCGTCGTTATGCGGCCTCGCGCCGCGCACGAACGAGCTCAGGATTCTTCAGCTTCATGGCCACGAAGCCCATGCTTCTTGGCCATGTCGTGCAAGTGCTTCCGGTCCATCTTCGCTTCTCGCGCGGCCGCACTGATGTTGCCGTTGTGCCTGCCGAGCAGCCACTTCACGTAGCGGCGCTCGAACTCGCCGTCGTACTTCGCACGCGTCTCGCGATAGCTTTTTTCGGGCTCGAAGTGGAACGCCGTGATGTCCGTCGACTGGGCGGACGGAAGCGTGACCATGTTGATCTCGGTCGAGCCCGTGGCCTGAGCCATGTAGATCGAACGCTCGAGGATGTTGCGCAGCTCGCGGATGTTGCCGGGCCAATCGTGCGCAGCGAGCGCCTGCATGGTCTCGGGCGGGACAGTAAGTCCCGCGCCGCCCGACGCCTTGAGCATGTGCTGGACGAGGGCAGGGATGTCGTCGCGGCGTGCGCGTAGCGGCGGCACCGTCACCGGAACGACGGCGAGTCGGAAGTAGAGGTCCTCGCGGAACTTGCCGGCAGCGACTTCGCGCTGGAGATCACGCTTGGTCGCGGCGATGACGCGAACGTTCGACTGGAGCGTTTTGTTACCGCCGACGCGACGAAACTCACGCGTCTCGAGCACGCGCAAGAGCTTCGGTTGCACGTCGACCGGGAGCTCGCCGATCTCGTCGAGGAAAACCGTGCCGCCTTCGGCGAGCTCGAAGGCGCCCTGCCTCGCGGAGACGGCGCCCGTGAAGGCGCCGCGCTCGTGACCGAAGAGCTCGCTCTCGATGAGCGAGTAGGTCACCGCTCCACAATCGACGACGAGGAAGGGCTTGTTTGCGCGCTGGCTCGCGGACCAGATGGCGCGCGCGAGGACGTCTTTGCCGGTGCCCGTCTCGCCTTCGAGCAGCACGGTCGCGTCCGTCGGCGCGATGCGCTCGAGCACACCGAAGATGGTGCGCATCGCGAAGCTCTGGCCGATCGCCGGACCGAAGTTGCTCTTCTCGCTGGGAAGCACCTCGACGCGCGCGACGGTCGGCTTGAACTGGAGCTCGACCTCGCCCACCTTGAGCACGCTGCCGGTCTGCACCATCGCTTCGCGAATGCGCGTGCCGTCGATCTTCGTGCCGTTGGTGGAGTCGAGGTCGCGCACGTGCAGGCCATCGGGCGCGCGGACGATCTCGCAGTGGTGGCGCGAGACGGTGTCGTCGGAGAGGACGAGGTCGTTGTCGGCGGCTTTGCCAATCGTGAGGCGTCCACCGACGACCTTCGAGGTGCCCTTGTGGTTCCCGGTGAGCACCAACGCGAGCGTTCCGGCGGGCGCGGAGGCGACGGAGCCACCGGCGCGGGTTGCGATCTCGTCGTGGCCTTCACTCGAGGAACGCGGCGATCGTCGCGCCTCGTCGGCGGACTCGACCACGCGTGAGTCTTCGGGAGACTTGGGCTCGGTCATGGTTCTCTGGCGATCACGGCGTTTTCGAGATCACTCCGGCAAGGTCGACCGAGGTGCTCCCGCCGGACAGGGTAACCTGTCTTTCGACGCTGCGGCGACCTTCCCGTGTGTCCACGTCGATCCGCAGTCGATACTCACCGTCCGTCAGCGAAGGTTCGTGTGTGACGATGCGCGGAGCCTGACCAGGTTCGAACCGCATCTCGTTCTCCCTCGTGACCTCGCCATTTGGCTCGAGGTACTGAACGTCGAGCCCGGTGACCTCCGCCGCGTGCGGACCGAGCACGAATCGTACGTGCTGCTCGCGCGGGCTCCTCGTGGCAAACCAGAGCGTCACGAGCGCACCGCCGATGAGAAAGAAGAGGCCTCGCAACCGACGCCGAACGGGGGACGGAGCGAGCGGGGAAGCCGACGGTTCGACGTGCTCGTCACCTTCCACGGAACGACCGCACGCGTAGGACGAGGCCGCGCACCACCTCGTCGGGGATCTCGAACTTCGGCATGCGGCCCTTGCCGTTCGTGATCGTGGAGGCGATCTCGTCGTCTTTCACGCGAGACTGGAAATCTTCACGCGAGAGGTCGGGCGCCTTGAACATCGGACCCTGCGGACCGTCTCCGTGGCCCTGCATGCCGTGGCAGGTGGAGCACTGGTTCTGCCAGGTCACCTCCACCACGGTCGCGAGCGCACTCCCGCCGTCGCCTCGGGGGCCCTGGTTCGCGTTTCCGGGGGCCGAGGCGCGGCCAAGCTCGGGGTCGTGGTCGGCGGGTGTCCACTCCTTGAGGCCCTGCGGGGAGGGGGCCTTGTCGCATGCTGCGACGAAACCCGCCGAAGCAAGGGCGACCGCAACGAAAAACGTAGGAAACCTGGTGACTCGGGGGGACTGACGCGCGGCCATCTCGTCGCCCGTTGTATCACCCCTGACGCGATCGCGAAGCGCGTCCGGAGCGGCGGACGATCCGAGCTTGTCGGGTCCGTCCGCTGGCGCTAGATCCAGCAGGAGAAAGGCGTGGACCCGGCAACGGGCCGTGACCCAAAAGACATGTACGGACCTCAAGCGACGAAGGGCGCCAAAGGCGTCCAAAAGGTGACCGTCCCCGAGCTGCGCGCGCGCAAGGCCTCGATTGGTAGCGGCGGCCGTAGCGATGGCCGCAGCGAGAGCCCGAGCGAGAAAATCGCGATGGTGACGGCCTACGACTACACGATGGCACGCCTCGCGGACGAGGCCGGCGTGGACATGGTCCTCGTCGGCGATTCGCTCGGCATGGTCGTGCAGGGCCTGAGTACGACCATCCCGGTGACGCTCGACGAGATGGCGTACCACTGCCGGGCCGTGGCCCGGGCACTCGGACGGGCGCACCTCACGGGCGATCTCCCGTTCATGAGCTACCAGGTTTCGCCTGCTCAGGCGGTCGAGAGCGCCGGCAAGCTCATGAAGGAAGGCGCCTGCGAGAGCATCAAGCTCGAGGGCGGCGAGGAGATCGCCGAGCACGTCCACCGCATCGTGCGCGTCGGCATTCCCGTCGTGGGTCACGTCGGTCTGACGCCGCAAAGCGTCCACGCGTTCGGCGGCTTCAAGGTCCAGGGCAAGGGCGACGGGGCCGACAAGATCATGGCCGATGCGCTCGCGATCGAGCAGGCCGGCGCGTTCGCCGTCGTCCTCGAAGCCATTCCGCCCGATCTCGCGGCGGAGATCACCGCGGCGCTCTCCGTCCCGACGATCGGCATCGGCGCCGGCCCGGATTGCGATGGGCAGGTCCTCGTCTGCAGCGATCTTCTCGGGCTGTCGCGCGGTCACCAGCCGAAGTTCGCGAAGCGCTTCGCCGAGCTCGGAAACCTCGCGGTCGATGCCTTCGCGTCGTACGTGTCGGAGGTCCGTGGTGGCACGTTCCCCACGGCGAGCCACTCGTACAAGGCGAACGGCGCCAAGGCCGCGCGGCCTGCGACGAATGGCACCGTTACGGACGAGCTCGACGCGCCGCTGGCGCTCGATCTCTGGCACTGACTCTGGCCCGGAAGGCGCTCTGAATACTTCCCGGCGGGCTCCGTCTGTCGGGAAGTGACGGAGCGTCGCCCATCCCGCGCGAGAAAGCATGCGAGGCGAGGGTTCTCCTTCGTCTCGCTGCTTCGCGGGATCATGCACGAATCGCGCGCCGGTCGAGCGGCGGAAGTGGCGGCGTGGGCCAATGCGACGGCTTCTCTGGTGGTCGGGGCAGGCGTCTTTGCGCTGTTTCAGGCGTGGATCGCGGCGCTCGCAGCGGCCGTCGCCGTCTTCGTCCTGCTGCGCGTCGCGCTCGCGCACCGCATCGCGATCTGGATCAGCGCAGCGCTCGGCACCGTGAGCGTCGCCGCGATCGGTGGCGTGGTCTCGTGGCTGTTCTCGCACATGATCGATCGACCGAGCGTGCCGATCATCGCAGGCGTGCTGGGAGCCATCCTCGCGGGGCTCCTCCCGGGGTGGAGCTATGTCTCGCTCGCGCGCCGGCGCACCGACGAGATTCCGGATTCGCTGCTGGACGCCTGGCGCGTCCCATCGTCGCGCTGAGGGCGCGAGGCGATCAGTCTTCCGGCAGCTCTTGGGCGGCCGCCACGGCGCGCAGCGAGACGCTGCTCGGAGCGCGCATCGTCGCCAGCCACACCGTGAACGTGGTCCCCACCCCGCGCTGGCTCTCGACCTCGATGCGTCCGTTCATGCGCTCGATGATTTCGCGCGAGATCGACAGGCCGAGGCCGGTCCCCGTGCGCTTGGTCGTATAGAAGGGCTCGAAGATGCGTTTGAGCAGGGCGGGCTCGATGCCCTCGCCCGTGTCCTGCACGGAGATGCCGACGAAGCGCTTACCGTCGTGCTTCGTGGAGATGCGGATCTCGCGCTTCTTGCCCTCGAACGCCTCGCGGTCCTTCTCGATCGACTGCGCGGCGTTGACGAGCAGGTTCACGAAGACCTGGCAGAGCCGCGATTCGCTCGCCAGCACGGCAGGGAGCTCGCCCATCTCGACGACGACGTTCGCCGACCGATGGACCTCGGGGCCGGCCAGGCGAAGCGCTGTTTCGAAGACGCTGCGCGCGTCGACGTAGAAGAGTTCTTCGACGCCGGTTCGGCCGAGAGAGCGCAGATCCCACACGATCTGACGCATGCGCCGCGCACCTTCGAGCGCCGCGTGGAGCGCAGCTTGCGTGCGCGTAGGGTCGAGGTTCCTCTCGTTGCTGATGAACTCGAGATTCGCCAGCACGTAGGTGAGGGGATTCATGATCTCGTGAGCCACGCCCGCGGCGATCATGCCCACGCTGGCCAGTCGCTCTTTCTCCGCCAGGCTCGCCAGCATCGCGCGCTGCTCCGTCATGTCGCGAGCGACCACGAGCAGCCGTTCCACGCGGCCGTTTTCGTCGAAGGGAACGACGCGCGTCT
Source organism: Labilithrix luteola (assembly GCF_001263205.1). GTDB lineage: Bacteria > Myxococcota_A > Polyangia > Polyangiales > Polyangiaceae > Labilithrix > Labilithrix luteola. The sequence goes on from NZ_CP012333.1 coordinate 9,394,954, forward strand.
CGAACCAGGTCCAATCGCCGTCTTCGCCACGCGCGCGCATCTCGAAGGTGACGCTCTGTCCGGTCGTGACGGCTTCGGCGAATCGGCGCAGGTACTCTTCGCGCCCGGAGGGCTCGAGGAAGTCCATCGCGCTCTGGCCGACGATGTCGGTCTCCGTCAGGCCGGGCAGCGTCCGGTTGATGGAGAGAATGCGCGCATCGCGATCGACCATCAGCACGAAGTCGGGAAGGTTCTCGGCGAGCCCCTGCCACTTCTGCTCGCTGCGCCGGAGATCTTCCTCGGCGCGCTTGCGCGCGGTGATGTCGACGAACGTGAGGAGGGCGCTCTCGACGCCGCCGTCGTTGTCGAACAGCGGCTCGGCACGGGCCACGAGCCATGCGACCTCGCCGTCGGGACGGCGAATCGAGCCCATGACGGGCCCTTGCGGGATGCCCGTCTCGAAGACGCGGCTCGGAAACTCGCTCGGCGCGCCGTCTTCGTCCACGACGTCGCCGAGGAGGCCCGAGAAGCTGCTCTCGCGAACGGCGTCGAAGTCTTCCCCGAGCAAGCGCAAGGCCTCGGCGTTGACGCTGCGAAATCGCCCGTCACGCCCGACATGAGCAACGCCGCCAGGAGCCACTTCGAGCAAGCGCTCGAGTAGCTCCTCGGTCCTCTCCCCACGAGTCTGACTTCGACTCACGACCGCACGGTAACTCGTCCGGAGCCCAAATGCACCATCGCCCCTCCGTTCGGTTGGGAACGGACGGGCGATGGCTTGCCTTCAGGCGATTTAGACAGGGTCGTGGATTCCGCCAGGGAGCTTGTCGCGGCCCTCGCGGACGCGGTCATTCCACGTCTCTTTCCGTCCCGTCTCGACTTCGACCATCGAAATGCAGCCGGGACGGGGCAGACGAGCTGGCAGAGATTGCAGCCTACACACTCGGGCTCGTCGATCCACGGCACGCGATCGCCGGCGAGAAGGCCGACCGGGATGGGATTGGGCGCCTTTGCGGGCCCCTGGGTATGGGCGTGAGGCGGACGCGGGCGGTCGCCCGGGCCGGTGAAAATGCACTGGTGAGCGCCGTCGTTGCAGGCGGTCACGCAGAGTTGGCAGCCGATGCAGGTCTTGGCGTCGATGTTCGCCACCAGCTTGTAACCGAGATCGAGGTCGCCCCAGTCCTGGTAGGCCCCGACCGCGCGGCCCCGGAGCTCGTTCACGCTCTTCATGCCGTGCGAATCGAGATACTCGGAGAGGCCCTCGATCATGTCTTCGACGATGCGGTAGCCGTAGTGCATGACCGCGGTGCACACCTGCACGCTCGTCGCACCGAGGGCGATGAACTCGGCGGCGTCGCGCCAGTTCGAGATGCCGCCGATGCCCGAGATGGGGATCTTGACGCCGGGATCGCGAGCCAAAGCCGCCACCATGTGCAGGGCGATGGGCTTGACCGCCGGCCCGCAATAGCCGCCGTTCGTCGAGGCGCGACCGACGCGGGGGAGCGGAACCATCCGATCCAGGTCGACGCCGACGATGCTCTTGATCGTGTTGATGAGGGAGATGCCGTCCGCACCTCCCGCCACGGCCGCCAGGCCGGGCTCGAGGATGTCGCCGGTGTTCGGCGTCAGCTTCACGAGGACGGGCGTCTTGGCGAACTCCTTCGTCCAGCTCGTGATCTCCTGGAGCAGCTTGGGCTCCTGGCCGACGCTCGACCCCATGCCGCGCTCGCACATGCCGTGCGGGCAGCCGAAATTGAGCTCGAGGCCGTCGGCGCCGGCGTCTTCGCAGCGCTTGATGAGAACGCGCCAGTCGTCCTTCGTCTCCGTCATGAGCGAGGCGATGATGACGTTCTTCGGGTAGCGCTTCTTGACCTCGCGGATCTCGCGCAGGTTCTCTTCGATCGGGCGATCGGTGATGAGCTCGATGTTGTTGAGCCCCATCATCTTGCGGCCGTCGTAATCGACGCTGCCGAAGCGGCTCGTGACGTTCATGATGGGGTCGCCGAGGGTCTTCCACACGGCGCCGCCCCATCCGGCGTCGAACGCGCGCATGACCTGTTCGCCCGTGTTCGCCGGCGGCGCCGAGGCCAGCCAGAACGGGTTCGGGCTCTTGATACCGCAGAAGTCGATGCTCAGATCTGCCATGTCAGCTCCCGGACTTTCCCGCCCAGCGGGCCATGAGCGTACGCGCGGCGTTTCGACCGTCCGCGACCGCGTTGACGACTTCCTTACCCCCGTTGATGCAGTCACCGCCGGCGAACACCTTGGCGTTCCCGGTCTGGCCGGTGGCGGCGTTCGCGACCACGCATCCGCGGCTGTCGAGCTCGACGCCCGGCAGCTCCTTGGCGATGTCGCGCAGCTTCGATTGACCGATGGCGAGCGCGACGAGGTCGCAGGGGATCTCGTATTCGGAACCGGCGATGGGCTTGGCTTTGTCGTCGGTCTTGGCGACGCGTAGCGCCGTCAGCTTGCCGCTCGCGTCGCGGACGAACGCGACGGGCTGCGCGTGGAGGACGAGATGCACGCTCTCGCAGCGGGCAGCCTCCATCTCGTGTTCGTAGCCGCTCATGTCGGCGGCGCCGCGGCGGTACACCATCGCGACGTCGGCGGCGCCGAGCTGGGCGCATTCACGAGCCACGTCGATGGCGGTGTTGCCTCCGCCGACCACGAGGATGCGCTTGCCCGCGACTTCCTCGCGCGCCGCGCGGCTCATCTCGAGCTTCATGCGCTCGATCCAGGCCGTGGCGCCGTAGACGCCGGGGCCGTCTTCGCCCGGGATTCCGAGGCGCGTGTCAGCGCCAAGGCCAACGCCCACGAAGACGGCATCGTATGTGTCGAGCAGCTTCTTGCCGGAGATGCGGCCCGGGCCGGCGCCATCTTCGCAGCCGACATCGACGCCGGTCCGCAGCTCGACGCCGAGCCCTGCGACGAACTCCACCTCGTGAACGGCGGCGTCCGCGTGGAGCTTGTAGGGCGCGATGCCGGTCGTGTTGAGACCGCCGGCGACGGCCTTCTTCTCGAACACGACGGCCTCGTGGCCCTCGAGCGCGAGATACCCCGCGAACGCGAGTGAGGCCGGGCCGCCGCCGATGCAGGCGACCTTCTTGCCGGTCTTCGTCGCTGCGGGCGCGAGCAGGGGAGGTGCGCCCTCGGCCGTGGCTGTTTCGGTGGCGAAGCGCTGCAGGCGACCGATGGCGATCGGCTCGCGGCCCCAGCCGTTGTAGACGCAACTGCCGACGCAGAGCACCTCGACCGGACAGACACGTGCGCACGACCAACCGAGGAGGTTCTGGTCGAAGATGGTCCGCGCACTGCCGCGGACGTTGCCCGAGGCGATCTTCTTGATGAAGGTCGGGATGTCGATCTCGGTCGGGCAGGCCTTGATGCACGGCGCGTCCGAGCAGTAGAGGCAGCGGTCGGCCTCGGCGCGAGCCTCGGCGGCGCTGTAGAGGGGCTTCTTGTCCGCGAGCTCGTTCTCGAGACGGTCTTTGCTGAGTGCGTTGCGGGACTCGTTGCGGGATGCATTCATCGTGCGACCTCGGCGAAGGCGGCGAACGATTCGTCGAGGCTCTTGAGTGCCTCTTCGATCTCCGCTTGCGTGACGTTGAGCGGGGGGGCGATGCGCACGACGTTGTTCCAGAGGCCGCCGCGACCGATCAGAAGCCCGCGCTTCTTGGTCTCCTCGAAGAGACGCGAGGTCGAGGCGGCGTCGGGCGTGCGGTCCTTCTGCGTCTCGTCTTTGACGAGCTCGATGGCCTGCATGAGGCCCTTGCCGCGGACGTCGCCGATGGTCTTCGGGTACTTGCGCTTCAGGGCTTCGAGGCCCTCGCGCAGGTACTTGCCCATGATGGCCGCGTTCTCTGTGAGCTTCTCCTCGACGATGACGTCGATGGTCGCGTTCGCAGCCGCCGTGCTGATCGGGTTACCGCCGAACGTGGAGATGTTGCCGCCCTTCCAGGAGTCGGCGACCGGCACCGTGGCGAGGCACGCGCCGATGGGCAGGCCGTTGGCGATGCCCTTGGCCATCGTCATGATGTCGGGCTCCACGCCTTCGTGATGCTCGATGCCCCACATCTTGCTGCCCGTTCGGCCGAAGCCCGTCTGGACTTCGTCGCAGATGAAAAGACCACCGTAGTTCCGGACGATGTCGACGGCGACTTTGAAATAGCCATCGGGAGCGACGATGAAGCCGCCGACGCCCTGGATCGGCTCGGCGAGGAAGCCCGCGACCTGACCCGTGGTCGTCGTCTGAATGAGCTCCTCGATGTCCTTGGCGCACTTGAAATCGCAGTGCTGAACGGTGGCGCCGAAGGGGCAGCGGTAGCAATACGGCGCGTGCGCGTGCTTGATGCCCGGCACCTGCGAGGTCACGGCGCGGTACTTGGAGTGCGCAGTGAGCGACTGCGCGAGCATCGAGCGGCCCGAGTAGCCGTGGCGAAGGGCAATCAGCTCCTGCCGGCCGGTCGCAAGTTGCGCGAGGGCCACGGCGGTCTCGTCGGCCTCGGTGCCGCTCGCCGTGAAGAAGGCCTTGCCCGCCTTTCCGATGCGGCCGGGCGCGAGGTGAATCAGCTTCTCGGCGAGCTCGACGATCCCCACCGTCGGGTAGAGCGTCGAGACGTGGCCGAGGCGATCGATCTGCGCGTGGAGCGCCGCGTTGACCTTCGGGTGCGTCTGTCCGACGGACACCGTGAGAATCCCGCCGAAGAAATCGAGGTACTTTCGCCCATCGAGGTCCTCGAGACGAGCACCGTGGCCACTATCGAGACAGACCGGCTCTTCGTAGAAGGTGCCGACACTCGGAAAGAGAAATTCCTTGTGCTTCGCGCGAATGTCCGCGCTCGTGCGCTTTCCGTCGCTCATTTCTCACGCCCCTCGCTTCGACCTGACCTGTCCGTCCTCGCGTCGTCATCGGCGAGGGCCGCGCCGGCATCCAACTGTGCCCGTGTGTCCTACGGGACGTAGCTGGCCGGCTTACCAGGTGAATTTCCGAAAGAGGAGACCTTGTCGTGTGGGCCGCCAGGCTGTCAAGCTCCTCGCGTGCTTCGCGGTCTCATCGTCTTCGGCATTACCTACCTTCTTGTCGCGACGCGTCGTCTCAAGTTCGTCCGACTCGATCGTCCTGCTGGATCCATCATCGGTGCCGTACTCGCCGTCGTCCTCGGCGCGGTCACGCCGGAGGAGGCCTCCAAGGCGGTCGACCACACCACGATCATCCTGCTTTTTGCGGTCATGGGCATGGGCGCCTTCCTCTCGCTCGACGGCTTCTTCGAGCGTGCAGGGCAGGCGCTGGTGGCACGAATGCGGACTCGGCGGCGTCTCGTCGCGGCCGTCCTTTGGGGAGCGGGTCTCCTCGCTGCCGTCGTGACCAACGACGCGGTCTGCGTTCTGGCGGCGCCCCTCGTCGTCGGCTGGATCGAGCGTTACAAGCTTCCGAGGCTGCCTCTCCTGGCGGCCCTGACGACCGGCGCCAACACGGGGAGCGTGGCCACGTTGGTCGGCAACCCGCAGAACATGCTGTGCGGGAGTCTCGGCCACCTGCACTTCGCGCAATTTCTCGTGCGTATGGTGCCTGTCGCGCTCCTGGCGCTCGTCATCAACCACGCCGTGCTCATCGTTCTCTTCCGGCGAGATCTCGACGGTGAGCTGCCCCCCGAACCGATTCCAGAGAGGGTTTTTACGCTGCGCTCGGCGGTGACGATGACCGTCATCCTCGCCACCGTCGTCGTCTACACCCTTGGCGGGAGCCTCTCGTTCACGGCGCTCGCAGGTCTTGCCGTGCTGCTCCTCGTCCACCGTGAGGATCCTGCCCTCGTGTGGCAGCGAATCGATTGGTCCGTCCTTCTCTTCTTCGGCGGGCTCTTCGTGGCGGTCGACGCCCTCGCGCGAAGCGGCGCGGCGTCGTGGGCATTCGCGCATTTTCCGCTACTCGGCCACGACGGGGCAGGGACCTTCACCGGCTGGCTCCGAGCGACCGTCATCTTCCTTGTCGGAAGCAACGTCGTCACGAACGTCCCGTTCATCCTGATCGTCAAGCCGGAGATGGCAGGGCTCCCCGATCCGACGCTCGGCTGGCAGCTTCTCGCCATGGCCTCGACCTTCGCGGGGAATCTCACGCTCCTCGGCTCGGTGGCCAACGTGATCGTGGCCGAGAAGGCCGAACCGGTCGGCGGTATGCACTTTCGCGAGTACCTGAAGTTCGGCCTTCCCGTGGGCGCGCTCACGACGCTTGCCGGGGCATGCTGGCTCGTGCTGACGCGCTGAGCGCAGTTTAGGGCTTCACGAGATCGCCGTAGGCGTCGGGACGGCGATCGCGGAAGAACTGCCAGGTCTTGCGAACCTCCTCGATGAGATCGAGATCGACCACGGCGGTGACGAGCTCCGTCTTGTCCTCACTGCCTTGCGCGAGGAAGTTGCCGCGCGGATCGACGATGTAGCTCGTGCCGTAGAACTTGCCGATGTTCCACGGAGCCTCCATGCCGACCCGGTTCGACGCCGCGACGAAGTAGCCGTTCGCCACGGCGTGCGCGGGCTGCTCGAGCTTCCAGAGGTACTGCGAGAGACCGGCGACGGTGGCCGACGGGTTGAAGACGATCTCGGCGCCGTTGAGACCGAGCGCACGCGCGCCTTCGGGGAAGTGGCGGTCGTAACAGATGTAGACGCCGACCTTGCCGTAACGCGTCTCGAAGACGGGGAAGCCGAGGTTTCCCGGCCGGAAGAAGAACTTCTCCCAGAATTGGTTCGTGTGCGGGATGTGGTGTTTGCGGTACTTGCCGAGATACGTGCCGTCGGCGTCGATGACCGCGGCGGAGTTGTAATAGATGCCGGCCTGCTCGCGCTCGTACAGCGGAACGACCATCGCCATCTGGTGCTTGCGTGCGTACCCCTGCATCACCTCGGTGGTCGGGCCGGGGATGGCTTCCGTAGAGTCGTACCAGAAGGCGTCTTGGCTGGGACAGAAGTAGGGACCGTTGAAGATCTCCTGGAGCCCGAGGATCTGCACGCCCCTCTTGCCGGCTTCCTCGATGAGCGGGATGTGGACGTCCATCGCCGCCTTCTTGGTCTTCTCGATGCTCCACCCCGCCTCGTAGGGAGTTGCGGCCTGGATCAGTCCCACGGTGACGTTGCGCGGCATCGTTTTTCTCCCCTGTTCGAACGAAGAGCCGGAAGGGACCGAGCTTTCCACCCGATCAGGGCTCGGTCAAGGCCGACCCCGACCTCTCAATGGAGGGCGACGCACGTGAACGTGCCGGGGTCGCAGACCTGGCCGGGACCGCATTCGTTCGAGCCGAGGCAGCCTACGCAGCGTCCCGCGCAGCGGTCGCAGCGGGGCTTGTCTTTGGGGCATTGCGCGTTGCCGAGGCACTCGACGCAGCGTCCCGTGACCGTTTCGCAGTAGGGACGACGCGGGGAGCTCGCGCAGTTCGCAGCGTACGTGCACTCGATGCAGCGATGGCTCGAACCGTCGCAAACGAAGCCCGGGGTGGGGCAGACATCGTCGGCGTCGAAGCAGGTGTCGACGCACGTGTGCGTGACGTCCTCGCAGCGCTGGCGCGGTCCGCATTGTTCGTGGGTCAGGCAGCCCACGCACTCCATCGTGTCGAGATCGCAGTGGGCGCGCGAAGGCAGCGTGCAGTGGGCCTCTTCGAGGCAGGCCACGCAGCGACCGCTCGCAACGTCGCAACGGAGGCCCGGCACGGCGCAGTCCACGTCGGCCTTGCACGCGAACGTCTCGTCGCCGTCGTCGACATCGGCGGTCGACGTTTCGCGCGATCCGGCGTCTTCGACGGACGCGCGCTCGTCGAAGCGGAACTCGGCGTTGCAGGCGGCGAGCGCCAGCAGGAGTCCGCCGGCGATCGACCGCGAGGCGCTCGCTCTCACGGCTGCTCGACGCTCAGCTTGCGGGCTTCCTCGCGCGCGAAGCCCGACGGATAGCGTGCGAGGTAGTCACGCGCTGCCGCCGCGGCTCGGACGGGATGCGAATTCTGTTCAAGGCTTCCGAGCACGCGCATGCGCTCGACCGATGCGTTTTCCCCGAGAGGACCCTCGGGGTAGGCGGCGATGAGGCGTTCGAACGTCGCCAGCGCCCCAGAGAGATCGCCGGCACGCTTCTTCTGCATGCCGGTATCGAAGAGGTCGTTCTGCTCGGCGAGATGCGAGGCTCGCTCCGGGCTCACGTTCGGAGCGTCCGCGACAGTCGCTTTGGCCGCCATGAGGGCAGTCGGGGCCATTGCCGCGGGGCCGACCGCGCTGGTCGGCGCGCCCGCGTTGCCCGTGCTGATCGTGTTCACTGCGACCGGCCGAAGTGGCTTCGATTCCTTTGCCGGGGCCCTAGGGGCGTCGCCGGCAACCGGCGCGTTTGCGCAGGCCGGCCAGTGTTCGCCTGCGGCCACGCGAACTTCGTGTGCCGCATGACGGACCACGACGGTGCCTTCGGTGACGTCGAGGCGCGTGGGCGTTCCGTTCTCGCACGACGGATCCGGCGTCGCGAGCGTTACCCGAAACGCCGTGCCACGGACCTCGATTTCGGCATCGCTCGTGGTGACGACGAAGCGTTCGTCGGCGGAGAGCTTTGCGACCTTGGCGAACACCGAGCCGGCTTCGAGGGCGAAGCGCTTGTGGTGGGTCTGTTCGACGAGGCGAACGCGTGTTCCACCAGCGATGGTGAGCTGGGTGCCGCTGTCGAAGTCGAGGTGGGCTTCCGCGCCGAGCGGCGTTCGCAGCTCGGTCCCGTCGGCCAGGCGTGCGCCCGCGGCAGGAGCCGAGGTCTGCCCGTCGTGCAGAACGGTGACCTTGTCTGACGCTTCACGGATGCGCCCTCGGTCATGGTCGGCCTGTTGGACGGTCACCGGGGACGGCACCTGTCGCACGACGAGCGCCACGCTGGTTCCGACGAGGGCGAGCACGCCGGCGGCCATGCCGACGCCAATCCACCGCCGACGAATCCGATCGCGACGTCGGCGATCGCGCAGGGCCTCGGCGATGCGCGCGACGGTGTCGTCGCGATCGGGCGGGATGCGGTCCACCTCGCCGGTGTCGTCGACCGCGTCACGGAGGAGTCGCGTGGCGTGCTCGAGAGGGTCGTGGGTCATCGACCGTCTCCCTTGCGAGGCATCATCGACTGCAGCTCGGGATCCGCGGCGAGCCGGTGCATCAGCTCTTTGCGTCCACGCACGAGCCTCGACTGCGCGGCCGCCACTGTGCTCTCCGTAATCTGGGCCACCTCGCGTAGATCGTAGCCGCAAACGTCGTGGAGGACGAAGGCCCAGGCCTTGAGGTCGTCGATGGCCTCGAGATGGCGCACGACGCGCCGCAGCGTGCTTCGCGCGGCCGCAGAATGCGGAAGGCTACGGGGCTCGGGGACGTCGTCGTCGCGGAGCGCCTCGAAGATACGGCGCTCGGTCACGCGCCGACGGAGGTGCTTGTAGACGGAGTGCGCCGCGATGGTGGACGTCCAGGCGTCGAGCGTCGAATCACCGCGGAAGCGGTCGATGCTGTAGACGACCTCGATCATCGCCTGCTGGGCCAGATCCTCGTGGTCACGATCGCCGGAGCCGAGGAGACGACGGATGGCTCGTTCGACCACGGGGCGCAGGCGGTCGTGAAGAGCGGCTGCGGCATCCGCGTCGCCCGCGCGGACCGCGGCGACGAGCTGGCTGTCGTCCAGCGTCGGGGCAGGTAGGGCTGGGCGGGCGTGCGATGCCGCGTACTTTTCGTTGGATGCCCCTTCGGGGACGACGAAGAGCCGAACCCGTCCGGCGGAGCCCGAGCGCGAGGTCATTTCATCACCAAAAGGTAGTACCGCGGGCGAGCGAACATCAGGCAACTCCGAGGTCAGAACGATACGCGCAATCCACCCTCGACGAACACGCTGACCGGGGCGAGGGAAGCGACATGATGATCATGGACCACGACGTCCAACCGGCCAAACGCCACCTCCGGCCCCGCGGCAATCACGAGCGCAACCTGGTCTCCGAGCCGGTAGGCCGCCTCGGCAGCCACCGACGCGCCGGGCACCAAGCGTCCGAGCCGGGCGGGCTCGATGTCGTCCGCCGAGAGATGGCTGACCTCTTGGTGGAGGAGCAGAACGTCGATCCGGGCGCCTGCCGACCAGCGCCGGGAGGCGTCGAGCCAGGGTTGCCATGCCAGTCCGACGGCCCCCGAAAGGAGACGCGTGGTGGCCTGGGCCGGCGCGATGGATCCGGCTCGCAGGCCTGCTGCCAGCCGCAGGCGAAACGCGCCGCCCAGGCGCAGCCGCGCTCCGAGCACGCCTCCTGCGCCACCGCCGAACCCATCGATCCCCGACGTCACCGACGCGCAGGCGTCGAGCGTAATGAAGCTTGACTCCGCCAACGGTCCAGCTCTCCGCGCAGGCCTCGGTTGTTCGTGGGGCCCGTCGGGCGCCGGAGAAAGAGGCTGCGACGTCTCCGGCGGGCCGGGGCGAGGTGGTGACGTCGCCCGCGCCACGTCTTCGGGGACCATCGACGCCAAGGCGAAGCCGACCGTTCGGCCGCGCTCGGCGGGTGCATCCGACGGTTCGAACTCGATCCGGCGGTCGTTCCATTGCCCTTCGGCCGGACGCACGAAGTGGAGTGTGGCCTGCTGGCCGGCGTCGTCCCAGCGCACGACGCCGAGCAGGCTTCGGTGCTCTGCGGTCGCGCGCGCGAGCAGGCTCTCGTCGTCGTCGCCCGCGCCACCGGGGCGCACGACGATTTCTGCGTCGGGGCCGAGCGTGGTGTGGAGCGCTCGCTCGACGCTAGCACTCGCGCTTGCGCTTGCGCTTGGCTGATTAGGCTGACTCGCTTTTCCCGCGCCTGGGCCTGCGGGCGCGTCCAACACGACGACGAGGACGGAGATCGCCGCAAGGACCATGAGCGGTCATAGCTCGCAAATCCACCGGAAAAAGCAAGGCCTGCGCGCGCCGAGACGTTCTCCGGCGGAGCTGGGCGAACTCCGCGTGCGTAGACGATTGCGCTGCCTGATCGGACCTCGTTCAAGGTACAGAACGATCTGTAGATGCTGGCGAGTGGCGCGTCCTTACGAGGTGTGAAGACACCACGCGCGAAGACACAGCGGGCGAAGACACAGGGCGCCGCGTCGAGGTCGCGCGGTGCAACGTTGGGCGCGCTCATCGTCGCCGCCTTTGCGTTCTCCTCCGATGCCCACGCCGATGGCAACGTGACCGCGCGCGCGTCCACCGAGGTCGCCGGCTACAAAGATTCGTTCGCGACGAGCGTGCTCACGCCGAGCATCGGCGCCATCGTCGAGAACCCGACCGCCGGTTGGGGCGTCAGCGGTCGCTATCTCGTCGACGTCGTTTCGGCCGCCTCGCCGGACATCGTTTCGACGGCTTCACCACGCTGGACCGAGGTCAGGCACGCCGGCACCGTCGGCGGTCGCTACAAGCCGGGGAACTTCGGCGTGGCCGCCTCCGGAGGTGTCTCGTACACGCCGGACTACTTGTCGATCGTCGGAGGCGGTCAGCTGATTCAAGACCTCGACGAGAAGAACCTCACGCTCGTCGCCGGCTACTCCTACGGCCACGATACGATCGGTCGAACGGGCACACCGTTCTCCGTCTTCTCGCACGACCTCACGTACCACACGATCACGGCGGGCATTTCGCGGGTCGTCAACAAGGGGCTCGTGATCGGCGTCTATGGTGACGCGATCATCGAGCGCGGCGATCAGTCCAAGCCATACCGCTACGTCCCGATGTTCGCGCCCGGCGTGGCGCAGGCGATCCCGCGGGGTGCCTCCGTCGACACGGTTGCGTCGTTCCGCATCCAGGCGCGACCGCTCGAGCAGCTGCCGCTGGAACGCGACCGCTGGGCCGTCACCGGAAGGCTCGCCTGGCGCGCGCAGCGCACGACCCTTCGCGTCGAAGAGCGGCTCTACACGGATAGTTGGTCGCTCTCGGCGACCACCACCGATGCGCGCTACTTCATCGACCTCGCCGAGCGCGTGACGATCTGGCCGCACGCACGGCTGCACGTACAGAGCGGGACGAACTTCTGGCAGCGCGCTTACGAGGCCCCTTCGGCGGCCAATCTCCCGGCGTTCCGCACGGGTGATCGCGAGCTCGGACCGCTCACGAACGTCGGGCTCGGCGGCGGCCTGCGCTTGGCGCTCGGTAAGCCGGGCGCCGTCAACGACTGGCTTCTCTCGACGACCTTCGATGGAACCTGGACGTCGTTCGCCGATGCCATCTACGCCACGCAGCGCTTCAGCGGGCTCGTGGCGGTTGCGCTGGAGGTGACGTTCTGATGCGCGCTTCGACGCATCGAGGGTACCTCTGCGCCATCGTTGCCATCGTTCTAGGCGTGGCCTTGGCCTCGTGTGACGATCCGGTCCACTCCGACGCCGTCGATGCGCTCGGGCCGGAGGTGGCCGGGATCCCGCGCGGTCCGCGTCACCGGGCGGGGCAGCCCTGCCTGACGTGCCACGGAGGAGACGGTCCCGGCAGCCCCGACTTCAGCTTCGGCGGCACCGTCTTCCTGGTGCGCGGCGGTACACAAGGTGTCCCAGGGGTGACGGTGCTCCTGAAGGACGCGCGCGGAGCGACGATCGCGCGTTCGACCAACGAGGTCGGGAATTTCTATATCCAGAAGTCAGAGTGGTCGCCGGTGTTCCCCGTGTTCGCCACGATTTCGTACGCAGGCGAGGAGCGTCCGATGGCGACGCGAATCGGAGGGTCGGGGAGTTGCGCGACGTGCCACCGCGGATCCGGTGACGCGCAGCACATGCCCGGCGTCTTTTTGAGGGACCAATGAGAGCACCGCTCTTCCTCGCGCTCGTCGCCGCGGGAGTCGCGCTCGTCGTGATGGCGCTGGCCCCCTCGGGGTGTTCGTCGCCGGATGCGACCTTGCGTGTCGACGCCGGAGGACCGGACCGCGCGTCGTTCAAGCCGGTTGCGAACATGTTGGGTCATCGGTGCGGCTCGCTCGACTGCCACGGCTCGCGCTATCGAAACCTTCGGCTCTATGGCTACGGAGGCCTTCGCCTCGATCCCACCGATCGGCCTGATTTCCCTCAGACCACGGATGCCGAAGCCGATGCGGACTACGAGGCCGTCGTCGGTCTCGAGCCGGAGATCATGCCTGAAGTCGTCGCTTCGAAGGGCGCCGACGCGAATCGCCTCACGCTGGTGCGGAAGGCGACGGGCCAAGAGGCTCACAAAGGTGGGCAGCGCATTGCGCCCGGCGATTCGGCCGATACGTGTCTTCTGTCCTGGCTCGGTGGCGCGGTCGACACCCAAGCCTGCAACGCTGCGGTCCTCGCGCCCTGATTTTCATGGCCGCTCGCACGGTGGCGGAGTCTTCGTGTTCGCGAGGACGAACGCGAGAGCGTCGTGCATCACGCGCTCCATGTCGTCCGAGTAGAGGTGGCCGGTTTTCGGCATGACGAAGAGGCGTGCAGGAAAACCAGCCGCGACGAGCTCCGTCTCCGTCTTTCGCTCGCCTTCGATCTCGGTTCCCCATTCACCGGCCACGAGTGAGACGGCCAGCACTCCCGACTTGCACAGCTCGGCGACCTTCAGCGGCGCGTTCGCTTCGATGAGCACGAGGTACGGCCAGCGGCCTGGATGTCGGCGCGCGATGACGGGCGCGGCGAACGCTCCTCGCGAGTAACCCGTCAGCACCGCTCCGTCGCGTCGAAATCCCGACGGGTACTTCGCAGCGACCTTCGCGATCGATGCTTCGAGGTCGGCATCCATGAGCGCGACGAGCTCCGACCATGACGGCGCTTCCCAGCTCGGCGGGCCGACGGGGGAGTCCCCACATCGGCCGTTGCCGGTCGGGCAGATCAGAAAGCCGCTCTCGACCGCGGCGCCGACCCACTTCCCGCAGGCGTACGAAGGCGCTCCGCACATCCCGTGGAGGTGGCCGATGAGTCGAAGGTGGCCTGACGCGCCGGCCTCGGCTCCGGCGGCGTTCGGGAAGGCAAAGTAGATGGGGCGTTCGGGGGCCAGGAGCAGCTGATGCGGACCGTCGACGATCGATGGAGAGCGCGGCCGTTCGCGTGTGCTCGAGGTTGGGGGAGCCGCTTTCGTGGTGGTCGAGAGGGGGTCGAGCGTGTCGCCGGAAGGCCGCAAAACCGACGCGGAAGGCTGGATTTCAGGGCGGCCCGGTGTCGATGGTGCATTTCCGCCAGGCTCGTGTGCCGTGTCGCTCGGCGTCGTCCTGGTGCAAGCGAGCAGGCTGCTGCTCGCGAGGATGGTTCCAACCAGGATACCGGGGATGGACCGCGCGATGCGTTGCAGCGAGAGTCGGCGCATCCCCGCCGACGCGCCCGAGCCGCAAATTTCGGCGCGAATCCGAGCTCGAGCCGCCATGACGCGGGCGCGGGGCACGGCGCGGACGGTTCGGCCCTGGCGGGGCCCGAGAGCGGACGCGAGAGGATGTTGTTGGCTCCGTCGCATGAACGTTGCCACAGGCACGGTGGAGCGATAATCGTAGTGTAGAGTAAAGTAGACGTATTACGTGGCGAACGAATGAGCGACGAAGAAAGCAAGCCGGCAATCCCTACCGTTCGCCCGCCCCCTGGGGACGAAGACGTCTACAGCGCCTCGACGGTCGTGGGACCCATGCCCGCGGACTTGCTCGCCATCGTGAGCGGCGTCAGGGCCGAGGAAGAGCGCGCAGCCGCGGCACGTGATGCCGAGACCGGCGACAGCAGCCGACCGACGATGGTGCATCCGGTCGACGCCACGGTCGCCGGATCGATTCCGCGCCCACCTCCGATGGGGTCGCTCAAGGAAGACGTGGCTGCCGTGTTGAACTCGAGCGCCTCGCAGAGCCCGAGCCAGTCGGCTGCGATGAAGACGACGCCGCTGGCCTCGTCCGATCGCGGTCGCGCGCCCGCGATGGCTGGGCTCGCAAGCGCGCCGACGGGAGCCGTGTCGGGCAATCCGATCGCACCCGTGGTCGGGATCGTCGTCGTGTTCCTCGCGGCAGTTCTCGCCCTCGCAGCGCTGATTCGCTGATTCGCTGATTCGCTCAGCTCCGCCGAGTCTTCGGAAACACGTAGATGCGCGCCGATGCGCTCTGAGGGCCGGAGGAGCCACCTCCCTTCGGCATCTCGCCGTCTAGCAAGGCGAGGGCCATGACGTGGCTCGCCCGCTTCAACCGATCGACGAGGATGGTCGGCGAGATCGAGGCGCACGAGAGCGTGCAGAGCATCCAGCCGTCGCGAACGGGCGCGGCGTGCACGCAGAAGCGTCCGACCTGGAACGAAGCGAGACGTTCGGCCCCGCCGAGCTGCCTCGCGGTTCGGACCACGAGGCGCCGCTCGAGATCGTCGTTCGTCCCGCGCGAAAGGACGACGTCGCCCGCGGGTGAGACGAGGATGGCCCCGCCTCCGGCCGCGGCGTAGTCGACAATCTGCGGAGCCCGCGCGCGAGCTCGATCGGAAAGGAAGGGCGACGATGCGCCGAGCTTCCAGTCGCTCATGGAGTGGATGCTAGCGCGCGCTCGCCGGTGTGCACCTACGCGGCGCGTTACGAACGCCGTCGCCGGCTCATGCACGATTCGCGGGAAATCATGCCCCGGCGGCTTGCGCGCACCTCCACTCAGGAAGTATGAAAATCAGGCTCTTCCGTTTCACCCTTTAACCTCGGTGTGAGGCTCATGTCGCAAGCCCTTCCCAGCATTGGTCACTGGATCGACGGTCAAAACGTGACGGGCGGGGTCCGCTCGCAGGACGTCTTCAACCCGGCCACGGGCCAGGCGGAGAAGACCGTGCTCCTCGCGGACAAGGCCACCGTGCAGGCCGCGATCGCATCCGCCGAGAAGGCCTATCCGACCTGGCGCGCCACGCCGCCGCTCAAGCGCGCTCGCGTGATGAGCAATCTGAAGACCTTGCTCGAGCAGCACAGCGAGAAGATCTGCTCGCTCATCACGGCCGAGCACGGCAAGGTCGCCGGCGACGCGCTCGGTGAAGTCCAGCGTGGCATCGAGAACGTCGAGTACGCGTCGTACGTCACCGAGCTCTTGAAGGGCGAGCACTCGCGCAACGTCGGTCCGGGCATCGACTCGTGGAGCGAGCTCCAGGCGCTCGGCGTCACGGCGGGCATCACGCCGTTCAACTTCCCGGCGATGGTGCCGCTCTGGATGTGGCCGATGGCGGTCGCCTGCGGCAACACGTTCGTGCTCAAGCCGTCGGAGCGCGACCCGTCGAGCGCGCTCTACATCGCGCAGCTCGCCGTCGAGGCGGGGCTTCCGCCCGGTGTTCTCAACGTGGTCAACGGCGACAAGGAAGCGGTCGACACGCTCCTCGACGATCGCCGCGTCCAGGCTCTCAGCTTCGTCGGTTCCACGCCGATTGCGGAATACATCTATTCGCGCGGCTGCGCGGCGGGCAAGCGCGTCCAGGCCCTCGGCGGCGCCAAGAACCACGCCGTCGTCATGCCCGACGCCGACATCGACAACGCCGTCAGCGCGCTCATGGGCGCGGCCTACGGCTCGTGCGGGGAGCGCTGCATGGCGATCCCGCTGGTCGTCGCGGTCGGTGACAAGACGGCCCACGCCGTCGTGGCCGGCCTCAAAGAGGCGATCCAGAAGATGAAGGTCGGCGCCGGCACCGACGGGCGCAACGACATGGGCCCGCTCGTCACCAAGCAGCACTTCGAGAAGGTGAAGGGCTACGTCGATCAGGGCGTGAAGGAAGGCGCCACGCTCGTCGTCGACGGGCGCGGACTCAAGGTCGCGGGTTACGAAAACGGCTTCTTCCTCGGCGCGTGCCTCTTCGATCACGTCAAGCCGGAGATGGTCATCTACCGCGAAGAGATCTTCGGACCGGTCCTCGGTGTCGTCCGCGTGAAGACGCTCGAAGAAGCGATGCATCTCATCAACGAGCACGAGTACGGCAACGGCACGTGCATCTTCACGCGCGATGGCGAAGCGGCGCGGTATTTCTCGGACCACATCCTCGTCGGCATGGTGGGCGTGAACGTCCCGCTGCCGGTGCCCGTCGCCTACCACTCGTTCGGCGGCTGGAAGCGCTCGCTCTTCGGCGATCTCCACGGCTACGGCCCCGATGCGGTTCGCTTCTACACGAAGCGCAAGACCATCACGCAGCGCTGGCCGTCGGCAGGCGTGCGCGAGGGCGCGATCTTCTCGTTCCCCTCGACGAAGTGATCGGCCCGCGAGCTCACCCGCTGCGCGGTTGACGGATTCTACCGGCCCCTGACGACCAGCCTGTTGCGGGCGCGTCGTCCGGGGGCTCGGACCGCCGGTCACGGGCGCGGCGACCACTTGCACGCCGGTATTCGTCAGCCTACGGCTGGCGCGCAGAGGCGACGGACGGCGTCCGTGTAGAGATCTGCTGTGTGCTCGGGCGTCGGCCCGTTCGCTTCGCCGCCGCGTTCGGAGATGAACCACGCATCGAACGCGGCGCTCATGTTGCGGACCATCTCGGTGAGAAGCCGAAGCGGCATGTCGGTGCGAATGGCGCCGAGCGTTTGGCCGAGTCGGACCGTCGTTTCGTACATGCCGTCGATCAGCGACAGGATGTCGGGTGAGGTCAGCTCCCCGAGAAGCTCCTTCTCGCGCTGCACGCAGCGAATGAGGTTGGTCGCAATGGGATCGACCAACATACGCTCGTAGGAGAGGACGGTCGCGCGGTGGACGAAGAGCCAATAGTCGGCCGCCTTCCTCGGTTGCTCGAGAGCGCTCATGGCCTCCTCGAACGACCCGTAGCAACGGCGCAGCACCGTGAGGAAGAGGTCTCGCTTGTTGTCGAAGTAGTAGTACGCGGAGCCTTTGCCGAGCCCGAGGCGCTCGAGCAGCTGGTTGTACGACGTACCCTGGTAGCCCGAGCGTGCGAACTCTGCGGCGGCGACGTCGAGGATCTCGTCCTGTCGCTCGCGGGGGAGCTGCTCGAACCGCTGGCGTGCCATCGGGCCAGCCGTACCACGCCACGCCCAGAACGTCATGGTCGACCGCGCGTGTGACGAACGCCCTAAAATTAACTGTGTACCGGTGGTAAAACCGATGGTACACACTCGGCCATGACAGCGCGTGTCCACGACTTCGTAACGTTCGGTGATGCTCGGCTCGCTCGGCTCTGGGACAACCGTCGAGTCCCGATGTCCGACCTCTACGAGGCGTACATCGAAGGGCGGGTCGACATCCCGGACGCCAAGTGGGACGCGCTCTTCGCCGCGCGCAACGAGGCACTCGCATTCCGTCTGACCGAATCCCACGTGAAGTGGGCGATCACGAACTTCCTGCCCGAGGTCGCGATCCATTCGCGCCGTCAGGACCGGCGCATCGTCCGCGAACACTACGACCGCGGGAACGACTTCTTCGGCTGGTTCCTGGGCGAGTCGATGGTCTACACGGCCGGCTGGTTCGAGACGCCGGAGACCTCCGTCGAGGACGCTCAGTACCGCAAGATCGATCGCTGCTGCGAGAAGCTCCGCCTCCAGCCCGGCGAGTCGCTCCTCGACATCGGTTGCGGTTGGGGAACGTTCGTCGCGCGCGCCGCTCGTGACTTCGGCGTGCATGCCCGCGGCGTCACGCTCGCGCAGGAGCAGGTGGCCTTCGGTACCGACCGCATCGCGAAGTACGGCGTTTCCGATCGCGCGCAGGTCGAGGTTCGCGATTACCGATCGATCGAGGGCCGATTCGACAAGATCGTGAGCCTCGAAATGGTCGAGCACGTGGGCATCAAGAACATCGACAAATATTTCGATAAGGTTCATTCGCTCCTGCGTGACGACGGCCTCTTCGTCCTCCAGTGGACAGGAATCCGAAAACTCTACAATCCGCAGAATCCCCTGACCGCGCTCTCCCTCGCGCCGGAAGACCTGATTTGGTCGCTCTTCATGAATCGGCACATCTTCCCCGGGGCCGACGCGAGCTTGCCGCTCTCTTCGATGCTCCGCGCGGCGGAAGACGCGGGATTCGAAATCGCCGATGTCGAACGAATGAGCGCGCACTACGTATTGACGCTGCGCGCCTGGCTGAACCACTGGATTCAGAATCGCGCCGCGGTCGTCGAGGCCTATGGTGAGCGCTGGTTCCGCCTGTGGCGATTCTTCCTCCACTGGGCTGCGCTCACGGGCGAGCGCGGTGGCGCGTTCACCTACCAGGTCGTGATGCACAAGAATCACGACACGTTCCCTCGCGGTTTGCAGAGCGAGCGGGGAGGGACGACCACGTCATGAAGTCGTACGGCCTTCTTGGAGTCGCGATCGTCGCGGAGGTGATCGCCACCTCACTCCAGAAGGCGTCCGAGAACTTCACGCGCGGATGGCCGACGGTCTTCTCGATCGTCGGCTATCTCGTTGCGTTCTATTTTCTGTCAGGAACGCTGAAAACGCTCCCGACGGGAATTGCCTATGCCATCTGGTCGGGCGTTGGCATTGTCCTCATCTCACTCGTCGGTCGCTTCGCCTTCGGTCAGCGCCTGGATCCGCCCGCGCTCCTCGGGATGGCGCTCATCATCGCGGGCGTCCTCGTGATCAACGTGTTCTCGAAGAGCGCGGCTCACTGAGGCCTGCGCGCAGCATCACACGCAGCGAAGCCTCGTGTGAGCGCGGCGCGGTCGAGCCCGAAGCCCACGATGACCAGCCGGCTCGTGCGAGGGGCGTCGAGCCACGGCTGCCCGAACGTCACCTCGACGGAGTCGGCGACGCCCTGCACGATCATGCGCTCGTCGACGCCGGTGACGGCAAGAATGCCCTTCGTCCGGAAAAGGCGGCCGGCCACTTGGGCGAGGTCCGTTTCGACGAAGTCAGCGAAGCGTTCGCCATCGACCTCGCCGTCGAGCGTCAGGGAGATCGACTCGTAGACGTGCGAGGCCGAGCGCGCGGGGGCTTCACGCGAGGCGGCGAAGTCGGCGCGGCGTAGGTCGAGCAGCGAGTCGAGCGAAGGAGCGGCAGGCGCCACGACCTCTCCGCGCGCGGCCTCGGCGAAGAATGCCGCGCCGTTGCGGGTGGCAACGAACGCTCCCGCTTCGGCGAGCCGTTCCGGGGCGCAGGCATCGGCCCGCGAGAGGAGCACGATGTCCGCGTAGCCCACCTGTTCGAAGACGAGATCGTGGTCGGCGAGCTGTTCGACGCGCGTGGCGTCCACGACGGTGATGACGCCGTCGAGCGCGAATGCCCCGCTTCGGCCCCCTCGCGCAATCGCCTGCAAGACTCCGGCAGGGGATGCGGCTCCCGAGGTCTCGACGAGGATCCTCTGCAGTGGCTGCTTGGAGGATGCCAGGTCGTCGAGGGCGCGCACCAGCTCGGCTTGGGTCGTGCAACACACGCACCCGCCCGTGATCTCGACGAGCTCCCGCGCGCGTTCGGCAAGGAGCTCTCCATCGATGCCGACGTCGCCATGTTCGTTGACGATGACCGCGATCTCACCCCGTGATCGGCCCGCGAGCCAACGGTTCACGAGGGTGGTTTTCCCGGCACCGAGAAAGCCGGTCACCACCGTCACGGGGATCTGCACGTCCGCGGTCATCGTCGCAGTTTGAGCCGCCGCGGCGAGAACGTCGAGCCCATCGAGCGCGCCGCGCGGTGCCCCGCCGAGAGCGCGACCGCGCGGGACGGACTCGAACGCCGCCGTTCAAGGGGCGATGCGTGTGAGCTTGGGACGCGTCGAGGACGAGCTGACCGCGGGCTTCGCCGCCCCAACCTCGGTGAGGAGGACGGGCGCCCGCGCATCCGAGAGCGTTTCGCCCGGCTGCAGACCAACGAGGCCCGTCGTGCAAACGATGCTCCCGGGGCCTGCCTCTTCGACCTCTTCGAGAGCGTCGAGGTCGGGGAGGAAAATGCGAGACGGTCGTCCGGTCTCTTCCGAGGGGAGTGCGAGGAGTGGGGCTCCGGCGCGCATCGTCCCGGAGTGGACGCGAAGCCACGTCAAGGCGCCCAACGAGGCGTCGTTCGTCGTGCCGACCACGATCGCCGAGAACGCGTCGCCTTCGCGAGGAAAGCGCGCGACGGTGACCTCACGGCGCGGGTCGAAGCCGAAGACCGGCGGCCGCTCGGCGGGCGAGGGAAGGTGAGTGACGACGCTGTCGAGCAGACCGCCGACGTTTCTCCGCGCACGCAGTGAGCCGCACGCGACGAGAAGGATGCGGGAGTCACGGGCCGTCGTCGCCTTGCGCAGGGCTCGAGCGAGCTCGTCGGCGCCGATATCGAGTCCGACCGACGTTGCGCCGAGGATCGACTCGTCGACCTCCGCGCAGACCTCGACGATGCGCCGACGAAGTCGAGCGACGATGTCCCGTGCATCCCGCGGCACGGCACGACGATCGCGCACCCGACCGTCCTCGCGTTCGATCACGAGTCGCTGCTCGAGGATGTCGATGATCTGGGGCCGCGGGCCGTCGTTCCAGGGCAGGTAGAGAGGCAGCGCCGTGACGTCGAGCTCGGCAGCGAGGGACTCCGTGATGGCCTGGAAGTCGCGCTCGTCGCCCACGTCGTCGACGAACGCGAGGCAGGGGATGCCCCGGGCGCGCATCTCGCGGAATGCACTCTCGGCGCCTTCGGACGCACCACGAGCCGCATCGAGCACCAGAACGGCGCCGTCGATGACGCGAGGAGCGCTCTCGACGATGACGATGCTCGTCGACTCGTCGGCGAACGGGCCCGAGCGTGGCGTCCAGGACACCATCGTCACCGGCGCGGCGCCGTGCGCAACGGACTCCGACCCCTCGCTTCCGCTCGGAGCTTTTGCGAGGTCGACGATGCGATCCCGGGCAATCGTCTTGCCAGCGTCGATGGTCGTGATGATGCCGATGTTCCGGAGGCAGGTGATGTCGCGTTGCATGGACGTATCCTGTGCGAGCACGCAAGGCGCGGCCGTGGGCAGCGCATGCTCGATGGAAAGGAGAATGGGAAACGGGAATGGGGCGCGACGCCCTAAACGAGAGGACGAGCGCCCACGATCACGCGAGTACGTGCGTGTGATGGGGCGTGACGGGTGTGACGGGGGCGAGCTGGCCTCGAGCGACGTCGAGGAACACGAAATACGCCGCGCGAAATGCAGCAAGGCCGGCTTCGCTGGTGAGCGGAGCCGGCCTCGTGCTGAGCCATCGTCGGTGTCGAGATGGACGCTACGGACCCGCTCCGCGGTTCGAAAGCTCGAGAATCACACGATGGGTCAACATGGCTTTCGAAGTTATGGTGCTCGCCAGGCAGAACGTCAAGCGAAGGGACATATTCCTGCAAAGCGACATGGTGAGTGTGTGATCTTGCAACATCACACAGCTGACGCTTTCAGCCGCTTCTCCATCACGAACCGCGTGAGCATGACGCCGTTTCGCTCGACCCGCTCCTCCTCGACGACGACGAACCCCTGCCTGTCGAAGAAGGGCCGCGCTGCGAGGCTCACTTCCGCAAAGAGTCGCTCGACGCCCGCGGCCCTCCATTGGGCTTCGACGCGCTCGTACAGCATCGAGGCGATACCGCGGCGGGCACAGCGACTCGCCGTATAGAGCTGCGCCACGTGTCCGTCCGGCTCGTAACCGAGAAAACCGCAAAGGCCCTCTTCATCTTCGGCGACGAGCATCTCCATCTTGGCGAGGTTGGTTCGCCACCGCGCGAGATCGGAGACGTCGGGTGCCCAGGCTTTGCGCTGGGCTTCGTCGTAGAACGGGATGGCCAGCACGTGGACGGAGTCATGGAAGAGCCCGGCGATCGCGCCGAGGTCGTCTTCCACGCGGACGTGACGGATGTGGATGGTCATGATGGATCTCTCGCGGGGGGGGCGAGGCGAGGCGAGGCGAGGCGAGGCCAGCCGGTGCAGGGCGACGCAAAAGGATATCACGTCCTTCCCGAGGGGTATGCAGCATCGCTGGATTACAGGCGACTCGCGGGGGGATACGATATCGTCGTTTCGTGCCCGTCGAACGGCCGCTTCTCTGCTCGCGTCCCGACCTCATCACGGTGGTCGAAGCGGCGTACGCGGAAGCGAAAGACGACACCGCCTGGGCAGCGAGGCTCATCGATGCGATTCGTCCGGTGTTCCCACATGCGGTGGGCGCCGGAATTCATCTCTTCGAGCACGCCCCCAACCGTGCGGTGACGGGCATTCGTTACCTCGCGGCGGAAGGTTCGTCGCAACTCAATCGATCGATCTCGCCCGGCACGGTTCGCCGAATCGGGCACGAGGCGGTGATTCAATATTACTTCCCTCGACGTCTCGTCACGACGCACCTGGAAATCGATCGCGTCGTCGACGCCAAGTCTCGCGACGTCGTGAGAGAGTTCCGGAAGTCGGTCGGGATCGTCGATGCACTGGGCATGGTCGGCCACGCCGAAGCGGGTCTCGGTTTCGTGTTTCACTTCGGGTTCGAAGAGCGGGTCACGCTCGCTCGCCACGTGCGCGAGCGACTCTCCCTCGTCGCACTCCACGTCGAGAGCGCGCTCCGTCTGCGCTACCGGCCCGAATCCGCCCTGGCGATTCTCTCACCGGATGGCGTCGTGCATCACCTGACGCCCGAGTCCGCGTCTCCGGAGGTCCTTCGCCGGCAGGTTGCCCAGATCGAAGCGTCCCGCAAAGGTCGTGCGCGTCGTGAGCCGGAGAGTCTCGCCACCTGGGAGGCGCTGCTCGACGGCCGGGTGAGTCTCGTGGAGCGAACCATTGCCGGCAAGCGGTACTATCTGCTGCTCGAGAATGCGCCGGCGCGACGAGGAATGCGAAAGCTCTCGAAGCGCGAAGTCGGCGTCGTGCGCATGGCGGCGCGCGGCCTCCCGAGCAAGCTCGTGAGCTATGGCCTCGGTCTGTCACCGCAGGCGGTGTCGCTTTCACTCTCCTCGGCCGCCGGCAAACTCGGCCTCTCGTCGCGCACGGAGCTCGTTCGCCTGGCGTCGACTTTCGCCGCCGATCCCACCGCCGAATTCGACCTCACGACGCTGACCGATGTCGAACGAGCGACCTTGGCCCTCGTCCGTCAGGGGCTCTCCAATCGTGAAATCGCCGAAGCGCGCGGCCGCTCCACCAACACGGTCGCGAATCAAATCGCCACCATCCTTCGCAAAACGAAGGCCGACTCACGCCGCGCCCTCATCGCGGCGCGTCTGTAGGACGTCCTTCCAAGCGTCGAGTCTCGGCTGCTACGACAGATGCATTTCGTCGCGCAGGCGCTTGAGCGTGTAGACGAGAGTGCTCGAATCGCCGGTGACGACGCCGACCACGTCCCAGCCTTGCACGCCCAACGCATTCAGCCGGTCGGATGCCTCCTGCAGGTTACCGACGAAGAACGACACGAGCTTGTACTCCCAAGCCGGTCGGTTCGAACGAACACCAACTTCGCGGAACGCACTCATGGTCAACCCCTCGTCTGTCGATTCCGGCTGTCGACTCTGTGTGCCGACCCGCCCGGCGAAAGCAGCGTACCCGAATCCTAAGTCACGATCGGCGGGCAGGGTAGTGCTGGCTCGTCGTTCTATCGTGTCCAACAGCGGTCATGCGTAATCCGGAACGTTGAAGCGGGCGGCTTCTTCCGTCACCAGGCCAGTCGCGACGAGCGCCCTGACCTCTTCGACGAGCGAGCTCGTTCGAAGGACGCCGCCTGGTTCCAGCACTTCGACCACCAGGATGTCATCGGGAGCGTCCGTGCGCGGGCTGGCTCTCGGGAGTCGACGAAGTGTCACGACCGCCAACGAGGCGCGCTCCAAGAGGCCGTGCGCGATTCCCATGTCTTGCCATCGCCGCGCGAGTCCGAGGGACTCGCCGCTCCGCACGACGGCGGCGACGACCGCATGCTCTGCTCGGTGGAGTGCCGCCGAGAGCTCGTCGGGCAGGCGGAGATCACCGAGCATCGTCACTGCGCCGTGACGTCCAAGCACGTTCGCAACGGTCGTCTTGCCGACGCCGGCAGGCCCGCAAAGAACGACGAGACCCGAGGACCGAGCCAACACGGCCTCTACCGCCTTCGCGCGTGCGGAAGCATCCCCAAACGCCGTAAGTCTTGATCGATCATCGCTTGCGCAGGACATCTCTAACAGCCGTCGGCAGATAGGGATGCCCGACTGGTCGTGACCGGCGACGGCCTTTCGAAGGTCATGACGAGATCGACCTGCGCTCGAGCGCTGCGCGGCGCGCGCACGACGGATTACCGACGAACGTTGTGACTTGCGAAATCGAATTTCTCGGGAATCGCGTTTGTCGGGCACGATTCCAAATGAATCGTCGTCTTCTTGTGTGAGCTTCGAGGTTGCGAATCGTGCAAGGTTTCTCTTCACGCGTCGCCGAATTCGAATTCGCGCCTTGCCCCCACGCCACGTCGTCGATGTTCGAAATGCTTGAGCTTTATCCAACGTGGCCAATCGGTCGATCGGTCGGGAAGGTCCTGGGCGGAGCGGGGGTCGACGTCGTGTCGTCGCGTCGCGTGATGCCCTGCGCTCGACCGTTCGGGTGAATCACCGTTTCGGCGAGCCGTTGGCAAATTGATATCCTCCCTAGGGAGGATAGCGATCTGCTCCGGGTCGCTTGCCGCGTGGTGATTTGCGACTGGCGATGACCGATTCGCGGTTACCGGCGCTCCAACGTGGTCACAAGGTGAGCACGAAGCGTATGCCAAATAGAGTGATTGGCGCACATTCAGCGTGTCGCGCAAATCATGCGCATTTCCTCCAAATGCGTCCGCGAATCGCATAGCGTCGTCCGGCTCGCCGTCGCCTCCACCCGGACGAATTCCGGTTACAGGAAGGAAGTGTCTCGATGCGGTCCACTCGAGAAGCCATCGCTCATATTCGAAAATCATCGCTCGTACGATCCGTGAAACTGACTCACGTGGCGGTTCTCGCCTCGGTCGCCGTCGCCTGCTCCACCGTGAGCGCTCCCTCGACCAACACCGTCGAAGAAGAAGAGGAGCTCGCCCAGCAGCAATCGGCTCTCGTCACGCAAGGTCCGACGACGACGGCGACGCCCATCGGCCTCGCCCTCGAATACAAGAACGGTGTCGGCCTACCGCTGAAGGTGCGCGCCGGGCAAACGTTCTATCTCGAGCAGATCGACCTCAGCACGTCGGTCTTCTCGAAGGTGGACGAAGGCCTCGCCGGGCTGAAGCGCGAAGGCGACTTCAAGAATGCCGACTGGAACAAACTCCAGCTCGAGGAGAGCGACTTCCAGCAGCTGACGGACTCGGAAGGCAGACTCACGCGCAGCCGGTTCTACCGAAATGCGAAGTGGATGACGCAACCGAGCACCTTCATCATCGAGCAGGTGGACGACCGCGGAATCCCGCTGTCGGCGCCCATCGTCGCGGATGCGGGTAAAGACGGGAAGCGGAAGACGGGCGACCACTTCTGGGTTCGTCGTTTCCGCGGCATCCAGTGGACGCGTGGCTGCGCGTCGCGAACCGATTGCAGCGGCGCCTACGAGCACGAGCAAGAGGCGAACATCGAGCTGCGCAACAGCATGGATCAGAAGTCGACGTTCACGCTTCACCCGCGCGCGACGAAGCTGCGCATGCGGTGGACGCAGAACGCGACGCAGGTTTACGAGACGCCCATCGAGCAGATCGCGAATCCGCCGTTCGACTACGGATTCAGCATCGATGTCGAAACGCTGACCCCGCCTGGTCCTGGTGGCTACTACGACGCGGGACAGAGTGTCTCGTTCCGGTTCACGCTCAAGGATGGTTCGGGCAATCGCCTCCATCCGCAGGGCTCGATCCCGAGCTACAACGACGTCATCTTCGGACCAAACGAAGCGGGCATTCAGTATTACCGCGCCTTCTTCGACAACACCTGGGTGTTCTGGCGCCGCAAGCACCGTGAGCGCACGCTCATCGCGCACCTCATGGGACCGGAGCAGAACATCCAGCCGATGCGCTCGGTCATTCCGCTCGACGAGCTCCTCGGCCAGGACGTGCAGAACGTCGGCGTCCTCGAGCGCGACGGCGTGTTCGATCAGTGGAAGGTCTTCCCGACCACGGACGGCGTCTTCGGCGGCGCCTTCGATCCCAACCATGCAGGATGGGACGTCCCGGGTTCCGACGTTTACACGTTCAAGCTGCCGGCGAACGCTCCCGCGGGCACCTACCGCATGACCATGAAGGGGCGGCGCACGTACTACGGCGAGGACATCGCGTACACCCGCCGTGTCGACATCCAGGTCGGCAGCACGACGAAGACCACCGCGACGCTGACCACCGGCGGATGTCAGAACTGCCACACGGGCGGCGGCGCATTCGCCGAGGTCCTGCACCGCAACCCCGATCGCGCCACGTGCGTCGGCTGCCACGCGCCGCTCGCCGTCGAGCACGATGCGCCGATTCACAGCCGCGTGCACTTCATCCACTCGCGATCGAACCGCTTCGACGGCGATGTCCAGAAGTGCACCACGTGTCACCTCAACGAAGGCGGCACCAAGTTCGTCAGCAAGGCCGCGTGTCTCTCGTGCCACAAGTCGTATCCGGCCGATCACGTGACCAAGTTCGGCCCGATCACGAACATGTACGTCGGTGGTGGCGAGGAGTCGTTCGGACGATGCACCGAAAACTGTCACACCGAACCCCACCCGGGCAGCGGCTTCTGAGCAGTCCTTTGACCTACGGAGACGACACTTGACTGCAGCGCTTCAAAAAGAGAATCCGAAAATCCACGTCAACGGTCTCGACTTCGAGTGGGACAACGAACGCGGCGTGTTCCTCATCGCGGGACAACCGGCCGTTTGCATGTGGATCGAGTCCACGATGGCTGGATTCATGTCCGGCCTTCACAAGATGGTCGGCACGGAGCGCTTCCATCTCGCGGTCTATGGTGCGGGAGAAGACGGTATCCAGGGCGAGTGGGAACACTTCATCGCGCCGGCGCCGTCGTATGAAGAAGGCCTCGCCCTCGTAGGTGCCGCCGCCAACAACGTCGGCCTCGGCCTGTGGGAGTGCGTCTCGCTCGATCGCGAGAAGAAGGAGGCCCACTTCCGCGCCAAGAACAGCTGGGAAGCGCTCTATCAGCGAGCCCTCGGGGTTTGCTGGGGAACGAGCTCCCTCGCAGGGCGTTTCGCCGGCTACTGCAAGCACATCTTCCAGACGCACTGCTGGGCCGAGCAGACCAAGTTCATCGCGAAAGGCGATGAGTGGGACGAGTTCATCGTTCGTCCTTCGACGAAGACGGTGCAGGATCACCTTGAAGCGCTCATTACGAGCGACAAGGCGACCCGCGCCGACCTCGACGCGACGCTCGAGCGCCTCAAGGCCGAGGTGCACGAACGCAAGCAGGCCGAGGATCGCCTCAAGCAGGAAATCCTCGACCGCAAACACGCCGAGCAAGTGCTGCTCGAAAAGCTGGAGATCATCCGCAGGCAGGAGGACTCCATCCGCGCAATGTCGAATCCCATCCTGCAGCTCTGGGACGGGGTTCTCGCTTTGCCGGTCATCGGTCTCGTCGACAGCACCCGCGCGAATCAAATGATGGAGAGCTTGCTCGAAGCCATCATTCGAACGAAGGCGCGCTTCACGATCCTCGACCTCACGGGCGTGGACATCATCGATACGGGCGCCGCCGACCACCTCCTCAAGGTTGTCCGTGCAGCGCAGCTCCTCGGCACGCGATGCGTCGTCTCCGGTATCGCGCCGAACATCGCTCAGACCATCATCGGCCTCCAGCTGAATCTGAGCGAGCTCCTGTCGTTCTCGACGCTCGAGATGGCCCTCCGCTACGCCCTTCGCGCAGCGGAGCACCCCGTCGTCATGAGGAATCAGGGCGGGGGTCTGTAACGCCGACGTCGCCGCGGCGGACGCGCGAAACAACGCGTCCGCTCGGCGCCATCATGGACGCAAAGGCGGCCGTTCGACGAGAGCATCTCCGGCTCGTCGAGCGGCCGTTGCTGCGTCTGGGCCTCGACGCCTCGCACGACAGGCTGCTTCATCGAAGTAGGACGGCGGTGGTGACCGAGCCGGTCCTCATCGATCTTCCCGCCGGAGAAGTCGAGGCTATCGGCGGATTCCCGGGGGACGTAAGGACCGCTCGCGTACGTCGGGCTACCGGAGTGGAGTCCTCGCGTCGTCGAGTACCGAGATTTCGACGCGCCGCTCGCATGCCCGAATTGCGGCGTCGCCTCGGCGCGCTATCGCCAGCTCAATCAAGCGCTGATGTGCCTCGGAAGCCATCGCTCGTTCTCTCTTCCCGCGACTCTCGAGCGTCTGAAGCTTCCGGCGGCGCCAGGGCAATCGGAGTCGTGACGTCGTCGTCGAGACCGCTCGCTTTTCGGTGACGGTCGGGAGTGATATGGCAAGACCGTCATGGCCGAATCGCTCAGCGGTTTTCCCGAGTGGCTCCCCGAGCAGGAACTCTTTCAGCGCCGTCTCATCGAGCTCGTGCGCCATCAGTTCGAGCTGCACGGGTTTACCCCGCTTCAGACGCGGTCAATCGAGCTCGCGTCGGATCTACTCGGCGAAGGTGGAGACACCGACAAGGAAATTTACGGCGTGCAGCGGCTCGCCGCCGAGCCGTCTGGCGATTCAAAGCTTGCGCTCCACTTCGATCTCACGGTGCCCTTCGCGCGATACGTCGTCGAGAATCGGAGCGCGCTGACGTTTCCGTTCCGTCGCTACCAAGTCCAACAGGCGTGGCGGGGAGAACGCCCGCAACTTGGGCGCTATCGCGAATTTCTTCAGGCCGATGCGGATGTCATCGCCTCAGGCAGCATGGATGTCCGTTTCGACCGCGAGATGGTCGCGCTCCTCCGCACCACGCTGGACGCGCTTCCCATCCCGAACGTGCGCTTGCTGGTGAACAACCGGAAGCTCCTCGAGGGCTTTTACCGTGGTCTCGGCATCCACGACATCACCGGCACGCTTCGCATCGTCGACAAGATTGCGAAGATCGGTCCGGCCGCTGTGGTGCAACAGCTCATGGACCGCGGGCTCACCGCGACGCAGGCCGAGAAGTGCGTTGCGGTCTCGGCCATCGAAATTCGAAACGACGCGGACGCTCAGCGAGTCCTCGACCTTGGGGAGCGAAACGACCTGCTGGACGAGGGACTGCGGGAGCTGCTGTTCGTACTCTCTGCTTCACGGAACGCAGCACGCCCAGATTCGATTGTCGGCGCGCTCTCGATTGCGCGCGGGCTCGACTACTATACAGGCACCGTCGTCGAGGGCGTCTTCGAGGATCACCCCAAGCTCTCCGCAGTCTGCTCCGGCGGACGCTATGACAACCTCGCGTCGGGCCGGTCGAAGGAGAAGCTCCCCGGTGTTGGCGTATCGATCGGCATCACCCGCATCATGGGGTACTGCGCCCATCTCGGTCTCCTGAAAGAGACTCGTCCGCGGCGCACACCGGCTGCCGTTTACGTGCTCGTTCACGCCGAAGACGAGCGCGAAGCTTCCGAGGCCGTGGCGCGCGGCCTGCGAAAAAGGGGCATCGCGGCGCTCGTGTCGGACTCAGCGGACGCCTACGGGAAGCAAATTCGGTCGGCGAACCAGCTCGGAGTGCCCTACGTCTGGTTCCCGGCGCGCGGGGAGGATGGTCAGCACGAAGTGAAGGATCTTCTGGCAGGCCACCAGACTCCTGCCGATCCCACGACTTGGGTCCCGACGCCTGTGACCTAGCTCCGTTGCTGTTCGCAATGACCGGACTGCTTGGAGATCCGGTGCTGGAACGGCCAACGCCCGCGTGACCGCGACGAAGAGCCGAGTCCTCGTCGCGGTCGACTGCGTGCTGGCGAAAGCCAAGCGATCAGGCGGTCTGTGCCCGCCCGAACGTACGCGTCGAGGTAGCGGCCGACAGCGAAGCAACGAACATCACGATTGCGACGAGGCAGTTGTTCCAAGCGGTGCCGATCGTGCCCCTTGGAAGCGCCCAGACGGAGATGAACAGCCATATGGACAAGATCGTGTTCAGATACCGAGCTTGAGGGTTGACGAACATCGAGACCAGCGAGAAGACGACAGCCAAGACTCCGACAATCCAGGTGTTCGTCATCTGAGCGTGGGGGTGCGGCCACGCGAACGCCGAAATGAAGAGCCATATACCTAGGATGAGATTCACCATTTGTGGCGCGGATGGGCTTTTGGTTAATGCTGCCATGTTGTCCTCCATCGCGGAGAGCGTTCAATAACGATGCCTGCTGGCGGAATCCGCGCGCTGAAAGCCTGACCAGCCACACTTGGAAAGCCGAGGCGCACTGCGAGCTGCGACGTAGCATGGGCGAATCGGAGCTTTACGAATCGAAGCGGCAGACCTCGGAGGTTCCGCGGACGAAGAGCGCTCATTCGCGCAGCGTCAGGGCCGCACGACTCTGCGGGAATCGGTTGGGGGAGGACACTCGGGCCGTCGCGAGTCGTCGAAAGCGGCGCGGCTCTCGCCACGAACGACGCCCATCGACAACGAACGAAGGGACGGTGGCGACAGGCTCATCATCAGCATTCCGAGCCCAAAGCGGAGCCCGCGACGACCGGGGCGACCGACGGGGCTCGATGCAGGCCGGTTCGCCAAGAGCGGTCCAAAGCGCGCCACCGTGTCCGGGTTGGGCAAGGGCTGAACAGCAAGACGTAACGCCCGCGCCGCGGCTGGCGTGAGGGAGGGGCGCGTCCTCTTCACCAACAACGCCAACAACTGCAGCGGTTGCCTTGCCGCATGGTATCGACGTCGGTGACCGCGTTCCCTTCACATTCGCAGCCACGGATGACGGGCACCGAGTCCTGACTTCCGGCGCCTGACGCCTTGGAGGCGGGCGGGGCACGCCACGCCATTTCATGTTCGGGGCCTCGAAGGTACGCTCGTCGCGGGAACCGATGGGCTCTTCACGTACGTGGATTCCCGCCCTAACGATCGTCGCGGCTTGCAGCGGCCCCGCGATCGATGCTGCGGACGCATTGATCGCCCTGCCGAGGCTTGCACCTGGCGGGTACACCGACGACGTGGCTGCCGTCGTCGCGCGAGCTTCCCGATGAGCAGGAGTCCGAGCTACGTCCGTCGTGGGGTTGGGGTTGTCATTGCGTTCGGCCCGGTCGTACTACTCGTCGCGTCGCTGGTATCCGCCCTGACTCGCGGGAACGAGCACCACACGAGCGGCCTGGCCGTCTTGCTCTTCGCGCTCCTCATCGGCGCTCTCAACTTCCATCTGTCCTTCGTCCGCGGGCTGCTTTACCGCCGCGCGACCGGATCGCTCGACGGCTACCGGCACGTGTCGGGCCTGCCGATGGTGGGGACGTTGCTCGTCGTCATCGGGACGCTCTTGGGGTTTGGGTCTGCTGTCTGCGCTGCCATTGGTCTGCTGGCCATTGGGATCGATACCGGCGGACTGGTGTGGTTTCTCATCGCCACGTGGAAGGACTCATCGCTTTGGGATCGACCGGCGTGATGCCCCGTCTGGGCCACGTTGGGCCGTCGAGCCGCGGTAGAGCGGCGTGGTAGCGCATTCCGTATTTGGTATTCCGCATTGCCTCGGTTCGGGCCTCTTGTACCCTCTCGCGCGGGGGGTGAGTCGCAACGACACGCGACGCGCAGGTGCGCGTTTCGTTCGCTGAGGACGTGATGCCTCCCTCGAAAGAGGCAGATCATGACGAAGAAGGTACTCGACCTCGCGAATCTTCCGGCGCGCGAGCCCACGGTCAGCCAGGAGACGCTGGACGCGACGCCCGCACGGGTGATCACGTTCTTGCGCGCGATCGGCACCGTGCCGGTTCTCCGCCGAGGGCTGGAAGCGCGCGGGTACACCACCGAGGAGCACCGTCGTGGATGGGCGCTCCTGCAGGCGTCGAGCGGATACGACGGCCAAGTGGAGGCAGGCGGGTTCGCAACGCGCGTCGATCCCGCCGTGCGGGACGCCATCGCCGCGATCGACGCCTGGGACGAGGACGGCTTTCGCATCGTGCGCGCCGCGCTCGGCCGCCTCCATCCCGAGCAAGCGAAGACCGTGCTCGCCGGTCTCTCACCGTCCACGGGCGCCGCGGCGATCCTCGGCGTCGAGACGCTGCTCGACCGACTCGACGCCCTCGCCAAGAGCAAGCACGCAGACGACCGCGCCGCCATCGCCACGCTCGAGGCGCGCGGGCTCTCCGAGGTGGAGCGAAAGCGACTGCGCGCGCTCGTGAAGGTGGCGAAGGAAGGAACGTCGCGCGACGACTCGCCGGCGGAAGAGATGGTGCAGAGTGCGAGCACGCACCAGCGCATGCTCGTCGAGCTCCGCGCGTGGTACGAGGACTGGTCGGAGATGGCGCGCGTCACCTTCAAGCGCCGCGATCACCTCCTGCGCCTTGGGCTCGCGCAGCGGAGGGTTGCAAAGAAGGCCGCCGCCACGCCGGCTGTCGCTCCGACGGTCCCCGGAAAAGCCGCGCGCGGAGCGAACGGCTCCACCACCGCGGCTACGGGCGTCGGCTCGCTTGTGAGCGAAAGCGACTGACGTCCCGCGCGGACGCTTCGACGAGCTGCAGAAGCTCCCTTCGCGCCGCGCAGGCCGCCCGACGCGTCCGCGCTCCCTCCCGACGCGAACGAGGTGGCCACCGGGCGCGTCCTGGGAGCTTCCGACGCGCTCCCGGGGGCACCGCCGCGCGCGCCGGAGACGTGATTTCAGTCACTTGAGGCCCTCGCGCACCGCCCTCTGATGTCCAATGCCGCGCCGGAGGGCATTTTCCCCGCGTCGGAGGCCCTTCCGGCCGCACCTTCGACCTTCTAGAGCACGTCGGAAGCCCTCCGGGTGCCTCGGAAGCCCTAAGCCCCCGGAACCCCGTGAACGACCGGGAGCTTGGGGGACGATTTAGACCTGGAACCGGGGCGACAGATCGCGGCTCTGTTGGACCACGAACCAGCTTCCCGCTCTACGGAATCCGAACAGACCAGACCAGAGACCGGGGCGCGGGAGCTGCTCGATCATCGGCTTGCCGTCGCGCAGCAGGACGTACCGAGGTGCGAGTCGGCGAGACCGAGTAGTTTCGTGCTCCTCTGCGCCATAGTACGCTCGCCGGCCCCCCCCCATGATGCTCGAGTATGTTCGCGTGATGGCTCGGTATAACCGGTGGATGAACGACAAGCTCTACGCGGTGGCGGAGAAGCTCACCGACGCGGAGCGCAAGCAGGATCGCGGCGCCTTCTTCGGATCGATCCACCGCACGTTCAACCATCTCCTGCTCGGAGATCGCGTGTGGCTCGGACGTTTCACGGGGCTCACATTGCCGAAAGGCGAGCTGGGGCCAGGCGGGATCCGAACGCTCGATCAGGAGCTCTACGCCGACTTCGACGAGCTTCGTCGCGAGCGTGCAAAGACGGACCACGATATCGACGCATTCGTCGCGACACTGACGGAGGAGGGGCTCGCAGGGAACCTTCGCTACACTCGAAGCGGCGTCGTCAAGGAGGTCCCGCTCTGGCACGTCCTCTCCCATCTCTTCAACCACCAGACGCACCATCGCGGCCAGGTGACGACGCTCCTCATGCAGGCCGGACATGATCCGGGCGTGACGGATCTCGTCGCGATGCTCCAGGGCTGACGAGGCTACAGGCACGTTCGCGCGGCGCGGGATCGTTACCGGCGAGCTTTATGACGATCCCGGCCGCGAAGCGGTAGTCTACGAGGAGCCGAACGTGAATCAGGAGCCCGTGTGGGGATACTCAAGTCGGTTATATTGCGCACATGCACAATAACTTAGTTTCGAATCGTTCGCTTCTGATCGTGGCTTTTTACGGAAAGCTCTTCGCGCTCGATCGCGCGACCGGCCGCGTCGCGTGGCGCACGCAGATCGACAATACCAGCTACAGCGTGGGCAACGCTCCGGCGATCGAGCTCGCGATCGGCGACGACGTCATCGTTGCCTGCACCGTGAACAACCTCGTGTTCGTCGAATACGCGACCGGCCGTCTGCTGCGCAACGTCCCGCGGAGCGAATCGGGGCGCGCGACGATGCTCTTCGACCAAGGTCAACTCATCGTCTCGGCGCTCGGAGCTGTCTCCTGTTACACGCTTCAAGGAGAGCTCGTCTGGCAGCAGCCTTTCTCCGGCGAGGGGTACGGCGTTATCGCTGCCGGATTTCCGGGGAACGTTCGGCAAGCGGACGGCTGACGTTTCGCCGAATTCTCACGGCGCTCGCGTGAATGCTGTCCGCCGAGGCTTCATGCGGAGCCGGGGTAGATGTTGGCGAGTTGCCGAATCGCCTCACGATGGGTGGCGGCCTGGGCAGCGGCGCCTGGACGTTCCGCTCCCTCACGGGCGCCCCGCTACAGGCCACCCGCCCGGTGGGCCCGTACGCCCTCGACGCGGCAGGAGTCGGCGGACAGCCGCACCAGCGAGTCGGGCCCCGTCATCAGCAGCCGCAGCCCGCCGTCGGCCTCCGGCTCGAACCGGTAGCCGGTCATTCCGGTGTACGACCAGCCGGTTACTTCCAGCCACCGCAGACCGGAGAACACCAAGTGGAACTCCACGGTGTTCAGTCCCTGCTCGACCCACGAACGGGGAGCCGTCACCGGCAGGCCGGGAGACTCGAACCCGAGCGTAAGCCCGTGCTCCCGCTCGTCCACCAGTAGCGAGAACAGGTCGAGCGACTCCAGCGCCGGCACCGTGTCGAACAGCCCGCGGAGCACGTCGCCGTTCCGCAGGACCGAGATCCAGTCAGAGCCGCTCATAGTAAGTCTTCTCCCAGGTGTCCGGCGTCTGCGGATAACGGATCGCGTCGACCTTTCCGAGGTGGCGGCGCGACGTCCCGTACGGCCCGGCGGCCGAGGCGTGGGCGTTCAGATGGCCGATCGCAAGCTCCCGGTTGGCGCTGAACCCCAGCCGGACGCCCGGGCCTTCCACCAGGACGGCGAAGCGGTTCTCCGGACGCCCGGCGAGCGAGATCCGGCACTCCACTGGCAGCCGCTCGCCGGCGATCGCGACCTCCGCCACGTCGAGGAACCGGAGCTGGAACTCGAAGACGTCCAGCCCCTCCTCCGCGCGCCAGTCGGCGGGCGGAACGTCGACGAAGCGCAGCGTGGACAGCCGCAGCGTCATGGCCGGTCCCCGCCGGTTGAGGTGGAAGGAGTGCAGCCGCAGCGCCTCATCGGCGGGCGGCTCACGGAACAGAGCGAGCAGCTGCTCGGGGTTCTGCAGGGCATCAATCCAGGTCGGGGTCATAGTCGCAATGCTCCTCCGCCGGGTGCCGCATCTTTCCGTTGCGGGGCGACGGGAATCTATCGAGCACGAACCGTCGTGTGTGTCGATGGCCCTCCGGCGAACGTTCAACGACCTCGCCAGAGGCGCGCCGGTGGACGCCGTGACGCGTTCAATTTCCGGCCAGCTGACGGAACGCATGCTGCGCCATTACAGGCTTCCCGCCCACCACCCAGTGAGAAGACCCCGAGCAACGGGATCGTCGAGACGCATCACTTTCGCCAACGAACGTTGGGGAGGCGAAGAGGCGACGGTTCAACGCGCAAGGCGCGGACACCGCGGAAGGAGCGAGGCTTGTGCGCTGCCCCTCGAAAAGGGCGAGATGTGAATTGGTCATGCGTCGGATACACAATCGGGACCGTCCGAATCAACTCCGGCCCGGCTTATTTCGTCGTCACACGCTTTGGGCCGCAGATGACCACGCGCCACCTCGACACCGACCTGCGTCTGCGCACCGAATCGCCATCGTCTTGCACTAGGCGACGCCCGACCGCGAAGGCGTCCCCACAGAGGCGGACTCTGCGAATGTACCCATTAGACGACGCCCGCCGCCTCAAGATCCTCTCGGGTGACTCGGCTGCCATCTTCTCGACGGCCGCGACGGAGAAGTTCTTCCACCCGGTACTCGATTTCGACCGTTGCCAACATCGTCCAGTCGTTACCAGCGACCATTCGGACGAGCGTCAACGTCAACCCGAGTGAGACGCGCTTCCGATCTCGTGCGCGCGGCGGAGGGAGCCATCGGTCGCAGAGACGGCGGGCGAGGAGAAGCTTTTCTCCGAGTTCAGAAGTGTTCGTCATGCAACGCGGTACAACCCGCGGTTGCCGAGAATCAACTAGGCGCCAAGGCGGGCCATCAGACGGAGCTGCTCCTGCGAGGACGC
The DNA here is from genome assembly GCF_001263205.1 of Labilithrix luteola. Taxonomy (GTDB): domain Bacteria; phylum Myxococcota_A; class Polyangia; order Polyangiales; family Polyangiaceae; genus Labilithrix; species Labilithrix luteola. Next base: position 9,431,852 of record NZ_CP012333.1, read on the forward strand.
ACCCGGGGTCGCGTTCGTCCTCGGAGGGCTCGTCGTCGCCGGGTAGGTGTGTGAACGACCTATTTTTAGGAAGTGTATTGCTGCGGTTGATTGCGTGCCTGCTGCGCGTGTATCCGGACCATGAGCGCAGACGGCATCCGAACTGACCGGACTCGGGAAACCCTTCGCAACTACTACGAGGAAGCTCGGCGTAACGACGAGTTCGAGCCCTCGTGGATCCATCCCTTCTTCGTTCCTGTCCTCGACGGGGCCCCCCTTTGCGAGGAGCACGATTCCGTCGCTTCGTCCCTCCACCGTGGGGAGGTGCAGCGGGAGGAATGGTTCGGTCAGTCTCGGGTCATCGACCGCGACGGCTGGAAGGTCGGGACGTCAACATGGATCTTCCTCCGTCGGAAGTACTGCACGCCCATCGCCTACAACGGGTGGACCATTGTGCACGCGAGCTTCGAGGGCGAGACCTTCTGGCTAGCGTACGACAACGAGCATCGAGTCGGAACGAGCACTCTCACCGACGAGTCAACCGGCCCGTGCCTGACGCTCGACGAAGCTAAGCGAGCAATCGACGCGGCGCCGCTTAGCGAGACCTACGAACTAACGGGGCCGTTGGGCGGGGGCGTTTGGGTGCCCAGTCCTCAGCGGAGTACACCGCCCAATCACGAAGCTCTCGTGCGACAGGCTTTGGCGTCGCTGCAGTCGGTGACGGATTTCGGCTTCGACCCGAATGATGGCGACGCGCGAGCCGCATACGTGAGCATGATTCGCGAGGGCGTGATGCTGGAGGTGGTTGGTCTGTCAGCCCTTGGGCAAGCCGATGGGGCCAGGGCACGTCTGAACCACGCCGAGTGGGTTGCGCACGACACGTGGTGGCGTGCGCTTTGGGCGAGGAGCGGATTCCAGCACATCACCTTTGCGAATCCTCGCCTTGTTGCAAGCTATGCATTCACCGAGGCGCGTCGCGCCACCGTCGGTGAGGATCTGCCCATGCCGTGGCCAGCGTTCTGCGTTGATTTCGAACCGGGCGCGCTTCCGATTCCGTCCGGCGGGTGGGGTACATCGCGTTCGCGTCATGCGAATGGGGCCGGCCGACTCTGTGCGATTCGACATCGACAAATCCAACGGGGCGACCGTCTCCCATTCGCTCTCGGACGAGGTGCCCGAGGGAGACGATGAGCGTAGCCGGGAGGCGAGTCGCGTGGTGCAGCTAGCCGTTCGCGTCGTGATCAATGCCGTCCTCGCGCTCACTGACCGCGCGAACTATGAGGAGCGCAATCGTTCGCGCGGCAGAAAGGGCTCCTACGAACGTCGTATGAACAAGCTTCCCCAGACGTCGCAATACGTACTCGGAAGGCGCGTTACGGTGGCCGTCGATCTTCGCGACGAAATGCGGTCCTACCTGTGTGGCGAGCGCGGGCGTCGAGGCCCCTTAAGCGTCCGAACACTCGTGGTCGGACACGGCAAATGGCAAGTATGCGGTCGGTCTCGTAGCGGAAGGAAGTGGATCTTCGTCCAGCCGTACTGGCGCGGACCTGAAAGCGCTCCGATCGTTGTCCGCTCCCACGTGCTCAAGTCCGTTAGGGCCGCGTGAGGCGATTCTAGATATTTCGGCTCGGTCGTGTGGTGGACGCCGGAAATTCGGTGCTGCGAGCAGGCACGAAATCCAGCGCCCCATGTCGGAGCCCGTACCATTTTCATTTTTGACGGTTTGCGAAGCGAGCCCTCATGCGGGGCGAGTTCACAAGGGGCGACGTTGTTCCTGGGCATTCCGGGAGCGCCGTGCCGCGAGACAAGGACGGCGTTGCGTCCGAAGCGTACATCAATGAAGCCCTCTGCGACGCGCTGGGGCGCGGTCATTCGGCGGTCGTTGACGACACCACCAAGGACAACTCCACGCGGAGTCCACCGTGCGCTCGAAGACTCAGGCACGTGGGCGATCACTGGGCAAGGGCATCGACAAGCACCTGACGCTCTGCCGCCCGGTCTTCGGGCTTCTGCCGTTGGGTGCTGCCAGCTCCTCTTCGGCCGGGCTCTCGTCTCCTTCACGTGGCGGACGTCGACTGCCGACAAATAGCGCATGATGCCTAGCAAGTGCTACCGGGACCGCCGACCCGTTGAGTGCTGGATCGCCGTACGTCTGAACACGTACGTGGCGACCGAGCGCAGGACTTCCGCGACGCGCCTCTTAAAGAGCCGTCACGTTGAGCGGGGCGACCGTGTCATCTTCGACCGCCGAGCATTCGCAACTGGCCCCGATGAATTCGCGTGTTGCGGTTTGCAATACGTAATCTCACGCATTGCCGCGTGAAGGTGAGACGCTCTAGAATTCCGCATTCCTACTGCGGAGAAATAAATGAGGAAATCGATCTGGATTCTATCGAGTCTCACCGCCGGTGCACTCGGTAGCGTCGCGTGCGGCTCTGACGTTGCTGGTACCGAAGACGTCCGTGTTGCTTCATCTGCTGAATCGCAGCGATTCCTCGCGGCGCAACCGTCGTTCGTTGACGAGGTGGGCAGGCGGTGGACCAAACGTCGAGACGTTGTGTACAAGGATGTCAGCTTGGCGGACCTCAAGGAGGTAGAGGAGCGTCAAGATTCACTCGATCCGATAAAAGACGTCGCCGACATGTCGTTGGACGAAGCGTTGAAGCTACTTGCGCCGGTTCGCGAATTCGGTGGTGCCGAGTTCGTCCTCGACGATGCAGACGCGACAGAATTTGTGCTCTCGATTCAGGCCGTCGCCAAGGAGCAGCGCGAGTCGGATCGCATCGGACTCTCTGGCGCACCGAGTGCGGGACCCTCGAAGGCTGATAAACGTCCTGGCGACGAAAGCATCGGGACGTCGAAACAGTCCCTCGTCATCGGTCCTTACGATGATCGATTCAATATGAGCAGTAATGCCAACACATTCCCGTATAACCTGCATGGTTGGGGGGGGACCACCGCGGATCCCTGGTGTACGTGCGTCAAGATGATCAACAATCATACTTGCGTCACCTCTGCGCATTGCCAGTTCGATGGCACAAGCTGGCTCATGCGTCGACAGATTACGTTTCAGGCAAGCTCATCTACCCCGCTTCCGCCGGTAGATGCGTCTTGCTACACAAGGACGTACGCGGCGGGATGGAATAGTTCAAGAATTCGTAATTTTGACTTTGCGGTTATCGCGTTCCACAATTCAACGTCGTTCTGCTCGCTTCCTAGCTACAACGTTGGGAATTTTGGATGGAATACTGTCGGGAACGGAGAATCGAACATCCCCGTATGGGTGTCCGGGTACCCCTTCAACGACCGTCCTCCCGGCTGGTCCTACCCGGCGCTCGCGTGGGCGACTTGCAGTGGCAATCAGCCGACAAGCAACAGCGCGCTCCTCAACCATGTTTGTGACACGACAGGGGGGCAGAGCGGCACAGGCGTCATCAAGAACTTCTCATCCAACGACGTCCGAATTCTTGGCGTCCATTCTGGCGGTGGGGTTGGCGGGACGTATAATGAAGCGGTGCGAATGACGTCTGCCCTAGCTGCGTGGGCTACATCCGTTGGGGGTTCTTGAAATGAGCATGAGCTTTAGAACGATCCTCTTGCGACTTGGTGGCGCGGTGATCTTGGTGACCGCGTTCGTCGCATGCGGCAGATCGAGTGACGATACCGGTCAAGTTGGCAACGCCTTGCGGGCCTGTCCGGGAGCGGTACCTCGCGAATCCGTTCAGGAAGCAAGCCAGTGCCCCTACATCTGGAGCGAGCAGTGCTTCCAATCCGCGCAAGCAGCCTGTGAGTGCGCAGGGTGCCCCGCGACTTGCATCACGTTTGAATCCGTCCCCACGCAGATTCAGTGTCCCGGTGACGCTTCTGCCGGCAGCGACAGCGGAGCAGCCAGCGACCCAGGACAACCTCATCCGTAGTGCGTGTGAACGGTCTGTCGAACGCAAGGGGAGAGGACCGCGGGGGGGGAAATGGGACGCGGAAGGTGGGGCGGCTTCAAACGTCCTGACAGAAGAACGCTCCCATCCTCAGGCTGGACGTCGAACGGTGACTTGCCTTCGACAGATCGATTTGGCGCACCAACGTCCGACGCTGGGAAGAGCTGCTCTCGGTGCCCATTCCGAGTGAGTTCCGCAGCCACGCGCTCTGCGACCGTGGCGCCGGTAACTTCGATCTCCGTTGCTGGGGCGGCGTCCTCGCCGCCCCAGAGGCGGTACTACAGGGCATCCTCGAAGCAGCAGGCCAGCCAGCATTGGACGAAACCTGATCTTTGCCTCAGCCACATCGCCGTCTATACGAAGTCGGTATGACACTTCAGAACACGATCGAGAGTCTTGCGTCGTCCTTCGCTACGAAGATCATCGCAGCTCTTCGTGAAGCGAACCTTGCCGAGCTGGCCGAGGTTGCCGGCCACGAGGTGGGCAACGGGCGCGTCGTCAAGGTGACCTCGGTGCCGAAGGGGAAGGGCGGTCGCCTCCCGCGTCGTTCGGCGGACGACCTTAACGGGATGATCGAGCAGATCGCGGGGCTCCTCGCCAAGGAGGTCGCTGGCCTGCGTGCCGAGCAGATTCGCGATGCGCTTGGCGTCGACAAGAAGGAGCTTCCCCACCCAATCCAGGAAGGTCTGGCGTCAGGCCGGTTCGCAAAGAGCGGCCAGAAGCGAGCCACCGTGTACACCCTGGGCAAGGGCAAGAAGGGGAAGAAGTAACGCCCAGGCGTCTCGTGGGCTACCGCAGATCGAACGCGGCCGTCTCCAGTTGCGCCACGAGTGCGGCTTCACGTTCGTCGCGTACGTAGACCAGGACTTCGCGTCCGTCCGAATCGACTTCGCCTCGCGGCTTGGCGGACCAGCCGAGACGGGGTGGGATGGTCACGTCGGCCGCCATGGCTGCGGGGACGCGAACTTGGAGCGGTTCGCAGTGGAACGCCGCTTCTGCTTCTTCGGGGCAGCCGATTGTCGAGAGCACGCAGCAACCTCCTCCGGCGCCGGCCGATGGAGGACGCATGCTCCCTAGCAAGTACGTCCTCTATCAGTGCCAACGGCTCCTCGAATGCTCCGCGCTCCGAACGTCTGATCACGTCCGGATGGATCTCGAAGGAGAACTCCTCGCGCTCTTCCTTGCGCAGGCGAGCTGGGACCGGCCAACGTGGAGGAACGTCCCGACGATCAACGTGAGGGAGCTGGGGCGAGCCTAGGGAACCGACGTCGCAGCGATCCTTCGTACATACCGCCAGCAGTAGGGGTACGATGTTATCGTGGCCGACGACTCTCATTCGCGCTCACTGTTCCGCCCCTTTGCGACGAATGCCGTGCAGGCATTCACCCCGCTCCGCACCAAGGTCGACACGAACACTGCCCTGGTGGTGCTCGACACGAACGTGCTTCTCGCGCCTTACAAGACCAGCGCGACGGCGTTGAACGAGATCAGGCGAATCTACACACAGCTTCGGAGTGAGAAGCGGTTGGTGATTCCGGCGCAAGTCGCTCGTGAGTTCGGGCGCAACCGTCCGAACCTCGTCGCAAGTCTGTACAAGCAGGTCGTCGACTTCAGAACGCTCGCGATCAACGGTCGTTACGAACCTCCGCCGGTGCTCCAAGAGCTGCCCGAACACAAGAAGGCACGAGAGGCGCTCGACAAGATGCAGGAGGCGTTGAAAACCTTCCGGTCCTCATTGGATGCGCTCGCGAATACAGTTGCGCAGTGGCAGCACACCGATCCCGTGCTGGATGTCTACGAGCGGCTCTTCGACGGCTCAGTCGTTCACGAACTCGCAATTCCGGCCGAAGAAGTGGAGAAGATGCGGAAGGATCGATACGAGGCGAAACTGCCACCCGGATACAAGGACAAAGGGAAAGACGATGGTGGCATCGGAGACCTTCTCATCTGGCTGACTCTGAAGCAAGTCGCCAGACAGCGAGAACTCGACGTTCTCTTCGTAACGGAAGATGCGAAAGAGGATTGGTTCCATAGAGCCGGGGACACGCCTGTATTCCCTCGCCATGAACTCGCCCTGGAGTTTGCCGAGCATGTGTACGGCAGAGCCTTCGGCCAGACGAACCTTTCCGACTTCTTGCGAACGTTCGGTGCGAAAGAGGAAGTCGTCGCAGAGGTTCGCGAGAACGAGAGGGATCCATTCACCCAGGGCGCGAGAGCCGTTCAGCGACGAATTTTGAATCACATAGCGAGCGTCGCGACACCGGATGACCACTTCGCTCGGCAGGTTCGGGTTCCTCACTTCAGCTTCTCATACGCCTCAGACAACGCTGTTTGCGGTGCCATTGTCGTCGAGGACGGATATTCGAGCACTGAGCTTCAGACGCGAATCAATAGAGCCGTGCTGCATGGCCGAGAGATGAAGGTGTCCGAGTTTGTCGTCGTCCTAGCGGTTGATGGCGAGTACGTGGCTCACCTCAGTAGATTTGCCGAGATGTTGAGCTTTGCCGACTCGGCAATCTTAGTGCACGGGTGGGAGACGGGGTTCGTCACGTTCTTGAATACGGCAAAGCATCCGACGCTTCGTCGGGCGTTTGAAGTGAACACTTCCTTCTAGGCTTCGCGCGTTCTGTCGGCCAGCGACGGAACGGTTTCGCTTCATATTTCGAGATAAAGGATGGATCTTCAACGCCTTCGTTCGTTGTTACGTGACGGAATCGGGGATCTGAAGGACCTCACGACTACGCCCAACCTGAACGAAATCACTGACGCCCTCGGCCTTCCGGGCCCCGTCGAGGCGTCAAGCAAGCGGTTACGCCTTCATGGGGCCGTCGATGTGGCGCCCGAGGCGACGCTTCCCGATGTCGCTCGACGGTTCCTCGAACAGTACCCGCCAGTCGTCAAGCTTCGTGACGAGGTTCAAGAGATCATCTGGTCGGATCCTTTGACCCCACGGATCAACAAGCGCGTTCGACGAGAGTTGGCGACGGTAATCGACAAGCTTGGCTTGTTCGATAACGCGAAGGGCCTCGATAGACTTCTCGATTCACTCTTCAATATTGGGCCAACGCTCGACGAGGCCTTTCTTGGTCAGCCGTCACTTGCCGACCACATCGCACGGAACGTCTACAACAACCCTGGTCAGTGGTCCGCCGAGCAACTCTTTGAGGAGGTCGGCGCGTTGGACTGTAGTGACGCACGCTTCTGCCGGCTGCTTGAAGGACTAGCCTCTGCTGACGTTCGACCCGACGTGAGCGATCAACGCCGAATCGCACAGGGCTTGAGTGAGGTGCTGCGCACAGCCAATGGCTCGCTTCGCGAGGTTCGGGAGAAGGACGGTTACCCTGAGTTTTCTGTTGCGCTGATTGGCGCGAAGCCTCTCCCGAAGCCGAAGAACCTTATCTTTGCATCGCGCAGTCGACCAGACCTGCGCTTTTCAAGCGCCGTAGACAACGACGTCGAGGTTGTGTCGAACGTCGATGACGTCCTCATCTGCGACAAGGAGGTCGATCATCGAGGCATCCGGTGGCGTGACCTTCAGGAATGGTGGGCCCAACGCGAAGGGCTGGTTGAGACCCCGGATGCAGCAAAGGAAACGCTCTACAAGCGCCTCCTGGAGATCCTTCCGTCAAACTCGCCGCCTCAGGTGTTCCTCTTCAAGGCTTTCTTCCGGATCTTCCGCGCGGCTGTGCACGACCTACCGGCATTGCTGCCTGAGGTCTTGCTCCACTGGGACCCCAAAACGGCCCGCGAACGTGGGAAGGATGCGCTCACGCGTCAGCGTATGGACTTCCTCATGCTGCTGCCGCACAACGTCCGGGTCGTCTTGGAAGTGGATGGCAAACAGCACTACTCTGAGGAAGACAAGCCGAGTCCGAGGCTCTACGCGACGATGGTATCGGCCGATCGCGATCTGCGACTAGGCGGATACGAGGTCTATCGATTCGGTGGGTACGAGCTAGATGGCTCTCCGCAGGCGATCGCTATGCTCACGGAGTTCTTCGGTCGGTTGTTCCGCCGTCACGCGGTCACGCTTCCGCAGGCGAGTCAACGGGCCGGCGACTAGCTCCGCTTTTCTTCGTGACCTCGGTGGGTTCTCATCGACTCGTGCACGTCGCCGTGACCGTCACGCTCCCGTAGGGCGTCTGACGATCGGACTGCCGTGAGCAACGCCACATATGGCGTCCGTCCTCGGTGTGCCCGGTGGCCTGGTCTTCACGGTCCGCCGGCGTCGAGTTCAGGTAGTGGCAACGTCCGTCCGAGATGACGTCTTCGCGGTCGTCGCAGAGGGCCTCTACGTACGGCTCTTCGCCGACGCCGGAGTCCGGGACCGTCTCGTCCACGGCGAAGACGTTAGCCGTCGAGGTGACTTCGTAAGATGCGGATGAGCTTGACCCGTCCGGCTGGCAGGCCTGAAGAGCCGACACAAGGGCCCAGGGCGGCCGGGAGTGCCCCACGACCAGCCCCACGAGTATGGGGTAACGGGGCGTCACTGTCTGTAACGCCACCCCCCCTGCGTAGCCCGTGTTCAGGGCGGATTTTTCAGAGCGGGGCACGGGATTCGAAACCAGGTCAAATAGGCCCTGAAACGGCGCGCGCGAACGGACCTCGCGATCGCTCCGAGACGTCACCGGAGCTCGGAAAAACAGACTCCGAACGGTGCGCGCAAACCGAAGGCTCGTTCGCCTCTTCGACGTCCGAACCGACGACGAGTCCGCCCAAAACCCAACGAGCGAATCCGGAACACGTAGACCCCGATTCAGCTCTTCGCGCCGCCGTCAAGGCCGCTGTCGATGCCGGTGATCTAGCACGTGCTGAGGCGCTTCTCGCGGTCCTGAAGTCCTCGCCGAAGCCTGCGCAGGTGATCGCGCTGAGGAGCCGGAAGTGAGTGCGCGTGCATCATGCACGTTTCGTTACCGGTTAGCGCGACGGCGCAGCACGTTTTCCGAGGCGCGGCGCGCTCATGATGTGATGTTACATCATTGTCAACAGCGAAGTGCACGGCCGCGGTCGATTTTCGTGGACTGTCGCCGTCGCTTCCCATATCTTGCAGCTGACCATCGGAGCAGTGCCACCGGTGGTAGCGGGCTTCGGCTCGTTCCCCGTGCGTCGCATGCGAGCCGACACACGGGAGGCGTCGCGCGGTCGACGTGCAAGCTCGTCATACCCACGCTTGCGCGCTGGTCGCGCTGGCGTGGCGTTTCCATTCCAACCGTGAAGGACGACCCCATGATGATCGGTGTCGAAACCGCTATTCGCGCGATGGTGCGCGAGGAGCTTGTCCGCCTGCTCGGGCCGTCTGCGGCTCGTCCCATTTACTCGACCGAGAGGCGCGAGCTCTATCCGCCTGGCCGCTACAGCGACAACGACGTGAAGGCTCGCCGCCAGGCCCGCGACCGCATCCGCCAGGTGCCCGGTTACGAGCACGTCGGCCTCGTCTACTCCGTGAGCGCCGAAGCGTACCGGCAGCACTTCGCCAAGCCCACGCGCCGCGTAGAAGCGCCCGCGCCCGCCAACACGAACGACGAAGCGATCGTGGCCGCCGCCCTCGAAGGGCTAGGCCTGCGCTCCACGCGCGTCGCCTGACCTGACCTGACCGACAGCTCAATCACTCGAGGCGCCCGTCGGCGCCAAGGCACACGTCGGCGCCAAGGCACACGTGCGCCCGCGGCACGCCATTCACTGCACACCGGAGAAACCAGCATGAGCGACGATATCCGCATTATCCAGCACAGCGCCGTCTTCGGCCGAAAAGAGAAGGCGGTGCGTTCCTTCCGGGTCGGCAAGGTCGCGCCGTACGCGCAGTACGAGCGCGCTTTCAGCCTCTCCTTCGTCGAGCCGCGCAAGCGGAAGGAGCTACTTCATGGTGACGGAGGACAATCTCCGCTACTTCACGATCGAGAAGAACGGCGAGACCGTCTACGACTCGCGCACCGACGTCCCGTGCGACATGGAGAAGTGGGCCGAGACGCGCGCGAAGTTCGAGAAGCACCCTCCCATCACGATCGTTCACCACGGCGCGGCCGACGCGGATGTGGCGCGGTGATGAAGCAGCTCTCTCTCCCCACCGGCGAGCCGCCTCGATCCCGCCATGTCCGCCTCGACCGTGGCGTTCCGCTCGTCATCGGCGAAGCGCGCGACGCTCTGCAACAGGACCACTGCGGATGCGGAAAGCACTCCGACTGCGTGGTGCTTCGTGAAGGGCGTCACACGTCCACGTCGCTCGACTACGACGGACTCGTGATTCGCATCCAGGTCCCCGGTCGTCCGGAGACGCTCTGCCGTCCCTGCTTCGAACGGGAGGCGGCGGTCCGTGGCGTGAGCTGACGAGGCCGAAACCCCCGAGGTGGGAAATTCCCAACTCGCCTTCGGGGGTCGCGCCGTAGGGCGGCGCCTGACGAGGCCGACATGAGCAACGACGACGTGGCGCGCGTCTCGGCGAGGGCGCGCGCGCTGAGTGACCTGATACACGAGTGGACCGCCGACGCGCGGACCGATGCCGACGCGCACGCGATCGAAGCGCTGCGAGCGGTTGAGGCGTGCCTACTGAGTGCCGACGAGGACGGCTTCGCGAAGCTCGGTGAGGCCGCGCGCGCCGTGCTGAACGCGAAGACATCAGAGGCACACCGCACACTCGATCGGCGTGCTCGAGCCGCCTGCGAGACGATCGCGAAGTACGCCCGAGGCGAGGCGCCGAAAGACGCCGTAACGCGCGCCGTTCTCGCGGTCGTCGCCATGCTCTCGCAGCATCCGGACGCCTTCCCCGCCGACCACGAGCGCGCATCCGCCGCGGTCGAGATCGCGCTCATCGACTGCGCCGCTCGCGGCACGTCGCCGATGGGTCGGGTGCTCCGAGCGTGGGGTTGTGACGAGCGCGCCACCGGCACCGCGCTGCGGAACGTTCAGCGTGAAAGCAAGGGCCGGCGACAGAAAATAAAATGTGTCGCGGTCGATAGGGACGACGAGCCGAGCGATGGATGATGCGTGCATGGCGCACACGATCCTCATCGCGAACCAACTCGCCAAGCTCGCCTCGGTCAGTCGTCAGACCGCGATCAAGGCAATCGCCTTCGGCCTCGAATCGGTCTGCGAGCAGCCGGCCCAGCGCATCGCGGAAGCCGCGCGCGTGCTCGGTCTCGAGTTGCCCCGTCCCCCGACCGCCGCTGAGCGCCTCGCTGAGCTCGTGGCGATCACCCATTCCCAGCTGGCCCACGGCTGAAAAGCGAAACGCCGCGATCCCCGACAGGACCGCGGCGTCAATGAACCCGGAAGAACACATGCAGCCTACCGCAAAGCAGCCGGAAGTCCAGCGCTACACGCCCGTCCTGTCGACGATGCGCGGCGAGCTCGAAGAGGCGCGGCGTCTGCTCGCCGTCGCCGGCTTCGAACGACTCGAGATCGATCTCCTCGTGCCGATGGCGCCGCTCTTCGACATCGAGTGCGCGCTTGGCGCTGGTGACGTCGCTGGCGCGCACGGCCGTCTCGCCGAGCTCGCCGAGCTCGTCCCTCACGTCCTCACGTTCGCCCGGTCGGCGCGGGATGTGCGGCGCGACCTGGAGTGCTTGGGATGACCACGCTCGATCTGCTCTTCGCCGTCCGTGACCTGAAGGACGATCGTCTGCGCGCGGTCCACCGCTCGGTGCTGGTCGGGATCCTGATGTTCTGGAACAAGCGGATCAACGCCTACGACCCGACGACGCAGCAGATCGCCGACGCCATGGGCCTTGGGCGCTCGTCCGTGCATCGGACGATCACCGAGCTTCGGCAGTGGGGAGTGCTGCGCGTGACGATTCGCGGCGCCCACCGCAGCTCCCTTTACGAGCTCGTGGTCTCCGGTCGGAATTCGCTGCACGCCGAAGACCATTCAGCCGCCCAAGCCCCAGACCTCTCGGAGCGAGACCTCTCGGAGCAAGAGGTCTCGGAGCGAGAGGCTAGACCTCTCGGAGCGAGAGAGGTGACCTCTCGGAGCGAGAGGCTAGACCTCTCGGAGCGGGACCCTCTGAGGATCTCTTCTGAAGATCTCTTCCTGAGGATCTCTCCTGAGGACAAACAAACAGACGTCGCTGACGCTCCGGTGTTCGTGGTCGAACCGGCCAAGGTCGAGACCGAGAAGCCGGAGAAGCCGAAAGCCGAGAAGAGCGCCAAGGCGAAGCCGACCAGGGCCCAGGCGAGACGCGACGAGAAGGCCGCATCCCAGGCCGCCTACCGAAAGGCGTTCGAGGAGGCGAGGCTCGAGGTGAGGCAAACGCTTGTCGGTGAGCTGGCGCCCATCAAACCGGCGCACGTCGCCGCCAACGATGCCGATTGTGGCGCCGCTACTGGGTCACCAAGCGCGTTTCAGTCGACGAAGCATCACGAAGCTGTCCAGACGCCCGCGGCGAGCCCTGAAGCGTTCCAGCTCGTGACGTCCGAAGGCGCCGACCCGAAGACTCCCAGGCCCGAGCGCGAGGTCTTCGAATACTGGCTCGCCGGCTGGCGTCGCGTCGTGAACGGCACGCGCCCGCCGGTCTTCAGCGATGGCCGACGTAAGAAGATCCAATCACGGATTCGTGAGGGTTACTCCGTCGCCGATCTGAAGCTCGCGTGTGACGGCCTCTGGGCCGACTCCTGGTACGTCGAGAAGCAACAGCACGACATCGATCTGGTCTGTCGCGACGCGGTGCACGTGGATCGCTTCATGGCGAAGGCGCCGCCGCCCCCGATCGTCGAGCCGCCGCCGATCGAGTACGGCCCGCCCGTGGTCGGCCCCGAACTCGCCGTGTGGCTCGAAAAGCTCCGCGCAACCTTGCCTGACGAGCCGGTCGATCCGTGGCTCGTCGATCTCACCGCCTACCCAGAAGCCGAGGCCTCATGAACGCACCGCACTTGCACGTGGTACCCGACGATCGAGACGACGCCGGAGCCGGCCGACTGCCGCCGCATGATCTCGCTGCCGAGGAGGCCGTGATCTCCGCGGTGCTGCTCGACCCCGATGCGCTCCCGCGTGTCGACTTTCTCGAGCACGGGCACTTCTTCAGCGAGAAGCATCGCCGGATCTTCGAAGCCGCTCGGAACGTGAAGGCCAAGGGCCTGGTCGTCGACACGACGACGGTGGCGACGGAGCTCAAAGACAGCGGACGGCTCGCCCAAGTCGGTGGGTCCGCCGGCATCCTCGAGCTACTCGACGCGAGCCCGGCCGTGGCCAACGTGCGCGACCACGGTGTGATCGTGTTCGACCGCTGGCGGCTCCGCGCTGGACAGAACCTCGCCCGTCGAATCATGGCGACGGCCTACGAGACGCCGGACGCGCAGGACTACCTCGATCGCGCTCACGCCGCGTTCGTCGGTCTCGCACGGCAGCAAGCCGGCAAGAAGGTCGAGACGAACGCGGAGAGCATCCGACGAGCGATCGAGGAGATGCGCCAAGCGGCGGTCGATGGGACCGACCCCAAGCGCCCGCGCGGCATCCTGACCGGGATCGCCCCGCTCGACGCGATGACGAACGGGCTACAGCTCGGGACCAAGACGACCGTGGTCTCGAAGCCGGGCGGGGGAAAATCGGTCTTCGGTCTCCAGGTCTCGACGCACGCCGCGCGGTCTGGCGTGGGCGTGATCCTCTTCTCGACCGAGATGAGCAAAGACGAGCTCGTGGATCGGCAGCTCGCGAGCGTGGCCGAGGTCGACTCCCGACGCATCGCGCTCGCACGGCAGAAGCCGACCTACACGCCGGCTGAGTGGTCGCGAATCACGCAGAGCACGGCGGACCTGTTCCAGGCGGTGAAGGGCCGGCTCGTCATTCACGACGATCCCAACGTCACGGTCGAGGACGTCTGCACGCGCGCACGAGCGTACGCCGACGAGCTCGCCGCGAAGGGCGTTCCGCTGGGCCTCGTCGTGGTCGACTACGTCCAGCGATTGCAGCCGTCTGCGAAGTTCGACGGCAAGCGGAACTCCACCAAGACCGAGGCCGTATCGCACGCGACCATCGCGCTTCGAAACCTCGCCGAGGAATTGGGCGTGGCCGTTGTCGAGCTCGCGCAGGAGAAGAACCTCGGTCACGCGAATGGCAAGCCGAAGAAGCCGGAGATGGGCGACGCCGCGGAGTCGTTCCAGATCGAACGCGAAAGCCACCTCGTCATGTACTTGTGGCGACCGAACGATCGCGACCGGGAGAACGTCAAAGGCCTGGTCGTGAAGAACCGGCGCGGCGAGACCGGCGAGATCGATCTCGTATTCGAAGGGCAGTTCGCGCGCTTCCGCGCGGCCACGTACGGCGACGCCTTTTCAGGGTCGCGGGCCACATGAAGCGGCTGATGCGGCTCGGCTACTCGCGACGTGCCGCCGAGCGCTGGCTGGCCCGGCGTGAGGAGGACATCGCCGCCCGCATCGTGCGCCGTCCTGGCAAGCCGGCGGGGAGGACGCGGCCGCGATGAGTACTTCGGAAGTACGCATCGAAGAAACGCCGGCAAATCCTGAGGGGGGAATTTCCGCCCTCACCGCGAAGCGCACGTCGGACGAGCCGAGGTGGCTCGTCATGCTCCAGGGCTTCCGCGGTGGCGGCGAGACGTTGCGCGTTGTCGAGGTGATGCACCGGCGTGGCGGGGCGTCAGGTGGCGGGGCGAGCAGGCGCCACCCCGGGGCCTGACAGGAAAAGGGCAAGGGGGGTGCATGGCGGGGCTACCTCAGATTTTGTGCGCGCAAACCTGAAATCAAGCCGTTCACCGCCCGACAGTGAACGACGGTTCACACCATTTACGGTTTCGCGTTCACCCGACTTAGAGCGGGCGTTCACCAGGAGGACAGGCATGGGCAAGGACACTTCGAGCGTTGAGTTTTCGAGCGAGGGGCAACGGCTGCTTGTGGCGGCCATTCTTCGGGAACGAATCGGCCCCTCGCGTGGCTCGCAGCTCCTGCATGGGAAGGGCAGCGCCGCGGAGGTGGCCGAGCGCCTTGGCGTCGGAAAGACGTACGCGCACTACCTCATGACGGGCGAGCGAGTGCCAACGATCGAGCGCGCGGAGGAGATCGCCGCGGAGTTCGCGATCGCGCCGTGGACGTGGACCGAGGAGCCGTGGACTCGCGACTCGTCCGGCAAGTGGGGTCCGCCTGATCCGCTCGACGACGACCAGGGCGACGAGCCCGAGGTCGCCGTTCTTCCTGCGGATGGCTCTCTGCTCTCCCCCTGGCTCCTGCGCTTGATCCGCGACGGCGTGACCGGCATCGACCACGACGACGACGAGACCGAGCGCACCGCGTCGGTGATTGCGGCAACCCTCGTGGCACACCCCGCGATGCTCGGGGACGTGCTCGCCGCGCTGGCGAAGTACGCGTGAGCGTCACCTTCTTTTGTTGGGCGCTCAGGGTCGAGCGCTGACGACTTCTTTTGTTGAGCGCCCAAGGTTGAAGGAGGACCGCTAGGAAATGATCCCCCCGCCCGTCACACCGCCGTCCACGCCGACGTTCACCGAGACCGAAATTCGAGTCGCGGCGGACGAGCACCACGTCCATTACGACACGATCGTGAAGGCGCTCGCGGGCCTGCCGGTTCGCGGCTCCGCTGGCGTCCGCGCGTCCGCCGCCGTCGCCGCGCTTCGAGGGAAGGTCGCTTGAGTGAATATCGAGATCTGTGCGCCTCCGGCGGGTTCGTCTCGCTCGATGGCTGCCAGCACATGCCCGAGTGCAGCGACCGCCGAGATCCGGAATCGCTGCTGATCGCAGCCGAGGAAGAACGCGAAGAGCACGCTCGCCTCTCCACGATGGCCGCGCAGCTCACGTTTCCCGAAATCCTATCGATCCAGCTCGATCGCGCACGCTTCTCCGTCGCTTGGATCGCGATGGCTCTGGAGGCCACTCAAGAAGAGGCCGCCGAGGTCATCGCGCGAGCGAAGGCAAAACTCTCACCCCAACACCAAACGCAGGAATTGACCCAATGACCGACAAGATGACCAAAGCCCTCGAGAACTTCGACACCGCGCAATCCAAGGCAAGCGCTGCGCAGACTGCACGGGATGCCGCCGTTGCCGAGTACGTTCGCAATCCCAGCGACGCGACCTCCGACGCGGCGCGCACGGCGATGCGATCCGTCGACGATGCGCAGCGTGATCTCGAACTCGCTACGGCCTTACGAGATGCGGTCGTCAGCGAGGCGCGCGCCGCGGAGCTTGCGGCAGTGAGGGCGGAGCTCGCAAAGCGCGAGGCGGCATTCAATCCGATCGACATGCTCACCGACTCCGATCGCGAGCTGGCTGTGGAGATCGGTCTTCTCAGTGATCGCCTTCACTCGAGCCTCGTCGCCAAGCAGTCGGCAATCTTCGCCGAACATGACGCGATCAACGAACTTCGTCGACGAACCGGAATCCCGATGAGCAATCGTCCGTCTGACCAAACAGACGCTGCCGCTCGCGAGTGTGCGCGTCTCGCCTGGGCCGCGCAGAGCGGGAGCGATTGGAAAAGCGGAGTCGGCTTCTTCGTGCCACCCATGTTCGCCGCCTCCGTCGCCGGCGGCACGAGCTGGAACGACGTTCGGCAGAACGTTGGCGAGCTCGCCGATGCGCTCGTCGCTCGTGTCGAGGCGCGCCGCTCGGCTCCGGCCAAGGCGAGCAAGACGGGCGCCGTCGTCGCCAAGGTCGCAGCGACTACCGGCGTGCTTGCGATGCTCGGAACGCTTCTGGCGGGAGGCTGACCATGAAAAAGCGAATGGCATCGATCCTCAGCGTCTCCTCGGCTCGGTCGCTCGTCGATCGCCTAGGCCCCGGCAAGGCGCCCACGGCATTCCGAATCTGGGCCGCGGGCGAGAACACTCTCGACGACGGGAAGATCGTGGTCTTCTCCGCGCGGTCGGCGGAGATGCTCCTCAAGGAGCAGGACGCACGCGGTCGCCTCTACTCCTTCGACTACGACCACCGATCGACGGAGCGGGACGTGTCTCCGGAAGCCGGAGCGGCCGCAGGCTGGCACCGACTCGAGGTTCGACGCGACTCGGCCGGCA
This sequence comes from Labilithrix luteola, assembly GCF_001263205.1. Classification (GTDB taxonomy): domain Bacteria; phylum Myxococcota_A; class Polyangia; order Polyangiales; family Polyangiaceae; genus Labilithrix; species Labilithrix luteola. Next base: position 9,448,730 of record NZ_CP012333.1, read on the forward strand.
ATCCGGAGCTGTGGGCGACGGCTTGCGATTGGACCGAGGCGGCGCTCACGGGCCTCACGGCGCGCACGCCTACGTGGCGGTACTTCTCGCCGACCTTCTTTGTCGATGAGAAGACGGGCGAGATCGTCTCGTACGTCAACTGCGCGATCACGAACAATCCGCTGACGCACGGCTTGCCGTCGCTCGCGTCCGCCGCCGGCAAGGGGCTTGCGATGGCTCGAGCTCGTATCAAGCTCCTCGCCGCCAAGGCCCGAGCCACGGCCCCCGTCATGGCGTCCGCACTCGAGCGGCGCGTGACCAACGCGGAACGCATGCAGGCAGCTCGCGGCAAGCTCGAGGCGTTGACGGCTCGCGCCACGCGCGTGGCGAGCGACGATGGTGTGGTCGCCGAGATCGATCGCGCCAACCGCGATTGGATGCGGAGCATCGGCAAGGAGGGCCGCGTGACGCGTTCGAGCTGCGTTTCTGTCTCTGACATCGAGCGCGCGGGGCGGAACGTGCTCCGGACGATTCCGGGGGCGACGTGAGCGCGCTCTCGACCATCACCCTTTCATGACGGAGTTTGATCGATGAGTTCCTACAGTGGCAATCCCGCAACCTGGCCCGCGTCGTTCCCGCTTCCCTCGGACTTCACCCCGCCGTCCGCCGCAGTCTTCAATGTGCCGTACGAGGCGCTTGCCGACCGCACGGCGTGGCTGAAGGCTCAACTCGAGGCTCAGATCGCCGCGACCAACGCGATCCTGACACCGCTCGCAAGCCTCGCCGCTCTGGCGGCCATCCCCTCTCCGACGAACCGGACGGTTCGCTTCGTCGACAGCTTCGGCTTCTTCATCTTCGATTCGACGAAGAGCGCCGGCGACGCTGACGACCCGTTCTCCGTGGCGGCCTCGGACGGGACGTCAGGATTGTGGCTCCACGAGCTCTTTGCAACGTTCAACGCCGCCGGCGGCATCCCGCGAATGACCATCGCGAAGGATCTCATCGTCATGAACCCCGGTTACCCGGTGTTCCAGACGTACCGCTCGTCGGTGAAGTGCCTGTCCCTTCACGACTATCGGATTACGGAGCTGAACCAGACACGCTCGAGGTCGGCCAGCTTCGTTCCCTCGTACGCAAGCTCGAGTCTCTTCGGGGGCGGCCCGGCACCTTCGACCGGCGATGCGTCATTCGCTGACGGGGTCTTTACGTTCAAAAACGCCCCCGGAGCCCCGTTCACTCAGGGGATCTCGATCAACCTCGATCCCTACGTCCACAACGGCGCTCTTCTTTCGAGCGTCAAGGCTCAGGTTCAAGGCGCCGCGGCGCACGCAGGACTACCGACGTCGCAGGTAAGTGTCGGCGTGTTTCGCAAAGCGAAGTTTACGGCGGGGCTGACGTCGCTCGTGTCAACGGGCGACTTCGTGACGGATGCCCAGGCAACGACGGCGGCATACCAGACGGCGCACGCGCTCACGCTGACGCCCAACCAAAACAACACGATCGACAAGTCGAACTACTCCTACTCGATCCAGATTTGGAACGAGTGGGGAACCAACTCGCTTCTCGGCCTCCAAGTTCTTGGGCTCGAGCTGACGCACTCCAACATCCAGGACATGAGGTTCCCGTGATCGCGCGGAAGCCCTCTATCCACTGAACATCGAAAGCGAGTGATCCATGGCAGTGCGTGAGACCAAGTGGGTAGTGACGATCGACGGAAACGCCAAAGAGGCGAGCGCCGAGAGCGTCGCCGCGCTGAAGGCCATGGCGGCCGAATACGAGACGAACAAGCAGGGGCTTGCGAATCTCAACTCTGCGCTGAAGGCCTCCGGCAAGGGTAACGCCGAGGTCACCAAGGGCATCAAGGCGCAGATCGAGCAGCTTTCGGCGCGACAGGCCGTGCTGACCGCGGGCGCTGCGAAGCACGGGCAGAGCGTGCAGTCGATCATCAAGAACGCTCGCAAGGAAGCTTCGGAGCGAGAGAAGGCCGCAAAGCAGATCGCGGCGGCGGAGAAGGACCGCGCCGCGAACCAGGCGAAGGCCTACGGCCTGCTAGGCGGCGGGGCCGCCTCGCTCCGTTCCAAGCTTCTCGCGTACAAGAGCGTCTTGAGCCAGGAGGGCGGGAAGGAGGCGCTCCTTCAAGCCGGTTTCGAGGGCGCCGCGGCTGGTGCTGCAGCTCTCGGGGTCGCTGGTGCTGCAGCCGGCGTCGCGCTCGCCGCCAAGCTCGCGATGGGCATCGGCGAGGCCGCGGTGGCACTCAACAAATGGATCCTGCTCTCTGCGAGCGCTCGCCAGGATATGCAGCTCCAAATGCAGGCGTGGGTGGGGACGGCATCGAACGCCCGGAACCTCGCCGACCAGATCGACGTGCTCGGGAAGAAGGTCCCAACGTCCACCGAAGGGCTATCGAAGCTCGCGATCGGCCTCCGTCAGGCAGGCATCAGCGGCGCCCCGCTGGTCGACTCGCTCAACGCTATCGGGCAGGCATCGGCCGCTCTCGGTGACCAGGCCGGCGGCAAGCTGCAGGAGTTCATCACCCGGTATCAGCGCATGGGGGTCATGCAGATCAACCCCATGGAGATGATGGGTACGGGCCTGAACTTCGACGACGTTGCCGGAGCGCTCGCCAAGCAAATGGGCACGTCGATCGAGAAGGCTCGTGCGGCGCTCGCCACGGGCCAGGTGAAGCTCGGTGACGGAGCGAAGGCGATGCGCACGGCGATCGAAGACAAGTTCGCCGGCATCAATCTCCGCAAGCTGTCGGACCTTTCGACGGTCTCCGAGCAGTTCGGCAAGCGGCTTTCCGCGCTCACGAAGGACGTGAACCTTGAACCGATCTCGCGCTTCCTGGACCGCATCTACAAGACGCTGGACGAGTCGTCGACGTCGGGGCAAGCGCTGAAGACGCTCTTCGAAGGGATCGCGAAGGCCTTCGGAACGAGCCTCGACAAGAACGGCGATTGGATCGAGTACGGCCTCAAAGAGGCGATCATTTGGACGCTCGACCTCGCGACCGACATGGTTCTGGTCAAGAACCGGATCGAGAACGCCTTCAACGACGGCAGGTCAGCGGCCGAGAAGTTCAACGCGATCCTCGACACGACGAAGGCGAGTCTGAAGCTAGTCGGCGGCCTGTCGGTCATGGCGGTCGATCCTGCCCACGGCATGAAGTGGGCGGCGGAGGGCGCGAAGGGCATCTACGACGCGGCTACCCGCCCGTCTGGCCCTGGAGCTCCGGCGCTTCCAGCGCACGCGGACGGCGGCATCGTCGTGAGCATCACGCAGGGGTTCGCGTCCACGAAGCCGCTACCGGCACAGCTACCGGCACACGCTTCCGGCGGCCTCGTTACGGGGATCTCCGGTGGCATCGCGGACACGTCGCCGTTGCCGGCCTCCGGCGAGGGCCTCGCGTCGATCGGCATGGGCGAGGCGATCGTGCCTGCGTCGATGGTTCGGTCTTCGGGCGCGGCCCCGTCGATCACGATCGGGGACATCCACGTGCAGAGCGACAACGCCGACCCGGCCGCCGTGGCGCGTGAGGTCAAAGACAACATCATCGATGAAATCCTGCGAGCGCTCGACATCTCAAGCGCTCAGCTCGGGGTGACGTGATGGGCGTGCTCATCGAGACCGACTGGCGGACGCGGCTAGAGCTGCATCAGTACGCGGCCGCTCTCGAGGAGCCGGTCGCTTGCCGCGCTTTCCGAGCGCGGCAAGGCAATTCCCCGGAGAAGCCCAAGACGCAGGACGTTCGCCTGAGGGAAGCCGTGGACCGGCTCAAGAACGCCGTCCAGGTGGGCAGGAAGCGGGCGTGAGGAGGTGAGCCGGTCTCTGTCGCCAAGGGACGAGATTGGTCCGTACTCTGGCCCGTATCAACAGTGATTCCGACAACTTGTCTCTGTCGCCAAAGCCGGTTGCTTGGCGCATTCGGTACGTGCGGCAAGGGTCGCTCACCCCGACGGACTGCGACTTTCCGCAGTTCCTCCACGAGACTGCCGGCCGTGGCGGCACTCTGGCGCGCGCCAACCGAGGGCAGCGGAAAATTTGACAGCGGCGCCTTGACCCGGGTGCAAATGCGGTTCATCTTGGGTGCATGGCTTCGATTGAGCGAACGACGCAGACGAAGATCCTTCTGTCCGAGGAAGAGAAGGACGCCTTGAGGGAGCTCGCCGCCGCCGCCGGAATGTCGGTTAGCGACTACCTACGGCAACTCATCCGCCGCGAACACGCGAAGCTCCAGAAGCGCTGAAATGAATCGCGCCCCGGCGGTGGCTAGACCGTCGAGGCGCATGTGTCTGAACCCCGTTGAAAGGAACTGACCCCATGACCGTAGCACCGACTGCTGACGCGTCCAACATTCACGCTCGCGAGCTCCGCACGCTCATCGCCCGCGGGGTCGCCGCCAGCGAGGATCAGAGCCCCGCCGCGTTCGCGATGGGCGCGCTCCTAGCGCTCTCCGAAGACCTGCACATGCTCGTCGAAGTGTTCGGCGACGATGACGCCGTGGCGGTCCGTCTGCGCACCGCGCTCCACCGCCTCTCCGAGCGTAGCGCCGCCTCGTACGAGCTCGCGGCGAGGTTCGCGGACGCGGAGCGCGGCGAGCCCATCACGAACGAGGTGGTCGAGGTTTGCACGCTCGTCGTGCAGACCGAAGAGGTGCCGTCGTAGGCCGAACACTCCAGATTTTCTGGAGTGTTCGTAAACGCCCTAGGAACGCGCGACGCGCGGGTGGATCTGCCCCCCCGCAGGCACTCCGCGCGGCGCGATCCTGGGGCATCGTAGACGGTAGTTTCAGCTGTAACTAATCGGAGAAACGACCATGGGAAGGCCAGCTACAGGGTCGCCGCGTTGGGACGCGGCCAAGGGCATGTGGACCGCGAGGATCACATTGCCGAACGGCGAGCGGAAGCCGGCGCCTCTGCCAGGAATCCCGAAGTGCACCGCGGTCCCGATGGGCTCGCCGGCGTCGTGCCCGTGCGCGAGCTGCGTTCAGGCTCGACGCGTTGCCAAGCTCCTCTCCGACACGGCGAGGGACAACGGCATGGTGCCGGAGGGGACTGGCGAGTCGTGGAACGAATGGCACCCGCGTTACCTCGCCGTCCACAAGCGTCTCGGCAAGACGACCAACGACATGAAGGGGCCGGCCGCCAAGTGGATGGGGAAGCGGCTGGGCGCAACGCCGATGGCGTCGATGACGCGCGCGCAGATCGTAGCCGTTCGCGATGCGATGACGGCCGCGGTCCTCGCCGGAGAGATGAGCGCCAAGCGGGCGCTCAACATTTGGAGCGACGTCGTAGTCGCGCCGCTCTCGCGGGCGTTCACCGACGACGATCCGAGGTACAGCAGCGTGCGCGTGGGGCCGGCGAGCGCGAATCCGACGGCGAACGTGAAGCCGCCGGTGGGGAAGGAGCAGCTCGACGAGGATCGCCGGGAGCGCCAGCCGCTTTACCCTCACGAATTCGTCCGCGTGGTGACCTGCGAGACCATCCCGGTCGCTTTGCGTCGCGTCTACGCGGTCGCGACCTACCTCTACCTAAGGCCGCAGGAGCTCTACGCCCTGCGCTGGGCTGACGTCGACTGGGCGGCGCGCGAGGTCCGCATCCGCCGGAAGCTCAATCCCCGCACCGGCAAGGAGCGCCCCGGCGCGAAGAGCGATGCCGGCGTGCGAGAGGTCCCGATCCATCCGCACCTGATGCCGCTCCTTGAGGCGATGCACAAGGAAGCCGGCAAGCAGGACTCCGAACGACTCGTGCCCCGGTCCAGGAGGCTGACCGACAAGCTAGCGTCTGGCACTCGCGAGGCGTTGACGCTGGCCAAGGTGGCGCGGGCCGAGCTCGTGGACGGAACACCCGACCTGATGCCGTTCGACTTCCGGTCGTGGCGCACGACGGGGTGCACCTGGCTCGCGATGCTCGGCACCGACTCGTACGTGATCGCCATGCAGGCCGGGCACAAGTCGCCCGACACGACGTGGGGCAGCTACATCAAGCGCGGGCCCGACCTGAGGCAGCGCTACGGCGAGCCGTTCCCCGAGCTTCCTGCTGAGCTCCTGGAGACCGATCCGGGTTTTGGATCCGTTTCGGTTTTCGGTCCAGAATTACCCCCGGATTTCCGAGGGAAATGGAGCGGGGCACGGGATTCGAACCCGCGACATCCAGCTTGGGAAGCTGGCACTCTACCAACTGAGTTAGCCCCGCAGAGTGAGTACGTTTCGTAACCTTTCGCGGGCCGCGCTGTCAATCACCGCTTTGCGCTTTGCGCTCGGCGCAAAGGGAGGCAAGGCGTGCGGGGAGGGAGAAGCCCGACAAAAAAAGAAACGGCTCGGGAGCAACAGCCACGCTCGCCGGAGCGAGCGAGAATCCGTGCTACCCGAGCCATCCCGCCTGTGCGGCGCCCTGGGAGCTCTCTTTCGGCTCCGGAGGCGTCGGCCCTCGGGTCTGGGGCTCAGCGAAGTAAGCGGGGCATCGACGCGTGTACGGCGAGCACGATGGCTACGCCGGCATCCGCGTGAGCACGCTCACGGTTACGACGACTGACCTCCCAGATGAGAGCCACTACGATTATGCATGTGTTTTCCTCCTCCGGCGTGCCGGCGCCCGCGGGCCCAGCGGTCCTTCCCGAAGGGAGAGGCCGCCGCCTCGCGCAGACGTTTCGTCAGGGGTCTCTGCATGCTTGTGCTCGCGAACGAGCTCCACACTCTTCGACCCGATTCGTGCCGCGGCCGCGAAGGTGTCCCTTCGCCGGACCAGCCCGGGAACATGTTCCGGACGCAGCGCCACGAAACTCAGTCTAACACGCAGATCCGAATGCGGCAGGGGGTGAGCTCACGTTTGCGCGTGCACACACGCACCGCCACCACACCGGGAATATTTTCTTCGTCACCGCAACGCGCGCGCCAAGTCGTGAATCATCGCGGCGAGCCTGGAAGCATCCTGGAAGCCCACTCGAAGCCACCGGCGCCGAGCTCCGCCGCTGCGTCGTGCGAACGCGGCTCGCCGGCGAGGCCACCGTGATCACTTGATGTCGCCCGTTCGGGAGGCGCTCAACGCGTAACTGACGTCGCACGGCAGCGCCGTATACTGGCCCCCGAGGCGGTCGTCTGGTCACTGCAGTCCGAATCGCTCGTCGTGCCGAAGTGGTAGGCAAGGGTGCCGGCGAACGAGCTCGTCGTGGCCGGATCGACGGCGAGCCCGGAGGTGGCGTCGCTGAGGACGACGTCGAGCGTGTCCTCGCGCGTGACAGTGCAGCCCGCAGCGTGGCTGTCGGCCGCGCGGACGACGTCTTGGCCAGTCGAGCGAAGGACGGCGTGGGCGGACGCGTCGACCGTTCCCGAGACGGGGAGGCTGCCTTGCACCCAGTAGAGCGTGGTTGCTTCGTGGCGCAGGCGGATGTCGAACTCCCACGGGTTCGAGGCCTGTCCGCAGCTGTTCGAGACGAGCTTGGCCGTCACGTGGAAGGCGCCCACCGGCTCGCCCGGATTGTACGGGTCTTTGCCGAGGCAGGAGGGCGCCGAGACCAGCAAGGCGGCCAAGAACATCCACGCCGTGCGATGCGGGTGTGCCATGCGTCCGAGGCTTTTGGTATCCAATCGAAGAAGGTGAGGCCAACTTCGTGACCGCCTGGGATCTTCGTGCCTTTCTACGTGCGCTTGGCGCGACGCTCGTCGGTATTGCCGTCGTGTGGCTCGTCACCGCGGCGAGCGACGAAGGGCAGCTCTCGGTGGGCGTGCGTGCCGGCCGAACGCTTCCGCTTGCTCCGCTCTGCAGCGCGGTGGGCGTGGCGCTCGCGCTGGGGGCTACCCGCGTGCGAAGCGAGACGCGTGCACTCGAGGCCCTTGGTCGTTCGCCGTCGCAGGCACTCGTGGCTCCCGTGGTCGGGGCGGCGTTGCCGTCGTTCGTCTTCGCGGCGCTGATTGCCGCGAGCAGCGCGGTCGACATCTCGGCCTTCTATCCGCGTGCGCCGCGTGGTGATTCGTTCGTGTATCGCGACGGCGCGTTCGAGAGCGCCACGCTCGGTGTGCGCGTCGCAACGAGTGATGGGGATGCGCGTCCGATCGACGGCACGAGCATCGCGCCCGACGAGGGCTTGCCGCGAGGAGCGAGGTCGAGCGCGTCACTCTCGACGGCGCTGGCGGGGGCGGCGCTCACGCTGATTGCGGCGCGCGCCGTTCTCCACATGAGCATGCTCGATCGCGCCACGCGGCGCCGGCGGCGTGCGCTCGCCCTCGTGCTCGTCGCGGTGACGTCCATCGCGACGCTCGTGGCCTTCCAGGCGGCGGCCGCGCACCTGCTTCCGAGCGCAGTCGCCGCCGTGCCCTCGGCGCTGTTGCTCGCTTCCGCGCTCTTCGGATTCCGATCGCGCTATCGTTTTCCTCATGCGAGAGGGGCGACCGGGTGAAGACGCGCTGACGGGAAGCTTCGGCTCGGGGCCGGCGCGTTGGTCGATTGTCGTGCACGGCGGCGCAGGTGACGTTGCCGCCGAGCGCATTCCGCTGCACGTCCAGGGTTGCGAGCGAGCGGTGACCGAAGGTGCCCGAGTCCTCGCGAGCGGCGGCTCGGCACTCGATGCCGTTCAGCGCGCCGTCGAGGTCCTCGAGGACGATCCGATCTTCAACGCAGGCACGGGGGCCTGTCTCAATACCGACGGCCACATCGAGCTCGATGCCTCGATCATGGAGGGCACCGATCTGCGCGCAGGCGCGGTGTGTGCGCTGCCGCCATTCAAGAATCCGATCGCCATTGCGCGTCAGCTGATGGACCGCAGCGCGCACGTCTTGCTCGCCGCCGAGGGCGCCGCACGGTTCGCGATCGAGCATGGCTTCGCCCGCGCCGACGAAGCGACGATGATCACCGAGTCTGCGCGAAAGCGCCTCGAGGCCGCGAAGAACAAGCACGCCGTCGAAGGATGGGCCGGCGGCACCGTGGGCGCGGTCGCGCGCGACGCGCAGGGCAGGGTTGCGTCGGCCACGAGCACCGGCGGCATGGTGAACAAGCTCGCGGGCAGGGTGGGCGACTCGCCGATCCTCGGCGCAGGCACCTATGCCGACGACGGCGCCGGCGCATGCTCCACGACCGGACTCGGCGAGGCGATGATGCGGATCTGCCTGGCCAAGACGGCGGTCGAATGGATGCGCGCGCGCCTCTCTCCCGAGATGGCTGCGCGTGCAGCGCTCGCCCTCATGCACGCTCGAACGAGCGGGACAGGCGGCGCGATCCTGGTTTCTGCCGACGGATCACTCGGGCTAGCACGTACGACGCCCATGATGACGTGGGCAGCCGTCGTGGACGGTGCCCTCGTCTCAGGCTCTTAGGTACGCGCGGTTTCGGTCGCGAGTCAGCGACGGACGCAGCTCACGTCGAACCAAGTACGACGCAGCCCCTCGCAGGAGGAGCTGCTGGCGAACTCACTTGGCTTCGGCCGACGTGCTCTTGCGGTCGATCGCGTCCTGCAGGCCGCAACGAACGCGGGTCGCGCGCTTGACGCGCTTCTTCTTGAGGGGCGTGGTGAGCCACTCGTGTCGTTTCCTCATGCTCCAGATTGCGCGGTTCGCCATGGTGGGGCGCGCAACATGGTCAAAACCGGCCGAGATTGCAAGCTCGACGTGAGGAGATTTGCAAGGAACACGGGCCGCGCTTGCCCCGCGCTTGCCGAGGGATCTGACGGGGATTGCTGGAGGTTTCCTCTGGGGGTGGAGTGCCGAAGCCCCGAGATGGGCAGGGAAGGATCCACTCCAGCGTCATGAACTCGCTGAAATCGCGAGAAAATAGCCAGCTGGAGCATTGGAGTGAGAGTTGCACATACCGCCCTCAACATGGCTTCGCAGACGCTTTTCCGGAAGACGGCGCTGGTTGCAGGGCTCCTCGGGATGGCTGCCGCCTTCGGCTGCTCGGTCGCGCAAGAAGATGACGCCTCGACCTCGTCGCGGGTCGGCTCGGGCGGAGACGTCTCTGCAGTCCTGAAGAGCACGCTGGTTCTGAATGGCGGATGCACCGCCGCGAAGGTCGGCCCGAAGCACTTGCTCGTCTCGGCTCGATGCATTTCGGCAAGCCCCGAGATCTTCGCCGCAGGCAAGACCGTCTCGTTCGTCAGCGGAGCGACGTCGAGCGCCACCACGACGTTCGCGCCGAGTGAAGAGACCGATGCAGGCTCCGACGCTTCGGCGGGCAACCCGGATACGTCGGACGCGGGCACGGACACGACCGATACGACGGACACAGATGCCGCCACGGGTGCGACGGACTCGAAAGACGGCGACGCGGGCACCCCGCCCAGCAAGAGCGCCAACGTTCGCACCGCGAAGATCGCGTCGCTCGAAATCGCGACGTCGTTCGTCGCCAAGTGCACCGACCTCGCAGCGTGCGGTCTCGACAAGACGGAGGCGAGTGATTCGCCCGACGTCGCGCTCATCGTTCTCTCCGAAGAGCTGACCAGCGTTCCGACGATTCCCGTCGACCTCGACGTCGTCAACGACGCCGACCCGGTCCTCGTCGTGAGCTCGGGGTGCAGCCGCCTCGACGCGCGGGATCCCTCGAAGCTCAAGACCCTCAAGACGATGGCGGTACCGGCCAAGTCGGTCAATCACGACGGCAGCCCGTACCAGTCCTCTCCGCAGCTCGTCTCGCGCGTGAAGGCGTCGTACGTCGTCACGCCCGGCTCGGGTTGGAGGAAGGGCGAAGCGGCGCTCTGCAAGGGCGACTTCGGCGCGCCGATGTTCCGCGCGGGCACGGCGGCCGTCGCGGGCGTCATGTCGAACGTCACGCTCTGGAGCGAGAACAAGTCGATCGCGGTCACCGTCCAGCACACGCGCGTCGACGCCACCTCGCGTTTCAAGATCGGTGCGTGGCTCGAGCGCCTTGGCGCCCAAACCGTCCACTCCTGCAGCGAGACGGCCGGTGGCTGCGTGACGCGCAGCTACGATGGCGGCATGCCGGAGCTCTCCGCCACCGACGATACGACCGACGACGGCCCCACCAACGCACTCCCCGGCGACGGCGGTGTGGACGGCAGCACCGAGGCCGATGCCGAGGTGGGCCAGGCCCCGAGCGATCCGTACCAAGATCAGCTCCCGCAGGAGAGCGCGTCGGACGACGACTACGGCGATTACGATTACGGCGACGCCGCCGTCACGAAAAAGAAGAAGAAGACGACCGGCGGCTGCAACGCGGGTTCGGGCCCGGCGCCGGTCGGCGAGCTCTCGCTGATGTTCGGTTTCGCGCTCGCCGGCGCGGTGGCTCGACGCCGCCGGCGGGCCTGAGTTGTCCTGAGTTGGTCGGCTCAGTCCGGAATCGGAACGAGCTTCACGTCGAGGCGAACGGGGCCTTCACCCTGCTTCGCCTCGACCGTTTTGTCCCAAGGAAGGAAGCCCGCGGCTTCCACGGTGACGTGATGAACGCCGACCGGCAGCGCCACACCGCGCGCCGCCACCACGGCGAGCGAGCCGACGAACTGATCGTCGACCGTCACCGTGGCGTTGTCGGGCCCGCCCGTCACGCGCATCGATACAGTCGGCGGCGTACGCGGACCGCAGCCCACGAGTCCCGCCGCCAACACCGCGCCTGAAAGAACCGACAGGCCCCAGGCCTTCGCCCCCGTCATGCCCGTCACTCCCACTCGATCGTTGCCGGCGGCTTCGACGAGATGTCGTAGACCACGCGATTGATGCCACGCACTTCGTTGATGATGCGGTTCGACATGCGGCCAAGCACCTCGTACGGGATCGGCGCCCAGTCGGCGGTCATGCCGTCGAGCGAGTGCACCGCGCGGATCGCGCAGGTCTCTTCGTACGTGCGGTAGTCGCCCATGACGCCGACGCTGCGGACGGGGAGCAGAACGCAGAAGCTCTGCCAGATCTTGTCGTAGAGTCCCGCGCCGCGGATTTCTTCGGACACGATGTGATCGGCCGCTCGAAGAACCGCGAGGCGCTCCTCGGTCACTTCGCCGAGGCAGCGGATGGCGAGGCCGGGGCCGGGGAACGGCTGGCGGTAGAGGATGTCGCGGGGCATGCCGAGCGACTCACCGCAGGCGCGAACCTCGTCCTTGAAGAGCTCACGAAGCGGCTCGATGAGCTTCAGCTTCATGCGCTCGGGGAGGCCGCCGACGTTGTGGTGGCTCTTGATGACCGCGCTCGGGCCCTTGAAGGAGACGCTCTCGATGACGTCGGGATAGAGCGTGCCCTGAATGAGGTACGCCGCGCCCTGCACCTTGTGGGCTTCCTCGTCGAAGACGTCGATGAAGACCTTGCCGATGATCTTGCGCTTCTGCTCCGGATCCGAGACGCCGGCGAGCGCGCTGAGGAAGCGCTGCTTCGCGTCGACCGCCACGAGGTTCAGACTGAACGTTTCGCGGAAGGTGTTCACCACCTGCTCGAACTCGCCCTGACGAAGCAGGCCGTTGTCGACGAAGATGCAGGTGAGGCGATCACCGAGGGCCTTGTGGCAGAGAATCGCCGCGACCGACGAGTCGACGCCGCCCGAGAGGCCACAGATGGCGTGCTCGTTCGGACCGACCCTGTCTTTGACAGCCTGGATGGCTTCGTCGGTGAAGGAGCCGGGCGTCCACGAGGGGGTGAGGCCCGTCACCTCGAAGAGGAACGAGGCGAGGAGGTCCGAACCGCGCGGCGTGTGAACGACCTCGGGGTGAAACTGCACGCCGTACATCTTGGTGTTGTCGTTCGCGACCGCGCAGAAGGGCGTGTTGCCCGAAAGACCCGTGGTCTCGAAGCCGGCGGGCATGCTGGCGACGCGGTCACCGTGGCTCATCCACACGTCGAGCGATTCGCCCTTGGCGAAGCGGTGGAAGATGCCGTCGTTCTTCTCGACCTGCACCTGAGCAAGGCCGAACTCGCGCTTGTTTGCGCGCTCCACCTTGCCGCCGAGCAGGTGAGCCATGAGCTGCATGCCGTAGCAGATGCCGAGCACCGGAACACCGAGCTCGAGCACGCGCTTGTCGAGGGACGGTGCGCCCTCTTCGTACACGCTCGCCGGTCCACCGGAGAGGATGATGGCGCGCGGGTTCTTCGCGCGGACCTCCTCGAAGGGGAGCGTGCAAGGGTGAATCTCGCAGTAAACCTTGCTCTCGCGGACGCGGCGGGCGATGAGTTGCGTCGTCTGCGAGCCGAAGTCGAGGATGAGGACGAGATCCTTGGAAGACATGTTCCGCCGCTCGGTAGCACGCGGACGCGGGCGGCAAAAGGCTAGCCGCCCCTCAGGCGCCGCTCTTCAGTGCGTTTCCGCGTTCGTCGCGCTCGTCGGGACCACAGCCGTGGCGCGCTCCGGGTGACCCGCGGCTGCCTTGTCGGTTCTGTGACGAACGGCGCCGGCCGGGCCAAGCTCGAGCACGGCGAGGAGCATGACGCTGGCGATGAAGGCGAAGCGTTGTCCTTCACGGCGCTCGTAGGGCGAGAGCCACGCGATGCGCGCACGGCCGAGCGCGGCGAGTAGCAGCCCGATCGGCGCGATCGGCGCGACGAAGGGAACGAGCTCCGAGGCCGCCGGGGGAATACCGAGCTCCGCGGCTTCGCCCGCCGAGAACGTGACGATGATCATGATGACGCCGAGCAACAGCGTGCCGATGGTGGCGATGGTGATGGGGCGCGTACGTGACGGCGAGACCACGCGCACGGCGAGAGCGGCGGTCGCGGCGAGAGCGGCGATGGCAACGATGCCGCTGCCGATCGGATCTTCACCGCGCAGCGCGCGTCCGAGCGGGCCGCTCACGAACGTGACGTATTCGAGCGCCACGAAGCCCAAGACTGCCGGAACCAGGACGTAGCCGCCGAGCTCGGCGCGATCGCGGGGCGTCCAAACCGGCGTCGATGCGCTGCTCGAACGCGGAGTGTCGATGCGCGATCCGAGCTTGGCGGGCGCTTCCATCGCCGAGAGCGACCCCGACGGAGCGGCCGGAGGTGTGACCGGCGGTGGACGAGGCGCCTCCTCGACGAGGGCAGGTTTCGGTGCGAGACGGATGACCTCTTCGACGGCCTTGGTCTCCGGTCCTACGTGCGAAGGGAGCGCGGCTTCCGCGGCCACGTCGGGCAGGGACGGGCTCGGTGGAACGTGCGGCGGCGCGAACGCGCGAGGATCGAGAATGGGCGGAAGCGACGAGACCGGCGCGTGGCGCGCGAGGAGCGGTCCCGGATCTCTCGGAGCGAATTCGACCTTCAACGTCGACTCGAGCGGCGGATCGGGCGTCTTGGCCGGCGCGAAAACGTCTTCGTCGTCCGGTGAGCTGAGCGTCAAGAGGGACGCGCCTCTCCGGCGAGTCGTCCGCGAACCACGTGCTTCGGCAATGGCGATGGGGCGCGCCGGCGGCGCGGCGGGCAACGTTTCGGTGAGCGTCTCGCTCAGGTCGATGCGCCGTCCGTGACGAAGCTCGCTGCGAATGACGTTCAAAGCCGCGTGCACGCTCTCGGCGCTGCGCGGGCGCTTCGAACGATCGTGATCCATGCATTGCGCAATGAGCATCTCGAGCGCCTGGGGCACGCCCGGAGCTCGTGCTCGCACGGAAGGCACACCCGTGCTGGATCGAACGAGCGCAAGAACGGCCGATTCGCTCGGACCCTCGAACGGTGTTTCGCCGACGAGCAGTTCGTAGAGAATGACGCCAATCGCCCAGACGTCCGCGCGCACGTCGAGGTCTTCTTTCGACGTGATCTGCTCCGGCGCCATGTAGTGAGGCGTCCCAATCAGCATGCGGCGCTCGCGCGAGCTCAGCGCGCCGACCGTCTGGTAGAGACAGGCGCCGAAGTCGAGCACCTTGGGCGTGAGCCGCGTTCCTTCGCGCGCGAGGAAGATGTTCGCGGGTTTGAGATCGCGGTGGACCAAGTTCCGCTCGTGGGCCGCCGACACGGCGTCGGTCACGGGAATCATGATCTCGAGCGTCTCTTCGACCCTTAGCTGGCCGCCGCTCGTCTGCAGGTATTGCTCGAGATCTTCTCCCTTGAGCAGCTCCTGGACGATGAACGGGGTGCCGTCGTCGTCACGCGCCACGTCGAGGACGTCGACCACGTTGGGGTGCCGTACGGCCGCCGCGGCGCGCGCCTCCCGAAGGAAACGAAGAACATCGTCCTCGTTGTGCGTCAGCTCACGGTTCAGAACTTTGATGGCGACGTTGCGCCCGAGCGACATGTTCGTGGCGAGATAAACTTCGCCCATGCCACCAACGCCGAGGCAGTCGCCGAGGAGGTACTTCCCAGCAAGGAAGTCCCCCTTTCGTTCTCCATGGCGGGCGCCTGCGGACACTTCTCGGGATAGTACAGGTGAGCATCCGGATAGGGAGTGGGAACTCCGCGGGACGCTTTCGATTTGGAAGCGAAGCGCGCACATCGTTCACGCGCACGAAGCGCGGACAAAATGCGAAGCGCGCTCTCGGCAACCGCGAAGGGCCGAGAGCGCGAGGCTTGGGACTCTACCAGCTGTCAGAAGTTGCCGCCGAGACCGGCCACCGCTCCGCCGCGCGTCGGACCGAAATCGAAGCGGACCGAATTCATGCCCGTCTTGATCTCCGAGTCGACCTTCGGACGCGTCAGGATCATGTACGTCGCGACGCCGAGGGCGACGACGCCCACGCCGAGCGAGACGTCCGCAATGATGAGCTTGCTGCGGGCCGAGTCGACGTCGCTCTGCTTGCAGTTCGGCTTGCAGGTCGACTCCAGGTGATCGACGTCGCTCGTTCCGCTGAGCCCGAAGTAGGCCCAGCTGCCGAGCGCGAGGACGCCGATACCGCCGACAACGAGCGCCGGAACGAGCGAGCCGCTCTTCTGTTCGCCGCCCGCTGTGGCGCCGCCGGAGCTGTCTCCGCCGGTGGTGCCTGCGTTCGGATTGCCGAACTGCACGCCGATCGTTCGCACTTTCTGGCCAGCGCCGATGAGGACCTTCTCCTCTTTCGTCTTGCCCTGGTACTCGAACTTGAACGTGTGCTCGCCGAGGTCGACGGGGAAGGGCTTGCCGTCGAGACGCTCGGTGATGCTGGTCCCGTCCATCGAGACCTTCACGTCCGTGACGTCGCCGGTTCCGTCCTTCGCCGAGATGACGATGGTGGGGGCGACCTGTTCGAGGCTCGAGAGCCACTCGAGACAGTCACGCTTGATCGGCGCGGGGCACACGTCACGCGCGCAAATGAGCATCTGCTCACGCGCACGTCGATACTTGCCTTCGTCGCGCAGCTGCTGCGCCTGGTCGGCGGCAGACGCGCAAACTTCACGGTCGTCCGCGGCGTGCGCAGGAGCGCCCGCGAACAGCGTGGCCGCAGCGAATGCAGCGCCGGAGAACGCCACCAACGCCTTCGAATTCCTCATCCTCGTGGCCTCCCAGACTTTGTCGTCGAGCAGCTCTTTCGAGTCCCCCGCTCGAGCCTACAGGCTAGCGGCTGGTGATCGAGCCGAAAACTTACTTGCCCATGCATTCGAGCTTGTACTTCTTGTGCCCTGTTGCCGGGTCGATCGTGTAGGGCGGTTCGCAGTTCTTCGCCTTTTGAGCGGCGGCCTGCGCCGCCTGCTGAGCGGCTTGCGCGGCCTGTTGGGCCTGCTGCTGCGCCGCGGTGCTACGCCCGAACGTGACCGCCCCCGACTGTCCCGACGGCGTGGCAGCGGGCGCCGAATAGCGCGATGGGCCCATGGCCGGGCCGATGAGCGCGATCCCGCGAGATTCACGCTCGAGAACGTTCGGCGTGCCCGTGCGTCGATGAGCGCCGAGCACTTCGTCGAGGGAGAGGGCCCCGAGGCCGACGCCGAGCACTGCCAGCATGGCCGCGACAGTGGTGAATAGCTTCGCGTTGCGACTGTATTTGGCGGGCGGCGATATCGATATAGCGGCGCGGGATACCGATATGCTCGAAACTTGTGAGTGCGGAGGCTCGCCAGGAACCGCAGAGCCGCGCGAGCCCATCGGCGGCGAGCCCATCGTAGCGAAGTGGCCATTGACCGACGCGCTCTCGATCTCGGCGATGCGTGCGGCGCGGCGTCCGAGCTCGTCGGCGGCGACGAGTTCGACCCATTCGCCGACCTCGGACGGGGAGGCAAGGCCGATCGTCTGCTCGATGGCCATCGCCATCTCGCGTGCCGTCGCGAAGCGGTCGGCGGGCTCTCGCGCGAGGCCCTTGAGAATGACCCTGTCTGCTTCGGGCGTCAGCTCCGGTCGATACGTGCTCGGCGGGTCGACTTTGCCCTCGATGGCGCGAACGAGGACGATCGCTTCCGTTTCACCGTCGAAGAGACGACGTCCCGCCACGGCCTCCCAGAGAACGACGGAGGCGGCGTAGATGTCCGACTGGCGCGTGACCTGTCCGCCGCTCAACTGCTCGGGCGGCATGTACGCGATCTTGCCTTTGACCTGACCATCGCGCGTGGTCTGCGTACGGCCAGCGGCCTTGGCGACACCGAAGTCGAGAACGCGCGCGACGCCGTCCGCGCCCACGAGAATGTTCTGTGGGGAGACGTCTCGGTGGACGATGCCGAGCTCGCGACCGTGCTCGTCCTTCGTCTGGTGAGCCGCGTGCAGACCGTGCAGGACGGACGAGAGGATCGTGGCGGCGACGCGCGGAGGGATTTGGATCCCCTTCTGCCACGCGGTTTTCAGCAGCTTGGAGAGCGCCTCGCCCGAGACGTACTCCATGACGATGAAGATTTCGCCTGCCGTCGCAACGACGTCGAGCGTGGGAACGACGTTCGGGTGACGAATGCGCCCGCACAGGCGCGCTTCGTCGAGGAACATCGTGACGAACTCGGGATCTTTGGCGAACTGCGGGTGAAGTCGCTTGATGGCGACCGTGCGCGAGAAGCCGACCGGCCCGCTGAGACGTCCGAAATGGACCGTGGCCATGCCGCCGGCCGCAAGTTCGCCGTAGAGGACGTAGCGTCCTACCGTCCGCGGTGCGTTCCCGTCGGATCGCGCCATCGTTCTAAGGCTACCGTTCACTTGAGGAGAGGAGAGCGCCGACGGACACCCGTGACGCCGTTTTGTAGGGGTCCGGAGGATTGCAGGGGCAAGGTGGTACGCGTGCGGACGGGGCCGCCCCCCGGAACACGTCACGCGAGCTCGCGTCCGAACCGGAATCCGAACCGGAATCCGAATCGGAATAGCGCCGCGAGCGGCGACACCTGAGAACGATGCCTCGCCGGTCGGCTCGGTGGTGTAGGGAAGGGGGCATGGCGAGTGAAAGGGTGAATGAGACGGAGGCAGGCACTTCGAAGGAAAGCCTGGATTCCCTGAGGATTTCGACGCGCCGGGTAGGGAACGTCGATGTTCCCTTTCCACGCTATCAGACCGATGGCGCTGCGGGCATGGATCTGCACGCGGCGCTCACCGAACCGGTCACTTTGTCACCTCTTGGTCGCGTGAAAGTCCCGACAGGGCTCGCATTCGCCATCCCGAAGGGCCTCGAAGGGCAGGTTCGACCCCGCTCCGGGCTTGCGGCGAAACACGGCGTTACGGTTCTCAACGCCCCTGGAACAATCGATTCCGACTACCGCGGTGAAGTCGCCGTGGTGCTCGTGAATCTCGGCTCCGAGCCTGTCACCATCGCGCCACTCGACCGAATCGCACAGATCGTCTTCGCGCGTCACGAGACCGTGGTCCTCGAGGAGGTTCACGCGCTCGACGACACCGAGCGCGGCGCTGGCGGCTACGGATCGACGGGCAGCTAGAACCGCTTCGTGACCCGAAGCACGTTCGGACTCGCCAGCGCCGTCGCCTCGATTCGAAGCCATTCCCGCGAGGCGAGCTCCGGAAGCGACCGCGCCTCGTCGACGAGCACCTTCACGTGTCCGTCTTCGGCATCGAACGCCGCCACGAAGACCGTGCCCGGTCGAAGCGATGACTCGATCGAATCGGTGAGCTCGGGATTGTGTTTCGCGAGGAACGGCAACGCGGTGCGAAGATCGGCGAGCGTTTTGGTTCGGAAGCCGTGGGTTCGTTCTTCGGTGATCTCCACGGCGGTCGATGGGTAAAGGCGCACGAGGTGCTCACCCACGCGAGCGGTGGGCAACGGTTCCGGGAACGTCCGGAGTCCGGCGATCGCGAGTGCGATGAACGCGATGAACGCGAACGGCGCAAAGACGAGTGCTCGGCTCCGGCCACCGGGCGCAGGCGGCGACGGCGCGGAGGGCGAGGCGTCCTGCCCGAAGATCACGACCGCAGGAAGCGCCGCGAGGAACGCGAGGGCCACCGTCGCGACCTGTTGGCCCGACGTGATCCACGGCGGCGTGAACGGGGCCGACAAGAGAACGCCCGCATACACCCAGCGTAGGAGCGAGAGAGAGGGATCTTTCGCGCGTCGCACGAAGACGATGAAGGCCGACCACACGCTTGCCACCACGAAGGTCGCCCCGGTGAGCGCCATGCCGACGGCGTTGAGCAAGCTCGTCGTGCCGAGCTCGCGTTGCCAAAGCCAGAGCGGGCCGAGATAGCCGCTCTCGGCCATGGCGCGACGAACGGCCCGCGCGTCTTCGAGGATGCGATCGTCGGGGTTCGTCCAGACGTACGAGAACATCCCTTGGGGCGAATAGAACAGGCTCCCGAAGGAATGCGCGAGGCTCGACGCGAACATGCTCGGATGCGCGCGCACCTCGCCGACGACGATGCGCCAAGCCTCTGGAACGCGCTCGGCGACCGCGAGCTGCGCGAGGTGGGGATGCGAGGCGGCGAGATAAGTGTAGTCCTCTCCGTGAAGGAGCCCGTAGGCGATGCCCGGGTAGTCGGAGAACGTGACGCCCTCGCCGGTGAACGAGAGCACCACGCGATGGCACGCGATGCCGAGCAACAAAGCCGCTCCGCAGATGCCAGCCATCCTCCAACGCTCGCGTCCCGGCTGAGGAGCGAGCTTTCGCACGGCCCAGATCACGAGGGCTGGGAGCACGAACATCGGGCCCGCGCGGGCCATCATCCCGAGAGAAAGTGCGACGAGACCGGCCACGACGAGCCTCGTTGCCTGCGCGCGGTCTCGATCGAAAGCCGCCTGCGCGCGCCAGAGGAGCACGAACCCGACGACGCCGAACGGCAGCCCGAGCTGCTCGGTCTGGATGAAGCCGCACCATCGGCGCTCGAACCAGAACAGCACGAGCCAGACGACGAGCGCGCTCTTGTAACCATGCGTGCGGAACACTTCGAGCGAGGCCGCGGCGGTCGCCCATGCGCCGAAGGCGGCGTAGACCACGAGGCAGAGGCGCAAATCTCCATTCGTCAGACGAAGGAGGGTGGCGAGCGTCGTGCTGAAGAGCGGCCTCTTCGACGAGACCTCCGAAAAGCGTGCGCCATGCACGAGACGGAGGGCGTCATCGTAGAAGTCATAGGAGTCGCTCCACGGCAAGATGCCGCCGAGCACGGCGTTGCGGCCTTCGTAGCCCACCGTCCAGAGGTGGACGAGAAGCGATCCGAGTAGCACGGCCGTGATCGTGTGGATGGCGACGGCTCTCGCCGAAATCGACGCGCGATCGAGCGCACGGAAGATCGACGCGGCGAGGACGACGACGACGAGCGCGTCGTACCGCGGCAGTCGCTCGAATCCGGCGAGGACGACGGCGTAACAGAGGGTGGCCACGATGCTCGTGACCACGACGAGGCGCGCTCGCGAGGCCGACACTGTCCGCCGAAGCTACGCCTAAGAGAGGAGGCGGCAACGTGGCGATACGCCGCTGCCGGTGCAATCAGGCCGCGGCGCGGAAGGCCTGTGTTGCGCGGAGGGCCGGGATCGACGTGATGCGAGGGTGGAAGAGGGCGACCCGACGACGGAAGAGCCCAGGTGCGATTCCGAACAGGCGCTTGAACGCCTTGGCGAACGCGAACTCCGACGTGTAGCCGAGCTCTGCGGCGATGGCGGCGAGCGTGAGATCGGTCTCGCGGAGGCGCTCCTGCGCGAGCCGAAGACGATGTTCGGTGAGCCAGCGGAGCGGGGAGACGCCGAGCGCACGCGTGAAGCGGCGCGCGAAGGCGGCCCGAGACAACCCGCAGACGCGGGCGAGCGCGGACACCGTCCAACGACGGGCGGGATCCGCCTTCATCGCGTCGAGCGCTCGTGCAACGTACCCGTCGGTCATGCCTCGAGCATGGCGCGAACCTCGAGCAACGTCCACTCGGGCGCTCGCGCCGAACGACAATCGAGACGATCGGACATTCCATCGAGCGTCCGAGACATGGCTCGATTGGGGCAGGCGCACGATGCTCGCGTGATGCCGAAAGAGAAGAAGGAAGAAGAAGACAACCCGTCGCTCCCGCAGGGTGCGTTTCTCGATCGCGCCGCGGATGCGCTCTTTTCCGCGCGCACGGTGCTCATCTATGGCGAGGTGAATACGGCGCTCGCGCGTTCGGTGTCGGCTCAGCTCGTTGCGCTCGCCTCGTCGAGCGACGCGCCGATCCGCGTCCTCGTGCATTCGCAAGGCGGTCACGTCGAAGCAGGGGACACCATCCACGACCTCGTCCGTGCGGTGGCGCCGGACGTCATCATGATTGGCACCGGTTGGGTGGCCAGCGCCGGCGCGCTCATCTACTCGGCAGCCAAGAAAGAGAACCGCTACGCGCTACCGAATACACGCTTTCTCCTGCACCAGCCGCTCGGCGGCGCAGGCGGGCCGGCCTCCGACATCGAGATCGAAGCGACGCAGATCCTGCAGATGCGCGAGCGCCTGAATCGCATCTTCGCGAAGGCCACGGGTCAGGAGTACGAAAAGATCTGCCGCGACACGGAGCGCAACTTCTGGATGAACGCCAAGGAGGCCATCACCTACGGCCTCGTGAACCGCGTCGTCGATCGCCTCGCCGACATCCCGTCTCCGCGAGCGAGCTGACGTTCAGTCGAGGAGGACGCGAGCCTCCGCATAAAAGCGCACGGAGGCCCGCGTCAGCGCACGCCGCCCCGCACACGGCGCCATCGCCCGTACGATTTACGCATCGACGGTGTCATCGCTTGCGCCGCCGGCCTCGGCGGAACAGCCCGATGACAGGGCGGCAGTTGCGATGACAGCGGCCAGTCCGAAATGATTTGATGTTCGGGACAGGATTCCTCGTCGGTATTTGGCAAATGCGACAGGTGTCTACCCCTGGGACGACGCGTTGAGGGCCATGTGTAAAAACGTGGCTATTGGGAAGAGCAAATTTCTCGATTGTGTGAAGTAACGCTGACCGTTCTTCGTTAATTGAGAAATGTGAGTGACGGCTCGTGCGCTTTGTTCGATGAATCTCGTCGACACTCAATGGTCGTGTTGGACGTTGGAGGTGCGAGCGTACCTAGCGCTGGCCGCGGAGACGCTTAGGCAGTTCTATTCGCCTTCGACCGTTGGATGCTTCGCGTGCGGCCTTGCTGATCGCGCGCTGCACCGTCGGTGACCGATTTTCCGCGCGGTGGTCGCGAAGCTACAAGCGCACGACCTCACGCGACCGCCGCTGGTCGACCAGGTTTCGAGGTGTGCTTCGATGGAAGCAGGTCGATTCCGACGCGTTCGTCGCGCAGGCGGTCAGCGCTTGAGTCGTCTTACCTTCGGGCTCGTCTTGATCATTCGCGCGAGAGCGACGGGAAGTGTGGCGCCGAGCGTGGGGGGCGCTAGAACGAGGAGCGCGAGGCCGAGGCGGTCGGGGCCCTCGACGGCGCGTTTGGCGACCATGCCAGCGACCGTCTTGATGGTGCGCGGGATCTGCTTCTTCATCACGATTTTCGAGACCTCCTCGCCGTAGCGTGACGGGGAGGGGATGAGCGCGAACGTCGCGCGCAGGCGTCGGAACTCCGCCATCATCGTGTTCTCGAGATCGTAGCCGTCGGCGATCGACGCGAAATTCATCTTTCGGATGACGTTCGTGCGCGCAAGGAAGTAGCCGTGTAAGACGTCGCTCATGCCCCAGTAGCCGAGGGCTAGCTGCAGCACGAACGACACGCCGCGGTTGCCCCATTTGCGAAATGAGGGCATCGCGTGGAGCGACTGCGGGTGCATGAACCGCGAGCCCTTCGCGACGTCGATGTCCGGCATCTCCTCGAGGATCCGACGGAAGCGCGGAATCAGGCGTGGGTCGAACTGGTCGTCCGAGGCGAGAACGCCGATGGCGTCGACGTCGTCGCGCTCGAGCAAGAGGCGCATTCCATTCTTCACGGCGCCGCCGATGCCTGCGTTCGCCTGATGAATGACGTGAACCTTCTCGGGGTGCTCGCGCGCGAGCTCGTCGGCAATCTCGCCCGTGCGGTCCGTGCTCCCATCGTTCACGATGACGAGTCGGTCCATGAACGGCAGGTTCGCCTCGACCGTTCGGCGGAGCAGGAGCTGCTCGTTGAGCGCAGGGCTGACGAACGCGATACGCAAACCAGGCACGTGATGCACGCTACCACACGGTGTCCACGGACGAATCGCTCCGATGAGCCGCTCGACGACTCTCCAAGCTCAGCGTCAGCCTTCGCCGCGCTTGATCTGGTAGCCGCGAATCTTCTTGTGCAGGTTCGTCCGCTCGACGCCGAGGATGACCGCCGTGCGGGAGATGTTCCAGCCCGTCAGCTTCAGCGTGTCGACGATGTACTTACGCTCGGTCTGCTCGCGGTATTCGCGCAAGGTCAGATACGAGCGAAGCGCTTCGGGGCCCGGCGCCGTCGCGGGCGGGCGTGAAGCGGTGTCGTGCTCCTCTTCGAAGTTCTCTACCGGAGGCGCCGCCTCGTCGCGCGGGTCTTCCTCGCCGAAAGGGCTCTCGTGCGGATCCTCGGGGAGATCGGCGATGGTCACGCGATCGCCCGACAGAATGGCCATGCGCTCGACGACGTTCTTCAGCTCGCGCACGTTGCCGGGCCACTTGCGTGTCACGAGTGCGGCGAGCACTGCGTTGTCGATGGGCTTGGGCTTCGTGCCGTTCTCCTTGGCGAAGTTCAGCATGAACGCATGCGCGAGGAGCGGGATGTCTTCGACGCGCTCGCGCAGGTTGGGGCTGCGCAGAGGGAAGACGTTGAGGCGGAAGAAGAGATCCTCGCGGAAGCCGCCGCGTTCGACTTCTTTGCCGAGATCTTTGTTGGTGGCGGCAAGAACGCGCACGTCGACGTGGATGACGTGTTCGCTGCCGACGCGCGAAATCTCACCGGACTGCAGCGCGCGGAGCACCTTGGCTTGCGCCACCACGTCCATGTCGCCGATCTCGTCGAGAAACAGAGTGCCGCCGTGGGCCTGCTCGAAGAAGCCGCGTCGCTTCGTCTGCGCGCCGGTGAAGGCGCCTCTCTCGTGACCGAAGAGCTCGCTCTCGATGAGCTCGCGCGGAATGGCCGCACAATTGACCTTCACGAAGGGGCTGTCGGTGCGGGGGCTCAAACGGTGAACCGCGCGGGCGATGAGCTCCTTGCCGGTACCGCTTTCTCCGGTGATGAGCACGCTGGCGCGCGTCGGCGCCACCTTTTCGAGGTCGTGGAAGATGCGCTGCATCGGCGCGCTCTTGCCGATCATCTCGTACTTGGCGAGCTGCTCCTTCGACACCTCGGCGAGCGCGCGCCGCGCCTGGGCGGTCTCGAGGACGTTGCGCACGCTGACGAGCACGCGCTCGCGGGCGAGGGGCTTCTCGAAGAAGTCGCTCGCGCCGAGCTTGATGGCGTTGACCGCCTCGTTCACCGTCGCGTGGCCGCTGATGACGATGATCGGCAGGTCGCGCGTGGCTTCTTCTTTGCGCAGCCGTTCGAGGGCTTCGAGGCCGCTCATCTGAGGGAGCTTCACGTCGAAGATGGCGAGGTCGACCGGCGTGTTCGGCCGCGCGAGGATCTCGAGCGCCATCTCCGCGCTGTCGGCGCCGAGCACGTGATAGCCCTCGCCCTCGAGCACGAGCTGCAGCGTGCGACGAATGTTCTTCTCGTCGTCGACGACCAGAATCGTCTTCGCCGTCTTCTGGCCGGTGGTCATGACCGTGCTCATGTCACCGAGCAGGCTACAGGCCCTCGGCCCGCGCGCCGCCCTAAAAACTGAGGCCGACGAGGATCTGGTGGGTCGAGTACTTCGGGTGGATCACGTCGAGCGCGAACGCATAGCCGGCCTCGAGGGCGCCGAGATTGAGCACAGCCTGGACGATCGGCTCGACGCCACCCCGCGGATCGACGTGGTCGACGCGGCGAGCTTCGCGGTGCAGTTGCTGCCTGCGGGACACCCCGGCGGATCGAGCGTCGCGCCAAGTCGCGTTTCGCTGCCGCGGTCGAACGTGCCGAGGACACCGCCCCCGAGCGAGAAGTAGGTCGGGAACGAATACGGAAAGAGCAGCATCCGGTAGGAGAGGAGGAACTCTCCGAAGATGCGTCGCACCGAGCGGTCTACGACGGGCTCGTTCGTGTCTTGCTTGCCCGCGAAAAGGATGCCGATGCGCGAGGTGAGCGCGAAGCGATCGAACCCAACGATGCTGCCGCCGAGGTAGGGCCCGAAGTACGTCGACGTGTCGATCTGCCAGGCGATGCCGATCGCGCCGTCGCGCTCCGTCCAAGTGCCTCGGTATTTGCGCTTGCCGATGCTCTGCGTGAGCTTCACGGCGTGCGTGATCGGAACGCCGAAGCCGATGCGTGACTCGAGGAGGCGATCGGCAACGCCCACCACCTGACCATCGCACGTGAGCATCGGGCCGCCGGAATTGCCGGGGCTCAGCGCAGCATCGGTCTGGATGAAGGCGTCGCTCTTGGCGCTGACGATGCCCTGCGAAACGCTGAAGTTGAGCAGGCCCTCGAGCTCGCGCGAGATCCTCGGGAGATCGCCGTACGGGTTGCCGATGGCGAGGATCGGAACGCCGACCGCGACGTTGGCGCGTGGCGTGAGCGGTTGTGCGTCGCTCGCGTCGGCGAGCTCGAGCAGTGCGAGGTCGTGTTCCTCGTCGACGGCGACGACTTCGGCAGTGGTTCTCTTTCCACCGGGGAACTCGACGCGAACGTCACGACCGAGATCGACCACGTGCAGGGCGGTCAGAACGTTCTTCCTCGAGAAGAAGACGAACCCAGTGCCGAGCGCACCGTCGGGCCGCGTGATGCGCACCACGCTCGGTTTCGTGGCCTTGTAGACGTGCTCGATGAAAGCCTGTTCGCACGTCGGGCTTTCGTCTTCCTCGGCCTTGGCGGTCAGCGAGGCGGCAACCGCCGTCTCCGGCGTCGACACGCACTCGGGTTTGAACGCCTTCTTGCCCGTGTTCGGATCGACGGTCCAGGGCGGGTCGCAGGGGCCGCGGGGAAGGCTTGCGGGGGGCGGAAGCGCGTGGGCAGAGCCCGTGAAAAGAGCCGTTCCGGCGAAGAGCGCGAGGGCCGCCCAGCGCCTCAAACGCCTCGCTCCCGCATGTAGTCGAGATAGTTGTTCGCTTGAACCGTCAGCGGGCTCTTCGGGTAGTCGTGCAGGATCGCGTTGAAGGTGTCCCGCGCGTCGCCGAACTTGTGCATCTTCAGATACACCTCGCCGAGGAGGAGCAGCGCCTCGGCCTCGAGGCCGGAGTCGACCGGCTCGGGCGCGTTCGGATTGATCCTCGGCTGCTTGCCGGGCGTGGCGGGCGCGAGTTGCGGACCAAGGGCGAAGTTGCGCATCGCGTACTGGATACGCAGAACCGCGGCGTCGAAGTTGTCACGCTGCAGATAGAACCGCGCGACATAGAGCTCGTGGCGCATGAGGCGCGCCGTGACGTCGGCGAGGAGCTCGCGGATCTTCTGCGAGTCTTTGCCGGTGGGATAATCGTGGACGTAGCCCTTCAGCTCTTTGTAGGCGTCGAGGATGACGGCCTGATCGCGCTCGTCGGCGCTGGGGAGCAGGAAGGACTCGGAGATCTGCTTGTACTGCGCCTCGGCGATGCGGGCACGCGCGTAGCCGACTTCCTCGACGTCCGAGCGGTGGTCGTGGACGAACTGCCGGTACTCGCGGATGGCCTCGGCGTATTTTTCCTGCTCGAAGTCCGCGTCGGCGATGCGAAGCTCGGCGAGGCGCGCGAACTTCGAGTAGCTGTACTTGCGCTTGACCTCGCGAAAGAGGCTCTGCGCTTCGATCCAGTTGTGGGAGGTGAATTCCTCCATCGCCTGGTTGTAGGCGCGCTCGGCGTCGGCCGCGTAGCTCAGCGCCGAACGCGGCTCGGGCGTCTCGCAACCGGTCAACCCCGCGATACCCACGAGACCAGCGGCTCCAAGAGCGCCGATACACAGCGCCCCGAGAAGGGAGTGAGAGCGGCGAGCAGGAGCCATCGGCTTTCGCGTATAGACCATTTTCGCCTTCATTTCTCGCCTCGCCAACGGACGATGCGTCGCGCCGGGGGCTCGTCGTCGGTCTTGGCCTGACGAAACGCGGTGCGGACGATGAGACGGACCTTCTCCGCCAGGTCGGCCGGCGGCGGGTTGCCGCTATCCCCTTTGGCCTGGACCTCGACCTCGACCGTACCCTCGGCCGTAACCAGGACCTTCAGCGCAAAGGTATCGTCCGGCACGTACGCCGCGCCCGTATAAGACCAGGGCGGCCCACCGTCACGCGGTCGCTCGAGCGCAATACGTACGCCGCTTTCGGGCCTCTCACCGGCGATGCTCACGCGGCGGACGTACCACAAGATCGTCTCGCGTCCGCGAGGAGTTGAGGTTAAAGAGTCTCCGGTCATGGTCGACAAGAACCCGATCACCCCCGAAGGGGCAGCCAAGCTGCGCGACGAGCTCCACAACCGGAAGACCGTCGAACGCCCGCACATCACGCAGCTGATCGCCGAAGCCCGCGCCCATGGTGACCTCAGCGAAAATGCCGAGTACCACGCGGCTCGCGAGCGTCAGGGCTTCAACGAAGCGCGCATCAAGGACCTCGAAGACAAGCTTTCTCGCGCCGAGATCATCGACCCCACGAAGATCGGCGGCGACAAGGTCGCCTTCGGCGCCACCGTGAAGCTCATGAACTCGGAGACCGAGGAGGAGGTCTGTTATCGGATCCTCGGCGCCGACGAGGCCGACATCAACAACGGGCAGATCAGCGTCACCGCACCCTTGGCTCGATCGTTGCTCGGCAAGGAAGTGGGGGACGAGGTCAAGGTCCGAACCCCCGGTGGTGAGCGCGTCTTCGAGATCCTCGAGATCGACTTCACCGGCAAGTCGGCCAAGTAGTTCGAGGGCCGTTCGTGCCGTTCGTACGGCTCTCGCGGATGGCCAAGAAGTGGCTGGTCGAGCCCGATCCCGAGCGGCTCGATGCGCTCGTGATCTCGGTACGAGAGGCTACGGCCGCGGTTCCTGACGAGCGCCGGGCCGACTGGGAGAAGCTCCTGGCCGGCCTCGCGCGTCGTGAGGACGTCGAGCGTTCACGCCCGCGCGTCGAGGGGCTCGTGCGCGCCTGCCGCTTGTTTTCTCGCCCGCGCCGCAAGGCTGCCGCGGATGGGGAAGGGGAGGCTCGCGCGCCGAAGAAGGTGGTGGGCCCCCTCGACCCGGTCGACATGCTTCCGGGCCTCGGGCCGAGCGCCCGAACGGCCCTTGCCGACCACGGTCTTTCGACCGTCGCCGATCTCGTGTGGCTGCCGCCCGCGACCTGGGACGATCTGCGCGAGCCGATGACGATCGCTGCGGCGGTCGCGTCCGCGCGATCCGTCTACGAATCGTCGGGGGGCGCCGTGAAGTCCAGTCGCGTCGCCGTGACCGGGCTCGTGAAGAGCGCTGCGGTCGTGCCGATTCGAGGGCGCCGTACCGTCCGCGTGCTCGTCGAGGACGAGGAGGACGGCTCGTGCAAGTTGCACGCATTTTGGTTCTTCATGGCGCACGGCGTTCTGGCCGCTGCCAAGCCGGGAACCCGCGTGCTCCTCGTCGGGCGCATCGAGGCGCCGCCCAAGAAGCCGCCGCGCACGGCGCATCCCGAGTTCTTCCTCGATACGGCCGAGGTGCGTGCCGTGCGCGCTCGTTACGGTCGCTTCGGTCCGCCGGAGGCTACCCTCCGGAAGGCCATTGCCTGGGCCGTCGACGAGGGCATCACGCCCGATCCGCTGCCGCCCGCGATTTCCCAGCGCGAAACCATGGCCGATGCGTCGTCGGTGTTGCGCGAGATTCACACGCGCGGCGCCGGCGCGCCTCCCACGGAGGCCACGCGACGAGCATTCCTCGAGCGCCTCGCCTGGACGGAGGCGTTCGCCCGCGTTTGGGAGCGGCTTCGATCGGAGTCCGGCGAAGGAAGGGGAGTGGCCGCGCCCGCCTGCCCGCGTCGCGCGGACTTGCAGAAGAAGCTCGAGGGTGAGCTTGGCTTCGCCTTCACGAAGAGCCAGCGAAGCGCCATCGACGCGATCGCCGGTGAGCTCGGAGAGCCGCGCCCCATGCGTCGCTTGCTCCTGGGCGACGTCGGAACCGGCAAGACCGCCGTGGCGCTGGCGGCCGCTGCACAGTGCATCGCGGCGGGCTTCCAGGTGGCGATCCTCGCGCCGACGAGCGTGCTCGCGGAGCAGTACCTCGACGCGGTGAAGCCGCTCGAGCGGGCGGCTCGTGCGCGTTCGGCCTTCGTCGCAGCCGGGGTGCCGGCCGCGGCGCGCCGGAAGGCCGAGAACGACCTTCGGACGGGCGAGGCCCAGATCGCGATCGGCACGCATGCCCTCCTTCGCGAGGGGCTCGAGATTGCTCGCCTCGGTCTCGTCATCGTCGACGAGCAGCAGCGGCTCGGCGTGGCGCAGCGTCTCTCGCTCGTGAAGAAGGGCGAGCGCCCGCATCTCCTCACGCTCAGCGCGACGCCCATCCCGCGAACCTTGGCCCTCGCGTTGCGTGGCGAGCTCAAAACGTCGACCCTCGACGAGCGGCCGATGGGGCGCCTGCCCGTGACCACGGAGCTCGCGCCCTCGAGTCGCCTGCAGGCCATCGTGCAGCGTGTCGACGAAGTCTGCGCGCGCGGTGAACGTGTCTTCTGGATCGTGCCGCGGATCGAGAGCGATCCCGACGACGAAGACGATACCGATCCTCTCGCCACGGTCGTCGCCCGCGCGGAGGCGCTCGCGAAGACGCTCTCTTCGCGCAAGGTCTCGCTGCTCCATGGTGGGCTCGGCGCAGCCGCGAAACGTGCCGCGATGACCGCCTTCCGACGAGGCGATGCCGAGATCTTGGTCGGTACGACCGTGGTCGAGGTCGGCGTCGACGTGCCGGAGGCAACGCTCATCGTCATCGAGGGCGCCGAGCAGTTCGGTCTTGCGCAGCTCCACCAGCTGCGTGGTCGCGTCGGTCGTGGAAGCCAGCCGGGCACCTGCGTGCTCGTCTACACCGATCCTCTCGAGGGCCCGGCCCGCGCGCGTTTGAAGGCGCTCGAGGAGCTGTCGAGTGGCGAGGCGATTGCGCGCGCCGATCTCGAGCTTCGCGGAGCCGGCGATCTCGGCGGCACGCGTCAGCATGGCGTCGAAGACGAGCTGCTCTATCTCCAGCACGGCGCCTCGTATCCGTGGCTCGCACGCATCGACGAGGATGCGAGGGATCTCTTCGTCACCGATCCGGCGCTCCAGCGCCCCGAACATCGCGTCCTCGGGGCGCTCGTCGCACGGTTCGGTCACGTACTCGCCGTTCGTGAGGAGGCCGGGTGAGAAGCACGGACTTCACGCGTCGCGTCCTCGACGTCGGCGGCATTCTCGCGACCTGGGCAGGGCTGCTCGTCGTCGAGAATTTCGTCATCGCGCTCGCGTACGACAAGCAGTTCGCTGGCACGTGGGAGATGAGCCATGCGCGCTGGCAGTTGAGCCCCGTGGGCCTCGCCGCCGCTCTTCCGCTCGCGATTCTCTTCGTCGGCCTCGGCCAGCTCGTGCGAGCGAGGCGGGCCGCGATTCTCGCGGGGCTCGCCGCCCTGGCGGGAGCGCTCGTCGCGTTCGGCGTGTCGACGGGGCGGCACATGGCCAATCCCATCGTTCGCGGGGGCTTCGTGCTGGTCCTCGCCGCGATGGCCGGCGCGATCACGCTTGCCGTGGTGCGACGGTTGCCACTCGAGAAGACGGGGCGCGTGGCGTTTCTCGCGGGGCTCGTCGGTCTCGGCGCGTGGCTCGCCGACGCGCTCGTCCTTCCGCGCCTGTACCCGGCGTTTCACCTCGGGCTGTTCGCGATCACGCTCGGGGCGTGGGCGACCACGTGGGTCTACACGCGCTCGACACTGGCGAAGCTTCCGCTTGCGGTCACGGGGCTCGTCCTCGTGCTCGCTGCGCTGGTGTGGGCGCCGCGAGGGGCGCGCACGGTGTCGACCGACGACAACTTGAGGCGAGTGCTCGTCGAGCACGCGCCGCTTCTCGGTCGCGCGGTCGTCGTGGCCGGGCGTCTCGCGCCTCCGCCGCCCTTGGACGACGTCGATCTGCCCGAGCTGGCGAACACGTCGGCGATTCTGCAGGGCTCGCACGGCACCCGCGCCCTCGACTGGACGGGAAAAGACATCGTCCTCCTCACCGTCGACGCGCTCCGCGCCGATCACCTCTCGTCGTACGGGTATGGGCGGCCGACCTCGCCCAACATCGATCGGCTCGCGGCGCGCGGTGTTCGCTTCGACCGCGCGTACTGCCCCACGCCCCACACGTCGTATTCGATCTCGTCGATGATGACGGGAACGTACATGCGGCCGCTCCTCGCCATGGGCGCCGGCGAAAAGGCCGAGACGTGGGCCGATCACCTGAGGCGCTACGGCTACCGGACCGCCGCGTTCTATCCCCCCGCCGTGTTCTTCATCGACGCGCATCGCTTTACCGAGCTGCGCGATCGGTCGCTGGGCTTCGAATACAAGAAGGAGGAGTTCGCGCGGCCCGAGCTCCGTCGCGCGCAGATCGAGCGGTACCTGGCGAACGCGAAGGCCGACAAGCCGCTCTTCTTGTGGGTCCACCTCTTCGAGCCGCACGAGCCGTACGAAGCGCACGCGGAACATCCGTTTTCGGGCAACGAGACCGTCGACGCGTACGACAGCGAGATTGCCACGGCCGACGCGCTCGTCGGTGACATCGTCTCGCTCGTCGAAGCTCGCCGGCCGGGGGCCACCTTCGTGTTCACCGCCGACCACGGCGAGGAGTTCGGCGATCACGGCGGCCGGTATCACGGCACGAGCGTCTACGAGGAGCAGGTCCGCGTTCCGCTGATCATCGCCGGCAAGGGCATCGAGCCTCGCGTGGTCGAGGCGCCCGTGCAGACCATCGATCTGCTGCCTACCACGCTCGCCGCGCTCGACATCCCCATGCCCGCACGCGTGCGTGGTCGCGATCTCGGACCGCTCGTGGTCGGCAAGGCGGCATCCGATGAACAGGGGCTCGCGTTCGCCGAGACCGACGACTACACGCTGCTTGCGCGAAAGAGCGATCGCCTCGTCTGCGCGCGCAAGATCGGCGCCTGCACGCTGTTCGACATCGCCACCGATCCGACCGAGCAAAGGCCCGTCGTCGATCGACCGGCGCGCGTCCAGGAGCTCAAGCGTCTCACGGCGGCCATCGAACGGGAGAACGGAAAACACGAGGCCTCGGCGCTGCCCGAAGCCCTCCGGCGAGGTTTGCAGGGCGATCGCGAGGCCGCCGAGGACGTGGCTCCGCTCCTCGACGACGCCCGTGTCGACATCCGGCGTGCCGCTGCCCGGTGCGCGTTCGGGCTCAAAGCT
Organism: Labilithrix luteola; assembly: GCF_001263205.1. Lineage (GTDB taxonomy): Bacteria > Myxococcota_A > Polyangia > Polyangiales > Polyangiaceae > Labilithrix > Labilithrix luteola. The sequence goes on from NZ_CP012333.1 coordinate 9,481,185, forward strand.
CCGGAGATGAGCGCGCAGCTCCAGCGCGCCTTCGCGAAGGACGAGGACGGCGAAGTGCGAACCTGGTCGGCCCTCGCGCTCGCACGTCTCGGCGAGGCCGCCGGCGGTCCCGTCAAGGAGCGCGTCGACGGCGTTCTCGCGGGACACGACGCGCGCATGCGCACCGCCGCGGCGTTGGCGCTCGCGGAGAAGGGAGATGCGCGCGGAGAAGACGCACTCGTGGCCCGCTGGGACGCGGCCTTCCTTCCTACGTCACGAGAGCGCGGTGAGCTCGACGAGGCCCGCGAGCTTCTCGCGGCGTTTTCCAACGTTCGAGCGCGTTCGGCGGTGTTGCCGCTCGTTCGCTCCCTCGAGGACGTGCGCCTTCGTCCTTACGTGGTCGAGACCCTCGCCGCCATCGGCGATCTACGCGCCAAAGAGGCGCTGCTCTCGACGTTCACGACCGAGCGGTACGTCAACGTTCGTCCCAAAGAAGCGCTCGCCCTGCTCAAGGTCGGGGCCAGGGAGGAGCTGCGCGCCCCGCTTGCAAGGTTCGCGGGCGTGCCCGAGGTCATGCATGCGGCCGTGGCCGTCGCGCGCGACGCAGGACTGCTCGAGCGCTCCAAGGGAGGGTGGACCGCGCCGGCGGGCGCCCCCCCGAAGACCGTGGACGCCTCGCTCACGGTGAGTGGGGAGGGGCCGGCCCGCCTGCTCGTGCTCGTGGGCGAGGGGCCGGGCACGCTCTCCGTGAAGGTTGGCGGCGAAAACGTGGATGGCCAGCCGCAGGGCAACGTCTGGGTGGCCGAGCTGACTCGCGATCCCGGATCCCGCGTCGAAGTGCACCTCGAGCATCCGGACGGGATCCAGGCCGCCTGGCTCGTCCGGCGCGCTCCCGAGATCCCGCCGCCTCCGCCGCGCGCGTGGCTCCCGGATGCCGGAGCAGACCCCTTGGACGACGGGCCTGACGGCGGCCTTTGACGTGCCGTGGTTGACGAGGCTAGAGTCCGCCCCGTGAGCGACGAAAAAGAGCGCGAAGACGAGGCGAAAGGCGCCGCCGAAGCAGGAGAAATGGTCGACGAGCGCGCCGAAGGTGCGTCCGCCGCCGGCGAGGGTGAGGCCGCCGAAAGCAACGACGACGCCGCCATGAACCCCGAAGCGATCGCTCGACGTGTCGCCGCGCTCGGCGAAGACGACGCCATCGAGCGTCAGGCGCGCGACGAAGAGCGCAAGCTCGCCGAGCGCCGTGCGGCCAAGAAAAAGGGCGGCAAGAAGGGCGCCGGCCTCGAGGTGGCCGCCTCGAAGAAGCTCGCGAAGATCGGTACGCGCGCCGAGCCCAAGCGCTCGATTGCGATCGCGGCAGACGCCGATCCGCTCCTCGAGCGGACCACCAAGCTCAGCGACTGGGCCAAGGAAAACCAGAAGCTCGTGCAGATCGTCGGCGGAGCCATCGCTGTGGCGCTGCTCGGTGTCGCCGGCTTCCTTTACTGGGACCACAAGCGCGAAAACGACGCGTCGGTGCTGCTCGCGCAGGCCGTTGCGGACGAGCGTGGTCACATCGGCGAACCCCCGAAGGACGCCGAGGAAGACGACATCCAGGCCGCCGGCCCGATGTTCAAGACCTACGACGAGCGTCGCGAAGCCGCGCTCGGCAAGTTCCGTGAGGTCGAAGCGAGGTTCCCGAGGACGGGCGCTGCCATCCTCGCGCGCCTCGCCGAGGGATCGCTGCTGCTCGACAAGCGGGATCCCGACGGCGCTGCGGCGGCCTTCAACGACGTGAAGGCGTCGCCGCTCGCGGCCGCCGATCAGGAAGTGAAGGGGCGCTCGCTCGAGGGCCTCGGTTTCGCCTACGAGCTCAAGGCCCAGGCCGCGCCCGCCGAGAAGGGCAAGTACCTCGACGACGCCCTCAAGACCTACAAAGAGCTGGAGAACACGGTGGAAGTGCAGGGCTTCAAGGAGCTCGCCATGTACCACCAGGCGCGCGTCCTCGAGGCCAAGGGCGACAAGGACAAGGCCAAGGAACTGCTCGTTTCGCTCAAGGATCGCGTCAACAAGACGGACGACGCGCTGCCGGGAATGAGCATCCCCCGAGGTCCGGCGTTCCCGTATTTGCGCGAGGTCGCGATGGATCGCCTTCGCGAGCTCGATCCGTCGGCCGCGCCCAAGCAGGGCAGCGGCGCGCCGGGCGGTGGCTCGCAGCTCACGCCCGCCCAGATCCGCAAGATGATCGAGGACGCCCAGAAGAAGCAGCAGCAGGGCGGCGGCAAGCCTTGAAACGCGCGGCCTCGCTTCTGGGCGCCGTCGCGCTCTGCGCCCTCGGTGCGGGCTGCGGACTGGCGGATGTGTTCGCGGGCGACCGGGTCAATCCGGAGGTCCCGAACTGGTACAACCGTCCGAACGGCGCGATGAACGTGTTCATCAACCGTAACCTGACGGCTCCGTCGCGCACGTCCGGCGAGGACTGGGAGCGCGGTCGCCCGGAGATCGATCCCGCGCACAATCGCGTCTTCATCGGTTCGTCCGATCGCGGCCTCTACGCCTTGCGCGCCGGTGACGGCAGCACGATCTGGCGCTTCGAGACGATCGGGGTCGTCCAGAGCGAGCCGCTCTACGACCCGGAAATGGACTACGTCTACTTCGGCTCGAACGACGGTGCGCTCTACTGCGTGCGCGCCCAGACCGGTCAGCTCGTCTACCGCTTCGACACGGGCGCCGAGGTCTCGCGCAAGCCGGTTCGCGCCGGTGAGTCGCTGTTCTTCTCCAACGCGTCGGACTTCCTGTTCGCGATCGATCGTCGAACGGGCAAGCCTCTCTGGCCTGCCGTGCACCGGACGCCGGCGCTCGGCATGGAGATCAGCGGACACGCCGGAGCGGCGTACGATCCGGTCAACAAGCTCGTCTTCATGGCCTACTCGGACGGTCACGTCATCGGGTACGACGCGGCGACGGGCGGCGAGCGATGGACCGTCGACCTCTCGGCCGAGGCCGAGCAGGCGAGCGGTGACGCGCCGCGCTACCTCGACGTCGACACCACGCCCGTCCTCGACGATCACCCGCAGGGGCGTGTCGTCTACGTCTCGAGCTACGCCGGCGGCGTCTTTGCGCTCGATGCGGCCACCGGCGCTCGCGTCTGGGCGAACGACAAGGCCGTCGGTGGCACCGACCTCGTGCTCTGGAAGGAGCCCGAGCACGAGCCGAATCCGAACGGCCCCGACAAGGGCGGACCGATGGTGCCGGCCCACAAGCTGGTCCTCTCGTCGAGCGCAACGTTCGGCCTTGCGGCGCTCGACCCCTACACGGGACGCGTCGTTTGGCGGAACAAGGTCCCCGAGGGCGGTGTCACGGCGCCGGTTCCTTTTCAGGGGGCGCTTCTCGTCGGCACGAGCCGCTACGGCTTGTTCCTGATGTCGCCGCGCAATGGCAAGGTCATCGACGGCATCGACCCCGGGACGGGCATCGCGCAGACGCCGGCGGCCTTCATGGGGCGCGCGTACGTGATGACGAACGCCGGCCAGCTGTTCGGCATCGCCGTCGCGCCGCCGCTTCCGCTCGCGAAGCGCTGAAACGAGTCGGTCGAGGCGCCCGCGGCGGCGTCCTTGACCGGGCCGCGCCTTCGATGGCATCTGTCATCGGCGTTGGCCGAACGTTGGAGATCCGCGCGATGCCCGGCGTCGGCGTTCATCGCGACGGCGATGTTCGCGACCACGGCGATGACGAAGGTCGCCCGCGCCGAAACCGCCCCCGTTTCGTACGCGGCGCCCCCGGAATGTCCTGACGTCGACGCATTCCGTGCGGAGATCGAGAAGCGTGCCGACGCCGGCCGCGTCCTCGCCCGCGCGCACACCTCGATCGCGAAGAGCGCCGAGCACGGCTACGACGGCACGCTGAGGATCGACGATCGCGCACGCGACGTCCACGCCGCGACGTGTGAGGAGGTCGTCCAAGCTCTGGCCCTCGCGGCTGCACTCGCCGCCGAAGAAATGGCTGCTGAAGCGCCCATGCCGCCGGAGCCCGCGATTTCTCCCGTGGCGCCGGTGAAGGAAGTGCCTGCGCCGCCATCCGCGGCCGTCGACCGTCCGCGTCCGGTCACGCGTGAGCCCGAAAATGACGACGGAATCGTGCTCGGCGCCGGACTCGGCGCGACGGGTGCGGTTGGCCCGACGGTGGCTCCCGAAGTCTTTGTCTTCGGCGGTTTCGAGCTCGATGGTCGCTCGCTTCGTCTGGCGCTCGATGTCGCACGTAGCTCGGACATGGATACGGTCGCCGGCACGGCGAGGTTCGAGCGCTGGTCCGCCCGTGTCGACGGATGCCCGCTGTCCGTGCGCTTCGGTGTGCGCCTCTCACCGTGCGTCGGCTTCGAGGGAGGCCTGCTGCGCGGCATGGGCCAGTCGATCTCGAACGCAGAGGCCTCGTCGCTCGTATGGCTCTCGCTCGGCGTCGGCGGCCGGGCGGATCTCGACCTCACACGTTCGCTCTTCGTCGCAGCCGACGTCCAGCTGGGCTTTCCGCTGCTGCGACACGGGTTCTTCGTTCGCCCGAGCGACGTGGTCTACGAGGTTCCAGCCGTCTTCGGTCAGGCGGCTCTTTCGCTCGGCTATCGCTTTTCCGAATGAGGCCTGCTGCGTCCGGCCATTCCTCGGTAATTCGCCCCCGAATCCACCCCCATGGCCGCCGACGTCTTCGAAAATCTCCACGCGGATGGCCCTGGCGACAATGCGCACGGGGCGTCCAAGGCCGTGGTCGATGAAGCGCGCCTGCGCCGGATCGTGAATGCCGACTACGGCTTTCTCTGGCGCTCGCTGCGCCGTCTCGGCGTTCCGGAGGCAGATACCGACGATGCCGCACAGCGTGTCCTCGGTGTGTTGGCGCGACGGCTCGGTGACGTTGCTCCCGGAAGCGAGCGCGCGTTCCTGTTCCAAACGGCACTTCGGGTGGCCTCCGAGATGCGCCGCTCGAAGCGTCGCTCGCGACTGACCTTCGACAACGAACGCGCCGACGACCTCCACGACGAGACGCCGGGGCCCGACACCGTCCTCGAGCAGCGCAAGGCGCGCGAGCTGCTCTCCGAGGTCATCGCACAGCTCGATCTGGACGTGGCGGCAGTGTTCGTCCTGTTCGAGCTCGAAGAGCTCACGACGAACGAGATCTCCGCGCTTCTGGGGCTGCCCCCGGGCACGGTCAGCACGCGTCTCCGCAAGGCGCGCGCCGAGTTCGACGTCATCGTGCGACGCATCCGCGCGAGGCACACGTCTCAAGGGAGGACCCGATGAGCGATCCCCAGCGATTGCACGAGGACGAAGGCATGCCGGACTTCGATCGTGCGCTTCTGCGTTCCGCTCGGCTCGACCGCGAGCCGGAAGACGGCGCCGCGCGCGCGCTCGCGGCCTTGGGAATCGGCGCAGGCGGCACAGTTGCGGCGATCGCAGGCGAGGGGACTGCGACCCCTTCCGCCGCGAACGGCGCGTCGGTCCTCGGTGCTTCGGCCGTCACCAAAGGTGCTGCGGGGCTCGCGCTTCTCTCCGGCATCGTCATTGCGCTCCGCATGGCGCTGGCACCGGCGGCGCCTGCGCCTTCCTCCGTCGGACCCGCGACGGCGCCTGCGCCTTCGGTCGTATCGTCATCGGAATCGCCCGAGGTCGTCGAATCGGCGCCTCGAGCACCGGTTGCGGAGCCGACGATTTCGGTCACCGATCTTCCGTCGGCCAACGCCGCGCTTCCGCGAGCAGGCGCTCGGCCGATGGTTCCGTCCGTCGCCAAGGTCGAGCCGAAGAGCGACGCCAAGCCGCCGTCCGTCGCGGAGGAAATTGCGCTCATCGACCGCGCGCGTGCGTCGCTCGCCGCTGGCGATCCGTCGACCGCCGAACACGCGCTCGACGACCACGACGCGCGATTCGCGAACGGGACGCTCGCGCTCGAATCGAAGGTGGCGCGCATCGAGCTCCTCGTCGCACGTGGCGATTCGAATGCTGCTCGCACGCTCGCCGAGCGCTTCCTCGTCGAGCATCCGCGCTCCGCATACGACCATCGCGTTCGCGGGTTGATTCGTCGCTCGTCTACTCAGGATTTAAATTCGAATTCTGATTTGAGTTCGCAATGAGAGCGGCGTCGCGTGGCCATTCGTGCGTGTCGGAGGTCGGCATGCTCAAACGCATCAGTCTCGTCGTCGCGACTTCGCTCGCGCTGTTCGGTTGCAAAGGTGATCTTGCTTCACTGGGGGGGCCTGTCGAAGTGGGGGTGGTCGAGCCCACGGCGTCGCCGTCGTTCATCGTGACCCCAACGGGAACTCAAACCGTGTCGGGCAAAGTCGATCTGCTCCTCATGGTCGACGACTCCGGGTCGATGGGCGACAAGCAGGAGCTCCTGAAAAAATCGCTGCCGGCTCTGGTTCGGCGACTCGTTTCTCCGAATTGCGTGGACGCGAGCGGCACCGTCATCGCCCCGAGCAACAACGGCTTCTGCGCGACCGGGCACCTCGAGTTTGCTCCTGTGAACGACCTGCACGTCGGCATCGTGACTTCGTCGCTCGGTACGCCGGGCAGCGACACCTGCGTGCAGCCTCTCGTCGACAGGAAGGCGCATCTGGTCACGACCGGTCCGGGCGGAGTGCCGGTGGCGAACGCCAGTGCGGGCTTTCTTTCGTTCGGAGCAGGCGGAGTCGCCGACCCGACGCAGTTGATCGACGACGTCACCGCGCTCGTTGGGGGCGTGGGCACGAGAGGCTGTGGTCTCGAAGCCCAGCTCGAGGCTTGGTATCGCTTCCTTGTCGAACCGAATCCTTACGACAGCGTCACGGTCGACGCCGACGGCGTTGCCCATCGAGAAGGTACCGACGAGACGGTTCTCAAGCAGCGCCACGATTTCCTGCGCCCCGATTCGCTGCTCAGCATCGTGGTCGTGACGGACGAGGATGATTCGACCGTCGATCCGGTATCTCTCGGAGGTCGGGGGTGGGGGTTCGCCAACATCTCGTTTCCTGGCTCGAACGCTCCGCAAAATGGCGGCCGCGGTACCGCTCCGCGCGCGACATCGGCCTGTGCCGCCAATCCGGGGGCGCCTGAGTGCACGTCCTGTGGCTTCGCCGCTGCCTGCGCCAACGGTAGCGGACCGAGCGCGGACCTCTGTGCCGTCGTCGAGAACGATCCGATCTGCTCGACGACGCCGTATTACGCGGACCGGGACGACTCGCCGGACGCGCGCTTCTTCCAGATGAAGCGACGCTTCGGTGTCGACCCGCAGTTTCCGCTGGACCGCTACGTCCAAGGCTTGCTCTCGGCCAAGGTGCCGAGCCGCGAGGACGACCACGACGCCGACGGCCGCTACACGCCGACACCGTCGTGCGATAACCCGATCTTCGCGCCGGCGCTGCCGACGTCGGCCGACCAAGAGCTGTGCCATCTGACGGCCGGACCGCGCTCGCAGCGCCTGGTGGTGCTCAGCGTCATGGCCGGCGCGCCGCCCGATCTCCTGCATCCGAACATGACCGCCGGCGACTGGGCGCGCGTGGTCGGCACCGATCCCGCGGGCTACGTGCTGAGCGGTATCGATCCGCACATGCTCCAGTCCATTGACCCGCGGCCCGGGCTTCCTGGGCCGTCCTCGGCGAACGACGCGGACCCGGTTCATGGTCGCGAATGGGTGACGCAGGGTGAACTCCAGTACGCGTGCACGTTTGCGCTCGACGCGCCGCGCGATTGCACCACCGTGATCCCCGACGACTGCGACTGTCGTCTCGGCACGAACGCCGCGTCGCCGATCTGCGACGCAACCGTGCATACGCTTCAGGTGGCGGCCAAGGCGTATCCGGGCGTGCGGCCGCTTCGTCTGGCGCAGCTCCTGGGAGACAACGCGGTGGCGTCTTCGATCTGTCCGAGCCCGACGACCGGTCCAGTGACCGTGCCGGGAGGCAACGGACCGACCACGGGCTACGGCGAGGCGTTCCGGAGGCTCGGCAACCGGATGGCCATGTCGCTGCTCCCGGCACCGACCGGTCTCTGAAACTCGGACGCAGACCGGGACCTCGGACCGGTCCTTCGGCCTTCGGCGGCCCCGTGGAGAGCGCTTCGAGCAGCTCTCGGCGGGGCCGCTGCGCGTTATGCGTAACGACCGGCGCCGGACGGGGACCCGCACGAAACGCCCTAAATTCCCTCCCAGCGCCCCTGTTCAAATTTCGCATAAGATGCATTATGTCAACTAACGGGACGGCCCTCGGCGGGGGGCGGCCTGGGCGCCGGTCAGGCTCCAGGCGCTCGGCGGTCCGTCGTTCGCGGTCCGTTCGCAGCTCCGAGCGGCTCCCCGTCTGGTGACGCTCGGCGAGCTGGTCGGACCGGGCGCCGCGTTGACACGCACGTCGACCATCGACGAGCGTTGCTTACGTGGACGACGGACCTCGCGGTACGACGGCAAACGAAACGAACGAAGCGATCGGCCGTGGGCAAGCCGAAGCTGCCGGTCGCGGCTCGCTGGTCGCCACGCGGCCCGACGCCCGGATGGCCTCGACGCTCAGCCATGCGTTCGCCACGAGTCCGCTCCGGTTTGTCCGGCCGACGTTCCCGGGATCTTCGGCGGCCGCCGTGTGCCTGGTGACGTTCGGCGGCGGCCTCGTCGATGGCGACACCGTGGACCTGGACGTCACGGTAGACCCTGGCGCGACGCTGCTCGTGTTCACCCAGGCCACGACCAAAGTGTTCCGCGGACGCGCCCGGCAATCGCTCCGGGCCAGGGTCGCCGGCACGCTCGTTCTGCTTCCCGACCCCGTGGCGTGCTTTCGCGATGCCCACTACACGCAGCATGTCGACGTCGACCTCCAAGGTCCGTCGGCGTCGTGCGTGGTGCTCGACGGCTTCACGTCGGGCCGTGCGGCGTACGGTGAACGCTGGGCCTTCGGCAGCCTCGAAACGAGAACGGTCGTCCGACGCGATGGAAAGAAGCTTCTCCACGAAGCCTTCCGGCTGGACGCGAAGGACGGCTCGATCGCCGAACGCATGGACCGCTTCGAGGCATTCGCCACGCTGTTCGCCATCGGCCCGGGCGTCGCTCCGGTTCGTGCCGGGATCCTGAGCCACTCCCGTGAGCACGCTCGCGGGGCCGACGGTGCCCTCGTTGCGGCGCCTAGCCCCCTGCCCGTGCCCAGACGCGATTCGACCAGCGATGGCGCGATCGTTCGGATCGCAGGAACGACGCCGCTGGGCGTCATCGACGAAGTTCAGAGGCGTCTCCGAAACCTTCCCGAAATCGACGTCGTGGATCCCTTCACTGCGCGCCATTGAGTGCGCATGCACCGAGGACGTAGGCCATGCATCTGTCGCCGCGCGAAATCGACAAGCTGCTGCTCCATCAAGCTGGCGTGCTCGCGCAGAAGCGGCTCGCTCGCGGGCTTCGACTGAATTACCCCGAGGCCGTGGCGCTGCTCGCGACGCAGCTCCTCGAGCTCATTCGCGATGGAAGGAGCGTCGCCGAGCTGATGGACGTCGGGCGTCGTATCCTCGGGCATCGTCAGGTGCTGCCGGGCGTCGCCGACCTCATCGACGAGGTGCAGGTCGAAGGCACGTTCGAGGATGGAACGAAGCTCGTGACGGTCCACGATCCGATCGCGCTCGACGACGGCGATCTGAATCTGGCGCTGTACGGGAGTTTCTTGCCGGTCCCCGATCGGTCGATCTTCGGCGTGAGCCCGTCGCCGGTGACGGCTGCGGGAGCCGTCGACGTGGTCCCGGGCGACATCGAGCTCTACGCCGGGCGCGCACGCGTCACGATCCAGGTCACGAGCCGGGGCGACCGACCCATCCAGGTCGGCAGCCACTATCCGTTCGACCAAACGAACGCGGCGCTCGATTTCGATCGCGCAGCAGCCCACGGCAAGCATCTCGACATTCCCGCCGGCACCGCGGTGCGCTTCGAGCCCGGCGATACCCGCACGGTTACCCTCGTGGAGAACGGATCGAGCTCTCGTGAGGGGCCGTCGGCGGCAGACATTGCTCGCAACTTCGAGCGCCTCTCAGTCCACCTTCCCGACGCCGACGAAACTCTCCAGGAGGCCAAGTCATGAGCCGCATCGACCGACTTGCGTACGCTGCGATGTTCGGCCCGACGACCGGCGATCGGGTCGCCCTCGGAGATACGGGTCTACTTATCGAAGTCGAGAGGGACCTCACCTCGTACGGCGACGAGTGCAAGTTCGGCGGCGGCAAGGTGCTTCGGGACCAGATGGGTCAAATGCCCGGCGCCGACGACGATCATGCGCTCGACGTGGTCATCACCAACGCGCTCATCGTCGACTGGACCGGCATCTACAAGGCCGACGTCGGCCTCAAGCACGGCCGTATCGTCGGCATCGGCAAGGCCGGAAATCCCGCGGTCATGAGCGGCGTGACGCCGTCGATGATCGTCGGCGTCACCACCGAGGCGATCGCCGGCGAAGGGCTCATCCTCACGGCCGGCGGCATCGACTCGCACATCCATTTCATCTGCCCGCAACAGGCCGATGAAGCGATCGCCAGCGGTGTGACCACGTTCGTCGGTGGCGGCACCGGACCGGCGACCGGGTCGAAGGCCACCACGTGCACGTCAGGCGCTCGGCACATCGAGCTCATGCTCCTCGCGACCGACGTTCTGCCGCTGAACATCGGGCTCACGGGCAAAGGCAATTCGTCGCTCACCGACGGTCTCGTCGATCAGATCCGCGCCGGCGCCGTCGGCCTCAAGCTGCACGAAGACTGGGGCACGACCCCGCGCGCCATCGATTGCTGCCTCGGGATCGCCGACGACGAAGACATCCAGGTCACGATCCACACCGACACGCTGAACGAGTCCGGCTACGTCGCCGATTCGATCGCCGCCTTCAAAGGCCGCACGATTCACACCTACCACTCCGAGGGCGCCGGCGGCGGTCACGCGCCGGACATCATGTGCGTGGTCGGCGAGCCGAACGTCATCCCGAGCTCGACGAACCCCACGCGCCCGTTCACCACCAACACGCTCGAAGAGCATCTCGACATGCTCATGGTCTGCCACCACCTCGATCGGAACATTCCGGAGGACGTGGCGTTCGCCGAGAGCCGCATCCGCGGCGAGACCATCGCCGCCGAAGACGTCCTGCACGATCTCGGTGCGATCAGCATCATCTCGAGCGACAGCCAGGCCATGGGCCGCGTCGGCGAGGTCGTTTGCCGGACCTGGCAAACCGCCGCGAAGATGAAGAACGAGCGCGGTCGCTTGCCCGAGGAAAAGGGCCCGAACGACAACTTCCGGGTTCGCCGGTACGTCGCCAAGTACACGATCAACCCGGCTATCGCGCACGGCATGTCCCACGAGATCGGCTCGATCGAAGTCGGCAAGTGGGCCGACCTCGTTCTCTGGCGACCGTCGTTCTTCGGAGCGCGGCCGGAGCTCGTGCTCAAGGGCGGGCTCATTGCTTGGGGCCAGATGGGCGATCCGAATGCGTCGATCCCGACCCCGCAGCCCTCCTACATGCGGCCGATGTTCGGCTCGCTCGGACGCGCCACGGGCGCCACGAGCATCGCGTTCGTCTCGCGGCGCGCCATCGCGGAAGGCAACATCGCGGCGCTCGGACTGCAGAAACGCATCAACGCGGTTCGACGATGCCGTGGAATCGGCAAGCGCGACATGAGGTTGAACGACGCGCTGCCCAAGATGCGGATCGATCCCGAGACCTACGAGGTCTTCGCAGACGGCGTTCTCATGCGCGCCCTGCCGGCCTCGAAGGTCGCCCTGGCGCGCCTGTATTCCTTGTTCTGAGGAGCACGACAATGACGAGCGACGGTCTGCCCCTGCCTCCCATGCCGGCCACGAGTCCGTCGGCGCCGTGGCTGCTCTTGCAGCTGACCGACGGCTCGTTTCCCTCGGGAGCGTTCGCCCACTCGGCCGGTCTCGAGGCCGCCGTGCGTCTCGGTGGGCTCCAAGCCGTCGAACCGTTTCTCGACCAGCTTCTCGTTCAGACCGCGTACTCGGCGCTGCCGTTCGTGCGGGCGGCCTGCCACGGCACCGAGTCGCTCGCCGATCTCGACGAGGCGTACGACGCGACGATCGCCAACCACGTGGCAAACCGCGCGAGCCGCGCACAAGGGCGGGCGTTCGTGAGCGCCGCTGCGCGGATCTTCGAAGAGCCGCCACGCGCGCAGCTGGTGGGAGCCGTCGCCGAGCATGCCGAACGCGGACCGGCTCACTACGCGCCGATGCTCGGAGCGATCTGCAATGCGCTCGGCGTCCAGGCGCGCGACGCGCAGATCGTGTTCCTCCACGGCACGGCTCGTACGGTGCTCTCGGCGGCGGTACGGCTCTCGCTCATCGGCCCGCTCGAAGCCCAGCGCATCCAGGCCGGGCGGTCGGGCCTGCTCGATCATCTGCTTGCGCAATGCACGCATCGAACCGTCGAGGATGCCGCGCAGACGGCACCGCTCGTCGAAATCTACGGCGCGCTCCACGACGAGCTCGACGCGCGACTCTTTCAATCGTGAGGGGAACGATGGCGCACGGCGATCACGATCATCCGCATGACCACGATCACGACCACGCGCATGGTCACGGCCATACGCACGAGAAGTATGCGGGGCCGGGGCTCTTCCGCCAGCGTGCACCGCGCCGGGCGCGTGACTTCGGCAAGCGTGCCTTTACGGTCGGCATCGGCGGGCCGGTCGGGAGCGGAAAGACGGCGCTCGTCCTGTCGATCTGCCGGAAGCTCCGCGACCGCATGAAGCTCGGCGTGGTCACGAACGACATCTTCACGCGCGAAGACGCCGAGTTCCTCCACCGCCACGACGCGCTACCGTCGCCGCAGATCCGCGCGGTCGAAACCGGCGGGTGCCCGCATGCGGCGATCCGCGAGGACATCACGCCGAACCTCGACGCGCTCGAGCAGCTCATGCGCGACGTGTCGCCGGAGTTGCTCTTCGTCGAGAGCGGCGGAGACAACCTGGCGGCGCAGTACAGCCGCGAGCTCGTCGACTTCACGATCTACGTGGTCGACGTCGCTGGCGGCGACAAGGTCCCGCGCAAAGGCGGACCGGGCGTCACCGAGAGCGATCTCTTGATCGTGAACAAGACCGACCTCGCTCCCCACGTCGGCGCGAGCCTCGAGGTGATGGCACGCGACGCCGAACGGATTCGTCAGGGCGGTCCGGTGATCTTCACCCGCGCCAACGTGGGCGACGGCGTCGACGACGTGATCGCGCATGTCCTCGCTGCGCGCGCCGACGCGATCGCGCCGAAGTAGCCTGCGCTATTTGGCGTCCAGGCCCCAGAGCTCCTGCTTCTGGGCGCGGGTCATGAGGAGCTTCATCGCTTCCATGAGCGGGCGCCCCTCGTGGAGCACGTGGTAGACCTGCTCGGTGATCGGCGCGTCGACGCCGAGCTTCTGCGCGAGCTGCCAGGCCGCCTTCGCCGTGCCGTAGCCCTCGGCGACCGCACGCTGCGAGGCGAGGTAGGTCTTTGCGTCGACGCCTTCGGCGATCTTCATGCCGAGAGAGCGGTTGCGCGAGAGTGCGCCCGTCGACGTGAGGATCAAGTCGCCGACGCCCCCCAGTCCCATGAACGTCAGTGGATCGCCGCCGAGCGCGACGCCGAAGCGTGCCATCTCGGAGAGGCCGCGCGTGATGAGCGCCGCGCGCGCGTTGGTGCCGAGGCCGAGGCCGTCGCATGCGCCGGAAGCGATCGCGAGCACGTTCTTGAGCGCGCCGCCGACCTCCACGCCCACCGGATCCTTGCTCGTGTAGACGCGGAACATCGGCGTGTGGAGCGCCGAGGCGACCTCGCTCGCCACGGTGTCGTTCTTGGACGCCACGACGACGTCGGTGGGCAGCCCGCTTGCCACCTCGCGGGCGAAGCTCGGTCCGGACAGGACCGCGAGTGCGTTGCGATCGCGCGAAGGCATCGCTTCCGCGACGACCTCGTTCATCAACTCGAGCGTGTCGTTTTCGATGCCTTTGGTGGCGATGACGACGTGTGCGTCCTTCGGCACGTGCGGCGCCATGGTCGTGGCGACCGCGCGCAAATAGGCCGACGGCGGCACGAGCAAGACGACGCTGGCACCGCGCAGGACCTCCCCGGGATCGGTCGATGCGCGAATGGTCTTGGGGAGCGTCACCCCTCCGAGGAACCCCCGATTTTCGTGGTGTTCCTCGATGTCGCGCACCACCTCGGGCTCGCGCGACCAAAGATGAACCTCGTGATCGCGACGCGCGGCGTGTGCCGCGAGCGCCGTTCCCCAAGCTCCTGCTCCGATGACCGCGATCTTGCTCACGCCAGAACCATACGACGTGACCCGAAGGCGGTCACGTTTCGGCGTGCTGCCAAGACGTCGAAGACCACTCAGGTAGTGGGCTGATCGGGCGGAAGCGAGCTCGTGACGAGCTTCGAGGGCGTCTCGCTCGTGATGCACCAGAGCTGATAGGCCGCGCGCGTCGCACCGACGTACAAGGCCTGACGCGCTTGGGGCGTCTCCGGGTAGCTCGCGGCGGTGGTGTCGAGCAGGATGACCTCGTCGAACTCGAGGCCCTTCGTCTGGCGAACGTCGGTGACGTCGAAGCCGCGTTCCCAGGTGAAGTCCTGGCGACGCACGCGCCGCACGTTGGGGACCTCCGCACGCATGAGGCCTTCGTAGTAGACCTCCGCCTGCTGCGGGAAGCGCGTGAGAAGTGCGACGTTCGCGTCCGGCTCGTCGAGCGCGAGCTCGCGAAGGGCGTCGGCGAGGAACGCCACCGCTTCGCCGGTCGAGCCGAACGTGAAGAGCTCGACGGGCGGACCATGACGGTTCGCAATCGGCTCGGCTTCGTGCGCGAGCGGTCCGAGGACGCCCTGCGCGAACGACGTGATCTCGGCGGTCGAGCGGTAGCTGACCTTGAGCGGCTCGATCATGCCGGCGCCGCCCGGAACGCCGAGCTCCTTGAGCGTCGCGTCCCAATCGAAGGCGACGTGGACGTCGTCTTCCTCGCGCATGCGCTGGGCCACGTCGCCCGCGAGCGTGACGGAGAGCTGGCTCGGATCATGGGCATCGTCCTTGGTGCCCGACGCGAGATCGAGGAGGATCTTGAGCTCGACCGGGCTCGCGTCCTGCACTTCGTCGACGAAGAGGTGGCTGACCGTGAGCGGGTTGCCCTGAACGTCGAGGAGCGGGCCGCGGAGCACCTGGAAGAGGCGCAGGATGAGCGGGTAGTCCTCGGAATCCAGCGACGCGGTGGCGCCGTCGCGCTCCCCTTCCACGCGGATGCGCGCCTGACGCACGCACCACTCGTGAACCTGATCGAGCTGCCCCTTACCGAAGTAGCTCCCGAAGTGCTTGTCGAGGCGTGCGCGGTTCGTGGTGACGTCGTCCCACGAGGCGAGCACGGCGCGCGAGTCGCTCCGCATCTCCTGACCGAGAGCGACGACCGCACTGCGCGTGACCTCGGGCAGGCCCGAGCCGGACGTTTTGCCGAGCTCGCGCTTGCCGGCCACCCACTGCGAGAGCTGCGTGACCCGGCGATCGGGCGCGCCCTTCGAGGCCTTCCATGCCTGAACGACCAGCTTGCCGTCGGGCCACCTGGCCATCGCCGCTTCGACCTTCGTGTCGAGACGCGCGGTGACCTCGCTCGCGATCTCGTCGACGGCGAGAAGCATCGCGGGGTGGTTCTTCACGCGCGACACGAGCGGCGGGGTCTCGTCGCTGATGGCGCTCGGAAGCTTCGGGAAGATGTCGTGCAGCACGCGCACCGACCAGCGCGCGAACGTCATGACGGGCACGCCCGAGACGCCGAGCTCCGGAAGAACGCGGCTCGTGTAGTGGATGAGCGCCTCGTTGGGGACGATGACGAGCATGCGCTCCGGCCGGAACCGATTCGGGCTGGAGGCATGGAGGAAGGCCACGCGGTGGAGACCGACCGTGGTCTTGCCGCTGCCGGCGCTGCCCTGGATGGCGACGAGGCCCGTGCCAGGACGCGTGATGAGATCGTACTGCTCCTTGTCGAGCATGGCGGCGATCGCCGGAAGGAGACGATCGGGCGAGGTCGACTTGTTGATGCGCTCCGGCGCTGCGGCTGTCGCAGAGCGCTCGCGCCCCGGCAGCCGGAGGCGCGCCGTCTGCGGCTCGGCCCGACGCCAAAGGCCGCTCGCATCACGCACGAACGTGCCCTGCGGCGAGGTCACCTTGCGAAGCTCACCATCGACGATGGCCACGGTACGACGCGCGGTGACGGTTCCCTCGACCAGCTGATCGCCCAGCGTCTCCTCGTAGGAGTCCTCTTCGCGGTAGCGGTAGAAGATCCGACTGACCGGCGCGTTACGCCAGTCGACGATGCGGACGCCGGAGCCGGCGTCGACGTATTGGCGCGAGCCGACGAGGATGTCGCGACGGCGCTCTTTGCTCCCGGCGCGGCCGCGCACGTTGACGCTTTCTTCGAGCCTCAGATGAGCGAAGTACGGCGTCTTGCGATCGACGGCGCCGGACGATGCCTTGCCTCGCTGCGCCCTGAGCGCGCCGAGGTGGTGCATCTGCTCGAGCAGGGCCGGAAGATCTTCGGGCTTGGCGGACGCGGCGGCGTCGCGAAGCTCGAGCAAGCGGCGGTCGTCTTCGGCGAGCAGCTCTGCCAGGTTCGGGGCGCCAGGCGGCGTCGAACCGGTTGCGCTAGCGTCGGCTGACGGCTGGGCTTCGGGCCCGAGCGCCTTTGCGACGACCTCGAGCAAGCGCAGCTCTTCGCGGACGATTCGCGTCGCCTCTGCGTCGTCTTCGAGGCCAAGGACCTGGGGTTCGTCGGATCGGGCTTCAGATGCGTCGGACACGGGAACGTGCCCACATAGCACCTGGAAAGCGGGATAAGAAGGGACAGGAGTGTGGCGCCCCCCTGAAATCCGGTGCCCGCGAAGGCAGGCATCCTCAGGAGGACGAGAGGACGAGCGCGAACGAGCGCTAGAGGATCAGCTGCTCGCCGAGACGCAGGACCGAGAGGTTCACGCCCTTGAGCTTGGCGCACTGCTCCTCGACCTGTCGCTGGAAGGCCGGTTTGATGTGGTAGAGCAGCGTCGGAAGATCGGCCGGGCGGACGTACTTCATCAGGTCCGCGTGAAGCGTCTTCGGCGTGTGGTGCCCGCTCACCGTGGCGATGCGCTGCTGCTCGTTCGGGAAGCTGACTTCCATCAGCAGGGCGCGAAGGTCCTTCTCCTTCGAGAGCACCTCCCAGAGTCGATCCGTCGGCCCGGTGTCGCCGCTGTACGCCATCGAGGCGCCGTTCTTGTCGACGATGAACGCGCAGGTGTCGATCGTGTGGTTCACTTCGATCGCGCGGACTCCATAGCCGGCGATCTCCACGCGCTTTTCGGGCTTGAGGACCTTGTACCGGATGGTGGGGTGCTTCTTCGACGGAATGGCCGCAAAATCAGGCCAAAGGAGGTTGTTGAAGAAGTGGGTCTTGAGGACGTCGATCGTCCCCTGGACGCCCACGACGAGGAGCGGCTCGCAGCCGAGCTGCACGCGGTTGTCCGCGATGGTGGCGAGGTCTCGGATGTGGTCGAGATGGGCGTGGCTGACGAGCACCGCTTCGAGCTTGGCTTGCAAGCCGAGGTCGAGGCCGCTCGTGAGCGAGCCGGCATCGATGGCGAGCCGGTCGTCGAGGAGGAACGCGCTCGTGCGGTGCTTCGGAGTCTCCCCACCGTGGCATCCGACTACGCGGAGCTGCACGGATCGCTCCAGAGACTGTGGACTTGGGGGCTCATCGGCTGACAGGAGCTTAGCCGCGAGTTTTCCAGCAAGTCAAAAACCGGCCCCCACAATTCTCGCGGTTAACTGTAGACTCCTCGGTCATGCGCATGCGAATCCCGGCGAAGCTCGCCGCTCTCTCAGCTCTCTCGTTGTTCGCGCTCGCAGGGCTCCCCGCCTGCGGTGGCGAAGGTGCAAAAGACGCTACGAGTGCGAAAGACTCGGGCAAAGGCATCAAGGAGGGGGACAAGGCGCCGACCTTCTCGATCGATTCGCTGAACGGTCAGGGCAAGGTTGCCGTCGCCCCCGGCAAGGTCACGCTCGTCGACTTCTGGGCAACGTGGTGTGAGCCCTGCAAGAAGTCGTTCCCGAAGTACCAGGACCTTTACACGAAGTACAAGGCGAGCGGCCTCGAGATCGCTGCGGTTTCTGTCGACGACGAGAAGGGCGGCATCCCCGACTTCGCCAAGACGCATGGCGCGAAGTTCCCGGTCGGCTGGGACGAGGGCCACAAGATCGCCGACCAGTACAAGCCCGAGAACATGCCGTCGATGTACATCGTCGGTAAGGACGGCATGGTGAAGCACGTCCACAAGGGCTACCACGACGGTGAAGAGGCCGAGATCGACAAGGAGATCAAGGAGCTTCTCTGATTCCGTTCGCGTCGTTTCCAGCTTTTCGAAGCTCCGACTTCCCGCTCGCGTACGACCTCGAATCGACGCGAACCATGGGCCCCAGCGCTGCCGTGCTGGGGCCTTTTGCGTTTCTAAGGCGCGGTCGGCGCAGGCGGCACGACCGCCTCGCGTCACTGCTGCACGAGGTCGGTCATCCACGAAACGTCCGGGAGACCGGCTCCGACCAGCGGCTGCCACTCGGCGTCCGTGAGCCGTTGGAAGCTCTCCGTGATCTTCTCGTGGTAGCTCGAGGTGAGGCCAACGTAAGCCCGCGGACCCGAGCACGTCTCGACGGTCACCACCATCGCGCGGGGCGTTCCCGTTCCGACGTGAAGGACGCGACCGACCGGCGATCCACCTTCGTCGGTCGGCTGCGTGTGGACGTCGGCGACGACGGGATCGAACTCGATCGCGAGCGCCCGATTGAAGAAGAGCTGGGCGTACCAGCCGTCGAAGTCGGCGAGCGACCCGCAGCCCTGAGTGAAGGTGAGCTGGTTCACGAACGCGAGCTGCTCGGCCGTGTGAGGAGCGCCCGTGCGCTGGTTCTTGGCCATCGCCTCGAGGATGCCCGCCACGGAGCGCAGCTTGTCGAAATACGTGGTGATCGCGGAAACCGAGGCAGGGTTCGGGAGGTTTGCGTTCGCGATCGCCGCCGTGCCGCGCGATGCAAAGGCCGCGAGCTTCGCATAGAACTCCGGGTACGGCTCGACGTACGCGTCGGGATACTCGCAGCTTGCCGCGCCCGTGTACGACTGCTTCGTGTAGAGGATCGTGTCGTGCCGTAGCTCGGCCCAGGATGCCAGCTGGGTGTTGAGCAGACGACGACCCCAGGGCTCGGTGCCGGTCACGCGCGGCAGGCCGGCCGCTCCAGGATCGGAGATGGTGCTGGCCGTGGGCGACAGCGTGCGGAGCAGCGAGAGCCACTCCGTGTAGAGACTGCCCTCCCAGTACTCCTGCGGATGGGCATCGGCAAGAACGCGCATCGAGGCCAGGTCCGGAGCATACGAGTAGCGCGTGAGCTCGGGGCCGAGCAGCATGCCCGCGTGGTCGTTGCCGAGCGCGGCGAAGCCGATGTCGAGCGGGTTCGGCATCATGCGCATGGCGTTGCCGTGGGCCACGCGATCGTAGACGACGTTCGAGAAGACATGGCTGTCGAGGACGTAGCGCTGTCCAAGAAGGAGGAACGTGCTCGAGAGCGGCATCGTCCCGCTCCCGAGGCCGTTGACCATGATCTGGCTGGAGATGCGCTGCGCGCCGTACCCGCCGTTGACGACGGCTTGCGCGATGGCGGTGTCGGACACTCCGGTGAGCGAGGCGGCGTCGGACAGGTGGAGATCGGCAAGGAGGCTATCGAGCTGCGGCAGCGTCATGTTGTCGGGTTCGCCGACGAACGCTCCGATGACGGAGTCGATGTTCTGCCAGTTGGACAAGCCGGCACCGTCGATGAGCGCGCGCAGCACGTAGGCCGCCTCGAGCTGTGAACGGCGGAAGACCTGCGTGTGATCGGGCTGGGTCTCGAGAATGCGGAACTCGATGCGCCCGAGCCACATGGTGGCGCGGAAGTACGTTTGAAGCGCCGTCGACTCGGTGTAGTGGCCGCGCGGCTTGAACTGCGAAAAGTCGATGTCGCGGTCGACGCCGAAGAGCTCGATGTTGCGCATCCCCTCCCCGGCCGTCGCGCCATCGAACAAGGCCTTGGCGGAGGTCGCGTCTCCACCTGCCACAGGCGGAGAGAATGTGCCGTCGAGGAGGCTCGCGGCGACCGAGAGATACAGATCCGCATTGGCGCGCGCGGCCGCCGGAAAGGCTGCTCCACCGCCCGCGGCGAGCGACGCACGCATACCTGCGAGGAGATCGTGCAGCTTCGGACGAAGCGATTCTCCCTCGACGAGCTTCAAGATGTCGTCGAACGAGTCGTGGACGGCGTAGAGAATCGAGTCGGCCGAGAGGTAGACCGGCAGATCGTCGGCGTAGATGGTTTCGTAGCCGTAGATGAACGACGGGAAGCGCTTGCGGTTCGTCGTCACGAAGCCGTTCGCGCCGAGCGCCGACTTCTCGGTATCGGTG
Source organism: Labilithrix luteola (assembly GCF_001263205.1). GTDB lineage: Bacteria > Myxococcota_A > Polyangia > Polyangiales > Polyangiaceae > Labilithrix > Labilithrix luteola. The sequence continues at coordinate 9,501,582 of NZ_CP012333.1, forward strand.
AGCGCGAAGCTCGACGAACCAACGAGGTCGAGCCCGTGGGCCGTGAGCGGGTCGTAGCCGAGCGATGTGACGAACGGCACGTTGTACTTCGCGGCGAATCCCGCGGCGTCGAGGTTCTTCACCTCGTCGAGCCGCGCTTGCATGGCATCGAGCTCCGCCTGTCGCGCCGGCGAGATCGTGGTGGAGACGGCCTTCCCGCCGCCGTCCGCATGCGACGACGACGGCCCTGATGACTGGCCCGAGCTGCACCCGAGGGCCATCGCTCCAATGACGACGCTTACTCCAAACGCCCGCAGCGCTCTTCGCAGGTTTCGCATCGCCTCTTCGCCTTTCGCGCGCGCTGAGGAGCAAACCATGTGCCTTCGCGGGGCGCGGATTTCTCAGGGCGTCGCGGGGGACGTGACACAGATCGGCACGCGAATCGCGGCGAACGGATCATGCGCAGTGAATCACCACAGGGGCCCTCCCTGCCGCGTCGCAAGCGCGGATGTAGGCGCGTGCGCGGACAAAAAGAAGAGAGCCCCGGCTCTGCACCGAGGCTCTCGTCCGTGTCGGCTTTAGGAGTCAGCCGGCAGCTTCGATCAATCCATGTCGAAGTCGCCCATGCCGCCCATGCCGCCCATTCCACCCATGCCGCCCATTCCACCCATGCCGCCGCCCGCGCCGCCGCCGGCCTTTTCCTTCTTCGGCTTGTCGGCGATGAGAGCTTCCGTGGTGAGCATCATGCCCGAGACGCTGGCCGCGAACTCGAGGGCCGAGCGAACGACCTTCGCGGGGTCGATGACGCCGGCCTTGACGAGGTCTTCGAACGTGTCCGTCGCGGCGTTGAAGCCGAACGAGCCCGTCTGCGAGCGGACCTTCTCGACGACGACGGAGCCTTCCTGGCCCGCGTTCTTCGAGATCTGGCGGAGGGGCTCCTCGACCGAGCGGCGGACGAGGTTGATGCCGAACTGCTGCTCGCCTTCGGCCTTGAGGCCGTCGAGCACCTTGCTCGCGCGGAGGAGCGCGACGCCGCCGCCGGGGACGATGCCCTCTTCGACCGCCGCACGCGTCGCGTGGAGCGCGTCTTCGACGCGGGCCTTCTTCTCCTTCATCTCGGTCTCGGTCGCAGCGCCGACCTTGACCACCGCCACGCCGCCCGCGAGCTTCGCGAGGCGCTCCTGGAGCTTCTCGCGGTCGTAGTCCGACGTCGTGTTCTCGATCTGCTTGCGGATCGTCTCGACGCGGGCCTTGATCTCGCCCTGGTTGCCGGCGCCGTCGACGATGGTCGTGTTGTCCTTGTCGACGTTGATGCGCTTCGCCGTGCCGAGATCCTTGAGGCCGAGCGACTCGAGCTTGATGCCGAGGTCGTCGCTGACGACCTGACCGCCGGTCAGGATCGCGATGTCCTTGAGCATCTCCTTGCGGCGATCGCCGAAGCCCGGCGCCTTGATCGCGCAGACCTTGAGCGCGCCACGGAGCTTGTTGACGACGAGCGTGGCAAGCGCCTCGCCCTCGACGTCTTCCGCGATGATGACGAGCGGACGACCCTCGCGCGCGATCTGCTCGAGCAGCGGGATGATGTCCTGCATCACGCTGATCTTCTTCTCGCTGATCAGGATGTAGGGGTTGTCGATCTCGGCCGTCATCTTCTCCGTGTTGGTCACGAAGTACGGCGAGAGGTAGCCGCGGTCGAACTGCATGCCTTCGACCACGTCGAGCGAGGACTCCATGCCCTTCGCTTCTTCGACCGTGATGACGCCTTCCTTGCCGACCTTCTCCATCGCGTCAGCGAGCATCTCGCCGATGCTGCGGTCGCCGTTGGCGCTGATCGTGCCGACCTGGGCGATGTGCTGCTTGTCCTTCGTCGGCGTCGCGAGCTTCTTGATCTCGGCGACGATGGCGCTGACGGCGAGGTCGATGCCGCGCTTCAGCTCCATCGGGTTGTGGCCCGCTTCGACGAGCATGAGGCCCTGGGTGTAGATGGCCTGGGCGAGGACGGTCGCCGTGGTGGTGCCGTCGCCGGCCTTGTCGCTCGTCTTGCTCGCGACCTCGCGCACCATCTGCGCGCCCATGTTCTCGAACTTGTCGCCGAGCTCGATTTCCTTCGCGACCGTGACGCCGTCCTTGGTGACGACGGGGGCGCCGAAGCTCTTCTCGATGACGACGTTACGACCCTTGGGGCCGAGGGTGACCTTCACCGCGTCCGCGAGGAGGTTCACGCCGTGGAGGATGCGACCGCGTGCGTTGCGGCTGTAGACGATCTGCTTTGCGCTCATGACTGGTCTCTCCTCTTCGAATTACTTGGTGAAGACCGCGAGGACGTCTTCCTCACGAAGGAGCACGAGCTCCTCGCCTTCGACCTTGACCTCGGTGCCCGAGTACTTGCCGAACAGGACCTTGTCGCCTTCCTTCACGTCGAGGGCGACGACCTTGCCGTTCTTGAGCGCCTTGCCGGAACCGACGGCCACGACGACACCCTCGAGCGGCTTCTCCTTCGCGGTGTCGGGGATGATGATCCCTCCCTTGGTCTTCTCTTCTTCCTGCGTGCGCTTGACGACGAGCCGGTCGGCGAGGGGGCGAATCTTCATGAGCTAATTCCCGTGGTTGAGGTGCGTGCCTGGGCGCTTGCTAGCACTCGTATGGGGTGAGTGCCAGAACCGGGCGCGGGCAAACCTATGCCTCTGAAACGCGACGTCAAGGGCGCGGACGCGATCAATGCTCGCGCTTGTCGTGCGACACCGGGCCGACACGTCACATCGGAAAATGCGCACGGGACAAAGCGCCCTCGATGAGCTCTCGAAAACATAATGGTTCTGCTGGCTTGATTGCTGCGTAGGCATCTCCGCCAGGGCTGCGCGGCCAGCCCGGCAGAGGTGAGTGATGGCGGCAAAAGTTCGCAAAGGAAACCAGCAGGCCGGGGGTGGCGAGGTCCGTCCGCCCCCTGAGGCCCTCCCCGTGAACCCGGGCCAGATGGTGGCGGCCCGTTATCGAGTGGAAGAGCTTCTTTCATCGAGCCCATCCGGCGTGACCGTGGCCGCGCGCCACGTACACCTCCGTAAGCCGGTCACGCTCAAACTGCTGGCGGCGTATACCCCCGAGCAAACCGAGGCGGTCGAGCAGCGCCTCGGTCGAGCCCGTGCGGCCGCCGATCTGCACGGCGAGCACGTCGTGCCCATCGTCGAGATCGGCAACACCGACGATGGGATGAACTTCGTCGCGACTGAGCGCCTCGAAGGGACCACGCTCGAGGAAGAGCTCGAGGCGCGGGAGCAGCTCCCCTTCCCCGAGGCCACGCGCTGGATCCTCGAGGCTTGTGAGGGCCTCGCCGAAGCGCATGCCGCGGGCATCATCCACGGCGACATCCGTCCGAAGAACCTCCTGCTGTCGGACGTCGCCAAGAAGCGTCGTGAAACGGGGGCTGCGCCTGGCGCACCGTTTCCTCCGCGCGTTCTGAAGATCCTCGACTTCGGCATGACCAGCCCGATCGCGTCGATGGGCGACGAGGGCACGTCGGCGTTCGTCGCGACGCCCGCGTACCTCGCTCCGGAACAGATCCGCGAGCCCGAACGCGTAGGCCCGCACTCGGACGTGTGGGCGCTCGGCGTCATCCTCTACGAGCTCATCACCGGCAAGCGTCCGTTCAACGCAGACACGCCGTCAGGGGTACTCGTCGCCGTCATCTTCGACACCGCGCCGCTGCTGACCGACGCGCCTTACGAGCTCGCACGCGTCGTGAACCAGTGCCTTTCGAAGGAGCCGGAGAAGCGCCCGGAATCCATCGAGGACCTCGCGACCAAGCTTGCGCCCTTCGCCGGTGAGGAAGGCGCGCGCAGCGTCGAACGAATCAAGAAGCTGCTCGCGGCCGTCAAGGACAAGTCCGGCATGCGGAAGCGTCCGAATGCGTCGCCGGCGAAGGTCGAGCCCGAGCCGTTCTTCTGGCCCACACGAAAGTCGCTCCGCACCGCGCGCGCCGAGCAAAAGGCGGCGAAGAAGGCGAAGGCTCTCGTCGTTCCGGCCATCACGTTGCCCGCGATCCGCGCGTTCGCGGAGCGGAAGCTTGCCGGCCAACGCCCCGGCGCGACCGCGTTCGCCGCGGTGGCCATCGGCGTCGTGCTGATGCGCACGCTGCTCTCCGAAGCTCCGGTCGAAGACGCGCCGCCGATGGAGGTCGCGCCTCGGGATGCCCTCCCCATCATGCCGTTCGTTCCGAGCATCGAGCCGGATCGGAGCGAGTCGTCCGAGACCGCAGCGCCTCCTCCGCCCACGACTCGGCCCACGGCGCCTTCGGTTCCGAAGGCCAACGCGTCGACGAAGCCCGCGTCGCGTTCCTCGATCATTCGCGTTCCGCCCTGGCCGACGACGAACACCACGCCCACGCCGGCGCCAGCGGCACCGCCGCCGCTCGCGCCTCCGGGGATGGTCGCGAGCCCGCGGAACGTTCCGACAGGGCCCGCCTACCCTCCCGGGCCGACGACCACGACGACGCGCCCGAACACGCCGCCTCAAGGCTCGCGCGCCGGCCGACTTCCTCGCGGGCTGCCGGCGACGCGTGACGGAGGGCCACAAACCGCAGCGAGACCACCGGTCACGCCTACGCCTGCCCGATGAAGCGCGAGCATGCGAATCACCGAGCACGGAGGGCCAAACGCCGAGGGCCAAGCGCCGAACCGCACAATCGTAACGTCGTGCAATTCATTGTGTTGACAATGGATACGATGAAGCTATGGTGCGCGAGCCCTCGGCGCACTGGGTGAACAACCCAACGCCGGACCGGACCGTGATCCAGGAGTAATTTTCTGGGTTTGCGTGATGGTGGGGGATCGTCTAATGGCAGGACGACGGATTCTGGCTCCGTCTATCTAGGTTCGAATCCTAGTCCCCCAGCTAGAGCTTCTCGGAGCTCTAACTTAGCCAGTCTCGATACACTCTTAGTTCCTACTTCTTCTTATGTTTAGAGGCCCCATCGTCTAGCGGTTAGGACATCGGCCTCTCACGCCGGTAACGCGGGTTCGATTCCCGCTGGGGTCGCCATCCTGGAAACAGGAGCGAACGTGAGAACTGAGCCTCGGAGTCTTTTGACTCTGGGGCTCTTTGCTTTTTGTGTGTAGGCGGATGCAGCTGCATCCGTACGCGGCGGCTGTCTTCGGACTGGCCCCATCGTCTAGCGGTTAGGACATCGGCCTCTCACGCCGGTAACGCGGGTTCGATTCCCGCTGGGGTCGCCACCCTGGAAACAGGAGCGAACGTGAGAACTGAGCCTCGGAGTTTTTTGACTCCGGGGCTCTTTGCTTTTGTCGTCCCGTGCACGGGCGCGTCGGCGAGACGTTCCGTGGCCAAACCGCCAGCGAGGTTGGGCCGCGCGCATGGGACCCCTCGGGTGAGCTTCGTCATACAATCGAAGGGTGTCCGAACGCTGGACTGCTGAGAAGTTCGCCGAGTCTTTCGCGCGTCGCCCTGGCATGTTCCTCGGTGGGGAGGTTTCGCCGGACGGTCTCGTCGAATGGTGCTTCGAGGACCTCCGTCGAGCCGGCGTCAGGGAACTCGGGATGGAGGTCGGCGAACGCGGACGCATCACTCTTCGGGCAAAGCCGGGAGAGCCGCTGACCGCCTGGGCCCGCGAGTGGCAGGCGGCCCTCGCCGACCCCCGTGGCACACGAGTTGTCCACACTGACTCGTTGCAGGTGCTGCGACTCGCCTCGACCGAGCTCGAGGCGCGGTGGAGCGATGACGAGATGTGCGTCATGTTCCACGCGGATCCAGCGCGCTTTCCGGAGCCGCTGGCGGCGCATGCGTTGATCGGCGTCGCTGCCGACCTCACAACCGCGTATCCCGGGCTTTGCGCCTTCGTTCGCGATCTCACACTCGGACTCGACACGAACCTCGTCTACCGCCGCGGGGTGCTGGACCGGCTGCTCGAAGTAGCCACGCGTTCGAAGCTGAACCATCCACCGCTGCGGTTTCAGTCGACGACCGGTGAGGTTCGATTCGATCTGGCCTTCGCTTGGCGCCCAGGACCTGGCCTCCAACTGGTCGCGCTCGTGAACGGAAAGCGAACCCCCAACGGAGGGACGCACGTGCGCGGTTTCTGGGAAGGCATCGCCGCCGCCATCGAGAAACGGCTCCCGACGCGCGACGCTCGGCGGCGCCTGCTCACGGAACGCGAGGTGCCCCGCAACGCCGTTCTCGTGATCTCCGTCCACCTCGACGACCCTCGGTACGGGCCCGCCACGCGCGATTGTCTTCACGACGTCCGCGCGCTCGAGATCATCCGCAGCGATGTGGAGGAAGCGTTCGGCGCCTGGCTAGAGCGTGAATGGCCCGGGGTGAGTCCGCCGTGGCAACTCCTCGGTGGCTTCCACGACAGCGAACCGTGGCAGCGAACGTACGCCGAGATGCTGTCGAAGCCGGCAGAGACGCCCTTCCCCGATCCCTATCTTCACCGCGACGACGAGTGACGAGATAGCGGCCTCGGCGGAACGAGTTGGCGCACCTTGCCGCCGAGCGCTAGCGTAACGCCGGTGGCGGAGAACGGCGACGAGCGCGTAACGGGCCCATCGCTGTTCGAACGCGCAAAGTCCTGGGGCGCGACGGTCGCTGCGGTCCTTGTCGTCACGAACATCGTCGTTGCGGCTGCCTGGTTCGTCTACATGTACCTGGTCCCGACGCCGGCGCGCGAGCAGCTGGCGACGACCCACGGCGACCTCGTCGGTATCTGGAGCGGGGCCTCGTTCAGACTCGAGATTCGTCCCGACGGGACTGTCAGCGTGAACAAAGACCTCACGCACTACGGTGGCAAGATCTGGCGTTTCCACGAGCGAGACTTCTCGCTCTGGGTGTTTCCGGTGTTCCCCGCGCACTTCCACATCGATGCGATGCCCGAACGGCGCGCCTCTGGAGAGGAGTGGCTCGTCGTCGACGGCTACCATCTCCAACGCGCGCGCCTGTGACTGCGCTATGCTTCGGGACGTGAGGATTGTCCGCGCCATCGTCGTGTCGGCCGCTGTTGCTCTCGCCACCGTCGTCTCGACCGTTTCGACGAGCGCCAGTGCCGGAGTCTCCTCGCTGACGTCTTCGCCCGTCACGATCTACGGCGCCAAGTGGTGTAGTGCGTGCCGTTCGCTCGAGAGCGGACTCATCGCCAAGAAGATCTCCTTCGAGGTGATCGACGTCGACGACAACCCTGCCGCTTTCGCCCGCGCACGGGCCGCGTCGGGCACGGGCGGCGCAATCCCCCTCACGAACGTCACGCGAAACGACAAGACGGTGTGGGTCCTCGGCGCCGACGTCGAGGCGGTCGACCGGGCCTTGCGCGACGAGTGAGGCCTCTGCACGTCTCGAGGGCAGGCCGATGTCGTCGCCCGTAGGCAGGCCGATGTCCCATCGATTGCCGGTTCGCTGTCTACTGGCCATAGCTGTGGTCGGATGTTCTCGTCCGGCGGCGCCTCCGAATTCTGCTTCGGCGAGCGCGTTCGTCTTCGATCAGGAGCAGGGCCTGCAGTCGTCGCCTCCATCGCTCGAAGCTGATGTCGAGTTGCCGTCCGGCGTCAGCGATTTCGAGCTCGCGCTTCGTTGTCGTGCTGAAGGCAAACCGTGCTGGCGTGCCGTCGTCATGGTCTCGCTCGTGGTCGATCGGGAGAGCGCGCCCGCGCTGAAGCTCGCTTGGCGTGATCACCCCGAGACGAATGCCAGCGTCGTCGATTCATGCGCGGCTGGCGCGTGCACCATCCGCCTTTCGAGCGAATGGTTCGAACGGCTCGAAGACGCTCGGCGGCTCGGCGAGGGCAAGAACCCACCGATCGATGGAAACGGGCGAGCGCATTTCGTCGGGCGTATCGACAACGCAGGAAAGCCGCTCCGGGCGCATCTCAGCGCTCAGGTCTTTCAATGGCTCGAGTGAGTGAGACCGCCCGAAAAGCGGATAGCATCGCGCCATGACCTGCGCACCGCCCACGTTGCTGCCCGCCCCTGTCGAGCTCGAGCGGACGTGCAAAGGTCTCGCGGCGCTCGACGCGATCATGTCCGCGGACTGGGAGTTTAGGTACTACTCGTTCAACCACGCCTGGAACGAGGCCGGCACCGAGCGTATGGCCTCGATGCGCAACGGTTCGGGCGACCAGTGGTTCATCGTGTTCGCGCCGACCGGCGTGTTCGTCAAGGCCTTCTGGCACGAGTATCCGCGGGAAAACAGCGATGCCATCTACGCCGGGCTGCCCACGACGCTCGCCCCGCATTTGAACGAGCCAGCATTCTCGATGAACGACATCACGTTCGGCGGCTGGCACGATGGCACGGCGTGGACTCTGCGTGGCAACGGGGCGCCCATGGCCAGAGAGCTCGCGATCCTGAGCGGCGATCCCGAGGTCTATCGCGCGTACGCTGGCGCCTATTTCGAGGTGCAGCTTCCTCTCGATGCGATCGCACACGTGCTCGCCGGCAAGCTCCTCGATGACCCGCTCGTTGCGCGCCTCTCGACCGAGCGGACCTTGGCGGAGCTCGAAGAAGACCTCGCAGAGATCGCTTACTGACGACACCACGACGCCGCGTTTCTACGCGGTGAGGATCGGCCCTATCCCGCTCCCCGCACGATCAGACCAGCGGGGTGGCCGCGGGCGAATCGGCGGGCTTGCCGAGGTAGTAACCTTGCAGCAGATCGCAGCCGAGATCGCCGATGCAGGCGAGCTCTTCGCGCGTCTCGATGCCCTCCGCGACGACGCGCATGGACATCTCTCGGCAGAGACGGATCATCGACTGGACGACGCGCTGCTTCGTTGCCGACTGTCCGATGTTGCGCACGAGGGACATGTCGAGCTTCACGACTTCGGGCTCGAGGGTGGTGAATGTCGTGAGGCCCGCGTAGCCCGCGCCGAGATCGTCGACGGCGATGCGGTAGCCGAGATCACGCAGGCGGCGTGCGCGGCTCGGGATGTCGCTGAGCGACTCGAGCGACGCGCGCTCGGTGATCTCGAGAACCACGCGGCGGGCGTATTCGCCCAGGGGCGCGTCGCCCGCGTAGAGCTCCGGATCGGTCAGCTCGTGCGCGTGCAAGTTTACGAAGAGCGAGATGTCCGGCGACGGCAAGAGCCGGAACGCCCGGGCGGCGAGCAGCCGGATCTGCCGACCGAGATGATGCACGGCGTCGAGGCGCTCGGCGGCGTCGAGAACGGCTCCGGGATCGGGGAGCGAAGGCTCGCTCGAGCGAAGGAGCATCTCGTACGCCACGATCTTGCGCTGCCGCGCGTCGATGATGGGCTGGAACGCGAGCCGCAAGCTCTCGACGGCGCGATCGAAGCGGACGCTGAGCCCTGCCCTGTCGCCGATGTGGCGCGATCCCTCGTTGACCGTGGCGAGAGCTTCCCGCTTCGCACGGGCGAGCTGCCCGAGCGTGAGAGCGCGGCCGACGGCGGCCTGCAGCTGGTCGAGCGGGACCGGCTTGGCCAGATACTGCAGCGCTCCGAGCTCGACGGCCTGCGTCGCCGTCTCGATCGTCGGGTTCCCCGTCATGAGAATCACCGGGACGTCCAGATCGTAGACGCGCACGAGGCGAAGCAGGTCGACCCCCGTGGCTCCCGGCAGCGTGATGTCGCTGAGCACGACGTCGAACGACTTCGTCGTCAAAGCTTCGCTTGCCACCGCCCCGTCCGGAGCGTGCGTGACATCGAACCCGGCTTGCGTGAGGACACGCGAGATGACCCTCGCGAGGCTCGCTTCGTCTTCCACGAGCAGGAGCCTCGGAGTCAGGGTCTGATCCCCCGGGATCGAACGGAGGGACTTGGTCGGGTGTTCCATCAGGTCCTCTTGCGCCATCCTCGAACCGTCTCGCTCACGCGTCAAACGCTGGGCGCACAGCCGAGCGTGAAATAGAAGGTCGCACCTTTCCCAAGGCAGCCCTCGCCCCAAACACGTCCCCCGTGGCGGCGCACGATCTGCTCGACCGTCGCGAGGCCGAGCCCCGTTCCGGGAAACTCGTCGGACGAGGGCAGCCGTTGGAACGCCGCGAAGAGGTCGCCCGCCTCGGCGGGATCGAAGCCGACGCCGTCATCGCTGACGAAGTAGGCCGTTTCGTTCGTCGCCGTCGGGTCGTACGTGCGGCCGACCTCGATACGAGCACGTTCGCGCTTGGCCGTGAACTTCCACGCGTTGCCGAGCAGGTTCTCGAAGACGACGGGAAGGAGCGAGGCATCGGCGTGGACGAGGATGCCCTCCTCGATCACCACCTCGACATGGCGCGTCGGATCGGCCGCTTTGAGTCGGTCCGCGATGCGCCTTGCCACGCACGAGAGATCCACTTCGGAGCGTCGCGCGTCGCCCTTGGCTCGCTTGGTGATGTCCACGAGGTTCTCGACGAGCCGGTCCATCGTCTGTGCCGCCTCGGCGATGCGGTCCAAATAGCGTCGCCCGTCCGCGTCGAGCTTGTCGATGTGTTCTTCGCGAAGAATACGACTGAACCCGTCGATGACGCGCAGGGGGGCACGCAGCTCGTGAGACAGCGCTCGCGTCAGGGCTTCGAGATCGTCCGAAGGCCCTTCGCGACGTTCCAGCATGTCTTCGAGCGCGAGCGTGGACCGGCTCATCGGCTCATCGTGCTTCATAGCTCCCTCCCCCAGCGCATGCGGCGCGCCCCCACGCGATCGCACGTCGATCCAAACGCTACGTCTTTCTGCGAATCAATCGCAATTCCCCCTAGGGGGGTTGACAGACTCGCGCGAATCCGCGCGCCTCGTCAGATCGACGCGACGCGACGCTGGCGACGACGCCACGCGACCGTCAATCAGTTCAGTAGAGAAGTGGCCGTGCGACGAGGAGCGCCACGCCCCTCGTGTATGCAACGGCGTCCGTGCACGCCATGCACGAGCCAGGAATCACGCTCGCGACCCACTGGATATCCACCTCGGGCCACCCCATGTGCAGGGCTGCGCGCCGAAGGACGTCTTCCACGTCGGACACCGGGGCTTGCGTCAGGTTGTCCGGCAGTTCGTAGTGACCAAGGCTCTCGATGCTGTACGTCAGGTCAGGCCTCAACTTGATCCCCCCAACGCACCTCTATAGCTTGAACTCGACGTTCGTCCATGAGCCTGCTTGCCGCAGTGGCTTTCGATGCCTGCGGCTCGGCGGTCACGTGATCTCTGTCGCCGCCTCATCGCACGCTCACGTTCGCTTTTTCCGGAGCGTCACCGCTCGCGGAGCAGGCGCGTGTCGATGCGATCGTCGTCGGTCTCTTCAGCGCCTCGTTCTTTGATCCGCTCGGCGGGAGCGCGATCATCGGCGGCCCCCTCCTCGGCCTCCTCGACCTCCCCCGCCCGTTCGAGCTCGCCGCCTTCGGGTTTCGGGTTCTCGGGCGGCGTCGCAGCGCGGGGCATGGGGCGAAGAAAGAGCAGAAAGCTCAGATCCATCGACATGGCGCGCTCCTTTCTCCTCGAAAACCTCTTCAAGCGTGGCGATGGCTCGCCGAACCACGGGGACGGTAACCTTCGAACGGACGCCCCACCCGCTCGCCTCGGATAACGCGGAGCTGGGGCTTGACCGAGAGCGTCGCGTAGAAGGCGCGGAGTGCACTCGCGGTCTCGAACGGTTGCTCGACGTGCGGCAGGGCGTGGGCGCCCTCGATGCGAACCCGGGCGAACCGCGAATTCCGCAAGACGAGGGCGTCGATGACGGCCGGTGGGCAGGTCGGATGGTCGCCATGCACGAAGAGCGCATGGACCCCGAGCACGTCGTAGACGTCGTTCACGACGGCCGGGTCGTAGAGCGCGCCGGTCATCGCCGCGAGGATCGTGAAGCGAGCACTCGGTTGATGCGAGACGGCGTGCGTGTAGCGAACGAGCTCTTCGGCGGCTCGCCCTCGCGTCGCGCGGCCGAGCTGGGCGCGGAGAACCGGCTTCGCCGTCGCGGCACGATGCAGCGCTGCACCGAGGAACGGGACATCGAGTGCCTTCGCCGCGAGCTCACGCGCATGGACGAGCGCCGCGCGTGTGAGGCTCGGCGGACCGTCGAACCCCGTGGGCGCAATGACCGAGAGCGAACGGACGAGACGTGCTTTCCGTTGGACCGCCCGCCCTGCGAGCTCGCCGGTCAATCCGATGGCAATGACGTCGACCGTCGAACCGTAGCGACGCGAGACGTCCGCCAGGATGTCCTCGATGAAGTGGACGTACTGCTCGCGGGTAAACGGCTCGCTCCGCTTCTCGGAGAAGCCATAGCCCGGGAGGTCGAACGCGAGCACCGGGCGTTCGCTACGAAATGCCTCGAAAAGGCCACGAACCTCATAGGCCGAGCTCGTCGGAGCCGCTCCGTGGAGGAGCACGAGCGGCGGTCCCGAAGCGCCGTCGTCTTCGTAGTAGCTGATGCGTCCGACGCTCGACGCGAGCACTCGTCGAGGCGCCGCGATCGCGTGCGGGAGCACCGGATGAGCGAGCACACGCCCCGCGGCCCAGGCGACGGGAGCAGCCACGGCCGCTGCCAGCGAGAGTGCAACCGCGCGTGCGGCGCTACGAGGTCGACGGCGAGTTCGCATGACGGGCATCCTCGACCGATGCCAAAAGCAAGCGGCGTTCCGCACTTTTCGACCGCTCCGAATCGCCACGCTGCCGAACGCCCCGACCGTCCCACTCGCGCTTGCCGTGCGGCTGCGCCTCACGAGGGCAGAACGCCTCGACGGCGAGCTCCGTCATGCGCTCGCGCTGATCTGTGGCCCGCGCGCCGAGGCGGGCGCTTCTGCGCTCACCAATACCAGGGAGGCGGTTCGGCTTGCGCGACGCCCGGACGCTCGACCTCGACGCGCGTGCGACCGACGAGGTGGTGGCTCCGTCGCGGATAGGCATCGTGGAGTCGCAGCTCGAAGGTGCCCTCGGCGGCGGCCGGAACGACGACTTCGGTGGCGCCGTCGTCGACGATCACGCGATCGACCACGAATCCTTCGGGGCTCGAAGGAGGCACGAGGGTGACCCAGACCTGGTCCATCCCGCGCGAGACGACAGGAGCGTCGAACCGAACGACGACGCTCTCGCCGGCGTGCGGCTTGGTCGGCGCGGTCGCCATTCGTGGCGCACCGCCGCGACAGCCGCTGCCCGCGACGAAGGAGATCCCGAGAAGGAGAACCAGCGGCGCAAGGGCTCGCATGGGCATCGCCCTCAGACGAGCATGTCGCGTGCCCGTCAGGGACTTTCGGGACGGCTCCGCCTCATCTGTCGCATGCGATGCGCCGAGCACTCACCGTGTTCATGGCCGTCTGCTCGTCGGCAAATGACCTGTTGCTCGGTCGGAAACCCGAGACCGCAGTGCGAACAGCGCACGACGGTCTCGCCGCATCGCGAACAGACGAGTCGGTTGTTAGGAAATGCGACGTCCTCACGCTCGGACATGGTGCCCCCCTCTTAATGGCCTTGCACGGGGGATTCCGTGAAAAATCTTCGCGTACGCTGGTCGAAATTTTTGTCTCAGGATGACTCGTACTCGCGCACGATCTCGGGGGAAGACGCCGTAGCGAGGTCCGGGAGGGACCCGGCCGGCTCGCTCGAAGAGACCGGTTCCTCGCGCGAATCGCGAGGCAGCACGACATTGAAGACGGTTCCGTCCCCTTCGGCCGACGTTGCCGCCACCTCTCCTCCATGGGCGACCGCGATTTCGCGCACGATGTAGAGCCCCAGGCCCAGACCGGGGGCGCTCGCGCGCGTTCCCCGACGAAATGGCTCGAACAGTTGGTCGAGCATCTCGGCTGGAATCGGTGGACCACCGTTGGCCACACGGAGGACGACCGCGAACGGAGCTTCCCCGAACACCTCGATGCGCATCCATTCTTGTCCGTGCGTCAATGCGTTGCCGATCAAGTTCGCCAGCATCTGAGCGACGCGGTGGGCGTCCCAATAGCCACTCAAGTCGCCCCGGGCGGTGAGCTCGATAGCCCTCTCGGGGTGTGCGACCTTGGCTTCCTCGACGAGGCGCTCGCAAACGTCACGGAGATCGAGGTTCTCGAGCACCAGCGAGATGCCGCTGAGGCGGGTTCGGGCGAAGTCGAGAAGGTCTTCGACGAGCAGCGACATGCGCTTCGTGGCGCGATCGATCACGTCGGCGAGGCGGCGCGCCGACGGGTCTTCGTTCTGCAAGAGGAGCCGCGCCGCCCCAGCCACGGTGCTGAGTGGACCCCGCAGATCGTGCCCGACGATGGCGAGGAGGTGCTCGCGAAGCTCGCCACGCTCCCGGATCGCGCGGTCCTCGGCTTCGATGCGCATGCGGTCGGTCTCCGCGCGGCGTATCTCGGCGACCGCCGCTCCGAGCGTAAGCGTCGTCGCCGAGAGACACGCCGAGGCGACGAGCACGAGACCGACGTGGACGCGCGCGGCATCGATCGTCGGCAGGTCGACCCCGGCATGAGCCACGAGGCCACCGAAGAACACGAGCACCACGACGCTCACGGAGGCGCCTCGCGGGCCGAGCCGGAGCGCGACCCACATGAGGATCGGCATGACGAGCGCCAAGGCGGGAAATGGCGCCCACACGACCAGCCCGCCGATCGTCAAACCGAGCGCCCACACCGCGAAGAGCTCGACGCGCGAGACGCGGAGGTTCTTCGTGCGCTTGCTGCCGAGCGTCAGCACCGCGGGGGCCAGCGCCATGATTCCGGTCGCTTCGTACGTCGCCCACGAGCGCCACGCTTCCATCGCGCCCGAGACGTGGATGCGGCCGGAGACGAGGAAGATTCCTACGCTGGCGGTGGCCGAGAGAGCCGCGGAGGCGCAGGCGCCGCAAGCGAGCAGCGCCATGACGTCACGAACACGTTCGAGGTGAGGCCGCACGCCGAGACGACGGAGCACCAGGCACCCGAACGCGACCTCGGCGGCGTTCACCAAGCCGAGCGCCATCGCCCCTCCGACGGACATCCCGCCAAGCCAACCCGCAAGCGTTGCGCCGACGAACGCGACGGAGACGAACTCGAGGCCCCAGACGTAGGCGACGCCCATCACGAAGCCGGCCGCCGGCCACAGTAGAGGAAGGTCGCCGACCGGCTCGACCAGGCGCCCGACCATTGCGAGCGCGACGTACATCGCCAAGGTGCCGACGATTGCGAAGGCTCGCAACGCCGGCACTGCCAACCCCCTCATGTGAGGCTTCGTATACCCTAAGCGGCGCGGGGGGAACGGTTTCGATTGCGCGTTCTGTGAATGAGAGCGGCGGCGACGAGAAGTCCCAGACCGATGAGTTGAGACGTCGAGAGCCCGACGGCGCCGCCACGCGCGTCACGTCGAAGGATCTCCACGAGAAAGCGAGCCACGGCGTAGAGCGCCAGCGACGCCGCGAAGACCTGCCCGTCATAGCGTTTGCGCGGCAAAAGCCAGAAAAGACAGAACGCGGCGATGCCCAGCGAAGCGGCCGATTCGTAAATCTGTGTAGGGTGCACCGGAAGGCTCCACATACGAAGACTTCCGAGGAGATGCTCCTTCACCTGGGCTTCGGTCGCCGGGCTTCGGGGCGGAAACGAGAGGCCCCAAGGCAGGTCCGTGGTGGCGCCAAAACAACAGCCCGCCAGCAGGCAGCCCATGCGCCCGAAGGCCAGGCCCATGGGGATCGCGAAGCCGGCCATATCGGCGGCTTTCCAGAACGGAAACTTGTCACGCCTCAGAAGGAAGACCGCGGCGGCGGTCGCTCCGAGGAAACCGCCGTAGTACGTCAGCCCGCCGGCCCAGAACTTCGCCCAAGCGAAGCAATCGGCGTTCTTCGGATGGCACACGCCCTTCGCCGCGTCCCAAACGCCATCGTAGGCCGAGGACAAGCATTCCGCGCGCTCGAGCGGCCAGTCGACCTGGGCCGGATCCGTGCAGAGATGCACGTAGTCCCAGAAGTAGCCGTCCGCGAAGACGTGCAGAAGGCGTGAACCGACGACGCCCGCCAGCAGCATCGCGAGGCCGAGGTCGACGATGGCGTCGGGGTTCATTCCGATCCGCCGCGCCCAAAGCACGCCGAGGGCGGTCGCGAAGAGGAAGCCCGAAAGCAGAAGCACGAAGTACGACGGAAAGCCGACGTCGAAGAGGCGAAAGAGCTCCGGGCGCATGAGGCGACACGCATCTTAGCGCGAACGGGCACCGGGCCGGGCACCGCCTTCGTGCTGGGGTCTGCCGCACGTAAGCGCTAGCCTCCCGGCCCATGAGCTACACCCTCGGCGTCCTCGGCGGCAGCGGTCTCTACGAAATGGAGGGCCTCGGCGGCGTGACCGAGATCGCCGTCGACACCCCCTACGGCAAGCCGAGCGACGTCCTCGTCAAAGGAACGCTCGCCAACGGCACGACGCTCCTCTTTCTGCCCCGTCACGGGCGCGGTCACCGCATCCCCCCGCACCAGATCAACTACCGCGCGAACCTCTGCGCCCTCAAAAAGGCCGGCGCCACGCACGTCGTCAGCATCAGCGCCGTCGGATCGATGAAGGAGGAGATCGAGCCCGGTCACCTCGTGGTCCCCGACCAGTTCATCGATCTCACCAAGCGGCGGATCTCCACGTTCTTCGAGGACGGTGTCGCGGGGCACGTGCCCTTTGCCGACCCCGTCTGCAGCCTCCTCGCCGAGCCGCTCCTCGCGGCGGCCGGGCGGGCTGGTGCGCGCGTTCACCAGGGCGGAACCTACGTGTGCATGGAAGGCCCGCAATTTTCGACGCGGGCGGAAAGCCGTCTGTACCGCACGTGGGGCGTGTCGGTGATCGGCATGACGGCCATGCCGGAGGCCAAGCTCGCCCGGGAAGCGGAGCTGCCGTATGCAACGCTCGCGCTCGCGACCGACTACGACTGCTGGCACGAGGGCCACGACGACGTAACCGTCGAAGCCATCATCGCCACCATGAAGAACAACGTCGCTCTCGCGAAGAAGGCGCTCGTCGAGCTCTCGTCCACCCTGCCCGACCCGACGAAGAGCATCGCGTACCGTGCTTCGCGGGGCGCCATCATGACGGCGTCTTCCGCCCTGAGCGACGAGGCCCGTGCCCGGCTCGGATGGCTACTCGAGGGGTGACAGATCCCGGTATTGAAGTGCTAGTGTCCGGGCTCGCATGAACCGAAGCCCTGTCCTCATCGTTGGCTCGCTCGCATACGACGACCTGGAGATGCCCTCGGGCACCTTCGAGAACGTGCTCGGAGGAGCAGCCACGTACTCGTCCATCGCTGCCTCCCTCCTCACGCCCGTCCGCGTCGTCGGCGTCGTGGGCAACGATTTCCCGGAATCGGTCCTCGACGACCTGCGCAAGCGCGGCGTGGACACGGCGGGCGTGGAGCGCGCGGACGGCAAGACCTTCCGTTGGCGCGGCCGTTACTCGGCCGACCTCTCGAGCCGTACCACGCTCGACACGCAGCTGAATGTCTTCGCCGACTTCCGTCCGAAGATCCCGGCCGAGTTCAAGGCGTCGCCCTTCGTTCTCCTCGGCAACATCCACCCCGCGTTGCAGCTCGAAGTGCTCGCCCAGGTGGAGAAGCCCCAGCTCGTCGTGGCCGACACGATGAACTTCTGGATCAACGGTGAGCCGAAGCTCCTCGGCGAGGTCCTCAAGAAGGTCGACCTCCTCGTCATCAACGACGAAGAAGCGCGCGATCTCTCGGGCATCCACAACCTCGTGAAGGCCGCGGCGGACATCCGCAAGCGTGGTCCCAAGCACCTCATCATCAAGCGCGGCGAGCACGGCGCGCTCTTCTTCGATGACGCCGGCATGTTCTTCGCGCCGGGCTACCCGCTCGAAGAGGTGGTCGACCCCACCGGCGCCGGCGACTCGTTCGCAGGCGGCCTCGTCGGCTACATCGCGCGCGTGGGCAACCTCGCTCACCCGACGATGCGCCGTGCGATCTACTTCGGCTCGGCGCTCGGCTCGTTCTGCGTCGAGGGGATCGGTCCGCGTCGTCTTCTCGACGTCTCGCCCGGCGACCTTCGCACGCGCATGGATCAGTTCATGGCATTGGTGGAGACCGGCGGCCGCGTCGAGCTGCCGGAGTGAGAACGACACTGTGAGCGTGACATCGTGAGATTGACGTCGTGAGCGTGGGGGCCCGTCTCGCACGGAAGCTGTCATTGGGGATCGCCACCGCCGCGGTGGCGTCCTTCATCGCCCTCGCCTGCGAGGACGACCCGCATCGCCGAACCTCGCCCGAGCAAGCGCTCGAGGCGAGCGGCGGCGCGTGCGAAGCGGCTCCGGGAAAGCTCCCGGAAGCCACGTGTGACAACTCCGAAAAGGTGTGCACGGGCTCTGGTGGCTGCACGATCGACGAAGCCCGGTGCGGGAGCGCGTCCACGTGTCTCCCCATCGGGGACAACAAGAGCAAAGACGTCCTCGACTTCCGGATTCGGCGGCTGAACATCGCCGCCCCCGCGGCCCTTGCGGCGGATTTCATCCAGAACACCGTCGTCACGCTCAACATCGACATGAACGAGAAGAGCTGCGGCGAGGTCGGCAAGGGCCTCTTCTCGTGGCTTTTGCGCGTCGACAAGAGCTCGAACACGCTCATCACGGGCGGCGCGCCTCCGCCCACCGACGCGTTCGGCAAAGGCTACTGCTTCGCGAACTTCGAGCTTGGGGCGAACAAGGTCGAGCCGCTCCACACCAAGATCGAGTTCTCCGGGAACACCTTCCGTTCCCTCGAGAAGGCGCCGCTCAAGATTCCGATCTTCCTGTCGCCCGAGGTGGCGAGCGTCATCCTGCTCCCCCTCACCGACGTCATCATCGAGAACGTCACGATCTCGGACGACGGCAACTGCATCGGTGGCTTCAATCCGACGGCGCTCGACCCGGCCTGCTTCGACGATCACTCGCTCTGCTCGAAGTGGAATACCTCGGGCTCGCTCGGCGGATACATCACGCTCGAAGAGGCGGATTCGGTCCTCATCCGCGACATCGGCAACAAGTCGCTCTGCTCCTTCCTTGCTGCGGAGACGGCGCTCAAGTGCCCCCGCGATGCGAACGGGAAGATCGTGTTCCAGGGTGACTTCTGCTCGGTCGACAAGCAGCCCGGAGGCTGCGGCGACAGCGTGTGGCTCGCGGCAACGTTCGCAGCGAGTGCTGCGAAGATCTTCGACGGCCAAGGAACGGCCGGCTGCTCCGGAGAGAGCACGCGAACGGATGCGGGCGCTGACGCCGGTGACACGAAGGATGCCGGAAGCGACGCGGGCGACGGCGGCTAGCCCAAGGCCCACGGTCGGCAGCGCCAAAACACCTATTTGAGACTCGCTTTCTCCGCGTTTTTCGCCATTGTGCGCGCCGTTCGGCACGCGTGTGCATCGCTTTCGCGAGACGCAGCGCGTCACGGGTGGTGGCCGAACGAGTTCCTGTCACACTAGGGATAGTGGGCAACAGCGGGCTGCACCGGCCAATGATGATTGGTCATCATGCGCCACTATCGGGGCAGTCCGTTTCGAGCGAACCCTTCGTGAAGAATGCGTGACGCACCTTCGAGAGGGCCTCGTTCGATGTAGCTTCCCGACCGCGACGACGACGAGGAGAGTCTCCATGCTTTCACGCTTCCGCCACGTGCTTGGCGCTGTCTCGGTCCTCTTGATCGCCTCGTGCAGCGGCGGAGGCTGCTCGTCGGGCTGCAGCAGCTGCGGCGGGAGCACGCCCCTGCCCGGCGGCTTTCCGAAGGACAAGGCGATCACGAACGCCGCCTCGGTCCGCCTCTCGCGCCCCGGCCTCGACTTCATCGAGCAGAATCTCGGAGGCGTCGCGGCGTCTCTGGTGAATGGCGGCGGCGGAACGTTCTCGGTCGACATCCCGAACATTGATCCGCCGAAGACGTCGATCGGTCTCGGCACTTCGATCGATCCGAACATCTGCCCGGACGGGCCGAAGCCGACCGCTACGCCTCCGCAGTGCCACGCCGAGGTCGGCCTCGCCAACGCGACGTTCAAGATCGACGCGGTGAAGCCGAACACGGTCTCGGTCCATGCGGTCGTGCCGCTGAAGGTCGACGACACCCCCGTCGTTGCCACCGTAGAACCCCCCGTGGGCAGTTTCGATATCACGCTGCACATCGGCTACGGCGACGGCGATTGCGTCGACGGAGCTCCGCAGGTCAAGCCGCACGCGCTGCCTCTCGCGATCACCTTGCCGCTCATCGCCGAGACGAGCTCACCGCGCGACGGCTACACGAAGGTCGACGTCGACAACGCTGTCATCAATCTCGACGGCCTCACCTCGGACGACGTGAAGGTCTGCGCGAAGTGCAGCTTCGCCACGAGCGTGTGCGACGCCGTCCTGAACTCGAGCTTCGTGAAGGGGCTCATCGTCGATCCGCTGAAGAACAGCCTCGAAGGTCAGGTGCGCTCGCTCCTCTCCGAGCAGCTCTGCACCGCGCCGAACCCCACGCTCAACCCGCCCTGCCCGAGCAAGACGGCGCCCGACAGCACGGGCAAGAAGTGCGTGTTCGACGACGACAAGACCAAGTGCGTCGCAACGCTGCTCGGCACAGACGCTCACGTGGACCTCGGTGGCCTCCTTGCCAGCTTCTCGCCCGGCACCGCCGGAGGTCTGGACTTCGGGCTCGCGGCCGCCGGTGACATGCAGCCCCTGCCGGGACTCGGCGCGGACGGCACGGGCCACACGAAGAACGGCATCACGCTCGGCATGATTGGCGGTGTGCTCCCGCAGCCGCCGTCGAAGTGTGTGCCCCAGGCGAACGTCACCGTTCCCACGAACATTCCGATCCCCGACGAGCTCGCGCCGACGCAGGCCGATCCGGCGGACGCGTCGCACCTGGGGATCGCGCTCGCGGGCCGCTTCCTCGATTACTCGCTCACGAGTGTCTACAACAGCGGCCTCCTTTGCCTCGGCGTGTCGACCGAACAAGTCGACATGCTCAAGGCCGGGCTCCTCAGCATCATCATCCCCTCGATCAAGAACCTGACGTTCGAACGCGGTGATGCGGCTGCGGCGATCGCCACGCGCCCGCAGGCGCCTCCGTCGCTCAAGCTCGGTGCAGGAACACAGGCCGACCCGCTCCTTACGGTGTCGCTCCCGAAGTTCGCCGTCGACTTCTACATCTGGCACCTCGATCGCTTCGTCCGAGCCTTCACCTTCCAGGCCGACCTCACCGTGCCGGTGAACCTCGAGACCGCGAAAGATCCGGTCAAGAACCCGAACGGCGGGCTCGTTCCGACCATCGGTGACATCGGCGTGGCGAACGGCGCGGTCACGAACAACGACCTGCTCCTCGACGACCCCAAGCTCGTCGCCAGCGCCCTCTCGGGTCTCCTCGGCGGCCTCGGCAAGCAGCTCGTCGGCGGCGGCATCTCGCCGATCGACCTCTCGAGTGCGCTCTCGTCGTTCGGCCTCGGGCTCCAGATCGACGGCATCAAGAAGCTCACGAAGGGCAACGACGACTTCCTCGGTCTCTTCGCCAAACTCTCGAAGACCGCGGGCACGGCGACGGTCGAAGCCGACACGTTCGCTCGCCTCGTTTCGAAGACGGTCCACCCCGAGAGCATGCAGCTCACCACCTACTCGCGCGATGCTCTGCCCGAGCTCGTCGTCGAAGCGAGCTCGCCGCTCGAGAACGATGGCACGCACGCGGTCGAGTACTCGTGGGCGATCGACCGCGGAACGCGTTCGCCGTGGTCGCGCGACAAGCACATCGTCATCAAGGACGACCAGCTCTTCTTGCAGGGCAAACACGTGCTGAAGGTCTCGGCGCGCGTCGCCGACGAGCCGCTCACCGAAGACGCGACGCCTGCCGAGATCCCCTTCGTGATCGACGCGCTCGCTCCGTTCGTCGCGATCGAGAAGGTCGATCGTTCGGCGAAGATCGACGCCTGGGACCTCGTCAGCGAGGTGGGGTCTCTCGTGGGCCGGTACCGCCTCGACGGGCAGCCCTTTGGAGAATTCCGGCCGATCGCGGAGATGGCGCAGATCGACGTCGGTGGTGCGGCCGAGATCGACGTCGAGGTGAAGGACGAGGAAGGCAACGTCCGCTCCGTCAAGCAGGCGCTCGTCCGAGGGCGCGGCGACAGCTCGCTCGGATCGGCCTCGAGCTGCGGTTGCTCCACGCCAGGCCGCACCTCGACCGACGGCAACACGCTCGCCCTCGCGCTCGGCATCGGCGGCCTGGCGCTCGTTGGCCTCCGCCGCTGGTCACGCCGCTCGCAACGCGCGAGCGACGCGGTGCGCACGTTCGGTGCTTCCTCGCGCACCGCAGCCCTCGCGCTCGGCACGGTTGGCGTCGTAGCCGCCACGAGCCAGGGGTGCTCCTGCGGTAGCGAAGAAAAGAGCGCCACGGGCTGCGGAGCCGACTGCAACCAAGCATGCCTCGATGGCTTCTCGCAGGGCATGCCCGGCGCGTACACGTCGGTCGCAAAGGCCGCCGACGGATCCATCTGGGTCGCCGGCTACAACGATGCGCTCCTCGATCAGGGAGACAGCGAGCTGTGGGGCGACCTCGTCGTCGGCAAGTTCGACGCAGGCAAACAGCGCGTCGAGTGGCTCACGGTCGACGGATTGCCGAAGCGCACCGAAGGCTGTCCCGATCGCTCCCCTGCTTCGTGGCGACGCGGAGAATCGGACTCGGGCGACGACGTCGGGCTCTGGACCAGCATCCAGACGACCGGCGATGGCCACCCGATGGTGAGCTACTACGACGCCACCAACCATCGCTTGAAGTTCGCCACCGAAGACGCGAACGGTTGGAAGGCCTCGGTCCTCAAAGAAGTGAACGCCGGCGACGTCGGCCGCTACTCCAAGATGATCCTGGTCGACGGCAAGCCGGTCATCGCCTTCCTCCAGATCGAGCAAGGGACCGCCGGGCACACGCGCTCGAAGGTCGTGCTCGCAACGGCGAAGTCGGGCAACCCGAAGGAAGCTTCGGACTTCACCTTCACCGACGTCGCCGTCGAAGAAGAGAACCCGTGCCTCGGCAGCGTCGGCTGCGCTGGAAGCCAGGTGTGCATCAAGAGCACCGGCCTCTGCTCGGACAAGGTCTCGGGTTGCACGCCGGAGAAATGCGCGAGCGGCAAAGAGTGCGTCACCGTCGACGGCAAGGCGTCGTGCGAAGCCGTTCAGGGGACGATCGAGACCTACCCGAACGTCTTCGGTGGCTACATCTCGATCGCCAAGGGCCCGAGCGGGCTCGGCATCACCACCTATGATCGTGCGCACGGCAACCTCGTCGCCCTCGTCCAGAAAGGCAGCGCCTGGGATCGGGTCATCGTCGACGGCGAGACGGGAAGCCGGGCCGACAAGACGGCGATCGACACGGGTGACGTGGGGATCGCCTCGTCGCTCGCGATCGACTCCGCTGGAACGTGGCACATCAGCTACGTCAGCGGCCTCGACGAGAGCGTCCGCTACGTGACGCTCACCGACAGCAAGCCCAACCGTCCCGAGATCATCGACGACGGAAGCGCGGTCGGCGGCGCGACATTTCCGGACGGCAAGCACGTCGTCGGCGACGATTCGGTCATTCGTGTCGAGGGCGACGTCGTCACGATCTACTACCAGGACGCGAGCGTCGGCACGCTCCGCCGGGCCGTGGGCACGCTGAACGGCGCCACGCACAAGTGGGACCTGCGCGCGCTTCCCCAGCCCGACAAGTTCGCCGGCTTCTTCCCGCAGTTCATCCCCGGCGAGGACAAGGTCGCCAACTTCTGGCGTCAGACCGACCACGTCCAGGGCAGCGTCACGGGCGACGTGAGCATTCTCGCGCCCTGAGACGAAACGTCAGCCGCGGCGCCGAACGTCGTCGATCACACGTCGTTCGAGCGCCCGGAGCTCGGGATCGTCACCCACGATCGCGTCGTACTCCGAGAGCTTGACGCCCATCCGACCGGCTGCGAGTTCGAGCGCACGAAGCACGCCCTCGGGGTCGTTCCCGACGGATTGTGCGAGCGCATGAACTCCTCCGCTTTGCGCAGGATGGCGATGGCCTTGGCGCGATTCGCCACGAACGTCCTCTGCGCCTCGGAGGGATTCGGGTCGATCAGTTCGGAGCCGAGCGGCCGAGTCGGATCCTCGAACGAGCGGCCCGGCGGGCGATCATCCTGGAGCGGGACATTTCCGGACGGACTGGGGTGCCTCATACGACGTCCTCCTTGCCGGCGTGAACGGCACTGAACGTCAGCAAACGTCAGCAAGGAACGCGCCGCTTCGGCACGTGTTCATCGTGAGCTCGCGCCCTTCGCGGGCAAGGTGCTCAGGCAGCGACGTCAGCGATGGGGCGCATGGCGGGGCCGCTCGAACGCTCGCGCTCGGCGTTGACGACCTCGAGGAGCTCGGCCTTGCTCACGCACCCCAGTTCGAGGAGCGCGCGCATGTAGCCGTCCACGTAGCCGTGCGCGCGAGCGAGCTTGCCGTATGCCTCGCCCGACGCCTTCGCCGCGAAGACGTCCGCGAGCATCGTCCGGAGCTCGGTCAAAACCTCCGACTTCGATTTCATGCGTGGCCTCCTCGGAGCGACACCGATCGCCTCCGGCCATTTCCGCTATCGGATCGGGAGGATGGTGGCCAAGTTTTCGCGACCCCGAGCACAATGAATAGTGGTCGCCCGCGGGGCGTTCGGCTACACGGTGATTGGCCCCACCATGGCAGAGCCCGACACGGAGGCACTTCCGAAGCGCGCGAGCGTGGCTCAGCGTGCATCCCACGGAACGAGCGTGAACCCAGGCGACCACGCAGACAGTAGCGCCGAGGGCGCACGAGGCACCACGCTTGCGGCCTACGAGGCCGTCGCGCGTTCGGCTCGCCTTCCCGACCTCGTCTCCATCACGCAGGCGATCGTGATCGAAGCGGCTGAGAGCCGCCGTACCGAGTGGAGCTTCACGTCGAAAGTTTCGGCCGCGGCGGAAGAGGTCAACCTTCCGCGCGCCGAGGCGGAGACTCCCTTCGGCAACGCGCTGAAGGTGCTCGAGTCCGGCCCCGAGGGCGAAGCCGAGCGCGCGCTCGCCTCGGCCCTTTGGGCGCACGCCATCGCCGAGTCACGTCGCGAAGACGAAGATCGGCTCGCGGCGGACATCCTCTGGCTCTCCACGCACACCGCGTTCGACGCGACTCCCCTTCTCGACCGCGCGCTCGGTGACGACGCTGCGGATCTTTGGGAGGCCATCGCGCATCGCGTGCGTCGCATCCTCGAAGGAAAGGGCGCAGCGTTGGGTCGCGGAGAGGCGATCGTCGGCTGTGCCGCGCTCGCCGGATCGCAAACGAGCGACTCGCGTCGCCTCGTCGGCGAGCTCGCGGGGGTCACGAAGGATCCGGTCGTCCTTCGCATCCTTGCCGCCGGCGAAGCCGCGTCGGGGGTCGAAGTCCGCCTCGAAGGAGAGGCCACCGCGCCGCCTCGCGGTCCTGTCTCGACCACGATTCTCGCACTCACCGGCATCCTGTTCGTGGTGCATGCCGTGCGCCTTGTCGCACGCGTCGCGCTGGCGTACCGGCGCCCTTCGGAGCTCGTCCTCTCCCACGATGGCGTGCGCATGAAGACCCGAACGCAGATGCTGGGCCGTACGCTCCGCGAGCGCGAGCAGGTGATCGTGCGCTCCGGCCTGGTGCGCGTCGCACGCGAAGTTCGCTATCCCCGCGCCGCGTTCTATGCGGGGCTGCTCGCGCTCGCCGTGGGCAGCTGGGTGGGCGTCCGCGCGTTGGTCGACGGTGTGCGCGCAGCATCGCCGTCCTTGCTCCTGGCAGGCCTCGTGATCGTGGCGCTCGGCATCGCGGCGGACTTCGTCCTCGGCAGCCTGGTTCCGGGATCGCGCGGTCGCTGTCGCGTTGCCTTCGTGCCCCGGTCGGGCCCCACGCTCTGCATCGGCGACGTGGACCTCGCTCGCGCAGACGCCGCCATCAAGAGCACGCTGGAAGCGCGCTGATCGCGGGGCCGCGCTACTTCGCGCGGATCACGCGCTCGCCAACCACGGCGTCGAGCTTGCCCGCGGTCGCACGCGCTTCGAAGCGCACGGTCCGCGGGTTCGCGTCCGCGCATGCGCGCAAACTCACGGCATTCTGCCCGTGGGCCCGATCGAGCTCGTCGCCGCTGACGGAATCGTAGAGACGCGCTTCGACGCCGGTACCCTCGCCGGATGTCCCGAGGGCGATGCGAAGACACTGCCCCGCCGGGACGTTTGCGTTCTGCACGTATTGATGCGTGGCATCGAGTGAAGCGAACTTCACGGAGCCCGCGTTGCCCTCCGGGATGCCGTTCGGCCCAGCCGAGGCGCGCGCCAGCATGCGGCTCGCGGCGAGCGGATGCGCGGTGAACGCGGGATCTTTCCACATCTCGGGGCGCACGAGCACCGAATACGGGCCCGGCCGCCCTCGGGTCCCGAGGTCGACGCGGGCCTTGCCCTTGCCGCACGCGAAGAGCGTCGTGCCGTCCGTTCCTTCGTTGCTCGCGAGGAGCGAGCCCGCATCGTCCCAAACGGCGGCGTCGACGAGTGCGAGCGGAGCACCCGCGACGACGTCGATGCGCGTGCAGCCGTTGGCCGCGAGGTTCACGTTCGACGTCGAACGGCGGCCGAGTGCGAGCTGACCGTTCTGCGTCGAGGTCGGGGCGCCGTAGCCCGCCTTGCCGACCTCGCTGTTCCGTGCGGTGCGCGTGGCATCGAGCGGAAGCGCCGGTGCGAACCAGGCGACGTCGGGCCGGCTCGCCAGATCGCGTGCCGCCTCGGGCTTCGTCTTCGAGAGCACCACGGCCACGAGCCCTCGACCGACGTGAGGACGCACCTCGAGCGTGCCGGAGACGGCCATGGGCGAACACACGGTGACCGAGCGCCCGCCGGCGCCGTCTTTTGCGCGACCGATGAGACGGCCTTCGGCATCCATCACGTCGGCATCGACGATGGCAACGTCTTCGTCGGCCACGAGAAGCGCATCGGTGCAGCCGCCCTCTTCGACCGAGAAGCCGAGGCCGGAAACCGTGCGCGCATCGACGCCGAGCGCGACGCGACGCAGCTCGTCCCACTTCCCGCCGAGCGCCGCCTGATGCGCGCGAACCTTGTCGTCGAGGCCAGGCCACGCCTCGGGCGTACGCGGAGCGCCACCGAGCGAGCCGCGCGCTCCCGCCATGCGTCCGATGTCCTGCGCGCGGTCGCGGGGCACGACCTGCGCGGCGATGACGCAGAGCCCGGCACCACTTGCCGCGTGCGCGGCGACGTAAACGCGATTCGGATGGGGCGGGCAAATGAGCACGGTGGGGCGCGGATCGGGCCCCTCGTCGACAGCGAGCGGATTGCCCTCGTCGGCGAAAGCCGCGAGGTCGATGTCTTCGAGCGACGCGGATGCGCGGCCGTAGGCGAGCAGGCACGCGTCTTTCGGAACGTCTACGAACGCACCGAGGCGCTCACCTTCGCTCATCGGCCCCGACGCGACGATCGCGAGCGGGCTGCCACCGAGCTGCGAGACGCGCTGTGGAAGATCGCCGAGGAGCGGTGTGGCCTGGAGCGAGCCGGGCACGACGCGCGGAGCATTGGGCGGCGCAGGCGCGGCAGCCGGAGGTGGCGACGACGCCCCACACCCCGAAACGAGGCCGATTCCGACGAGCGCGTGCAGCAACGCCACGCTCCTGTTGATGCGCATCATCGCCCGGCCTCCCACACTCCACTCTTCACGCGATACACCGCGAGCCCCCAGCCGATTCCCGACGGACGCGCCGTCACCTCGATACGCGCGGTCTCTTTCGGCCCGACGCAGAACGACGTGAGCGCGGTCTCTTCGGCGGCCCCGCGCTCGTCGGTCGAGTCGTGCGGGCCGACGAGAGCACGAAGCTGCAGCGTTCGAGGATGGCCGTGCGTGGTCGCCACCACGGCGACGTAGCAGGCTCCGACTTCGACCGGCAACGGCAGCGGCGTCGTGCCCGAGGTTCCTTGCGCGGTGAACACGGGGTCCTCCGAGGGGATCGCGATGTGCCGCGTGAACATCGCCCGCGCCATCTTCCCGCGCGCGATGGGGCCCCAGAGCGCCGGCAGGCGGTTCGGAAGCGACCAACTCGCGACGGTCGCCGTCACGTCCGACTTGGGAACGGCGCCGACGAAGACGACCGTCGCGCGTGTTTGCCGGCCGACGCAGGCTTCGAGGCGTGCGTCAGGGGCTTCGGTTCGGTCGCGCGCGAGAAGCTTGTCGCCGTCGGCATCGCGAATTTCGGCGTCGACGTCGAGGCGGAAGCGCCGGGCGGGGTTGTCGGTGCGCGGATCCTTCGCGAAGAGCTCGACGCGATGACAGCCCGGCGCGAGCGAGACTTCCTCTTCGCCCGAACCGTCGTCGGCTGCATGGAACACCGAGCGCGTCACCGTTCCCGCGCCCTCGCGCTTCGCTCGGGTCTCGGCCGCCTCGGCGCGCTTTTCGGGCGTTGCAAGCGGCGGCAGGGCGCCGGCCTCGGGGGGCGGCGGAAGCGCCCCGCCCGTTCGCTCGGGGATGATCGTCGCGAGAGCCGGCAAATCCGGACGCGACTGCGCGACGACCATCTCGATCGTCCCGCGCCCCGCGTCGCTCGTGATGACGAAATTGCGCACGGGCTTGCTTCCGTCACATCGAATCAGCTCGAGCACGCCTGCGACGCTCGTCGCTCGGGCCGCGGGCTCGGGCGCGAGCGGATCGCTGCTCGCGTCGGAGAGCTTTGCTCGGAAGCTGAGCCCCCGCGGCCCAACGAGGGCGACGTGGGTACAGGTTCCTCCGCTTGGGACGGGCGTGCCGTCGGCCCCGAGTGCGGGCGAGACGGGGATGACGACGGACTCGTCGTCGAAGACGAAGCGCGGCGGCATCGGCATCACGTTGGCGCCAGCCGCGCGCCATTGCTCGACGACGCGGAGCGCGACCTCCCGCGAATCGTTCCGTGCGTCGGCTAGCGCCACCGAAGGAGCACTTCCCACGACGCTGGCGGCAACGCCTAACGCGACGCCGACGAGCGGCGCAAACGACCGAGCGGGCCAGGGCACGTTTGTCACCCTAGCACGGCGAACGCGAGCGCCGACTCTCGGCTATCGGGCTACCGAGCGTTCAGGCGATGAAGAGCTCGCCCTCGACGAACGTGCGCTTCTCTGGATCCCAGATGAAGAGCTTCCGGTCGTCGACGGTGCCTTCGCGTACGCTCGTGACGAGGTACGCGAGGTCGTAGGTCGGCTCATCGCCCCCCATCGTCGTCGCCGCGGCATCCGTCTCCGAGAAGTATGCACCTGCATCGAGGTGCGAATGGTAGAGCACCTTCACGGGCCGGCCGGCGGCCGAACGATCACGAACCGCACGCTCGAACTTCAGCGGGTCGATGTCGAAGTACATGCGGCCCGTTCGCGGGTACGTCTCCGGATCGAGGCGATGGAGCTTGTTCGCCCGGTTCTCCATCGGAACGATCTCGTCGACGACGAGCGGCTCTTCGCCGGGCCCGACGAGAAGCCCACAGCTCTCTTCGTCGCGCGCGTAGGCCGCACGTGCCTCTTCGTCGACGCGCGCGACCACGTCGGCGCGAAGGGTGAGCTTTCCATTGATCCAGGGGTGCTTTTCTACGTCGCGCATTCCGTCTTCCTCACCACACGTATTTCTTCTCCCACCGGAGTGGCGAGAAGTATCTGTCACCGCGATCGGCCACGATGGCCACGACGCAACCCGGTGTGCCTTCGCGCTGGAGGCGCTCGGCGGTCTTCACGGCTGCAAAGAGGTTCGCCCCCGAGGAATGCCCCACGTGAAGGCCTTCTTCACGTGCCAGTCGATCCGCCATGTCCCAACCGTCTTCGGTCGACACGGGGAAGATTTCGTCGTGCCCCTTCGGGTCGTAGATCATCGGCACCAGGCTCGAGGCCATGTGCTTGAGACCCTCGAGGCCATGGAGCGGCGCATCGGGTTCGACCGCGATGCAGCGAATCGGACGATGGTGCTCGCGCAGCCTGCGCGCGGTGCCCATCATCGTACCGCTCGTGCCGAGGCCGGCCACGAAGTGCGTGATCGTGTCGCCCACGTCTCGCAGAATTTCGGGCCCCGTGCCGTCGTAGTGCGCGAGAGGGTTCGAAGGATTGGCGTACTGGTCGGGGTAGAACCAGCGGTCTGGATCCTCGGAGACGATCTTCTTGGCGAGCCGAATGGCGCCGTCCGATCCTTCGAGCGGATCCGAGAAGATGGTCTCCGTGCCGAACGCGCGAACGATGTCCTTGCGCGCACGCGAGACGTTCTCGGGCATCACGAGCTTCACCGGGATGCCGAGTGCAGCTCCGAAGAGCGAATACGCCACGCCGGTGTTGCCGCTCGTCGAATCGATGAGCGTCTTGCCGCGTCCGAGTCGACCGTCCGCGAGTGCATCACGGATCATGCGCAGGGCCGCACGATCCTTCACGCTCCCGCCGGGGTTTTCGAACTCGAGCTTGGCATAGACCGGAACGTCGGGGGCATTCTTCGTCACCACGCGAAGACGCAGTAGCGGTGTGTTGCCGACGGCATCGATCACCGAATCGATGCGGCGAACCCGAAGTGCCCCGCTCATCGAGGGTCTCCCAGTAGGACGTTTCGAATGGCCGCGAGCGCGCGCAGAGCGCCCTCCCCCACTTCCCGTGCGGCCTCGTTTCGAAGCCCCAGGGAGGCCACCTCGACCGAAGCCGGCGTGCCGGAGGTGGCGGTCGTGAGCCCGGCGCGCTCCAGGTACTTCGCCTCGATTGTGCGGGCGAAGCCTGCGCCACCGAGCGGTGCCGTGCTTGCCGCGAGACGCGCCTGGCCCGCCTCGCCGACCTCCGGCAAGCGAACCTGGCGCGTGTAAAGGAGGCGATCGTCGCTCACGATGTTCAGCCTCCCGCGATCGCCGGGACGATGCTGACCTGGTCGCCAGTCTTGACCTCGGTCGCGAGGCCGCCCGTGAAGCGGACGTCTTCCTCACCGACGTAGATGTTGATGAAGCGGCGTACGCCCTTCTCGTCGAGGAGGCGGTCGCGCAGGCCCGGGTGCCGGCTCTCGAGGTCGGTGATGAGGTCGCCAACGGTGGCGCCAGCGGCCTTCACCTCGTCGGCGCCACCGGTGAGGCTACGAAGGGCGGCGGGAATTCGGACGATCGTTTCCATGGTCATGTTCCTCGTGAATGTGGACTCGGACTCGGGTTTCTAGACTCAAAGATCACAGGCGACGGGGGCGTAACGTGCGCCGTCGACGCTGCGGATGACGTTGGCCTCGCCGCAGAGCTCACAGCTCGGCCGCGAAGCGATGCGCCGGCGGCGCGACGCGAGCGTCTTGCCGTCGAAGGTGAAGAGGGTGCCGAAGACGTCGTCGCCTCCGAGCACCGAGAGCGCGAGGTCGGCCTGAGCGGCTCCGATCACGCCGACCATGGGACCGATGACGCCAGCCTCCGCGCAGTTCGGCGCGTTCTCGCGCGGCACGTCTTCGAAGAGGCAGCGGTAGCACGGCTTGCCGCCCGGGCCGACGGCGAGCGCGGTTCCGTGCCAACGAACCGCGGCCGCGTGCACGATCGGCTTCTTCGTCAGATGTGCGGCGTCGGCGGCGAGGAACTTGGTGGCGAAGTTGTCGCTGCCCTCGACCACGAGGTCGTAACGCAGAGCGAGATCGACCGCATTGGTCGGCAAGAGGCGCGTTTCGTGGACTTCGATGGCGACGCCGGGGGCGAGCTCACGCAGCGCCCGCGCGGCAGCGACGGTCTTCGGTGTTCCGACGTCCTTCCGCTCGAAGAGGATCTGGCGGTGCAGGTTCGAGACGTCGACGTCGTCGTCATCCGCCAGGCCCAGGGTGCCGACGCCTGCCCGCGCGAGCGCGATGGCGACAGGACAGCCGAGGCCGCCCGTGCCGACCACGAGCACGCGGGCGCGATGGTAACGGGGCAGGCGATTCATCGGATCCCCTCGCGCGGATCGTCGACGCTGACCCCCGGGAAGTACTCCTCGAGGCTGAAATAGCGCTCGCCCGTGTCGCAGAGGACGGTGACGACGTTCTTGCCGGGACCGAGCTCGCGCGCGATGGCGAGTGACGCCGCCACGTTGGCGCCCGAACTGATGCCGACGAGCAGTCCCTCGCGGCGTGCGAGCGACAGCTTGGTCTTCCACGCCTCTTCGTCGGTGACGGTACGAACATCGTTCACGACGGATGCGTCGTAGTTCGCGGGCACGAATCCGGCGGCGAGGCCTTGGATCTTGGTCGGCCCTCGCTCGCCACGCGAGATGGTCGCGCATGCGTCGGGCTCGACGGCCACGACACGCAGCGCGGGGTTCGCGACGCGCAAGGCGCTGCCCACGCCGGAGACGGTGCCGCCGGTTCCCACGCCGGCAACGAGCGCGTCGACACGCATCTCGCCCATGGCCGTCAGGATTTCGTGCGCCGTGGTCCGCGCATGGACCGACGGGTTCGCGCGATTGTCGAACTGCGCAGGAATGAACGCGCCAGGAATGCCGGCCGCGATCTCCCGTGCCTTGGCGATGGCGCCATCCATCTGCGCTTCGGCGGGCGTGAGCACGATCTCCGCGCCGTACGCCTCGAGGAGCTGGCGGCGCTCGAGGCTCATGCTCTCGGGCATGGTAAGGATGAGTCGGTAGCCTTTCACCGAGGCCACCCAAGCGAGACCGATGCCCGTGTTGCCGCTCGTCGGCTCGACGATCGGGCCGGGCGGCTTCAGCGCGCCACGCGTCTCCGCGTCTTCGATCATCGCGCGACAGATGCGGTCCTTCACGCTCCCGCCGGGATTGAGGTGCTCCATCTTCGCCCAGATGGTCGCGCGCGGAGCGTCGCCCGCCCATGGCGCGGCGATCCGAACGAGCGGCGTCTGACCCACGAGATCGAGCATGGAGGTGGCGATCACGGGCTGGTCCTTCCCTTCAAGTCCTCAGATGACCCACCGCGCCGGCGGCGCTGCTGCATTCGGACGGGTCGCGCTTGGACGCCGAACCCCGGCCTCTTCGCCCCGCATGCACAAGTCGCGCAACGTAACCTCGTCGAAGCAGCGCTCCACCGAGCGGCCGACATCGGCGAGCACGGCATCGGCGACCTCACGAAGCCGCGCTGCACGCGTGACGTTCTCGTCCGACGATGCCCTTGACGCCCCTCGACGCTTTGGCTCGACCATGGCGACAGGGCCCTCGACCGCGCGAAGCACGTCGCCGAGGCGGATCTCCTCGGGCGGACGAACAAGGGTGAAGCCCCCACGCGGACCGCGCTTCGACTCGACGAGTCCTGCGCGCTTCAGGTCCTGGAAGATCTGTTCGAGGAAGCGAAGCGGAATGCGCTGGCGCTCCGCCACGTCGCGCACCTGCACGGCGCTGCGTGTGCCCTGCTGATGGAAGGCGAGATCGAAGAGCGCCCGAACGGCGTACCGACCTCGATTCGACAGGCGAAGCACGACCCTCAATTTAATTGTCGCATCGAAAATATCAAGAATTGCTTTGCGGCTCTAGGGCATGGGAAAAAGCGTGGTTTGAGCGCCGACGGGCGCCTCGAAAGCGCACCGAAACGGTCGCCGTTGAAGGAAACGGGAAGCCGTCTCAGGTCACAGCTTCGACGTTCAGCCCATGGCTTCGCAGCCGTTCATCCAGCCGCCTTCGCAACCGGTCCAGATCGGCTCCCTCCTGGCCATTCACCTCCACGCGTACCCGTCCGGCATCGGAGTGCACGACGAGGGTTGTCCCCGCGTACGTACCGGCCCCGAGCTCCAGTCGAACCGAACCGCTGTGCTTGTCTCCCGCCCACGCAATCCGCTTCACGAGCACAGGCAAGAGCTCTTCCATGGACATGCGGCCGCGCACGGGCTCGGTGGCAGCGGCGGACGTCGGCGCAACCGCGGGAGCGGAGATGACGGGCGGTGCAAGCTGAGCCGATTGACGGAGCGCCGGATCGAGCGCGTCGAGCTCGTGTGCCGAGTGGCGCTTCGGGGACTCTTCCGCATCGCGCCCGTCGCGTTCGTCGCCACCGTGCCGACGAACCGCCCCATGCGGGTGGGAGCCTTCGGTCGCGTGGTGCTGGCAGGCCGTGGCGAGCGGCGCGTGGCGAGGCGGGAGCGCGGGACTCTTGGTGGTCAGGCCCGGTGCCAGGAGCAGGAACTCATGGCCGAGCTTGGCACTGAGAACTTGCTGGAACCCGAGCGTCGGCTCGGCGCCACGAGCGCCCCGTTGGGGTGCGCCTTGGAGGCTGCTTTGCTGGGGGATCGAGGCCCGGGCGGGCGACGTCGACGAGCAGGGACCGGACGCGGCGGACGGGGAAACGCTCATGGTCCCCCTCGTCGGCCGAAAACCGCCGAAAGTTTCGTGGTTTCGCGGTTTCGTCGGTTCAGCGCCATCAAGGGCGGTATCGGGCCGCGTTTTCCCCTAAGGTTGCGCTGCCGAGGGCCTCGCTTGACCCCCACATCCCACACGCTACCTTTTTCTTGGTATTGGCAGTCGGGGGGCGGCCGAACGAAGCTTGAGTCATCGGGCTTTTCGGCTTTTTCGCCCCCGCGAGTCGTCACCGTCGTCACCCTCGACCTCGGCGGCTCATCGGAGTCATCGGACTCATCCGATTCATGCGGGGGGGGCGCGCACTCCCCACCGGCGCAACGAGCAGCAACTCAGGCGCAAGGGGTAACTGCCGCGCAAGGAGCATCGAGCGTTTGAGCATTCCCCTAGGACCGATCGTCATGGCCGTCGCCGCGGCCGCCGTCGGCTCGCTCTTCGCTTCTGCTGACGCGGCACTCACGACGTTGCCCGAGGCGCGGTTGCAGGCGCTCGTCGAGGAGCAAGATTCGGCCTTTGCTCGCTATTCGGCGGGTCGCGCTCGCGTCTTGTCGCGCTGGCTCGTGGCGCGCGTGCTCGCCATCAGCGGCGCGGCGGTTCTCATCGCCTGGGCCGTCAGCCAGGCCCTCGACCCCATCCCGTCGGCCGCGATCGCCGTCCTTTCGTCGGTCGTGACGTACGGCACGTTTGCCGAAGCCCTCGGCACGGTTGCCCGCCACCGTCCCGAAGCCGTTGGACGCCTCGCCCTACGGTTTCTTCGGCCGCTCGAGTGGGCCGTGATGCCCATCGCCGAGCCCCTCGCCGCCATCGGCTCGTTCATCGGGCGTCGTGTCCCCGACCGCGCCGTCGTCGACGCGCGCCACACCGAGAACGAGGTGGAGTGGCTCGTCGCCAAGGGAGAAAAGGCGGGCGCGCTCGACAAAGAGCCGGCCACGATGATCCGCAACGTTCTCGACTTCAAGAACCTGACGGCGAAGGAGGTCATGATCCCGCGGCGTCATATCGCAAGCATCGAGGCTTCCACGCCGCTCGCACAGGTTCTCGAGCACGTCATCAAAGACGGCCACTCGCGCTACCCGGTCTACCGCGAGACGCTCGACAACGTCGTCGGCCTTCTTTACGTGAAGGACCTCTTCGAAGTCGTCCGCACCGGCAAGCTCGCCGAAGGAAAGCTGGACGACCTCATTCGTAGGCCCGTTCTCTTCGTGGCCGAGTCGCAGCCTGCGCTGAGCGTCTTGCGCGAAATGCGCGGGCGGCGCCTCCACCTCGCCATCGTGAGCGACGAGTTCGGCGGAACCAGCGGCATCGTCACGCTCGAAGACATCATCGAAGAGATCGTCGGCGAGATTCGCGACGAGTACGACACCGAAGACGCTTCACCGATCCAGAAGCTCGCCGAAGGCCGTTTCGTGGCCGACGCGGCGATTCCGATCGGGGATCTCGAGCTCCATCTCGGCAAGAAGCTGCCCGAAGACGGCGACTTCGAATCGCTCGGCGGCCTCATCGTCCACCGCGCCGGGCGTGTGCCCGAGGTCGGCGCAACGGTTTCGCTCGACGGCTACCAGCTCATCGTTCGCGAGGCGGACGAGACGCACGTGATGAAAGTCGAGATCGTCCGCGCCGAGCCGGATCTCGCGCCGCCCGCGGAGGCACCGGCCTCGTGAGCACCAGCTCCTCGCGCATGCCCGTTCGAGCGGAGAGCTTGCCGTCTCCTCCGACCGCGTTTCGCCTCGTTGGTCCGGCCGCGAAGAACGTTCGCGATCGGGTGGCGCCCTTTCGCCGAACCTTTCGCGACGACGGCGATGCGTACGCCGTCGCACTCGGAACAGACGACGCTCTGGACCTCACCACGGTCGCCCGCGCCCTGCCCGACGTCACGAGCGTCGAAAGCGGCGCCCTCGTCGTTCTTCTTCCGCAGATCGTCCCGCCGCCCTCGCTGGCGGTCCGTGTGCTCGTCGCGCTGGGCCGCGGACGCACGGTGTCGCGCGCGCTTCGTTGCAGCGCGCTGCTCGCCAAGGGCTACACGCGAATCGGCGCAGGCATCGATCCCGATACCCGCGCCGATCTGGTTTGGGGCTACGCCCCGACTCGCTCCTGAGAGCGCCTGGATGCGAGCCTGATCCTCGCCGAAACGAGGACCAGGCTGGCTTCGCTATTGGACCTTGTTGAGGCCGGTGACGAGCTTGTCGGCGCGCTCGAGCAGACCGGCCTTCGCCTGCGGATCGTCGGCGCCCGAGGCTTCGCCACGGATGTCGTTGATGAGGCGGGTCAGCTGCGTGCCGAGCTGCGCGATCTGGCCGGACGTCTCGCTCGGGCAAGCCGCTTCGACCGACTTCGGGACGACGTAGATCGCCGCGGGCTTGTCGAGGTTGCCGCTCGCGTACTTCGGCGCGGAGACGTTGCTCTTGGTGAGCGGGTTCGTCGCCGTGAACTCGGCCGGCAGGGTCACCTGCTGCGGGTTCGGGACTTCGATCGGCTTCGTGAGCGGA
The DNA here is from genome assembly GCF_001263205.1 of Labilithrix luteola. Classification (GTDB taxonomy): domain Bacteria; phylum Myxococcota_A; class Polyangia; order Polyangiales; family Polyangiaceae; genus Labilithrix; species Labilithrix luteola. The sequence continues at coordinate 9,538,151 of NZ_CP012333.1, forward strand.
GCGAGGACGGCGTAGACGTTGCCCGCCGGATCCTTCGGGCCGCCGAGCAGCACGACGTGGTTGATGTTCTGCTTCTGGCCGGCCGAGAGCTGCTCGGTGATCGGCTTCTGGAGCTTGGTGAGCAAGCTCGAGACGGCGCTCTTGCGGTCGTTGACCGACTGAACCGAGGTGATGAACTCGATGAGGCCCGACGTCGTGTCCTGCGAGAAGCCGCTGAAACGGACGCCCGCGAGCTTCGTGCCGTCGAAGTCGATGTTGATGCCGCCAAGCTCCTTGACGAGCGCATCGGGGTACTTGCGGTCCTTCAGGAGGCTGTTGCGCCCCGCCTCGACCTTGTCGGCGAGCTCCTTGAGCTGCTCGCGCGACTTGGTGACGTCCGCCGAGAGCGACTTCGCGTCGGTGACGGCGCGCTGGCGACCCTTGCTGGTCTCGCTGGCGCCGCCGGCGATGTAGCCGATGACTCCGAGGACGACCGCCGCGACGAGACCCCCCATCACGCCCTGCTTGAGAGCACCCTTGCGTGCCTGCTGGAGCGAGGCCTCGTCGACCTCGATGCGCTGCGGCTGCGGGGGCGCGGCAGGAGCCGGAGCTCGGTACGGCCCTGCAACCGCTGCGGCGAGCGGGTTCGACGGGTCAAGCGCCGTTCCGCTCGGAGCGGCATTTCCGAATGCCGGCGGCGGACCGACGGGAGTGCCCGGCGGAACAGGGACGCCCGTACGAGGCGCAGGAGAGGCGGCCCCGCCAACTGCACTCGCAGAGGGCGCAGCAACCGGCGCGGGAATCGCATCCGGTGCAGGCGTCGGAACGGGCACGGCGGCAGTGTTGCCACCGGCTTTCCCAAGACGGGCCTTCAGATCGATCTTCGGCTTCTTTTCTTCGGCCATCGAGTCCCTCGATGCAGACACGTTCGCGAAGTGCGGCGTTCGGCGAGAGTTCGGGAGAGTTGTGAAGAGGGTTACGGAAGGTCCGGCGGCGGGTCCCCGTCCTCGTGGTCTCCGTCGGTTCTCAGTGAGAGAGCAGATAGAGAAACAGGAAGAGACGTTGGGGAGGACCGCGTTAAGGTCCGCGCGGGAACTATTACCGCGGGAGCAAAGTCCGCGTCACGTTATTGATTTGTCGAGGTTCACGCAACAAGGTGCGACCGGTCGCGCTGACGATGAGACCTCTGCCCCGCAGCAGCGCCTCCGGCCCGTGGAATAGGACGCTTTCAGGCCGCGAGTCCTTGGCCCGAGTTCCTGGCTAATCGTAAGCACTTACGCACACAATGACCGACCCTATGCCCCGCGCAAACCAGGCCTTCCGCCGCGCTCGCCGCGCCCTTCGGATCATCCGGAACGGTATCGCGACGGGGCTCGTGTTCCTTTATGGAGCGGGATGCTCGAAGTCGGATTCGAGCGGCCCGCGGGACGCGGGTGAGGCCCAACACCCTCAACCTGAGGACGCACGGGCGACCGACGAGAAGGCGCTCGAAGCGCTCGTCCTCCTCGACGTTCGAGCGTCCAAGGCGATGCGCGAAGCCGACGCCGCGGCGCACGCCGGGGAGCTGGAGAAGGCGCTCGACATCGTGTCGAAGCGCGCGCGACCGGCGATCGAGGAAGGACTACGCACCGGCGAGGCGGTCACGACGAAGACGCGGTGGGGGCAAGCGAAGCGCGAGGAGCTCCTTGGCATCCTTCGCGACCGCAAAGCCGAGATGCCTCGTTACGAAGAGGCGGTGCGCGGCAACGACCCGGAGAAGATGCTCGCGTCGGTCGAAGCTCAAGCGGCGATCGAGCGACGAGCTCTGCGGGCGGTGGGCGAGTTCGGATCGTTTCGCGCCCCCTCGGCGCCTTCTTCTCGCTGAGTTCGAAGCGGTCGCGTGATCGACCGCGAGTGGACTGGAGCATGCATTCTCGGATCCGCAGGCGTGCCGCGATCCGGTAAACTTCGTGCCCGTATGCGCGTGCTCGTCATCGACAACTACGACTCCTTCACCTTCAACCTCGTCCAGTATCTGGGTGAGCTCGGGGTGGCCACGCGCGTCGTGAAGAACGATGCGATCGATGTCGCGGGAATCGAGAAAGAGCGCCCCGATGGCGTGCTCGTTTCGCCGGGACCGTGCACCCCGAACGAGGCGGGCGTCTCTCTCTTGGCCGTCGCGAGCAGCTCGGCTCCGGTGCTCGGCGTCTGCCTCGGTCATCAATCGATCGGCCAGGCCTTCGGAGGAAAAGTCATCCGTGCCGAACGCCTCATGCACGGGCGAACCTCTCCGATTCTCCACGAGGGCAAGGGCGTCTTCGCCAACCTCCCCTCGCCCTTCGAGGCCACGCGCTACCACTCGCTCATCGTCGAGCGCGCCACGCTCCCCGAGTGCCTCGAGATCACGGCGTGGACGGCCGAGGGCGAGATCATGGGGCTGCGCCACAAGACGCGCGCCGTCGAAGGCGTGCAATTCCACCCCGAGAGCATTCTCACCAGCCACGGCAAGGAGCTCCTCGCCAACTGGGTCCGATCCCTCGATCGAAAGGCCGCATGAGCGACCCCGCGACAATGACGTTCCGTGAAGCGTTCGATCGGATCGAAGCGAACACGCTCGATCCCGAGTCGGTGCGCGCTGCCTTCGTCGCGATTCTCGAGGGAACGTGGACGCCCGTGCAGATCGGAGCGTTCGCCGCGGCGCTTCGTCTTCGCGGAGAAACGGACGAGGCGCTCTTCGCGGGCGCCCAGGCGTTGCGGAACGTGATGAGCGCGGTCGATCACGATCTCGAAGAGGTCGTCGATACGTGCGGAACGGGCGGCGACGGCGCGCACACGCTCAACGTCTCGACGGCGGCGGCGATCGTCGTCGCGGCGACGGGGGCTCATGTCGCCAAACACGGCAACCGGTCGGTCTCGAGCCGCTCTGGAAGTGCGGACGTCGTCGAGGCGCTCGGCATTCCGCTCGACCTGCCGGCAGGCGCCCAGCTCGGCGTGCTTCGCGAGGCGCGCATCACGTTCCTTCTCGCGCCCGCGCACCACCCTGCCCTCCGCCATGCCGCCTCGGCGAGGCGCGAGCTCGGTGTCCGCACCATCTTCAATGCGCTCGGGCCGCTCGTGAACCCTGCGCGAGCCACCCATCAGCTCGTGGGGGTCTACGAGGATCGGTTACGCCCGGTCATGGCGCGCGCACTCGCGCGACTCGGCGTCAAGCGCGCGTGGGTCGTGCGGAGCGAAGACGGTCTCGACGAGATCAGCCCTGCGGCGCCCACGAAAATCAGTGCACTCGAGGACGGCGAGGTCATCGAACGCGTGGTTCGCCCCGAAGACTTCGGTATTGCGCCACGCGCGCTCGAAGCGATTCGCGGCGGCGACTCGAGCGAGAATGCCGAAGCGATCGTGCGGCTCTTCGAGTCCCAAGGACATCCCGCGCGCGACGCCATCGTTCTCAATGCCGCCGCTGCGCTCGCACTCATTCGGTCTTCGAGCCTCCGCGCGTGCGCAGAAGAGGCGGCGAGCATGATCGACAGCGGCAGAGCGCGCGAAACGCTCGAGATCTGGCGCGTCGCTGCACGGAACGCGCGAGACGAGCGAAACCCGACGGGGGCGCCGTGAGCGGCGTGCTCGGCAAGATCGTCGCGTCGAAGGAGGCCGAGGTCGCCGAGCTTCGTCACCAGCCTCGGTCGCGCGGGACGAGCGGGGCGCCCGCCACGCGCCGGCCGATCGACGTCGTCGCTGCCCTCAGGCGTCCGGTTGGGGCGCCGCTCCGCCTCATCACCGAGCACAAGCGTCGGAGCCCCAGCGCGGGTGCGCTTTCGACGGTGCTTTCGCCTGCGGACCGCGGCCTCGCCTACGCGAGGAACGGCGCGTCGATGATCAGCGTGCTCTGCGATGCCCCGTTCTTCGACGGCTCGTGGGAGCACCTGGCTACCATCCGCCGCGCCCTCGACGACGCAGGCCTGCCCGTCCCTCTCCTCGCCAAAGAGTTCGTGATCGACCAGGTCCAGCTCGAGGTGGCACGCGAAAAGGGCGCCGATGCCGTCCTGCTCATCGCGAGGATCGTCGATGCACGGAAGCTCGCGGAGCTCGTCGCCGCATCGCGGGCGGTCGGCCTCGAGCCGCTCGTCGAGGTCGTCAGCGACGAGGAGCTCGCTGCTGCGCTGGCAGCGTCGGCGACGGTCATCGGCGTCAATGCGCGCGATCTCGACACGCTCGTCATGGACGTCGAGCGCGCGGCCCGACTCCTCGCCGCGATTCCGCCCTCGTGCGTGGCAGCTCACCTTTCGGGGCTGAAGTCGCCGGACGACGTCGCTCGCGTGGCCACGTCGGGGGTCGACGCGGCGCTCATGGGCGAGGCGCTCATGCGCGAAGACGACCCGGCAAACCTGCTGACGGCGATGGTCCGGCGCGCGAATTCGCCCAAGGCCTGACGCAAATCTGACAGCGCGCTCCTTCGCGGCTATCTTGAAGGCGTGGACCTTCACGGGTGGATCGACACGTATCTCGACCACCTGCGCGTCGAGCGCGCGCTCGCGAAGAACACGCTCGAAGCGTACTCGCGCGACCTCGGCGACCTGGTCAAACACCTCGACGATGCCGCCGTCGACGACGTGAGGCGCATCGAGTCGACCCACATGCTCGAGTTCCTCGTGAAGAGCGCCGAGCGTGGTTTGTCGGCCCGATCGAGCTCCCGGCAGCTCTCGGCGATCCGCGGGTTCTTCAAGTTCCTCGTGCGCGAGCGCGCCGTCGAGACCGACCCGACCGAGCTGGTCGACCGTCCGAAGCTCGCACGCAAGCTGCCTCGCACGCTCTCGTACGAGGAGGTCGAGCGCTTGCTGGCCGCTCCACCGAGCGATACGGCGCGGGGCATTCGCGACAGCGCGATGATCCACCTGATGTACGCCTCCGGGCTTCGTGTCTCGGAGCTCTGCACGCTCAAGCTCGGCGAGCTCGATCGGAAGGTCGGTACCGTCTCTCCGCTCGGCAAGGGAACGAAGCGGCGCATCATTCCCGTCGGCCAGGTCGCGCTCGAGCGGCTCGACATCTACATCGACCTCGTGCGCGTCCACGCGAAGGGCGCAGCGACCGAGCCCCACCTCTTCCTGTCGCCGCGCGGGAAACGCTTCACACGGCAGGGCTTCTGGAAGCTCCTCAAGGCTTACGCCAAAGGTTGCGGTATCCGCACCCCGATCTCGCCCCACAAGCTCCGGCACTCCTTCGCGACCCACCTGCTTCGCGGTGGCGCCGACCTCCGCGCCGTGCAGGCCATGCTCGGCCACGCTGATTTGGGGACCACCGAAATCTACACGCGCGTGGCGGTCGACCACATCCGCACGGCCTACGATCGCGCGCACCCGCGTGCCTGACGTGTCAGCGGGCCGCCTCATGGTGTACTGTTCGCAGCAAGCACCGATGTCCGTGCCGTTTTCGGTGATCGAGCCGACCGACGAAGAAACGCCGCTGACCGTCGAGATCCCCCACGCGGGGCTCGGTGTGGACGGCCCCTCGCTCTCCTACCTCGCGGCTCCCGCACGGTCGATTGGACGCGACGCGGACCTCTACGTGGACGAGCTCTATGCCGACGTGCCCTCGCGGGGCGCCACGCTGATCGTCGCCCACGCCTCACGCTACGTCGTCGATCTCAACCGCAGCGAGAAGGACATCGACAGCGAGTCGGTCGAGGGCGCGCCCGCCACCGCCCGCGCCACGCGCGGCATCGTGTGGCGGCTGACGAGCGATGGAGTTCGCGTTCTCGAGCGCCCCCTTCCCCGCGCCGAGCTCGAGCGCCGACTAGACACCTACTACCGGCCCTACCACCGGACGCTCGCCGAGATCATCGAGCGAAAGCGCGCTCGTTTCGGTTTCGCGATCGTGCTCGCTGCGCACTCGATGCCGAGCGTCGGTCGTCAGAGCCACGGCGACAACCACCACGTTCGCGCGGACGTCGTCCCTGGAACGCGCGGACGTACGAGCGCCGCGCGAAGCTTCATCGAAGCGGTGGATCGCCATGCGCGCGCCGCGAAGCTCTCGGTCGTGCACGACGACCCCTACCAAGGGGGCTTCACCACCGCGCACTACGGCCGGCCAGATCTCCATGTCCACGTGGTTCAGGTCGAGCTCGCCCGCCGCCTCTACATGGATGAGGCTGCCCTCGCGAAGAACGGCGGGTTCGAGCGGACGCGCGCCTGGTGCGCCGAGCTCGCCGCAACACTCGGGCGAACGCGCCCGTTTTGAGGTAGTAAGAGCGCCGACTTAGGGCCGATTCGTGCATCGGAGGCCCGCTCCGGCGAAACGCTGGAAAAATGCGTAGTGCTGCACGAGCTGCGCTTGACAAGGGGGTGCCTTTCCGGCAAGTTCCGCGCCCCCTCCCGAGGGTATTCCAATGGCGAAGAGCGATATCACTGGCAAGCGCAAGCTCAAGGCGCAGAACGTCTCGCACTCCAACATCAAGACGAAGCGCTGGCAGAACGTCAACATCCAGACCCGCCGGGTTTGGGTTCCTGAGTTCGGTCGTTTCGTGACGCTCAAGCTGACGACGCGCGACATCCGCACGATCGACAAGATTGGCGCCCTCGAATACGCGAAGCGCCACGGCGTCTCGCTCTGAGCGAGCCGTGAACGAGCGCGGGTGAACGTCGGCCCGATCATCGGGGGTTCGGCGTTCGCTCACGTGTCGCTCCTAAAATTTAGGCAGCGCCTTTGGCCTCCACGCGTCGTTCGCGGAGGCCTTTTCGTTTTGGCTTCGCAGGTCGCCTGGCGCCCTCGCCTTCGTTCTCATGCGCGAGTGCCACGCGAATGCCGATGTGCGGGCGAAATGAAACAGGGCGAGTGACCTTCGAGAGGCCACTCGCCCTTGTCGTCGTGAGCCGAGGGGCTCAGCGGAAGACGGACGCAGCTCCGTCAGCGTGAGCCAAGGCGACGAGGCGCGCTTCGCCGTGCGCTTCGATGCGGTCCTCGTGGAGGAAGCCGCGGATAGCGCCCCCGAGGACGTCGTACGCGTCGCTCGCTCCGAAGGCGGCGAAGGCGACGTCCGGTCCGGCAACGCCGCCCACGAGCGCAATGGCGGCGGCCGCGGGCAGGACGTCGCCCGGGCGGAGGCGCGTGATGCCTCGGCGGACGGGCTCGGCGCAGAACGGAGCGCGCAGGCCGAGCTCGTCGATCATGGTGCCGAAAATACCCTCGTCGAAGACGGCGATGGCGAAGGTTCCGTTGCGGTCGAGGGCGGCGATAGCGCGAGCATGGCCGACATCGAGACCGCCGGCCGGAGGAACGGGGGCTTCGCCTTCGACGTGCGCCCACGGTAGGGTCACGACGACGCGAACGCTCGAGGGGTCCCTCCTCCTGCGGCCAACCGGTGAGGTGGGAGGCGCCGGGGCCTGCCCGTCGCGTGGCTTGACGACCACTTCGGTCTTCGATGCGGGCAGCACCGACGGATTCGCCGATGCGAGGTCGTCCGCCGTGAGCAGGCCGCCGTTCGGCCGGCCCGCCGCGAAGAGCAGCTCGGACGAGATCGGGCGCACCTCCATGGCGCGGGGGCCGTGGCTGGCGATCTTCTTGAGGACGTCTTCGCGGGGCGTGCCCTTGGCGATGGCGATGGCGGGGGCCAGGACCTGGGCGAACGTCGAATTGCCCGCCGTGGCCGTGGCTGCAGCGAGCGTCGCCGGCAACCACGGCACGCCGATGCGCGCGGCGGCCGGGATTTCCTCACCGGACTGGAATCCGCGCGGACGCGGCGCGCCGATGCCGGGCTGACGAACGCGTCCGTCGAAGGCGTGGAGGCCCACGCCCGCGCCGCCGATCAGCATCTGAACGGGGCCGAGCAAGACGCCCGGGGAGATCGCGCACGCGGCGAAGACACCGGCCACGACGGCGTCGACGGCGTTGCCTTTGCGGAGGACCTCTTCAGCCACCGCCTCGACTTCCGCGGTGGACGCGACGGCGGCACGCTGCTTACGGAGAGTCATTACTCTTCCTGCTCGTCGTCGCGGACGTTGAGCGGAGCGCCGCGCGGGCGGATGAGACGACCGAGGCCGCCGCGCTTCTTGGAGCTCGTGCCGCGGAGCAGGCCGCGGAGGGTCTTGCCTTCTTTGAGCGCGCTCGTCGTCTCGATGATGACGTACGCGTCACGGCGCTCACCGATCTTCGCGGCGATGCGCTCGAGGGCAGCGGTGCTGAACGCGCGCGTTCCGCCGATTGCGCGGAGACGGCCGTACGAAACGGAGCCGGCAGGAACCTCGTCCCGCGCGGGGTCGACGGCGAGCGTGACGCCCCACTTCTTCGCCTGCGCGGCGGCCTCGTCGAGCTCCCAGAGGCCCGTGGGCTCCCAGACGAGCGTGGTGACTTCGCTGCGGAGACGGTCGAGCACGCCCGCGAGGCGATCGCGCCAGAGCTTGCCGGGCGTCACCGAGGGCGGCGTCTGAATGAGAAGGACGCGCGCCTCGAGCGTTGTCGCGGTCGCGAGCATCGCCTCGAGCTCGGTGTCGAGCGCGGAGCCCGGCCGAAGCGCGGAGAGGTTCGGGCCTGCTACCACGCCGAACTCGAACTGCGGTGGGACCGCCTTTCGCCAACGCTTCAGCGTTGCGGTGCTCGGAGCGAGGCGGAGGTTCTGGGCATCGAGCCCACGCACTTCGAGGTAGTCGAAGCGCTTTGCGTAGGCGGCGAGTTCGCCACGGAGTTCCCGGGCGCCAATGTGAAGACGTGTTGCCATGGATCGAGGGGGCGAGCTGATTCGCACGGGTCCCCCTCGCGCGCAAGGGGGGTGTGTGGAGGGCGGCCTTACAGGTGGTCGGCCGCGCTCAGGCGAACTTGAACCACTGCGTGGGGTAAGCCCGCAGGAAGGTCGTCATGCAAGTTGCGAGGTATTGCGCGGCCTGGTCGAGGTCCGCGTCGTCCGCCCGACGCTCGAGCTTCCGAGGAGCAAAGGCCTGTATGACGTACTGCCTGTAGCCGGTGCGGGCGCAAAAAACAGGGAGAATCGGCGCCCCCGAGAGCTGGGCGAGCCGCAGCGGGCCTTCGGGAACCTCCCCCGCCCGCCCGAGGAGCTCGACGCTGCGCGTGCGCATGCCGGCGACCGCCCGATCGAGCTGCAGCGCGACGACACCGCCGGCACGAAGGTGGCGCAGCAAGGGCAGCGACGCGAGTGGATCGCTACCCACGTGGGTGATCTCGAGGCCGCTTCGCTTGCGCGCGCCGTCCTGGAGGCTCTGGGCTTTGCCATCGCGCTCGTTGGCCATGACGAGCATCATCGGCAGGCCATAGTCGCGCCCCAGCAGCGGCCCCACGGTCTCCCATCCGGCCGTGTGGGCCGTGACGATGACGATGCCTCGCTGAATCGCCATGGTTTCGCGAACGAACGCGCCGCCGTGGATCACGGCGTTCGGAGCGCGCGGTCCACCGTCGGCGTCGTTCGAGAGCACCTCGGCGAGGCAGGAGGCATACGTCGCGAACGTGGCGAGCACGTCACGGGCGTCGTCGCGAAGGCTCGCGGGCCCACGAATTTCGCGCAGATTCCGGCGCACGGCGCGACGCGCCTTGGGAACGAGGGCGGCGGCCGCCCAACCGAAGACAGGCGGGCTGTAGCGAACCCACCACTCCGGTCCTCGCGAGGCGCCCCAATGGGCGAGCCTTCGCCAGAAGAGGCGCTCGTGCGCGCGCGGATCACTCCCCTCCTGATGGTCGTTTTCGTCGTGCTCGTCGGGTCTCGGGATCATGGGCGGGTGGGACAGCGGAAGAGAGAGCGGCGGGCAAACGGTGGATCGCACAGGCGCCCTGCCTGGTCTACCGCTGACCAGTCTCGGGCGCTCAGGGCGCGCACGCGCAGCGCGGAACAATACGATATTCCCGTCGAAACGTGGGAGCCTCGGCACCGCGGAACAACCTCTTCCGGGCGGTATGGCGCTTGCTGGCAATACGCACCATGTTCCGGTCCGTCGCCTTTCCCCTCGTTCCGCTGGCGTCGTCCGTCGTTATCGGGCTTGGGCTCGGGCTTGCGGCATGCGGTGGAACGGACATCGAGGGATCGGGGTTCGAGAAAGCCGGCACCGGCAAGAACGACACATTCGAAACCGGCAAAGGCACACCGAGCGAGAACGGGCTCGGTGACTCGAAGCCGGCGACGTCCGATGACCTCGCGGCGTGTGCGACCTCGTCGGCCGTGGCCGAGCAGCGTCCGGTCTATCTCGTCTTCATGTACGACAAGTCTGGGAGCATGGCGAACGACGGGAAATGGTCGTCGGCGAAAGCCGCCACGCGCGCCTTCTTCGAGTCGCCGGATTCGAAGGGCCTCTACGCGTCGCTCACGTACTTCCCGGAGAACGACAGCTGCAGCACGAGCAAGTACACCACGCCGAAGGTCGGCGTGACCGCGCTCCCCAGCACGCTCTTCGGTCAGAGTCTCGACGGTCAGGGTCCCGGCGGTGGAACGCCTACGCGCCCAGCGCTCGAAGGCGCCATCAGCTATGCGCAGAGCGTTGCTGCCGGCCAGGGCAAAGACGGCAAGGTCGCCATCGTGCTCGTCACCGACGGTGAGCCTGCAGGATGCGACAAGAACGACGTGAAGGACGTCCAGAATCTCGCCGCAACCGTATCTTCGACGATCCCGACGTACGTCATCGGCGTCGGCGACTCGCTTGCCAAGCTCGACGACATCGCAGCCGGCGGCGGCACCGGAAGCGCGCTCATCGTCTCGACGTCGAATCCCGCCCAGATCCAGGCTGACTTCGCCAAGGCCATCGAGAAGATCAAAGGCGAGGCGCTCTCGTGCGATTACACGATGCCTCCGCCGCCCTCCGGCGCCGCCTTCGACAAGTCGAAGGTCAACGTGCAGTACACGCCTGAAGGCGGTACGCCGTCGACCCTCGGCTACAACCAGGATTGCACGGGCGGTACGGGCTGGAAGTACGACGACCCAAACAACCCCACCACCGTCTCGCTCTGCGCCGCGAGCTGCGACGCGACCAAGGGCAAAGGCGGCAAGGTCGACATCGTCTTCGGCTGCGCGACGCAGACCGGGGTGAAGTGACTGCGCAGGCTCAGTGCACGATCGGTAGCGGCGTCTTCACGAGCTTGCGCTGGGCCATTCCGCCCGGGTAGGCGTAGCTCGCGTAAAGATCCCAGCCCCACAATGTGGCGGTGAACTGACCGTCGCTGTGCATGCGCTGGAGACCGTTGCGGCAGACGCCCGTGTCGAAGGACTGCCCCGGGCCACCGTCCTTGGCGAGATCGACACGAACGTACTCGTACTCGCCGCGCGTGCCGATGGGCTTCCATCCGGTCAGCGTGCCGGCGCACTCGAGCCAGACGTCCTTGAACTCGCTGCCCGTCTTCGCGCGAACGATGACCAGCGACGTGTCGCCGAAGCTCGGATCGGCATAAAAGCTGTACGAGCTGAGATACTGGCCCGCCGGGACGACGTTCACGAACTCGGGGTCGCCCTTGCCGAGCATGTCCTGGTTACCCAGGATGTCGGGCGGCGCCGTGAGTGACGCTTGCCCGCCGCCGGACATGTACGCCGCGAGATAGATCGGATGATCGACGTCCTGCGTGCGCACGACGAAGGCGTCCCCCGTCGCGGACCAGAACGTCGCGACCTCACCCGCCGAGAGCGTCGTCGGCGCTCCTGCCGGAACGACAGGATCGTATTCGAGGCGCGTTCCGTCTCGCGCAGCCACGATGCGATACGGCATGGCCTCGTGCTCGTTGCCGAGTCGAGGACGGTAGCCGACCGTGGCGTACTCCGAGCCCCATTGCTCGAAGGCCGGCAGCTGCTGGAGTGCCGTGTCACACGCCTCGCGCCCGGCGGGAACGGTCATGCACGCGTGGCCACCGAAGACGCTGGTCGGTTTGTTCGACGACACGACGCTTCCCGACATCTCCTCGGATTGCTTGAACTGGAGAACCTGTCCCTTGTCGAGTTTGTAGGTCGTGGGAACGTGAGCCGCGGTTCCGACGACGTTCACACCGTCTTCGATGGCCACAGTCGGACGAATCGTGATCTCGGTACCGTCCTCCGACGCAACGATCTGCGCGCCCGGCTGCTCGATTCCGGCGTACGCGCTGTTCGTGGTGCGCTGCCAGGAATTGACGATGAAGTGCTGCGTTCCCCAGGTCGGGACCGGCAAGAGCAGCGTGGCGGATGGCGAAAAGCTCGCCGCTCCGCCGTACGGATACATGGCCGCGACGCTCGCAGGCACGTTCGTCCTGAGGTGGAATGACGAGCCGATGCCCGTGCCGTCCGGCAGGCCGTCGGTCAGGACGACGGGCGTGACCCCCGCCGGACAAGCCGCGACGTGCGCACCGATGGGAATGGGCTTCGTCGGATCGCGGTCCGAGACGAAGAGGACCGCACTGTCGCCCGGAGCAATGGCGCCGACCTGGGGAACCAGCGTCGCGTCGCCGGGCACGGTCCGGAAGAGCGACTTCGAGAGATCGAGCGCGCTGCCCTGGAATTCTAGATTCAGATCGAGAGGCGTCGTCGAGTTGTTGACGACGTACGCCGCGTAACAGGATTGGCCGTACTCTTTGATGAAGAGCGGCGGCTGGAAGTAGAAGTCGCAACCGTTCGAGCTCCGATCGGCTGCCGCGGCCTTGCAGGGTTCCTGGCACTGGCCTGCGCCGCAGGCGAGCTCCGCGGCGCACGTCTCGACGATCTCGCCCGTGCAGGCCCGTACGACGGACCGTCCGTCGAGGGAGCACTGGAGAAGACATTCGCCACCGTCGACGTCGTCGGTTCCGCTGTCCGGCGTCAACGTCTGGTTGTCCGTCGGGAACCCGCGGTCACTCGAGCTGCATGCGTTCACGCAAGCTGCGGCGAGCGCCACGAGCGAGATGCCGACGGGGATGGTGCGAGCCCTCGTGAAGCGGCTCATGGCAGTGCGACCTCCTTCGGGACGAGACTCGTTTCTTTGGTCCGTCCGTCACCAAGCTGTCCGTAACCGTTGTCCCCCCAACACCAGATCTTGCCGCTCGTGAGGAGCGCGCACGTGGAGCGGGGCGTCGTCTTCACCCGGGCGACGGGGCCAGGCAGGCCCGCGACCTTCACCGGCACCGGCGCGTAGTTCCGCGTGCCGTCACCGACCTGACCGTTGATGTTGTTGCCCCAGCAATACACCGCGCCGGACACGCCGACCGCGCACTGTCGTTGTGGAAGCTGCGCGACCCCGGTGTCGAACGTCGTCGCGATCTGGACGACTGGCTCGGGCGTGGCGACGACCGCCGGAAGCGCGCGAGAGAGTGGCAGATCGCCTTTCAGGCCGTTGTACGGCTCGTTTGCACTTCCCCAACAGTACGCGATGCCTTCTGCGACCGCGCAGGCGTTTCGTCCCTCGACGTCGAGGTCGGACACGAAGGCGAGCTCGAGCTGGCCGGGATAGGGATCGGGGAAGAGCGACGACACGCGCCCGAGAGGCGGGTTCGCCCCCCAACTCCACAATGTCCCGTCCTCACGCAGGACGAACGAGGCGTTTCCGACGATGACGTCGCGAAGCGGCGCACCCGCTGGCACTGGCATCGTGGCGGCGCCGATCGGCTTGGTGGTGCTTGCCCCGAAGGCCGGAACGGCGAGCTGACCGTCGGCGTTCGCGCCCCAGCACAGAACCCCGTCCTGGACGAGTGCGCACGCCACGTTGGTGGAGAACGCCACCTTCGTCGCGGCGGGAATCGCGAGCTGAACGGGCGCGCGCTCGGTCGTCGTCGCCGTCACCGTGCTGCGCAAGAACGGGCCCTTGCCCCAACACCACGTTGCGCCGTTCGTGTCGATGGCGCACGTGTGATGGAGGCTCGCGGCGTTCGCGAGTCCGACGACGCGTGCAGGCATCGAACTGTCTGACGTACCAGCGGCGGCACCGCGCCCGAGCTCGCCGGAGACGTTCTGGCCCCAGCAGGCAACCGTGCCGTCCTGCAGGAGCGCGCAGAAGGCGTCGCTACCGACGCTCGTATCGAGCGCCGTGGCGCACGTCGAGTCGGCACACGTGACGGGCTGCGGACCGGCATCCGATTTCTGCAGATCGGGTACGGTCGGCCGAGCATCGGCGACACCCGCGTCCTGCGAGGGCTCGCTCGCGTCCGCGCCGACGCTCGCATCGGTGCCAGCGTCGGCGCCTAGGGGATCCTGCGCGCCGTCGTTCGAACTCTCGCTTTCGCTCGAGCAGTGGATGACCAGACTCGCCGACGCGAGGAGCAGAACGAAGGCTCCCGCGCGGCGCGAATCACGGAGTCGACTTGTGATACGCATGATCGGTCCCGACGGCCCAGAGGTTCGAGGTCGAAGTTCCACGGAGTGAATAGAGCCAAGAGAGATTGGGCAAGCCGTTGCGAGCCAGCGTCGAGGTGACGAAGCCTCCGTCGCTCCAGAGCTTGTCTCCGCGGAGGATGCGGCTGGCGCCGGACGGGTTGTCGAGGAGCCAGAGATCGTCGGCCGAGGTGCCCCAGATGGCGCTGAGTCGGTCACCTTGGGGCGCGGCGGTCGACGTCACGGCGACTGCGCCGTCGTCGCTCACGTCGAGGCGCACCACCCGGCTCTCCTCACCGGAGAAGATGGTGTACTGAGTCCCGATTAGCTGACCTTTCGCCGGTACGATGAACGCACCGAGGCCGAGATCGTTCGCGAAGGCGCCTTTGACCACGGGGATGCCGGGCTTTTCGATGCAATCGCCGAACGTCCCGGTACCGTCCGCGACCGTTCGATAGTGCCCCCCGGTCTTACGCAGGATCGTCGCGCAGCCGCCACCGAAGTACCAATAGCTCCTGCCTCCGACGAACCAGACGTCGTCGGGGGACGTCCCCGCGACTCCGAACATCGTCACCGGATCCGCCGGCGCATCGTTCGTCCACTCCGCAATCCACGCCGACGCTCCGGCGTCGGCAAGGCTGCCTGCTTGACGGTGGTAGATCGTCTGGCAAGCAAAGAGGTAGACGTCGTCAGGCCCCGTCCCCCAAACGACAGGCGCATCGCCGTTCGCGGGGCAGTCGAACTTGACGTGATTCCACGTCCAGCTTGGCGTTGGGCTCGCGTCGCGCGTGCCGCGGTAGAGATGCGCGCCGGGGGTCGAGGAGGCCGCGCCCTCCACCACCGTGAAGTAAACGTCGTCTTTACTCGCTGCCCAGATGCTCCACGGCGTGCCGTTCGGAATGGCGCTCTGCGAGTTGTCGTCGATATAGCTCCATGTCCCGGCGGACTCGTCCCAATCGAGAATCTTGAACACCGCCGCGGACGCGGTTGGGCCGACGGTAGCGATGGCGAACGCATGGTCGGCGAGCGGCCACAGATCCGTGAAGGACGTTCCCGGCGACGGCAAAGGCGTGTCGCGCCAGCCCGCTTCGCTGCATTGCTCGAGGACGACATCGGGCAAGGCACCGTCGTAGGCCCCGCCGTCGCTCGGAGAGCCGTCGTTCGCGGCCCCGTCCGTGCCGAGCACCGTGTTTCCGGCGTCGTCTTTGGACGGCGGTGACGTCGTCTCTTCGTTGCCGGATGCGGCGCAGGCGGCCATCGCGAGCAGCGCGAGCGCCGCGCTCGACGCGAGGCTGATACGGAAAAGCGAGCCCCTCATGGGTTGCCTCCAAGCGAAAGAAGAACGCCGTCGCCGCCAATCCAGACGTGGCCCGGCGTGGCGGTCCACACCGTGTAGAGATTCGGTCGCCGATCACCGGTGCCCGCGACGGTCACCTGCGACCAAGCTTTGCCGTCGTAGTGGAGAACCACGGACGCGTCGCCCACCGCCCAGATGTCGGTCGGCGACGTTCCCCACACAGCGCGGAGCGTCTCGGTCGTCGGAACGTCCGAAACGATCTCCCAGGACGCGGCGCCGCCCGTCCAGTGCCGGATCACCCCTGCGCCGCCGACGGCCCAAGCTTCCGTTGCGGACGCGGCCCAGACGCCCTCGAGACCAACCCACGTCTTGCTGTCGAAGGCCGTCATCGTGGGCGTATCGCTCTGGGCGTTTTGGATGTGAACCGTCGCGCCCGTGTACCCCACCGCCCAAAGATCGTCGGCCGAAGCACCGTGGATGCTCGTCATCGTCTGGCACGGCAGAACCGAACACGTGCCCACCGGGAACGCGGCGGCGATCTCGGGCTGATTCGTGGCGGGAGCGATGTGGATGCGCCACAAGCCGTTGTGGGGCTGGGAAGTCCCGCTCGCGGTCTCGACCGTGGCGCACCAGAGCCACTCCGCGTCGGACGGTGCCCAAGCGGACTGGAACGTTTGCGCGTGAAAAAATTCGACGAAATTTTCAGGTGCCGGCGGAGCGCCGACCGAGGTCCAACCTCCGGCCGAGGGCGCGCTCGCATCGGCACCGGCATCGACGGCCGTGAGGCCACGCGTGTAGACGGAGAACATCGACACTAGGGCGAGCTCGTCCGAGTCGCGCAGCCAGAGAGCATTGAGCGTCTCTTTGGTACCGACGTCGGACATCGTCCACGATGTGCCGTCGAAATGAGCGAGCGAGCCGTGGACGCCGGCGGCCCAGACGTCGCTCGGCGAGCGACCGCGAACGACGTTGATTCGCGTCCGGAGGTCGAGCGTGCCACCGGGATTGTTCGGAGCGAACGGCCCGGTCGGGCAAAGCTCGGTCGGTGCGCAGACGAACGGAGCCGCGTCCGCGACGTCGTCCCCGGCACCGTCGGATTCGCCGGCGTCGAGACCGCTGTCCGGAGCGATGATGGTGGTCGAGGAGCCTTCAGGCCCCGTCACCACGTTCTCGTCGGAAGCACACGCCGCCATCGCGAGCGTCGAAAGCACCGCGCCTCCGAGCACGAGGCATCCAAGGACCCAGCGCGTGTTCATTTCGTCGGTCCTCCCGGGCCGCACGGCTCGACCGCGCAGCGTCCGCCGAGGCAGGGCTGGCCGGCGAGAACGTCGCAGGTGTTTCCGCAGCCTCCGCAATTGTTCGGATCGGAGTCGAAATTCGTCTCGCAGCCGTCCTTGGGATTGGCGTTGCAGTCTCCCCATCCCGGCGCGCAGGCGAAGACGCAGGAGCCGTAGCTGCAGAAGCCCGAACTGTGACGCGCCGTGGACGGGTCGGTGCAATTGACGTCGCAGCCACCGCAGTTGAACGGGTCGGTCGCGACGTCGACGCACTTGTTCTTGCAGAACGTCTTGCCGGCCGGGCACATGCACGTCGGCCGCCCGTACACGTCGGCCACACACCTCTGGCCTGGGTCGCAGACGATTCCGCAGCCTCCGCAGCTCGTGGTGGAAAACAGATCGGCCTCGCAGCCGTTTTCCCGGTCACCGTCGCAGTCGCCGAAATTCGCCTTGCACTTGGCGTGGCCGCATTCGCTCTCGAGGCAGCCGAAGTAGGCATTCGACGGAGGGGCTCCGCCATCGCCGGCCGGATTGCAACGCGTTCCGCAGCCTCCGCAGTTGTTGTCGGACGTCTTCACGTCGACGCAGGCGTTGGAACATCGGGTTTGGCTGGCGTCCTTGCAGCCGCACGTTCCGCTATTCGCGAGCGGGTCCCAGACGCACGGCTTCGCCGGGTCGGGGCACGTCTCACCGCAGCCGTTGCAGTTGTCGTTCGTGCCGAGCTTGGTTTCGCAGGCGTCGTCGAGAATGCCATTGCAGTCGAGCGCATCGTGGCTCGTGCAGGTCATGACGCACTTGCCCGCGTTGCACGAGAACGAAGCCCCGAGCGCAGACGAATCCTGCGGACACGCGATCCCGCAGGCTCCGCAGTTGTTCGGATCGGTCATCAGGTTCACGTCGCAGAGGAAGTGCGAACCTGGACACGTCGTGAACGGAGCTTGGCAGCTCGTCGCGGTGCAGTATTGGACGAGCCCCGCGTCGTCGTCCGCCGGCGCTGCGTCGGGCGTGGTGAACGTCGACGTCGGCCCGGAATCGGGCTCGACGAAGCTCCCCGCAACGTCGCGCGTATTGGTGCATGCCACGGACACGCCCCACGCTCCGGCGAGCGCGGCGACCGCCCAGTATCGAGCTTTCATCGCAATCGTCTCCTCAGAAAAACGTATCCAACCCCGAGCGCGCGAGCGCCTCAGGGAGCGGTGGGCTCGCCCTTGCCGAGTGCGCGACGACATCGCGCAGCGCCGGCTTCCGCCTGCGAAGAGAGAGAACCGGAAGGACGATCCGCGAGAGCGCGCTCGTACAGAGCGAGCGCCCCCTGCGGGTTGCCGAAATGCTCGAGCCGCAGCGACGCGAGCGCGACGGTCGCGGCGTACGACTCGTCGGCTTGCGAACGCATGACGCGTTCGTAGAGCGCGGCTGCGCGCTCCCATTCACTCTCGCGGCGTGCTCGGTTGGCTTCCGCGAGCAGATCGGACGCGGTCGCGGCCGGCCTATCGACGCGCTCGCCGACGTGCGTCGGTACGCGCACCGCGGAAGGTGCCGGCGCGGCCGGAGCGTTGGGCAGCGCGGTAACGGAAACCGACTCGATGGGCTGAGCCTCGATCGTGGGATGATCGGCGGGAGGCGCGATGGACGGCGCTGCCGCCGTTTCCGCCCGTACGGAGACGACCGGACGATCGACACAGCGTGCCTCCACGCAGCGAGCATCGGTCGTGTGCACGACGAAAAAAACGCCGACCACCGTGAGCGCGCCGCCCGCGCCAAAACCTGCGAACCGCCACCATGAGTGGTGGGCCTGCGTGGCAGCCGCCGCGGCCGGAGCGAGCGCACGATCGACGGCCTGCCGAGCGAGCGCCTTGGTCTCACTCGACCGGAGCGGTGCCGCTGGGCCCGCATCACTGTCGAGCTCGAATGCATCGAGCCATTCCGGCTTCATCGCGAGTCTCCCTCGTTCGAAACGTTCATCGATCGACGGAGATGCTGCATCCCCACGCGCAAGCGACTTCGAATGGTCTCGAGCGGCGCGCTCATCTCTTCGGCGATCTCGGCTGCACTCATCCCGAGTGCGTGGTGGAGGACGACGGCGAAGCGCTGGTCGGCCGGCAAGCCGTCGAGCACCGCGGCGATGTGCGTGCGCGTTGCGTAGACGCTCGCGGGATCCACCGGCGCCGGTACGGCCTCGATGTCGATTGCCTCGTGCGTCGCATCGCGCCGTCTCTTTCGAAGCTCGCCGTAGGTGACGCGAACGACGATCCGGTCGACCCATGCCGTGAACGAGCCGATGGGACGGTAATTCGGCACGCTCCGCAGAACGGTGACGAGCGCCT
The DNA here is from genome assembly GCF_001263205.1 of Labilithrix luteola. Classification (GTDB taxonomy): domain Bacteria; phylum Myxococcota_A; class Polyangia; order Polyangiales; family Polyangiaceae; genus Labilithrix; species Labilithrix luteola. The sequence goes on from NZ_CP012333.1 coordinate 9,557,231, forward strand.
CCTGGGTGATGTCGTCGATGTCGCCGCTCTTCGTGAGGTAACGGACGAGGTTACGCACGCGGGGGATGAGCTCTTCCGCGAGCGCCGTCAGCGCGGCACGATCACCACGTGATGCCGCCTCGATCCGGGGATTGACCCGTACCGGCGGACTCACGATCTCCGTGACCTCCGCGGGAGCTACCAAAGCGACGTCGACCACTCCTTTACAAAGGGACCCAGCATGGAAAACGGGTCATCGACCCGTGACGATTTTTTCTTCGAGGCGAAACATGCGGGGCCTCGGCCGAGGTCACCATGTAGGTAGACCGAACTCCAACAAGGCCGTGACATAGGGCTGAACCGGCCAGAGTGCGAGCTGGCAGGAGGCGCAGTTGGTGACGCCCTCGTAGGTGAATTCCGGCGGAGAAACGACAACGTCCGCCCCCACACCGAGCGATGTGCGGAGCCACGACGGTCCAGGCGTCCAGCGAACCCGCATCTCCGGCCCCACGAATGCGTGGACGGCGACCGTGGAGGCACTCGGCAGCAGCGCGGGGGTACGCGGCCGTGTGGCCCGCGTGAAGAGCATCGCCCCTGCATGAAGGTCGACGGCTGCGCTCAGCCGGTCGCCGAGCCGAAAGCGCCATCCGCCGAAGGCTCCGAGCGCATGCCGGCGGATCCGGAGCGAGGCGTACGGGTCGCGCTCCTCTTCCGAAAATCCGAGTGTCACGTCGATGCCCGCCTCGAAGGGGCCCCGTGTCAGCCCGAGTCGCTGGTCGAGGGCATACGAGGGGGTCTGGTGCGAGAAGACGACGCGCGCCCCGAAGGACGTGAAGGGCCTCCAAGCACGACTCGGCTCTCGTGTGACGGCTGCGGCCTTCCGGGACGGTCGGCGCTGCGTCGACGCCGAAGCCTCGCGTGGTGGCAAAGGCGGTGTGAGCACTTCCTCGTGGTCGCTCGTCCGAGGCGGGTCCTCGACCACGCGACCAACAGGCTCTCCCTCGAGGAGCGCGCGCAGAACGTCACGCACGATGAGGCTCGCGGCCTCCAACATGGCGGATGCCGAGCCAGCATCACGGCCCACGTGGTCCACGAGCAGACGGTGGGCTTCGGGATCGACCACGAAGATCGTGATGTCTTCGCCGGGCACGATGGTGAACCAGACGACGGCCCTCGCCCCTTTCGCGTGGGCGAGAACGAAGGCGCGCGCGCGTGCCGCTTCGACCTGTGGCTCGACCGGCTCCTCGACGCGCTCGATCGTCAGATGCAGATCGCTCGTCTGACCGAGGATCCGCGTGAGCAAGGCGTCGTCGGAGGGCCCGCCGACACGGACGACGAAGGCGGTCGCGCTGGCCCGCGCGATGGACGTCGTGCCCAGCAGCAATAGGCATGCGGCGAGTGCTATCCACAGCCCGCGCGCCGCCATTGCGGCGGAATCCTAGCGCACCTGCCCTGCCTTCCAGGGGGTTATCGAGCAACCATCACGCTCGCGCTCGCGCGACGTCACAGCCGCTCGAGCAGCGCCTGGCTACCTCGGCTGGCGTCAGCGACGAAGATGGACGCTCGTATCGCGAACGACGTCGTCGGCGAACGACCACGACACGAGCTCGATGGGGCGTCGGTCTCGAGGAGCACCTCGTTGATGCCGGAATCGAAGGCTCCATCGGGCGGCGCGAGCTCGAGAGTCTCGTCGCCGACGAAATGCAGCGTTCCGAGGTCGTACGTGCGGAAGAAGCTGCGGCTCTTCAAGCCCACGGTCGCTTTGCCCTCGAGAGGCTTGGCGCGAACGCGCACGCGGGTGACCCACGGCCAGTACAGCGTCACGAGAAACCGTCCGCGCCGCCCGGGACGAAGCGAGACCTGCTTGTCGACACGCTCGAGGTTCGCCGACCAGTAAGCCTCCGGAGGAGCCCCGAACGTGACGGTGTCGGAGAGAGTCGGGGCCAGCGTTCGATAGTTCTTCCCGAAGATCCCGTCGGTCGCGAGGGCATCGAAGACTTTCGGCGGAGCGCCGTAGCGAAGACGGAAGATGGCCGTCGCCGGGAGGGTCCAAGGGTTGCCGATCGCGCCATAGATCGAGTCGAACCCGTACTCGACCGCCCGCGAATAGAGTTGCGGCGCCGGCACCGGCCGGTCGTTCGGAACCTTCGACGGACCGATTTCCCACGTCAGCAAGAGCCAGGGAGCGACGGCGAGGACGAGCACTGCGCCCGAGGACAGTCGGAGGCGCCGAATCCACGCGAGGAGGCGTGAAAGCGTCGCCGCGGTCGCGAGGACGAGGCCGGCGGCAAGGGACGTCTGAACGCGCGCACCGAGCGTGGCCGAGCCCGTCCACGAGAGCGCTGCGGAAGCCACGTAGAAGTTCAGCACCATCGCCAGCACGACTCCGATGGCCAGCCAGCGGCCGCGGTCGTCGGCGATGAACAGCGGGGCGCCGATGACGGCGAGCCATAGGAGCGGCGTCCAGTAGAGAAACCCCGATCGCGCCGAGAAGAGCGCAAGGAACGGATGCGCGTGCCCCAGCTGCAAATACAGGTGTCCCTGGGGAATGACGAACGGCGAACCGTAGAGCGTTCGATAGACGAGGAGTTGAATCGAATAGACCGTCAGGAAGCCGACCGTGAGGAGCGTGCCGGAGACCAGCGCCGGACGGACGTCCACGCGTAGGCTGCCGTCCTCGCGGCGCGTCGCGTGCTTTGCGATCGCCGCGAGCGGCACGAGGATCCAGAGGGCCTCCTGCGGTCGCATGAGTCCCGCGAACGCCACCGCCGCGCCGGCGAGGAGCCAACGTCGCTTGCTCGCGGGCTCGTCATCGGCGCGAAGCGACGCCGTGAGCGCGAGTGCGACGGCCAGCGCGGCCCAGAGATGCGAGTAGTACCACGTCAGCGTGCCGAACACGTTGAGTGGTGAGGCCAATCCGACGACGAGCACGGCGATTGCCGCCACGCGCTCCGAATACCAACGCCGCGCGATGCGATACGAGAGCCAGAGCGTGACCAAGACGGCGACCGGCGACAGTGCACCGCCGTACGCGACGAGCGGCCCGAGCAGCCGGCCTTCCAACTCTCCGGCGCGCTGGCGGCAAGCGGAACGACGTGACGGAGGAGGAAGAGGACCGGCGCGAAGATCGTCGCGGGGCCGAAGTAGAAGGGGTTTGCGGGCCGATGACCGCCTTCGTCGATGCCGACGTTGAAGGAGTCACCGCAGAGCGCGTAGTCGTTCGTCAACTCGATGTCGCCGTCGAATGCGAGCGAACGAGCAAAGATCCAGGAGTACGCGCCGTCGGCATAGACATGCGCGTTCATCGTCTGCGTCAGCCCGTAACGCAACGCATGCGCGACGAAGACGACGAGCAGACAGAGCGCTCCCCACCCCCGTCGGTCATCGGACCAGGCGAGCGTCACCGCACGTGCCGTCGCTCGATCCACGACGCGCCTGAGCCGTCCCCAACGCGCGCCCTCCGGACGTGGTCGTTGCATCGGGCGTCGCGCCCTGCAGTAGGCGTACCATCGCAGTCCCCGGAGAATCGCGGCTCTCGACTGTGCCGATCTGTGCCATCTACGGTCGCGCCCGGATCGACCTGTCGTTCCGAGGCGTTGGATCCTGCTCGCGCGATCCACTAGCGTCAGTGCCAATGCCTGCTGCGCCTCGCTTCGTCGGTGTCGTCGCTCTCCTCACCGTCCTTGCCTCAGGCCTCGTGACGGCCTGCAGCTCCTCGAGCGACAGCAGCACGGCAGGCGGCCGTTACAGCGCCGCTCCAGCGATGACGATCGACGCGAACAAGCACTACTCGGCGACGATCACGACGGCCAAGGGCACCATCACTCTCGACCTCGATCCGAAGTCGGCTCCGATCTCCGTCAACAACTTCGTCTTCCTGGCGCGTGACGGGTACTACGATGGGCTCACGTTCCATCGCGTCGAGGCGAACTTCGTCGTGCAAGGCGGCGACCCGACGGGCACCGGCAACGGTGGACCGGGTTACACGATTCCCGACGAAGCAAGCCCGCTCCTGCACACGGAAGGCGCGCTCGGCATGGCCAAGTCCACCGCCCCGAACTCGGCCGGCAGCCAGTTCTACATGCTCTTGAGCGCGCAGCCGTCGCTCGACGGCCGGTACACGGTCTTCGGCAAGGTCTCGAGCGGCATGGACGTGCTCAAGACCATCGCCCGCGGTGACGTGATGACGAAGGTGACGATCACCGAGCAGTGATTCACGAGGACTGAGCGTGGCGTGAGGCGAGCCGGTCGCTTCGGCGTTTCATCATGCTGCCGAAGCGCGATGACGACCGCGATTGCACGGCGCGTCCCTCCCCTCGCGAAAAGACGTGAGCCGGCGCACGCGGAAGGAATCGGTTCGCGACGGCGAAGGCGGTTCCGAAGACCGAGGGGAACGCGTCGTGGGTGCGCGTGACGATCCGGGCTGGCAGCGTGAAGGCGATCTGCATCTTCTTTCGCTCGATCGCGCGCACGATGCGCTCGGCGGCGCGGTCGGCATCGATCGAGAGTAGCGGCGCGATCGCGCCGGACGAAAACCATGCGTACTCCTTCGCCGCGTCGCCCTTGAAGGATGCCCGCGTGTGCGAACCTGTTCGCATCAGACCCGGATAGACCGTCAAGACGTGGATGCCGTCCTTGTGGACCTCGGCTCGGAGAGCTTCCGACAGACCCGCGGTCGCGAATTTCGCCGCGGAGTACGGCGCGAGATGAGGAACGCCGATCTTCGCGCCGATCGACGTGATGAACACCAGCGTGCCATGGCCTCGTCGGCGCATGCTCGGGAGCACGTCGAGCACGGGGTGCAACGTGGTGCGGAACGTGGAGTCGAGCGCCTCTTCGAAGTCGCGCGCGTCGCGTGTTTCGATGGGCGCGACCGAGACCGTGGCGGCATTGGCCACCAGAATTTCGATCGGGCCGAGCTCTTGCTCGACGTTTGCCAGGAACGATTTCACCTGGGTTTCGTCGCGCAGATCGCAAGCCTCGCCGTAGGCGCGGACGCCCATTCGTTCGAGCTCCATTCGCGTGCGCTCGACGTCTTCGGGTGTGCGGGCGCAAATGGCCACGGCACACCCGCGCCGCGCGAGCGCATGCGCGATGGCACGGCCGAGGCCGCGCGAGCCTCCACACACGACGGCGACTTCCGGGCGACCGGGTCTTTGGCCGAGCCGTCGTCGCGCATCGGCTGCACGCAGCGGGCGAAACCGCGACAACGCCAACGATAGAACGGCTCCCATGATCCCTCCCCACGCGAGATGCATCGGCGAGAGCTCGTTTCGCCGGCGGAACGCCATCAGCTTGCGGAGCGACCGGCCTCGTCTTCCGAATCGGCGACGTCGCAACATCGGACTCTCTCCTGCACGAGCGTGTCGCGTCGGCAGGTGCAAGCCGCGGGCCCTTCACGAGTCCGCGGCCAGCGCAACCGCCGCAATCAGTGCACGATGCCGAGAGGAGTCTTGACGAGCTTCCGCTGCGCAAGCCCACCCGTGTAGGCGTAGCTTGCATAGGCATCCCAACCCCAGATGGTTGCCGTGAACGCGCCGTCGCTATGCAGGCGCTGCAGACCGTTCTGGCAAAGGTGGTCGCCGAACTTGGCGCCCGTACCTCCGGAGACGGCGAGATCGACCCTCGCGTACTCGTATTCGCCACGCGCGCCGATAGGGTGGAAGTCCGGCACGTTGCCGTTGGCGCACTCGAGCCAAACGTCCTTGAATTCGCCTCGCGTCTTGGCCCGGACGATGACCAACGAGCTGTCGTTGAACGTCGGGTCCGCGTAGAAGGCGTACGAATTCAGATATTGCCCGGTGGGAACGAGGTTGACGAAATCCGGATCGCCGCGGCCGCCGTACTGCTCGCCGCCCGTCATGTAGGCCGCGACGTAGATCGGATGGTCGACGTCTTGCGAGCGCACCACGAACGCGTCACCCGTGCCGGACCAGAACGTTGCCGACTCACCCGCCGAGAGCGAGAGTGGAGCGCCGGGCGGAACCACCGGATCGTAGTCGAGCTGGGTTCCGTCGCGAGCGGCGACGATGCGATACGGCACGGGCTCGTGCTCGTTGCCGACGCGTGAGCGATACGCAACGGCCACGTACTCGGATCCCCATTGGTCCGCCGCGGGGATTTGCTGAGCGAGAATGTCACACGCTTCGACGTTGGTCGGGATGTCCGCACACGCGTGGCCACCGATCGTCGTAATGGGCTTGTTCGACGATACGAAACTTCCGGTGAGCTGCTGATTCTGAACGAGCTGTAGGAACTGCCCTTTGTCGAGCCGGTAGGTCGTGGGCTCCCCGGCCAGACCACCCGTGACACCAACGCCGTTCTGAATGTCTACCCGCGGAACGATCGTGACGTCCGTGCCGTCCTCCGCCGCGACGATCTGGGCGGCGGGCGCGCCTGTCCACGCGGTATCCCAGCTGTTGACCAGAATGTGCTCGGTCCCCCAAGTCGCGACCGGCAACACGAGGGTCGCCGTCGGGGTGAAGCTCTTCGCTCCGCCGAACGGATAAATCGTTGCCAGGCCCACGGGAACGTTCGACTTCAAATGAAACGACGAGCCCATGCCCGTGCCGTTCATTTTGAAATCGGTATATGTCGCCGGCACGACGCCCGAGGGACAGCCGACGTACGTGATCGAGTCCGCGAGCGAATAGACGCGCGTGGGATCGCGGTCCGAGAGAAACAAGATGGCGCTGTCGCCGGGAGCGAGTGGGCCTTCGAGCTGGGAGAGCGCCATGGTGCTCGGATCGGCGCGAAACAGCGCTCGCGAGATGTCCATCGCCTTGCCTTCGAGCTCGAGTTCGAGCTTGACGGCCTCGTTCGACGAATTGACGACGAACGCCGCGTAACACGAATTGGGTACTGACTTCGTGAAACGAGGTTTCTGGAAGTAGAACTCGCAGCCGTTCGAGCTTCGGTCCGCCGCGGCGGCCGCGCACGGGGCTTGGCAGAGTGCACCACCGCAGACCTGATCGTCTTTGCAGGTGTCGACCACCTCGCCGGTGCACGTGCTGATCACGGCGCGTCCGTCGAGAGAGCACTGGAACATGCACTCGTCTGCTGCGTCGAGTCCGCCGTCGGAGACGAGTTGGTCCGTGCCCTCGACGAAGCCTTCCTTCTCTTTGCTACAGGCGCTCGCGGTCACGAGTGCAAGCGCAAGGAGCATCACGGGAACAGCACGGACCGAGCCGCTGGCCAATTTCGCGAGCGTCATGGCAACACCACTTCCTGGGGTACGCGGCTTCCTTGTCCGGTGCCGTTACCGAGTTGTCCGTAGCCGTTGCTGCCCCAGCAGAAGATGCTGCCGTTCGTCAGGAGCGCACACGTCGAGTCGGGCAGCGTCTTCACCTGTACGGCAGGAGCCGGCAGTCCGGTGACCTTGACGGCGTGGTAGGCATGGTCGTTCGTTCCGTCGCCGGCCTGGCCACTTGCGTTGTATCCCCAGCAGTACACGGCCCCCGAGGCCGCGGTCGCGCACCACCGTTGCGGGTGCGCGACCGCCGTGCTCGTCGCCGTGTCGTAGCTTGACCATGCATCGGTCGTCGCGATCTGCACGAGCGGTTCGGGCGCGACGACCGGCTCGGGAATCGCTCGATCGGTGGAGTTCCAGAGGGAGATGACGTTGCCCCAGCAATACCCCGTGCCGCCGGCGGTTGCGCACGCGTTCTCGCTGACGTTGTCGAGTGACGACACGCCACTCAAGCCAATCTGAAGCGGGTACGGGTCGGGAAAGAGCGAGGAGACGCGGGCCAGCGGAGGGTTCGCTCCCCAGCTCGTCGCCGTACCGTCCTCACGCAAGACGAACGAGGCTCGGCCGACGATCAGATCGCGAAGGGGCGCACCCGCGGGGAGCGGAACTTCCCGCGGCTCGAGCACCGCATTGAACGGAGCGACCTTCGCGGGCGCAATCTGCCCGTTGTCGTTCTGGCCCCAGCAGAAGACGCCCTCGCCGACGATGGCACAGGCGGCGGTTCTGCCGGTCGCGACCTTCTTCGCGGGCGGGATGGGCAACTTCACGGGCGTGCGCTCGGTCGTGACAGCGGCGGCGTCACTGCGCACGAACGGCCCCGTTCCCCAGCACCACGCCGTGCCATCCTTCTCGACGGCGCAGGTGTGGTCGAGTGCAGAGACGTTCGAGAGGCCGACAACGCGCTGGGGTGTGGAGCTGCTGCCGAGAGCCCCTGCTTCGTCGCCCCGACCGAGCTGGCCACCGCGATCCGTGCCCCAGCACGCCACGGTTCCGTCCTGGAGGAGCGCGCAGAAGCCCTCGGTGTAATCGTCCCATGCGCCCGTCGTCTGCACGGTCGACAAGGACGTCGCGCAGTGTGCGGAGGCACATTCGACGGAGCGAGCGGTGGCATCGAACGCTTCGACGTCGCGCGATGCGTCGAGCTCTCCAGCGTCGTTCCCGACGGCAGCATCGCTGCGCGACGTTTCGGGCGCGGCATCGGTCGGGTCGAACCCCGGCGTCGCGTCGCTCGCGGCGCAGCTCGCGCTCACGAGCGCCGTGGGCAAGAGCGAGACGACCGCGACTGCCGCGGCGGCCCGCCGATCAAGGAGTCGTCTTGTGAAGCGCATGTTGAACTCCGACTACCCAGAGATTGGTGCTCGACGTGCCGCGGATGCGGAAGAGCGAACTGGTGATGGGCCCATGGCGCAGCGCGAGCGTCGACAGCTCGTAAGAGCCCCCGTTCCACACGTCCACGCCCCGAGCGACGAACGCTGCCGTCGCGTAGGTCTTCACCGTGCTCAGCCACACTTCGTTCGATGTGGCCCAGACGGACGTGGGCGTATTGTTGGAGACGAGACTGCTCGGAAACGGCGAGAGGTCCGTCGCGATGCCGCCATCCGCACTCGCGGTGAGCTGCAAGACGTCACGGGCTCCCTTCAATCCGACGAAGCGCGAAGGCCCGAGGGCGTGGAGGTCGGTGAGCCACCCGTTGGCTCCATCGATCTTCTGGAAGCCGTCCCTCGCTGCACACGGGGCGAATCCGGGAGGAACGACGCCGTCGGCAACTCGATTGAAGCTGCCGGCGGTCTTGCGAACGAGGATGACGCAAGAGCGGCCACTCGGGCTTCCGTCTCGCACACCCGAAAACCAAATATCGTCGGGACCGGTGCCTGCGGCGCCTACGAAGAACAGATGCTCGTTCGGCGTATCGAAGTCGTCCGCGCTGTATTCGGCAACCCAGGCGGGAGCTGCGCCGGCCTCGGCTTTCCAATGAAAGACGGTATTGGAATACCAAGCGTAGACGTTGTCACGGCTCGTTCCCCAGACGCCGAGCGCGGGATAGCCCATCCCCATTTCGGAGTTCGTCGGAAACCCGTGATCGTGGCTGGCGTGAGCGACATCGCCCTCGTGGCTATGATCTTCGAGTCGAGTTCGACTCCACGACCAAGCCGTCTGGGGCGGGACGGGACGTGTACCGTGGTAAACGTAGCCGGGCGCGACCGTGTAATAGAGATCGTCGGCGTCCGGGGCCCAGAGACCACCCGCGTACGGCGCTGCCCGTTCATCGTTCTGAGTGCCGTCGTCGATGTAGCTCCAGGTTCCCGTTGGACCGGACGCTCCGTCCCATTCGAGCACTCGGACGCCTTGAGTGGCGCTCTCGGCGACCGCGAAGGCTCGGCCCTCGAGCGGCCAGATGTCCTTCACGGTCAATCCCGGACCGGGCAAGGGCGTCTCGCACCACCCGGCGTCGCTGCAGTCTCCCCCATCGACGCCCCCATCGACGGGAGGGGTCGCCGTATCGCTTCCGACGTCGACCACGGCGCCGTCCGACGACCCGAGGATGCCCGAATCCTGCTCGGCCGGCGTCGTGGGCTCGGTCTCGCCGGACGACGTGCACGCCGCCGCCGCTGCCAGCGCAAGAATGGCGGTCGTGCCACCAACGAATAGCGAGGCTCTCATGGCTTCCCTCCGAGCGAGAGGACGACGCCTTGGCCACCGACCCAGACGTGTCCTGCCGACGACGTCCAGACCGTCGTGAGCTTGGGGCGACGCGCGCCGAGTCCGGCGATGCTCACGCGCGACCACCTGTTTCCGTCGTAGTGGAGGACCACGCCGGCATCGCCGACAGCCCAGACGTCGGACGGCGACGTTCCCCACACGGCGTTCAGATCTTCGGTCGTGGGCACCTCGTCGAAGGCGTCCCAGACCATGCCCTGCCCGCGGTAGCGGCGCATGGTTCCCGCTGCGCCGACGGCCCAGACGTCGGACTCGGCGGCGACCCACACACCGCGAAGCGATTGCCAGGTTTGCGTGTTGAACGCCTCGGTCACGGGGTTGTCGCCGTCGGCGCCCGTGACGTGAATCGCCGAACCGTGCGAGCCGACGGCCCACAGGCTGTTCGCGTCGATGCCATGGATGCTCTCCAGCTGACCGCCTCCGAAACCGGCGCCTTCGAAGGAGATCGACGGCGAGAGGCTCATTCGCCGGACGCCGCTCAGCGACGTGCACCAGAACCATTTGGCTCCCGGGACGGACCACCCCGATCGGAGCTGGGCGCCGTCGCCACCGACGATCGGGTGCGTCGACCATCCACCCGGCGAGACGGGACCACCTCCTCCGGCGTCCGTGGCGGAGAAATCGAGCCCTCGCGTATAGACCTTGTCGAATCGGCTCAGGCTCACTTGCGAGGAATCACGCAGCCAAAGGGCTGACATCGTTTCCTGGGTATCGGCTGCAGAGACCGTCCACGACGTCCCATCGTAGTGAGCGAGTGCGCCGAGCGCGCCGGCGACCCAGATGTCCGTCGCCGAGGTCCCGCGGATCACGTTGACCTGCGTACGCCGATCGAGCTTCGCGTTGCCGTCGAACGGTCCGTTGGGACAGAGGACCTCCGCCGAGCACGTCTCGGGGAAGTACTCGCAGTCGACACAAGGCGCCGCGTCGACGTCCGCGCCGCCGTCGGCCGCTTCGATCGGCGCGGCATCGGGCGAAGGCGGAGAGTCCACCCTATCGTCGTTGGTTGCGCACGCACCGACAAACAGTGCCGACGCGCACGCGGACAGGCTCGCGACGCCGAGCAGCCATCGGGACTTCCTCATCGTGTGACCTCGGTCGTTCCGCCGTCGGGGCAGGCCTCCACGACACACTGGCCGCCGACGCACGCCTGGCCAGCAATCGCATCGCATACGTGCCCGCACGCGCCGCAGTTGCGTGGGTCGCTATCCGTATTTACTTCGCAGAAGTCGTCAAAGTTGCCATTGCAGTCCGCCCTGCCCTTCCCGCAGTTCGCCGCACAAACTCCGTAGTTGCAGCTGGTCTCGGTGGTACTTATGCCGGGCGTGCAGCTCGCGCCGCACGCACCACAGTTGTCCGTATCGGAAGAGAGATCGTGGCAGGTACCGGTGCAGAATTCGCCGTCACAGCTGTCCTTGCAGAACGTCTGCCCCGGCGGACACATGCATTGAACATTCCCGTTCGGGTCCTGTCCGCATTCCTGATCCGGAGCGCACTGGTCCCCCACGTCGCTGCAGTTCTCGTGGGTCTTCAGCGGGAGTTCGCAGCCATTCTCGCGAACGCCGTCGAAGTCCACCCACCAGGGCTCGCATTTGAACTTCCCACATTGGTTGTTGATGCAGCCATAGTAGCTATGCGGATACGCGGGCAATCCAGCGCCTGAAAGGTCACAGGCTGTATTGCAGCCTCCGCAATTGAAATCATTATTACGTGTATCAACACACGAAATCCATCCCCCGCAATAGGTCAGTCCTGCGGGGCAACCGCACGCGAACGTGGTGCCGAGGAAGTCCTGCTTCAGGCACGGCTTGTCCGCAGAGCAGGTATCCCCGCAGCTCGAGCAGTTCTCGTTCGTGTGCGGGTCCGTCTCGCAACCGTTGTCGACGATACCGTCGCAATCGAGCGTCGTATTCGGGGCCCTCCCGCAGGACAGAACGCAACGTCCCTCGACGCACGTGAAGGTCTCGCGGTTCGGGTCCAACTGCGGGCAGACGACGCCACAGGCACCACAGTTCTTGGCGTCATTCCTCAAGTCGACGTCGCAGGGAAAGCGCGAGCCAGGGCACGTCGTGAGCCCGGTCGGACACTTGTCCGACGCGCAGTACTTCGTCAGCCCGGCATCGCTTGCGGGGTCGGCGTCACCGCCCGAATCGGGGGCATCGAATTGCCCCGTGGCAGCAGGCTCGGCGTAGTCGCCAATCGTGGAGCTCGCGGCGCAGCTCACGACGAAGACCAGCGCGGAGATCGAAACGAGCCCAAAGACTTTGCGAATCATCGTCCCTCCGCGGGCGGATTGTTCACTGGCGAGCTTCCGAGCGCGTCGTCGACGCGCGTGCGGTAGGCCGACCCCGGATATTTGGCGAAGAACGCCGCGGCGCGTTCGCGTGCATCGTTCTTGCGCCCGAGTCGCGACAGGGCCTCGACCGCGATCACTTCTCGCTCTTGCGCGAGAACCGCCGCGGGAAAGCGACGAGCATGCTCGGCGGTGAGGGCGAGCGAGCGATTCGGATCGGTGGCCATCGCGGCATGCGCACGCTGCAGGAGCGCCCCTTCGGAGAGCTCCTCGGTAGGCGCGGTCTTGGCGGACTCGCTACCCACCCTGGGCTGCTGCTCGGCAGCGACCTTCGAGGTCGGCAGCGCTCGCACGTCGATCGACGGGATCTCGGGAGGCTGAGTCGCGGGCTCCGCGGGGGGCAGCGCCGGGTCCGTCACTGCAGGCGCGGTCACGACCTTCGTCTCCGTGGTCGGTACGCCGACTTCGGCCGTCGAGGGAGCGGTCGCGCCGAGGCCGAGCACTCGGGTGGTGGCGAAGGACGAGACAACGACGGCGGCTGACGCGAGGACGAGCACGTGAGGCCGCGTCAGCGTCCGAAACAAGGACGGTTGCGTCGCGCAGGTCGACGAAGGCGTCCTGCGTGCGGTGTCGTCCGCGATGCGGGTCAATCTCGAAGATGATGGCCCGGCTTTTCGCGCGGCGGAGACGAGCTCGTCGAGCGTCGGGGGAACGCGATCCTTCACTGTTTCACCATTGCGGCTTCGAGCTGCGCTCGTGCGCGGCGGAATCGGAAATAGGCCGTCGAGAGCGGACAACCCACGATCTCTGCGGCGTCCTCCATCGACACTTCTTCGATCGCGTGGAGGACGAAGATGGTTCGCTTGTCGTCGTCGAGCCGATCGAGCAGAAGAAGGAGCTGCTCCTGCGCCTGTGCGAGCTCGAGCCCCTCCTCTTGAGAGGGAGCGACGCTGGACTCCGGAATGGCTTCGACGAGCGCCTCACGGCGGTGATGCGCTCGCTTTCGGTAGTTTCTCGCATGATTCGTACAAATCGCGTACAGCCACGACCGAAGCCCGGTGTCGCTCAGTGCGCCGCGCTTCTGATGGACCGTCGTGAAGACCTCCTGACAGAGGTCGTCGAGGTCCCGCTCGGGTACGCCGAGGAATCGGAGAAGACGCCACACGTACCGACCGTGCGAGAGCACGATCTCGCGCACGGTCGGCGCCGAGCTCACCGAAGTGACCTCGCGGTCGGCCGTGGGGGCTGAAGAGAGCATCCTGAGCACGCTCATCGGGCTTGCTCAGAGGAAATGTCGGGTCACGCTTCGCGTTTCAACATTCCGGAAAGAAATCGCCCTGAAGTCGTCACTTCACCGCCTCCTGGCCGAAGCGGGGCTGTGGTCGTTCATGGAAACGCGCGCCAGGAGAGACCGACGTCGAGCTCTGCTGTTGCGGCCGGCACGGAAAACGACGGCTGTTCGCTCGCTCCCGCGACCCGGTACACGAACGCCGGGGATGTGGGCGCGAAGCGCGCGGCGACGGCTGCAAAAGGGGCGAACGCGCCGGCGCGGCCGCGGACCTCGACCCGAAGAGGCAAAACGAGGAACCCGAGGCTCCCGTCCCTCGACTGCGGGCCGAGCGGTTCGGCGTGAAGCAGGGCGTAGTGGGCGCCGGCACACGCGAGGACGTTCACGCGCGTCCGTCCGAGGTCGAGTGGGCAAAGCTCGACTCCGCCCTCGACACCTCGAACGGAGATCCCCTCGCCCGGCACGGTTTTACGGTCCGTACCCAAGGGATAGGCCGCCCCGCGAACCGCGACCGGCACGAAGTGTGGGACATGGACCATGCCGAAGAGCGAGGGCCCGACCGTCGCCACCGGCGTGAATCCTATGGGAACGCTCGCTCCCAACCCGACGTCGATCACCCACGGCGTCCGCGTGTGCGGCGGAGGAGGAGGAAGGCGCAACGGCTCGATGCGCGGAGCCGGTGCCTCTTCGTAGAGCGGCGGAGGAAGCTCGTCGAGCGGCTCGGTTGCCTTGGTCTGAGCGGCCGCACGCACGCGCGGCGTCTCGACCAGCAGCACGAGAGCCAGGGTTAGCGACTCGTCGAGTGCTCGGCACGAACGCGCCGGCGAATCGATTGTTCGCTCGCCGAGTGCACGTCCGTGGGCATCCCGTAGAACGAGCTCGGTTCGAAAGCCGCCTGCACGCGGCTCGACGTGGCCGAGCACGAAGAAGTCGGCGCGCTTCTGTTCGACGGTGAGGAGGATGTCTGCCGACGCGCGTTCCTTCGTCCTCGCGACGACCTCGTCGGGCGAGATGCATCCGTCGGCCCCCGGTGCGCGCGTCAGCTTCACGGCAACGTGAACTGGACGAGCAGGCTCCTCGGCGCCGGCGATCTCCGCGAGAGCCGAGATAGCGACTCCCGAGAGTACGGCAACGCGACGTGCAAGAGCCAACCCGCGCCTTCCATAACACAGCCGTGCCCGGCCGAACGAGTCGTCGGCACACCTCGTCCGCCATGGCCGCGGTCTCGCAATCACCACGTTCGCGCTCGAGGAGGACGTCTCCCTGCAAGCCCGCACACGACGTGCGGGCTGCCATGGGACCTACGCCAGCGCGATCAGATGCGGAGCACGTCGGGGCGCATGGCGAGCAAGCGCTCGAGCCACGCGTTCGCGACCTTCTCCTGCATCGAGTTCGCGCGGAGGCGTTCGTTGAGGTGCTGGAAGTCGACCGCGTCGAGCTCCTGGTCCTGGTTGTAACAGGAGAACACGAGCGTCTCTTTGCCGGTCTTCGGGTCGCGGTGCTTCTGGAGGCACTGCGCGCAGACCTCCTTCATCATGCACTGCATCGGCGAGTTGATGCTGCCGATCGCGAGGTGCCGCGGGTCGAGCATGGGCTGGAGCACGCCGTGGCGCGCTTCCTTAACGGCCGCCATCATGCGGTCCGAGCCGATGGCGATGATGCGGTTCACCTTGGAGAGCTTGATCTCCTGCGCACCGATCTCGCCCTTTCCGTAGGCCACCATCGCCTGGACGATGTTGCCTCGGAACTTCACGTCTTGGCGGCGGCGAGGCTCGATCTCCGCGCCCTGATCGGTGCACCAGATGACCTGGTCGGTGTAGCGCTCGATCTCGTCCTGCTTGAAGAGGTCCTCGCCCTTCTTGTAGCCGGCGAAGTAGAGCACCGTTGCGCCGAGCGCTTTGAACGCGCGTGCGATCGAGAAGAGAACGGCGTTGCCGAGACCTCCGCCCGCGAGGAGTACGGTTTCCGCCGGCTTGATCTCCGTGGGCGTTCCGGTGGGCCCCATCAAGACGATGGGCTCGCCCGGTCGAAGCGCCGCGCAGAGTCGCGACGAGCCGCCCATCTCGAGCACGATCGTGCCTAGAAGGCCCTTCTCCTCGTCGATCCACGCGCCCGTGAGCGCGAGCCCCTCCATCGCGAGGCGTGTGCCCGCGATCATGGGGGCATACGACTCGAAGTTCTGCAGGCGATAGAACTGGCCCGGCTGGAACTTCCGCGCCGCAAGCGGCGCCTGCACGACCACCTCGATGATCGATTGCGTGAGGCGATTGACCTCGACGACCTTCGCGGTGAGCGCGTGGTGCATCTTGCCGAAGAAGGACGAGAGAGCTGCGTTGCGCTCGGGTTGTTCGGCGGGCGAAAGGTGATCGAGCTCGGGGAACAGGGCCGAGACGTGGCGGAAGCCGTGCTTCGCGCTGGCCATCGCTTTGACGACGCTGCCCGCGTAGTGCGGGTGGTTGTCGCCATAGAAAGAGACGACCTTGCCGTTGTGCGCGTAGCTCGTGAAGAAGGCCTCGTCGCTGCCGCTCGCGGGCACCGGCGTCAAAACGACCTCGCCGTCATCGAGCTTCGCGCTGTGAGCCTGGAAGTACTGCTTCTTCGCGTCGAGCTGGAAGGTTCCTTCGTACTCCTTCTCGTACATCGTGTTGGGGCTCGTGCCGGCGGCGACGCACAGCGTACGAGCCGGGAGCTCCACCTCGTCGCGCTCACCGCCGAGGCGCACGAACTTCACGGCCTTGATGTGGCCGCGCGCGTCGAGAACGGCCTCGGTCGGCGCGAGGCCTTCGATGTAGCGAACCCCTTCTTCGAGGCTCTTCTGGACCTCTTCGTGATTCAGCCGATAGGCCGGCGATTCGAGCACGGAACGGCGATACGCGAGGGTGACGCCGCCCCACTTGTCGAGCAAAGGCTGAAGGCGCGGGTCGCGGCCCTCCTTTGCCGCGAGCTCGCGCTCTTCTTCGAGCTCACGGGCGTGGGCGAGCTGCACCTGGAGCTGCTCCCACTCCTCCTGGTCGAACATCGCGCGAACGGCCTCGGCGCCCTTCTCTTCCGTGAGCTGGTGCACGCGCGCAGAAAGCTTCTCGATCTGCACCGGGTAGTACGCGAGCAGTTCGGTGGCGGTGTCGATCGCGGTGAGGCCGCCGCCGATGACGACCGCCGGCAGCTGGATCTGCAGATTCGCGAGCGAGCTCTTTTTGTAGGCTCCCGTGAGCTGCAGGGCCATGAGGAAGTCGCTCGCCTTACGGATGCCGCGGGCGAGGTTGTTCTTCATGTCGATGATCGTGGGTCGACCGGCGCCGGCCGCGAGCGCCACGTGGTCGAAGCCGAGGCTCCACGCGTCGTCGAGCGACATCGTTCCGCCGAAGCGGACGCCGCCGTAGATCCGCATGAGCGGATTGCGCGCGAGCGTGACGTAGAGGAGCGTGAGGAAGTTCTTGTCCCAGCGAACGGTGATGCCGTACTCGCTGACGCCGCCGAAGCCGAGGAGCGTGCGCTCGTCGAGCTCTTCGTAGAGTGTGCCGAAGTCTTTGACGGGGCGCGGCGGCGTGGTGGCGTCGCCCACGAGCTCGACGGGCAGCGGTTCGATCTTCAGGCCATCGACCGCGACGACACCGAAGCCTTCGCGCGTGAGGTGATGCGCGAGCGTGTAGCCGGCGGGCCCGAGGCCGACGACGAGCACATTCTTGCCCGTGTACGCGCGCGGGTACGGACGGCGTATGTTGAGCGGGTTCCAGCGCGCGAGGAGGCCGTAGATCTCGAGGCCGTAGGGCAGCGAGAGAACCTCGGTCAGAACGCGCGTCTCGATCTGCGGGATGTTGACCGGCTCCTGCTTCTGGAAGACGCATGCCTTCATGCAGTCGTTGCAGATGCGGTGACCGGTGCCCGCGCACATCGGGTTGTCGAGCGTGACGAGGGCGAGCGCCGCAAGGGCATCGCCGTCGCGACGCATCACGTGCATCTCGCTGATCTTCTCGTCGAGTGGGCAACCCGGAAGTGGAACGCCGAGCGGGTTCTTTTTGACTTCGTTCGATTTGTTGTCCCGCAGGCCCTTGCTGCACGAGTCCTTTTCACGGTCGTGGCAGTAGAGGCAGTAGTCGATCTCCTGCTCGACTTCGCGCGGGCCGCCGCGGCGATCGGTCAGGGCGAAGCCATCGCGTTCGCGGCGCTCATGATCGGGACCGACGAAGAGCTCCGGGATCTTGGGCTCGGGACGGCGAAGCTGCACGAGCTTCTGGTAGTCGAGCGTCTTCGGCATGTGGAGCGACGACCAGTGATGGGCCGCATCTCCATGATCCGTACGGCGGTGCGCGAGCCACGCTTCGATCGCGTCGAGCGCGAAGGCCACGACCTTCTGGTTCTCGGCGTCGGTCGGCGCGCCGGGGGTGGCCACGGCACACGCCTCTTCGCTCGCCTTGCTCGCGTTCCAGTCGGCCGCGAGCGCCGCGCGCAGTGCCGAGGCGCGCCCACGGAGCTCGTCGGTCCACGCGGCGCCGCCCGCCTTCGCTGCCTTGCGGGCCACCTCGTCGATCTCGGCGAGCTGCACGACGGCCTTGGCGACGGCGAGCTCCTCGTCGGGGAGACCGGCAGTGCCACCACGGAGAATCGACTCCGCCTTGTGCGGGACGAGCGCCGAGATCGCCGCCGTCGACACCGCGCTTGCTTCGGCGAACGTGTGCTTCCAGTTCTTGCCTGCGTCGAGCTTGAGAACGCGCTTCTTGGCGAAGTCTTGCTTGAACCGCCAGAGGGGCGTGCGGTCCTTCACCTCGGCGGCGAGGTTCTCGAGTTCACGCTCGACCCCGAAGAGGCGGCCGACGAACCAGCTGACGCGCGGAGCGATGGCGAGCAAGACCGCGCTCACTTGCTCCGGCGTCATTCCCTGGCCCTGCGACGCGCGGTACGCGTCGTACGTCGCGGCGGTGTCCGGCGAGGACGCCCTCAGTTCACTGCGAAATACATCGAACAGTTCACGCAGACGCTCGGGCGAGTGGAGGTCGCGATAGCGAAACCCCTCGATGCCGAGCGCCATGTCGGCGCTCGGCAAGTCGCCCAGAGGCGGAAACGATCGGCGGGCGGGCGAAAACGTCGAAGCCCCCGCCCCGTTGGTCTTTGTCGACGTGCCTGCCTGCGGATCGATCGAGGTCATGCGCTTACTTGTCTCCGTCCTTGGCCTCGTCCTTGTTTTCCGCCGGCGTGAATGCGGTATCGGCCATCTTTCCCTCGCTGAAGCCGAAGTAGACGGAGCACTGGTCGAACATGAACTTCTGACCGGCCGGCGTGGTCACGTCGACCCGGTAGGTATTCATGAACTTGACCGAGTCCTTCACCCACTGATCCCAGGCCTCCTTCGAGACCTCTTCGTAGATGCGTTGACCGAGCTCGTTCTTGTAGGGCGGACGCGAAAGGCCGGGGAGCTCTTTGCCGAGCTTTCGGCACTTGACGAGGCGGGGTTCGGACATGATTCCGTGGGTTTTACTCGCGGATGGTGCGAGATGCCAGCAGGACAGGCTCCGCCGTCCAGCCGCCATGATCATCCAGCGCCGCGCCGAGCACGCCGCGATGTCGAGACGTTGCACGAGCCGGCGCGCGCGACGACGCGCAACTCCTCAGAACAACGCGAGTTGGATTCCCGTCGAAGCATTCGACGGACCGGCCACGACTTCGAGCTCGTGCGCCTGACCGTGCGGGACGACGGCAACGTCGATTCCACGCGCCGCTTCGGCCACGGTCTCGAGCGCACGCTCGGGCGTGTTGTTCGAACGCGAGAGGTGACCAAGGTAGAGGCGCGTCAGCCGCGTGCCCACGAGACTCGCGGCGAGCGCGCCAGCCTCCTGATTCGAGAGATGGCCGAGCCCACCCCTGACGCGCCGCTTCAAATGCTCGGGGTAGGAGCCCCACGCGAGGAGCTCGGGCAATGGTTGGCCTCGAGCATCGCGGCATCGCACGAGCCGAGGAGCGCGGCGAGGCCTTTGGTCGCACGGCCAACGTCGGTCGCGATGCCGAACGATCGGCCGGCTGCCGCGACACGCAGCGCAACTTGCGGAGCGTCATGGGGCACCGGCTCGGCAAGAATCTCGAACGGACCGACGTGGAACGGGCGGCCGGGCGCGTAGTCGTGGACCTTGAACTTGCGCCGAACGCGATCGGCGTCGATGCCCGGATGAACCCAAACCGGCGCGTTCGTGGCGCGCGCGAGCCGTTCGACCTGGGCGAAGTGATCGCCGTGATGGTGCGTCGGAACGATGGCGTCCACGCCACGCGGCAAGAACGCGCTCCCGAGTGACTCGAGGCGTTCGGCCGCGGACTTCGGACCGATGCCGGCATCGATCAGAACCCGCGATTCGCCCGCTTCGATGAGGACGGCGTTGCCGCTCGATCCACTTCCGAGCACGAAGACACGCAGCATCCGGGCCGCGAAGTCCTTCTATGTCGCGCGGAAGAACGCAAGCGGTACGTGAGGCACGTTGCGCAAAAAGCATGTGTACCTTGGGATTCTCGGCATCTCGTCGTATCGTCCCAGGGCTTGTCGAGTCCTCGTCCCTGCCCCCACTGTGGAGCCGCCATCGCCGACACGGGCGCCAGCCAAATGCAGGCCCGTTTCTGCGGTCAGTGCGGTCGTACGATCCCCGTTGCCCCGACCGCTCCGGACGTCGCGCCGATGGCGCCGCCCGCTGTTGGGTCCAACCTCGGCCAGACGCTCTACGAATCCCAGCCGTTCGGGGCAGGGCAAGGCGCGAGTGCTTTCGAGGAGCGCGTCTCGCGATTGCCGACGCCCGTCGTTCCTCCGGGCGCTGCCGTCGAGCTCTCAGCCGCCGTCTCGGACACGGGAGGACTCAGCAAAGATGCCATCCGTCAGGCACTGAGCGCTGGAGCTGCGAGCGTCGACAACGGCAGGGCTCCCGTGCGAGCCGACGTCAGTCCGCTGTCGATGAGCGTCGCTTCCCCGAACGCGTGGATGCCTCCTCCCCCTGCGTCGCCCGCGGTTCCCGCGGCGGCTGCCGAGGTGCAGGTCGCCGAGCCCACCAAGCGCCCACTCCCGTCGACGGCACAGACGATGCTTGGCATGCCCGCGCGCGATCTTCCGGTCGCTCCGCCGGCCGCGACGGCCGCTCACCCGCCTGCGCCGGATCCGACCAAGCCCGGTGGCATCGCGCCGATGACCAAGACGATGCTCGGCGTCGCCCTCCCTGGCATCGCACCGGTTCACCGCAAAGCCGAACCCGCACCCGCCCCGCAGGCACCGGTCACGCAGGCACCGGACGCGTCGGCTCCCGACGCGCGGGCTCCCGAAGCAAGTGCACGCGTCGACCTTCGGAGCAAGAACGCCACGATGCTCGGCGTTTCCGCCCCGCCGGGTCTCGCCGCCCTCGCCGCGCTCGGTTCGATGGGCGCCACGCAAGCCTTGCCGCCTGGACCGGCTGCTGCCGGCGCGCCTCTCGCAGCGACCGCGCCGATTCCGCAGGTCGTCCCCGCGCCCGCGCCCCTCACGCACGAGCCTCTCCCCGAGGCACCGATGGTGCCCGAGAAGCGGGGCGTCCCGGCCGTCGCCGTGGTCGGCATCGTGTTCCTGGTGGTGGCGATCGCCGGTGCCGGCATTGCGTTCCTCTCCCTTCGCGGTGGAGGCGCGCTCACCGCTCAGCCACAGCTCGACGACACCGGTCGCGAGTCGCTTCGGATTGCGTGCCCGTCGTGTCCGGATGGCACCGTGCTCGCGCTCGGCGCCTCTTCCGCGACCGTGCAGGGCAACGCCGCCGTCCTTCCGCTCCCCGCGCCGCTCACCATCGGTGACAACGATCTCACGGTGAAAATCGATCGTCCGAAGGCCGGGCGCGACGAAGAGGTGAAGATCCACGTTCCCGTCGCGTATCGCGTGCGCACGGACCTCACCACGCTGTCTTCCAAGCCGCCGGCGATCACAGTACGCGTCGAAGCCACGCCTGGGAGCGACGTCCGCGTCGACGACAAGCCGCTCACGCTCGATGCCCAGGGCAAAGGCGCGTACGCCATCGCGCTCGGACAGGACGCCGAGGGGCCGCGCGACGAGGCCAAGACCTTCGAGCGAAAGATCCCCTTCACGGTCACGCCGAAGGGCGGCAAGGCCGAGACCGGTCAGCTCATCGCGCGCACGTCGATCGTGCCCCTCCACCTCGACGCTCCGGGCCTGCTGCTCGTCACCGATCGCGGCACCGCTGCGGTGTCGGGCCAGACGCGTCCGAACGCGACGCTCACCATCGATGGCCAGTCGATTTCGGTCGACGCACAGGGCCGCTTCGGTGTCCGCGTCGAGTTGCCCACGCAGGGGGAGAAGTTGCTCGAGCTCGTGGCCTCCTCGCCTCCGCTCGCGCCGCGCGTCGTGCACGCCAAGGTGATTCGTACGTCGTCGCTCGAAGCGAGCGCGAAGGAGCTGGACGGCAAGGGCGCGCTCCGCTTCGACGCCATCGCGGCCGATCCTGCGGGCACCGTGGGCCAGTCGACCCTCGTCGAAGGCGAGGTCATCGACGCCCGCGTGAGTACCGGACAGACCGTCTTGCTCATCGACGAGCGCCGCTCCTGTGCGGCCGCCCAGACCGTGAAAGCCGGCCCGCGCGACATCGGAAGCGCGCCTTGTCTCGTTCGCGTCGTGCACGGCGAAGAAGAGAAGGTTTCGCGCGGAGAGATCGTCCGTGCCTACGGCACCGTCACCGGATCGGTCACGGCTGGCGGTAAGACCGTCCCCGAAGTCGGTGCCGCGCTGGTGCTGCTCGTGAAGTCCACGGGCGCGCGATGACTCGACGGCGCGCGGTCGCCGTGGCCGCCGCCATGGGAGCGATCTCCTGCGGAGCGCTCCTCGCGCCCCGTCAGGAGGCCGCCGCGCAGCGAATCGATCCGCGTCGCGCGAACAGCTTTGTCGTCGGCGCGCCGGGTGGGCCTTCGCCTGCCCTGCGTGTCGACGCAGCGCGAAGCGGCCTCACCCACGACGTCCTGCCCACCGGTGCGCTGCACGTCGGGTGGCGCAAGACCTTCGGCCTCGCGGTCGAGCAGCCTGCGCTCGCCGGCGCGGACGGAACGCTGGCTCTCGTCACTTCGCGCGGCGACGTCGTCTTCCTCGATGCCGACGGCGAAGAAGTCGGTCACGTGACCGCCGCGACAACCTCGGTCGGGCCGGCCGCCATCACCTCGGACGGCACGGTCGTGTTCGTGACGGCGAGCGGAGATGCCATCGGAGTGCGCCGCCAGATGGCTTCACGCCGCTTCCTCACGCACGTCGGCGGCGAACGAAATCAGCGAACCGCTCCGCTTCCTCTCGACGATGGCGGCGTCGTCGTCGCCACGATGACCGACCTCATCGTGCTCGACGCCGAAGGAAACGTCCGGACGCGGACCACCCTCCCCGCGCCCTCGGCCGCGCCGCTCGTGGCCACGGGCGACAAGATTCTCGCCATCACCACCACGGGCGCGGTCTACGGGTGGACCCCGGGTCGCGAGCCGGTACGACTCGGCTCGTTCGGCGCGCCCATCGACGGTGGGGCGGCCCTCTCCGATGCGAACACGCTCGTCGCCGTCATCGAAACGAACCACGTCGTCGAGCTCAATCTGTCGACGGGAGCCCGAGCGACCCGAGCCATCTCTTCGCAAGGCCTCTACCTCGGGCCGCCGAGCGTGCGACGCCAGACGAACGGCAATCTCGTCACGCTCCTCGCCATGACGCCGACGCGCTCGGCGGTGGTGACGCTCGATCCCGCGGGACAGGAAGTGCTGCGTGCGGCGGTCGGCTCCGTCACCGCCACCACCTTGCCCGATGGCGGCGTGGCTCCCCTCGTGGCCCCCGCCCACGTAGGACCGCTCGTCGATCCTCGGGGCGCCGTCGCCTTCGCCGCGCCCGACGGGCACGTAGGCCTCGTCGCTGCCGACGGCTCGTCCGAGACCATCGGCGAGCTCCTCTGCACGAAGACGAGCCGCTCCTCCGGGGTGGCCGGGCTCACCCCCTTCGGCCCCGGCTCGTTCGCGGTGACCTGCGAAGGTGGAGCGGTCGTCCGCATCGACGGCGCCGACGTCGCACCGCGTCCGCGCCGAGCGGTCGTGCCCGCGACCAGCGCACGTCCGCACCCTCCTCCGAAGGCGCCGATGCCCCCCGACCGCCAGCCGCTGCCGCCGCCGCAAGAAGACGACGAGCCGGAGGATTGAGAAGCTCGAGCGGTCGAGCTCGAGCACGAGAAGCCCGTAGAAACGCCTCGGGCATGGCCTGGCACGCTGCCAAGATTCGGCCTATAGTCCCGGCATGATCAGCATGACGGACCGCGCGGCGGCCAAGGTCAAAGAGATCGTCGCCACCACGACCGACGAGGATCTGAGCAATCAGGGCCTGCGCGTCAAAGTCGTGGGCGGTGGCTGTGCCGGCTTCTCCTACGACCTCTACTTCGAGAACGAAGTGGGTGACATGGACGAGCAGTTCGAGTCGAACGGCGTGAAGCTGTACGTCGACCCGCTGAGCTTCCAGTACCTCGAGAACACCGAGATCGACTACATCGAAGATGTTCACCACTCGGGCTTCAAGTTCAACAACCCGAACACCACCGGCAGCTGCGGGTGTGGTTCGAGCGTGAAGTTCTGAGTCGAACGTCTCCCACGCGCGCTCGCTGACACCATCAGTAAGCCGCGCAGAGCTGAAGCGCTGGGCGCAGGGTCATCCCGCCCCGGCGCTTTTGCTTTTTGTCGCGCCCGCGTGGCCTTGACTCCCTCCGGAGGTCCGACCAGGATGGGATTCGCTCATCCGGATAGGCCGATATAGAGCTCGGGCGTCATGAATCTCTCGCAGTGCGTCGGAACGATGAACCTGCTCGGCGACGAGAGCCGCATCCGGCTCTGCGCGCTGCTCAGGGAGCGCGAGCTGAGCGTGACGGACCTCGTGCGTGTCACGGGGATCTCGCAATCGCGCGTCTCGACGCACCTCGCACGCCTGCGGGAAGGTGGCTTCGTCCGCGATCGGCGCGAAGGCCAGCACGCGTTCTACGCGCTCGCGACCGACACCATGCCGCGCACGGCGCAGGCGGTCCTCGAGGAGGCCACCAGCTCCGACGATCCCACGCTCGACGGCGATCGCAAACGCCTCTCCGAACTCGATGCCGAACAGCGCGGGCAGCTCCCGGAGTCGTTCGTCGGCAAGATGGACCTCCACTACTCGCCGGGTCGAACGTGGCAGTCCCTCGTCGTCGGCCTCGCGGCGCTTCTTCGCCTCGGAGACGTGCTCGACGTGGGCTCCGGCGACGGCGCAGCGGCCGCCTTCCTCGCCCCGCACTGCAAGTCGCTTACGTGCGTCGATGCGAGCCCTCGCATGATCGACGCCGCCAACGAGCGCCTCGCCAAGTTCTCGCACGTGAAGGCGCGTCTCGAGGCCCGCGTCGCCGACGCGCAGGCTCTTCCCTTTCGTGCCGCCGCCTTCGACACCGTCCTCGTGTTCCACACGCTCACGTATGCGGCCGAGCCCGCCAAGGTCCTCCAGGAGTGCGCGCGCGTCCTGCGTCCCGGTGGGCGGGTCGTCGTTCTCTCGCTCGACGAGCACGCCCATCGCGATGTGACCTCACCCTTCGGAGAGCGCCACTCGGGCTTCTCTCCGCGGTCGCTCCGCACCATGCTGACCCGCGCCGGACTGACAGTCGCTTCGTGCGACGTCGCGAGCCGCGAGTCCAAGAAACCCCACTTTCAGGTCGTGCTTGCCGTCGCCGACAAGCGCCGTTCTGCGTCTTCGAAGAGCTCCAAAGCAGGTTGATTCATGGCATCCGAACTTCATCCGCTCGAGAAACTCCTCCAGAACCGCATCGCCATCATCGACGGCGCGATGGGAACGACCATCCGCACCTACGAGATGAAGGAGGCGGACATCCGAGGCACGCGCTTCGCGGACGCCAAGAAGGACCTGCTCAACAACGGCGATCTCTTCTCGCTGACCCAGCCGCAGATGATCTGCGACATCCACCGGCGCTTTCTCGAGGCCGGCGCGGACATCATCGAAACCAACACGTTCGGCGCGACGACCATCGGTCAGAGCGAGTTCTTCGTCGACGACCCGCGCGAGCACGGCGGGCGCAAAGATCCGGCGTTCTACCAGGGCATCATCGAGAACGAGTTCCTTCGGAACCTGGCCTGGGAGATCAACGAGCAGTCGGCTCGGCAGTGCCGTGAATGGGCCGACCGCGTCGCCAACAAGGACGGACGCCAGCGTTTCGTTGCGGGCGCCATCGGCCCCCTTACCGTCTCGCTCTCGAACTCGCCCGACGCCGATGACGCCGGCTTCCGCGTCGTGACCTTCGATCAGGTCAAGACGGCCTACATGGAGCAGGTCCGCGCGCTCATCGCCGGCGGCTCGGACGTGCTCCTCGTCGAGACCATCTTCGACTCGCTCAACGCGAAGGCGGCCATCGTGGCCATCCAAGAGGTCTTCGCGAAGGATGGCAAGATCCTGCCCGTGATGGTCTCCGCCGCGGTGGGGCGCGGCGGTGAGACGATGATCTCCGCGCAGACGGTCGAGGCCCTCTGGAACGCCGTCAAGCACGTCAATCCGCTCTCCATCGGCCTGAACTGCTCGCTCGGCCCCGATCTCATGTACCCGTTCCTCTCCGAGCTCTCGGAGAAGGCGCAGACGGCGATCTCCTGTTACCCGAACGCAGGCCTGCCCAACCCTCTCTCGGCCACGGGCTTCGACCTCGTCCCCGAGGACATGGGCCGCTTCCTCGGCGAGTTCGCGCAAGGTGGACTCATCAACATCGCCGGCGGCTGCTGCGGCAACACCCCGAGCACATCGCCGCGATCGCGAAGGCTCTCGACGGCCGCCATCCGCGAGAGATCGTCGAGAAGAAGACGACCGCCTCGACCCCGCTGCCGCTCAGGCTCTCGGGCTCGCAGCCGTTCACGCAGCAGCCCGGCGTCTTCATGATGATCGGCGAGCGCACGAACGTCGCCGGCTCACCGAAGTTCGCGAAGCTGATCAAGGAGGGCAAGTACGAAGAGGCCGTGAGCATCGCCCGCCAGCAGGTCGAAAATGGCGCCAACGTCATCGACATCTGCATGGACGAAGGCATGATCGACGGCGTCGCGGCGATGTCGCGGTTCCTCCAGCTCCTCGGCAGCGAGCCCGAAGTGGCGAAGGTGCCGTTCATGATCGACTCCTCGAAGTGGGAGGTCATCGAGGCCGGCCTGAAGTGCCTTCAGGGCAAGGGCATCGTCAATTCGATCTCGCTGAAGGAAGGCGAAGAGGTCTTCCGCGAGCACGCGCGCACCATCCGTCGTTACGGCGCGGCCTGCGTGGTCATGGCCTTCGACGAGCAGGGCCAGGCCGCCACCTACGAAGACAAGATCCGCATCTGCTCGCGCGCGTATCGCATCCTCGTCGACGAGGTCGGCTTCCCGCCCGAGGACATCATCTTCGACCCGAACATCCTCACCGTGGCCACGGGCATCGAGGAGCACAACAACTACGCGGTCGACTTCATCAACGCGACGCGCTGGATCAAAGAGAACCTCCCCCACGCGAAGGTGAGCGGCGGCGTCTCCAACATCTCCTTCAGCTTCCGCGGAAACAACCACGTCCGCGAGGCGATGCACTCGGCCTTCCTCTACTACGCCATCCAGGCGGGTATGGACATGGGCATCGTCAACGCCGGCATGCTCGAAGTCTACGAGGAGATCGCGCCGGAGCTCCGCGAGCTCGTTCTCGACGTGCTCCTCAATCGCCGCCCCGACGCGACCGAACGACTCGTCGACTTCGGCGAGAAGCTCAAGGCGAGCGGCGCCGGTGCGGCTGCTGCGGGCGAAAAGAAGGAAGAAGAGTGGCGCAAGGGCACCGTCGAAGAGCGCCTCTCGCACGCCCTCGTCAAAGGCATCGACACGTACATCGACGGGGACACCGAGGAGGCACGCGCCAAGCTCGGTCGGCCGCTCGCGGTCATCGAAGGCCCGCTCATGGACGGCATGGGCGTCGTCGGCGACCTCTTCGGCGCCGGAAAGATGTTCCTCCCGCAGGTCGTCAAATCGGCGCGCGTCATGAAGAAGGCCGTGGCCTACCTCACGCCGTTCATGGAGGAAGAGAAGGCCAAGATGGCCGCCGAGGGGCGCGCCGTCAAAACGCAGGGCAAGATCGTCCTCGCCACCGTGAAGGGCGACGTTCACGACATCGGCAAGAACATCGTCGGCGTCGTTCTCGCCTGCAACAACTTCGAGGTCATCGACATGGGCGTCATGGTCCCGTGCGAGAAGATCCTCGAACGCGCCAAGCAGGAGAAGGCCGACGTCATCGGTCTGAGCGGCCTCATCACCCCGTCGCTCGACGAGATGACCCACGTGGCTCGCGAGATGGAGCGCCAGGGCTTCAAGCTTCCGTTGCTCATCGGCGGCGCCACCACGAGCCGCGCGCACACCGCCGTGAAGATCGCCCCGCACTACAGCGAGCCGGTCGTCCACGTGCTCGACGCAAGCCGCGCCGTTCCGGTCACCACGAGCCTCCTCAGCGACGAGGCCCGCGGCGCGTTCATCGAGCAGCATCGTGTGGAGTACGAGAAGCTGCGTCGCCTCCACGGCGGCCCGAAGCAGACGCTGGTGTCACTCGAACAGGCTCGCGCGAACCGCACGCCGATCAGCTGGCGCAAGGAAGACATCGCGCGGCCTGAATTCACTGGCCTCCGCGTCCTGGACAGCGTGCCCCTGGCCACGCTCCGCGAGTACATCGACTGGACGCCGTTCTTCCACACGTGGGAGCTCAAGGGCGTCTATCCGCGCATCTTCGAGCACGAAGTTTATGGCGAGCAGGCTCGCAAGATCTTCGCGGAGGCCAACGAGCTGCTCGACGTCATCGTGGCGAAGGGCCAGCTCACCGCGCGCGGCGTCTACGGCTTCTTCCCGGCCAATGCCGTGGGTGACGATGTCGAGCTCTACACCGACGAATCGCGCAGCAAGGTCCTCACGCGCTTCCACTTCCTTCGCCAGCAGAACGCGAAGGAGAAGGACAAGCCGAGCCGCTCGCTCGCCGACTTCATCGCGCCGAAGGACTCCGGCCTTCCGGACTACCTCGGGGCGTTTGCAGTCAGCACCGGCTTCGGCCTCAAGGAGCTCTGCGAGGCGTTCCGCGCCAAGCACGACGACTACAACGCCATCATGGCCGAGGCGATCGCCGACCGCCTCGCCGAGGCCTTCGCCGAATACCTCCACAAGGAGGCTCGCATCGCGTGGGGCTACGGCAAGACCGAAGACCTCTCGAACGAGGCGCTCATCGGCGAGAAGTACCGCGGCATCCGCCCTGCCGCCGGCTACCCTGCGTGCCCCGACCACACGGAGAAGGGTATTCTGTGGGACTTGCTCGACGTCGAGAAGAACGCGGGCATTCGCATCACCGAGTCGTTCGCGATGTGGCCCGGCGCGAGCGTCAGCGGTCTCTACTTCGCGCACCCCGAGTCGCGCTACTTCACGCTCGGGAAAATCGACCGTGACCAGGCGCTCGACTACCACGCGCGCAAGGGCATGACGCTCGGCGAAGTCGAACGCTGGCTCGGCCCGAACCTCGGTTACGAGCCGGCCTCCTGATGCTGGAGTGAGTGGAGCGCGCTCGGGGCCGTCGAGCGCGCTCCCGCACAGAGCCGGACCTCAGCGCTGGGCGCCGACGGCAAAGCCCACGTAGGCGACCGACCGGCCACCGAAGCTCGCGTCGGCAAGGTAGTGCGAGGGGCTCACCAGCGTGGTGTACGACGGACGAATCGCGGCGTAGAACCCCTCGCCGAAGAGCGCGGTGACGGCGCTGCTGACCGAGACTTCTTGGGCGTGGAAGCGCTCGCTCTTCGCATCGTAGCCCTGGGCCCCGACCTGCGCGCGCGGACGGACATGGAAGCGCGACCCGAGCTTGAATAGGTGCTCGGCACCGACGACCCCGTAGAGCCCCTGCTTCTCCAAGAAGCACGGAAATAGGTCGAGCGTCGGTGTCAGGAATCCGTTGGGAATCGACAGGCGGGCGGTGCCTTCGACGTCCTGACGTACCTGCGCCATGCGTGGGTAGAACCACACGCGCGCGCCGACCTCGAGCAGCATGACGCTCATCTTGCCGCCGTAGGTGACGCTCGGCAGGACCTCCTCAGCCTTCTCGTAC
Source organism: Labilithrix luteola (assembly GCF_001263205.1). Lineage (GTDB taxonomy): Bacteria > Myxococcota_A > Polyangia > Polyangiales > Polyangiaceae > Labilithrix > Labilithrix luteola. Next base: position 9,586,857 of record NZ_CP012333.1, read on the forward strand.
TTCTTCGTCGTGTCGCCGAGAGCCATGGCGAACGACGAGCCGAGTTGGAGCGTTCCTGGTCCAACGTCCTTCAGGCGCACGGCGACCAGATCCTCGGTGGCCGGCGTGGACTTGGTGTCGTACTTCGGCGCGCCGTGCACGAGCTTCGTGGACGACAGACCCGCTTCGACGACGTACCCCAACGACGGCGTCGTCTGCGCGTTCGACCTCTTGTCGGCGTCCTGTGCGAACGCGTTCGTCGACAGCGCGACGGTGCACGTGAAAACAAAAGCGGACACGACGATGTGTCTCATTTCGAATCTCCCCGGTCGGTGAACACCTCCGCCCGCGAACCAACCTCGATGCGCAGGCGTCGTGAGGCGCACCTCGGGGAAACGTCAAAATGCGACAAAGCTGGAGGAAACTCTTGCAGTCGCGACGACGAATCGCCGACCGCGAATTCGAGAATCCGTCCAGACGTACGGACAAAAAGCGAACGTCCGCAGACGGATTCGCCTGCAGACGTTCGATTCTCGATTCCGAAGTTTGGATTGTTATTCAGAATTCTTCGTAACCGTTCACGACCTTCTTGAGTGAGGCGGCCGGAGCCGATTTCGCCAGCGGAACGACGGTCCCTCGGGCCGGCTTGGTACGGACCCGCGGAGCAACCAGCGCGCGCGGTGCAGAACGGGCGGCGGGGACGACGTCGCGTGCGCCACCTTCGCCGAGCTCGAAGGCCGCGACAAGCGAACGGAGATGGCCCGACTTGTCCGACAGCGAGGTGGCGGTTGCCGACAGCTCCTCGGTCTGGGCCGCGTTGCTCTGCGTCACCTGGTCGACCTGCGTGACCGCCGTATTGACCTGATCGATCCCCGTGTTCTGCTCACGCGAGGCCGCCGCGATCTCCGCGACCATGTCGGTGACGCGCTTGACGGAGCGAACGATCTCTTCGAGCGTCCTTCCCGATTCGTCGACCTGCCGCGTTCCCGTCTCGACCTTGCTCGTCGAGTCGGCAATGAGGCCACGGATTTCCTTGGCGGCGCTGCCGGTGCGCTGCGCGAGGCTGCGAACCTCGGCTGCGACGACACCGAAGCCTCGCCCTTGCTCGCCGGCGCGCGCGGCCTCGACGGCGGCGTTGAGCGCGAGCAGATTGGTCTGGAACGCAATCTCGTCGATGGTCGTGATGATGTCGGCGATCTTCTTCGACGACTTCGTGATCTCGCTCATCGCGTCGACCGCGCTGCTCACCACCTGACCACCGCGCTCCGCAGCGTCGCGAGCGCTGTTGGCGAGCATCGACGCCTCCTGGGCGTTGTCCGTGTTTTGCTTCACCGTCGAGCTGATCTCCTCGAGGCTCGCCGCCGTTTCTTCGAGGCTCGCGGCCTGTTCCTGCGCACCGCCCGAGATCTGTTGGGCGCTTGCGGCAAGCTGCGAGGCGGCTGCCGAGACCTCCAGGGATACCCCTTGAACGCCGGCGAGCGTGCTGCGGATCGACCCGAGCGACCGATTCAACGCCGCCGCCATTGCGCCGACTTCGTCCTTGCGATCGACGTCGAGCTTCGCCGTCAAGTCGCCATGGGCCACGCGTTCGAGCACTGCCACGGCCTGCTTCATGGGCGTGGCGATCGCGCCTCCGACGATGAAGACGAGCGAAGCGGCGAAGATCATGGCCAACGCGGTAACCGTGATACCGACGGTACGTCCGGTCGCGGTCTCGCGTTGCGTCTGTTCGAAGGTCTCGGCGACGAGCTCTTTCTTGACCTTGACGTACTCGTCGAGGACCGCGGCGAGGCGAATCCCCACCGACGATGCCGCCGAGAGCATCGCCTCGGCTTTGGTCAGGTCGGTAGACATGACCCGCACGGCATCACGAATCGCCGGTCCGTACTCCGCCATGAGGCGCTTCGCATCCGTGAGTCGCGCCAACTGATCGGGGCGCGTCGTGTACTTGGCGAGCTCGTCGAGGTCCGCGCGGAAAGTCGCCTCGTTCCCCTCCACTTCCTTCACCCATCGGAGCCGCCCTTCCTCGGTCTTTTCGAGCATCGCCGAGCGGTAATTACGGGCAATGGTCAGGCGTTCCGCGCTGGCACGTCGAGCCAGATCGAGTGCCACCATGTCGCGACGATAGGTCTCCTCGAGGGCCCTGCTCGTCTGCGTCGCTACGGTGTGACTCATCACGCCGAGGACGGCCAGCAACAGAACCATCGTTCCGAAGCTGATCGCCAGCTTGGTCATCGTCCGTAGATCGTAAAACCACCTCATCACCAATCCTCCGTCCTTCCTTGCGGTCGTTCCTGCGCAACCCGCGAAGGCGCGCTGCCAAGCGGTCGAAGCAGGTTCCCGTCACCGACCATCGAGGTCGGCAACGCCACCGCTCACGACTCGTTCGAGATCGAGCAGGACGACGAAGCGCTCCTGCGTTCGTGCAATGCCGCTGATCATCGAGACGTCGACACGCCCTCGGAGCTCCGGCGCGCGCTCGATGTCCGAGGCGTCCAAGGACAGGACGTCCGAGACGCGGTCGACGACGAAACCGACCGTCCGGCCGTGTACCGACACGACGATGATGACCGTCGAGGCACCGTGCTTCTCGCGCGCCAAGCCGAGCGCCGTGCGCATGTCGACCACCGGCACGACCGCACCCCGGAGATTCATCACTCCACAGACATGCGGCGGCGCATGAGGCAGCACCGTCATCGGGCAAATCGCGCGAATCTCCTGCACGCGCAGGATCTCGACGGCGTAGTCCTCGTTTCCGAGAGAGAAGCTCAGGTACTGCAGGCGGTTCGAAGCAATCACCGCCTGCGGGCGACGTTCAGCGACGTTCATGGGGATCTCCCGCGGTCGCTTCTCACCGCGGTCGAACGACGCCGGCGAGCTCACACGCGACCATCGCCTAGGAAAACGGCACGAACGTGTTTGTCTTGAAGTCGTCAGCGGCGGTTTTGCCTGGAATTTCAATGGCCGCGCTCGCGCCGCGATAGCTGGCTCCCGTTCGACCCCGGAACCCCGTCGAACGTGAGCGGCACGCGCCGGGGGCAGTCAGTCGTTTGCGCCGTCTCTGAGAAAGCCGTGAACCTCTCGTTCGACGTGCCTGCGTCGTCGCCGTGAACGCCCGCTGGACAGAGGGGCAGGTCCGACGTTGCGAACGCCAAAAGCATCCCTACGTTGAAGACTCCGGCAAGGAAGTGCTTCGATGGAAAACCTGCACCACATCCGTTCTCATCTCCTCGACCTCCATCATGCGATGGTCCAAGAAGAGCGGCGCGTGTACGAAGACGCGCACGGCAAGGTGAGCGCTGGACAGTTTCTCGGCGCGCTCGTGAACGACGAGGCGTTTGCCTGGCTCCGTCCCATGACCGCGCTCATCGTCGAGCTCGACGAGAACGAAGCGAACGGCACGGTCGATGGCGACGCATGGCTCGCTCAAGTTCGCGGTCTGCTCTCACCCAACGCCGAAGGAACGGACTTCCAGCGTCACTACGAGGCGCTCCTCCAGCGCAGTCCCGACGTCGGGCTCGCGCACGGCGCAACGATGCGCGCGCTCCGCTCCTGAGTCTCGCGTTCAGGGGGCTTTGGCGACGATCGCGTCGACGAGTGCCTGCAAATCCGGCTCGCGGCAGCGATGGTTCACGATGGCCACGCGAATCGCGAGCTTTCCGTCGATGCGTGTCGTCGACGGCACGGCGACCCCGCTCTCCTGGAGCTCGACGACGATGTCTCGGTTGAGACGATCGGCGAGCTCGGGGTCGCCGTGTCGAACGCGGAAGCAAACGATGTTGAGGGGTACGGGCGCGAGCAGCTCGAGCGTCGGCTCGCTCGCCACGCGCGCTTCGAGAACCTGCGCGAGACGGCACGTTTCGGCCATCGTGGCGCCGAGGCGATCGACACCGAACGTCTTCAGCGTGAACCAGACCTTGAGGGCGCGGAAACCACGCGAGAGGTCGGGACCGAAGTCCGTGAACCACGGCTGGCCGGCGGAGAGCCCTCGCTCGTCGCGGGCGAGATAGGCCGGCTCGTCGGCAAAAGCCGCGCGGTGCGCTTCACCGTCACGAACGAGGAGAAAGCCTGCGTCGTACGGGACCTGGCCCCATTTGTGGAAGTCGAGCGCGATGGAGTCGGCCCGCTCGAGACCGGCAAGCTTGGGCGCGAGCTCCGGCGAGAACACGCCGAGGCTGCCGAACGCGCCGTCCACGTGGAACCAGAGATCGTTCTGCTTGGCGCATGTCGCGAGTGCATCGAGGTGATCGATGGCCCCGATGTCGACGGTGCCGGCGTTGCCGACGACGAGAAACGGCGTGTGGCCCTCGGCGCGATCCTTCGCGATGGCCGCGGTGAGCGCGTCGAGGTTCATGCGATGCCCGGCGTCCGTCGGGATCATCCGCAGGTTCGCCGAGCCGAGCCCGCTGTGCTCCATCGCGCGCCGCACGCAGCCATGCGCGGCCGTCGACGTGTACGCGATGAGGCGCATTCCCTCCGCCGCGAGCCCTCGCTCGCGCGTGGCGGCGCCGAGCCGTTTCGTCTTCGCCACGATCACGGCGAGAAGGTTCGCCATCGACGTGCCGGTCACGAGGATGCCGGTGGCCGACTCGGGGAAGCCGAAGAGGCGCCTCATCCAGCGGACGATCTGCCGCTCGACCTCGATCGCCGCATGGTCCCGCCCACCGACGTTCGGGTTCAGCCCGGCCGCGAGCAGCTCCGCCATCATGCCGTAAGGCGTGCCTCCGCCTTGCACCCAGCCGACGAACCGCGGGTGGGCGTTGCCGCTGCCGTACGGAAGGATGAGGCGTTCGAACTCGGCGTGAACGTCTTCGATGGGCGTCTCGCCGAACGGGACGGGCGCGTCGAACGCCGATCGGACGTCGGCAGGCATCGGACGCCACGCAGGTCCATCGGCAAGGTGCTCGACGTGATCGACGATGCCATCGAGCATCTCGTGGGCCTTCTTGCGGAAGGCATCGAACGAAGGCGGGTCGAGCGTGGGCAGGCCGTCAGCGCGGCGAGGCATGGGCCCACTTTAGTCACCGCTGGGGCGAGAGAGACACGAGAGACAACCGCGCTTGCACGGAAAATTCGGGGGCGTTCGGCTGAGTTCGATGTCCCCGCTCGAGCTCGAGCGCGCAAAGCCACAAACCAGGAGACAAAAGCACGCGACCCGCGCGAGGCGGGTCACGAGGTCGACGTCGTTCGTAAGCCGAGTTCTGTTCCGCTTGCGAGTCATCCCGCACGCGGCGGCGGTCATTCCTCTAGGGCGGCCGTTACCGGACGCCTCGAGCAGCCTACCCGCGAGCTCGGGCGAGTCGCCCTTTGCGATGTTGCCATCGCTCGCCCGCCTACGTGGCCTTGCTCCCGATGGGGTCTGCCGTGCCGCCTTCGTTACCGAAGACGCGGTGGGCTCTTACCCCGCCGTTTCACCCTTACCCTCCGGACCTCACTCGAAGGACGCGCGCGAGCGCGCGAACTCGAAAGGTATCAGAAGGGCGGTCTTTCTCTGTTGCACTTTCCTTCGCGTTTCCGCGACCGGGCGTTACCCGGCATCGCACTCTGTGGAGCTCGGACTTTCCTCCCGCGGTCACTCCCTCCTTGCGGAGGGCGAAACCACCGGCGATCGCCTGATCGGCATCGACGCCCCCAACTTGGCCCATCGAGCCCAAAGAAGCAACCGCTCAGCCGTGGCGGGGCGCGGACTCTTCCGGCGTTGCTCGCACGAACGCAAGCAGGGTGACGAAGGGCACGACCACGAGCCCGTAGCGCCCCGCGCCGAAGAAGACGGCGTGCGTGGCCGCGGTGAGCAGGATGGTGGCCGCCGTGGCGGGCAGAATGACGGGTGCTCGCGCGAGAGCGCGCGGCCCGAGCAGCAGAATCGCTGCCGCGCACGCCAAGTAGCCGACGGTCCCCGGAACGACCACGCACGCGGCGAGCCCCAGCGCGGCGATCACGATGCGCGCACGCTTTCGCGGCCCGGGGAACTTGAGAACCGCCACCAACGCAGCCGCGAGCAAGAGCCGCGAAGCCAGCGTCTCGACGGTGCCGAGCGCGACCTTCGCGCCATATGGGAAGCGCGTCGCGTTCGCTTGATGCAGATACCACGGCGCGGCGCCGAAGTAGTCGAACGTCGCGCGCATCTTGGCCGGGACGCGCGCGAGCCAAGCCAGCGGATCGGCTTCGATGACGTGCACGGCTTCGTGGCCGAAGCAGGCGTCTTTCGCGGCTTCGGCGAAGACCTCCTTGCAGGCCTCGGGGACCTTCATCTCCTGCCACGCGCCGTTCGTGGTCTGCGTTCCGATGGCGAGATTCCATCCTCCGTTCACGCTGACGAGCGCGCATCGCTCCATGCGCACGCAGTTACGAACGGTCCACGGCGCGCAGACCGCGAACGTGAGCGCCGTCACCAGCACAGCGGCCAGGCCTCGCACGGCGAGGCGCTCCTTCGGGGTCGCGGCGAGCAACCCCAGCACCGGGCCGTACGCAAGCGACTGCGGGCGAACGAGGGTGACGAGGCCCATGACGAGCCCCGTGAGGGCGAGCCAGCGCCAGCGACTCCTCGAATCGCCGCGCTCGGCTGCGTCACGAGCCCTGGCCGCGGTCGCGGTCGCCACCACTAGCAGCGCGGCGGTCATGCCTTCGGTCATCAGCGCCGCCGTGTACGGCACGAGCGCAGGATGCAGCGCGAAGGCGAGCCCGCCCAAGAGTGCGAGTCGACGAGACGTCGCGCGGGCGAGCAGACGGTAGCCGGCGAACACGGCCGCCGTGCCGGCCACCGCGTTCAGCACCATGGCGAGCACGGGGCGCGCGCCGAAGAGCGCATACATGCCGGCCACCAGTGCGGGGTAACCGACCGGATAGTGCGCCGCGTACGTCACTGCACCGTCGGGCCAAAGCCACGTGTAGCCGTGCCCTTCGGCGATGCGCCGCGCGACGACGTCGTAGTAGCTGCCGTCGGCCGTCGGCGGGATGGCGCTCCCTGCCCAAAGCACCACGGCCAGCCGCGCGACGAGCGCGACCAACACGACGACGAGGCTGTCCGATGGGGCTCGACGGAGTGTCACGGAACGAGGCCGAGCTCCTCGAGAGCGACGAGCACTTCGCAGGCCGGCAAACCGACCACGTTCGAATACGAGCCGTCGACGCGCGCCACGAGTCCGGCGCCGAGTCCTTGCACGGCATACGCGCCCGCCTTGTCCATCCCCTCGCCGCTTTCGGCGTAGGCGCGGATGCGCGCGGCCGTCAGCGGTCGGAAGGTCACGCGCGTCACGACCGTTTGCTCGTGGAGCGTTCCGCCGGCGGCGCTTGCTCGGCCGATCGCGAAGCGCGTCCAGACCTCGTGCGTCTTTCCGGCGAGCCGCGCGATCATCGCCTCGGCCTCGTCAATCGATCCCGGCTTGCCCAGAATCGCCCCCTCGTCGATGACCGACGTGTCGGCGACGAGCACCGCGCCGGCGTTTTCGAGCGCGCTCCCGCCCGCGGCCCATGCGGCGTCGAGTTTCGCCAGAACCACGCGCGCGAGATACGCCGCAGCGTCCTCGCCGTCGCGCGTCGACTCGTCGGCCGAGGCCGGCCGCACGATGAAAGGAACCCGCAAATTCTCGAGGATCTCGCGACGTCGCGGGGAGCCGCTCGCCAAAAGGAGCGGCCGCTCGGCCGACAGACGTTGGCCCACGACGGGGCTCTCTGCGCGTGTCATGCGCCGTTCTTTTCCCAATGAAGCCGAAAGGTCAACTCTGGTATGGTGCGCGCGTATGCGAGACCTTTCTGATTCGGCCCGGAGTCGTCGCGCTCACGGCACGATTCGGGGTCTCGCGGCCGGGCTTGATGCGGGTGGACGCGGGCTGGTCAGGCTGGTCGGGGGGGCGCTCATCGGGGGCGCCGTCCTCGCAAGCGCATCGAGCGCAAGCGCGCGGGAATGCTCGAACCCGCTCATCAACACCTGCATCAACAGCGATACGTACTGGCCGAACCCCGGCCCCATGCGCTTCGCCACGGTCTCGGGAACCGAGACGGTCGCCGCGGGCCAGGTCGGGTTCGGACTCGTCACCACGTATCTCTCGCGCCCCGTGCTCCTGCACGTCGCCTCCCCCGGACCGGGCGGTAGTGACCAGTACGTCGTCAACAATCAGGTCAACAGCAACTTCCTCTTTGCCTACGGCGTCACCAACCGGCTCGAGCTCGACATCGCGCTCCCGGTAACCTTCTGGCAGACCGGAGCCGGCACCACGCCGATCACCGGCGCGTCGGGCGACGGACTCCCGAACACGGCGATTCGCGATCTTCGCTTCGGCGCGGCCTTCGCGATCATCCCTCGCAATCGCGTGAGCCCCGAGCAGGCTGCCGGCGCGGCCGAGCCGAAGGGCAACGCCTACTCGCTCACCGCGCGCTTCGTCACGACCGCCCCCATCAGCGACGCCGACTTCGCGGGCGACCGCACCGCCGTTCTCGTTCCGAGCCTCAGCGCCGACTACCGAATCCAGAAATTCTTCTTCGGCGCCGAGCTCGGCGTGCGCATTCGGCCGGTGACGGAGTTCGCCGGCGCGCGCGTCGGAACGCAGCTCGCCACGGGCCTGGGCGCCGGTTACGACATCCTCGCGCGCGATCGCCTCAGCCTCATGCTCGAAGGCCGCGCCTACGTAAACTTCGCCGAGCAGCACGACACGAGTCAGTCTGCGTTCGGAATCTCGACGACCGAGAACGGCAAGCACATCACGCCTGCCGAGTGGTTCCTCGGACTTCGCTCCGCGCCCATCCTCGATGGCGACGTGGCGATTTTCGGTGGTGGTGGGGGCCCGATTCCGATTGGCGAAGCAGCCATCACAGTGCCGCGTTTTCGCTTCATCCTCGGCGTGACCTACGCGCCGCTGAAGCGAGACAACGACGGTGATGGCGTTCCCGACAAAAATGATCGATGCCCGACCCGCCCGGGCGTCAGCGGCGGTGAGCACCCAGGTTGTCCCGCTGGAGAAACTGGCGATGGCGAGACCAAGCCCCAATGACCGTCTCTACGGCTAACGCACGTCACATCCTCGTTCGCCTCGACAATTCCGTTCAACTTCCCGCCGCCCTTCTCGACGTCCTTCGCGACGAGATCGTCACCTGCGGTTGGCTTCGTGCCAGCGGCGTCCTCACCGACGTATCGCTGCGCTCCTTCGACCCGGACACGGGAATGCCAGGCGCCGAGCGCCGCCTCACGGGCCCCGTCCACGCGGTCGTCATCGACGGAAGCGTGGGCCTCGCCGGCGGCGACGTCTCCTGCGGGCTCCGCGTCGTTCTCTCGCGCGAGACTGACAACGGTATCGAAACCATCGCCGGTGAAATCGAAAGCGCCCGCGCGGTTGCCGTCGAAGTCCTGGTGACCGCGTTCGACGACGTCGCCGCGACTCGCCAGCGCCACACGTCGGGCATCGCTCTGCTCGACGCAACGACGACCTCCCCGCGCGTGTCGGCGGTTCCCGCGCCCGAGCCGGCCCCCGCGCCCGCACCCGCCCCCGTAGCGGCGCCCGAGCCGGCCCCCGCGCCCGCACCCGCCCCCGTAGCGGCGCCCGAGCCGGCCCCCGCGCCCGCGCCCGCACCGACGTGGGCCGAGACCATTCGCGTAAGCGAGGAGGCCTCGGCACCGCCCCCTCCCCCGGCACCGGCGCCCGCCCCCGCGGCAAGCAACGTCCCCAAGCCTTCGCCGACGTTCATGCCCGGCGCCTTGGGCAACGTCATGCCCCGCCCCGTCAAGGTCACCAAGGCCGCCGAGGAGGAGCAGCCCTATCCGGAGCCGGGGGACATCGTCGACCACTTCGCCTTCGGGCGCTGCGAAGTCATCAAGAGCGACGGCGATCGCCTCCACCTCCGCCTCGGCAAAGACGGACGCGTCAAGGAGATCGCCCTCGAGATGCTCAAGATCACGCTGATGCCGCCGGAAGAGGGCCAGACCGGCCGCCTCTTCAAGCTCGCACGCAAGCTCTGAGCGTTTCTTCGTCGCGTGCGTTCGAGGCCTCTCATCGCTCCGGAGGCGCGAGGCCTCGTCAGCCTCGAACGTGCGCCGTGCGGCCGTCGATGCGAAGCTCGGTTCCGGGCTTCGCGTGGGCCCACTTCACCACCGCGATGGCTGCGGGTTTGCCGGTCGTCGGACCGATGACGGCGCTCTTCACGTCGCCGATCGCGTCGCCCGCGGGCGTCGTGACAGCGGCTCCGGCAGCGGGTGCCGCATCGCCTTCGATCTCGACGGGCACGAGCTTGCGCTTCACGTGTCCGCGGTTCTCGAGCATGTAGACGACCTCCTGCCCGAGGTAGCAACCTTTCGAGAACGAGACGGCGAGCTTCTCGAGCGACGCCTCTTGCGGATAGTAGGTCCCGTCGAACTCGACGCCGAGGCGCGGAAGGCCTCGCTCGATCCGGACGGCGTCCCAACCGGCCTGGTCGCCCACGAGGCCACCGAGCCGGCGAGCCTCACTTTCGAGAGCCGCCGCGAACGCCTCTTGATTTTCGACCGGCACCGCCACCACCGCGCCGCCGGTCCCGAGGAGATCGACCTTGCCACCGAAGGTACGCATGGCGGCGAGCGCCTCGCTCTTCACGAGCTCGACCGCGCGCGGACCGTGTGCGGCATAGAACGCGAGCTCCACCGTCCCGAGCTCTGCGTCCTCCATGATGAGGTAGTGATCGAGCGTGGCGAGGAGCGCGTCGCGCTGGGCACTCGGAACGGCAATGGCGAGGGCCTGCTCGCCGCTCGAGACGGTGCCGGGGACGACGAAGAGATCGGTCTGGATGCGCCCCTTCTTCTCGACGAGGAGTCCGTAGGCGCCATCCTCCGAGCCGAGCTTCGCGAGGTCGCAGGTGACGAGACCGTTCAACCAGCTCGAGCGATCCTTGCCCGTGAGCAGGATCGCCGCTCGATCGGCCATCGGAACGACGAGAACGCTACCGTGCGCCGCACGCGCTTGCTCCTGGATTCCATTGTCGGTGTGCACCCTCCCTATCTGGCACGAAGGCGCGCGAAACGCCTGAAAATCGACCCCGTATGCTTGACGGGTCGTGGCCCCACGCGTCAGGCTCCTGCGCGATGGCGGGAATCGGGGTCATTTTCAACCCGCGCAGCGGACACAATCTGCGTGATCCGCGTGCCTCGCGGAGACTTGCACGGACCCTCGGCGATCACGGCGAAGTGCGTGAAGCAGGTTCGCTCGATCAACTCTACCGCGTCGCGGAGGACTTCCGCCGCCTCGGCATCGACGTGCTCGGCATCAGCGGCGGCGACGGCACGAACGGCGTCGCGATCACCGGTTTTCTCGACGTCTACCAGGGCAGCGCGCTCCCCCAGATTGCCTTCCTCCGTGGCGGCACGATGAACACGGTGGCGAATTCGGTCGGCGTCCGTCGTGGCCCGCCCGAGGGGTTGCTCAATCGCCTCGTTCGCGCCTACGTCGCACGCGCCGCGCAGCCCCTCAAAGACGCTCCGCGCCACGTCATGCGCTTGCGCGGAGACAAGGCCCGTCCGCTTCCGAATCAGGAAGCGAGCACACCTCCCCTCGCCGAGAAATACGGCTTTCTCTTCGGCACCGGCGTCGTCTACGGCTTTCTCTCCGAGTACTACCGCGGCGGCCCTCCGAACCCGGTCGTCGCGGCCAAGACTCTCCTTCGCGGCGTGGGCAGCGCGGTCATCCGCGGCGAGACGATCCGTCGAATGGCCGCTCCGTTCCGCGGCTCCGTCGAGCTCGAAGACGGAACGGTCTGGGAGGAGCGCGACTACCTCGCGATCGCGGGCGGAACGATCGATCAGATCGGCCTGAATTTCCGGCCGTTCCATCGCTACGCGGAGCGGCCGGGGGCGTTCCACCTGCTCGGCATCCACTCCTCGCCGGTCAGCTTCGTGAGTCAGCTCCCGCGCATCTGGCGAGCATCACCGATGAAGCCCGGACACTCCTACGACGCGACTCCGTTGCAGGCGATGATTCGGTCTCCGAAGAAAAACATCCAGTACATGGTGGACGGAGATCTTCACGAATGTGATGGGCCGCTCCACGTGTCGGTCGGTCCAAAGGTGCGGATCGTCGTCGGCACCTGAGCTCGCGTGGCGCAGCGCCGCCCCAGGGCTGTAGCGAGTCTGTAAAGAGACGTCCAAAAAGGACGGATGAGGCCGGGCCGCCCGGGCGTTCCCCATGTGCGTTGGCTTGCACGTGGGACCCTCTCTCTTTAACCTGCTCCGCACGATGCGTTTTTCTCAGCTGGCAAGCGCATTCGTAGTGGGGGGAGCCGTTGCTCTCAATGCCGTCGCTTGCGCCCCGCACGTGCAAGGCAACGTCATGCACGATCAGGAGCACGAGACAGGCGCCGCGGCGCGCTCCACCTTGCCGCCGGAGCTGAGCGCCGACGAGGCCGCGCGGCTGCAGCGTGGCGAGACCATCATCCGCGAACAAACGTGGAGCCGCGGGGACCGCCGCTACGTCGGCGGCCTCACCTACACGGTCGTCGACGTGGGCGCGAGCGAGCTCTCGGCCGTCCTCGAAGATGTCGACGCCTACCGTCGCGTTTTGCCCAAGACCAAGCAAGCCAGGCTGGTGGGCATGAGCGGCAACGACCGTCTGGTCGAGGTGGTCCAAGGCAACGCTCTCGTCCAGGCCACCTACACGATGCGCGTGCGAAGCGAGCCGGTCGCGCCCAGCGGCCAGCGTGAGGTGCGCTTCTGGCTCGAACCCACGCTTCCGCACGAGATCGACGACGCCTGGGGCTTCTTCCGCGTCGAGCCGTTCATCGGCGAAAACGGCAACCCGCGGGTGCTGCTCACCTATGGGGTGCTGGTGGACGTCGGGGCCGGCATCGTCCGTGACCTCTTCGAGGAGCGCGTCCGCTCCGCGCTCCTCTCCGTCCCGCAGCTTGTCCGACGGTACGTGGCCGAGGTAAGACGCTCGTACTGATGCTCTCTCGCGTCTTCGCGATTGCGATGAATACCTACCGGGAGGCGGTGCGCGCTCGAATTTTGATCGGGCTGCTCGCGCTCGCTCTCGCCGCGTCGACCTACTCGCTCGTCATCGCCGCCATGTCGGTCCGCCAGGAGATGCGGATCGTGGCCGACATCGGCGCGGGCTCCATCTCGCTGTTCGCGGTGGCCGTCAGCATCTTCCTGGGCGCGAGCTCGCTGTACCGAGAGCTCGAGTTCAAGACCGTCTTCCCGATCCTGACGCGCCGCTTGCGGCGTCACGAGTACATCGTGGGCAAGTACCTCGGGATCATGATCACCGTGTTCGCGTTCATCGCGATCGACGGCGGCGCGGTGCTCGCGATTCTCGCTCTGCAGGCCAAGCAACACGTCGAGCTCACGATCGGCGTCATCGTCGGCATGTTGGCGTTGCTGGGTGTGCTCGTCTGGCGCGCGAAGCTCACGCGGGTCTTCGTGTTCCTCCCGTGGTCGCTCCTTTTCTTCGTCGCGATGGCTGCCCTCGCCGACGCGACGGGCGGCGAGCGCCAGATCGTCGTCTACTCGTGCCTTCTGACCTTGGCCGAGGTCGGCATCATCACGGCCGTGGCGATGGTGTTCTCGTCGTTCTCGTCGCCCTTCCTCACGGCGATCTTCACGATGTGGATCTTCCTCATCGGGCGCTCGTCGGACACGCTCGGAAACCTCCCGGAGCGCATCTTCGGCAGCGCCGTTCGTACGACGGGCATGGTGCTCGCGAAGATCGTCCCGAATCTCAACGTCTATGTTCCGGCGCGGCCGCTGCTGCTCGGACAGATCAGCACGACGGCGCCCGCACTCTACATCTCACACGCGTGGCTCAACGCAGTGTTCTACGCGGTGGTGCTGCTGACGCTCAGCGCGTTCGTCTTCCGGCGACGCGACTTCCAGTGAGCCCGACGAGGCGCGCTCTCGCCACATTCGTGCTCGGCGCGGCCGTCGTGGCCATCGCTTGGTCTGCGCGCGTCTCGGAAGGTCGCAAGGCACTCGCCGAATCGACCGAGGCCGCGGCGCATGGAGACCTGACGACGGCCATTCTCGCGGCGCGCGCGGCCGCGGAAGCTCGTTGCCCCGGCTGCGAGGCCCCCGATCGAGGCTTCGCGCAGCTCGAACGCATCGCCTCCGACGCCGAGGCTCGGGGTGACTACGCCTCGGCCTTTGCGGCCTGGCGCTCGGTGCGGGCAGCCTCGCTCGCCACGTCCGTCATCGGTACGCGAACGGCGCGACGTACGCGTGCCGACGAGGAGCTCGCCAGGCTCGGACACAAACTCGACGTCGAGGCCGTTGCTGCGGGAGCCTTGCCGACCGCCGCCGCTGCCGAGGATCGCCTGCGTCAGGCTGGGGCCTCGCGCGACGTGCCGGGAAGCAGTGCCTACGCGTTTCTCGGTGTCGGCGGCGTGCTCTTGCTCGTCGGTGCGGCTCGACTGGCGCTCGCCAAAGGCTCCCGTGCCTCCGCTGTCGCCCTCGCGTTGACCGGCGCCGGGCTCGCGGCGCTCGCCGTGCTTTTCTTCTGACGCCGATCAGCCTGAAATAACGCGCGGCGCCTTGACCATCCCGTCGACGTACGAGGGATAGATCAACGTGACGCCGAGTATCGCGAGCGCTCGCGATCCGTCGATACGGCGATCGGCGCGAAGCGTTTCGTGGACGGTTTCGACGGGTACGTGCGGCGGTCTCGGAACGCCGTATTCCTTCGCCACCCAGTCGGCGATCTCGTTCTGCGTCGCGGGCGCGCGATCACCGACGACGAACGTCTCTCCGCGGACGTTTCGTGCCGCCAAGATCAATTGGGCCAGATCTTCGACGTGGATACGCGACGTGAAGGCCGTCCCGTCGCCTGGAATGCGATGCGCGCCGCTGACGATGCGCACGTGCAGGCCGCGATCGCGCCCGTAGATGGCCGGGCATCGAAGGACGGTTGCCCCGCATGCTCGCCATGCCTGCTCCGCGCGAAGGAGGCGCGCGCCGCGTTCGGTTGCGACGCTAGGGAGCGGCGTCGCGTCATCGATGAGACCGCGTAGGTCCCCGTAGACGCCGGTGCTCGAGACATAGGTTATCGCCGCCGCATCCGCGCACACCGGAGCGAGCCGCTCGTCGGTCTGGCCATCCGGCGGGAACGCGACGACCACCTGCGTTTTCGGCGAGACGAGTCCTTCGACGTCGCGCGGCTCGAGCGCCTCCGTGATGCGAACGTCGAATCCCTCGACTCGCAGAGGGGTGGCTCGCGCCGCCGTTCGAACCGTCGCGAGCACGCTCAGCCCTCGGGATCGGGCGAGTCGAGCGACGGCGGATCCCGTATAGCCGCATCCGAGGACGAGAAGGTCGATGGTCATCCGGTGGGCCGCAGGGTGGCCCACTCGGAGACGCTATGGAAGGGTCTGCGTGGTACGCGTGGGTGATAGCTTCGGCCCCGATGCGTCACTTGCTTCGCACCGCGCCCCGCGTGCTCGGCGCGCTCGTCCCGCTTCTGGTCCCGCTCGCATGCTCGGCCTTCGGAGGAGATGCGTCGGAAGCCACGCACCCCGATGCGGCGTCGACCTCGGACGATGCCGCGGCCCTGCCTCCCGACGCCGAAGCCGACGCAGCCGATGTGGGCGAAGCCGGCCTCGAGCAGCTCCCCGTGCTCCATCCTGTCTGCCCTCCGCCGCGCGCGCCGCTGTCGTGCAGCGGGGCTGACTGCAAGACGCGCCTGCTCTACGAGCCTCCCACGCGACCCCGCTTCCCGTTCGCCATCACCACCGACGGCAAGTTCGTCTACTGGGTCGAGCAGGATACGAACGGCGATGGCTACAACGGCAACGCCAAGGCTCGCATTCTGCGGGTTCCGCGTGCGGGCGGTGACGCGGTCGAAATTGCGGCGGGCCAGGACGGAACCACGGCACTCGCGCTCGACGGCGAGTACGTCTACTGGGCGAACTACGAGGGTGGCGCCGCGCCGGTCGCCACCACCATCATGCGCGCACCGCGCCGATGCCCTTCGTCGGCGTGCCCTGCCGAGCCGTTCGTGCGCCTCAATGTGAGCGGCCGCGTCACCGAGCTCGTTCGTGGCAAAGCCGGAGTCCTGTTCGCGCGCGCATCGTCGGCGGCTCTGATCCGCATCGATACCAGCCTGGCCACCCCACCTCGAACGGCGTCGCTCACCGCCGTCGCGTCGGGGCTCGCGGTCGGAGGTGCGTCGGTCTACGTGGCGATCTCGGCGTCGAACTTCGTTGCGTACGCCCCCGATCTGGCAAGTTGGAGCACCTTCACTCCCATCGCAACCGACACCGCCGTCACGAGCCTCACCTCCGATTGCACGTCACTCTGGGCGACGACGAAGACCGATTACTTCGCGGTCGACGAGGTCAGCCACACGGCGGCCGTCGACGTCAAACTTGCTCTACCGGACGTGTTCGATTCGGCGGTCGATGCGAAGTTCGTCTACGTCGCCCGCGCGAACGCGGGTGGTGTCGAGGCGCTCGACAAGTTCACCGGCGTCAAGGTTCCGATCTGGAGCGGCAACGTCTTCGCGCTGGATGTCGACGACGAAGGTGTCTACTGGGGTGACCATGCTCCCGCGACGGGTGGCAATCTGTACGTGATGGAGAAGTGAACGCGGGAGGCTCGTGATACGCTCACCGGCGATGAGCCGCTTCCTTCGTGTCGCTCTGCCCGCGGCCGGCATCGTTGCCCTCTCCGGTTTTGTGTCGCTTGTATCGCTTGTGTCGCTCGCATGTTCGAGCTTCGGTGAGACGGACTCGGCGGATCCTTCCTCGACGAGGGACATCGACGCGTCGGGCCAGGTCCCCACGTCGGATGCGGCGACCGAGCCGCACGCCGACGGTGGCCCGACGGAAGAGCTTCCTGAGCTTCGGAAGCTCTGTCCTCCCGCGCGTGGCCCGTCGAAAGGGTTTGCCGACAGCAAGAAGACGCTCCTCTACGAGCCTCCCTCGCGCCCGCGTTTCCCATTCGCGATCACCACGGACGCCAAGTACGTCTACTGGATCGAGCAAGACAACACGGCGGACGGTTACAACGGAAACTCGAACGCCCGCATTCTGCGCGTCTCCAAAGCGGGCGGCGTTGCCGTCGAGATCGCCTCGAATCAACCGAGCGCAAGCGCGCTCGCGCTCGACGGCGAGTACGTTTACTGGGCAACGTACACCGCGGGTTCGGCCACCCCCTCCGCCACGATCGCGCGGGCCGGTCGCGTGTGCGCCGCGGGGTCGTGCGTCGTCGAGCCACTCACGACGCTCGCCGCCGGCGGGCGTGTGAGCAAGCTCGTTTCTGCCGGACCGGGTGTGCTCGTCGCGCGCATGGCTTCGGCGAACGCGGCGCTCATCGATACGAAACAGGCAACCGCGAAGCTCTCCTCGCTCGCGCAAGCAGCGAGCGGCGTCGCGCCGGCGCCGTTGGCAATCTACGCGACGAGGTCCGACTCGGCGGCCATCGTGGAGTACTCGCGCGACCTCGGGTCGAGCGCCCCCTTCACCCCCACCACGAGCAACGACGGATACCTGAGCCTCGCCTCGGACTGCACCAAGCTGTGGGTCACGCGCAGCAGCAGCCTTCTCGCGGTCGACATCGCCTTGCGCACGATCTCTTCCGCGTTCCCGCAGACGTTCTCCGACGTGTTCGACTCTGCCGTCGACGAGAAGTTCTTCTACGTTGCGCGAGCGAACGCGGGCGGCGTGGATGCCTTCGAGAAGATCACGGGCGCCAAGACCAACCTCTGGAGCGGGAACGTCTTCGCGCTCGACGTCGACGACGACGGCATCTACTGGGGCGACCATGCCCAGTCGACGGGCGGCGATCTCTACATGCTCGAGAAATGATGCTACGCGGGGCCTAACCGCCGATGATCGTGCGGTGATCGCCCTGCGCGTCTTCGTCGACGAGCTGACCTCGGATGGTGCGGAGCTCGGTGCGAAGTTCCTGCGCCGAGGCATGGCGTGAGCCCGGATCGGTTGCCATCGCTCGCAAGAGCACGTCGTCGAGCAGCGGATCGATGGTTGGAACGAGCGACGATGGAACCGGCGGCGCCTCCATGCACTTCTTCAACAAGAGCTCGTTCAGCGTGTGCCCGTCGTGCGGGAGCGAGCCCGTGAGGGCCTCGAAGAGCGTGACGCCGAGCGAATAGAGGTCGGTCCGGAAGTCGAGCGTGTCGCCGCGCGCCTGCTCTGGTGACATGTATGCGGGTGAGCCGCACAGCATGCCGCTCGCCGTGATGTCCGCGGTCTCCGCGTCGGGATCGCGAAGCTTGGCGAGCCCGAAATCGCAGACCTTGACGAGATCGCATGGCTCGCCGTCGTCGTCGTGGTCGGGCAGGATCATGATGTTCTCGGGCTTGATGTCCCGATGGATCACGCCCTTGTCGTGCGCGAAGGCGAGCGCCCGGCACGCCTGGATCCCGATGTCGACGACCCGCTTGGCAGGCAGCGGCCCTTCGCTCGAGAGGATCGCCTCGAGCGGCCGGCCGTTGATGAACTCCATCACGAGATAGAGCTCGCCGGCCTCCTGACCGAAGTCGATGACGCGGGTGACGTTGACGTGCTCGAGCTTGCTCGCCGTGAGCGCCTCGGCTTTGAAACGGCGCACGAACTGCGCCTCGCCCTGGTTCGCCGCGTGGAGGATCTTGATGGCGACGTCGCGACGAAGCTCGGTGTGCGTCGCGCGGTACACGACGGCGGCCGCACCACGGCCGATCGGGGCGTCGATGCGATACTTGCCCGCCAGCAGGCGCCCGACGTGCGTATCGCGCATGGGGCTCGGCATCTGGAACGGCTTGAGGCTCGAAGGCGGCGCGGTCGAGCGCACGTGCGACGAGCGGCTGAACGCGACGCTCGGCGGAACGGTGTCGGCAATCATGGGCGGCGGGCCCAGCGGAACACCGACCATGCGGGAAGGCGCGTCTTCGACGAAGGTGTCGCCGTCCGCGTCGTTGTCCCACGATTCTTCCGGCTCGGGATCCGGCTCGGGCGGCTCGGAGGGAACGGACGGCGCAGGCTCGTCGAGACGTTCGACGAGGGCGAAGAGCTCCGCCATTTGTGCGCGCGTGACCGGCCTCAGCGTGAGCGACGTTCCGTCCGGACGCTGCCCTCCCGACGGCTCGGCGAGCACGGTCACCAGGCCGAAGCCGGGCACCTCGATGTCGAGGAGGTACTGGCCGTCTTTGGGGGGCGGCGACTTCAGCGGGACGATGACGGTCCGCAGGCGGAGCACGCCGCGCAGGACACGGGCGATCTCGCTCGACTCCTGCGTCGCGAGCGTCAGACGGGGCAGCGACACACGAGCATTCTATCGATGTCGCGCGCGGAAGGAACGGTCCTCCTTGGTCCGTCGCGCGATTCCCGCGGGACGGGTCGCGCAGGCTCGCGCACGGTCGCACAAGCTCGTCCCCTGTCATCGTTGCCTCGCTGCCTCGTGTGCTTGGCTCAAGGCGCTCGGCGTCATCCGTTTGGGTGATGTCCGGTTCCGATCGCTTCCCCCCACCCCATCACGAAGGAATGACTTTCAGGATGGTCTTGCCGCGCGCATGCCCCTTGGCGAGGTGCTCGTAGGCCTCCTGGGCGCGCTCGAGTGGCACGACGGCATCGACGATCGGCACGATCACCCCCTGATCGACGAGCTCCGCGATCCGTTCGAGCTGGGCGCGATCGGGATGGACGACGAAGAATTGCGCGTGCACCCGCGGATCGTCCGCGCGGTCGTCGGGAATAGGCTGAGCGATCGAGATGAGCAGCCCGTCGTCGACGAGGACGCCGAAGGACCGGGTGAGTGTGTCGCCACCGACGCAATCGAGCACGACGTCGACATCGCTCACGACGTCTTCGAAGTGGACCGCCTCGTGGTCCACGACTTCGTCGGCACCGAGCGCGCGCACGAGATCGAGGTTGGATTCGGACGCGGTTCCGATGACGTGTGCCCCGGCCCAACGTGCCAGCTGAACGGCCACGCATCCGACACCGCCCGCGGCGCCATGGATGAGCAAGCGATGCCCGGCCTCGAGGCGCGCCCGGTCGAAGAGCGCCTGCCAGGCGGTCAACGCGGCCAGTGGAACGGCCGCCGCGTGAAGGTCGTCCACGGAGCGTGGAGCACGCGCAATCTCGCTCGCAGTGGCAATCGCGTACTCGGCTTCGGCGCCGTCACGGGCGAAGTCCGTCAGGCCGTAGACGCGGTCGCCCGTGTGGAGGTCGGGCGTTCCGACCCCCACGGCCGCCACTTCTCCGCAGAGCTCGTGGCCGGGAATCGGATGCGCGCGCGGAATTCCGTTACGCGTGCGCCACGTCTCTCCCCAGTCGAGCTCCGTGAGCGTGATACCTGCCGCGTGAACGTGCACGAGCACTTCGCCGGGGCCGGGCTTGGGACGAGGCACGTCCGAGAGGTTGACGGTCGATGCTCTTCCGCATCGCTCGAGACAGACGGCCTTCATCATCGACACGGCTCACCTCCGCAAGAAAAGTCCCCTCCCGGCGAACCTGGGGCCCTTCATGCGGACTGCAAGCACGACGCCGTGCGTTCGCTCTAATCGTTCGGGGGCGGCACGGCGCAGGTCGCGGTGATCGCCGACTCGTTCGCGGCGCAGGCCGCAGGCGCGGCCTCACCCAAGGTCACGCTGCCGAGCCAATCGGCGACGTAGCTGCTCCGCATGTCGAGGATGCTTCCGTGCGTAGCCGATGCCTCGATGCACACGGACAGGTTCACGCCGTCGTCCTTCAAGCGATCGAGTCCGCAGCGCATGCGCGTGGGCGGGATGGTGGTGTCCGCGCCGCCGTAGAGCATGAGGATCGGCACCTTCACGGCGGCACCGGTGATGTGCGGGCGATCGGCGCTGTAACGCTTGATCCACTTCTCGCAGACGCTGCCGGGGTCGCAGTCACCGCCGTAGGCGGCCCTCGCCGAAACCGCTTTCACGAACGCGGCGTCGAACAGCTCGTAGCCGTACGTCCCGAGCGCTTCGAGCTTCGGATAGCTCGAGGCCCAGCACTGCGTGTCGACGAAGTCTTTGACCGCGTCTTGCTTGGCGGCCGCGAAGAGCTTCTTCCCCTCGCCCGGTCCGTCGAGCAACTCGGCCTGCGTGTAGTGGTACCAGATGCTGACGGCGTTCGGCGAAGGCTGACCGGCGATCGGGTAGCCGGCACCGATGCCCGAATCGAGCAGCGCGCCCCACGAACGCTGACTGAGCCAGAGCGGCGCGTAGACGGCGACGCCCGCAATCGTGCCTTCCGTCCCGTACGACTCGGAGAGCGCGAGCGCCGCGAGCGCGCTGTGACCACCCTGCGAATGACCGACGATGACCGTCTTGTCGCCAAGCTGCGGAAAGAGCTTCTTCAGCGCACGCCCGCCGTCGAGCGTAGACTTGCCCACGTCTTCGGCCTGCGCATACGCGCTCGGCGGATTGCCCGGCGCCCCGAAATTCGCGTAGCCCGCGAGGTCGGGCGCGACGACGGCATAGCCCGCACCGACGAGCGAGTAGACGAGGCGGAAGTAGTCCTGGTTCACGCCGTCAGCGACGGGATCGAGCTTCGACGCGGTGCACGCTGCCGCCTGGCCACGACTTCCACGCGCCGCGATGACGACAGGTAGCTTGCCGGTGCGCTGCACGGTGGGCACGTAGACCGCCGCGCTGGAGACCGCGGGCGTCTTCGCGGCGTCGCCGCGCTCGGTTCGGTACGAGACGCGATAGACCTTCGCTCCGCTCGTGACGGCTTTGCCCTGATAGCCGAGCTCGCCGAGCTTCGCCTGGATGGCGTCTTTGGCGAGCTCGGGATCCTTCGTGCACTTGATGATCGCGCCCTTGGCGTCCGGAAGCGTGCCTGGCGCGCCATAAATCGCGTCGGCCGCGTCGGTGCAAGCGACCGCCGGCTCACCGAGCATGGTGTCGCCGTTTCCGCCGCCGTCTTGGTCCGAGGGCGTTCCATTCGACAGCGGAGCCGGCGTGGACTCCGAACAGGCCACGAAGGCGCACGAGAGCGCGAGCGCCGAAGCGAAGAGCGTGATCCTCATGATCTCCCGATTCGGTTCGCGGCGCTCAGAACGTGTACGACGCGTTGGCGTTCAGCATGCCGATCTGCGACGTGTACTTGCCGTCGGCGCTCGGCGACTTCGAGGGCGATGCGAACTCGTTGAGCTTGTTCGCGCCTTTGGTGTCGACCGGCAGGTAGTAGATATGGTTGTAGCTTGCAGCAAACGCGAAGTGCCGCGAGACCGTGTAGCGAGCGCCGATGGCTCCCGAGACCGAGAACGCGTCGATCGTCGAGGCGTCGATGGTCTCCTTCGGCGCGGCCGCCGTCGCAAAGCCTCCGCTGGCGAAGAGCTCGAGGTCGGAGTTGGCGAAGTAGCCCACACCGAGGCGATAGCCGATCGCGTCTTTCCAGTTGCGCGGGATGTTGAGGACGACGTCCTGCGCGTTCGGCGACGAGCCATCGGGGTTGATCTTGCAGTCGCGCCCCTTGATCACGACGCACTGGTTGTCGAACACCGACCAGCGCACGTATTCGAGGTCGCTGCGGAACTCGACCTTGTCGTTCGGAAGACGCCAGGCGCCGCCAACGCGGACGATATCGGGCCACGTCTGCAGGAAGTCGATGTCCTGCTTCACGTACGCGCCGCCCTGGACGACGCCGTTGAGCGTGCCGCTCAGACGCGACGTGCCGAAGCCCGGCTGGCTGAGATACGCCGCACCGAGTCGAATGCGTGAGTCCGGCGACTGCCAGTACGCGCCGAAGCTGGCGGCGAGGTTGACCCCGCTCGCATCGAGGTACGAGCGCCCCTCCTTGAGGGTGCCGTTCGTGTTCGTCGTGTCGTCGCTGTCGTCCGCGGTGCGCGCACGCGTGGTGGCGACGTGCTGGATCACAGGGCTGACGCTGGCGCCGAACGAGAGGCCCGTGTTCGGGATGACCACCGCCCCGGCGAACGTGTTGTAGATGGTCAGAATCTGACCGCTGATGTTGTGCCAACGCTGCACGCCGTCGGTCGAACCGAGCTCGCCGGGAACGCCCGAGCGGCGGTCCCAGGTGGCCATGCCGCCGAACGGCACGTACACCGCGTAGCCTGCGCGGAAGTACGGCGAGCCGCCGAAGTCCGTGTTGATGCCGGCAAACGGCAACGCGAGGAGGTTGAGGAGGTTGCCGTCACCCGTGTTCGCGGCCACGTAGTTCGGGTCGGCCCGCAAGCGGTCGCTCGCGTTGGTCGACGGCGAAAGCGCCTCTTCCGGGCGCTTGTAGTGGGCGTAGCGGAGGGCGAGCGAGACGTCCGCCGTGATGGTCGTTCCGGTCGTTCCGCCGAGCGCCGCCGGGTTGTAATAGACGGCGTACGTGTTCGCCATCGCCGGCGTGCCGTGGTCCGAACCGAAGCGCGCGGTCAGATATCCGTTCGCGCGCGCCTCCGTCGGTGTTCCGACCCCGACGGCGAGCGTGAGAAGCGTGATGGCGGCGAAAGTGGCTTTGCGGGCGTGAAGACAGAGGAGCTTTCGGCTGCGCATGATCTCTCGCGTAAAACCTCTCGCTTGAAGCGCTTGAAGCAGGCTGGCGAGCGCAGGAGCCTGTGAACACCCCCGCACTCCCCGCATGGGAGTGAGGCTCGCGCCGTTAGGACGACCGCCATGTAGACTACAACGCGCGCTCGATCGGCAAAGCGCAAAACGTGAGTGCCCGATCAAGTTCCGACGCACCTCGTCGAACCGCGCCACCCGAGGGTCATTCCGTCCCGGTCGTCGTGCCGGACGCGACGACCACTCGGGTGGTCCCCTCGCCCAGTCTTTCGACCATCAAGATTGCGTGCACGCTCTTGCGTCGGCCGCGCTGGTTCTCTATCGGTTAATCAATGCGTCTCGCTTCTCGCGTCGCGGCTCTCTCCGCTGGTGTTGGCGTCCTCGGTGCGCTCACGGCGTCGCTCCTCGCGACGGCTTGTTTTCCCGATCCGGAAGGCGACTATCAGGACTTCGTCGCACGCACGGCGAACCTCCAGGAAGACTCCGGTCCTCCCGCGGAAGTCGATGCCAACATCGATACGAAGCCCCCGACCGAGAGCGTCGATGCGCTCTATGTTGGAATTTGCGTCACGACCCTCGCCGCGAAGGACCCCGAGCAAGCGCTGCGCTTCTACACCGAGACGAAGTTCACGCCGGACCCGGCCGGCGGCGGCATGCTCTCCTTGACGGTCTCCCCACTCCGCGGCTGGGACCTCGTGAAGAACGGCTACACGTCCCCCGCGACTGTCTCGAAATCCGAAATCCGCGGCGACAACATCCCCGTCCCCAACTCCCCCGTCGCCGCTGGCACCGGCCGCTTCACCGCGGTCCTCGGCACCGTCCGCCTTACCAAAGAAGCCAACAGCGTGAGCGGCAAGGACGCCCTCATCAACAACGTCACCCTCGACGGCCGCTTCGGCGGCGGCGACCGCTTCTGCACCACCCTCGCCGGCGACCTCGTCGAGCCTTACGGCTTCACCTTCGACCCGAAGGCCAACACGTGCCTCTTCCAGAAGGTCAACGAAGGCGACCCGCTCCCGAAAATCCCGTCCGCCGAATTCGTCTGCCCGCTCTGACCCGCGCGCTCACGCGAACCAAGCTGGAACTTGCGCACCCATCGCGCGTGCGAGTTCCAGCATTGCTTGTTTGATGGGCTCGGCACGTCGACGTCGTATTCGTAGAGCTGCGTCCACAGCGTCTCGAGAGCCACGCCTGGCTCTCCGTGAGCCACCAGCTCCCGCATGCCATCGAGCTGCCCCTCCGGGAGGAGCCCACTTGCGTTCGTGAGGACCACGTTCAGCCGCCTCTCGACCTCGACCAACGTATCCATCACGCGCCCCACGTTCAATGCAACGAGCTGAGCGCGCGACGGCCCCGTTGACCCGAGCGAGTCAATTCCAAACTCTGAACGTCTTCGCGCCCGCAACGAGCAGGCGCCCATCGGCTAGTGGCGCGACGTCGGTGATCCGGCAAGCGTCGATGGTGTACATCGCGATGCCATTGGTGCCGAACGTGGTGTCGAGAGTCCCGTTCGAATTGTGCCTGACGAGCCCGCATCGTCCGACCTGCGCCGGGAGTTCGCGCAAGGCTTGAACGACGGCGTCGTCCTTCTGCACGACAACGATGGGCAGCGGAGCGAGGTCAGCAACCGGCGTCGTCTGTTTTCCGAACGTCGGGTCGAGCGCGCCTTTCTCGTCGAGACGGACGGTCAGGAGCTCCTTGGACATACTTCCGCCAATCACGTACCGTCCCTTGGAATCGAGCGCGAGACCGGTAGCGCCATCCATCTGCAGCAGTCCGGTCCCCGCCCCACCAAACGCCGCATCGAGCGTTCCACCCGCACGTTGAACGCGTGCGAGCCCACCGTAGCTGTCCACTCCGACGAATCCTGTGGCATCGCCAACGGCGCTCGCGATCGCATGAGGAGCATTGAATGAAGAAAACGCGCTCGCATTGACCATCGCGTCCGCGACGCCGGCGCCAGAGATCCAAAAGACTTGGGGGGTACCGAACCCGTCCGATCCCACGACCGCGGTCGCCCCCCCAGGCATGAGAACCATATCGTCCTGTGTTTGGTACTCATTCGACGAATGGGAGTATTCGCCGCCCACGCCGTAGGTCGTATCGGGGACGCCATCGAAATTCCGTCGCTGCACGCGAAACGGGCCTGCGAAGCCCGTTCCACGAACGAACATCAGAATCGCCCCTTCGCTCACGAAGACACGAGCGATGTAGCCGGCGGTCACGACAACCTCACCACCGGTTCCAAATGTGAGGTCGCGCTGCCCTTCGGCCGTGAAGCGCCAGACGACGCTGTTGCTGCCGTAGTCAAGCCCGGTCGACTGGAAAACCAGGAAGCGCCCATCCGGCAGAACGGCGAGCTTCTGAGACATCAGAAGCGCCTGCACAGCCGCCGTGTCCGCGAAGCCGTCGGTGCCGAACGTCGTGTCGAGCTCGCCCGGTGCTCCTCGCACGAGGAGTGGAAGCGCCGCTATCGCCGTCTCCGAGTCGTTCGACGGGTTGGCCTCGAGCGAAATGCCAGCGACGTCGCCTTGCGGAGTCGAGCTCGCAATCGTCAGCTCGAGATCACCGACGGTTGCTGGAGACTCCAATCGAAGCGGTTTGGCGGCGATGCCATCCGGAAGTCCCCGGACGGTGATGATGACAGCACCGTCGAACGACCCTTTCCGCGCGATCGACACCTTGATCGACGCGGTGGTCCCGCGCGTGAGCATGCTTCGCTCGAGCGGCACGATGTCGATGAGATTGGACCCGCGACCGACGACAACGCCACCGTCGCCATTCCTCGAGTTCTCAGAGGCGTCGTTGCTCGGTGCCGTCGGGCTGCTGTCGTCACCGCCGAAGGTCGAGCATGCCGCCGCGAACGCAACCATCGGTGCCCACGCCCACGCAGCCCCAAGACGTCGAGTCGTTTTGGCTCGCATGTCACTCCCCTTCCCCGTTCGTATCAGACGGCGGTTTCGGGGCGAGCGAGAAAGCACTGAGAGCGGGCCGAACGCGCCAATCGCACACGCGGTGGCTGACGGTTTGAAGAGATTCGGACAACCCCTAGTGGAGTGCACGTAGCCGAGCATGGCGATGCGCCATCGTTGACTTCGAGTGGTTCGCAATCGAGGCGAGCGCGCCAACCCCATCGCCGACGAACGACCACCGCTAGTTTGATTGAGGCGCTTTTCCCTTACGCCAGCACCTCGCCTCGTCCAGATCGTCGCGAGCACAAAAGCCGCGAGCGGCGTCGCGTTTCCGCGGCCGCCGCTCGCTTTCACTTCAACGTCGGAGCTCGATTACTGGAGCGCCGGCGGCGTGAAGTCGTTCGGGAAGCCGAGGTAGCGGAAAGCTCGCTCAGCCGGAGCGGCCGGGTCCGGGACGCCGACGGCGATGAACGTGAACGCCTTGCCGTTGACGTAGTACTCCGCCTCATCTTTCAAGCCGGTCGTCACGTACTGCACGCTCGGCTTCGTAGATTTCGCGGCGTTATTCAGTGCCTGCGCGGCGAACGGTCCCTGGCCCGGCGGGAAGTTCGGGTTTGCAGCGATCTTCGCCGTTGCCGTCGTCAGACCGGTCACCTTCGCGAGATCCGTTGCCTTGGTGGCGTCCCGCTTGTATTCGACACCGGCATCGCCCGCGATGAGCGTGCCCGCGTCGTTGTCGCCAACGAGGAGCGGCACCATCGGGGGGTCGACCGCGATGGCTTTGTAGGCGGGCGAAGCGTGAATGAACTGCGCTCCGAACTCCGTTGCTGCCGGCTTCGTGGTCGTATCCAGCTCGACAACCATCAGCTTGAGGTTGCCAAGGCCCGGCGTGTCGGTCGGGATAAACGGCTGACCATCATCCCCCGGACCGCAGTAGATCTCGCCCTTGGCGTCGCCCGAGCACCCCGTAAGAACGAGCGCGTAGGTGTGATCCGCCTTGAGGATGCCCGCCGCGATGTCAGGCAGCTGCCAGTAGTCGACGTTCTCCTTGAATGGCATGTCGCCAGCGTCGAAGCTCGTGCCGAGGATCTGGCTGCAGCGCGCGGTCGACGGATCGTTCCCAACGATGCCACGCTCAGCCAAGCGCTTGGCATTCATGACATAGGGACGAATTGCGAGGTCCTCGTAGTTCGCGCCGGAGGAGGGGAAAACGCCGCCCGAGTTCGGGAAGATACCGGGGAACGGCGCGGAGCCGGTGGCCGTGTGCGGAAGAACTGGGAACGGCGTCACCGTGAACTCGGTGGGCGCTGCCTTCGTCGCCGTACCGAAGCAAACACGGATCCCGCTCCCCTCGTCCGACGGGCCGAGGCTTGAGCCCGCGTGAACGAGAAGCAGCTTCGCCGGGACGGGCTTCGGGGGCGTGTAGCCGTCCGAGCCGCTGTCGGTGCCACCGTCCGTGTCGTTGCCGCCGCCGGAGTCGTTGCCGCCGCCGGAGTCGGGCGTGATCGTGCCGTTGTTGGTCGCGTCATCGCTGCTGCACGCGACGAGCAAGCCGCTGACAGCCGCAGAAGCTGCGATCAGTGATGCCAGACTGTAACGAAGCCAGATGCTCTTGCTCATACGCGTTCTCCTTTAGCGAAGTTCCGTAAGCGTCTCGGCCCCGACGGCCGCTGCGACCGCTTGAGCGTGTGACGAGTAAGTAACCTTATGGAACCGGAGAGCTTGCGGCAAGGAGCTTGAGTCGGTGGATGTCCGCGCGGCCGACGCGACGGGCGTTCGCGTTTCCGAGCGGCTTGTGGCAAAAGCCGTGACACGATGCTGAGAGTCCCGATGGACGAACGGAAGGTCGCGCGATGTCGAGAGCTCGCGGGCTCCGTCGCCGATGACGTGCAGAAGTACATCGACGCCCACACCTCCGTCGGTGTCGAGCGAACGATCCTCCGCTCTTACGGTGTCGATGGAGTCGACGATCAGGGCGCGCCGCTCGTGAATCTCGTCGTCGATCGGTACGCGAAGGCAGGCCTTTTAGGGCGCGGAATCTCCTATTTTCTAGGGCGCGCGCTGCTCGACGGGGCCTCGGACATCCAGGACGCTGCCGAGCGTCTGGCCTACGCCCCCGAGCTCGATCGAGGCGAGAGCGGCCCCGACGCGAACCAGGTTCGCGAGGCCCTCGCGAAGCATGCGCGTGCTGCAATCGATCGCATCGACGCAGCGCGTAACGAGCGCGAGGCGAACAAAGCAAAGACTCCGCCAGGTCCGATTCCGCACAAGTACGTGATCGTTGCAACTGGCAACATCTACGACGACGCGGTCCAGGCCAAGGCCGCCGCCTATGCAGGCGCGGACATCGTGGCCGTCATCCGAGCCACCGCACAGTCGCTGCTCGATTACGTCCCGCACGGCGCCACCACCGAGGGGTACGGCGGCACGTTCGCGACGCAGGAGAACTTCAAGATCATCCGTCGCGCCACCGACGAAGCGACCACCGAGTACGGGCGCTACATCCACCAGACGAACTACTCGTCCGGCCTCTGCATGTCGGAGATCGCGTGGATGGGCGCGGTCGAGCGGCTCGACATGCTGCTCAACGACGCGATGTACGGAATCCTTTTCCGCGACATCAACCCGTGCCGCAACTTCGTCGACCAGTACGTCGCGCGCCGCTTCATCGCGCGCGCCGGCATCATCATCAACACCGGCGAGGACAACTACCTCACCACGGCCGACGCGGTCGAAAAGGCCCACACGGTTCTCGCGAGCCAGTTCATCAACGAGGCCTTCGCCAAGCGCGCCGGCGTCGCCGAAGAGAAGATGGGCCTCGGACACGCGTTCGAGATCGATCCCTGGATCGAGAACAGCTTCCTGCTCGAGCTCGCGCAGGCTCAGCTGATTCGTCAGGTCTTCGACCGGCATCCCATCAAGTGGATGCCCCCTACGAAGCACAAGACCGGCGACATCTTCCAGAGCCACGTGCACGACGCGATGTTCAACCTCGTCGGTTCGATGACCGGTCAGAGCATCGCGCTCCTCGGCATGTTCAGCGAAGCGGTGCACAACCCGATGCTGATGGATCGCTACCTGTCGCTGAAGGCCACGCGGTACGTGTTCGGCACCACGAAGGACCTCGGCGGTGAGCTCATGATCAAGCCCGACGGCATCATGGCCAAGCGCGCGGTCCAGGTGCTCGACGAGGCGCATGAACTCCTGGTCGAGGTCGAGCGCGATACGATCTGGCAGGCCATCGCGACGGGCGCCTTCGCCGACGTGAAGCGCTCGAAAACCGGTGGCAAGGGCTATGCGGGCGTCTTCGAGCGCTCGCAGGACTACGTGAACCCCGTGCTGGAAGCACTCGAGAAGGGTCAGTAGGAGAACGACGATGCATCCGACCCAACCCGCGAAGATGCTCCGTGCCTATGGCGATCGCCAGGGCGACGGCATGGTCCAGATGACCTTCGTCCTCGAGATGCCGCCTTCGGCGCGTGCTCGCGAGTGCGCGAAGAAGTTCGCCGAGCTCCATGGCCTGCACGAGCCGCTCGTCTCCACGATGGAGCAGTGTGCCGAGGGCTACTCGTACTTCGTCGTGTACGGGCACTCCGAGCACGCCGTCGACCCTTCCCTCATCGACGTGCCCGAGGTCCGCACCGAGGCGCTCTCGCGCGAAGAGATCGAGCACCGGATCCACACGCGCCTCGGTCGCAAGATCGTCGTCGTGGGCGCCTGCACCGGCTCCGACGCGCACACGGTCGGCATCGACGCGATCCTCAACTACAAGGGCTACGCAGGCGACAAAGGTCTCGAGAGCTACAAGTCGTTCGAGGCGTACAACCTCGGCGCGCAGGTCGAAAACGAGCAGCTCGCCGAGCGCGCGCAGGCACTCGGCGCCGACGCGATCCTCGTCAGCCAGATCATCACGCAGCGCAACTGCCACAAGGAAAACTCGGCCGCGCTGATCGAGCTCGCCCGCAAGCAAGGCTGGCGCAACAAGGTCGTCATGCTCCTCGGCGGCCCGCGTATCGATCACAAGCTCGCGTTGGAGCTCGGCTTCGATGCCGGGTTCGGACCGGGCACGAAGCCGGGAGACGTGGCCTCGTTCCTCGTCGAGTGGCTGTGCGGCGATCGCGACAAAGCCGTCATGACCTCCGAGTGAGAGGCTGACGGCTTCGTATCTCGTGGCAAGGGCCAGTACTCGGTGTGACCGAGGCTGGCCCTTTCTGCATCGTCGTTCGCTGCGAGCGGAGACTAGGCCGGATTAAGCCGCGCGCGTGCGAACCAGCGCTTCGGCGGCGACGAGCTGCGGCCCCGTGGGGATCGGGCCGCTCTGTTCGCACGGCGGCGCGCACGCCTCGAGGTGGTCTTCGACCATGTCCTCGATCATCTGGTGGCACGCGCCGCAGTCACCCCCGGCGCGACAGGCGGCGGTGACCGATGTGCGCGTGTGCGCTCCCCCGGCGATGGCAGCCTCGACTTCTTGCTCCGTAACGGCCAGGCAAACGCAGACGTACATTCCTCCGTGAAGATAATGAAACCCGTTTTCAATTTCAACGTGTTGTGAGGCCGACGCCGAAGGGCGGAGCAGAAAAGCGTCGGATTTACGGCCACATAGCGGTTGGGTTAAATCTCATTTCGAGCCCTTCCCAAGCAAGAGCAAGGCGCTTTCGAGGGCGCCTTCCCGCCTGTCGACCGTGGTGCGGCCGTTCTGCACGGCCGCTCACCCGCTCACCCGCGTGTTATTCGCGGATCTGCTGCGCGAGGTAGTGAGCCTCGCCGACCTGCTTCACGAGCTCGAGCTGAGCCTCGAGCCAATCCACGTGCTCTTCCTCGGAGACGAGGATGTGCTTGAGCAGGTGCTCGCTGCCGTTGTCGCCAACCTGACGGCAGTACTCGATCGACTTGTTGAGCCGCGGGATGGCTTCCATCTCGACCGCGAGATCGTTCTTCAGCATCTCGAGCACCGTCTGACCGACGTTGATCTTGCTGAGTCGCTGCACGTTCGGAAGCCCCTCGAGGAACAGGATTCGCTCGATGAGCTCGTCGGCGTGCTTCATCTCGTCGATCGACTCTTTGCGAATGTGTTCGTAGAGCCGCTTGTAGCCCCAGTTCTGGCACATCTTCGCGTGCAAGAAGTACTGGTTGATGGCCGTCAGCTCGCCGGTGAGGATGTCGTTGAGCTGGTCGATGACTTTCTGATCGCCCTTCATGCATTGGACTGCAGCACCCGCAAGCGCTGCGCGCAAGCACAAGACGTGAAAGCGATCTTGAGAATCGCTTTCACGCCGCGTCGTGATTCACGATGCGCGCGTTCGCTCGCCTACGATCGCTCAGCGATCGGCAGCGAAGTCGAGAGCTACCCAGACGTCGACTCCGCTGCGGCCGATGCGATGCGCAGCAAGCGCACGAAGCGTGAGACATCCGCATCGATCACGCAGCTCGATCGCACCTCGTGCCGCGACGAGCTCCGCGTTCGTCGCGTCGGCATCGGCAGCCACCGACGTGGTCAGGAAGTGGGACCACGGGACAACGAGTCCCGCCCCGCCCGTCGTGCCATCGCTGGTGAGGAAGCCCGACGACGGTTCGGTGCCAACGTCGGAGAGCGCGCGAGCGAGCACGGGATCGAGCCCGTTGCGCTCTGCAACGTTCGCCAGCACACGTGGGCCGTCCGACGGGCCGAACCGCACGTGCGCCACGGTGACGGCTCCCGAACGTGCGGGTGAATCGCCGAGAACGTAGCCGCCGTCGACCGTCGCGCCCAGCCACGAGAGGCTCGCGGCAACGCGTGCGCGCCCGAGAGGCCTGACGGCTTGGCCGACGACGTCCGATCCGAACGCCGCGCCGCCGGCCACGTCGACCGTCAGCGCCTTGCGTGCTCCCCATCGCCCAACGCCGGTCGATACGCCCACGTCGGCGAGCGGCGCCGTTCCCGAGATCCCCGTGAGCGCCCTGCCCGGCGCGATGCCGAGGAGCCCATCGCCCTTGGCGTGGAGAACCGCTGCCTCCGCGAACGGCTCGATCACGTGTACCCACGGATCGTTCGGCTCGCCTTCCGAGGCGTACGCTCGTGCGAGCGGAAGGCCGAGCCTCGCCCTCGCCGAACCTGCGCGGTCGGTGCCGTCGCGGTCGGGGTCGGCCGTCACGTCACCGATTCCTCGAAGCGCGAGCGACGCTTCGAGCGGTCCCATCGCCGTCGCCGCGAGCGCTCCGATCTCGGCACGTGCGAAGCTCAGCGTGCCCGCGCTCGGCGACGTCGCCGACGGCGTCTGGTTCGTGAGGCGCAGCGCTCCGCCTTCGAGCGTGAGGTCGTACGCAATCCCGCTCGCCGCCGCACCCGAGGCACGCGCCCTGGCGATGGGACCGACCGCGTCCACGTCGCCAAGGTTGCCACCGCGACGCGTGACGGCGCGGATCCCGCTCGAAACCACGAACGGCCCGCCGTGGACCGCCGCTTCGAAACTCGCGCGGTCCCAAGGTTTGGCCGCCGCGTCGAGCTCGGTGGTCGAAACCACGCCTCGGCGACCGCGGATCATGTCCGCGTCCCAGGCCACGCCGAGCTCCTCGGAGGCCGTCGCGCCGCGCGCTTCGAGCAGCAAGCCGGTATCGGCGTCGGTCTGCTCGTCCGGGTCGACCTGTCCGAGCAAGAGCGGGGACGACGCGCCTTTCAGCTCGTCGTAGCGCACGTGCAGGTAGCTCGACGGCGTCTTCAGGCGCGTGTCGAGGGCATAGCCGCGAACGAGATAGGCGCCGCCCCGTAGATCGAGCGAGGACTTCCCTCCCCCTTGCTTCCACGGGACGTGGATGCCCTCGCCGATGAAGAATCCGTCCTGACCACGCCACGCGATGTCGGGCGGCAAAAGGCCGAGGCGCTCGTCGGAACGGAGCCAGAAATACGGGAGATAGAGGACCGGAACGCCGTAGATGCGCAGCGTGGGCGAGCGGAGGATCAGATCCCCGGGTGGCGCGACGATGGCGTGATCGAAGTCGACGCGAAGGGGCGTGCCGAGGCATGGGCAGAACGCGAGCGAGCCCTTGCCGTCGACCTCGATGCCGTAGCGCGTACGCGAAAGCGTGATGCTCTCGCTGCGCAAATGGAACGGGGCGGAGTCGACCCGCACGTTGCCCGAGAGCTCGAGCGTTCGAAGCCGCGCATCGAAGCTGATTCGTTCCGCGCGCGTGCGCAGGTTCGAGCCAGGACCGAGCGCTTCGTCTTCGAGCGCTTCGTTGTCTTGCTCGTCCTCGTCGACCGAAGGCGACTC
This sequence comes from Labilithrix luteola, assembly GCF_001263205.1. Lineage (GTDB taxonomy): Bacteria > Myxococcota_A > Polyangia > Polyangiales > Polyangiaceae > Labilithrix > Labilithrix luteola. Next base: position 9,620,400 of record NZ_CP012333.1, read on the forward strand.
TTTCGCGAACGCGAGTGACGGGACGAAGAGCGTGGCCAATGCGGCGCACGCGAGAACCTTTCGCATCGCGCTCCGAATCCGAAGACGATCCGCGCGCCCAACCGACTAGCGGCGGCTCTTCGCGCCGCCCTTCTTGCCGATGTTCTTCGGGGCCGGACGATTCTCCGTGCCCTCGTCGCCTTCGCCCTCACCCGGGGACGGCGCGGCGCTCGGCGCGAGGCCGTAGTCACCCTTGGGGAAGTCGATGATGAGCTTCGCGCTCTTGTCGGGAGCCGCCTGCATTTTCCACGTGGGCGCGGCGCCCGACGCACGAAGGTCGATGACGAAGTGCAGATCGTTGCCGTGCGGAACGAGGCGCGCGCGGCTCACGGGCGTGTTGAAATGCACCGTCACGAGCGAGTTGAGGTTGTTGCGCTGGCGAACGTAGGCGCCCTTGAGGATGTACGTGAGTGAGCCCTGCGCCTTGTGCTCTTCGACCTGAACCGGCTGGGTGAGCTGCACGAAGAGCCGCGAACCGCCGTCGGGCAAGGCCTCGAAGCCGGGCATCGTGGCCGTTGGTCCCGCGGGAGCCTTGCGGAGCCTGGCCGCGTGCGCCGACTTCACGGGCTTGTCGCTGTAGGCGTAGCCCGCGGCCGGCACGGTCGGCTTCTTCTCGCCCGCGTCTTTGCTCTCGCCCTGCTCACCGCCTGCGGGAGGCGTGCTGTCGCCCCCCGCAGACGCTGAACCCGCTGCCGTAGCCGAGCCTGCCGGCGCGGCCTGGGCGTGAGCGGCCGCAGGCGTGATCACGAGCGCCAGCGCGACTAGATGACGAGCGGCAAGGCCCATGCATCCAGTAGAGCACGGCGCACGCGTCACCGACAACGAGACGACGAATCGAGCAGCCTGTGTTTCGCTAGCTGTTTCGATAAGTCGATCGATGTATCTGATCCGTAACCGTGGAAGGCGGTTCAGCCGAGCTTCGCGAGCACCGCGAGGATCTCGTCGTCGCTGCGCTGGCCGTCGTGCTTTTGGTACCAAGCAACCTTGCCCGCCTTGTCGACGATGACCGTCGCGCGACCGTCGATGCCTTTGTCGGCGAGGAACAGACCGTATTTCTCGCCCACCGCCCCACGCGGCTGGAAGTCGGCGAGAAGCGGATAACCGATGCCCATCTGCTTGGCGAACGCCTGGTGCGCCCAGACGCTGTCGACGCTGATGCCGAGCACCTGCGCGTTCGCGCCGTCGATGCGCACGGAGTCGTCCTTGAAGCAGGCGTGCTCCTTCGAGCACGTCGGACTGAAGTCGAGCGGATAGAACGCGAGCACGACGTTCTTCTTCCCACGGAATGAGCTCAGCTTGATCGGCTTGCCGGGGCGCCCTTCGGCGGTGAGTTCGTTCGACGGGAGCTCGAAGTCGGGGGCTTCACTACCAACCTGAATCATCGGAGTCCTTCCTTCCCTACACGTGTCGTCGGGCATAGGCCGGGTGCGTCCTGTTGCCAAGGACCGAGCGCCCTGCTACCGGATGCGACCAAGATGGACGCGCTGCCTGCTACGGAAATCACTGCCCTGCTCGGTCGCGGCACTCGCTTCGAAGGAAAGCTCTATTTCGAAGGCCGTGTGCGGGTCGATGGCCTGTTCAAGGGCGAGATCAAGAGCGACGACACGCTCATCATCGGCGACGGCGCCGAAGTGCACGCGGAGATCGACGTCGCCACGGTGATCGTTCGCGGTGGCATCGTTCACGGCAACATCCGCGCGAGCCAGGCGATCGAGATCCACGCGCCCGGCAAAGTGATCGGCAACATCCACTCGCCCTCGCTCTTCATCGAGCGCGGCGTCGAGTTCCAGGGATCCTGCCGGATGGACTCGGTCGAGACCGCGGTGACCGACACGCGATCGATGCACGACGCTCAAGCGCACGCGTGATCCTCGCACGGCGCACGCGAGCTCTCGCGGTTTGCCTGGTTTGTCTCGTGGGCATGGGGCTCGCTTCGTGCGCGGGCCCCACGCAGCGCAGTGCGGGTGAGAATCCCGCGCGGGGCACCACGTCGCCCGCGGCGAGTGCCGCCCCGCCCGGTGCCGACGCCGAGCCCGTGGCCACGCTCGACGAGCTCGCAGCGCGAGGCGCCGTCGATGCGCCGCTGATGAAAGAGACGCTGCGTGCCGATCCAGCTGCGCCCAAGACGGCAGAGATTCGTGCCGAGCGCGATCTCTGCGTTCGTGCAGCGTTCGCCGCGAGCGCATCCGTTCGGGCTTGGTTCGCAGATGCGAGCGGCGATGCGCGCGGTGATGCGGCGACGGGCGTTTCGGGTCTCGTTCCTCCGCGCGGGCCGGCCTGTGCGAAGAAGGGCGAGGTCTTGCGCCTGATGGTCGACGCGCCCGCGAACGCGACCATGTCCCGAGCGGTCGTGTGGACGTCGCCCTGACCGCGGTCGCGCTTTCTCGAGCTTCACGATCGACGTCGCGCCCCAGGAAATGAGACGGGCGCTTGCGCTAAGCTCCGCGTCGTGAGCGCAAAAGCGACCGGTTATCTGCACGGCTACAGCCCCGAGGAACGCGAACGTCTTCATCGGCAGGCGCGTTTCCTCGCGCCCATGGTCCACGACCGCCTTCCCTACCAGCGCCGCAAGCGCCTACTGGAAGTCGGCGCGGGCGTCGGCGCGCAGACGGAGATCTTGCTCCGTCACTTCCCCGACCTCCACGTCACCGGCATCGAGATCAACGACGAACAGATCGCCGAGGCGCGCCGCTTCCTCGGAACGGTCCCGTGGGCGAAGGATCGCTTCGAGATTCTCAAGGCCGATGCGACGGCGCTCGAGTTCGGCTCGGAGACGTTCGACGGTGCGTTCCTCTGCTGGGTGCTCGAGCACGTCGGCGATCCCGCGCGCGTGCTGGCCGAGGTGAGGCGCGTGCTCGTTCCTGGCAGCCCGGTCGTCTGCAACGAGGTCGTCAACGCCACGTTCTTCATCGATCCGTACAGCCCCGACACACTCCGGTACTGGACGGCCTTCAACGAGCACCAGCTTGCGGTCGGCGGCGATCCGTTCGTCGGCGCCAAGCTCGGAAACCTGCTCCAGTCGGTCGGCTTCCGCGACATCGTCACCGAAGTGAAGACGTTCCACTTCGACAATCGCGATCCGGCTCCGCGTACCGAGTTCCTCGCGTACTGGACCGATCTGCTCCTCTCCGGTGCGCCCGCGCTGCTCGCCGCCAACCAGGTCTCGGCCGACGTGGTCGAGGGCATGCGCAAGGAGCTCGCACGCGTCGCTCGAGATCCGAACAGCGTGTTCTTCTACTCGTTCATCCAGGCCCGCGCACGCGCCTGGTAGCACGCGCCTAGGCGCGGACGACCTCGGCGATCTGTACCTGCAGATCGCCGAAGTCACGCCGGTCGTCGCGCCCTAGCGCATCGCTCGGTTCACTTGATGCCGGTGCCCTGCGTCTCGCAGCCGAAGACGATGTCGATCTTCCCTTCTGCGTTTTGGAGCAGCGTGTTGCAGCTCGTCTCGCAGATGAGGATCTTCGTCGGGTTGTTCGGATTGTCGTAGTGCCAGCCGGTGCCGTTGGTGCAGTCGGCGCTGTAGTCGAGCGTCTGCGCCGTACCACCCTTCGGCGTGTACTGGACGTTGACCTTGTTCTTGTCGAGCGTCTCGCCGTTCGGCGGCGCCGGCAGCGCGTAGTCGCACGAGAGCGCGGCCGAGCGAATCTGACCGAGCACGTTCACGAAGTCCGTCGTGATCTGGCCGGGGTTGCTCGTGGAGATGAGAACGGCCTTGCTGGTGCCGCCGCCTGCAGCAATCGCGTCGAGGTTGTCGAGCTCACTGCCGACGCCGATGACGTACGTCTTGATGTCCGGAAGACCGGTGCCGGCGGCCTTTGCCGAGTTATCGACCGAGCTGCTGCACCCGTTCGGCTCGCCGTCGGTGACGAGGACCACCGCGGTCTTCTTACCGGTCGCCTGAACGGTCTTGGCGAACGCGACGGCGCCCGTGAGCGCGGGCTGCGTGGGCGTGTTGGCGTTCGGATCGGGGCCGTGGCTCGCAAGCGCGGTTGCAAGCGTTCCAGCCGTGTCGGGCAGAGCCGTCATGCCGACGAGCTGACTCTGGTAGGACGACGACTGACACGAGTCCTTCGAGGACGGGAACACCTGCTCCGAGGCGAAGAGGCCGGCCGACTGCGGGTCCTTGAAGAAGGACGTGAGGCCTGCGAGAACCGAGTCCCACTTGTTGTTGGGCGACGGGTTGTATTTCATGCTGCCCGAGCGATCGACGACGAACACGAGGTAGACGGGCTCGGCCTGCCCGTTCGCGTTCGACGTGGCGCACGCTTCGGTGACGGTGCCGCCCGGTCCACCGCTCGTTCCGGTGTTGCTGCCGCCATCGCCGTCCAGAAAGCCGCTGCTGCCGTTGCCGCCGCTGCTTCCTCCGCTGCTGCCGTTGCCGTGACCAAACTCCGAGTCGTCGCTGCTGCCGCCGCAGGCGAGAGCAACCGACGAGACCAAGCCGAGGACGACGAACGCACGCTTGAGCATGAAACCTCCGAAGGAACGCATGAAGCCTCTCGATCGTACATTGAGGGCCGCCTTTCGCATCGTGGAGAACGTGCACGTGCGCGCAGGTTCGTCGGAGATCGGAGTGAAAGCGGAGTGCATGGAGAGTGCGTGAACACACCTCTCCTCGGTCGCCTACGACGCGCTCACGACACGCGAAGAGTCAGCGCGAGCGCTATCCCGTCCGAGATTCTTGCGGGGGATGGCCTCCGCGTGGCGGACTGCATCGGCCTCGCCTTGCATGAACGCACATGAGCCCCAATGCAGGTCATGGTCGCAAGGCCCCGCTAGAATCGCTGCGGTTTCAATCGCTTCGGCCGTCGTCCTTGCGGAGACCGAGACCGATCGACTTCGCCGGAGGCCGTGAAACGAAGCGGCTCTCGGCGTCGAAGAATCGCCACGGCGCCTCGGCGATCTCGCCGGCGTAGGCCACGCCCACCCGCGCGCTGACGCCGACCTTCGGGCGCTTGCTGCGCGGCAAGAGATAGACGGAGTTGCTCTCGACGAGATCGACAGCGTCGTGCGCGCGCGTGAGTCCCAGCGCACGAGCGAGCCTCCCCGGCCCGTCGGTGCGAATGTCGCTCGCGATGCCGAGCACCGGCTCACCGGCGCGGACGAGTACGGCGTGACCGGTGCCCTCGCCGAAGCAGACCACGTTGAAGCAGTCGTACATGCCGTAGATCAGGTACACGTACGCATGGCCGTGCGGACCGAGGAGCGTCCGCGTGCGCTTCGTGAGACCGGCGCGGGCGTGGCTCGCGAGATCTTTCGGGCCTCGGTAGGCCTCGGTCTCCACGATGCGGACGACACGCACGTGTCCGGCGTGACCGGGAGGTAGTGGAGAGAGAGCGTCGTCTCGTTTGTCGTGCGGCGTGCGGACGACGAGATACGTCCCGAGGAGCGCCTTCGCGAGCACGAGGGCGTCGCGCGCGTAGAAGTCGCGCGCGAGCCTCTCGCCGTCGACGTCGATCGCTCGCTCAGTTGACGAGGCGGACGTCGACGCGGCGATCTTGCTTGTAGCCTTCTTCGTTCGTACCGACCGCATCGAGCTCGCCGCGAGACGTCGCCTGGAGCTTGTCGCGCGCGACGCCGAGATCCTGCATGTATCGACGGACGGTGTCCGCCCGGCTCTCGCCGAGCGTCATGTTGTACTCCGGTTCGCCGCGCGCGTCAGCGCGACCGACGAGCGACACGCTCCGGCCCTTGAGCGCGCCTTCGGTCAGGCAGCGGGCAACCGTCGCGAGCATCGTGCGATCTTCTTCCACGAGTGTGGCCGAGTCGAAGTCGAAACTCGGCGCATACGCCTGCCCCGTCGGGCGCGCCGGGATGCCACACGCCTTGGCGATCTCGTCGGAGACGCTGAGGCCTGCGGTCTGGACGTCAGGACCGTTCGAGCCGGTCGCGGCGCCGGACGGCGGGAGCGCGCTCGCCGTGGTCGTCGTCTGACCTACGGCAGGCTGGTTCTTGTTCGCGTCGGCCGCCGACTTCGCGTTCTTCGAGGAAAAGCCCGGGGAGTCACACCCCGCGACGAGACCGAGAGAGAGGAGGCCCAGGAGGCAAAACCGGCTCAGCATGGGAAGCATCGAACCAAACGCTTGACGATGGGGCCAAATTCCCGACTCGACGTGAGCCCAAATCCGAGCTCAGCCCAAGCGTCGGGAGAGGGCCAGGTGTGCTAACCATCTCCGACATGGACGTTTCGGTGCTTCTCGAGCCCACGCTAGACCTGCCCCGCCTCACGGAGATCCTCGACGGTCTCGGTCACGAAGGGCGCGTCCACACGATTCGTACGTGGGGCAAGCATCAGCAAGCCAAGATCTTCGAGGCCGCCAAGGGCCACATGAAGCTCGACCTCGACTTCCTCGTTCCGACTGGAACGGATCCGCTCGTCGAGGTCATCCATGACGGCCAGAACACGCTGCCGCTCTTCAACCACTTCCAGAAGCGCTTCACGAAACTCGAGGGCGAGGACTTCCCGATCGGCGGCTACAACCACCAGACGATGTCGCCAGTGACCGGCCCGGGCTACTTCGTGGTGACGCTCGGTGAGGGCGAACACGAGGGCGAGCTCGCCATCGACTACACGAAGCTTCCCAAGCACAAGCCGGAGAGCTGGCCGAAGATCCGCCCGAACGACGGCCTCGGCGCCCTCGTCTACGGCGGAATGATCGACCACTTGCGTGGCATCTCGAGCCACGTCTCCATCGGACGCGCCTACAAGGGGAAGGCGATGGACGCGTGGTTCGCTCTCGTCCGAAAAGATCCCAGCTGAACGAGTCCGAATGCTGACCCTGCGGGTTCTCCCGCGCATCGACGAGATTCCGCGGGAGACCTGGGACAGCATGCTTCGTCCCGGCGCTTCCCCGTTCATGGAGCACACCTGGCTCTCGTGCCTCGAAGAGGCCGGGTGCGTGGGCGGCAGCACCGGATGGATCCCGCACCACTTCGCGCTGTACGACGGCGACGAGCTCATCGCGGCCGCGCCCGCCTATTTGAAGATGAACAGCGAGGGCGAGTTCGTCTTCGACTGGAGCTGGGCCGATCTCGCGGCCCGATTGGGTATCGAGTATTACCCGAAGCTCATCGTCGCGGTCCCCTTCACTCCCGCCACGGGTGATCGCGTCCTCGTGTCGGCGAAGCGGGATCGGGTGAAGACGATCACGACCTTCGCCAAGGCGCTCCAGCAGGTCACGAGCGAAGCGGGCATCTCGAGCGCGCACGTCCTGTTTCCTCGCGAAGAAGAAGCTCACGCCTTCGAAGCGGCCGGTTTCGCCGTGCGCTACGGCGTGCAGTACCACTTCCACAACCAGGGCTTCCGCACCTACGAAGAGTTCCTCGCAAGCCTCCCGCAGAAGAAGCGCACGCAAATCCGTCGCGAACGCAAACAGCCGGCGATGGACGGCATGACGATCGCGACCCTCCGCCCCGAGGAGTACACGCCGGAGGTCGCGCGCAAGATGCATGCGCTCTACACCACGACGGTCGACAAGTATTTCTACGGGCGTCGGTATCTCAATCAGACGTTCTTCGAGCTGCTCGCCAAGCGTTTCTCCCATCGCCTGGCCTGGGTGGTGGCGAAGAAAGACGGCGAGATCGTGGCGAGCGCCTTCAACGTGAAAAAAGACGACACGCTCTACGGCCGCTATTGGGGCACGGACGTGGAGGCGCGCTTCCTCCACTTCAACGTTTGCTACTACTACGGCGTCGACGAGGCCATCCGCGAAGGCCTGAAGACGTTCAACCCCGGTGCCGGCGGCGAGCACAAGCGCGTGCGCGGCTTCGCCCCGACCATCACGCACTCGGCCCACCACATCGCCGACCCTCGCTTCCGAGGCATCGTCGAACGCTTCCTCGAGCGCGAACGCGAAGCCATCACCGACTACGTCGCCCGCGGCGGCGACGACGACGACGACGAGCCCTAACAACCGGCCACGGGACCTGCGGATTAAAAGTCCGTGGCTCTACCGACAGATCAGCGGAAGCTGTCCTTCGCCGAGCGGATCGCACCGAGCGCTTCCTCCGGCGAGGCGCTCGCGAGGATGCCGAGGGCCCCGCGGATCTCGGGCGACGACGTTCGAAGGAACGGGTTGTACGTCAGCTCCTCGGCGATGGTGCTCGGAACCGTGGGCTTGCCATCTTTGCGTGTTTGGGCGGCGCGCGTCTTCGCGGCGGCGACGGCCTGGTTCGACGGCTCGACGTGCGCGGCGAAGCGGAGGTTCGACTCCGTGTATTCGTGGCCGCAATACACCTGCGTGCGCCCGTCGAGCTTCGCGAGCTTCGCAAGCGAGTCGTACATCATCGGCGGGTTGCCTTCGAAGATGCGACCGCAGCCGGCGACGAAGAGCGTGTCTCCGGTGAAGACCGCGGGGTCGACGTTCTCGCGCGGCGTGACCACGTAGGCGACGGCGCCGAGCGTGTGCCCGGGAATGTGGAGCGCCCGCACCACGAGACGCCCGATGTCGAACGTGTCGCCTTCCTCGAGGAAGTGCGTCTGCCCCGGAATGCGTCCCTTGTCGCTCGCGTGACCATAGACGCGCTCGATGCCGAGCCTCTGCTTCACCTCGTCGTTACCACCGACGTGGTCGTGATGGTGATGCGTGCTCAGGATGGCGACGACGTTGATCGCTTCACGTCCGCCTGCCCCGCCCGGCTCGACCGCGCGGAGCACCGGCCCAGCTTCGGAGGCGTCGATGATCGCGGCCTCCTTCGTTTCGCGGCAGACGAGGAGATAGGCGTAGTTGTCCGAAAGGCACGGAATGGGAACGACGCGCATCGCGCCTCCCAGCCTACTACGGGGCGGCCTTCTTTTTCTCGTAAGCACCGTTGAGACAGTTTTCGCCGCATGCGTACGGTGCGACTTCGGTAACGGTCTTCGAGAACGCGCGGTAGCGCTTCGCCATCGCGTCGAAGTCTTCGCCGCGGAGGATGGGGGAGTTCTCCTGCGGATCGGCTTCGAGGTCGAAGAGCTTGAGCGACTCTTCCTTGCCGAACGCCATGATCTTCCACTTCCCGTGCACCAGCGCGCGGCGCTTGTCGTTGTTGCTCGTCATCGGGAGGTCGACGATCACGTCGCGCTCTTCGGGCGCACCGCCGTAGAACTCGGGGACGAGGCTCTTGCCCGTGAAGCTCGGCTCCGGTGGAAGGCCGAAGAGCTCGAGGATGGTGGGCGCGAGATCGAGCGTACTGCGTGGGGTGTCGATGCGACGCGGCGTGACGCCCGGAATCATCACGAAGAGCGGGATACGGACGAGGTTCTCCCAGATCTCGAATCCGTGCGAGTAGCGGCCATGCTCGCCGAAGCCTTCGCCGTGGTCGCTCGTGATGACGATCGCGGTGTGCTTGCCCCACGGCTTGCTCTCCACGAAGTCGAACAGCTTTCCGAGCCACTGATCGGTGAAGGTGACCTCGGCGTCGTAGCGGTCGCGCAGCGTCTTGCCGTAGGGCGGGATCCCGTCCTTCTCGTGCGAGAGATACTGATCGTGCGGATCGAGGAAGTGGAACCACGCGAAGAAGCGCGTGGTGTCGAGCGCCGGATCGGAGAGAAGCCGCTCGGCGATCGCCTCGTGCTGGGGACTCGTGACGTTCGGGTCGGTCGTGTTGTCGAACTTGATGCCAGGGACGATCTCGTACTTGTCGAAGCCCTGGTTGAACCCGGCGCTGTTGAAGTACGCGTGCGCATGGGCGCTCAGCGTGCGAATTCCCTTCCCTGCGAGGATCTCGGGGAAGAAGAGGTTCGCCTCGGGATAGGTGCCGAAGAAGTAGCCGCTACGCTTCAGCTCGCTCGGGAGCCTGCCGCCGAGGAAACCGCCGAGGCTCATCGAGGTGTACGACGAGATCGCATAGGCGCGTGTATAGCTCACGCTTCTCTTCTCGAGCTCCGTCAGCCGAGGAGCGATGGCCCGCGGGTAGCCGGCCCAGGGCATGTCGGCCCTCAAGCTGTCGATGGACAGCACGAGGACGTTCAGATTCGCGGGCGGTTTCGCGGGGACCGCGGACGGCGCCTCCTTCGCGGACGGCAACGGCGGCGCAGACGAGGACGCGAGGGGCACGGCGTCGGCGCGATCGGTATGTGCCGAAGCCGCCTGAGCAACCTTCTCCCCGCCCCTGTGCCCGCATTCTTGCCATCGCGACAGGAGAGTGACGAGCCGGCGGCGAGGACGGCAACAAGGCCTAGAAACGTGGACGAACGCACCTAGGTTGGCTGCCAGAACCCTCCCGCGAAGGCAAGCGCGCGCTGGTACTTGCAAGCCCGGCCGCACCATCCGATGCGGTTCCTGCGTCTTCATCTTGCGGCCGCAGCCGTCGTTCTCTACTAGCTACCAGCTGGACCGACGTGAACTGGCGCGCTTGCATCGTCGGCCTTGTTGCCGTCACGGGACATTGGGCTCTCTCGCCTCGCACGGCCTACGCCGTGGAGGATCCCGTCCCGGTTTCGAAGCCGAAGGGCGCGCTCGAGCCGTTGCCCGTCGATCTCGGACCGCGTACGCCCCAAGAGGGCCCCACGGTCATCACGCCCCCGAGGAGGAAGACGACGGCCGCGAGCGCACCGAGCTCGCGGGGTTTCCGGTCGTCGGTGGTAGCACGGACATCGGCGTGCAGTTCGGAACGGCCGCGACCATCACGCGCGTCGGTCGTGACTACCGCCCGTACCGCTGGCGGCTCGATGCGCTCCTCTCCGCGAGCATCAAGGGCGGCCCCGACGGCACGGAGATCGTCCAGCAGAGCCACGACATCCGAATCGACGTTCCCTACGCCCTCAACGGCAAGGTGCGCCTCCAGCCGGGCATCTTCTTCGATCGAACGATCAACTCCGGGTATTTCGGCCTCGGCAACGCCTCGAAGGCCGTCACCGACGCGAACGGCGAAGTCGGGCGTCGCTACCAGTTCAAGCACCAGGAGCTTCGCGCCCGTCTCAACCTCCGCTCGCCGATCGCCCAGGACTTCAGCGTCGCTTACGGCGTTCAGATTCGTTACCTGAATCCGCACTCGTACGAGGGCAGCAAGCTCGAAGAAGATGCCGAAGCGCGCACGGACGACGGTGCGCCGCTCATCTACGGCCTCCGCCCGCTCGACATCGGCATCCTGAGCGGCGGCCTCATCTACGACACGCGCGACGACGAGATCTACCCGACGCGCGGCGCCTACGACCTCGTCGGCGTCCGGCTCGCGGGCGCCACGCCGACGTCGAGCGACGTCTATTGGGGCGGCTTCAACTTCATTCTCCGACGCTACGCGCGTCTCGGCGGACCGTTCGTGCTGGCGGGCCGGCTGTTCGGCGACTTCATGGCCGGCCACGTTCCGTTTTACGACCTCTCGCAAGGCGGCGGGTTCATCGCGGTCGACCTTCCCGGCGGCCCGCAGGGCATTCGCGGCGTGCCGAACGGCCGCTATTCCGGCCTCGTGAAGATGGTCGGCAACGTCGAGCTCCGCGGCTGGCTCCTCAACTTCAAGATCGCCGGCGAGAAGTTCAAGGTCGGCCCCGATGTCTTCTTCGACATGGGGCGCGTGTGGAACTCGTACTCGTTCAACGATCCCGCCGACGGCGACGGCCCCGGCTTGAAGTTCGGCGTGGGCGGCGGCGTGCACGTTCTCTGGGGAACGGCTGCACTCTTCCGTGTGGAGCTGGCTTACTCGCCGGACGCGAGCGCGGCGAACCCAGGCTTCCCGATCGGCATCTACGTCGCCGACAGCGTTATGTTCTGAGGCTGCCCCTCCTCAGGGGGGACAGTTGTAGTCCGGCGCGTACTGCGTCGGCACCTTCGGAGCGCCATTGACCGGCAAGCAGTCGTTCGGAGCGAGCTGCTCGAGATAGGCAGCGCCGCGGACCGCGGGCTGCGCGGTAAAGCCGAGCGACGCCGAAAGCGCGTCACAGGCATACGACTGGAAATCCAGCGAAGGCGCGCGCGCGATGTCGATCGCCGCGCAGATTTCCTTTCGGAGCTGGACGTAGAGAATCGACTGGCAGAGGCGATCGTTTCCGCCGCTGACATCGGCCGCGCCGAGCGTGGCGAGCAGAGACTGGACCACCATGCGCCCGACGAGCTGCCCCTCTTCGACCTTGTAGAGCCGCTTCTGCTTTTCGGTCGCGGGCGGGTCACCAGGCGGACGAGGGTTCAGGTTCTCGTCGAGCGGAATGAGCTTGCCCGTGATGATCGGCGTACCGACTTCGAGCGGCACGGGGCCGAGCGGAACGCGCGCCGTCGCCGGAAGATTCACGACGAAGCGGTAGTTGTTCACGTAGCCGTTCGCGAGGGCGATAGGCGTTCCGTCCGCGATTTGTCCTTCGGGAACGGTCGTCCACGCGTCGTCACCGCACCAGCCCGGGTTGTAGTTGCCGTCGCTGTTCTGGGTCGAGCCGGCGCAGCCGGCCGTTCGCACGCCGTCCGACGGAAGCAGGCCGATCTCGACGTCTCGGTCGTTCGCACGCCCGTTGTAGCGGCGCATGTACACGAGCAACGTCTGGCGCCCGCTGTTGATGCGCTCCTTCACCTTCGTCATGTCGGCAAACGAGCCGAACGTGTCGAACGTGGAAATGAGCTTGCCGAAGGAGTTGTCGATGCCTCCGTCGGCGTCGCAAATGGGCGAGCCCTTCGGCTTGCAGCTCGACTCCCCGCCGTGGGCATTTCCCGCACGCGTATCGCACGTACAGACGCCATCGATGTCGAACCCGAGCGTCCCGATCGAGGGCGTGGTCTCGCTGATGATCAGGTTGTCGACCGCCATGATGAACGGCGGAACCTCGACCGTGGGGTCGTCGTCCTTCTCGGGTTGTCCGACCGGTCCGTAGAGCTTACACGGCGCGTCGCCGGGCGTTGGGTCGTTGCCGGCTTCCTGGCCACCCGGGTTTGGACCGTCGCTCTTGTCGGTCGTCGGGGCCTCACCGTACGGCGTGGAACACGCCACGGCGACGCCCAACGCGACAACGACCAACGCGCCGGCACCGGCTCCAGCCGAAAAGAGAGCCCCTCGCGCACGCCGTATCATCTGAATCAGAACAATACGCTACGCGAGGGAACTCGTCACTTTCCGCTGACGCCGGACGGCGCGTCGTTGCGCGATCAGCCGTCGATCGACACGCCGAGTTTGCTGCGAAGGGCGAAGTACTCGTCGCTGACGCTGAAGAGCACGATGTCCTTCATGCGCTCCTTCACCGGAACGCTCGACGCCTCTTCGGTCGACCGAATGACCTCGGTGGTGAGTGCGAGATCGTGGGCGAGGAGGAAGCCGACCCGGTCAGCCGTGAGGTCGATCGAGGCAACCCACTTCTTCAGATCGAGCGCGCCGCCCGCCTGGAGAAGCTTGGAAACCGCGCTGGCGAGCTTCTCCTTCTCCGCTCCGACGAAGTCCTTCGCCATCGCCGCCATGGCCTCGTCGACCTGGCCCTGGAGATCGGCTGCGACCGGGAACTGCGGAACGCAGAGCTTGATCGCGGCGAAGAGCCACGCCTTGAGGCCGGTGCCGGTCGGAACGAGGTGGCGGACGTAGAAGCCCGGACGGAAGGACGCCATGTGGCGGCCTGCCATGAACGCGAGCGACTGGTTCGCGATCCCCGTGTCGAACGCGGCGCGACCGAGGACGATCGAGGGCGTACGCGCGTGGACGATGCCGAGGCCGCCTGCGTCGTTCGGGTTCTGGAAGACGTGCGGCACGGGCATGCCGAGCACGCCGCCTGCGTAGTAGAGCGTCTGCGAGACCGGGTACGGGTGCGTCGCGCAGTCGATGGCGAGGCGCGGGTCGTACCCCGCCTGCTCGATCGGCTGCGTACGCGCGCGGATGATCGTGGGCTGGATGATGGCGAAGATGCGCGTGAGCTGGGGGTCGAGATCCCAGTGCATCAGGCGAGTCCAGCCGTCGTCGTCGAGCGCGCTCTGCGCGGGCGCCGCGTTCTCGGAGCGGTGCTTCTTGTAGAAACGCTCCTCGTCCGGCTCGGCGAGGCGGAGGACCGAGAGAGCCTGGCAGAGGCACCAGGCCGCGTCGCCCTTCTTCGACTCCGTGTAGAGCTTGCGAAGGAGCTTGTAGCTCTCGACGCGGTACGGGTTACGGCGAAGGATCTGAGCCTGCGCCTTGACCGCCTTGTCGAGGTACTGCTTCGGATCGCTCGCGTAGAGCTCGGCGAGCTTCTCGGCGCGCGCGCGGTCTTCGGGATCGAAGGCCTGGGCGGCTTCGAACGCGTCGATCGCGAGGCCCGGCTCGTTGAGGTGCTTCTGATAGAGCTCGCCCATCTGGTCGAGGATCTTGACGAGCTTCTCGCGATCCTGAGCGGCCTTCGCCTGATCGAGCTGCTTCTTGAGGATCGTCTCGACCTCGTTGTGGTCGCCCTTCTGACGATAGAGCTCCACAGCCTCGTCGAGCGCCTTGCCGTTGTCCGGATCGAGCTCGAGGACGCGGCGGTAGAAGCCGAGGGCCTGGTCGACCTGGTCGAGGTGCTTCGACGCGATCGTGGCCGCGGTGTGCATGTACTTCGCACGCTGCTTGGGATCCTCGACGAAGTCGGCGAGGCGGAGAACGACGTCGACGAGCTTCGCCCAGTCCTTCTCCTCCGAGTACAGCTGCATCAGCTTGGTGAGCAGCTTGCGGTCGTCCGGACGCTCCTCGAGGGCCTGGCTGTAGGCCTTCGAAGCCGCCGTGCGATCGCCCTGGCGGACGAACATGACGTCGCCGATCTCGAGCAGGAGCTCGAAGCGCTCCTGGCCGATGGCGAGCTGCAGGCGCTGGCGGCGCACGGCGATCGCCTGCTCCCAGTCACCCTTCTCGTCGTAGATCTTGGCGAGCGAGCGGAGCGGACGCGGGTTCGACGGATCGAGATCCGCGGCCTCGCGAAGGGGCTTGATGCCCGTATCGAGATCGCCCGAGCGACGCGCGCTCTCACCGAGGTGATAGAGGGCCTCGGCGCGCTCCGAGCCGGCGAGCTCGCTGCCGTAGCGCTGGAAGAGGTCCTGGTGCATGCGGTACGCCGCTTGCGGATCGCCGAACTCGAAGAGCGCGTTGGCCGCTCGCGAGAGGGCCTCGACGTTCTGCGGGTCGATCTTCTGCAGGGTCTCGACCGCCGCGAGCATGCGGGGGTTCGTGACCGGCGGCGGAACGACGCTGGCCGGCGCGCTCGGGACGGCCGAGATGCGCGAGGTCGAGGTCGGAGGAAGCGCGATGCTGCTCGGCGCCGCATCGAGCACGCCCGACGAGGGACGCGGCTGCGTCTTGCCGAACGCCTCGATGAAGCGGACGAGGACGCGGACGCCGTCTTCCTTCGGGAGGACGCCGGTGCGACCGACGAGGCTCTCGTAGAACTTCGCGGCCTCGAGCATGCGGCCCGCTTCGAACGCGAGGTCGCCCATGACCATGAGCGCGTCGGCGTTCGACGGGTCGAGATCGCCGGCCTTCTTGGCGGCCGACTCGGCCTTCGCCGGGTCGACGAGCTGCGCGTGGTAAACCTTCGCGAGCTCGGCCCAGAGGCGCGCCTTGGCGAGATCGCCTTCGGCCGTCTGGAGCTCACGCTCGACGAGACCGACGACGCTGAGCCAATCACCGCGGTGCGCGTACGCCTTGCGGAGCGCAGCGGAGGCCGCCGAGTCCTTCGGGTTCGCGTCGAGGGCGAGCTTGTAGCGCTCGATCGCGCTGTCCTTGTCGCCACGGGTCTCGAGGAGGCGCGCGGCGCGCATCCACTGCTCGGCCTTCGCTTCCGGCGTTGCCGCCTTCGCCGCGAGGGCTTCGATCGCCGTGAGCGCCGCGTGGGCGTCGCCCGACAGCTCGCGGAGCTGCGCGAGGGCCTCGAGCGCGCCGGCGTGCGACGGCTGGATCGCGAGGATCTGCTCGTAGGTCTTCATCGCGCGCTCGGGCGAGCCGATATGGTCGGCGATCGTGCGAGCCTTCGCGACGAGGATCTCCAGCTTGCGCGCCTGGTCGGCGGTGACCGACGCGTGCTTCTCGTAGATCGAGACCGCGGGCTCCCACTTGTCGAGGGCGCGGTAGTGGCGAACGAGGCCGCTCAGCGCGTTGTCGTTCGAACCGTCGATCGCGAGGATCGCTTCGAGGGCCTCGGCCGCGCGTGCGTGGTCGAAGAACTCCTCGTCGTGGAGCGCAGCGACGCGCTCGTAGAGGTTGATCTTCTGGCGCGGCGTGGCGGCGACGTCGATCTGACGCTGCAGCACCTCGAGGAGCTCGCGGTACTTGCCCGTGCGGTTGAAGATGCGGTCGAGGCCCTTGAGGGCCGTGAGGTTCGCGGGATCGACCGCGAGAACGCCTTCGAAGCGACGGGTCGCCTCGCCGAGGTCGTTCAAGTGGTCCTCGTAGACCTCGGCGACCTTGGCGAGCGCCTCGGCCTTCTCGACGCCACGACGCGCTTCCGCACGACGCTCGAGGAGCTGCGCGAGCGTCGCGAAGTCGCCCGTGCGCTCGGCCACGCGGGACATCGCTTCACCGGCGCGGGCATGGCCCGGATCGTCGGCGAGGACGGCAGCGTAGAGGTCACGCGCGCGGGTCAAGTCGTTGAGACGCGTCTCGTGGATCTCGGCGGCTTCGGCGCGGAGATCGCGAGCCTTCGCGGGGCTCGGCGCGGCGTCGGCGCGGGCCGTGAGGAGCGCGACGAGCTCCGGCCACTGCTGGGCGCGACGGTAGATGGCCGTCATGCCCTCGCTCGCCGCTTCGTTCGCGGGCTCGGTGGTGAGGATCTGCTGGAACGCGGCGAGCGCGAAATCGGCGCGGCCGAGGCGAGCGTCGTACCAGCGAGCGATACGCGCGAGGAGCGCGTTCTGGTCGGTCGCCGAGAGGCCGCCGCCCTTCACTG
The DNA here is from genome assembly GCF_001263205.1 of Labilithrix luteola. GTDB lineage: Bacteria > Myxococcota_A > Polyangia > Polyangiales > Polyangiaceae > Labilithrix > Labilithrix luteola. Next base: position 9,637,210 of record NZ_CP012333.1, read on the forward strand.
CCTCGGTGAGCGTGCCGAGCTGCTCGGACCAGGTGGTGTTGTTCGAACCGGCGAGGCGCTCGAGCTCCGCGGCGTACTCGTCGTTCGTGGGCTGCTCGCAGAGGGCCTGCGCGTAAGCGACAACGGCCTGCTCGGAGTCGTCGAGCTCGGTGGCGTAGAGGCGACCGATCTCGGCGAGCGCACGGCCACGGCCTTCCGCCGTGGGAGCCGACTGGCTCTTGTTGAGGAGCATCTCGATGAGCTCCTCGTACTTGCCGAGCGCCTTGCGCACGTCCTCGAGGGCGATGAGCGCGATGTCGTCGTTCGCGTCGATCTCGATGATCGACGAGAGGATCTGCTCGGCGCGCGCCTTGTCGCCCGCGGCCGAATCGAAGATGCGCGCGGCGCGGAAGAGGAGCGACTTCTTGGTCTCACGCTCTTCTTCCGACTCGCCACGAACCTGCGCGGCGGCGGCGGCGAACGCCTCACCGACACGCGCAGCCTCGGCGCCTTCGTCGACAGCCTTCTCGAGCTCGAGAGCGACGTCCGTGTCGCTCGGGGCGGCGAGGAGCTTGTCGATGATCGCCTGAACCTTCTCGGCGGAGATGGCGCCGGTAGCGCGCATCTGGGCGGACGCGCGACCGATCGACTCGAGCGCGTCGATGAGGGCGGTCGCATCCTTCGGGCGGCGCGCCGGATCCTTGTTCAGGAGCGAGAGGACGAACGCGTCGATGTCCTTGCCGATGCCGCCGCGCGTGGTGCGAACGCTCGGCGCTTCCGGGTCGTGCGAGAGGTGCGCGAAGGCCGCGTCGGTCGCGCTGTCGCTGCTGAACACCGGCTTGCCGGTGAGGAGCTCGAAGAGTACGGCGCCGAACGCGTAAACGTCGGTCTTGGGATCCGCCGTGCGACCGCGGACGATCTCCGGAGCAACCGTCTTCGGCGAGCCATACACGGCGAGGAGGCCCGTGTGGCCGTTCGACGCGAGGCTGCGTGCACGGAGGCGATCGGTGCCGAAGTCGATGAGGACAACGCGCGTCTGACCACCCTCGCCCGGAACGAGCAGGATGTTCTCCGCCTTGATGTCGCCGTGAACGAGGTGCGCCTTGTGGAGTGCAGCGAGCGGCTCGAGGACGCCCTTCAGGATCGGGCGGAGGTCCGCATACGCGAGCGGCCCCGTGCGCGCGAGGCGCGCGGCGAGCGTCTGACCTTCGAGGTACTCGTAGGCAACGTAGAAGAGCCCCGGCTCGAGCTCACCCGCTTCGAGGTGACGCGGCAAGCCCGCGTGGCTCACCGTTCCGACGAGACGGTTCGCGGTGAGGAAGCGGTGCACGGCGCGACGATCGCGCGCGGCCTCGCTGCGGAGGATCTTGAGCGCGTAGACCGCGCGGGCTTCGCCGTCCTGGCGCACGGCCTGGTAGACGATGCCGAGATCGCTCTCGCCGATCTTCTTCTGGATCGTGAAGTCGCCGACCTGACGGCCCGCGGGCAGCTCCTCTTTCGAGAGCAGCGACGCGAAGTCACGAACGCGCGGGTCGACTTCCTTGCGCGAGTGCAGGATGACATCGACGAGCGCGTCGAGGCGATCGCCGTCGTAACAGCGCTCGGTCAGCGCGAGCGCGAAGCTGCCTTTGGCACTCGCGCCGCCAACCTCGTTGGGAGAGAGGCCGAGAAGGCGCTCGCTCATCGACGTCATTTCTTCGAGCGTAAAAAGGCGCTCGAGCTCACCGCGAAGAATGTCGATCGTCGGGTTCATGTGCTGCTTTCCACGGAGGCGCGCGCTCGAAAGCGCGGGGGTTTTGGCGTGCGCGACGCGCCGATGTACCTCTCCCTCGGACACGAGGGCGGCGGGAGCTTAGCGGAAAAATCTGTCACGCCAACGTCAAAGATCCGTTGTGCGATGCGTCGAGGATCAGCGGAACTACATTGGTTTTTGTGCACCACGACGAGGCTCGGCTGAGTTCACCGACGGCGTCGCAAGAGCGGCCTTGCTTGCGTGGTCGCGAAGGTCGCGCCACACGGCCGACACAAGAACGCGAACGCTCGCAAGCGAGCCCATCCCTCGTGTGGCTAGATGCCGACGAACCGTCGAAGGAGGCGGACGAGCGCAGCCCAGGGCAGTGGTTGGACACCATCCGGCGGCTCCGATTTGGGCGCTCTAGCCACGTAGGGGGCCCTGCCCCCTCGAGTCCTCCGGACCCGAGCCTCCCCCGCGGATCGCGGCGCGTCGCCTTCGGCGCGTCGCGCTATGAGCGCGACGAAGAACGCGCCGCTCCCGTTGTTGTGACCTGCGATCTCCGCCGTGACGAGCGGTTCGACTGCCATAGGCTCGCCAGACCGGACACGCCGCAACTCTCCGCGCCTCGCGATCAGCGCGACCGAGCGAGCGCTGCTCGGCCTATCGGCCGTTGCCGTGTCGGCGGAGCGGCTGGGACCGACATTCTCTCGCCACACTCCGGACATGACACGGCCGCTGCCCAGAGGTGCTCCCCCAGGGAGAGAACCACCGAGAACAGCGGCCGTTGCGAAACGCTACGCGCTTCGACTGTCAGTGCGTCATGTGTTCCCGGGTCAAGCCGGGGTGGGTCGAGTCGCCCGGCTCGTGGCGCGGGTTCGCCGACTTGTGGCCGCCGTCGCGGGCCGCCATGCTGAGGAGCAGATCCTTCTGGTAGATGAACTGGTCGCGCGAGTCGTACGGAACGGCGTGGATGCCGGTATCCATACGGATGGCGTCGCACGGGCAGGCCTCGACGCAGAACCCGCAGAAGATGCAGCGCAGCTCGTCGATGACGAACTTCACCGGGTAGCGCTCGTAGCCGCGGCGCTTGTCCCCTTCGGGGTACTCGCCGGCCTCGATGTAGATGCACTGCGCGGGGCACGCCGTGGAGCAGCAGAGGCACGCGACGCAGCGCGGGCTCGCATCTTCACGGGTGGTGAGACGATGCACTCCGCGGAAGCGCTCGGGATACGGGCGCTTCTGCTCGGGGTAGCTGATCGTCGTGATGCCGTCCGCCCAGCGCTCGGTGACCGGGTCGGGACGCGTTCCGCGAAACATGTCGCGGGTGTTGGAGAACCAGTGACGCATCGAAGCGCCGATGCCCTTGAAGATCTCGGGCAGGTAAGCCTGAACCGTCGGCGTCTTCTCGGCGTAATCGAGCGGGACGGCGTTGGTCGGTGACGGCGGCTTCTTCGGGAATGCGCGGGGCATTGCGTTGATCCGAGGTTACGAGGTTTGGGCCGATCAGGCGCGGATGGGAGCTTCTTTGGCGCCGCCAGCGGCGGCAGCAAACTTGGCGCTCGAGCCGACGATCTCGGTCGTGCGCTGCGGGGTACGGACGAAGCCGACGATGCCCCAGATCACGAGGCCCGTGATGCTGATAGCCGTGAAGGCCTGCGTGCAGTCTGCAACGACCTTGAGCACCGAGGCCGTGGTGTCCGAACCGTTCGCGAGGAGCAGGTAGAGCACGCCCGTCGCGAAGATGTTCGCGAGCGAGGCCGGGAGGAGCACCGTCCAACCGAGCTTCATGAGCTGGTCGTAGCGGAAGCGCGGGAGGCTCCAGCGGATGAACGCCTGGATCCAGCAGAGCACGATCGTCTTACCGAAGAAGGCGAGGACGCCGATGATGATGACCCAGATGTGGGGCATGAACGTGTGGAACAGGACGGTGTCGCCAAAGGCGATCGTCAGACCATCACGGTGCAGGAACGGCAGCTGCCAGCCGCCGAGGAAGAGCGTGACGAGCAGCATCGAGCTGGTCGCGACTTCCATGTATTCCGACATGTAGAACATGCCGAACTTCATGCCGGAGTACTCGGTGAAGTAACCGCTAACGAGCTCGCTCTCGGCCTCGGGAAGGTCGAACGGAACGCGCTTACTCTCAGCGACCGCGGCCGCGAAGAAGAGGAAGAACGCGAGCGGCTGCACGAAGATGCCCCAGGCGTTCTCGCCCTGCCAGCGAACCATCTCGTCGAGGCGGATGGTGCCGTAGAGCATGAGCGCGCCGATGACCGTGAGGCCCATCGTGACTTCGTAGCTGACCATCTGGCTCGCGGCGCGGAGCGCGCCCATGAGCGAGAACTTGTTGTCGCTGGACCAGCCGGCGATCGTCGCGGCGACGATGCCCTGCCCCGCCATCGCGAAGACGTAAAGCAGGCCGACGTTGAGCGGCGCGACCATGAGGTCGATCGGGTGCGAGTTGGCGCTGATCCCGAGACGCTGCGCGTGCGGGAAGAACGTCTGCATCGTGTACCCGGCCTGGCACACGCCGTTGACCGGGAGCATCGCCTGCGCGCCTTCCTTGAAGCAACCGTGCTTCCAGAGGAGGTCGGTGCTGATCGCGTCACCGAAGGGGATGACGGCGACGAGTGCGATGACGGGCAGCATCGCGAGCATCGGCGCGAGGCTGAAGAGCAGCTTGTCCGCGTTCGGCGGCATGAAGTCTTCCTTGGTGAAGAACTTCACGCCGTCGGCCGCCGTGTGGAGCAGGCCGCCGATGCGCAGCTGGAACTTGCCGATGGTGAGCGCGGCGCGGTTCGGACCGATGCGGTCCTGCATCATCGCGCCACCGCGACGGTCGTACCACGTGAGGAGTCCCCCGATGTTCACGAGGAACCCGACCATCACGAGGATTTTGACGAAGGTCCAGATCAGATCGGATAGCGTCATGTCGATACGCTCGTCGTCGCGTCGTTCGCGTCGTGGGTGTCGTGGGGGGTGACGGCCTGGGGGGCGCCACCGGTAAGGCTGTTACGGATATCCTTGAGCTTGGTCCAGCTGACCTCGAGGCCGAGGGCGCGACCGATGAGCCGTGCGTGCTCCCACGCCGGGCGCGACGCACCCTGCGGCTCGAGCGCCTTGTCGGCGACCTGGTGGAAGCCCTGGCGATTGACGTACGTGCCCGAGGCTTCGACCCACGACGTCGCGGGCAGAAGAATGTGGGCCGCTTCCGTGAGCGCGCCTTCGTGCGCGGCGATGACGACCAGCGTGCCCAGCATGCCGAGCGCGGTAGCGTCTTCCGGGTCGTTCTTCGGCGACAGTCCGCCGAGCGCAACCACGTGCGAGACGCGGCCACCGCGAACGTCGTCGAGCAGCTGCGCGAACGACTTCGGGTTCGGCACGAGCTCGAGGACACCCGCGGTGTTCGAGTTCTTGTCCGCGTCGATGAGGATCTTGTCGGCGTAGCCGGACGCCGCACCCGAGACGTAGAGCGACGTGGCGCCGAGCTGCTTGGCGAGCTCGCGCATCGCCCAGTTGTCTTCGAGCGAGTGCTGCGCCGAGAAGACGATCGCGATCGAGCTGCTCGGCACGTCGCTGAGGCGCTTCTTCGCCTCGACGACGGCGGTGTCCACGCTGGTCTTCTTGGTGCCGACGCGCGCGTCGAGCACGCGGCCTTCGTGCGCCGCGCGGTACGAGAGCATGCCCTCGTCACACATCCAGTACTTGTTGACCGCCTCGTTGTCGCGCGGGCGGTAGCGCTGGACCTTGTTGTAGCGCGGGTCGAAGTCGACGTAGCTGTTGCAGCCCGTCGCGCAGCCCTGGCAGACGCTCTTGGCCGACTTGAGGAACCAGACGCGCGCCTTGAAGCGGAAGTCCTTCGTGGTGAGCGCGCCGACCGGGCAAACGTGCTCGGTCATGAACGTGTAGTGGCCATCGAGCTCGCGGCCCGGGGCAACCGTGATCTCGTTCAGGTTGCCGCGCTCGCGCATGTCGAGGACGGGGTCCTGCGCGACTTCGTCCATGAAGCGGATGCAGCGCGTGCACATGACGCAGCGCTCGGCGTCGTAGACGATCGTGGGCCCGAAGACGACGGCCTTCGGCTTGTGGATCGGCTCGTCGCGCATGCGCTTCGCCGTCGTCTGGTGCTCGAGCCAGTAGTCCTGCAGCTTGCACTCGCCGGCCTGATCGCAGATCGGGCAGTCGACCGGGTGGTTCAGGAGGAGGAACTCCTGGACGTGGGCGCGGGCTTCCAGAACGTGCTTGCTCGATTCCGAGAGAACCTCCTGGTTCTCCACGGCAGGCATCTGGCAAGCCGGCTGGAGCTTCGGCTTCTGCATGGGGCGGTACTCGCCCGCCTTGGCGTCCCACTCCACCACGTCGAGCATCAGCGCGCGCTGGTTCGGCGGCGGCTTGATCTCCACGAGACACATGCGGCAGTTCGCCGGTGCACTGAGCCCCGGGTGCCAGCAGTAATGCGGGACTTCAGTCCCCTGGCGATAGGCAGCTTTGATGATGCTTTCGCCCGGCTCGAAGGGGATGTCCTTGCCGTCAAGCTTGAAGGTCGGCATTCGTGTCGCGACGATTTACGACGATTTGCGTACGGTTGGAAGCCCGCAATCAAGGCCGCCGTTCAGTGCCCTCGATTGGGGGCGAGCTCGGCCCATCGAAAGGCCCAGGAACGGCCCCAAAGGCGCGTCAATCGCGCAAAGTTTTCGCGAGGTTCGTGAGAGCGGCTCCGGAGAGCCCTCCGTGCTTCAGCTGCCCTGGGCCGTTAGCCGAGCTGCACGATGCCGAGGCGACGGAGGCGGCCCACGATGGCCATCACTTCGTCCTCGGTCATGCCCGAAACGTCGATGAGGCCCTGCACCGTCGTCGAACCATCGACATGCGCGAGCAGGAAGCCCTCACGATGGTTGATCGGCGCTGCCGCCAGCTCGTCGCGCGAGCGAACGAGGCGCGGAATGGCGCGACGTGAAATGCCCGCGGCGATCTCGGCGAGCGCCGCCGACGTGCCGATTTCCTCGTCACGAAAGCCCCGCGCGCCTCCCGTGCCGCCCGGGGCGGGCGTGCGTTTGCGCTGGGACGGCGGCGACGATTGCACGGGCGGCGGAGTCCGCTTCCGCTGAGAAGGCGGCGAGGATCCGCTGAGTGATGATGAGCCGGAGGGAGCCTTCTGCGAAGGCGCTCCGTCATCGGGCTCTTCACGTGGCGTCGGCGGACCGCTGATCTTTTTGTCCCGCGGAACCACCGTCGTGACCGGCTCGGTGATCGCGGGCCCTGCGGGAATCGTGGGTGCAAACGCGGGGCCGGAAACTGGAGTTCCAGGCGCAGACGGCCGTTTGAGCTCGCCGCTGTCGGTGCCGTCGGCCGGGCTGACCGCGCCGAGCCCCTGTTGCGTCATCTTTCGGATGTTTCGTCGTTCCATCGCCACCCCTTCACATCCGACCGAGCGTTCGACCGAGCACCCGCACCGTTATGGCACCTTTGTCCGCCGCCACCGTCAAGTGCCGGTAGGCCGTCTCGTGTGATTTCATACAGCCCCAGCAGGCGAGCGGCGAAATCGGGCCGAGCAAAACTGGTTGAACCAATTCTGTTGTCTCACGAGTAGCGCTACAGTCGGAAGCGGATTGCGCCGCATGTCACCTTCGCCGCCCTCGCCACCTTCGCGGGATGAGACGAAGCCAAGCCTCCCGCCCCCTTCCGCTCCCTCCTCCAGCTCCGCGCCCTCAACGCCTTGGCCATGGCTGCGTCGCTCGCGGCAACCACCGGGGGCGTCTTCGGATACATCCTCGGCCAGCCCGAGCCAAGTCACACGACCACGTTCGGAGGGTTTGGCGTGCTCGCAGGGCTGCCGACGTTCGTCGTCGGCCTCGTCTGGGCGCTCATCCTTCGCTCGCGCGCAACGGTTGGCAGCACGAACCTTCGCGTGGGGTGGCTTGCGTCCTTGCCTCTCGCCGCACTCAACGGTGCCCTGGGCGGTGGCCTCTTCATGCTGTCGAGTCGCACAGTCGAGGACTCGCAGCCCGCGGTCTTTCTGCTCGGCGCCCTTCTGGGCGTCACGGTTGGTTCGATGTTCTGGGTGCCCGGCTTGCTCGCTACCCTCGCCTTCTTCGGCGCGCCCCTCGCGTGGTCGCAGAAGCTCGCCGAGAAAGGTCTCGCGGGCGAAGAGCGTGGCGAGCGCGTTGTCGGCATCGCGAGCGCACTCCTCGCCACGCTCGGAGCGCTGATCGCGTTGCGCGGGACGCCCGAAACGTCGGGCGCGTTGGGCACCGTGGGCCTTGCCCTGCTGTATCTCTTCTCCGCATGCGGCGTCGTGGCCGGCGCGCTCGCCGTCGGGATGGCAAGCGCGCGGGAAAAGCGACGGCGCCAGTTCGTCGACGAGGTCTCGAAAGGCAACGTCGCGGGCTATCGCGTCGACGATTCGTCCGAAGGCAAGGTTCTCGTTCGCGTCACGTCGATCGGCGCGGGATACCGCGTCGCCAACTTCGAAGAGGAGCTCTACGAGCTCGACGAAATGGGAAACGCCACGCATGCGCCGAAGGCACGCGTGGCGAACGTTCGCTGAGTCGGAGCTGAATCCGGAGGCGCGCGCGAGCGCGTCAGAAGGTTCCGTGCGCGCCGAGACCTGCGCTGGAAGCGCTGGCCCAGGGCGTCCACTGCACGCCGCGTCCGACCGTCGTGGTCTTCGTTGTCGGCTGCACGAAATACCAGACGAGCCCGCCGATCATCACGGCGCCACCCGCGATGCTCGTCACCAACCCGATGTTCGCGAGACCGACACCGTTCTTTGCATCGTCGAACACCGGGCTGCCCGGAGGTGCCGCGCATTCGTGCGAGGAGACCTTGCAGCTGTCGGGCACCTTGCCGAGGCCCACGAACGTGAGCGCGAGCCCCGTGCCGAGCGCCGCAGCCCCGATGCCGGCAACGACGAGCGGGAGCGCCGAGCGATGCTCCTTGGGCTCCTTGGGCTCCGTCTTTCCTCCGTCGGTGGATGCACCACCCGCCGGAGTCGCGGGCTTCGGGTCGCCGAAGACGGCACTGATGGGGCGCGCCTTCTCGCCCTGGCTCACGACGACCTTGACCGGGACTTCCTTGCCGTCGTGGACGAAGCGCACCACGTGCTTGCCCGGCTCGATGTCGAACGCCTTGCCCTCGTCGAGGCGCGAAGCCACCTGCGTGTCGTCGACGAAGACCTGCGTGTTGGGAAGGTCGGCCCCGGCGCCGTCACGTGCGTTGAACGTCACCGTGGGAACGAGTCGTTCGAGCTCGTCCGCGTAGTGCGCGCAGTCGGCCTGAACGAGGCTCGGACACGCTGGGTTCGCGCAAACGAGGAACGTCGCTCGGGCGCGCGCCAGCTGGCTTTTCTCGCGCATGTCCTGGGCGCGCCCGTGCGCGTCGACACACTCTTCCTTGGTCGGCGGTGCTGCATCGGCGACTCCGGCGACGAAGAACGAGGCGGCGACGAGCGAGAGAACGTGAACGCGGCGAGAGGTGTTCTTGGACATCGTCATCGTCTCCTGGAATCACAAGCAGCCAGGCTTGAAGACCTTCTTCGTTCCTTGGAAATAGAACGGCGGATTGCAGTCCGTCTTGGCGGCCGCGCTCGCCGGAGTCGAGGCAGGCGCCTGCGTCGGGGACGGCGCAGGTGCCGGCGCGGGCTGGGCACGCGGAGGCACGTAGACGGCGAGCGGCGAGAGCACGAGCTCGAGCGATTCGTCCTTGTCGCAATCGATCTTGCGCTCGCGTGCGGAGTACCCGGTCGCGTTCGCGCGCATGAGGACCGACGTCCCGTGACGACACGTCGTCTTCGCAGGGTTCGCGTAGGTGACGCCGTCGAAGGAGACGGTCGCCACGGGCGGCGTGACCTTCACGTGGAGCTCGTGCGTCGACGGGCCTGTCGCCGTGGCCGTCACGGGCGGTGGAATGGGCGCGGCCGCGGCAGGCGCGCCCGATTCTTCCGACGTGTGCGAGTCGAGCGCTTGCGTGGCCTCGACGTTCGGCCCCGGCTTCTTCGAGAGCACGAAGCCGAACGCGGCGAGCGCTCCCAGCACGACCCCACCTGCGACGAGCAGCAGCCCGGTGCGGCTCTTTTTTCGAGGATGATCCGGCGCGTAGGCGGGCACCAAGCTCGGATTGATGAACTCGATGCCTGCTGGCGTGGGCTGGTTCGCCGACGTCGGCCCGTTCGGAACACTCGGCAACGTGCCCGTTCCGACCAACCGGTTGCTGTTGCTGTTGCCGCTCGGCGTGATCGTCTCGGGGGCTTGCGACCGAATCCGCGGAAGCGCCGCCTGCGCAATGCCGCTACGAAGCGACTGCAGGTACGCGTCGATCGTCGCGCGCGTGCGCTCACGCTCCTCGGCGAAGATCTCGGAGACGACCTTGCCGATCTCGCGCGGCGACACGACCAGGCCCTTCTCGGCCATGTACGCGTCGATGTCGTCGGCGAGGGCCTGCGCGCTGTGGTAGCGCTCCTCGCGATCCTTCGCGAGGCCCTTGTCGCAGATGGAGGCGATCCTCTCGTCGACGTCGGGCTTCACTTCACGAAGCGCCGGAGTCTGACCGCGCAGGATGTTGGCGAGGACTTCGACGTCGCCCTTCCCTTGCCACATACGGCGGCCAACGACCGCTTCCCAGAGCATGACCGCGGCGCTGTAGACGTCGGAGCGAGCGTCGACGTCGCCCGAGATTTGTTCGGGCGCCATGTATCCCGGCTTGCCCTTGAGGACGCCGGTGCGCGTCTCGACGGTGCTGTCACGCGTTTTCGCGATGCCGAAGTCGACGACCTTCACCTGACCGTCGAAGGTGAGGAACAGGTTCTGAGGCGTCGCATCGCGATGCACGATCCGAGCGGCGTTCCGTCGAAGTCGGTGAGGTTGTGCGCGTACGAGAGGCCCTGCAACGCCTCGGAGAGAACACGGAGCTGCATAGCGGCCGTGAACTTCTCGCTCTTGCGTTTGAGCACGCGCGCGAGGCTGATGCCCTCGAGGTAGTCCATCACGATGAAGTGACGGTCGCCGTCCGTCCCGATCTCGTACGTCTGGACGATGTTGGGATGATTCAGGCGCGCTGCGAGACGTGCCTCGTCGAGGAACATCTGGAGGAACGACGCGTCTTCGGCGAGCTCCGGCTTCAGTTCCTTGATGACGAGCAGCTTGCTGAACCGGCCAGGGCCCTGACTGACCGCGAGATAGACAATCCCCATGCCGCCCCGCGCGAGCTCCGCGACGAGTTGGTACTTTCCGAGGATCTCACTCATGGTGTCTCACCTGTACTGCCCAACGAACATGGTTTGGATCCCCCCACCCGCGTGCCACAAGAGAGGCTTCGTTGATTATTCGAACAGCTGAATCGCCGTGCCGTCGGTCCAGAAGTACCGGTTCGAGAACGTGCCATCGGGCGAGATGGCCGTGCCCCAAACCGACTTCAAGTACTGGTGGCTCTGAGGACTGAAGCTCGAAGCCCCGAGGCCCAGGTCCTGACTCGGAAGCTGTTCGAACGTGTCGAGCAGCGCGGTTGGAACGAAGGGGCCCTTGTGAGAGAGCAGGCCAGCGATGAAGACGCGCGCGGCGACGTAGCCTTCGAGCGACGTGAAGCTCGCGGTCTGGCGCGTCGAACCGAGAGCTTCGCGGTACTGCTTCACGACGTCGCTGTTGTCCGAGTCGTAGTTCGGAACGACCTGCGAGACGACCACGCCGTCGGTGTACGGCGTCGCGCCCTTCGGCGTGTTCACCGTGCCGGCGTCGCGGAGGCGCGCGGCCAGCGTGTTCGGACCGACGAAGGACACGGCGCTGAAGAGCACCGTCAGGCGCGTCGCACGCTTGCTCGTCGTCTGATCGGCGTCGTTCGCGTACTGCCACTGGCGAATCGCCTGGATGTAGTTGGAGACCGGACCGTACGTGCCGGTAGCCATGATGCCGACGACGTGATTCGCGCTGTCCGCCGCGAGCACGGAGGAGAGGTACTGCGCCGTGGCCTGCACCTGCGCGGGCACGCTCGTGACGTCGTCGCGCACGTAGCGGAATCGCTTGATCTCGTCGGTCGGCGGCGTCGAGTCGACCGAGCCCTTGAGCGCCGTGTACGCGTTGGTGATGCCGTCGTACCCCGCCTGACCGAACGTGTCGTTCTGATCGAAGCTGATGATGTGCTTCCCATCGGGCACACCCTGCTTGAAGAAGTACTCGAGCGTGGCGCGCGCTTCCTGACCGTAGCTCGCACGAACGTTGAAGATGTAGCGACTGCACGCCGGCCCCGCGCTGCCGTCACGCAGCACCTTCGCCGAGCCCGTGAAGGCGCCGAAGAAGAGCGTCTGCGTCTCCACCGCGATCGGCGCGGTGCGCACCATGGTCGGCGTACCGACGTTGCCGAGGAGCGCAATGACGCCATCCGGCCCGCGATCGAGCGCGTTCGGACCGATCGCCTTTTGCCCCGCGACCGGCGGGTTGGTCGAGGTGAGGCAGCGCGCGGGCAGTTGCGTCTGCTCGACTTCGAGGAGATCACGAACCGCATTCTCGGCGTTGTCAGGAATGTACTGGTCGTCGCGGAAGAGGAGCTCCAGCTTGCGACCTCGGATACCACCCGCGGCGTTCTGCGCATCGAACGCGAGCGTCACCCCCTTCTTCATCTCGACGCCGAGGTCTTGGCTCGGGCCCGTCGCAGGCGCGCTCATTCCGATGCGAAGTGGCGAGTCACTGGCGGCGCGACAGACCGCAGGCTGAGCCTCGAGTGCGCAGACCAAACCGTCGCCACACTCTGCATCGGCTGAGCAGGACTTCGGCGAGAAGGAGCTGGAGCACGCGACGGAGGACGTGATCACAGCCGTCGCGAATAGAACGGCCGGAAGGACTGTTTGGAGGAAGGGGAAGGTCCGCATTGGCTATCTCGTTCCGATACCGAGATTGGAACGATGACTTCCCCGGACCTCGACCGTCAAGTTCGATGCGCCGAGAATCCCAAGCGAATCACAAGATTAACGTTTAATGGTCACCATCATCGTACACTGTATCTGCGTGTGTTGAGCTCGGCCAATCGGGCACTGAAATGGCTGTAAAGCAGACGAACGGTCGTGCTGGGTCTGCGACGAAGGGTCAAACTCGGCCGACGGGACCGCGAGTAATCACGACGAATCGCCAGGTGAGGAAAACGGCTACCAAGAAGAGCCCGACGAGGAGCCCCCACCAGAACCCCGGAGCGCCCCAATGAAGGTGGAAGCCGAGAAGCATCGCCAGAGGGAACCCGACGAGCCAGTGCGCCGCCAAGTTCACGACGAAGGCCATGCGTACGTCACCGGCCCCGCGGAGCGCGCCCGCCGCAACTCCTTGCACGCCGTCGAAGAGCTGGAAGCCCGCGGCGATGCGTAGAAGCGTCACGCCGAGCGCGACGACGTTCGGATCGTCGGTGAACAGCCGGATGAGCAGTTCGGGGATGGTGAGGAACACCGCTCCCGACACGAGCATGAACGCGGCACCGAGACCGATTCCGAGCAGCCCCGGCTGGCGAGGCGAGCGGCGTTCGCCGATCGCATGGCCCACGCGCACCGCGGTGGCGCCGCTGATACCGAGCACGCCCATGAAGGTGAAGCTCGCGAGGCCAATCGCGATCTGATGCGACGCGACGGCGACGGCGCCGAGTCGGCCCGCGAGGACGGCCACGAGCGAAAAGACGCCGATCTCGGTGAGCAGCTGCATGCCGATGGGCATACCGAGCCTCAGCACCTTCTTCGTACTCGCGGCGTCTTTGGGCCTCGTCGGCGACAGCGGTGGGCGCCTGCGATAGGCGGCGATCACCATCCAAACCGCCATCACGATGCTCGCCACCGAGCTCGCCATCCCTGCCCCGAGCGCGCCGAGCGGGCGAAAGCCGAGGCTCATGGAATGCCCGAACGCACGAAGCTCGGCGTGGACGAGGGCATTGCACACGATCACGTTGACGACGTTCGCGACGACCGTGGCAACCAGCGCGGGCACGGTCACGCGGTGCGCTTGCAGGTACGTCTTCGCCGTCAGAAAGAGCGTGAAGCCGAGCAGGCCCGGCATCTGCGCGACGAGAAACGCGCGCGCCGGTCCGACGAGGGCGCGGTCGATGCCGATCGGTTCGAGCGCGAACGTGGCCGCGATCGCGAGGAGTGCGCAGGGCGCCCAGACGAGCGTGCACGCCTTCAGCGTCGCGACCAGCGCGTGCCAGGCCTGCTCGTCCTCTCCTGCCCCGACGGCCTGCGCCGCGAGCGGCTCGAGCGCTGACGACGCCCCAATGCCGAGCGAGAGAGAGGCGAAGCCGATGGATCGCCCGATCGACGCGCCGCCGAGCTCCGTCGACGACGCGTGACCGAGAATGGCAACGTCGACCAGCCCGAGCAGCATCAGCCCGAACTGCGCGAGCGCGATCGGGAGCGCTAAACGAGCAACGGTTTCGAGCTCACCGCGCGCGCTCAGGAAGTCCGACGCGCGCGGCGAGGCGGAAACCTCAGTGATCGCACTCCCCGCCGATCATGTTGAGCGAACCGAACACCGGCACGATGTCGCTCAGCATGCTGCCGTTGATCAGCTGCGAGAGGCCGGCGGTGACCGCGAAGCACGGCGGACGGATGCGCACGCGGTAGGGCGTGCCCGAGCCGTCGGAGACGAGGTAGAACCCGAGCTCGCCGTTGCCGGCCTCGGTGTACGAGTAGACCTCGCCCTTCGGAACCTTGGCCCCTTCCATGATCAGCTTGAAGTGCTGAATGGTGCCCTCGATCGTCGTGTAGACGTCCGACTTCGGGGGGAGGATCACGCGCGCGTCGTCCGTGTTGACCGGGCCTTCGTCGGCCATGCGGTCACAGCACTGGAGGATGATGCGCACGCTCTGACGGATCTCGGCGAGGCGGATGAGGAAGCGATCCATCGTGTCGCCGGTCTTGCCGAGCGGCACGTCGAAGTCGACCTCGTCGTACTTGAGGTACGGGTGCGCCTTGCGGATGTCGTACGCCACGCCGCTCGCGCGGAGCGTGGGGCCCGTCCACGAGAGGGCGATGGCGTCTTTGGCGCTGATGATGCCCGTGTTCTCGAGGCGATCGATGAAGATACGGTTCTTGAGGAGCATGCCCTCGCCGTCTTCGACGATCTTGAGAATCGCGGAGAGCGCGCTGCGGCACATCTCCTTCAGCGCCGGAGTCGGCGGCTGGGCCATGCCGCCGATGCGGCCGAACGAGTGCGTGAGACGCGCGCCGGTCTCCTCTTCGAGGATGTCCCAGACCATCTCGCGGGCCTTGATGAACCAGAGGAACGGCGTAAATGCGCCGAGCTCCATCGCCATCGCGCCCGTGCACGTGAGGTGGTCCGAGATGCGGGCCAGCTCGCCCAGGATCATGCGGTACCACTGGCAGCGGTCCGGGACCTGGATATCGCACATCTTCTCGACAGCGAGGGCGTAGCCCACGTTGTTGAGCATCGGCGAGACGTAGTTCAGGCGGTCGACGTACGGGAAGACCTGGGCCCAGGTCCCGCGCTCGCACATCTTCTCGAAGCCGCGATGCAGGTAGCCGATTTGGACGTCGCTCTTCACGATCGTCTCACCGGACAACTCGAGGACGATACGCACCGTGCCGTGCATGGCAGGGTGCGCAGGCCCGAGGTTCAGGTGCATCGGCTCGGCGGGCAGCTCGAGTTCGCTCTCTTCGAGGTCGAGATCGATCGGCTCCATGTCAGCTCTCTCCTCGGTCCTGGCCCCACGTTCCGCGGCGACCAAACGGCATGCCTTCGTCCGCGCGGAAAGGCGCGATCTTCTCGAGCGGCAAACCGGCCTCGGCCTCCGTGCGATACGGCACGAGCGGCTGGGTCTTGTTGGCGGGGTAATCCTTGCGGAGCGGGTGTCCCTCGAACTCCGGATACATGAGAATGCGGCGAAGATCCGGGTGGCCCTTGAAGGTCACGCCGGAGAGGTCGTAGACCTCACGCTCGAACCAGTTCGCGCCGGACCAAACGTCGGTGACAGTGTCGACCTCGGCTCCGTCCATCTCGGAGTCGCCAACGCGAGTCTTGAGGCGAAGGCGATGGCGGCGAGCAATCGAGTAGAGGTGCAGAACGACCTCCATGCGGGGCTCGCGCTCCGGATAGTCGACGCCGCACATATCGACGAACATGTCGAAGTTCATCTGCGGGTCGTCGCGGAGAAAGAGACAGATCTCGTGCCAGCGCGAGGCCTCGACGACCGCCGTTTCGTCACCGAACTGGCTGTGCGTCTCGAGGATGGCGCTGCCGAACTTGTCCTTGAGGACCTGAAGAACGCGCTCGCTCATCTCAGGCCTCCTCTCGGCTGCGGCGAAGCTTCACGAGCGTGTCCGAGGGATCTTCGCGCGGCTTCACGATGCCCGGCGTGCGATCGCCGCGGGTGATCTTGTCCTGCAGGAGCATCAAGCCGTCGAGAACGGCCTCCGGACGCGGCGGGCAGCCCGGAACGTAGACGTCGCACGGGATGATTTTGTCGATGCCCGGGACCGTCGTGTAGTTGTCGTAGAAGCCGCCGCAGCTCGCGCACGTGCCGAACGCGAGAACCCACTTGGGCTCCATCATCTGCTCGTAGATGCGGCGAAGGACCGGCGCCTGGCGCTGCGAGATCGTGCCGACGACCCACAGGAGGTCGCTCTGGCGCGGCGAGAAGCGCGGGGCCTCTGCACCGAAGCGCGCCGAGCCGTCGAAACGCGGGCTCGTGAGCGCCATGAATTCCATTCCGCAGCACGCCGTGACGAACGGGTACTTGAACAGCGACCACTTACGCGCCCAGTTGAGGAGCGCATCCAGCTTGGTCGTAGCGAAGCCCGACGTGGAGCTGTTCTCGAGAGTGACTTGCTTCAGGTCTCCCATTCGAGAGCTCCCTTCTTCACGACGTAAACGAGGGCGACGATGACCACGGCGAGAAAGCCGAACATCGACGCGAGACCAACCCACCCGAGGCTCTTGAACTGAACCGCCCACGGGTAGATGAAGACGCTTTCGATGTCGAAGACCACGAAGAGGATCGCCGTGAGGTAGAACTTCACGGAGAGCTTCAGGTGGCGACCACCGGAGCTCTCGGAGCCACACTCGAAGGGCTTCATCTTCTCGGGCGTCTTTTTGAGCTTTCCACCGAGGAAGCTCGCGCCAATGAAGAAGACCCCGGCGAGCAAAGCCGCCGTGGCGATCATCAGGAACATCGGGGCGTACGTGGGGATCATGCGTGGTAGTCCAGGGAGTCCTTCGTGCGACCCCTCCCGAAGAGACGCGGCTCGCGTAACAAACGCGCGCGATTTTCGGGAGCTAGGTTCCCGGGTTTCTAGTGCGTAAGGCCCTGGAAAGTCAACGACGGGGCCGCAGCGCCGCGTTCGGGCCACGCCCAGGGCCCGGCGGCTCATCCGGACGGTCCGCGGCGGAGCTCCCAACCCGCCGCTCCGAGTGGACGCGGCCGTCGCCACGCCCGCGCCTTCCAACCCTCCGTTGGTGCTAGGGTTCGCCGCGATGGCCATCCGGAAGATCGCGACCATTGGGCACCCGATCCTGCGCGAAACCACGCGAAAGCTCACGAAGGAGGAGCTTTCGTCCCCCGAGCTCCAGGCGTTCATCGACGACCTGATCGAGACCATGCACGACGCGAATGGCGCCGGCCTCGCGGCGAACCAGGTCTACGAGCCGGTCCGGATCTGCGCGATCGAGATCAAGAACAACCCGCGATATCCGTACAAACCGAACTATCCCCTCACCGTCTTGGTGAACCCCGAGGTCACGCCGACGACGGAGGAGACCTTCCTGAATTTCGAGGGTTGCCTGAGCGTCCCGAACCTGAGGGGTGAAGTGTATCGCTTCACCGGCGTGCGCGTTCGCGCATGGGACCGGCACGGAAATGACCTCGATTTCGAGGTGAAGGGCCTGACGGCGGGCACGTTCCAGCACGAGTGCGACCACCTCGACGGCAAGGTCTTCCTCGACCGCGTCCACGACACGCGCTCACTCACCACGTGGGCCGACTTCGAGCGCTTCCACCAGGCGAAGTTCGTGGAGCGCGCCAAAGCGCTGGTCGCGAAGTACGGCTCCTGACCGTCCCGTCGCAAATTTATAGAACCCGTTCACGAAGCGCTTCGTGAACGGGTTTGCAATTCCTGGGCGGGCTGCGGTCAGTCGACCGTCAGCATCCGCGCTTTCCAGGCGGTGAGCGCGGGGCCGAGCTTGCCTTCGACTTCGCGGATGTCGTCGGCGAGGTCCTTCTCGACGGCGCCCGACGCGAGCGCGTCCTTCAGGCAAGCAAAGGCGGCCACGTAGCGGCCACGCTTGATGAAGGCACGGGCGAGCGGCGGCAAGACTTCCTGCGGGAGGCCACCGAACGCGAGGGCGCGGCGGAGCGGACCGATGGCTTCGCCGGGACGCTCGTTGAGAAGCAGCGCTTCGCCGAGGCGGCGGAACAGCTCGGCGGCGGCCATGCCTTCCTGGGCGTACTGGATGCCGATGCGGAAGACCTCTTCGGCCTGCTCGATCTCGCCGAGGTGCACGCACGCCGAGCCGAGGAGGCCGAGCCCCTTGGCGATGAGAGCGCGGGCCTCGGGGGCCAGCATTTGTCCCTCGGGCGTCCGGAGGAAGATCGCGAGGGGCGCCGGCCACGTGCCGAGGAGCGCGATGACTTTCGGCCACTCTTTGCGCAGGGCGCAGGCCTCGGCCTCGGCGACCTTCGAAAGGTCGATGGCCGAACGGGCGCCGGTGGCCACGCGATCGAGCTCTTCGCGCACGTGCGAGCGGATCCGCATGCGGAAGCCGTCGAGCTCGTACTTCTCCGGATCTCCGTCGTGGAGCACCGAGAGCTCGGCCTCGTTGCGCTCGTTGGGCTCGATGGTGAGCGAGGTCAGCGAATAGCCGTAGAGCGGCGCGAGAAGCAGGTAGCGCACGCCGATGTAGAGCTGGATGGCCTCCACGTCGGTCTCGCGCTCGGGCGCCGGGGCTTCCTTCTCCTCCTCGACGAGGAGGGCGCCGACGAGGCGGCGGCGAAAATCGGCGAGCGTGAGCCGCTGAGGTTCGAGGTCTCCGTCGGTGTCGACCGAGCCCACGACGAAGTCGACCAGGGTCTGGTCGGGGCTCCGCCGGTCGATCGTCAGCGCCGTGATGCGCGCGCCGACGATGATCGAAAACGCAAAGAAGCGCTCGCCGACGATCTCGCAAAGCGCCTGAAAGCTGCCAATGCCCTCGCCGATGCGCTCGAACCAGCCGTCGGTGCGGAGAGCGTCCAGCGGAAACTGTTTCTTCTGTGCGTTCTTCGTTGCGGGCATCTGAAGATGGTCGAAGCGCGAAGGGCTTCTTTGGAGCCGTCTTGGGAAGCGTAAAGCGGCCGATTAAATGCGGGACAACCCACGACCGGCGCCTTCCGGAAGCGTCTCACGGAAAGCTCTTGGAAGTCACGTGCTTCTCACGACCGGCAGGGCTCGCCCAGTTTTCTGCCCGGTCCGAGGGGCCGCCTGGGCCTTGTTCGAGGCCGATTCCGCGCCTGCGCGCCGGTCCCGCCCCTGCCAGTGGACGCAGACCGGCATGACCCCACAGCCCTCGCAACGCGCAGCATCCCGGCGCGATGGGCAGCGCTGGACCATGCCCAGGTGGCAGAGCGAGAAGTCGTACCGAATCGGGTCGTCGGCGTCCAAACGGGCCAGCGCGCGCGTGATTTCCACGGCCGTTCGCCACGAAACGTCCGTCCGCTTGGTGAAACCGAGGTTCTTCGAGAGCTTGTGGATGTGAACGTCGACCGGAACGAGGAGCCGGTTCGGCGGAATCCGCCAGAGGCCGAAGTCGATGCCGTCGGCGGGGCGGATCATCCAGCGGAGGAAGAGGAACAGGCGCTTGGCAGCGCTTCCCGCCCGAGCGTTCGAGAGGAGGTGCGCCGGTCCGCGGCGGCCGCTGGGATCTTGCTCGCCCGCGAGCGCCAAGCCGCCGCCCTCCCGAATCCGGTCGCAGAACCGGGCGAGCGCCTCCTTGAGCGCCTCGGCCTGGCGCTCGTGGAGCTCCTTGCCGGTCGCGCCCTGGACGGCAAATTCGCGGTCCGCGGCGGCGAGCTCGGCCTCGAACGCGGCGCCGAGCTCCCCCGCATCGCGTTGCACGCGCCGAGCGCCGATGATGAGTCGTCCGACGTCCTCGCCGCGAAAAAGCCGGTGTTTGAAGCCTTGCAGCCGCTTCAACAGGGCCTTGGGCTCGTCGCCTGCGCGTGCTGGGCTCGGGCCCACGCGTCCAAGAAGATCTTCGAGCTTGAGGCGGATGGCCTTCACGTTGCCGAAGGCGCAGGTCGCGGCAACGAGCGCGACGATCTCGCGATCCTCGTTCGAACGGTAGCGGTGCACGAATTCGACGGGATCGGCTGCCCGGCGTGCCCGCAAGTCCTCTCGCGCACGAACGTCGTCGAGCGCGGTCTTGATGGCAACGTCGTTCACAGCGTGACTTCGTCGCCGTCGCCAAGCGACTTCGGACGCTCCTTGCCTCTCGCGCGTTCGGCCTTCTCGCGCTCGGCCTTCGCCGTGGCGTGACGCGCCTTCGCAAGCTCGAGCCACCGGTCGCCGGTGGGGGTCGCACGCGCGACGTACGCCCGGAAGGCCTCCTCGGCCACTCGCCACAAGTGCGCGGCTTCGGATGCGCTCGTTGCCGCTCGTGCCAGGGCGGCCGCGCCGAGGGCGTCGTACCAGTGCACTTCGTACTCGGGCACGAAGAACACGTTCTCCGAGTGGAGGAGCGCCGAGACGCTTCCGCCCCAAGGTGCGCGTAAGCCGAGCGACCGCTCGAGGCTGATCGCGAAGCGTGCTTGTTTCTCTGCCTCGATGCGATCGCCCGAGCGATCGAGCGCGACGGCAAGACCCCAGACGGCGAGTGGCGCCGTCGTGTCCGATGGAATGCTGGACGAGATACGCAGCGCTTCGCGGTACCCCTCGACGGCCCCCGCCAAGTCACCAAGGTGCATCGACGTCTCGGCCAGATTGAGCAGCGGCGTTGCGCGCAACACCTCCTCGCTCGCCCGGCGCAAGACCTGGATGTACGCGTCGCGCTCGCACGCGTACTCGCCCGTGTGGCCGCACGCGAAGGCGAGCCACAGCCAGCTCTCTTCGGCCATCGGATGGTCCGGCGCATCGCGCAGCGCCGCTTTGAGCACCTTCGCAGAGCGCTGGTAGTACTCCTTACCGACGTCGCCGAGGCGCAGGTAGACGTTGCCGAGATCGAAGCGCAGGCGAACGTCGGGGCTCGTCTCCGCGTTGGCGCGCTCGAGCATCGCCCGCGCGAGAAGGAGCTGGCTCCGACCGGGATCACCGGACAGCGTGAGCCGGCGCTGGATCTCCACGTGGAGGCGATAGGTGTCTTCGAGCTGAGGATCGCGCGCGCGGTCCCAAACGCCCGGGGCTGTGTCTCCACGAGCCGTCGCCGACAGCGCAAGCCAGGTGGCAACGGCCGCGGCGAGGACGGCGAGCCGGCAGTGCCTCATCGCGTCCCCTTTTTCGACGGAGCCCCAACGCCTTCGTGACCGCTGGCGTGCGAGGCCCAAGGCCCCTTGCCCCCTGGCCCGTCGAGATACTTCTTCCAAGCCTCGCGCGCGCCGGCGGCGTCGACGCCTTCGAGGGCCATGCCCGCCAAGGCATCCGATTCCTCGGGAACGCCCGCGTCGCTCAGTGCACCGAGCACGCGCGCGTCTTTGAGGAGCGCCTTCGCTCCGTCGCGTACGCGCTCGGCGAGGACGGCCTTCGCCTCGTCACGCTGCCCTGCACGATCGAGCGCGAGCGCGAGACCGACGACGCTCGCCACTTGGAGCGCATCCTGACTGTCGCGGCGCGCTTGCTTCAGCATCGCCACGGCCGCATCGATCGCGTTCGGCCCTTGCGCCATTACGATCATGCCAGCCTCGAACGACGCGGCCGCCCGCTCCTGCGCCGGCAACGTGGACGTGCGCGGGAGCGCCGCTCGATACGCCTGGGCAGCTTCGTCGAAATGCTTCGTCCGCGCGTTCGCGCGAGCCCACGCGAGAAGCGCAACCGGATCGTCGAGCGCGCGGTCGTCGCGCTTCACGGCCTCCTGGAACGCCTCGAGCGCCGCCTGCGGTTTGCCGAGGCGGAGCAACGCACGTCCGCGGAGGACGCTGGGCGCGGCACGTCCGGCGAGGAGGCGGTCGGCCTCGTCGGCGATCGTGAGCACGTCTTTGGCGAGAGGGCCGTCACCGACGAGCTTCGCGGTCCCGCTGGCGAGCAGATCGCAGTAGCGGCGAAGCTGCGGCTCTTTCGCGCGCTCCCACACGTTGGTGGTGCGAAGGCCGTCGAGCCCGACACACTCTGCCGGGCGCGCAGTTCCGTACGTCCCCGGAGCGGACGACGAGGATACCTGCGCGAACGCGGGGCTCAACGAGAGGCTGAACGCCAGGCTCGAGACCGAGGACGCTAGGACGAGCGCGGCGACGACCACCGCGCTCAAGCCTAGCAGAGGACGACGGCGCATTCCTGCGCCTGGAAACTTCAGCGGAGGAACGGGTCGTCGAGGACGATCGTTTCCTCGCGACGCGAGCCCACGCTCACGAGAACCGCACGGCACTCGGCCTCGGTCTCGATGAAGCGGAGGTAATCGCGGCACTCGGCGGGAAGCTCGTCCAGCGAGCGCGCCGAGGCGAGGTCCTGCTTCCAACCGGGGAGGCTCTTGTAGACCGGCACTGCGCGCTCGAGGTCGTCGTGCGGGAAGTCGGTCGTGCGACCGCTCGGCGTGTCGTACGCCACGCAGACCTTGATCTCCTCGAGGCCGGTGAGGACGTCGAGCTTCGTGATCGCGAGACCATCGAGCCCGTTGACGCGCACCGCGTAACGGAGTGCTGGGAGGTCGAGCCAGCCGGTGCGACGCGGGCGGCCCGTGACCGAGCCGAACTCGGCGCCGACCTTGCGGATGCGCTCGCCGATGTCGTCGTGGAGCTCCGTGGGGAACGGGCCGCCGCCGACGCGCGTGCAGTACGCCTTCACGAGGCCGATGACCTCGTCGATGCGCGTGGGACCGATGCCTGCGCCGACGCACGCGCCGCCCGCGGTGGGCGTGGACGACGTGACGTAGGGATACGTTCCGTGGTCGATGTCGAGCAGCGTGCCTTGCGCGCCTTCGAGGACGACCTTCTTCTTCTCACGCACCGCGCGCTCGACGATCGACTGCGAGTCGACGAGCATCGGCAGGATGCGCTGGCGCGACGGCTCGATGGCTTCGAGCACTTCGTCGACGCTCGGGGCTGACCGCCGAGCGCGAGGATGGTGGGCGTCCAGCACTCGATGGCCGTGGTGACGAGCGCGCGCAGGCGCGCCGGATCGCGGAAGGCTCCGAGCGGAACACCACGGCGCGCGACCTTGTCTTCGTAGCAAGGTCCGACGCCGCGCTTGGTGGTACCGATCGCGCCCTTGCCCTGCTCGCGCAGGCCGTCGACCAGGACGTGGTACGGCAGGATGGCGTGCGCGCGGTCGGACACGACGAGGCGCCCGCTGGTTCCGAGCGAGCCGAGACCGCGGCGCTCGAGCTCCTCGAGCTCGGTCAGCAGGCTCTTGGTGTCGATCACCATTCCCTGGGCGAGCACACACGCGACGTCCTGGCGGAGGATGCCGCTCGGTACGAGACGGACGATGAGCTTCTCGTTGCCAACGACGAGCGTGTGACCCGCGTTGGGACCTCCACCGAAGCGCACGACGACGTCGGCATGCTCGGTGAAGATGTCGACGATCTTGCCCTTGCCTTCGTCACCCCACTGAGCGCCTACGATTACGACGGCCGGCATTCTTCGATCAATCTCCTCGAGACGCGCTCCTTAGCACGGCAAGCGTTTGGAGAAAGGCCTCATCGACCGATGTCACGCTCGCGCTTTTTCCAAGCGGCGCATTGGTGACCGGATCGAAAAGCGAAGTTCCATCCCACACCGCCGCGAACCTCCACGATCGTGCATAGCTCGTCGCCAACTCGCGTGTCGAAAGCGCGACTGCGACGAGGCTCCGCTCACGGAGCATGCGCAACCGTGGGTCGTCGGGAGCACCTACGACGACCACGCCGTCGGGTGCGGACTCACCCATTCCCGCGTCCTTGCGCGCCCAACCGAGCGCGTCGAGGTCGAGGCCCAAACCGATGGCCGGCATCGGCGCACCGAAGCGCGACAGTAGCTCGTCGTAGCGGCCGCCCGCACCGATGGGCTCGCCTGGACCTTTGGCGTAAATCGAGAAGATCGTACCCGTGTAATATGCAAATCCGCGCACTTCGCCGGCGTCGGCCGTGAGATGGCTCGACAGGCCGCGCGCCACCGCAGCGTCGAACAGCGCGAGCAGGCGTTTGGCAGGCTCGGCCGCGCGCGTCGACGCCAAGAGAGCAACGGCCTCGACGAGTGCCTCGCGGCCTCCGTGCAGGCGCACGAGCGCCAGGAGCGCGTCGCGGGTCGCGAGACCTTCCGTGAGCTCCGAGAGCTGCGCTTCGTCTTTGCGGCCGAGCGCGCGCGTGACGTCTTCGGCATGCTCCGCCGCGACGCCGTGCAGGAGCTCGCGCACAATGCCCGCGTCGGACACGTCGATCGTGAAGCGCTCGAGCCCAACCTCGCGAAGAACGTCGGCCGCGAGCTCGAGCAGCTCGAGGTCGGCCTCGGGCCCCGCCACGCCGCACAGTTCGACGCCGACCTGCGGGATCTGGCGGTGCTTCTTCGCGCGGCCAATCCTGCGCCTCACAACCGTTCCCTCGTACGCCAGCCGAAAGGGCGGCGCATGGTCACGAAGCCGCGTCGCGACGATGCGCGCGATCTGCGGGGTCATGTCGGGCCGAAGCACGCAGACCTCGCCGGACTCCGGTTCGACGAACCGCAGCACGTCGTTCGACGAGAGCGTGCCGAGTCCTCGCTCCACCACGTCGGCGAGCTCGAACACGGGAGGTGTCACGAGTCGGTAGCCGAAGGCCGCAAAGCGCGACTGCACGCGCTGGGCGAGCGCCCGACGGCTCTGGGCCTCCTCGGGAAGCAAGTCACGGAGGCCCGCGGGAAGCGGGTGCTCGAGGGAACGCGGCAGGCCACTCGTCATGTCGGAAAGCGCATGTTACGCGCTGCCCGCGCGCTTGTGCACTTCGGTCATTCGAGCGCGCGGCACGGCTCGGCCACACTGCGCGGAACCTCACGCGCCGAACGTGCTCGGAGCCCCGCGATCGAGGGGCGCGGACGCGGATCGGGATCGGGCACATAGCGCCCTGCCACGAGGCGATAGGGCCACCGCGGGCCATGCGTGGCAAGCGTCTCGATCGCCGCGAGGAAGCGGTCGATGTCCGTCACGCTCGTGCCGACACCGAAGCTCGCACGCACTGCGCCTGCACGCGCATCGGCCGCGTCTTCGAGCAGAGCGTCGACGAGCGGATGCGCGCAGAACGAGCCGTCGCGTACGCCGATGCCGTACTCGGCGCTCAGAGCGGACGCGAGAAGGCCAGGCTGCAGGCCTCGAAGGCGGAAGGTCACGATCCCTACCCTCACGCTCGCCGGCCCCCACATCGAGAGAATCTCGACGCCGGGAATCGCGGACAGACCGCGCGTTGCGCGCCGCCGGAGGACCTCTTCGTGCTCCTCGAGCGCGCGCATTCCGACGGTGCCGAGCTCACGGCAGGCCGCTGCCAGTGCAATCGCGCCGATCACGTTGGGCGTGCCTGCTTCGTGTCGAGCCGAGCCCGACGCCCAATCGGTGCTCTCGGCCGTCACGCGCCGAACGGCGCCGCCACCGGCAAGATACGGCTCGGCCGCATCGAGCCAATCCGAACGCCCGACGAGAACCCCCGCACCGAACGGCGCGTAGAGCTTGTGGGCCGACAGCGCAAGGTAGTCGATGCCCGTGGCGGCCATGTCGATGGCTCGATGCGGCGCGAGTTGCGCGGCATCGACAGCAAGCCGGGCGCCGTGCCAGTGGGCGAGCGTGGCGAGCTCTTCGATGGGCCAAATTTCGCCCGTCACGTTGCTCGCTCCCGCGATCGCGACGAGACAAGGGCCACTCCCGACCTCGCGCAGCGCGGCATCGACGAGCGCGATCGCATGAGCCGGGCTCTTCGGCACCGGCAGCTGCACGTGGGTTCCCCGACGCCACGGCAGCAAGTTCGCGTGATGTTCGGAGACGAAGCTCACGACCGTGGTGCCTTCGGGCAGCGACGAGGCGAGCAGGTTCAGCGCATCGGTCGTGTTCCTCGTGAAGACGACGGCATCGTCCGAGCGCGCGCCAAGAAACTCGGCCACCACCTCGCGCGCGTCGTCGTACGCATCGCTGAGGACCACCGAGGCGAACCCGGCTCCACGATGGACGCTCGAATACCAGGGCAGAACGCTCGCCAGGACGTCGTCCACGGCGCGCAGGCACGGTGCGCTCGCCGCGCAGTCGAGGTTCGTGTACCGCACTTGCTCGCCGGTCACGAGAGGCACGGTCAAATCGTCGCCCACGAGCGAGAGCGGCAGCGAGACGAGTGCGGACGAGGCAATCGGCGACGGACGAGCGGAGAGCGTCGAAGGCGATTCGATGGTCGGCATGTGGGGGACCTCGTTCGGAGGACCCGGGAGCTTCGCCGTACACCGCGAACATGTGCCGGAGCACACGTCACATGGCTTGCACGAGTTCCAGAGTCCGCGCTTGCCCGTCGCGCTACTGCAACGGGCCTGGTCTCTCCCGGGGGCACCCCACCGCGGTCGGAGGGTTGTCGGCCAGCAAGCCGGGACTTGACGCTGGCACTCTTGACCGAGCTCGGTTTCTAACCGGTTCCGAACGCGAGTTCAACCGCCTGTTGTGGCTCAGCTTTCGCTGAATCACGCATCACGTTTCGGCACGTTTGGCGACGTCAGAACGTGCCCGCGAGTCCCGCCCAACCGGCACCGAAACGCGGCTCGATCTTGGCGTGGGACGCATCGCTCGCGGGCGTCGTGGTGCTCGGCGCCGTCAGAAGGAGCACGAGGCCCGAGACGATGCCGACGCCAGCCACCGCGAACGAGACGTTCGAGATCATCGCCGTCGTGTCGGCCGTGTCCTTGGCCGAGGTCGTGCAGCCGTCGCTCGTTCCCGCGCACGCGCTCGAAAGCGTCATCACGCCGGTCACCGCGCCCGCCACGAGCGCAGCGCCGCCGACGCCGAGCGCGACGAACCCCAGCGTGCGCTGGCTGCCGCTCGGATGCGCGCTCTCGGACGGCGTTTGCGCCGGTTCGGATGCAGACTCCGCCGCCGGCGTGGGCTTGACGGGCTCGGCCTCGGGCGGCGCCTCCTCCATCTCGGGCACCGCCACGTGATGCGGTCGATCGCCCTTGGTGAGCGTGACCATTGCCGTCGCTTGCTTCTTGCCGGTGGCGCGGAACGTCAGCTTGCGCTGGCCGGCTTCGGCCGCGAAGACCGTGCCCTTCTCGGCGCCGGGTACCCGTCGTTCTTCGACGAGAACCTCGGTGAGTGGCATCGCGCGCGGATTGTCGACGATGACCTTCGGAAGCTGCTTTTCGAGCTCGACGACGTGCTGATGCGCGAAGTCGCGCCGATCGTTGCGACCGAGCTCGGCGGCCTTCAACTCCGCCTCACGGAACTCGAGCCAGGCGTACCAGGCGGCTCCCTGCTCCTTGTGGCAGAACGCGAGGTTCAGAAGCGTGCCGAGCTGCCCGTCCTTTTTGTAGGCTGCTTCGAACTTCGGACACGCCTCACCGTAACGACGCTCCTCGAGCAGCTTCTGGCCTTCTCGGAAGAGGCGCTCGGCGTCGGCCTCCTTGTCCTGCGCGAGGGCGCTGGAGCTGACGAGACCGCCAAGGG
Source organism: Labilithrix luteola (assembly GCF_001263205.1). Taxonomy (GTDB): domain Bacteria; phylum Myxococcota_A; class Polyangia; order Polyangiales; family Polyangiaceae; genus Labilithrix; species Labilithrix luteola. Next base: position 9,664,650 of record NZ_CP012333.1, read on the forward strand.
CGATCCCGGCGACGGCAAGGAGGAACGGGTGAAGCCTTCGGTTCATTGACGCTCGCGTGGAAGTCCGGCGGGAAGCCCCGGCTTGCTACCACTCGAGCTCTTCTTCGTCGATGGGGTTGCCGACCGAACGGGTGCCGCCGTGGTCGCGTGCTTGGCGGTGCCGGCGGACGCCGGGGCGCTCGGTGCCGATGCAGCAAGGACCGTCCCCTGCGGTGCGGGCCCCGTCGCAGCCTCATTTTCAGGGCCTGCCGTGAAGACCGGTGCGGTCACGATGCCGGTCGGTACGGGAACGGCGGTCGCGCCGCTCGTGGTTTCGTCCGAAGGATCGGCCGGCAATTCGAGGACCGTCTGGACCGGCGGCGGCGGAGCAGGCTCGGTCGCCGCGAGAACACGCGCGCGAAAGAGCGCCGCGCCGCCGATGACGATGCCGAGGATGGCCGGCGTCGCGATCAGCCACGCGCTCTTCGTCTCGAGCATCGTGAAGCGCCGCGCGACCGTGCTGGCCGTGCCCGTGAGCTCCGGTCCGTTGCTCTCGCCGCGGCGACTCGGCGACGACGGAATGGCCGTACGGGCCATCGCTTGGTTGATCCCCGTCAGGTTCAGGCGCGTCGCGCTCGAGATGTCCTCGAAGCCGCGAGAGAGCGTGGCACCGACACGGTCGGCCGACTTGATCCAGCTCCCCGAGCCGAACGGGACGAGCGCCCGCGCGAGCTCGCCGACGTCGTTGAAGCGCTCCTCGCGTCGCTTCGCGAGGCAGCGCATCACGACGTGCTCGAGGCCCTCCGGCACGCCGTGCACGAGGTGGCGGATCGGGACGGGCTGCTTCTCGAGGATCTGCGCGAACGTCTCCTGCAGCTCCTCGCCGCCGAACGGCATGGAATTCGTAAGCAACTCGTACATGCAGATGCCGAGCGACCAGATGTCCGTACGATGATCGACGGTCTTCGGGCTGCGGACCTGCTCCGGGGACATGTACGGCGGCGAGCCGAGCACCGAGCGACCACCCGTGAGCTGCGCGGCGTGATTGCGCTCGTGTCCCGACGGCGCGCCGTCGTTGGTCTTCGAGATTCCGAAGTCGAGGATCTTTATGATCTGCGTGCCGTCGGCGCGGTTCGCGAGAAAGAGATTCGACGGCTTGAGATCGCGATGCACGATGCCGCGAACGTGCGCGTGCGCGAGTCCTTCGAGCGCCTGAAGGACGTAGTCGACGACGAGCCAACGCGGCAGCGCACCGCGTGCATCGGCGATCTGACAGAGGTCGGCGCCGTCGAGCAGCTCCATCACGATGAACGGAAGGCCGTCGGCCCCCGTATCGACGTCGACGACGCGCGCGACGTGATCGGACTGGAGCTTCGCGCAGGCTCTCGCCTCGAGCAGAAGCCGCGACTGGGCTTCGCGATCGGCGATGTCCTGATAGAGAAGCTTTACGGCGACTTGCTGATCGAGCAGCTCGTGATGCGCGGCGACGACCACGCCCATCCCGCCCTCGCCGAGGATCCGTTGGACGCGGTACTTGCCGGCGAGCAAATCGCCGACCTTGAGCAGCGAACGAACGCCTTGCCCGCTACCCGCTGAGGTAGGCGAGCCACGCGCGTGCGTGCGCTGCGATCGGGCGAGCTTGGCCGCCATCAAACGGTAGCGTAGCCCCCCTGAGCTGCGGTCACCAAGACCGATCTCGATCGACATCGAAGGACACCGGTCCGCCTCGGACGCCCTTTACGTACATCACGCTACGATCTACCCCGTAGTCTGCGCGGCTGGGGGTCGGTCGCCAGGGACAGACGGTGACACCCGGCGGACAGCAAGTCATCAAAGTCCCAAGTCTCCTGCCTGCTGTCGGGCCGCCTGTCGGGATCGATGTCTGCCGGCTTTCACCTGTATTGGCTTCCGACAGGCGCCATGGCGCGGCCGTAGCGGGTTTTCGTTCTGATCTGCCGGGAAATCCTGGGGCGAGCGCGGTGGCACGCACCTCGCATAAGGACGCCTCAACCGGAAGGAACGACCCCATGGCCTTCGCCATCGAACCCGCCACCTTGGATCTCGCCGCCGCTGGCGACAGCGCGGCTCTCGACACTGTCCTTCGCATGATCACGCCGCACGTCGAGCGGCAGCTTCTGCGTTACCCCGTGAGCGACGAGGATCGTCGTGACTTGCTTCAGGCCACCCTGATGCAGATTGTCCGACGCCTTGGTTCGTTCCGCGCCGAATCGAGTTTTTCGACCTGGCTCTTCCGCGTCACCGCGAACGAAGCGTTGATGCTGATGCGCTCGCGTCGTCGCCATCGTGCGCGCGTCGTCGAGGGCCTCGATTGGGAGGAGCTCGCCACCCTGCCCTCGATGAACGACAACGAGCAGGTCCAGGTCGACGTCGGCGTCGCCGCCCGCGAGCGTGACGCGCGTGTGCGCGATGCGCTCAAGGAGCTGCCCGACGACTACCGCGACGTGGTGGTTGCGCACTACCACATGGACCTCGGTCTCCAGGAGATCGCCGACCGCCTCGACATCACCGAGAGCGCCGTGCGTTCACGCCTGCACCGTGCGCGCAGTCGCCTCCGCACGCTGCTCGAGAAGCAGGACCTCGCGTACGACGTGATGATCCCGCCGCCCTCGGCCGCGCCGGTCGCTTCGCTTCACCGCGCTGCCTGATCGTTCGCGATCGGCAGCGTGAAGCGGAAGGTCGTTTCCTCCCCCGGTACACTTTCGACTTCGACGCGGCCCCCGTGGGCTTCGACGAGCCCACGCGAGATGTAGAGGCCGAGTCCGAGCCCGCGCACCCCCGAGGTGCCTGCGCGACGTGATCGCTCGAAGCGGCTGAAGATGCGCTCCTTGTCCTCCTGCGTGACGCCCGCTCCGCGGTTCTTGATGGACACGACGACTTCGGTTTCGCGCCAATCGACGCTCACGACGATGGGGCTGACGCCGTCACCGTATTTGACGGCGTTCGTCATGAGGTTCGTGAGCACCTGATCGATCCGGTCCGCGTCGGCGGAGACGGAACATGCGGTGCCGCGCGACTCGAAGCGGAACGCAACGCGCTCGCCAGACGCGGAGAAGCGGTCGACGACGTCGGCGACGAGGACCGCAAGGTCGGTCGGCTGCAGCTGGAGCGTCAGCCGACGCGCCTCGAGGCGCGACACGTCGGACAGATCGCGGATCATGCGATCGAGCCGGTGGACGGCGGCGCCGATGCGGTCGAGCGATCGCGTGTCGACCGGCGACTCCGAAGCGCGCTCGCCGAGGTGCCGACCGAGCAGGTGGAGATTCAGGCTGATCGTGTGCAGCGGTTGTCGCAAATCATGAGCGACGACGGACGCCCATTCTTCGCGCAGCCGCTCGAGCTCTTTGATGGTCGTGATGTCTTGAAGCGTCTCGACTGCGCCGATCAACGTTCCCTTCGGGCCACGTACCTCGCCGGCGCTCACGAGAACGGGGACTTGTCTACCGTCACGTAGAACGACGACGGCCTCTTCGGCGCGCGTTGCGGCACCTAGTCGGAGCAGACGAACGAGCGGGAGGTCCTCCTTGTCGAAGGGCTCTCCCGTCGGGTGGCGAAGATCGATCGCCACGGCCGCTTCAGGCGCCCCCTCGCCGGTCGCAAAGTCGCTCGAGAGCGCTTCGACCGCCCGGTTCTTGGCGACGAGATGGCCGTCGGCGTCGACGACGATCACGCCGTCGGGCATCTGATCGAGCGTCGCTTGAAGGCGCAAGCGCTCGACGGATTCCTCCTCGTAGAGGTGCTCCATGCGATGGCGGAGCTCCTTTTCCATCGCATGACCACGAGCGAGCGCCTCTTCGGCGCGCTTGCGACCCGTGACATCGCGCGTGGTCACCGAGAAGGCGGTGACGTCGCCGCGCGCGTCGAAGATCGGCGAGATCGACAGCATGGCGTCGAACTTCGTGCCGTCTTTGCGGACGCGCTTCGTCTCGAGCACGGCTACCGCCTTGCCATGCTCGATGTCCCGCATGAGGGTGTTCAGCTCGATGCGTCGGTCCGGTGGAATCCAGGGGCCGATGGGATCCATGCGCGTCGCTGCCATCGCCTCTTCCGCCGTCCAGCCGTAGACGCGCTCGGCCGCGCGATTCCACGTCAAAACGACACCGCCGAGCGAGTAGGACACGATGGCGTCCTCCGACGCTTCGACCACCGCCGCGAGATGGGCTTGCGCGCGCTCCGCCGCGCGCCAATCGGTGACGTCCTGGACGTACGAAACACACGACCAGGCTCCGTCGTCGTCTCGCACCGCCGTCGCGTCGATGACCACCGGAAACCGCGTGCCGTCATCATGAACATGCTCGGACTCGAAGCGGAGGTGCCCGCGGGCGACGACTTCGTCGAACCGTGGTTCGTAGGCGTTGCGCCGCGACGGGGCCATCAGGTCCTTGGCATTGCGATGCGCGAGCTCCTCGGGCGTCAACCCGTGCATCCGCGCGTAGGCGGGGTTCGCGAGTCGAATCTTTCCACTACGGTCGACGCGCATGACGCCCCATTCGGCGTTGTCGAAGAGCGCCTTCCAGCGTTCGAGCTCACGTAGGGCCCACCGTCGATCGCGGTCCGCGCGATCGAGCGTGCGAGCCGTCGCGAACACGAGCGCGACGACTCCGAGCATGCCGGCGATGGCGATGAGCGACGCCGTGAGCGGTGTCTTGTAGACCCCGGCACGCTGACCGAACACGGCGACCGCACCGAAGATCGGAACCAACCAGGCCATGAGCAAGAAGCGACGCGCGACCGTTCCGCCGAGAAGGTCGCTGGTCACGAGGCCCATGAAACCGGTCTGCGTCCTCGCGCAAAGCACGCCGGCGGACAGAAGAACGAAACAGACCGCGCTGTGGAGCGACATCGCGGCCTCCGGCCGGCCATCGGGCAGCGCGTAGAGCGAAGCTGTCCCGTAGACGTACCCGGTCAGCACCACGAGCGCGCCGAAACCAACGGCGGCGACGAGCCAGTCCGCCGGACGACGGCCGCTCGAGGTGGTCGTCTCGAGAGCGAGAAGAGCCGCGGCCACGAGAACGATGCTCATGGGTGTGTTGACCGACAGGCCAGGACAGGCAGCCACGTCGACACAGACGCCCCGCGGCAATGGCCATCGCCCGAGCCCGAGATCGACGCCGAAGATCAACTCGATCAACATTCCGACGCCGAGGGTCAACGCGAAGAGGGCGGTGGCTCGATGGATGCTCGTGTAGATGCTGGCGCTGCGAGCCGTGGGGCTCGCACACCCGAACAACAGGCTCACGACGAGCGCGAAGATGGCTCCCGCTTCGATCGGCGAAAGCATCGTGTACCCCCCCGAAGGGCGAAGGCCGGCCGGACCGACGGAGAGCCAAGTCGCGAGAACCCGGATGGCGATTCCGCCCGAAAGCAGGGCCGCAACGCGGCTCGCAAACGTGCACCACCAGACGGCCGAAGGCGACGGCGTCGCGACCACAACCGGAGGATGAGCCGCACGGACGGAGGGCACGATCTCCGATTTGCAGGCAATCCCCCGGCCAGGACGCCCGAGCTCCGGCGCGGCCCCCTACTCGCGCGCGCGGCGTGAGCGCGCGTGGGCCCGGGATCGCGCTAAGGCCCGTCGCCCTTGACCTCGATCTCCTTGAGCCCAGCGCGAAGCGCCTGCATGCGCTCGAGCGCGGATGCGAGCTGCTGCTTGTCGCTCGCGAGGTCCTTCTTCTCGGCGGGGTCGACCGACAGATCGTAGAGCTGGTAGTTGCTACCGCCCGAGTGAATGAGCTTCGTGCCCGGCGTGGGGCCGGTGATCACGGCGCGGCGGACGCCGTTGAACGGCCCTGCGGGCATGTCGATGTAGACATCACGCTCCGCGTAGTCGTCGCCCGTCACATCCATATCCTCGAGCAGCGACGTTCCGCGAAGCTCCCCTTCTTCGGGCTGCGGAATGCCCATCAGGTCGAGCAACGTGGGCACCAGGTCGATGTGCGAACGCTTGACCGGCACGCGCCCAGGCTTGCCGCCGGGCACGTAGACGATGAACGGCACGCGAACGAGCGATTCCCAGATCTCCTGGCCATGCCAGCTCATGCCGTGATCGGCGAACGCTTCGCCGTGGTCCGCCGTGACGACGATGGCGGTGTCTTCGCCCCACGGCTGTGACTCTACGTAGTCGAGGATCTTGCCGACGTGCTTGTCCGTGAACCATACCTCTTCGTCGTAGAGGTTCTTCGCGGCGGAGCTGCCGTCGAACTTGGGCGCTCCGGGGTGAGCCACATACTGGGCGTGCGGATCGAAGAAGTGAAACCACGCGAAGAAGTTGCCCGGCTTTCCGTCGCCGCCGTCGGCATCGCCGTCGCTCGTGGTCGCGTGTGGTGTCGTGTTCTCAGGCTTACCGAGAAGCTTGAGCGCCATGTCCGACATGCGGTCGCTCGTGATCGACACGTCGTTGTCGCCCATGCCGGGCGGGATGGCGGACGTGTCCCAGACGTCCATGCCCTGGTTCAAGCCGGTGGGATTGCGGAAGTACCAGTGGCAATGACCCGCGAACGTACGGAACCCGGCGTCGTGCGCGCGCTCGGCGACGAACTTGTTCGACTGGGCGTATGTGTTGAAGTGGCTGAAATCGCGCTTCGTCTCGCTCGGGTACTTCCCGATGAGAAACGGGCCGACGCTCTTGCCCGTGTACGACGCGAGCGAGTACATCCGCTCGAACACGGTGCTGCGCTCGGCGAGCTTGTCGAGGTTCGGAGAAACGGGGCGCGAGTACCCGAGGAAGCCGAGATCCGTACGAAGCGTGTCGACCGTGATGAGAATCACGTTATGACCGCGCTTCGGAGCTTTCGGCGCGTCGGCTTTGGCGGCCGCCTTCGGCTCCGCCGGCTCGGTGACACGCGCCGGCGTGTCGGCGCCCGAGCAATCTTCGTCGATGCCGTTGCCAGGAATGTCGATCGCGTTCGAGTTGATCGTCGGATCGCGATCGTTGCAGTCGCCGCCGCCGAAGAGGCTCGATTCGCCGTCCTTGTCGCGATCGGTGGCGCGCCGGAGGCCGGCGAGAGCAATCTTACCGAGCGGCGCGGACTTCTCCATCGCACGCGCCACGAGCGGTTCGCGACCAAGCGCCGACGCGGCCCGAATCGTGAGGCCGCCCATGACGAACAGCCCGCCCACCGACACCGCAACGCCCATCACCGCGGTGCTGAAGAGCAGCGCACGACCACGCGGCTTCAGCGAGCGCGCGAACGCCACGGGGCCGAGATAGGCGCCGAGCGCGAGAATCACGGCGTCGCCCACCGGCCTTAGATCGAGCTCGCCGCGCTTGAGCACGCCGAAGATGCCGAGCACGCCGCCCTCACCGCCCGTGTCTCCCGACGAGATACCGGCCGCGAAGAGCAGGACGACGAGCACGAGCGCCACGCCGCCCGTCACGACCGGGTCGAGAAGAGCCGGGACCGCGCTGCTGCCGGCGGCGAGCGCGCGGCGAAGCGTGGGCAAGAACGCAATCGCTGCCCCGAAGAGCGCGAGAAACAGCCCGATCGAGGCAATGCCGACGGTCAACCCCGCTTCTTGAGGCTTGCCCGTAGCGAGCGCGCTGCGCGCGATATGGGCCGACCCGAGGCACCAGCCGAACACGACGCTGACGAGCAGCGGCGCGAGAGCCGCGCTTCGGAGCCGCTCGAGAACGGTTCCCGACCGGAACTCTCCGAGGTGCTCGAGGGGCGTACGCACCTCCCCCGGTTCGAACACGAGGCACGCCACACCGACGGCACCGCCGACGAGCACGACGATCGGAACGAGAACGCCGAGCTCGGCAAGGAGAAGAGCACCGAAGGGGGGCGCCGAAGAACCCGATGCGACCACCTCGGCAGTGACCGCTCGAACCTCGAGCAAGGCGACGACCAGCGCAGCTACGCCGGCACCACCAAGAGCAAGGACGAGCCTGAACAGCGCTCGAAGCACGGTCGGTGTTCTACTCGACCGTCCTCTTCTTCGCGAGAGGATGCGCCTGGTCGTACACCTTCAAGAGGTGACTAACGGAAACGTGCGTGTATCGCTGGGTCGTCGAGAGCGAGGAATGGCCCAGCATCTCCTGGATTGCGCGGAGATCGGCTCCGCCGTCGAGCAGGTGCGTGGCGCACGTGTGCCTCAGGGCGTGAGGATGGAGATCGGCCCTGCCGGCGCCCACGAGGCCGTACCGACGCACCAGCAGCTGGGTGGCCCGCGGCCCGAGTCTTCGACCCCGGGTGGAAACGAACACCGCGGCAGGATCGAGAAAGCGGGTCTTCGGGTGCGTGAGCTCGACCCTCACGTCGAGCCACGCACGGAGCGCCGCCTCGGCCTTGCGACCAATGGGAATCACACGCTCCTTGTTTCCCTTGCCGAGCACACGGAGCGTCCGCTCGCCGAGGGACATGTGGTCGAGATTCAGCCCCGACGCCTCCGAAACACGGAGGCCGCCGCCGTAGAGGAGCTCGAGCAGTGCTCGATCGCGCAGCGCCACGACCTCGCGCGCACGGCGTGACATGACGGTGTCTTCGTCGGGTGACTCCACCACGGTCGAAGCGTCTTCGGCGGAGAGGAACGTCGGAAGCTCTCGCCGAACCTTCGGGCTCGCGAGCTGCTCGGACGGGTTCGTGGTTGCGTAGCCGTTCTTCTTCATCCAACGGCAGAACGAGCGAACGCAGGCGATCTTGCGGGCGACGCTGCTCGGCGCGCACGTGCGCGCGAGATCACCGAGCCACGCGCGAAGGATGTAGAGGTCGAGCGGCAGCGGGTCGCGTCGTGTGACCGCGCGCGGACGTTCGGGCTTGGCGCGCTCCGCGACGAAGGCGAGCAGCCCCTCGAGGTCCCGCCGGTACGCGTTGACCGTATGGTTCGAGGCGCGCTTCTCCGTTGCAAGATGCACGAGGAACTTCTGCTTGAGTTCTTCGAGCTCCACGATCGACTCCTGCCTCAGCATACTGCCGGGGCGGTCGACTGGACGAGATCTCGGCAGCCGCGCGGTTGCTCGGTGCTAGGCTCGGAGCACTCGTGTTCCAACGGCTCTGGCAGAAGCTCCTGCGCCTATGGGCGCTCGCCAAGTCCGAGCGAGCGGCCCCTCGTGACATCGGCTGGGCCGTGTTCATCGGAGCCTTCGTGGGCTGCACGCCCGCCGTCGGCGTGCACGGGGTGCTTGCGCTCGGGTGCGCGACGCTGTTCCGAAAAAATAGGCTCTTCGCCTATCTCGGGTCGCGCATCTCGAACATGGTGTTCCTCCCGTTCATCGCGCTCGCGGAGGTGCAGATCGCGCACCGCATCCGCACCGGCGCCTGGGCGACGATCGAGCGGCAGAACGTGCTCGACGACGCGCCGAGGCTCCTGCTCGACTGGTGCCTCGGGACAATCCCGGTAGGGATCGCCATCGGAGGCGCGTTGGGCGTGTTCGCTTGGGGTTGGGCCGCTCGTCGTGAAGCTCGCGAGAAGCGACGACCGGCCCTGCCCGAGCCTCAGACCGACGCGCTGATTACGCCGCGCACGCCTGCTGAACCTCCGCAACCGTCTTCGGAATCGCCTGCGTGAGGTTCTTGGGCGCGCCATCGGTGACGAGAATGTCGTCCTCGATGCGCACGCCGATACCGCGCCACTCGGCCGGTACCTTGTCGTAGTCGCGACCGATGTAGATGCCCGGTTCCACGGTCAGCACCATGCCCGGCTCGAGGTCGCGCGCCTTGCCGCCAACGTGGTAGTTGCCCACGTCATGCACGTCCATGCCGAGCCAGTGACTGGTCTTGTGCATGTAGAACGGCTTGTACGCCTCGTCCTTGATGAGCTGCTCGACCTCGCCTTGCAGCAGGCCGAGCGAGACGAGACCGCGCGTGATGACCTCCACGCAGACCGCGTGGATTTGCTCGAGCGTCGAGCCCTTGCGTGTCTTCTCGATGCCCGCTTCCTGCGCAGCGAGGACGAGCTCGTAGATCGCCTGCTGCTCCTTGGAGAACTTGCCGCCGATCGGGAAGGTGCGCGTGACGTCGCTCGCGAAGTAGTCGTACTCGCATCCCGCATCGATGAGCAGGAGCTCTCCGGCAGCCATCTTCTTGTCGTTCTGGCGGTAGTGGAGAATCGTCGCGTTCGCGCCCGAGCCGACGATGCTGCCGTACGCAGGCCGCTCCGAACCGTGCTTGCGGAAGGTCTCGAGGAGAAGTGCCTCGACCTCGAACTCGTGCATGCCGGCCTTGGCGCGGGCCATCGCACGGATGTGCGCTTCCGCGGTGATGTCGGCGGCGCGCTGCATCGCGACGAGATCGTCTGCCCCCTTGAAGAGGCGCATTTCGTGGACGATCGTGCCCGGATCGATGATCTCGGTGGGCCAGGTGAGTCCGAGCTTCGCGCGGGCGCGCGTGCGGTCGACGGCCTCGAGGACCTTGTCGTCCATCGCGCGGTTGACGCCGAGTCGGTAGTAGAGGCGCTTTTTGTTGGCGAAAAGCTTCGGCAGCTCCTCGGCGAGCTTGTCGTAGGTGAACGCGTCGTTCGCGCCGAAATGCGCCTTCGCGCCATCGACGCCCCAGCGCGGCCCGTCCCAAACCTCGCGACCGGCATCGCGCGGGCGCACGAACATGGTGTTCTTGCGCTCCTTGCCGACCTCCATCACGAGCACCGACTGCGGCTCGCTCCAGCCGGTCAGGTAGAAGAGGTCGGAGTCCTGCCTGTACTCGTGCTCGACATCGTTGTTTCGCGTGAAGACGGGCGCCGACGGAAACAGACAGACGGCGTCTTCACCGCGCTGCGCGACAGCGTCGAGAAAGGCACGACGGCGCTTCGCGTAGACCTCACTGTGGCACGTGCACATGGTACTTCCTTGCCACGACGAAGGTCGCGCGACAACACGCGATCCGGACCTCGACCGAGTGCGTCACGGCGAATTTCGAGAGCTCCACCTTCGTTCGGGAAGCGTCCCGCGGACGGAATTTTGCCGACCGTTCGAACTATCTCACTCGAGACACCTTAGGAATTCCAGGCCGGGCGCCCGCAGGCGCGTCCTTTGGACTTGAAAGTCCCCGCCCATGGAGCTCGGCTGTGGGTAGTGGGGCGCCGAGGTTCCCTACGGGAGAGGGTGGTTCGGTGATGTCCCGCGCGTCGCCAAGGTCGGATCGCGTAGCCGAGCGAGCGACTCCGCTCGAGGAGATCGACCCGAACGACGTCGTTCGCGACCGAAGCGCGCTCGAGGGGACGACGGAGAGTGGCGTCGTTGCGGTACCGGCGTTGCCCAACACGACCGGGACCGCAATGCCTCGCGCGATCCCGACACCGCTCAAGGCTTTCCCCGCCCTCCTCGAAGCGAGCCTTCGCGCAGAGCTCGCCGAGCGCCCAGATGCACCGAGCGACCTTCGCAAGGCGGCCGCGCCTCTCGCCACGCCAACTCCGATGCTCGCCTTACCCGACGTCGTCTTGACCGTAAAGAGCGAGGTCCATGCGCCGGAGCGGCGACGAGGCAACGACCGCACTGTGCCCACGAAGCCGCGCCCGGCCTCGAGGTTTTCGCGATTGGTCGGTCACGTTCTTCTCGCGATCGGCGGCACGATGCTCGGTGCAGCGCTGGTCCTCGCCTACGCGCTCGCGACCGGCATGCTGCACCTGCCTTAGCGTGTTCTCGCCGCTACTCGAGGAGCGAGAACACGACGAACAGGGCGCCCAGGATCGCGAGGCCCGCGAGGGCCAGCAGCGCGAACCCCGACGCTTTGCCGAACGTTGCGCCGTTCTGTTTCCACGCTTTGCGCGTCGGGCCAGGAACGAGCGCCGCGCCCACCGCCATGCCCGCGGAGGCGCCTCCCATGCTCGGAGGGATCGAGCCGGCCGCCGACGTCGGGATCGACTCCGGACGATACGGCGCAAGCCTGCGTGTCGGCACCTCCGACGGAGCGATCGGCTGGGACATCGGAGGCAAAGACCCCGGCGCACGTGACGACGGCGGATTGTCGATGCCGGACGACGAGGACGGCGAGGACCGCGCGCGCCGTGGGGGCGGCGTCATCGGAGCGCTCGGCTGGGCGGGCGGCGCCTGGCGGCGAACCTCCACCGGCACTTCGAGCGAAAGCACGGTCGCACCGATGCGGAGCATGCGCGGGCGGGTCCACTCGATAGTCGCGCCGGAGTAAACCGCGGCGCGACCGAGCCACGACCCGCGTGTCGACGCGAGATCGTGGATGAAGACGTCGTAGCCGCGTCGCTTCAGACGAAGGTGCTCGCGCGAGACCTCGCGGTCCTCGATGACGAGATCGCTCTTCGCATGGCGACCGATGACGTAGTCCTTGCCCTCTTCCTCCAGAAGGAGCTCATCGCCGAAGTTCTTTCCTTCGACGACGCGCACCTTCGGGCCGCGCGCACGGCGCGGCGAGCCGTCCGGCGGGGGCGGCATGATGCTCGGATCGTCCCCTTCGACGGCGAGCACGACGCTGCCGATCTGGATTTCGTCGCCCGGCATGAGGAGCCGCCGGGCGCCTGGATCGAGCGGAACGTCTCCGACCGCGCAGTCCGCGCCCATGGCGATGAGCGCGACCTCGCTGATCTTGGCGTGCTCCTCGTCGACGCCAGGAACGTCCACGAGAACGTCACACGTCTGAGCACGGCCTATCGACAGCGTACCGGGTCCGAGCTCGACCCTCCGCGTCTCGGGAAAACGACCACCAGGAGGAACGACGAGATGCACGCGCGAGCTAGTCTCGCACGTTCGGTGAGCTCACCCAAGAGGGCGTGACGTCTCAACACCTACATACGAACTTGGCCCGCTCTGGACGGTCACGCGACACTTTCGTCATGAGCATCGACGGTCTCCAAGCCGACTCCTCCGCCGATCGACGTATCCGCCGCAGCAGCGACCCTCTGGTTGCGCTCCACTACCAGCTGAGCTCGACCCGGGCGCGCGGCGAGGTCGACGCCATCGTCCTGGCCGATCCCTCGGGCGTCGTAGTCGCCGGGGCGGGCTCCTGGCCGGTCTGCGAGGAGCTGGCCGCCTACGCCCCGCTCCTGGCCGACGGGGCCTGGGCGAGCCTGAGCGATGCGGTTTCCTCACGCGTGGAGCTGCTTCGCCGTGAGGTCGAGGTCCGCGCCGTCTCGGTCGCCGGCCAGGAAGTGCTCCTGTGCGCCCGGCGCCAGCGCCGCGAGGAAGAACGCCATGGGGAGGGGGTCAGCCGTGACCTCGAGCAGGCCGCGGCCGGCGTGACCCGCATCCTAAGCGCGGCAGCCTGACGCGTCGCGTTGACGTGCACGAAATGCGAAGGTAAACGCGTTCCATGAGCGATTCGGATCCGCCCCCGGACACCGTACCTCCCCCTTCCCCGAGCGAAGGACGGGAGAGTCGTCGGCGTCGTCTCGAGGGAGTCATCCCGGAGATCGTTCGGCGGGCGGTCGAGCTCGGCGTCGAGAAGGCGCGCGAGTCACCGGACAGTCTGAAGCAGTTCGTCGGCGACCTGCGTCTGCCGAAGGACATCGCTCACTATCTGCTTCAGCAGATCGACGAGACGAAGAACGGTCTGTTCCGCGTCGTCGCCAAAGAGATCCGCGACTTCCTCGAGCACACGAACTTCGCGGGGGAGATGCAGAAGATCCTCACGACCGTGCAGTTCGAGGTGAACACCACCATTCGCTTCACGCCGAACGACGGTCGCGACAAGGGCAAGAAGGACGAGGCGGCGCCCGGCACCGAGTCCGACGAGGACGAAAGCGACGAGCCGAGCGAAGGCCCCACGGAAGCAAGCGCGAGTTCGGGCAGCAAAGACGAGCGCACCTCGACCCTCCCGAAGCCGGAGGTGAAGACGGCTGTCAATATTCGTCGCGATGAGCGTGAGCGTCGCCGCCGCGCCCGAAACGATTGAAGCGACTGAACGGATAGCGAGACTGAACGACGTGACGAGCCGGGACATGCGGGGCATGCTCGCGGTCACGTCGCAGGACGTTCCCGTCGATTCGCGGTCGAAGTAATCCGCGCACCTTGGTATATGGTGCGCCCATGAGTAAACCGCTTCGTGCGGGGGGTGAGGTCGACAGCTGGTGCACGAAGTGCAAACTCGTGCTGAATCACCGGATCATTGCGATGGTCGGGTCCCAGCCAGCGCGCGTCGAGTGCTCCACGTGCGGGTCCCATCACAATTTCCGCGCCCGCGCACCGGGCGACAAGGCGCCTTCGGCCGGCTCGTCGCGCGCGGGATCTTCGTCCTCTTCCAGCCCGCGTTCCACGCGCGCGCCGACGAAGACGAAGATCCAGCAGGCTGCCGCCGATCGCGAACGCACCTGGGAGAAGGCCATCTCTGGAAAGGGCGTGCGTGATTTCCGTCAGTACCGAGTCAGCGAGATCTTCAACGAGGGCGACCTCGTGAAGCACTCGAAGTTCGGTGAAGGCGTCGTCACGCGCATCCTCGACCAGCGCAAGGTGGAGATCCTCTTCAAGGACGAGCCGCGCACGCTGGCGCAAGGCCTGACGGACTAAATCCCAAACCAGCGAATGCGGCGGGGCTCTCGGTGAAGAAGCTCGGGACGAGCAACGTCCTTCCGGGCGTTCTCTTTACGAGCAGCCGGAGTCCCGCCGTGATTCGTTTGGCATCCGTCGTTTCCAGGTCCGTGCTCGTTGCGACGGCGGCTCTCGTGGCCGCCCTTGGTCCGTCTCACGAGGCCTTCGCGGCCCCGACGGCCACCAACCTCGATGCCGACGCGCGCGCTCCCGCCGTCGACGTACGCATGGCCCCCTCCCCTGCGGGCGTGTTCGGCGCATGGCTCGTCGCGGGACCGTTCCGTGCCGGCAAACCTGCGCTCGAAGCGGCGCCTCTCGGCGTGGACGAAGCCGCGCTCGCGCCATCGGCGAACGACGCGGCGTCGGGCGATCGGGATCTCGGCAACAAAAAGCGCCCGCCTGCGCGATGGACGCTGGCCTCGACGGGAACGACGGCCGCCGACACAGGACCGAGCGGCGACCGCCCCCTCGATCTCAAGGCGGCGCTCGAGGCGAATGGACTCACGGACGTCGTGGGCTACGCCGCGGGGACGCTCACGGTGCCTCGCGCCGGTCACTATTTGCTCTTGCTCGGCGTCGATGACGGCGTGCGCGTGAGCGTCGATGGGCGTGTCCTCTACACGCGTGACGATGCGCGGCCGGTTCGTGAAGACGACGACGTCATCCCGCTCGATCTCGAAGCGGGCGAGCACAAGCTTCTCTTCAAACTCCATCAGCGCGACGGCGCATGGGCCCTGCGCGTGCGCTTCGTCGATGCGACGCTAGCGCCGGTACCGGGCGCCTACGTGCGGCTTCCGGGAACGTCGGCCGACGATGCTCGAACGCTGGCCTCGAAGATGTCGCTCGTGTCGATCGATCGGACGTTCGACACCTCGATCGATCCCGCGCGCTATCGTCCACGCGTAACCGCCCGCTTCCCCGAAGGGGCTCCGCGGGGCGTGCCTCTGCCCGTCACGGCGCGGCTGATGCCGGCGACGGGCGATTCGCCCATGTTCGACGTGCAGGCGGGCGGCGTCCCAGTGACCGCGAAGGGCGTTGGAGAGCTCGCCGTTGCGCTGCCGACGCTTGCCCCTTGGACCGGCGCGCCCACGCTCGAGACCAACGTGGCAGGCCGAGTCGTCCGTTCGACCTTCCCTTCCCGACCGCAGACCGAGCAAGCGCTCGTGCGCGTCGAGCGCGCCGTCACGAAGCTCGACGAGAAGGCGGCCTGGCTCGCATCCGGATCACTCGACTCCACCAAGTTTCTCGCCGCACGGCTCAAGGGACTTCTGGCGCGCGGCGATTCGGACTTCGAAGCGCAGGCCGACGAAGCGCGTGAGCTCGATCGCATCGCGGCCGCCCTCGAACGGAGCACGGATCCCTTCGAAGGGCGCACCGGCCCCATGCGGCGGGCGATTCGAAGCTCGATCGACGGCGAGCCCTCCGAGTTCGGACTCTACGTTCCTCCGTGGTTCAAGCCCGGAGGCACGCGCAAGTACCCGCTCGTCATCGGTCTCCACGGGCTCAACGGTCACGCGCTCGGGATGATGCGTTGGCTCTTTGGCGGCGACGATCCCAAGCACGATCAGAGCTGGGAAGATCGCCACGTCGGCACGCTTCCGCCGCTCGACGCGTTCATCGTGACGCCGTACGCGCACGGCAACACGCTCTATCGCGAACTCGGCGAGGTCGACGTCATGAAGATCGTGGAATGGGCCATGCGCACGTTCCCGATCGATCCGGCGCGCGTGACGATCACGGGGCCCTCGATGGGCGGAATCGGCTCGGCGGCGATTCCCTTGCACATGCCGCATCTCTTCGCGGCGGCCGCCCCGCTCTGCGGCTACCACAGCTATCTGATTCGCAGCGACGTCTCGGGGCGACCGATCCGTCCGTGGGAGCGCTTCGTCGCCGAAGAGCGCTCGAACGTTCTCTGGGCAGAGAACGGCGAGCACCTGCCGCTCTGGATCGTGCACGGGACGCAAGATCTCCCCGAGGAGAACAGCGGCGTGCTCATCGAGCAGTACGAGAAGCTCAAGTTCTCGATCAAGCACGAGCACCCGGAGAAGGGGCACAACGTCTGGCAGGAAACCTACGAAGAGCTCAAAGGGCTCAAGTGGTTGCTCAATCGAGGCCTCGACCTGCACCCTGCCCACGTCCGCTTCAAGACCACGCGAACCCGCTGGAACAAGAGCGCGTGGGTGACTGTCGACGAGCTCGCAACAGAGGCGAGCTGGGGTGACGTCGATGCACGCGTGCGAGGGAAGAAGCGCATCACGGCGACGACGACCGGCGTTTCCGGGATCACGTTCGCGCGCGATCCTAGCCTCCTCGATGCCTCGGGCCCCATCGAGATCGCCATCGACGGCCAGACGCTTTCGTTCGACGCGGGCGCGCCGCTCGTGCTGCACAAGGAAGGCTCATCCTGGCGCAAAGACGCGGCGACGCACGCGGGTGTCTTCAAACACGGTGCGGTCACGGGCCCGCTACGCGACGTATTTTACGAGCCGATCGTCTTCGTTTTTGCGGGAGCCGACGGCAAAGACGGTGACGACGAGGCGCGAGCCAACGAACAAGTCGCCAGGTCGTTCGCGCGCATTCGGGGCGGCGTTCGCGTCGCTTACCCGGTCATGAGCGACCTCGAGTTCCTCGCCAGGGGTGAGCCGCTGGCGAACGATCGGGCGCTTTTCCTCGTAGGACGGAAGAATCGGGTGCTTTCGGCGCTCGAAGGCGCCACGGCGGGCACCCCTGGGCTCGCCTTCCCGATCAAAGTCGAGGCCTCGTCGGTCACGGTCGGGCAAACGCACTTCACGGGGACCGAGCTCGGAGCGGCGTTCATTCGACCAAACCCCGTGCGACCGGATCGCTACGTCGTGGTCGTGGCCGGTGCGGATGTTCCCGGAACGCTGCGAGCGCTCTCCCTGCCCGACCTCTTGCCCGACTTCGTCGTCTGGGATCGCGCCCTCGCCCCATCGCGAGGCGCCGTCCTGCTTGGCAGCGGCTCCGTCCGAGCCGGGGGCTTCTTCACGAAAGATTGGGCGCTTCCGAAATCGATCGACGATCCACTCGCGAAGCGTGCACGCGCAGCGATTCCCTCCACGACCGAGGGCGATCCGGCTCCCTGACGCGGCGACGCGGTTTCGCGGATGAGCTCCCTTTCCGCTCGCCCGCGCCGCGCATGGCATTACATTGGTCGGCGATGCGTGGCGCGCAGGCACTTCTTGCAGGGGGCATTCCCAACCGAGCCCTTCGTGATCGGACCGGGTGGACGACGTCCGGCTCTCCGGACTCTTCGGTCGGCTCGCGCCGCACGCGGCGTCGCCCTCTCCGTCCTCGCTGGGCCAAGCTCGCGGCGCTTCTCGTCGCGCTCGCCCTGTTCTGTGTCTCGTTCGCGGCCAAGGCTTTCACGCCCCCTGCGATCAACGGACACGTCATGGACACGGCCGGGGTTCTGACGCAAACCCAGGTGCTCAGGCTCGATCGCAAGCTCGATCAGGCACGCAGGACGAGTGGATTCGCCGTCGTCGTGTTCGTGGTGGGCTCCCTCGGAGACGAGTCGATCGAAGACGTCGCCTACACCACGTTCAACACGTGGAAGGTCGGCTCCGGCAAAGGCGACGACGGCGTCTTGCTCGTCATCGCCCCCAAAGAGCACAAGACGCGCATCGAAACCGGCAAGGGCGTCGGCGGTGCGCTGACCGATCTGCAGTCGAGCCACATCAACCGCGAGATCATCAACCCGCTGCTCAAAGAGGGTCGCTACTACGAAGCGATCGACAAGGGCACCGACGCGATCCTGAACGATCTCGTGACGGGCACGCCCGGCGGCGTCAGCGAGCCTGGAAAACAGCCCGGAAAGCAGGCGCAGAAGCCTGGCGATCTCGTCAAGACCGGCATCCTCGGCGGCGTCGTTCTGCTCGTGATCGTGCTCGCCATCGTGTCGCCGACGTTCCGCGAGATCCTCTTCTGGATCTTCCTCTTCGGTCGCGGCGGGGGCGGCGGCGGAGGTGGTGGCGGATTCGGCGGGGGCGGCTCGGGCTACGGCGGAGGTGGCGGCAGCTCCGGCGGCGGAGGCTCGAGCGACAACTGGTAGCTGCCGCTCGAGCGCTTCGACGAAATCAGCGACCGCGGCGGCCCTTGGCGCGTTCGGCCGGCCCACGCGCCCCAGTAGAGCTGGTGCCAGCGCCTCCCGGCGTGCGCGTGCGGCCGGAGCCACCAGAGCGCGCGCCTCCGAACGCGGGGCGTTCTTCGCGAGTCGTCTCCCCGCCCGGGCGACGACCACGATTCGAACCACGATCTTCGCTGCGCTCGAAGCCGCGACGTCCCGACGATGCACCACCGAAACGCGGCGCCGCTTTGTCGTCTCCGCGCTTCGTCGCGGGGCCTGATCCATGGGCGGGCTTACGACCGCCCCTCGGACGCTCGCTCGGCATTTCGTCTCGGACTTCGGCCTCTTTGCCGACCGAGCGCGCCGCTCGGCCAGCCGCGCCACGACGAGCTGCCGGAGTCGCGGCACCGGCACGGGGGCCACGGGCGCCGCGGCCCGTCACTTCCACCGCGTGCGCGACGGAGACCGACCGAGGGACGCCGTACGTCTTCTTCAACGTCACGAGCTCGTCGCGCGTGAGGAGACGGAACTGGCCGGGGGAAGCCCCTCGCCGTCCACGCCGGCAAAGGAAAGGCGCGCGAGACGCATGACCGGGAAGCCGGTGGCCTCGCCCATGCGACGGATCTGCTGGTTTCGGCCCTCGCGGATCGTGAGCTCGAACCAGGTCTTGTCGCCTTCGTGACGAAGGAGCCGAAGGTCGGCCGGCTGCGTCATGCCGTCTTCGAGGCGCACGCCTTTGCGCCAGACGTCGAGGTCGGCGTCGCTCATCGCGCCTTTGACCTTCACCACGTAGGTCTTCGGCACGGACTTGCGAGGATGAAGGAGCGCGTCGGCAAACTCACCGTCGTTGGTGATCAGAAGAACGCCGCTGGTGGCGAAGTCGAGGCGCCCGACGGGATAAACGCGGGCTCCGATGCGAGCGAGCAGCTCGCGCACGGTCGGACGACCTTCCGGATCGCTCATCGTCGAGACGACGCCGCGCGGCTTGTGCAGGATGGCGTAGACGAGGTTCTCGGCGACGACGCGCTTGCCGTCGACTTCGATGCGGTCGCGGCGCTCGTCGGCCTTGGCCCCGAGCTCGGTCACGACGCGCCCGTTGACGCGGACGCGTCCGGAGACGATGAGCTCTTCGGCGGCGCGGCGCGAGGCGATGCCCCCGCGCGCGAGGATCTTCTGAATGCGTTCCATTGGCGAGGGCGCTTGTACTACTTCTTCTTCGGCGCCGCCGCGTTCGTCGTCGCGTTCTTGGGTGCGCCGGCGTCCGGGTTGGAGGACGCCCCGGCCGCGCTCGCGCCGTTCGTCGCGTTGGCGGCGCCTGCCGCCGCGGCCCCGGCGCCCGCCGCCGACCCCGGCGCTCCGCCGTCGTTGCTGGCGGCTTCCATCTGCTCGCGGGCGTTCTTTTCCGCGAGATCGGCCTCGCGCTTGAGCTGCTCGTCGCGATCCCAGCGGTCGACGTGGCCGTCGAAGGTCTCGTCGATGCCCATGCGCTCGAGCCTACCCTTCGAGTAGATTTCCCAGACGTCCGGCTTGCCGTCGCCGTTGCGATCCCGGCGGATGCGCTGCAGCTGACCGTCCACGAAGAACTTCCAGACGTCTGGGCGGCCGTCGTGGTTGGTGTCGACGTCCTCTTCGGCGATGCGGCCGTCGACGAACTTCGCCCACACGTCGATCCGCCCGTCGTAATCCGTGTCGGCCTCTTCGTGGAGCGCCTCGCCCTTCTGGTTGAAGGTGCGCACGACGTCCTTGATGCCGTCGAGGTTCGTGTCGATCTCGCGGCAAACGAGGGACTTGTGATGGTAGTCCGCGCCCTCACCGAACGCTTTGTAGACGCGCCGGACGTTGGGCTTGATGGCGCCCGGCCCCGCCGTCTCGCTGACTTCGAGCTCGGGTTTGTTGCGGAAATCGCACATCGAGCGGTCGTCGGCCGGCCACTTGCTCGGATCCTTCGAGCCGCCTGGGGCCGTGGCCGTTTGCACGGCGCCTTTCGATCCGCCACCGCACGCAACGAACGCGCACGCGCCCACCAGCAGAAGAGCCGCCGAGCCGATCCTACGCATGATCATCGCTTCGCGCCTCCGCGCTGCGGTTTGCCAACCACGCCAGCATCAGAGACGGCGACCGGGGGGGCCGGTTCGTTCGGCGAAGGCATACTGATGGAAGGAGGGGCCGGCGGAGGCGTTGTTGCCGCATCGGCCATGGCGACGGCTCCCGCGTCGGACGGCGTCGGAGCGCCGGAGCCTCCGAGCACGACGGTCGAATCGGGGTCGGGTAGGCCGTCACCGTTTCGATCCATCGCGATGGAGACCTTATCGCCGTCGTACGTCCACCACTGGTCGACGCGCCCGTCGCCGTTCGAGTCGCGCTCGCGCTTCAACGGCGCGCCGGTGTTGGGATCGAACGTGTCCCAGGTGTCGATCTTGCCTTGGTTGCTCGTATCGAGCTCACGGCGGACAAGCTTGCCGCCCTGGTAGATCTCGATGGAGTTGACGACCCCGTTGTCGTCGTAGTCCGCCTCCCGCCGACGCAACTGACCCGTCTCGTCGAAGTACTCGAACATGTCGGGCTTGCCATCGTGATTGAGGTCGGAGATTCGACAGACCTCGCGACCGTTCTTGGACACGCGCTTGATGTCGGGCTTGCCGTCATTGTTGGCGTCGAGGACCTCGACCTTGTTCCCCGACTCATCGCACGCCTCGTGTTCGATCGCCGAGGAGCGCACGCCGGTCGGCAGCTTGGCGTCGCTGACGCCCGAGGCACCGCCACCGCACCCGAATGCGACGAGAACTCCGAACGCCGCGATCCCACACGCCATCAGCACTTTGGGCGCGAGCTTGCTCTTCACGCTGTAAGCCATCGGTCTCTCTCAAGTTCCGGAAGCGCACACCCAGCAGGCGGCGCATTGCCGTCCTCGCTGGCCGTCAACGATAAACGGCTCGCCGGCTCCGCCGCAAGATGCGTGGTCGCGCTCACCCAACCATTTGAAATCGCTAAAATTTGAATCAATCCTGAAGAACTCGCACCAGACGGTAAGGTCGCCCTTGACCGTCACGTATGTTCACGTAGTGTATATCCACTGAGCAGGTTCCGACCGGCTTCGTGTTTGTGTGCGTTGTCTGTGTGCGTTGTCTGTGTGCGTTGTCTGTGTGCGTTGTCTGCGTATCGGGTGCGAGTGGGAGTCCGCCGACCTGGCGAGACCAGGGCGAGACCAGTCATTGGGTGCACGGGGTCGCGTTAGGTTCGCCAGGTTTGTGTTTGACTCACAGGTTGGTTGCTTCGGGCTGGCGGCAGAATCGCGAGTGCGTTAGGGAGAACGCCCTTCGGAGGTCACCGAGAAACGACGGCCGACCGCACGGCGAGTGCGTACGTAAAGCGTCAAAACCAGGAAGTTTTCCGAATCATGCGGAAGAAGATTTCGACCACCATCTACGTGACGCCGGAGCAAGCTGACAAGCTGAAGCTCTTGCATGAGCGCACGAAGGTACCGGTCGCGGTCTACATCCGCGAAGGAATCGACTTGGTGCTCCGTCACTACGCTCACTTGCTGCCTGGTCAGCTGGCCTTGGTCGACACCGCCCCCCGAACGTGAACGAGTCGCCTCGACCGCCCGAGGTCGCCCCGGCGGCGTCGCTGTCCGACTCGCCCCCGTCGGCTGCTGCTGCTGGCGGCAAAAAGTAACGAGCTCTGAGCTCTAAGTCCGTGATCCGGGTTGTGGCGCGCCTTGGATGGCGCCCGCTGGATGGCGTTGGCATGGGCTCGAGCCGCCCGCCACGCCTCGGATGACGCCGCACCTCATGATGACCAAGAGCGTTGGTCGCTCGAAGATCACGCGTCGCTCGAAGGTCACGCGAAGAAGCGCGCAAGCCGCTGCCGGTTTGGTGGATTTCCGAGTACGGTAGGCGCGAACCGGCGCCGGCCCGCAACTTGCGCTGACTCACTGCCGGGCTCGCGCCTGGCTCACTGCCGAACTCCGTAACCGCGGTCCCCCTCCTCCGATCCCGACGATGCCCTTCCCCCAGTCCAAGATCCGCAATTTCTCGATCATCGCGCACATCGACCACGGGAAGTCCACGCTCGCGGATCGCATTCTCGAGGTCACCGGCGCACTCACCCAGCGGGAGGCGCGCGAGCAGTTCCTCGACAAGATGGACATCGAGCGCGAGCGCGGGATCACCATCAAGGCGCAGAACGTCCGCCTCCGCTACACCGCCAAGGACGGCGAGACCTACCAGCTGAACCTGATCGACACGCCAGGCCACGTCGACTTCAACTACGAAGTCTCGCGTAGCCTGTCGGCGTGCGAGGGCGCCATCCTGGTCGTCGACTCCACGCAGGGCGTCGAAGCCCAGACGCTGGCAAACGTCTACCTCGCCATCGACCAAGGCCTCGAGGTCCTCCCGGTCCTCAACAAGGTCGACCTTCCGTCGAGCGATCTGGACAAGACGAAGCAGGAGATCGAGCAGATCATCGGCCTCGATACGTCGGAGGCGGTGCCCTGCAGCGGCAAGACCGGCATCGGCGTGCCGGACATCCTCGAAGAGATCGTCAAGAAGGTGCCGCCGCCGAAGGGCAAGGAAGATGCCCCGCTGCGCGCGCTCATCTTCGACTCCTGGTACGACAGCTACCGCGGCGCGATGATCATGTTCCGCGTCGTCGACGGCACGATCAAGCGAGGCGACAAGGTTCGCTTCATGTCGACGAAGATCGAGTACGAGGTCACCGAGCTCGGTACCTTCACGCCGCACGCGGCGTCGCTCGAAGAGATCGGCCCCGGCGAGGTCGGCTTCCTCGCGGCGAACATCAAGAGCGTCCACGACACGAAGGTGGGTGACACGATCACCCACGCCGTCAGCCAGAACCACAAGCCCGCGAACGATCCCCTCCCCGGCTTCAAGGAAGTGAAGCCGATGGTCTTTGCCGGCATCTTCCCGACGGACAGCTCGGACTACCCGACGCTGCGCGATGCGCTCGAAAAGCTGCAGCTCAACGACGCCGCGTTCAGCTTCGAGGCCGACTCGTCGGAGGCGCTCGGCTTCGGCTACCGCTGCGGCTTCCTCGGCCTGCTCCACATGGAGATCATCCAGGAGCGCCTCGACCGCGAGTTCAACCTCGACCTCATCACGACGGCGCCCAGCGTCGTCTATCACGTGTACACGACGGCGGAGTCGACGGACACGATGGTGATCGTCGACAACCCCGCCAAGCTTCCCCCTCCGCAGAACATCCAGCGGATCGAAGAGCCCTTCGTGAAGCTCACGGTGCACGTGCCGCAAGCGTACGTCGGCGCGGTACTCACGCTCTGCCAGGACAAGCGCGGAACGCAGCTCGACATGACCTGTCCGAGCGCCGACCGCTACATCATCGTCTACGACATCCCGTTCGCCGAAGTGCTCTTCGACTTCCACGACAAGCTGAAGAGCGTCTCGCGCGGCTACGCGTCGATGGACTACGAGATCACCGGTTACAAGCCGGGCAACCTCGTGAAGGTCGACTTGATGGTCAACGGCGAGCCGCTCGATGCGCTCTCGATCATCGTCCATCGCGATCGCGCCTACAACCGCGGTCGAGGGCTCGCCGAGAAGCTGAAGGAATTCGTCCCGCAGCAGCAGTACGAGGTCGCGATTCAGGCGGCCATCGGCGGCAAGATCATCGCGCGTGAGACCGTGCGCGCGCTCCGCAAAGACGTCACCGCCAAGTGCTACGGCGGCGACATCTCGCGAAAGCGCAAGCTCCTCGAAAAGCAGAAAGAGGGCAAGAAGCGCATGAAGCAGGTCGGCAGCGTCGAAATCCCGCAGAAGGCGTTTCTCGCGATTCTCAAAGTCGATCAGTGACGCACGGCTGATCCGATCAGCGCGCGGAGTCCTCAGCGCGTCCACGGGAAGACGTCGGCCGTCTTCCCATCGGGCGCACCTGGCAGCGACTGAATCTGGCCGACGATGCTCGTCTGCAAAGGCGGTGCTCCGATACCGCCTTTGCCTGCCTTCGCCGACGCACCGTTGACGAGCGACGGAGCACCGCCGACGTGCGCGAGGCCGAGGCTGGGTCCTCCTCCTCCTCCGCCGCTCCACCCCGCGAGGCCACCGCGACCGCCTTGTCCGCCCACGCCCGAGCCGGTGACCGTAGAGCCCGGCGCGCCGCCGAGGGTGGGCAGCGTTCCGAAGCTGCCCATGCCGCCGTTGCCGCCGGTTCCGCCGTACAGCTCGACGGCATCGAAGACGAGGCCGTCCGAGTCGAAGAGGCTCGCTCCAACGCTGGCGCCTCCACCCGTCCCCGCCAGTCCGGCGAGGGCGCCGCAACCGCCCGCACCTCCGCCTGGGCCGCAGCCAGGCTTGGAGATCGTGTCGTCGCTGCAGACCCCGGTTGGCGCGGCCACCTGCAGCCCCCCTGCACCACCGCCGCCCGGGCCGCCATCACCACCTTTCGTGCCGTCCGACGTCGTGTACCCGTCTTCGGTAAGCGCCCCCATCTCGCTGCCCGTGGTTCCGTTCGCGCCGTCGCCGCCGTTGCTTCCTGCGTTGGTAGGAACCTGAGGTGCGGTCGGGTCGAGCGTGTAGGTCTTTAGTCCGGCCCTGTGTTGCTGAACGGCCCATGAGCGCGCCGTGGTCGATCCGGGGTCGAGGACGCAATGAAAAACGCCGCCCGAGCCGCCGCGCCCGCCGGTACCGCCTCCGCACGTGGACACGCCTCCCGCGCCGCCAGCGCACGAGGGGTAGCCTTTGATGCCGTCCAGTCTCGATGCCGGATACGGGTCAATGCTCGACGTGCCGCTGCCACCGTTCGCCGTGGCCCCTTCGGCGAGCCCCGCCCCACCCGTTCCTGCCACTCCCGCGAGCCCATTTCCGGCGCGGATGGTGCTCGAGACGATCCGTAGGTGCTTGGCGTCGTGCGCGATGAGTCCGAAGGATGACGGGTTGGCCTGCGTGCCGTTCGGCGCGGTGACCGTGAACCCCATGAAGGACGTGTCGTTCGTGATGTCGTTGGCGCGCAATGCGGGGCTCGTCGGAGCTTCGATCTGCGAGCGCCCAGTGGAAGTCAGCTTCCACGTGGCTCCGCACTCGAGGCCTCCGATGAGGGTGACGGCGTTCGCCAAGACGAGCGCTTCCTTGTAGATGCCTGTGCAAACGTAGACGCGCTTGGCCTGCGGCTTGGCCTTCTCGATGGCCGCTGCGATCGAGCCGAGCGGGCGCGCGCGTGAGCCGTCGCCATCCGCGGTTCCGGACGGCGCCACGAAGACGCCATAGCTTTCGGTGAGCTCATCATCGCCCGGGGGAGACACGACCGGCGGCGGAGCATCGGTCGGAAGCGGAGGCTGCTGCTCCGACGACGCGTCGGGCGTCGGCGCCACCGTCTCCGACTCTCCTGGACTGAACGAAGAACAGCCGACCGTCCCCACCACACCCACGGCCACCAACACCATCCAATATCGTCCGCGACGCATGAAACCCTCCATGATGACGGGTCTGCAATCGGCCGCCCTGCGCCGAAGGTTGCGTCCTAAGTTTCGCGTGAATCAGTAGGTCGAGGACGAAACGACGAGGAAAGCAGGCTTCCACGCGAAGAAACCGCTCGGATTGAACGCCGAGGCTCGCCCGCAGATGCGGGACGGCCGGGCGGAAGGGCGACGTGGGTCGCCAGGGCCCCACCGTCGTTCGAGCGACGTCGGGGACGGCCTCATTCCGCATGCTTGCTCCACCCTTCGCGGTGTTCTGCGATAACCTTCCCGACGAGCCCCCGTGAGGAAAACACCGCTCAAGAAACGGGTCACGCGGAGCAACAGGCCGCGCAGCAACGTGGATCCGACCCGGGCTGCCATCGCGGCGCTCGAACGCATTCGCACGGTGCTGGTGAACTCCGGTCACGAGGGACGCCTCGGCGCGCCGATGTCGATGAAGGAGCTTGCTGCGCAGGCGCAGTTTCTCGGGATGGAACTTCCGCCGAGCTACGTCGCGGCGATGCGCGTCGCCAGCAAGATCGGTGATCCCGAAGCGTTCCTCGTTTCGGACGAAATGGCAGCGGAGGCCGACGAGATCATCGCCTACGGCGGTGAAGAAGCGAGGCGCTACGCTCCGTTCTGCCGGGCGCAGGACAAACTCGTCTGCTTCGACAGGGGCGGTGGAAAGCGGCAGATTACGGCCGTCCGCTACCAGGGCGAGCTGCCGATCGTCGAATGGCAAGACGGCTCGGCGAATCCGATTGCCGCGCACTTCGGCGAGTGGCTCGACATGGTCGCGGACGCGCGCGAGGAGTCGGTCGAGAGCGCCGCGAAGATGCCCCAGCGTCTGAAACGCCTGCTCTATGAGCTCGGCTTCCGCTTCGAATATCCGGTCGTCGGGCGCCTCGAAACCGGTGACGTCGACGCCATCGAAGAGCTCATCGGCCAGGAGCACGCCCTCCACGTCCGCGGCGAAGTCGATCGTCTCTTCGACTCGAGCGGAAAGGCTTCCCTCACCCTCAACGTCGACGAATTCACCCTCGCCGTCTCGCTGCGTACGGGCATCTTCGTCTACGGCGCGGAGGACGTGTTCCGCTGGCTGCGTTACTTCCGCGACGAGAACTTCTTCGGCGAAGACTCGGCGACACGCGGTCCGAGCCATCCCGACGCCGTCCGCGATCTGCGGCGTGCCGCACGCGAGGCCCCGCTCGTCATGCGCGGTGTCATGCACGTGCCCACGATGCCGGCGTCCGAGCACGTCTTCCGTGCGGCGAGCGGCACGTCGGCCACCGACTTCTACCTTCTTGGACGGACGGGCTCGACGAGCGAGCACGCCTCGAGCGTGGTTCTGCACGTCGTGGATGGCATCGTCGCGACGCGCCACGTCGTCGACGAGCCGCTCAACGATCTCTATGTTGCACGCGACGGGTCCATGTGGGGGCTCACGACGACGCATGCCGTCCGCTTCACCGGCGGCCGGACCAAGAGCTTCGCGTTGCGGCGTCCCACGCACGGGCGCCCCTGGTGGTACGGGATCGGGGGCGCCGCCGACCGCGTCATCGTGTGGGGCGCAGGCGCCTTGCTGGAATTTGCCGGCGACGGGTTCGTGCCTTTCGACCCCGACGCCATGCTCGACGACACCGAGTCCGTCGTCGCCCTCGTTTCTCACGGCGTCCGAGTGTCGGCGCTCGTCTGCGGCGACCGCATGGGCGCCGTCGCGCGTTTCGACGGCATGGTCTGGCAACCCATCACGGAAGATCAGGTCATCGACGCCAACCTCGCCGATTTCGACGTCTGGCGCGGCAGCGCGTTCGTGCTCGATCGTGACGGCGGCATCTGGCGGGTGGACAAGGGCCCCCCGCACACCGTCAACCTGCCGATTCGACAGCAGGCATTCCTGACGGAGGCCGGCACTCCCCGCCCCTTCCACTCCGTCCGCGCCTTCGACGGCGGCCTGCTCCTCGCGAGCAATGGGGGCGTGGTCGTGGCCCACAACACGAAGGAGCCGGTGTTCCATGCCGCTCCCGGGTGCCGGGACCCGGTGCGCCTGGTACGCATCGGTGACGACGACGGTCGAGCCTCGGACGGCAAGGTCAACCGCGAAGCCGGGATCGTGGCCCTCAGCGGCCCGCATGCCTGGGTGTTCAGGAATGGCTCGTTCAACGTCCTCGACATGCGAGAGTTGTAGGCCGCAGGCCCGACGTGCTTGACATGAAGGCCAAAGCGGTCTTCCGTTCGGCGGAATGTCCGCCAAAATCGCGGCTCTGACCGCGCGCATCAACTTTGAGGGCCAGCAGACGGGCCAATCTGGGGACGAGGGACAGCCCTTGAACACCCAGAGCCTCTGGACCTACGAGGGTTCGGTTCCCTTCACCGACCTCGGAACGGCTGCTCTCGGCGCCGACGTCACGTACGTCCATCGCTTCCGGCTCGGCAACGGGCTGCGTTTGTTGCTTCTCGTCGACAAGAGCGCGCCGGTCCTCAGCTACTTCACTTGGTTCCGCGTCGGGTCGCGCCACGAAAGGCCCGGCAAAACCGGCCTCGCGCACTTGTTCGAGCACTTGATGTTCAACGAGACCGAAGGCCTCAAGGCGGGCGAGTTCGATCGCAAGCTCGAGGAGAACGGTGCCGAGTCGAACGCCGCCACCTGGCTCGACTGGACGTACTACTACGAGTCGCTCCCCAAGGACCGCTTCGCGCTGGCTGTGAAGCTCGAGAGTGAGCGCATGGCTCGCCTCGTCCTGCGCGAGCCGCAGGTCGTCAGCGAGAAAGAGGTCGTGGCGAACGAGCGCCGCATGCGCGTCGACGACGACGTCGAGGGTACGGCGAACGAGATCCTCTACAAGACGGCGTTCACGAAGCACCCCTATCACTGGCCGACCATCGGCTGGATGGACGACATCCAGAACTTCACGCCGGAAGACTGCGAGGCCTTCTACAAGACGTACTACGCGCCGAACAACGCGACGGTCGTCGTCGTGGGCGACGTGCGCGAAGCCGACGTGCTCGAGAAGATCCGCGCGGCGTACGGTGCGATCCCGGCCTCCGTCCTGCCCGAAGAAGACACGACGCCCGAGCCCCACCAGCTCGAAGCGCGCGAAGTCACCATGAAGAAGCCGACAGCGAGCGAGAAGCTTCTTCTCGGCTACCGGGGCCCGGCGCTCGGCGACGCGGATCACGTCACCCTTTCGGTGCTCAACGAAGTGCTCTTCGGCGGCCGTGCGTGCCGCATGTATCGCGAGCTCGTCGTGAACCGTGAGCTCTGCACGGATTTGCGCGGCTGGGTCTCGACGTTCCGCGATCCCGGCCTCTACGAGGTCTACTACACGGCGCGTCCCGGAGTGTGCGGCGAGGACATCCTGCCGATCGCCGAGGCGGAGCTGGCGCGCGCCCGCGACGAGGTCGTGACCGAGGAGGAGCTCGCTCGCGCGAAGGCTCGCCTCGAACTCGGACTTCTCCAGTCGCTCGAAACCATGAGCGGCAAAGCCGAGCAGATCGGCTTCTACGACACCGTGCTCGGCGATCCCGCCGCCGCCTTCCGACGTCTCGAAGCCTATCGTCGCGTGACTGCCGGCGAGCTTCGAACCGCCGCCAGGCGCTACTTGAACAACGAAGCGCGAACCATGATTCGCGTACTCCCCGAAGGGGACTCCGCGCCGGCCTCGGGCGCCGAGGAGGCAGCTCAGTGACTCCGAAGACGTCCAGCACCAGCGCCGCGCACGGCGCCTCGACCGCGCGTATCGACCTCGGCGGCGGAGCCATCGGCTTCGTCGAGACCTCGTCGGTCGTTCCCCTCGTCTCGATCGTGATCTCCGTGCGGAGCGGCGCGGTCGCCGATCCTCAGGGCAAAGACGGCCTCCTTCGTCTCACGGCGCGCATGCTGCGCCGTGGCTGCAAGGGCATGACCTCCGCCCAGATCGAGAATGCCATCGATTGCCTCGGCGGCGAGGTGGGTCTCGACATCGGACCGACGACGGCGAGCCTCCACGGGCAAGTCATTCGCCGCAACCTCGAGCCGTTCTGCGACCTGCTCGCCACCATCATCGGCAACCCCACGTTCGCCGAGGACGAGCTTGCCCGGCTTCGCCGCGAGAGCGTCGCCGAGATCCTCGACTCGCGCGACAACGACCGCGCGCTCGCGAGCATCGCGTTCCGGCGCGCGCTCTTCCCGGATCATCCGTACGCGCGAAGCGCGGCGGGCAGGCCCTCGTCGCTCGAGAGCCTCACCCGCGACGACGTGCTCGCCGCCTACAAGCGCCACTTCGTCCGGTCCGATCTGGTCATCGGCTTCGCGGGAGCCATCACGGTCGAAGAAGCGCAGCGCATCGGCACGAAGCTCGCTTCGGCTCTTCCCGACGGCCCGCAGGTCACGCTCGATCTGCCCGAGCCGCCGGTTCCTTCGGGCCGCAAGCTCGTCTTCGTCGACAAGCCGGAACGAACGCAGACCCAGATCCTCATCGGCACGCTCGGCACGCGGGCTGAGGACGACGATCACTTCCCGCTCGTCTGCGCGACCGCCGTGCTGGGCGGCACGTTCACGTCGCGCATGATGCGCGAGATCCGCAGCAAGCGCGGTTGGTCGTACGGAACCAGTGCACGACTGTCGATCGAACGGCGTCGTCACGCGTTCTTGATGTCGGCGTTCCCCGCCGCGAACGATTGCGCGCCGTGCATCTCGCTCGAGCTCGACATGCTCGAGAAGTTCGTCTCGGACGGCGTCACACCGCGCGAGCTCTCGTTCATCAAGAACTACCTCGTGCGGTCGCACGCGTTCGAGATCGACACGGCGCCGAAGCGACTCGGACAGGCGCTCGAGAGTGAGCTTCTCGGTTTGCCCGAGGACTATCACTCGCGCTATCTCGACCACGTTCGCGCCGTCACGCCCGAGAATGCCAATGCCTCGGTCAAGACGCGCATCTCGGCCGACAATCTCGTCGTCATCGTGGTCGGTACGGCGAGCGAGATTCTCGACAAGGTCGTGGCGGCGGTGCCGAAGCTCGAAGGGCACACCGTCGTTCCGTTCGACCGGGAATAGAGGAACGTGGCAACCGTCTTCGTGAGCGGAACTCTGCCTGGTGCGTCTCCGGCGCGCCTCGCAGAGCTCCATCATGTGGTGCAAGACGAAGCCGGGATTCGCTCCGCCGCGTTCGAGGCGTGTCGCGACAGCGTCGAAGGCATCGTGGCGCTGCTGACCGATCGCATCGACGGCACGCTGCTCGACAGCGCGCCTCGCCTGAAGATCGTGGCCAACGTGGCCGTGGGCGTCGACAATGTCGACCTCGCGGCCTGCGCCGCGCGCGTCGTCGTCGTGACCAACACGCCCGACGTCCTCACCGAAGCCACGGCCGACATGGCCTTCGGTCTGCTCATCGCCGCGGCCAGGCGCATCGCCGAGGGCGACCGCCTCGTTCGAAGCGGCGGTTTCACCGGGTGGACGCCCACGTTCATGCTCGGCACGCGCGTCCACGGCATGACGCTCGGCATCGTCGGGATGGGCCGCATCGGGCAGGCTTTGGCCCGCCGTGCGCGCGGCTTCGGCATGCACGTTCTCTACAATCAGCGAACGCGCCTGCCCGAACCGCTCGAACGCGCACTCGGTGCAACCTACACACAGTCACTCGACGAGATGCTCGCCTGGGCGGACGCCGTCTCGATTCACTGCCCGCTCACCCCCGAGACGCGGCACCTCTTCTCGCGTGAGCGCCTCGGGCGCATGAAAGAGGGATCCATCCTCGTGAACACCGCGCGGGGGCCCATCGTCGACGAAGCGGCGCTCGCCGACGTACTCGAGCACGGACCGCTCTCTGCAGCCGGTCTCGACGTGTTCGAAGAGGAGCCGACCGTCCACCCTGCCCTGCTCGCGCGTCCGAACGCCGTGCTCGCTCCGCACATCGGCAGCGCGGATCGCGTGACGCGCGAAGCGATGGCCGCGACGGCGATCGCGAACGTCCTCCGCGTGCTCGGCGGCGAGCCGGCTCTCACGCCGGTGGCGCCGCGGCGCTGACGCGCTTCACGCTCGCTTGGCGAGGACTTCGGCGAACTTCGTGTCGTAGCGCGACGTCACGAACTCCTCGGACGCGAGGACTTTGCGAACGAACGACAGATTGGTCGTCGCCGGCGCGATGATCGTGCCGGCGAGCGCGCGATCGAGCTCGGCGATGGCCTGCTGGCGCGTCTCTCCCCACGACACGACCTTGGCGATCATCGGATCGTAGAAGGGCGTAATCTTCGAGCCGGCCGACACGCCCGACTCCACGCGAAGCGTCTTCGACTGCACTTCGCCCGCGCCCCACGCCCACGACAGCTCGTCGATGGGACCGGGCTTGGGAATGAAGCCCTTGCTCGGATCCTCGGCGTAGACGCGCGCCTCGATCGCGTGCCCCTTGCGCACGAGCGTCGAGAGATCGGGAAGCTTCGCGCCCCACGCGACGCGAAGCTGCAGCTCGACGAGATCGAGGCCGGTGACCATCTCCGTCACCGGGTGCTCGACCTGCAGCCGCGCATTGACCTCGAGGAAGAAGAGAGTGCCCCGTTCGTCGGCGATGAACTCGCAGGTGCCAGCACCGACGTAGCCGACCTTCTTGACCACACGCAACGCGGCGTCGAAGAGGTCCTGGCGGCGTTTCTCTCCGGCCTCGCCCTGGAAGAACGGCGCGGCCGAGGGCGATTCTTCGATGATCTTCTGGTGACGCCGCTGGACGCTGCACTCACGCTCACCGAGCGTGAAGGCCTGACCGTGCGTGTCGCAGAAGACCTGGACTTCGATGTGGCGGGGCTGAGCGACGTACCGCTCGAGATACACGCGGGCGTCCGCGAAGCTCGCCTTGCCGCGATCGGAGCATGACTTGAGGGCGCGCTCGATTCCCGCCTCGTCTTGCACGATCTGCATGCCGATCCCGCCGCCACCGCCGACGGCTTTCACGACGACCGGATAGCCGACCTTCGCCGCCACCTCTTTCGCGTGCGCGATGCCCTTGGCCGTGTCGATTGCGATGGGTTCGTCGGTTCCCGGCACCGGGCTCGTGCCGGCGGAGAGCGCAACGTGGCGAGCCTTCATTTTGTCGCCGAAGGCGTCGAGCACCTCGGGCGGCGGGCCCACGAAGACGACCCCGGCTTCGGCGACGGCCCTGGCGAACCCCGACTTCTCGCTCAGAAAGCCGTAGCCGGGGTGCACGGCGTCGGCGCGGGTACTCTTGATGGCGGCGAGAATGGCCTCGACGTTCAGGTACGAATCCTTCGCCGCGGCCGGCCCCACGAGCACCGCCTCGTCCGCGTCCTTCACGTGTGGGGCTTCGGCGTCGGCCTCGGAGTAGATGGCCACGGTTTCGATGCCGAGACGCTTGCACGTGCGGATCACGCGACGCGCGATCTCGCCGCGATTGCAGACGAGGACCTTCTCGAACATGGCTGTCATCAGCATTGCGCGACGCGCAAGCGCCGGCAATGCTCAGAATCGGCCGGTGACGACACCGCCCCACGTTCCCGGGGCGACGAGCGGCGATGCGGACAGGTCGATCGAATGCTCCGGGTGCTTCGGAACGGGTCCTGGCTCGATCGAACGCGGTTGTTGCACGCCGACCGACGGATGGTCGAAGGCATAGAGAATCGCACCGCCCGCCACGAGTGCCGCACCTGTCGACAGGCTCACGATGGAGACGGTGCGGAAGTCGTCTCGCTTGTCGATCGCACGATTGTGCGCCTGGAGCTGGTCGGCATCGATGTTCCCTTGGGCCCGGGCGTCATCGATGTCATGCACCTTGTTCTCCTGGCCGAGGGCCGCGAGGGCAAAGGCTCCGCCCGTGACCACGCCGGCGACGCCCAAGCCGAGCATCGTGTAGGCCGCGACGCGCTGACCGCTCGTCTCGAGCTTCGGTTCGAAGCGATAGGGCTTGCCGCGCGGCAGCACGACCTCTTGCGAGAACGGCTTCTTGCCGTTCGCCGTCACGCTGAGAACGTGCGGTCCCGGAGGGACTTCGATCGGACGCGCAAGCGGTGTCGTCGCCACGATGTGACCGTCGACATAAACGTTCGCCACAGAGCCGAGGGCCACGGTGATCTGTGCCGGTCGTTCTTTGAGCGGCAGATCGAGGGGCTGATCGACGGGCGTGTCCCCGGAGACGTCGCGCTCTTCGTCGACATAGCCCTCCGCAAAGACGCGCACGCGATGTTTGCCGGGCTCGAGGTCCGAGAAGAATGGCACCTCTTGCGGTGCACCGCCGTCGAGCGAGGCCCGTGCCCCTGGCGTGGGTGAGTAGACGGTGACGCGGGCCTTGCGCTTCGCTCCTGACGCTGGCGCCGGCGACACCGCTTGCTGCGGATCGAGCCGTGACTGGCGTGCCTCGAGATCGGCCTTCGCTTCGGTCGCCTCCGAACGACGCCCGCCGCTCGGGACCTGCTCGAGATACTCTCTGTAGTGCTGGATGGCGCGCCGCAAATACGATGCGTCGTTGCCGGCGAAGAACTCCTTGCGCTCGGCTTGGGCCAGCGAGAAGAGCACCTGCGGGCGAGGCGCGAGCTCGTACGCTTGCTCGAAGCTCCGCACGGCGTCGGCGTAACGCGCCGCCGAGTACGCGCCGACGCCCGCGTTGAAGAACGTTCGCGCCCGATCGACCTCCTCCGGCGTAGGCTCTTTGGCCGGAGCCGCCGCAAACGCGGGCTGAGCGAACACGAGTCCGCTCACTCCCAGAAGCAAGCGCAGGAGCGACGTCGCACGCATCACGGCAACCTCGCCTTCTGCAGGCAGACGCGAATCGCGCCGAGATCGGTCACAGCGAGGTCTTCCACGCCGTCACCGTCGAAGTCGCCCGCGGCGATGCTGCTCCCGTAGCTGAGGCCGCCGGTCGAGAACAGTGCCTGTGTTGCATCGACGGGCGGGTCGAACCCGTGGTCTTTCTTCGCGCGTACCCGGAACGCGTGATTCGGGGTCACGATCGCGAGCTCTTTTCGCGCTCCCTTGTCGTCGCCACCGACAGTGACGAGCGTGAAATCGAGGGGCGTCAGCGGGTCGGTCGCGCCGCTCGGCTTCGGCAGCGGTACGGCGACAGGTGCTTGGAACGGGTACTTGTGATCGCTTCCGTCGCTGAAGAACACCCACGTGCTCGTCACGCCGCCCTTGTCACTCATCAGCGCGACGAGATCGAGGCGGCCATCGACGTCGACGTCGAGCAGGTCGATGCGCGATCCCGGCACGGGATAGAGGTTCGGTACCGCGTGACCGTCGCTCGGGTCGTACGAGGAGCCAGGAACGCTGCGAAGGATCCGAATCACGGCGCCCGTGCCCGAGGGATCGCGCGCGAGCGACACCGTTTCGGCGATGCCTTCGTCGCCGCCATCGATGTCCCCGGCAACGAACAGAGGCTGGAAGGATTCGGCGCGGCTCGCTCCGTAGAAGTCGAGCGCTGCCACCTCGCTGGGCGTCGAGAACGACGCGTTGCCGCTTCCGATCGCCAACCACATGCCGAACACGGGATCGCCGGAGTCGACGCCCGTATCGGCTCGCCGCGTGTAGCCAGCCGCGAGGGCCAACAGATCGACGCGGTCCTTGACGACCGCCGGCGCAGCGACGAGACCGCTGGCGAGCCACGTGCGCTGAAGGTTCGGCGCCGAGAGCGGTCGCTTCGAAGCGCCGTCGAGAAAAAGCAGCGGCGCAATCGGCTGTCGCTCGCCGCTCGGCAGGAGCAAAGCCACCGACAACGACGGAAGGTCGGACGCGGTCGCTCCCGGCGTTCGCGTGGTGATGGTCATGCTCGCCTCGCTCGCCATGAGCTGCCGGACGTCGGCCAGGCGGCCCACGATGCGCGGAGCTTCCGGCGGCATGGAGAACGGCCGACCGAAGGCCACGCCGATCTCACCGATGTTCGAGGCGGCACGTGTCTGGACGAACGAGACGTCGCGCGTGCCGTCCAGATCGATGTCCGTGGTCACGACGTTGGTGACCGGGCCGTTCGTGGAGATCGTGAACGAAGGCATCACGATCCCATCGGCCACGAACGGACTCGCCCCCTCGAGAACGTCGAGGTCGGGCGCTTCCGACGATCCCCCCACGACGTCGAGAAGGCCGTCGCGATTCAGGTCGGCGATGGCCGCCACCGTCCAGCGTTTGGTGGGCGCCTGAATGAGGAAGCTCGCGCGCCGTACGCCTCCGTCGGAGGCACCTCCATCCGTCCCCGGCGCCCCTCTTCGGCTCATCAGGACGCCACTCGGCAGGACGAAGTCTGCCGCGCCGTCGCCGTTGAGGTCGGCGGTCGCAAGCGGAAGCTCGGGCAAGGCATCGATGACGACGAGCGGCGGGAGCACGGCGGTGCCGTTTCCCTTGCCCACGTAGACCTTGCCGCTCGCGCCTCCGACGATCAGATCGAGAGCGCCATCGCCATCGACGTCGGCGATGAAGACGCCCGTGACCCGGCTTTCGCCCGTGGGAATCGCGATGTCGACCGCCGGACGAGCGCGGTTCCAGGTGACGAGTCCGCTGTCCTTCCTGCACGGGGAGAAGATCTCCACCTTCGAGCCGGACGACGTGTTGAGAGCGACGGCGACCTCGCCACAGGCGGACGTGCCGTCGAGCGTGAACATCCTCCCCGCCGCCGGCATCCCGGCGAGCTCGTCGGCCGAACCGCCGAGTGCCTTCTCGTAGCCGAGCTTTCCTTTCTCCAGATCTTCGTCGAGCGACACGATGACGTCGATGCGTGCGCCGTCCTTCATCGCGGTACCGACGGCCAGTTGCGAGTCGGCTCCGATCGGCACGTCTGCGGTCGTCGCGTCGAGGGCTACGAGCACACCGTCGAATCCCGGCTTCGTCACCGTCGGAAAGACCTTCGTGACCACCGTGCGATCGGTCTGGCCGAGAATGAGTCCCACGCCGCCCGCCGTCGCCGTCGCGAGACGGAACGTGTAGCCGAAGGCGATGTCGTCGCGCGCGTCCTTGTCGAAGTCGCGCACCACGGGAGAGCCGAGAACGGCAGGCAGACCCACCGTCTGCGAGAGCACGCCCTTGTCGCCGAAGTAGTGAATGCGTCCCTTGGCTGGCGCGCCGCCGAGCGCGCTCGTGCCGAGAATGTCCTTTCGACGATCGCCGTCGAAGTCTCCGACGAGCATCGCCGTGACGCCCGCCGAAACGGCTTCGTTCGCGTGCTCGAACTCGCCCGTGGCTTGCCGGCAGAATCCCTGCACGCCGCATCCCCACCCCTGCGGACACGTCTTGTCGGGATCGTTCGGCGCGCAGAGCAGGCGGCAAGCGGAGGCTCCATCGGTAGGCTTCCCGCACTGCGCCGCCGGGAACGAGTCGCAATCCTCGGTGGTCGAATCGACGACGCCGTTCCCGCACGTGTCCTCGGCAATCGGATCGAGCGAAGCGCAGTCGAGCATGAAGGCAAAGCACGCAAGCGCGAGCGGACGGAAGCGCATGAACGAGGGCACCTCGAAATCGGGTGAGACCGTCAGTCGAAACTGGGAAGATCGGACGGGCGCGCGGGATTCTTCCGCGCTGCTGCAGGCGTCTCCCTGTCGAGCGACACCGGCACGAGCACGTTCTCCGTCGGCGTCAGCGAGACCTCGCGCGCCTTGAACCCCTTCGCCGTGACCGTCATCTTCACGGCCTCGCCGCGCTTCAACTTGAACGGCCCCGGCGCTTCGCCGAGCTCCTTGCCCTCGACGAGGACCTTGGCCTTCGGTGGCGCTCCTTCGACACGCACCTCGACGTCGGTGATGACGGGCACGGGTGCAGGCGCCACGAGCGAAGCCGTCGGCGGCGAAGAGGCCGAAGCGACGGGCGCAGGACCATTCGATGCGCTCTGGACTGCATTGCCCGTCGACGCTGCAGGAGTCGGACCACGCAACGCGAACACCGCGCCCACACCGCCGAGAAGGAACGCAATGGCGCCGACGGCGATCATCCACGAGCGACCGCGCGAAGCCGGCGGGACCACGTCCGCTTCGGCCCCGAGGAACGTCTGCGCGTTCTTGCCAGCACCGCTGCTCAGGTCGAGTGCCGTGGGCATCATCGCCGCCGCTGACGTATTCGCGCCGACCACATGACGATGGCTCGGCGTGGCCGCGGGAATCGGCTTTCCCCCCGCCGCCGACAGCTCCGAGAGCGCTTCGGCGATCGAAGCCGGCCGCTGGCCGGGCTCCTTCGCGAGCATCCGGCGGAGCGGCGCGTCGATCCCATTCGGCAGCTCGGGCACGAGCGTGGAAGCCGAGGGCGGCTCGGCGGTCATGTGTTTGACGAGGATGTCCATCGCCGAGTCCCCATCGAAGGGAATCTCGCCCGTGAGAACCTCGAAGACCATCGCCCCGAACGAATAAACGTCGGTGCGGGCATCCACGTCGAGCCCGCGGCACTGCTCGGGAGACATGTAATAGGGCGTGCCCATTGGAGTGCCCGTCTTCGTCTTGTGGTTGCCGTTCTTCTCCGCGAGAAGCTTCACGAGGCCGAAGTCGAGCAGCTTCGGTGTGATGGTTCCGTCTTCTTCGAAGACGAGGAACACGTTCTCCGGCTTGAGGTCGCGATGAAGAATCCCCTTCGCATGCGCCGCGTCGAGCGCGCGACCGAGCGGCAACAGAATCGGAATTGCATCACCGACGCTCAACCGACCATGTTGCGCGAGGTACTTGTCGAACGGCATGCCGTCGAGAAGCTCCATGACGTAGTACTGGCGACCGTCGGGGAGCTGCCCGAACGAGAAGATGTCGATGATGTTCTTGTGGCGGATGTGATTGACCGCTCGCGCCTCGGCGACGAAGCGCGAGACCATCTGCGGGTTCGCCGAGAACTCACGCGACAGCACCTTGACCGCCGCATGCTTGCCGATGAGCGGATGCACGGCGCGGTACACGGCACCGAAACCGCCCTCGCCGAGCTTTCCCTCGATCTGGTACTCGCCGACGATCTGACCGGCCTCGAGCTCGCGATCGACGTGCGCGAGGGCATCGTCAGGGAGGAGAGCCACGCCGTCCGACGCGCATTGCGTGACACCTTCGGAGTAGTGAGTCAGGCAACTCGGGCAAGTGGGCATGACGTGGGACGATTGGCGCCTGGCGCTGCAAGTTGCAACACCAGCTTCTCCGTCTCGGCCTTCGAAAGCAAGGTTCGCACCTCTTGCCGCTCCGCAGCAAGCCTGCGTCGCACGCGGAAGACTCGAGCGGAGCCGCGAAACCGGGTCAAGGCCGTGCCTCGTCGTCCACACCGGGGGCGTGAACGCGCGCCCTGAACCACGCAACGTTCATCACTGGACGTGACCAGGACCGGCGAGCGGCGCGTTCACCACGGAGGCTCGACGCTTGGCACTTCGATACGTCCTGGGGCACTCCCGATGCCTATCCACGTGTGCGCCTTGCTACCACTCGCACACCAACGCACCGGCGACGGACGACGCACGCGTTTCGCGGCGAACGGGTCGACCGCTCAGCGCGGCTAGCGGCACTGCGTGCCCCAGAAGCCCGTGGGGCACGGGCAGGTGACGCGAGAGACTTGCATAATGCATCAATCAAAGCGGGCGCGCACGGCTAGCGAACACGCGCGCACAGCAGAAACGGCGGCGCGGGAGCCTTTCGTCCCCTCGATTTCCCGCACATTTCGCGAGCGACAAGGCGGCACGCTCTTTGGAATCGCGCCCTGTGCGACCAGCAGAGGTCGAAACGGAGATACCCAAAGATGAAGCTCGAAATGATGTTCGGATCGCTCGCCGTGCTGCTCAGCCTCGTTGGATGTACGGCCGCCGAGGACGAATCGGAACCCGTCGTCGAACCCAACGACACCCACACAAATCCGCTAGCCGCCTTCAATTCGCAGCCGGAGCCGCCGGGCGTCGTCCGCTTCAACCCGCAGCCCGATCCACCGGGCATCGTCGCGCCGCCGCCCGATCCCGCGGACGATACCAAGTCGTCGAGCACGCGCGTGGACGCGTAACGCCCCCTCGGCACCTGAGCCCGTCGGCCCTGTCCGCACCTGGCGATCGCTTGGAGGCTCG
Organism: Labilithrix luteola; assembly: GCF_001263205.1. Lineage (GTDB taxonomy): Bacteria > Myxococcota_A > Polyangia > Polyangiales > Polyangiaceae > Labilithrix > Labilithrix luteola. The sequence continues at coordinate 9,704,558 of NZ_CP012333.1, forward strand.
ACAGAGGCCGACGTGGACTGAGCGAGCGTCGGATCCGCGGTCAGCGCTTCAATGCCTCGTTTCGCGCCAGCGCTCGCGCCAAGCCGGCGCCTCGAACGGATCGGCGAAGTACTGCGTCTCGTGGGCGATCTTTCCGTCGCGAAACTCCATGATGCTGACCGTCGGGACCGGGCGCCCGTCGTAGAAGATCACGTATTCGACGACCCACAAATCGCCGGAGCCCAGCGTTCGCCGGATCTCGAACCGACGCCTGGCTGGGTTGTTCCCGCGTGACTCGAGCACGTTGCGACGCCCCTTGAAGCGCTCTCCCGATTGCGGATACTCGAGCTCGACATCGTCGCTGTAAATGTCGACCTCACCCGCGTCATCTCCTGCATTGGATGCATCCCAATGCCGATCGAGCGCAGCCCTGATCTCGACGTCGGACATGCCCACCGGTGCATGCGCGACGCGTGCCGCTCCTCGTCGCAAGCCCGAGCGCTACACGTTGAAAGCTGCGTTGAAGGCAGGCTTTCGCCATGGGTCTTACGGACCGCGCGGCCCGAACCTTCCCTTCAATCTGCGTCTATCGAGACGAATTTTGGAACGAGTCGTTCCCTCCTGGATCGTCGACCAAGGTCGGTCAATCGCGGCCCGCCGTGACCGTCGTTCCGTTGGGTTTCGAACTGTTCGCAGTGAGCACGTCGTATCTTCGAGAAACACCGCTCGACGCCCGCTTGTCGCGTCGATGTGCGTGCGCGGCCTACGGGTTGCAGTGGGAGCTCTACGTCGCTCAGCGAGGCGCGCGTCATTCCGACGTGCTCCTTCGCTCGGCAAAGACGTCACGAGGATCCCGATGCGTCGAGTCATCACTCTTACCGCGCTCTCCACTCTCACTGCTCTCCTGACGAGCCTCGCAGCCGTCGCCTGTTCGGCGGATGCCGCGGACGAGAGTGCGTCGTCCGATGAGGCGTACCGCGTCAAGCCAGACGGTAGCGACGTGCCCGGCACTCTGAACGTCGTGCTTCCGGACGGTGTGACCGGGGTTCGTCCGGCCACCGTTCAAGTCGACCTGAGTGCCGCCACTCCGCTCGGTACGCCGATTACGCAGGTCGCGATCGGCACCAGGACGTTTCGTCTCGAGTCGACCGATGGTGTCACGACGGTCAAGCAGACGCGCACTGCGGACATCGTCTCCGGCCAGACGACGACGATCAAAGCGGCGGTACTCGGTGTGAAGGCCACCGGCGGACCTCGAACGTTCGGTCTCGGCGATCTGCCGTGCACTTACACGCACGGGCTCCTCCAGTCCCCGAATCAAACGGGCCGCTACGAGTGCTATAGCAACCTGAAGGACGATGGCTCGACGCTCGTCCCGATCATCGAAGGCCAGTACGTCTACACGTTTGGCCTCGCCGACGGCGTGACTTTCAAGATTGCGCCGGGCGAGACGAAGATCGTCGCGCTCACCGACTACAGCTCGCGCAAGGTCGCCCACCTGAAGGCGCCGGCGCGCGAGCTCCCCGACGTGACCAGCAACTCGGGGCCGCCCGCAAAGCAGTGGCGCATCTACTCGGGCGGAACGGTCAATACGCCGAACGCGATCATCGACGCGGCGGATGGAAGTGAGCTCGACATCGGCCTCATGGCGGAATACGCGAACAACAACCGACACAACTACAGCATTCAGGCGCACGGTTGGCACAACGACGTGGCCCTTCCGATGGGACAGCTCGGGGCAGGGCCGCTCAACGTCACCTTTGGTCGGCTAGACGTCGATGACGTCTCCGTCAACGGTGGCGCGCAAACGTACCGCGGCAAGTACAACGTCGTTCCCGTCGACGCGAACAACCGCGCGATTGGCGAGAAGCTCATGTTCGACGACGCGCCTACCGGAACGGGGATCGACGTTCTTCCCGGCCGATATCAAGTCACCATCACCTACAACACGAGCGAGTCCGGACTGAAATCGGATATCCAGTACGTCGATATCCCCTGGTGACGTGCGCCTCCATGGTCATGCACGCGACGCGATCCGTGGGGAAGGTTTCGGTGACGCCTGCCGTACGGTGCTCTCGAATGAAGACCACCCGCGCCGTTTTTCCCGTTGTCGTTCTCGGGACGAGTCTCGTCGCGTGCCTGCCTCGGCCTGCCCCCGGCCCTTTCGACGCAATGACGAATTCGCCTGGATTTCGCTCTCCGTCGCATCCTCCAACCACCCCCGCACAATGGGCAGGCAACGAGGCGGCGGCGAAAGAGGCTGCGCAGAAAGCCGGCGCGACTGAATTGGCGCCGCCCGTTCACATGGTCGCGCAAACGGGCGGCATGGTGATGCAACACTTTCCCGTGGCCGCAAACACCTGCTACGAGCTCGGAATTGCCTGGTCATATCCCGCGACGCTCAACGCTCATGCGGGGTTCGAAAACAAAGAGAATCTGCAACTCGGAGGTCGAAGCGCGAAGATCGATGCGCCAGCGGGAGTCCTCCACTTCTGCACCGATAAACTGGGCAGTGTGCTCATCACGTTGAGTTCGATCACGCCCGCCGGTCCGATCGCCAACGCGGAATTGCTCGAATATGCAGTCGTCGTCGGGTCGTGGTCGGAGACACCGGAGCAGACGGCCGCCCGGCGCAAAGAGGAGACAGAAAAGGCAGCCGCGACCCAAGCCTGGATGGATGCCAACGTCGCTCGCGCGAACGCTCGCGAAGAAGCCGATCGCAAAGAGCGATGCCACCGCTGCGACGAGGATTATCGAGCCTGCCAGGTCAACGCATCCTACCGACGGAGCCACCCCGCACGCGGCGTCTCGTTCACCGAGAGTTGCGAGTCGAAGTTCACGTCGTGCTCCTTCGGCGGCGAAATGTTCGACCGTCGCGAAACGGGCAAGAAGCCGTGCGGTGACCCTCCGCGCTGACGCGTGTCGAGCCGACCACGCGGCGCGTCAGTGAACTGCTGCAGACCGTTCCCGCCGTTGACCGGGGCACGGCGCAGCAAGCTCGACCATTCGTTCGAGAGACGACGCTCCTGAATCGCACCGCCCGTCGACGTTCTCGTGACAAAAAGCGGGATTCAAGCACAGATACTACGTGCGCCCGTGCCGTTTCCGCCCCGTCCTCGCGCTCGCGTCGTTGCCCTCGCCTCCGCCGTCTTCGTCGCGGGGGTAGCCTACGGGCGGAACGCAACGGCGGCCGAGGACTCGGATGCCTCCGCGCCGAGCGATCCATCACCCGAAGACGGCGGTGCCGACGCGAGCCTTTCGGTAGACGCGCAGCCGCTCGCTCCCGTCGCTGACGTGGGCGACGCGGAGCCGGCCACCGAGGCAGCGCCCGCCGCCGACGCGGGACCGGCCACCGACGCGGGGCCTGCCGCGCCTCTCGAAGAAGTCGTGGTGCGTGCGACTGCCGGCTCTCGCCCCACGAAGAGCGTGACGCGCGCCGAGATCCGTCAGATGCCCGGCGCGCTGGGCGACCCATTGCGTTCGGTCGAGAGTCTGCCTGGCGTGTCGCCAACGATATCCGGTCTTCCGTATTTCTACATTCGTGGCGCCCCGCCGAACACCGTCGGATTCATGCTGGACGATATCCAGCTTCCGTACGTATTCCACGTCGGGCTCGGACCGTCGATCGTGCATCCCGCGTTCGTACGTTCCGTGTCGATCGAGTCGGCGGGCGGACCGCCGCGTCTCGGACGCGCCGTCGGATCGTTCATCACCGCAACCACCAACGCCCCCGCCGAGGAGACGACCTGGGAGGCGCGCCTCCGAGTCATCGATTCTTCGGCGTTCGTCGAGGCGCCATTCTCGAACGGGCTTGGGCACGCCGCTATTGGTGTCACGAAGTCGTATGCCAACGTCCTGCTCAGTGCATTTGCACCTGGGTATTCTCTCGATTACCGCGATTTTTCGACACGTCTAACGTACGACGTGGGGCCTCGCGATCATCTAACGCTCTTCGCCCTCGGCTCTTACGACTTTGCATCCCAGCGAGAGATCGGGAAGGAGGAGGATGTCTTCTTTGCGTCGGAGATCTATCGGGTCGATCTGAAATGGCAGCACGATCTCGACCATCGTGGCGAGCTCCGCGTCGGCACCACCTTCGGATACGATCGATCGCGACTCGTCTCCAACCGCTTTGCGCGTGACCAATCGGCGGCCGCGAGGGTCGTGCTGCGCCAGCCTCTCGGGGAGACGTGGATCATCGAGTCCGGGCTCGACACGCGCCTCGACGCGTATGGTGCCGATCTCCCCTCGATGTACTCACTCACGGAAGCCGACTACGCAGAGACGTCGCGCGTCTTCGGTAACCACCTCGACACCGTGACCGGCGCCCATGCGTCGCTCCGCTGGCGGCCGCTCGATAGCCTCGATCTGATGATTGGCGGCCGTTCCGACGTGTACACCTCGAGGGAACGCGTGATCCCCACTGTGGAGCCGCGCACGTCTCTCGCCTTCTCCCCTACCCGCCGGGTGCGGTTTCTCACGGCCCACGGCATCGCCCATCAAACTCCCGCCTATCTCGTTCCCATTCCTGCTCTCGCGATTCCTGGTCTCGCCGGCGGACTCCAAGAGTCCTTGCAATCAAGCGTAACGGCCGAGCTTCTCGCCCCGTTCGACGTTCTCGCCAGCGCCACGATCTTCCGTGGTGTGTTTGCCAACCTGAGCGACTTCGTGCTCGTGCAGAGCGAATATCCCCTCCAACCCGGACCTGGATTGCGCGGCGAGAGTCACGGCCTCGAGCTCTCCGCCAAGCGGCCGCTGCTCGGCGGGTTCGGCATGCAGATCGCGTACACGCTCTCGCGGACCACGCGGCACGATTCCCGGTCGGAGCCGATCCTCGGCGGCTACGACCGGACGCACGTCCTCAACGTGGCACTCATGCTCGACCTCGGAAAGGGCTTCACTGCGAGCGCACGCTTCCTCACGTACACCGGATTGCTCCGTGATCCGCAAAGCGGCTCGAGCGATCGCCTGCCGTCGTTCATGCGTCTAGACGCACGATTCGGCAAACGCTGGAAATGGGGCAAAGGCTATTTCGGAGTGGTGGTGGAAGCCTTGAATGCAACGGCGTCGACCGAGACCATCGCGATTCGCTGCGACGACAAGGGCTGCACACCACGCACCATCGGCCCGATCACCATGCCGAGCCTCGGCATCGAAGCAGGGATGTGACGATGCGCTCACGACGGACTTCCTCCAAGCTCGACTTCGCCCTCGCGGGAATCGTGGTGGCATCGATCGGCGGCGCGAGTGCGTGCCTTCCGTCCGACGAAGACACCGCGCGCGGTGCCCTCTACGTCGAGCTCGACGCCGCGCCGCTCGTCGTCGAGCAAGGCAGCTTTTCCGTCTCGTTCGAGCGACTGGCCATGCTCGCGGGCGCCGACGCCGTGGATTGCCACTCCTATTTCGTGGTGGAGCGGCCCCTAGGAGCGGTCGCCGTGATCGACCTGATGAAGCCCTATACGTTCGAGCATAGGGCGCTCACCGAGACAGAGTGCGCGGTGGCGGCAGGCTTCATCAGCACGACGGACACGCCACATGTCGCGCAAGGCGTTTCGCCGGAAGATGGTCAGTTGCTCGCGTCGTCACGCGTCGGGGAAGCGGCGCCTATCGGCAACATGCATATCGTCGCACGGGTTCGATCGGGCACTTCGCCCTCGTCGGTCGTCGAGCGGCGGATCGATCTGCTCCTGACGGGCATCGCAGGCGGCGTGCGGACGCCCCGTCCGATTACGGTACCCCGGGGCGACAAACGCGACGTGTTCGTGCGTTTCGACACGTCACGGCTCCTCCAGGCCCTCCAGGTGATCGCCTTGAGTCACCCCCGCGAGCCGGGAATCGTGAGCACCGAACAGCTCAGGCCGTGGGAGCTCGACACGGTGACCAAGGCGGCGACGAACGCCTGGTCCTTTCGTACCGTCTCCGACGCGGGCCTCGACGGACCGTGAGTGTGGACGACTTACGGCACGCAGGCAGCGACGATGGTCCCGTTGAGCGCCGCGCCGGCACCGGGGCCGACGATCTTGACCGGGGTGCACCGTTGGCCCGTGGGGCAATCGGCGTTTGCCTGACAGAGCTGCGTCTGGCCTGCGCCGCACGCCGTGCCCGACGAACAGGTCGCCCCCGAGGCGGCCCCTGCCGCGATCACCAGCGTGCCTTCCGTGCAGTTGATCCCCGCGGCGAGGGTCGCGACCTCAGGCGCTACGCAGCAGGCCGTACCGCACTGCCTGGCTGAATTGCATGCCCACAAGAGCTCGTCGGCATTGCAGCCCGTCAACGTACACGACTGCGTTTTTCCGTAGCAGACGTTGGCCGATTGTTGGCCGCCGCACGGGAACGTCGTCGTCTGGAACTTGCACACGATTGGCCCGGAAGCGTCCGTGTTGCCGCCGCTGGGCGGATCGCCCGACGACGCGTCACCCGACGGTGTGTCGCTCGATGAGGTGCACTTCGGCTTGCCCTCGATCACGTTGCAAGACAGCCCCGTGTTGCACGTTCCATTGGCGAAGCACGCGCCGTCGAGCTCTCCCTGCGCAATCGTTGCCGACGTGCCTGGCGCGGGATCGTCTCCCACGCAAGCAGCCACAGCGAATGTACCGATGACCGCTGCGCCGATGGACAAGAAGGCCAGAAGCTTCCGCATCCGGCCGAGGCTATCACGCGTGGGCGCATGCAAGAGGCCCTAGAGAGCGGCTCCGGGTCGCGGCTCAGATCTTCGGCGTGGCCACGACCACCCGATTGCGGCCGAGGCGCTTGGCCTCGTACATCGCTTCGTCGGCGCGGTTTTCGAGCTGGTCGGGCGTCTCTCGCTTGTCCCACGTGGCGACGCCGATCGAGACGGTCTGGCGGAGGCGCGCCATGTCGATCTCGAACGGCTCGGCGTTGAGCGTCTGCTGGATGCGCGCGCCCGTGGCGTGCGCTTGCGTGGCGCCGGTCTGCGGCATGATGAGGACGAACTCTTCGCCACCTCGCCGGACGAGGACATCGACGCGACGCACGGCCTTCCGCACACGATCGGCGAACATGCGGAGCACCCCGTCACCCACGGCGTGGCCATGGATGTCGTTGACCATCTTGAAGTGGTCGAGGTCCATGTAAAGCAGGCTCACGTCGCCCGAGGAGCGGCTCGCGCGCTCCATTTCCTCGACGAGGCGCGGTGTGAGGTAGCGATGGTTGAAGGCCATCGTGATGTCGTCGAACATCGCGAGGCGACGCAGGCGCGCGCGCTCGATGGGCGGCGCCGAGCAGTTGGCGAGCAGTCTCAGGAGCAGCTGCTCTTCTTCACGGAACGCCGCGCGTCGTGACGAGGTGACCGAGAGGACGCCGATGACTTCTCCGCTCGACCAGAGCGGCTCGGCCATGAGCGAGCAGACTTTGTACGAGGCGTCGACCGAGACCCAGCGCGAGTCGAACTCGACGTCGTCGATGCGAGCGGGTTGACCTTGCTCGACGACCCAGCCGCCGACGCCCTCGCCACGTTTGAAGTCGGCGGGGGGCTCGGTCTCCCCCGCCCCAGATCGGGCGCCCGAAAGAAGCGCGGTGCGAGAGGTGTCCAGCAAACGGATCGAGGCGTGATCGGCAGCCAGCAGGTTCAGCGTGGCGTCGGTCACAGTCTTCAAAAACTCTTCGAGCGGACGATCGGAAGTAAGCTCCGCCGTGAGCTGCAGAAGCACCTCGAGTGCGCGCTGCGCATCCACGGAACGTGAGGCTACAAGCTCCCCGCTCTCCGCTCCAGGTGCGAGCGACGTCACTTCGACGTCACAATTCGACAGTACTCCGTTCACGCACGCCCCCCGTCTCAGTCCGAACTCGCTCGCTTCCCCGTGAGCTGCTCGGGCGAGCTCATTCGGCGAGCTCCCCCCCGCGCCCGAGGCTCACGACGCAAGCGCGGCCGCGAGTGTCTTTAGCTGCTCATGCGGTCGTGTCAACGATGCTGATCAGTGGAAATCGCGGCTCGCCGAGACCATCGCCGGCAAGTGCGCATCGAGACGCTCGAGCCGATCGACGACGACATTGATGACCGAAGAAGGTCCTTGTGGGAGACCTTCGGGGGCGTGGCCATCGCCAAGAGCCGACTTCGACCGCGGATCATCGGCACGCTCGAGCTTGCCGTGGACGAGGACGAGTCGAGCGGCCGTGGCGTCATGGCGATATTTTTCGAAGACGCGCGACCAGAGCACGAGGTTCGAAAAGCCGTACTCGTCTTCGAGGGTGAAGAAGACGACGCCGCTCGCCGTGCCTGGTCGCTGGCGACAGATGACGAGACCGGCCACGCTGACGCGCGTTCCGGCAGGCGTCGAGAGGAGATCTCGCGAAGACTTGATGCGCTTCGGCAGCTTCGGCCGAAGGAGCTTCATCGGATGATCGGAGACCGAAACGCCTGTGCGCTCGAGATCGAGGACGAGCTGTTCGGCGCGTGACATGCGCTTGAGCGATGCGCGCGGCTCGTTCGACTTCAAACCGCTCCACAAGTCCATAGGACGCGGCGCGACGACCTGCCAGATGGCATCGCGACGGCCACCCGCCATCGCATCGAGCGCGCCGGATTCGGCGAGCGCCGAGAGGGCTTTCTTGTCGAGTCCAGCACGCGCCCCGAGATCTTCGACGTCGGCGAAGGGTGCCTTCGCACGTGCCTCTTCGATGGCCTTCCCCTTGTCGACTCCCAGCCCCGAAACGATGCGGAGGCCGAGCTCGATCGAGGTCTTTCCCTGCGCGTCGACCGTGCAGCGGCAGTCCCAATCGCTCTTCGCCACGTCGAGCCCCTCGACCTTCACGCCATGGCGCTGCGCGTCTTGCAGGATGGTCGAAGGCGAATAGAAACCCATGGGCTGGCTGTTCACGAGTGCGGCCGCGAACTCCGCCGGGTAATGCACCTTGAGCCACGCGCTCGCGTAGACGAGCAGCGCAAAGCTCGCGGCGTGGCTCTCCGGGAAACCGTATTCGCCGAAGCCCTGGATCTGCTGGTAGAGCCGCTCGCCGAAGGCCTCGGAGATCCCGCGCTCGCGGAAGCCTCGGAGCAACCGCTCGCGATGCTGCTCGAGCCGGCCGGTCTTTCGCCATGCGGCCATGTCGCGACGAAGAGCGTCGGCCTCGCCACCGCTGTAGCCTGCGCCGGCAATGGCGATCTGCATGACCTGCTCTTGGAAGAGCGGCACGCCGAGCGTTCGACGCAAGATCGGCTCGAGGAGCGGATGCGGAGGGTCCGTGGCCTCTTCGCCCGTGCGCCGCCTCAAGTACGGATGGACCATGCCGCCCTGGATGGGGCCTGGTCGTACGATCGCGACCTCCACGACGATGTCGTAGAAGGCCTGCGGGCGCAGCCGCGGGAGCATGGCCATCTGCGCGCGGCTCTCGATCTGGAACACACCGACCGTGTCGGCATTGCAGAGCGCCTCGTAGACGGCCGGATCTTCGCTGGGGATGCTCGCGAGCCGATCGATCGCCGAGCCCGTCACCAGCCCCTGCGGAGCATAGGGAAGATTCGGCGGCGCGTCGGCTTTGGCGGTGACCTCCTTCACGAGGTCGAGGCACTTGCGGATCGCCGTGAGCATGCCGAGACCGAGCACGTCGATCTTGAAGAAGCCGAGCGTGTCGATGTCGTCCTTGTCCCAGGGGATGATCGTGCGGTCGGCCATCGAGGCAGGTTCGATGGGAGCTACCGCATCGAGGGGGCCGCGGAGAGCACGAAGCCGCCGACGTGGATCGACAGGTGCCTGGGAAACCCTTGGATGGCGCGTGCGAGCACGAGCGTCTGGCGCACGCGCGGATCGTTCGCCGAGAGCCCGATCGCCTTGAGGCGCGACTCGCTCGCGGCCGACATGCCGTCCCACCAGGAGACCACACCGGAGAGCCGATCGACCTGCTCGAGCGAGAGCCCGAAGACCTTGCCGACCTCGCGGAGCGCGCTCTTCGAGCGGTACGAGACGACCTCGCTCACCATCGCTGCGCGGTCGCGTCCGTAGGTCTCGTAGATCTCCTGGATGATCTCCTCGCGGCGCTCGTGCTCGAAGTCGACGTCGATATCGGGCGGCTCGCGACGCTCGCTCGAGAGAAAGCGCTCGAAGAGGAGATTCGAACGCGCCGGGTCGACCGCGGTGATCCCGAGGCAGTAACAGACCGCGCTGTTCGCCGCGCTTCCACGGCCCTGACAGAGGATGTCTCGCCTTCGCGCCATGTCGATGATGGCGCGCACCGAGAGGAAGTACGGCGCCACCTCGAGCTCGGTGATGAGCGCGAGCTCCTTCTCGATCTGTGTCTTCACCCGATCCGGGACGCGACTTTCGCCGTAACGCGCATTGGCGCCATCGAAGGTGAGACGGCGCAGAGCGTCGTCGGCCGTTTCGGTGGGGCTTCCGCCGCGGAAATCTCGATGCACGAGATCCGAGATCTCGTAGGGGAACTTGTACTTCAGCGACTTGATCGAGAAGAGGCAGCGCTCGGCGATGAAGCGCGATCGCTCGAGCCACGCGGGGTGGAGCGAGAAGAGGCGCGCCATCTCGTCTTCGCCTTTGAGATGCGCCTCGGCGTTCGGCAAGAGATCGCGGCCAGCCTCGTCGAGCGTCTTGCCCTCGCGGATGCAGTGCAAGACGTCGAACACGGGCTTGTCGCTCGGGCGCGCGAAGAGAACGCGGCCCGTTGCGCACACGGCCACGCCGTAACGACGTTGTGCCTCGAGCGTGCGCGTGACGCGGGCGCGGTCCTCGCCGTCTTTGTGCAGGTGCACGGCGATCGACAGGCGGTTGCCGAACGCACGCTGCAAGACGTCGATCGGCAAGGTGGCGTCGGCCAAGGCCCAGAGCCCCGCGGCATGCTCACAGACGACGGAGAGCGGGATCCCGGCGAAGGTGTTGGCGGGCAGCTCGTCTTCGTCGAGGTCGGTGGTGCGCCGAATCTTCTCGGACTTCGGATGGCGCGCGTGGCTCTTCGTGAGGATCTTGCAGAGGTTCGTGTACCCGACGTGATCTTCGACCAGCACGGTGAGCGTCGTGGCCTTGTTGGGCACGTCACCCTCTTGCTCGTCGAGTCCGTCGGTCTCGAGCGTGAGCTCACAGCCCACGATGATGCGCAGCCCATGTTTCTGGGCTTCCTCGTAGGCGCGGACGATGCCGTAGAGGCCATCGCGATCGGTGATGGCGATCGTGTCGTAGCCGAGCTCGGCGGCCCGATGCACGAGGATCTCCGGCGTCGAGGCTCCGGAGAGAAAGCTGAAATTCGTGCGCGCGGTGAGCTCGACGTACCGCGTCTTGCGCGCCTGGATGCTCTTGCGAAGCTCGAGGAGCTCGGCGGCGAGCTCGGGCGACGCGAACGAGCCGTCCGGTGCGAGCGGAATGCGACTTGTGGGATCGATACGAATACGGCCGGACATCGTTCGTCTCTCGCGATCAGTCGAACCAGCCGCGAACGCGCGTGGCGCCCGACGAACGATCGATCTCCACCCACGCCGGCGACTCGAGCACCCACGCATAGACGAAGTCCACGCTGGGGACGCGCTCGCCGGGCACGTGCCTCCACCACTCGACGGACTCGAGGCGCGTGAGGCGGCGCACGATCTTCACGCTGTCGCGCGGAACGGGCAGCGGCTCGGGCAAGACGCGCGTGGGCTCAGGGATGCTCGAGAGCAAGTGACGGCGTTTGCGCTGCGCGGGCTGCGAGCTCTTGACCGTGGGATCGCCCATACGAACGAAGCGTGAACGCTCTTCGGGAAGCCACGAATCCCCGAGGGCGAGCTTGCCCACGGCCTGCGGACCGAGATCGGCCGCGAGCTCCGCGACGAGACGCGGCAGCGCACGCGCAGCCTTGGGTGTGGCCTCGAAGAGCGAGAGCGCCGACTGGGGCTTTCGCACGAGCGCGGGCGCGCGAAGCTTCGCCGTGAGCACCGGAGCGCGCAAAACGAGGCGCTCGAGCTTGGGACGAAGGGCCGCCAGCAAATCGGAAGCACTCGAGAGCGGCGCGGGAAGCTCGAGGGACACGACTTGCTCGCGATCGCCCGAGTCTCGCTCGCCCGAATCGCCTTCGGCCTCACGAAGCATGGCCGCGTCGAGCCCGAGAACGAGGTCGATGCGCGAGGTGGCGACGGCCCGACCGGCGAGCCGCGAGGCCAGGCGATCGGTGAGGGTCTTGGCCACGAAGACGAGCGCCTCAGTGCCTTCGATGCCGTACTCGAGCGTGACCTCTTCCTCCGGAATCTCCGGCGGAACGTACGGAGCGAGAGGCGCGCGGTCGTCCCCTTCGATGAGCGAGAGGATCACGGGAGCACGCGGACCGAGACGCGTGGCGAGCGCCGAGCGAGGCAGGAGCGAGAGCTCGGCGACGGTGCGCACACCGATCTTCACGAGCCAGCGAACGTCTTCGTCCGGCAAGGGGAGCGCATCGATGCCAAGGCCGGACATGGCCCCTGCGTTCTTGCCCGGGGGAATGACGACCACGGGGCAGCGCACGTCGTCCATGGGCAGGCTGCGCGCGAGGATCGCCGCGATGCGTGGCCCATCGGCAATGGCGATCGAGCACACGTGGCCCAGATCGGCGATGACCCCCTCGAGCCGGGTAGCGAGCATGGTCTCACCGGACTGCTGATCGGGGCCGTGCAGGTGGGCACATCCCGTGACGTCGACCCAGACGACGTCGCTCATGCCGAACGCGTTCGAGGCACTCGCTCTCTCGAACGCACTGGCGAGCGCCCCGGGGGACGCCACGTCGAACGCCACCGTGGCGCCGAATGCGAGTGCGACCTCGGCGATGCGCGCGAGCTCGCCCTTCACGGCCTCGGGACGCACGACCCGCACGAGGAGATCGGGCACCCGCGCGCGCGCCTGCGCGATGGTCTGCCCGGGACGCACGCCAAGAGAGCGTGCTTCATGCGAGACGACGTCGAGGCGCATGTTGCCGAGGAGCTTCGACTCCGTGAGCGGCGCAGGCGCGACGACGATGCCGAGCGGAACATGATCGGGCACGTCGCTGGCGGTGGCCCGGAGGACCTCCACGCGAAGCTCGGGCAGCTCGATGGCGCAGATCCGCATGACGATCCTCAGCTCGCGAGCCGCACGACGTGCGCGGACGCCCCGGTGGAATGCGAGCGGCCCGAGCGATCCTTCGTGACGCGCACGGCGATGGCTTCGGGACGGCGCTCGACCTCGAGACGCAGCGCCACGGGCCAGGGCACCGGACGCGAGGCGTACATGTTGGTGAGGAGGAGGAAGCCGGTTCCCTTCTCTTCCGACGCGAGCGCGAGCTTGCGAACGACCACCGAACCGTCGACACGACGAGGCGCCGGCGCCTTCACCTTCGTTCGCGGGAACGGATGGGGCGTGGGCCCGGCGAGCTTGCCGTCGAGGCCGGCGAGTGCATCGACCACCACCAGATCGAACGCCCCCGAGGCCGCGACCTTCACCACGGTGCGCGCGAGCGATGCGGGATCGGGGCGGACGACGAGAAGCCGATCGAGATCGACCCCCGCTTGCGCAACCTGAGGCGCATAGAGCATGGGCGTGCCTTCCGGCGTGATCCACGCGCACCACGCCTGAGAGTCGGCGGCGTGGGTGGACCGGATGGCCGAGAGCGCGATCGTCGTGGCTCCGCCGCGCATGGCGCCCGCCGCGCCCTGCTTGGACGAGGGGCTGCCCATCGGCATGGCGAGCTCGACAACGGCGCGAGGGAGCCCCTGATGATCGGGCAGCACACGCTCGAGCTCTGGCCAGTCCAGCGAGATCACTGAACGGCCAGGCGTGAGGGACGACGTTCCCTGCTGGACGCCACGGCGTGCGAGGGCCAAAACATCGAGTTCTTGCAGTTTTGACAGGACCGCAGCGGCCATACTGAACACAGTAACAGTAGCTGTTCAGGGCGCAAGCCCCAGGCGCCAAGAAAGCGTTCGTGCTTGCGTCTTGTCCCGCATTCGGTCGAGCACCCGCGCCAACCCCGCGGATGCACACGGATGAACATCGGCGTGCGACGCTCCTGGCCTCGCGCTAAATAGCCGCCTGATGCGACCCCCTCTCGAAGCTGGGCTGCCGGATGATCCGGCGCTCGCGCGCCTCGCCGACATCCTTCGCAGCATGGGGTCGGTGCTCGTCTGTTACTCGGGCGGCATCGACAGCGCGTTCGTGCTCGCGGTCGCGCACAAGGTGCTCGGCGACAAGTGCATCGGCATGACCGCCGTGAGCCCGAGCCTCGCGTCCTTCGAGCGTGACGAGGCGGTGGCCATCGCCAAGCAGATCGGCGCGCGCCACGAGCTCGTCGAGTCGAGCGAGATCGAGGACGAAAACTACGCAAAGAACAACGTCGACCGCTGCTTCCACTGCAAGAGCGAGCTCTATCGCATCAGCGCGAAGAAGCAGGCCGACTGGGCGATGAACGAGGTGGTCAACGGCACCAACCTCGATGACCTCGGTGACTATCGCCCGGGCCTCGAGGCGGCGAAGAACGCTGGCGCCCGAAGCCCGCTCGTCGAAGCCGAGTTCACCAAGGCCGACGTGCGGCGCCTCGCCCAGCTCCTCGGCCTGAGCATCTGGGACAAGCCCGCTGCAGCCTGTCTCTCGAGCCGCCTTCCTTATGGAACACGGGTGACCCGTGAACGGCTCACGCAGATCGGCGAGCTCGAACGACGGATCCACGAGCTGGGGATCCGGCAGGCCCGGGTTCGGTGGCACGCCATCGGCGGGGCGGAAGGCACGCGTGAAACGGCCATGGCACGCGTCGAGATCGGTCGCGACGAGATGGCCAAGGCCTTCGATCTCCGCGATGCCTTCGTGGAAGCCGGCAAAAGCGTTGGCTTTGCCTACGTGACCCTCGACCTCGCCGGCTACCGCACGGGCAGCCACAACGAGGTCCTCAAAGGACGCTCCCTGCGCGTGATCTGACGAGACGTCCGACAGGATTTCGCGCACCCACTGGTGAAGCTCGACCGGAGGTCTACCATCCGGTTAAGCACCATGCGCGCATCCTTTCTTCTGCTTGGCTCGATCACGTTCGCAGGTCTTGCCGCCCTTGCGGCATGTGGAGATGCGAGCGGCGAAAGCATGTTCGGCAACCCGAAGGGCTCGGGTGATGGCGGCGATGGCCTGTCGACCTGCGGTTTCGGGTGCGATTCGGGAACGCTCCAAGGCGATCCGCTCGCCATCGAGACGATGCGCATCGAGCCCGCGGACGGCGTGCTCACGGTCGACCCCGGCAAGTCGGCGTCGCAGACCTTCAAGGTCTTCGCGAAGCTCAAAGGGTTCACGAGCGAGCAAGACATCACCGCGCGCTCGGTGTTCTACGTGCCCGACAATTATCTCGTCGGCACCTTCCCCACCGACGGTAGCGCGACCTTCACCACGCGCTTGCCCGCCACCGCTACCGATCCTCCGCAGCGAGGAGGCAAGCTCACGGTCCAGGCGCAGGCCGCGAACGGCGACGGCTCGATCACCACGGTGACGACCTCGCTGACGGTGAAGCTCTCGCCCATCTCGATGGTGCAACCAGGGGCGAGCCCCACCATCGGCAACGACGCCGCGACCAAGTTCACCGGCACGCCGAACGCCGCGCGCAATCCGCGCATCGCGTATCCGAACGATGGCGTGATGATGCCGCCGAACCTGCGAAAACTCGACGTCCACTGGGACGCTGGCTCCGGAAACGACCTGTTCGAGCTCGCATTCGTTGGCTCGAACAGCACCGTGACCTACTACGCGCGGTGCTCCGGCGGCGCGGGCTATCAGGCCGGCAAATGTGGCTTCGAGCTCGATCAGAAGGCCTATGCGTTCATCGCCGCCACCAACAACGGCGGCTCGGTCACGCTGAAGATCCGCGGCACCGACAACGCCGGCGTGACCTACGGCGAGTCGACACCGATCACCATGAACTTCGCCGAGAGCAACGTGGAAGGCGGCCTCTACTATTGGGCCGTCATCACCAACGTCATCGGCAAGATCATGCGCGTCGACTTCGGCAATCCAAACGCGACCCCCGAAGACTTCATCGTGCCGCCCCAGAGCGGGCTCGACGGAAACGTGAGTTGCGTCGGATGCCACACGCTCTCGCGCGACGGCACGAAGCTCGTTGCCTCCGTCGGCGGCCGCTGGGACGGACGCCTCGTCTACCTGAATGACTTGAACAAGGCGAGCACCGACCCTGGCTGGGCCTCGCAGAATGGCGCGCCGACCGGAGCGCCGGCCCAGAACCGCGTGCAGTTCGCATCTTTCGACCCGACCGGCGCGCAGTTCGTCGCGGTCTACGGTGACATCGGGAACGTCGGCAAAGAGGCCTGGATCGGCGCGAACGAGCTCTTGCCGAAGCCGAGCGACATGCCGACCGACATGGATCCGAACACGCTCTTCTTCCACGACGGAACGACGGGCCTCCGGGCGTCGACAAAGAAGCTCGCGTTCAAGCCGGACCACCCCGACTGGTCGCCCGACGGCCAGATGATCGCCGTCACCCACGTGGGCAACGCCGCCACGGCGGCGCAGCGCCCGACGCGAAGTGGCATCGACGTCTTGCGCAAGCAAGGTGCCGATTGGACCCCGGAGACGCTCGTGGCGGGCCAGAACGGGAAGAATCGGGTGAACCCGAACTTCGTCCCCGACAGCTCGTTTTTGCTCTACACGGAGTCGACCTGCCCGGACAGCAACCCCGACGGCGACGATTGCGACGGCGACTCCGATCCCAGCGCGCGCACGTTCGCCATCAAGCCGGCGGCCGGAGGGAGCCCGGTGGCGCTCGCGAATGCGGGCACCGTGGGCGTCGCCGACGGAAGCGCGACCGAGACGGGTGACACCTTCCCGCGCTCGACGCCGTTCGTGACGAAGCAAAACGGCGGCACGTTGCTCTGGACGACGATCGCGTCGCGTCGCGCGCCTGGCTACAAAACCAAGGGTGGCGCGCAGCTTCTCTGGATGTTCGCCATCGATCCGGCGAAGGTCCTGGCCGGACAAGACGGCAGCTACACGGCCTTCTACCTCCCCTTCCAGGACTTCGGGACGTCGAACCACATCGGGCAGTGGACGGAGAAGATCGTCGGCGGAAACGCGCCTCCGCCTCCGCCACCCCCGGTTCCTCCTCCCCCTCCGCCGCCGCCGAAGTAGTCGTCTCGACGAACGGCACTGGTAGAGTCGGCGCTCGATGAGCGCGAAGACAGGCCGCGGGCTGTTCTTCCGGATCCGCGTCGGGATCCTGCTCACAATCCTGTTCTTCGTCGTGCTGTACGCGGTGCGCGACTTCCGCAGTCGCAACGCACGCAAGGATTGGAAGACGACGCTCGACGTGGCCGTGGTCCTCCTTCGCGCAGGCCCCGTCGACGACGACGCCGTACGGCGCCCCGCGAGCGAGGAGCGCTCGTTCATCGAAGGCAGGAGCGAGGAGAGCGGGCGAATCGGCGTCGTCACTGCCGAGCTCGACACCTCGATGGCCGACCTGCTCCTGGTCGTCACCGCGCACGAGCTGATGCACACGCTCGGCGCGAGCGATCGTTACGACTCCACCAGGCGCACGCTCATCCCCGCCGGCCTCGCCGAGCCCGATCGCATGCCGCTGTATCCGCAGCGTTTCGCGGAGATCATGGCCCGCAATCGTGTGATCGCTCCCGGACGAGAGACCGTGCCCGAGTCGATCGACCAGCTGGTCGTGGGCGCCCAGACCGCCGCAGAGATCGGCTGGACGCCGGCGCCGTAGTCGTTCGGCGCGGCGCCTGTGCGGCTCGATGACTTCGTTCCTAGGCACCGGCATTGCGTGGTCGTAAGGTGGGGAACCTCGAACGGCTGCGGTGGTCCATCGCCGTTCGCCCGCGATGGGAGTACGATGGCGCGCATGCGGCTCGTCGAGGAGCGTTCTCGCTCGCATGGCTCGATGAACCGAGCACGGCTCGGTCTGTGGAGGCCGCTGTGGAGCCCGTGTTGGGGCCCGCTGGCTTTGCTGCTTGCCGGCTGCGCCGGCCAGGCCGCGCTGCCGCCGTCGACGCCGGAACCGAGGCCCGAGGCGGCTGCCCCTCGCGAGGCGCCGTTCGAACAGGTTCACGAGCCCACGACCTACACGCTCCCGGGCGGATCGAGCTTCGCAGCGCCGCGCGACTATTGGGTGCGCTCGTCCGCCTTCGCCGAGCTCGAAGATCCGGGCCACAGACTCCGCGTGACGTTGATCGAGGTCGAGGCGGGATCCGCGAAGGCGGCACTCGAGCAGGGCTGGGCGCGGCTCGGTCGTCATGCCCCCGCCCGCATCGGAAATGAAGACGTCGACCGCGACGCGGCCGGGTGGGACGAGATCGAACACCGCTTCTATCGAACACCACCGTCCGAAGAGCGCGTGACGATGGCAAGTGCACGGCGCAAAGGCACCCATGCGCTCGTCGCGATCGTCGAGGCCAGCAACGAAGCGGCCCTGGCGCGGCAGGACGAAATCTCATCGATCGTCGCCAGCCTGCGCATACCGGGATTCGAGGCCGAGGACGTCCACGATCGCAAGCCCGTCTGGGACGGCGATCGCGCCCGAGCCCTCGCCGAGTTCGTCGAGTCGACGCGTGGGAGCCTCGGCGTCCCTGGAGCGTCCATCGCCGTCATTCGAGACGGAGCCATCGTCTTCGAGAAAGGCTTCGGTCGACGAGCCATCGCAGCTCGAGAAGTAATCACCGCAGAGACGAAGTTCCGTCTCGGGACGATGAGCGAATCGCTGGCGGCGAAGATCCTGGCGCGTGTCACGACTGCGGCGGCAGGACTCCCTGGGTCGACGCAAATGCTCGCAACGCTGCCGGCACTCGATCTGTCCGCGCTCGGCAGCATCGTCGATCCCACGCCAACACTGCGTGCCGAGGCCCCTCACCTGACGCTGGACTTTTCGGGACCGATGACGGCGTCGATCGCCGCGACGATGCTACCCGGCGTCGCGACGACGGCGACGGCGTTCGGCCCGCTCGTCGCCTCGGGCGGCACGGGAACCGCGCTCGGCGGCTATGCGCCGACAATGTCGCTCTCGCAGCTCACGATGCCGCCCGCGCCAACCTCTTCGTCCACGATCTCGCCGGCTCGAATTGCGTCGTCGATGACGTCGCCGACCGTCATCGCATCGGTGTCGGCGGCTGCAAAGACGACGGGCGTCGCGCAAGCGCTCTCGCTGGCCGGTTCCCCCGGAATGGAAAGCGAGATCATTTCCGAGCTCTCGAAGAAAGCCAAGCGAGCGCTCGGAGGGACGATGGATACGTCGGCGCACGAGCTGGCGCGTTTCGCGCTCGTCGAGCTCGCGTACGGTCGGCGACTGACGGCGGCCACACCACTCGCGACCGAGCTTCGCTTCGAGCCTCGCCGTCCGCATGTCTCGCTGGGCTCGAAATCTCGCTATGGCGTGAGGCTCGCGGTCGGCGATACCTCGGGCGTTCGCACCGTTTCGCATGCCGGAGGCTCGCTCGGAGCGCTCGTGCGCGTGGTCGTCGTACCCGACGAGAAGCTCGGTCTGGTCATGATGACCAACGCGAATACCGAGGAGGCCGCGGCTCTCACCGATGCGACGTTCCAGCGGTTCGTCGAACTGACCTTCGGAACGAAGGAGCTCGCGACCTCGCTGGTAACGAAGGCGCTCGAAGGAAAGCATCGTTTGGTTTCGCCGACCATCGGCAACGTCCCGAGCGATCTCGCCCAGCGCCTCGTCGGCACCTGGGAGAGCCCGGATCTAGGCACGCTCGTGATCTCGGCGGACAAGAAGAGGCGCGGCGTTCTCGTCGCCGACGCAGGCGAGTGGGTCTCGCCACTCGGATACCTGCAAGAGGACGGCGTGTCCTTCGTGGTACCGCTCGCGCCCGAGACGGGCCACGAACGACTCCGCGTACAGGGCGACAAGCTCCTCATAACGACCGGCGACGAGACCTTCTCGCTCGAAAAAGCGCGGCGGAAGCCGTAAGCCGCCCAGAGGCTTTCGCGTCCAGTTTGGGCGCGACCGCTCGAGGCGGCGCTGCTTCTTCGGCTCGCGTGATCAGCCGGGGTGCTGCAGGTGCCAGGTGCGGGCGACCGTCTGCACGAGCGGGACGCGCGCGAGCGGATTGGGGTGCGTGCGAAGGAACTGCACGGGGCTCAGCAAGCTGAGCGGGCCGCCTCCACCGCCGAGTCGCTCGATGTCCGCAAAGTACGTGAGGAGGTAGACACCGCCGCCCTCGCTCCACGAGTACTGCGGGCGCCGGGCACGACCTGCATCGAGGGCGTTCATCGCGCCCTCGGTATCCGCCGCGCTCTCGGCGAACTGGTTGAAGACGGGGATGTTCGTGAGCAGACGACCAAGGCGCGCCGGATCGGGACCGGCGCTCGGGGACTGCCCCTTCGCGCAGCCGGTGTGACCGAGATAGTGGTGCGCAAGCTCGTGGCCGAACGTGAACGCGAGGATCTCGTCGAAGAGCTCGTGCGCACGCGACCATCGCCGCAGATCGGGGCCGAGGTTCGTGGGAATGATGCCCGCTGGTAGACCGGCGCGCGCCGATGGATTCCGCGACATCTCCGGCAGCACGGCGCTCGTATATGCCTCGTAGGTACGCGTGCCGAAGAGCTCGTCGGTCGCCTTGGTTTGCGCGATGGCGTCGACGGCGTCGAAGATGCCGGCCGTGGCCGCGAGGAACGGCGCGCCCTGTTCGTCGCAGCCGGCATACGCGTTCACTTCCGGCGTGGGATCGAAGACGAGGGGGATGCCTCGGACGAGCGCTTGCTTCTGCGCCGGCAGCGCGTTGATCAACTCGGAGAGGACGCCGCGGAGCTCCTGCTGCATGGCAGGCGTGCCGATGAGCGGCGCGAGAAGCGGACGTGCCGCGGGCGGCTGAGGCTGCTGCGGCTGTTGGGGCTGCTGGGCAGGCGGCGGGTACATCGGACCCGCGGGACCATTGGGGTACGGCTGCTGCGGATAACCCGGCGGCCCGTAGTACGGCGGGGGCTGCTGCGGCGTGGTCTGTGCCGTCTTCGAGCTCGAACCAACACACGCGCCGAGGAGCAGCGCGCCACAAAGACCAGCAAGACTACCCACCAAGCCAAGGAGCTTCGTCACGCTCCTCTTCTTAGCAGATCGTCAGGTCGAGGAAGCCTCGGACGCCGGCGGGATGATGCTTCCGCTCAGGGCCCGGATGGCTTGCTGGAACGACCGCGTGTCTTGGAAGCGCTCCTCCGGCCGTTTGGCGAGCGCGCGTTCGACGATGGCGCGCCACGCCGGCGGTACATCGAGGGGCTCGGCAAGCGCGACCGGTGCGGCGCTGGGCAACTTTCGCGACGCCGGCTGGACGCCGGAATCGAGACGGTACGTCAGGTCGATGCGGTCGGACATGAATCCGACGTCCTCGTGGACGCGAAGACCGAGGCTCGATCGCGGACGCGATCCGGCCTTCCACATGTCCTCGGTCGAAGGCGGCGGCGGCTCGCCCACCAGGCACTCGTAGAGGAGTGCGCCGATGGCGAAGATGTCGCTTCGTGCATCGACGTCGGCACCGCTCTCCTGCTCGGGCGACATGTACCCGGGCGTACCGAGCGGCGCGCCGATGTTGGTGATGCGCATCTCTTCCCACTCGACGCGCGCGATGCCGAAGTCGAGCACCTTCAAGCGCTCGCCGCCCGTCTCGGGATCGCGCGTGAGGTACACGTTGGCGGGCTTGAGATCGCGATGCACGACGCCCGCCGCATGCACGGCGACGAACGCCTCGGCAAGCTGGAGAGCGATGGGATAGACCTCGTCCGAGCTGAGGCGACCTCGGTATTTCAGGCGATTCGCGAGCACCTCGCCGCGGAGGAGCTCCATGACGAGGTACGCCGTACCGTCGGGCAGGTGCCCATGGTCGATCACCTCGACGACGTTCGGGTGCCATGCCAGACCGAGCGCTTCGGCTTCGCGGCGCAAGCGGTCGGAGGCGACGGCATCGTGGGCCGTGGCGGCACGCAACAACTTGATCGCGACGGGCAGGCCGTCGGTGATGCGCGTTGCTTCGTAGATGACGCCGCTCGCACCCGAACCCATGCGAGCCCCGATGCGGTACTGGCCGGCGACCACGAGACCGTCGAGATCACCCGCGGGAGCGCGGTCTTCGGTTTCACGCAGCGCGAGGCTTCGTTCGAGGGCCGAGACGCGCACGGCCTGCGCGGCATCGGCGATGCGCCGCTCGCGATCGCGCGACCACACGAGCCCCGCACCGCCGAAGATCAGCGGTGCGCCGAGCGCGGCGAAGAGGCCAAACGACGAGGGAGCCGCCGCGAGGGCACCTCCTCCCAGGACGACGCCCGCGGCAGCTCCGATCGCCACCCCGCGCCCCGTGTTGGGCAAAGCCCAGCGAACGTCGAATTCCTGCGTGACGTCTTCCGACGAGCGCATCGTCACGACGCCTCTCGCATAGCCGAAGAGCATCGGCACGACCGAGAGCTCCACCGCTCGTGCGCGCGCCAAGACACCATCTTTCTCGAGCGTGGGGTCATGCGCGATGCGCACGCGTCCGTGCCAGTGGCCAGGCCCCGCGTCGATGGTATCCCAAAGCGTGGTCCTGCCGTGCTCGCTGTCGGAGGCGTCCATCCGCGCGAAGGCCTCTTCGGGCGCGCGCGTACCCCGAAGGATGCGCGCCCAGCAACCGAGGTTGTCCTGCGCGATCAGGTACGGCGCCATCGCATCGAGCGAGTCCGGCAGCTCGGAGAGAAAAGCGGCGATGGCAGAACGAAGTGCGCCGAGCGGCAGGAGCCGCGTCTCGTCTTCGAGGTCCGCGCGGGCCAGACGAAGCTTTGCAAGCCAGGCATCGGCGGCCTTCGTGCCCTTCTTGGCATCGAGACAAAGGAGCATCGCCTTGATCTTCGAGGCGCTCGATTGCCCGGCAGGGAACGATTGGCGAAGCTTCACGGCGGCTTTCCTGAATGGAAAGGTACGACGAGCCCGCGGGCACGTCACCCTGGAGTCGCTCTCTGGATGGCACTTTTTCCTCGTTTTTGTCGCCCCGAGGGGGTCGGACCGCCCCAAGTGAGCTAGGTTCCCGGGGGGTCATGACTCCGAACGCCCCCCTCGAGGGCCCTCCGAGCGCCTTCGTCCAAGAGGCCGATTGTGCCGAGCAGGTCGTCGTTCTGAAGGTTCGCGTGCCCGGGCGAACCTCGTTCGTCGTGGTCGGCGCGACGCGAAGCATGGCGGCGGCAGGCCTTCTGTCCTCCGACGTTCGGAAGGCGACGTGGGGCGGAAAATTACCAGCTGGCTTCGCACGTCAGCGCGCCCGCGAGGACGCCCTCGAAGGGACCCGCGTGCTGGCCATCGGCCCCTCGGAGGTGTTCATCGACCAGCAGGGCGCCTCGCGCGTGCTTCGCGTCGAAGGCCGGCGCGTCATCGTGACCGACGCCCCCTTGCCACCTTCCCTGCCCGCTTTCGTCGACCTCGACGAGCAGGCGCGCGAAGCTCTCGAGGCCCGCGGACGGGAGCTCGCGGAAGCCCTTGCCGGCACCGCCATCGAGGAGCGTCGCATCGAGCTCCAGCGAACGCTCGACAAGGCGAAGATCCGCATCGAGCGACGACGTGAAGCGATTCGCACCGACCTCGCCAAGATCGCCGAGGCCGACAAGATGGCATCTCAGGCGAGCTGGCTCATCGCGGAAGCGAAGCGAGCACCACGTGGCGCCAAGAAACTCGTCGTCACCGATTGGTCGACCGGCGAGCCCATTCCGCTCGAGGTGCCGCTCGATCCCTCGAAGAGCGCGAGCGAGCAGGTCGAGGCCATCTTCAAACGGGCCAAGCGACTTCGACTCGGAGGACGCGTCGCGAGCGACCGCCTCACGCAGACCGAGACGCAGCTTGCGGCGGTGCTCGACGTGCGTGAGCGACTCGGAGGGGCATCGACCTTGCCCGAGCTCGAAGCGCTGGCGCTCGAAGCCAAGCGGAGCGCGCCGCGCGACGTCACGCTTCCTCAGGCTGGCATCACCACGGGCGCGGCGGGCGCCAAGGCCAAGCTTCCGACGGGCCGTTCGCCGTATCGAACGTTCGTCGCGCGGAGCGGCAAGAAGCTCCTGGTCGGCAAGGGCGCGGCGGACAACGACGCTCTCACGCTGAAGATTGCGCGCCCGCACGATCTCTGGCTGCACGCCAAAGACCGCACCGGCGCGCACGTCATCGTCTCGCTCGAGAAGGGCCAGACCTGTCCTGCGGAAGACCTCGTCGACGCCGCGCTCCTCGCAGCGCACTTCTCGGACGCGCGCGACGAGAGAGCCGTCGATGTCCAATACACGTCCCGACGCTACCTCCGGAAGCCGAAGGGCTCGCCGCCGGGCTTCGTGATCGTCGACCGGGAGAAGGTCCTCGCGCTTCGCGTCGATACCGACGCTGTGCGGCTCTTGCTCGAGCGCGAAGACTTCTGAGTGGACGGTCGAAGGGCGGTTTCGCTCCGCATTCACCCATCGAACGACACCTTCGGGCCGGTCCATGCGACATTCCATGGATCGAAGGCTCGTAGGGGAACATGGATCGGATCCTTCATGCGCTCGCGACCGAGCGCTTCTTCACGGTAGAGACGGCAGCCTGCGTGGAAGAGTGGCTGCTCAGGCCCCTTCGTCGCGCGCGAGCACAGCGCGCCATCGCCGAAGCCGGTCTCGCGACGAAGCTCACCGAGTTGAAAGACGTCGCCCGCGTCGCACGTCTGCGAGCGCACGGGATCGTGCTCGGCTTGGGGCTCGATGACGCGGAGGTCGTGGCGCGCGCTCATGCCGAGCTGCCCGTGCCTGCCGAGCAGAAGCTTCCGATGCAGACGTTCGGGCTCGTGGCGGTGATCCTCGCGACGATGGGCTGCGCGATCGGCGTGCGAATCGCCACGAAGCCGTTCGATGCGGCCGGCAGCGGGCTCGGCAAAGCGTTCGCGCAGAACTTCGGAACCCACGTGGCGAGCGTCGCCAACGGCTCGAGGCCCAACGCCGAGACCGCGGTGAAGCACGTGTTTCCGGCGAGAACCCTCACCCCACCCGCCGACCGAGCGATGACCGAGCTCTTCGCCGCCCAGGTCGCGGCCGCCGGCGATCCGGGGCGGATGCCCGTGGTCTTCGAGAAGACGCGCAACGTCAACGCGGCCTTCGCGACGCTCGGACAGCCTTGGTATCTCGACGCGCGCTACTACCACGAGGCGCCGCTCCTCTACGCGTTCTACCGCGAGCGCGAAGACGAGGGCACTGCGGAGAAATACGCGCCCGAGCGCATCGTCTACCTCTGGCGTCTCGATCGCCTCAACATCTCGAAGGCAGCGCTCGGCTACACGCATCGCGACGCGGACGCCGCGCTCGTCTTGTACGACCAGATCGAGGAGCTTCTCATCCGCGACGTGCTCCCCGCCCTCGCCGAAGGCGAGAAGCTCGATTTCATCGACACTGCGAGTCGTGATCCGAAGAAGGCTTGGCAAGAAGACGTCGAGATGCGCGCGGCGCGCATGGTGCGCGAGAGCTTCGCCACGGCCGCGAATCATGACGACCTCGTCGAGCTCGGAACGTTGCTGGCGAAACGTCGCGCGCTCGTGAAGAGGTGGCAGGCCGATCTCTCGTCGCAGGGGCGCATCCTGCGCGAACCCAACCGCCTCGTACCGGAGGCCGATTACGTGGCCGATCTCTGGCATCTCGTGCCTTCGAGCACGCGGCACGAATGGGAAGACGTCCACGAGCGCCTGCTCTCGACGCGCATGACGACGACCTTCGAAGCACTCCGCGATCGCTTCGCCGCCGACATCGCGCGCCACGAGCTGCAGCATCGCTTCGACGGTCAGCGCACGAAGGAATGCGACGGGGAAACTCCGTGCGCGAAGATGCTCATCCCGGCGGCGGTGAAGAACCGCGTGGGGCCGAAGGACGAGGCCCCCGTGCTCCTCGGCTCGTTGCCGGCTCGCGTTCGCAACGAGACGAGCGCATACCTCGCGCAGATGGCCTCCCCGTCGAGCATGCCGAAGATGGCGATCCTGAGCCTCCTGCGGACCGTCCTCGATCGTGAGGCCTGGGGCGACGTCTACTGCAACACCACGATCGTCCTGCTCGACGTGCTCGCGAGCGAGTTCGGCCTCGTCGACGAAGCCATGCCGCTCGTGGCGGGCGGCGCGGTGCAGCGCGCTTCAGTCGCCTCGCTCGTGGCAGTTCTCTTCGCCAAGCCCGACGACGAGCTGCGTGCAGGGGCCGGAAAAAAGTGGCGGGAGCTCTATGGTGAAGAGCTCCCGCTGGCGGTGATCACGCCCGGTCACCAGGCGAAGCGCTGGCGACACTGAGGTCGGTGCACGTCCCTGTCAGAGGAGAGGAACGGGCGCGGCGCGGTAGCCGGTGACGGCGTTCCTGAACTGGCCGCCGTCGGTCGTAGCGTCGGTCTGGTTGCGAGCGCCGGTGCCGAAGACGGCGCCGATGCCGCCGGCCTGGGCGAAGCGGGCCGGATGCGAGAAGAGGTACTGCACGCGGTTGTCGCGATAGTGAGCGGAGCTGCCGGCCGACTCGCTGGGCACGCCGAGCGGCATCTGCCACCAGACGAGCGGTTTGCCCGTAACCGTGCGAATGGTGTTCGCCCAGGCGAGGTGCTCGTCGAAGTCGGCATCGGTCCAGTAGAAGTTGCCGCTGCGGTGGCAGTTGGGATCGCTGCCGACCTCGAAGCAACCCGCATCCCGGTCGAGCGTCTCGACGACGACGATGTCTGCGTCGGCCCCGAGCTTCGCGAGGTATCCGGCCACGCGCGCGGGATCAGTCTTGCCGGTGGTGGTGGCTCCGAAGGTCGATGCCGAGAGGCCGACCACGGCCTTGGGCGCGAGCGTTCGCGACAGGCGAATCGCGCACGAGGCCATGCCGGCGACGTTCTCGGGCAGGTCCTGGCATTCGGGGACGACCGAGCCGACCTTCATCGGGACCGCCGCCGGATCGTCACCGCCCTTTTGCTGCGCGTAGCCCCAGAGATCGGGCTCGAGGTGCACGATCGCCGGCGCGTCGAACTCACCGAGCCGCTGGAACATGACGCGTACGCCATGCCAATACCTAGTCATGAAGTCGGTCGTGTTGAACGCGCCGAGGTTGCCCTCACCGTAGGCGGCGGCCTGGTAGAGCGTGAACATCGGAACCATGCCGTGATCGCGGGCGGCGTTCGCCTGCACCGTCACGTAGTTTCCTTCCGGCGCGTTCCAGCTCGGCCAGTCGAGCCCCGAGAGGTACATGTAGTGGACGTCGAGCTTCGGCCCGAGCGTGTACGCGTGGTTCGCGTTGGGGTCGTTGCCGGCCGCGTCGTTGCCGAGGCCGACGAAGAAGCTGCCGTCGAGCCCGAGCTTGGCGCTCACGGCGCGCTCGGCCGAAGCGGCTTGTGCCGACTGCGCGAACGCCAGACCAGGCGACAAAGACCCACACGCAATCGTCGCAACCGCGAGGACGGCGAGACGCGAGACGCGGGGAACATTCGAAGTCTTGATTCGGTGATTGGCCATGAGCGGTGCGAACCTTCGTGCACGGCTCGCGATTACCCAAGCTCGGCAAGCGAAATAGGGGGGAGATTTGCCTCACGCGCGGCACACGCACGCACCGAAAATCAAGGCACTTCACACATAGTGAGACACGACGCCATGCTCGAACGGATGCGCTGGCCCCAACGGTCGAGCACCGAAAGCGCGAGCCTATCGAGCACGTCACTGATTTCGAATCAAAGAAGATCGTTCGATATCCCACTGGCCAATCGCGATCGACGCCCCCTGCCGCGGCTCGGGCGTGACGGGGATGCTTCCGTTTTTCCGGCCGGCGCCCGAGCGGCCGAGTAACCTGGCGGGCCCATGCGTCTCGCGGAGGCCATTGCAGCTTGGTTCGGACGTGTCGAGGTCGTTCTCGCCGGCGTCGAAGGGTATTTGCGTGACGGAGAGGAGGCGCTGGCCCGCGGGGATGCGATGCGCGCGCGTCAAGCGGCCAAGGCCATCCTGGCCCGCGTTCCTCAGTCGCCGATCGGGCTCGCGCTGCTCGCCGACGCGTGCGAGGCGGCCCACCTCGATGCCGAGCTCGCCCTGACGCTCGAGGAGCTCGCCGGCCGCGTGGCTTCGCGCGGTGAGGTCTGGGTGCGTCTCGGACGTGCGCGCGAGCGGGTCAAAAGCCCGGTCGACGAGACGCGCGACGCGTTCCTGCGTGCCTTGGCCGTGGCCGAGTCCGGAAGCGAGGCGCGGCGCGAGGCGCTGCTTTGGCTCGCCGATCTCGATCTGTCGCACGGCGACGGTGCACGGGCCGATCTCTGGCTCGAGCGCATCGTCGATCGCAAGCAAGGCGACGTGGCGATTCGTCGTGCCGAGTCGCGGCTGCTCCAGCATGACGTCGATGGCGCGAGGGCGGCGCTCGAAGGGATCGAGCTCGACCCGGCGGATGGTCGGGCGGCGCTCGTGCGAGGGCGAACGCTCGCGACCGCCGGCGATCCGGCGGCATTTCCGTTTCTGGTCCGGGCCGTGGTGCTCGATGCCGTCGGTTCGAGCGAGGCCCTCGCGTCGGCGCTCGCCCGCTTGCCGACCGACGAGGCCATCCGCTCGCGTGTGCGTACGGTCGTCGACGGGCGCGGAGAATCGTCGCTCGCGCGATGGCAGGCTGCGTTCGCACGTGCGGAAGGACGGCAAGACGAGGCCCGGGCCGCGCTGGTCACGGCCGTTCGCTCCGGCGATCGCTCGGCGGCGCGTCCGCTGCTCGACACGGCCCTCGAGGACCACGACTACGGTGCGCTCACCGTTGCGCTCTCCGCGATCGGTGAAAGCGACGCGGTGGTCGATGATGCTCGCAAGCTCCCCTCGCCCGCTCGACTCCGCGATGCGGGCGAAGCTGCGACTATTCTCGACGAGCTCGCCAAGGTGTCCTCGGGGCGCGTTCGTCCGTGGGCCGACGCCGCGCGCGCCGCGGCGCTGTCGGCGTGGATTCCGCCCTCCGGCGAGCCGAGCGACTGGACGCAGGTGCTGACGCGGCTCGATCGGCATGCTCGCTCGCTCCACGCGATCTCGGCGCTCGCGAAGATCGCCGATCTGGCCGTCGAGCGGTCGCGTCCGGTCCGTGTGGCCATCGTCGGCGAGTTCAACGCGGGCAAGAGCACCTTCATCAACGCGGTCATGGGGGCCGACGTCGCGCCCACGGGCGTCTTGCCCACGACGGCAACGCTTCATCATCTTCGCTACGCGCCCGATCCCTTCGCGCGCATCCAGTTCTACGACGCTGACGGTACGACCGGAACGCGCGAGCGGATCGTTCCTTCGGCGGAGCTTCGTGCGGCGCTCAAGGCCGTCGACACGACCACCGTGAAGCGCGTCGAGATCCTGATGCCCATCGCGTCGCTCACGCGCGTCGAGATCCTCGATACGCCGGGCTTCAATGCGCCCGATCAGCGGCACACCGAAGCGGCGCGTTCGGCGTTCGAGGAAGCCGATGCAGCCATCTGGCTGCTCGACGCGGGCCAGCCGCTCAAGCAGAGCGAGCGGCTCATCCTCGAGGAGGCGAAGGCGGCGAAGCTCCCCGTACAGATCCTCGTGAACAAGGCGGACCGGCTCAAGCCCGAGGAGCTCGAGCACGTGATGAAGACGGTGACCGAGTCGCTCGCCGAAGCAGGCATTCGGTCGTGGTCGCAGCCCATTGCCCTTAGCGCGCGCCTCGCTCTGCAAGGAAAGCTCGGCGACGAAGCGGCGTTCGCGAAGAGCGGCTGGGACGCGGTGCAAACGCTGCTCGACGAGCAGATCGTCGGCCGGAGCGACGAGCTCCGGGAGCGCGGTTTGCGGCGGCGCGCTGCGCGCGTGAACGTGGAGCTCACCGAGCGCGCCCGCGAGGAGGCCGAGAGCGAGCGGGCGTCGATCGAGTCGAAGAAGGCCCTCGCGCATCGACTCGCGCAGCGCGCGGGCAAGCTCGAACGCGAAGCGGACGAAACCACACAGATCGTCGCCGGAGCACTGGGCGGCCCAGCGTCGGAATGGAAGCGCGATCTCGACGTCATCGTCACGGGCCGCGATCGCGCGCAGGCGGATGCCGATCCGGTGCTCGTTCGCTACCGGGTCGACCGTGCGGTCACTCATCTGACCATGCCGCTCGCACGCGTCCTCGCGAGCATCGCGCGCGGCGACGAAGCGCCTGTCGAAGGGGCCACCGAAGCGGAGCTCGCGCCGCTCACGCGCTCGCTCGTACGCACGTTCGCCGCGGCGGGGGGGCGCGCCGATGCGCTGCAGCCCCTCACGCGAAGTGCCGTCGCATCGCTCGCCGAGAGGCTCCTCGACCTCGCGGTCTCACCGCCCGAACGGGGTCGTGCAGAGGGTCGCGTTGCGGAGCTCGAAGCCATGACGAACGCCCTTGGCTGAAGCGCATCCGCATGGATCCCCTTGCGCGGAGAGCGCGACCGGGGAAAGCTTCGTGTCGATGCGACGGGTTCTCTCATTTCTCGGACGGCGCGATCGGTCCGGCCTCGGCCAGCCGAAGCCGCTCGCAGGCGCGCGCGCGCGCGCGCCGAATCGGCTTTTGATCGGCGCCGTCGCCCTTGCGTCGCTGCTCGTCTCGACGTCGTTTGCACCGCAAGAAGCGGCCGCCGAGCCACTGCTCGACGTGGCCAAGGGCGACGTGAACGTCCAAGCCGACAAGCTCGAGGTCGACGTCGCGACGGGCATCGCCGTGCTGACCGGTCAGGTTCTCCTGCAGAAGGGAGACATGTCCGTGAAGTGCCCGAAGGTCGAGCTCAAGTTCGATACCTCGCCACACCTCAACTGGGCGAAGGGCTCAGGCGGCGTCGTCGCCGACGTGCGTGGTGTCCACGGCGAAGCGCCCGAGGTGGAGCTCGATCTGAAGAAGCAGGTCCTCGAGCTTCGTGGCGGCGTGAAGCTTTCGCGTGGACAGGGGTGGATTCAAGCCGACAAGGCCACCATCGAGCTCGCCACGGCGCGCGTGACCGCGACGCAGGTGAAGGGCTCCATCCCCGTGCCGAAGCCTTGACGACGCCGCTCCCCGCGCTGCCCGCGATCGAAGCACGCGACCTGCGGGTCACCAGGGGGGAGAAGGCGATCGTTCGCGGTGTGACGGTGGCCGCGCAAAAGGGCGAGGTCCTCGGGGTCCTCGGTCCGTCCGGCGCAGGCAAGTCGACGCTCTTCCGCGCGATGGTCGGCGAAATCCCCGCCGCTTCGGGTGAGGTACGCCTCTTCGGCGAAGACGTTTCGGGCGCGCCACTCTGGGCGCGTGCACGCCAAGGCGTGGCCTATCTCCCGCAAACACCGAGCGTCCTCTGGGATCTCTCGGTTCGGGACAATCTGCGCGCCTACCATCGTGTGGTGCACGGCGGCCCGTGGCTCTCGTCCCTCTTCCGTCGAGGCCCGCTGCCCGGCGAAGACGAAGCGATCAAGGAGCTCTCCGAGCGTGTGGCGCTCGACGATCGCATGGACCTCCGTGCGGGCGAGCTCTCGGGCGGCGAGCGTCGTCGCCTCGAGCTGGCGCGCGCCCTCACACGTCCCCCGAAGGTCCTCGTCTGCGACGAGCCGTTCGCTGGCGTCGACCCCCAACAAGCGAGCCGTCTCGGCGACATGCTGCGTGCCCTCGCCGACCAACACGGCGTCGCCGTCCTGCTCGCCGATCACCACGTCGCCGAGGCCCTCCGGGTCTGCACGCGCGCCATCCTGCTCTTGGATGGCCAAGTCGCCATCGAAGCCGAACCGGGCGCCTTCGAAGAGCACCCGCTCGTGGTCGGCCGCTACCTCGGCAATTGGGGCCGCACCTTCCCACCACCCCTCCCCTAGTCTCCTCGAACGGTGCCAAGCTTCCCACCAGGCAGAAATCGTCACGCACGCATCACGTCACCAAACTGCCGAACTCCCCCATCCCGTAGCCTCGAGCGTCCCGTCCAACCATGACCACGAGCCTGCACCCGTCGTCCGCCCCCCGAGCGCGCCCCGCGTCGCTCTCCCGGCGTGTGACCCCAAGGCAAGGCTCCGAGCGACTAGGACGGAAACCGCGACCGCGACCGCAAGCGGGGCCGAGAGGGCAAGCGAGACAAATCGACCAACCAAGACGGCCGCGGCACGGCCCATCAGCTCGACCACTAGGGCCACACGCCGCACCAACGCTCGCGATACGCTCGACGCCCCCCAACGGGGCCTCGGCATGCCGGATTTCACCGCCCAAGCCGATCCCCAATGCGGCGCTTGAGGAAAGCCCGATTTCGCTGCCCAAGCCCATCCCAGATGCAGCGGTTGGGAGAGCTCGATCTCGCTGCCCAAGCCCATCCCAGATGCAGCGGCTGGGGAGAGCTCGATTTCGCTGCCCAAGCCCATCCCAGATGCAGCGGCTGGGGAGAGCTCGATCTCGCTGCCCAAGCCGATCCCAAATGGGGGCTTGGGGGGAGCTAGCTCCCCCCAAAACAAGGGCAAGGAAGCTAAATCGCCGCGCTCCGCGCGACGATTTAGCGGGGCATTTTTCCTCGCTGGCATCCTTTTCGCTTCCGTGACCGGCCCCAGCGTGTAAGCTTCTTCTGGCGGGAATTTATCGATGGAAATCAAACAGCAGCTAAAGCTCTCCCAGCAGCTTGTGATGACGCCGCAGCTTCAGCAGGCGATCCGCCTGCTTCAGCTGTCCCGCCTCGAGCTCATCGAGGAAATCCGTAAGGAATGCGACGCCAATCCGGTGCTCGCGGACGAGGAATTCGAGCCTCGGCCCCGTTCGAACACCGATTCTTCGGGCGCGGAGGTCATCGGCACCGCTCCCGAACAGGGCGAAGCCCGGATTGACCGCCTCGACGAGCGCCGGCGCGCCGAGACCGGCAGCGCTGAAAAGACCGACACCAAGCAGGTCAACGAGATCGATTGGGAGCAGTTCCTCGAGAACCGCACCCTCCAGCAGCCCCTGCCCGCCAGCCGTGGTGGTTTCGAGGAGCTGCCGCCGATCGAGCAGAACCTGACGAAGGCGGCCTCGCTCGTCGACCACCTGCGGTGGCAGCTGCAGATGAGCGACTTTACGGAGTCAGAGAAGCGCTTTGCCGAGCTCATCCTCGGCAACCTCGACGACAACGGCTTCCTCGACCTCAAGGGTGTCGAACGACCGGACGGCACGCGAACGCCGGACCTTACCATCGAAGAGCTCGCCGAAGAGGCAGGGCTCGATCCGGAGGATGCCCCGGAGGTCCTGCGCATGATGCAGGAGTGGGATCCCGTGGGCGTCTGCTCGCGTGACCTACGGGAGTGCTTGCTCGTCCAGGCCGAGGTCTTCGGATCGCTCGACCTCGACGTGACCATCATCGACAAGCACCTGCACAACCTCGAGAAGCACAACTACCAGGCCATCGCGCGTGACCTGAAGGTGCCGGTCGAAGAGGTCTACGAGTCGGTCAAGGAGATCCAGAAGCTCGAAAGCCGCCCCGCCCGTAATTTCAGCGAGACGGACGAAAAGCAGATCGCCATCACGCCCGACGTCTACGTCGTGAAGGACTCGGAGAAGTGGGTCGTCACCGACAACGACCGCGGCGTGCAGCGCCTCTACATCAACGAGGCGCTGACCAAGCAGCTCCTCAAGGATCCGAGCGCCAAGGAGTTCATCGGCGAGAAGCTCCGCAACGCGCAGTGGCTCATTCGCGCGATCGAGCAGCGCCGGAAGACGATCATTCGCGTCACCGAGTGCATCGTCGAGAAGCAGCGCGAGTTCTTCGAGCGCGGCGTTGCTCACCTCAAGCCGATGATCCTCCGCGACGTTGCCGAAGCCGTCGGCATGCACGAGTCGACGATCTCGCGCGTGACGACCAACAAGTACGTGCACACGCCCCAGGGCCTCTTCGAGCTGAAATACTTCTTCAACTCGTCGATCCGCCGCGTGGCCGAGGAAGACATCGCCTCGGAGAGCGTTAAGCAAGCGATCAAGAAGATCATCGAGGGCGAGGACAAGCAGAACCCGCTCAGCGACCAGGCCATCGTCGAGATCCTGGCCAAGCAGGACGGGATTCAGATTGCCCGCCGCACCGTCGCGAAATACCGCGAAATGCTGGGTATCCTTGCGTCGAGCAAGCGCAAGAAGCTCTTCTAAGGTCGTCCCTGCTGCCCTACCTGACGCAACCGATCCCACAGGTGCTCGCCGTACTTGCTGGGCGCCCCTGGCGCTCTTCTTCGGTCGCTCTGCATTTCGCGGCGGCTCGGCTTTCGCCGAGCTCTCGGCTCACCACGCGGTGCGGGCGGTGCGGCACGGCGGATTTCCCTGCTCTAGACGCTAGCGGCCGCCGTCGGGGTCGCGTTACGATCCCTTCAGGTTGCGGGTTTCAGGTTGCGTGTCTCAGGCTTATCACTCGGCTGCCTCACACGTTCGCTCGCATGGCACACGCGTGTGCCCCAAGCGAACGTTCGCGTTCCAACAACCCAACAACGCGGGCCGAAGTGCATGTGCAACCGAGAACCGAACGTCGACGGAAAGGCTTTGTGACGTGACGACGGAGCTCCGAAACGCGTCGGAGAGCGTCGTCCAGCTTCGATAACTTAGCCGGGTTTCAGCGAAGACGGAGGAGTCCCACGAATGAACATCTCCATCACCTTCCGACAGATGGACGCCACGGAAGCCGTCAAGGGATACGCCACCGAGAAGGTCGGCAAGCTGCAGAAGTTCCTCAGGCAACCGCTCCACGGACAGGTGACACTTAGCTGTCAGAAGACCCTCCACCACGCGGAGGTCGACGTTCACGCCGGCCAGCACCACTTCCACGCGCACGAGGAATCCGAGGACATGTACGCGTCGATCGACCTCGTCATCGACAAGCTCGAGCGCCAAATTCGTGGGGCTCATGGGTCCTCGAAGAAAAAGGGGGCCGATCGCGCGTCGGATCATCTTCTCCCCGACGAGCCAGAGGAGTAAGCGAGAGGGCGGTCCTGGCCCTTTCCCCCCACCTCGGCGCCCGAACGGGCAACCCCTTCATCATGCGTCTCACGGACCTACTCTCGCCGGAGCGCGTCGGCATCAAGCGCACCTCGGCGAACGACGACTTCGACAAAGAGACCGCGATCGGTCTGCTTGCCACGATGCTCGGCGAGCACGACGGCGTGACTACGACCGAGATCGAGCGGGTTCTACTCGAGCGTGAAGCTCTTCAATCCACGGGGATCGGCGAGGGGGTCGCGATCCCGCATGGGGCTCTGCCCCAACTCACGGAGCAGGTTGCAGCGCTGCTCATCGTCCCCGCGGGGGTCGAGTTCCAGGCCATCGACGATGCGCCGGTCTCGATCCTGTTCGGGGTCATCGGTCCGAAGCGAGCGACGGGCGAGCATCTCAAGACGCTCGCCCGCGTTTCGCGGCTTCTTCGGAGCAAGGACTTCCGCACGCGTCTCATCAATGCGGAGTCCTCCAGCAAAGCCTTCGAGCTGATCAGCGCGGAGGAGGCGGAGAAAAAGGGGGGAGTTTGATCGGTGGGGGGACATCATGACGGCGGGGCGATCGGCCCCGCCGCCGATGGCCGAGATCACGGTTGGTGATCTCGTCGTCGAGCCTCGCCTCGGCATGAAGCTCCAGCGGCTTGCTGGTGAGGCGGGGCTCGGTCGCCCCATTCGGCATCCTCGTATCCAGAAGAGCGGCCTTGCGCTGGCCGGCCACTACTTCGGCGTGGTCCCGACGCGCATCCAGGTCCTCGGCGAGACGGAGCTCTCGTTTCTCGAGAGCATGGATCTCGATGCTCGAGGTGTCGCCGCGCGCGGCTTCTTCTCGCTCGGCCTTTCCTGCGTGGTCGTCACACGGCGCGGCGAGATCCCTCGCGCGCTGATTCAGGCAGCCGAAGCAACCGGAACGCCTCTCTTTCAGAGCGACGCCCGCTCGAGTCGCACCATCAATGAGTTGCATGCCTTCCTCGACGAGAAGCTCGCCCCCACCACGAGCCTCCACGGCGTTCTCGTCGACGTCTTCGGCATCGGTCTCCTGCTCCTCGGCAAGAGCGGGATCGGCAAGAGCGAGTGTGCAGTCGAGCTCGTCCTCCGCGGTCATCGCCTCGTGGCCGACGACGTCGTTCGCTGCGAGTGGCGCCCGCCGGGCATGGTGTTCGGTGCCCCGGCCGACGTCCTTCGGCACCACGTGGAGGTGCGCGGGCTCGGCGTCCTCAACATCAAAGATCTCTTCGGCGTCACCGCGATTCGCGAACGAAAGCGCATCGACATGGTGGTGCAGCTCGACGAGTGGGACGAGAAGAAGGAATACGATCGGCTCGGCGTCGACGACCGCTTCCTCGAGATCCTCAACACGCCCATTCGTCTCGTGATCGTTCCCGTTCGTCCCGGTCGAGACATGGGCGCCATGCTCGAAATGGCCGCGCGCGACGAGCTGCTTCGCCGCGCGGGAAAGCACAGCGCACGCGAGCTCCTGTCGCGACTCGAAGAGAACGCCGGGCTCGCGCCGCAGGTCGCGATCGAAGATCAACCGGAGAGCATCGTGCGCGCACCGGTTTCCGTGTCGGTTGCCCCGCCCGCCCCCAACAGCAGCGTGGCGCGTCCGGATCCGGCCCAAGGATGGCACGACTCGGATTCGAGGCAGCCCGCGGCGTCGGTGCACGAATCCGGACCGCCAGGTCGATTGGGCATCCGTGAAGGCGCGAGCCACGAGAGCTCGGCGTGGATTCCCGCCGTGCGTCCGAAAGGCAAGGAGTGATGGTGGAAGCATCCGGCACCGGCGCCGGCAGAAAACCGATGGTCGTCGTCGTGACGGGCCTCTCGGGGGCCGGTCGAACGACCGCGTTGCACGCGCTCGAAGATCTGGGCTTCTTCTGTATCGACAACCTCCCGACCGCCCTCGCCCCCGACGCCGTCGCCCTCTGCGAAAAAGGCGGCATGACGCGCGTGGCGCTGGGAATCGACGTGCGTGTTCGCGTGTTTCTCGGCGAAGTGGGTCGTGACCTCTCGCTCCTCGACGATTCGGGCCGGCGAGATCTGCACGTGCTCTTCTTGGATGCCTCCGACGAAACCATCCTTCGTCGCTTCAGCGAGACGCGCAGGCCGCACGCGCTCGCCACGTCGGGCACCCTCGAAGGGGCAGCTTCGGTGCTCGAGGGCGTGACGCTCGAACGCGAACGCCTCGCTCCACTGAGAGCGCGGGCAACGCGCGTTGTCGACACGACCGCGCTCAGTGTCCACGAGCTACGACGCACCGTGTTGGCGCAGTTCGGCCCGGCCTCGGGCACGGCCGAACGCATGGCGCTCCGCATCGTGTCGTTCGGCTTCAAGTACGGCACCCCCGCCGACGCGGACCTCGTCTTCGATGTTCGCTTCCTCAAGAACCCGTACTTCGTGCCCGAGCTGAAGCGCGTACCGGGCACCGATCCGCGCGTTCGCGCCTACGTGCTCGGTCTGCCGGAGACTCCGGAGTTCCTCTCGCGCACGCTAGACCTTCTCGAGTACGTGGTGCCGAACTACGAAAAAGAAGGCAAAAGCTATCTGACCATCGCCTTCGGCTGCACCGGAGGCATGCACCGCAGCGTGGTGATGGCCGAACACGTGGCCGCCGCGCTCGACAAAAAACTTCAGCGGCCTGGCGGGACGTCACGCACCGAGATGCGAACCGAGATGCGAACCGAGATCAAGGTGGTCCACCGTGACGTCGGCCGTGGGGAGCCAGCGCCCTACGCACGTCCTCCGCAAGACAGTGTCCTCCCCCTCTCCGAGGTCGACAGCCGACCCCCACGGAGCCAACAGCGATGAGCGAGCAGGCCTCCGCGCAATTCACCATCATCAATGATCTCGGTTTGCACGCGCGAGCCGCGACGAAACTCGTCCAGCTGGCATCGAAGTTTCCGTGCGACGTCCAGCTCTCGTATCAGGGCCAGACGGCGAACGCGAAGAGCGTGATGGGCGTCCTGCTACTCTGCGGTTCGAAGGGAACGGTGGTCGAGGTGTCGGCCAACGGATCGAAGGCGGAGGAGTGCGTCCAGGCGATTGGCGAACTCATCGCAAGTCGATTTGGGGAGCCCAGCTAATGACCGAGCGGCGCAGCAGCCCTCCCAAAGGCACGCCGAGCGCGCCCTCTTCGGGCGACGTGCTCGAGCGCACGCCGACGTCCATTCCTGCTGCGCCTTCGTCGTCCTCTTCCCCCTCGGCTTCGCCGCCGAGCTCGTTCGACCTCGAGCCTCGCGAGCCGACCACCCTCAAAGGGATCGCCGGCTCTCCGGGTGTTGCCGTCGGCCCCGCGCTCGTCCTCGGTGATCTGCGCGCGTCGTTCGTCCGTCGTCACGTGCACACGGCGCAGGTTCCCGGTGAGCTCGAACGCGTCCACCAGGCCGTCGGAACCGCGCAGAAGACACTCCGCGAAGTCGACTCACGCATCGCGAATACGATGCGCGAGGCCACGGCCATCCTCGACGTCTACCAGCTAATGCTGCAGGACCCCGCGCTCCACGAGCGAATCGAGAAGAAGATCTCGCGCGAGAAGAAGTGCGCGGAGTGGGCGGTGTCCGAAGCGGGCGAAGAGATCGTCGCCATGTTCGGCAGCGGCGGTGACGAGCGCGACGCCTACATTCTCGAGCGCCGCCACGACATCGAGTTCGTGGCCGACCGGCTTCTGCGGGCGCTCGTCGGCGAAGATACGCCCCACGCCGTCCGGTTGGATGAGCCGATGATCGTGGTCGCGCGTGATCTTTCGCCGGCCGATACGGCCAGCATGGTCCGCGAGCCCGCGCTCGCTTTCGTCACCTCGGTCGGAACGCGCACGAGCCACACGTCGATCATGGCGCGTGCGCTCGAGATCCCCGCGGTCGTCGGCGTGGCGGACGCGATGCAGAACATCCGCACCGGCGACATGCTCGTCGTCGACGGCCTGACCGGTCAGGTCTTCGTCCATCCCAGCGAAGCCACGGTTCGCGACGCACGCCAGCGGTCCGAGCAGCACCTCGCATTCGCGAGGCGCCTGCTCTCGGCGCGTCACAAGCCGTGCGTGACGGCGGACAACGTCCCGGTCGCGCTGAAGGCGAACGTCGAGCTACCCGCCGAAGCGATTCTCGCGGTCGATCACGGCGCGCAGGGCATCGGCCTGTACCGCACCGAGTTCCTCTACATCGACCGCACCACGCAACCCGGCGAAGACGAGCAGTACGAGGTCTATCGCGCGATCGTCGAGGCCGTGAGCCCGCAGCCGGTCACGTTGCGCACGTTCGACATCGGCGGCGACAAGTTCGCGAGCACCTTCCAGTTGCCCGCGGAGATGAACCCTGCCCTCGGCCTTCGCGCCGTGCGTCTCGCGCTCAAGCAGCCCGAGGTATTCCTCACGCAGCTCCGGGCCATGGTGCGTGCAAGCGCCCATGGCGACGTGCGCATCATGGTTCCCATGGTCGCGAGCGTCCACGAGATGCGCGAGGTGCGCCGCTTGCTCTCCCAGGCCATCGAGCAGGTCAAAGCGCGCGGCCAAGCCTTCGAAGAGCACATTCCCCTCGGCATGATGATCGAGGTGCCGGCGGCGGCCGTCATGGCCGACGTCTTCGCGCGCGAGGCGGAGTTCTTCAGCCTCGGCACGAACGACCTCGTGCAATACGCCCTCGCGATCGACCGTGCGAGCCAGTCGCTCGCCGCCCAGGCTTCGCCGTTCGACCCGGCGATCTTGCGGCTCATCAAGTTCGTCACCGACACAGGCGCGAACCACAAACGTGCGGTCTCGCTCTGTGGAGCGATGGCGTCGGATCCGCTCGCGGCGTGTCTGCTCGTCGGCCTCGGCCTGCGCGAGCTGTCGATGGAAGCGGCGGCGATTCCGGAGATCAAAGAGGCCATTCGACGTCTCACGGTCGAAGAGGCCGAGGCGATTGCTTTGCGCGCACTCGCTTGCGACAGCGCCGACGCCGTCGAGGAGCTCCTCGCACGCGAGCTCGCGCCGCGCCTCATCGACCTGCTCGCCGGTCTCGCCGACGACGTGGCCTGACGAACACGGCTCGCCCCTTCGCGTCGCCCAGAACGCGTTTGCGCACGGGGCGTATCCCGACGAAGCGTCGTGGCACACGATGGATCATGCGCGCATCACGCAGTGCGCATCGTGCTTCGCATCGCGCCTAATGGATACCTAACGCACCGTGCCGGGCGTCAACGGCCGCGCTCGCGCCCTGGAATTTCAGCATCGGCGTCGTCATCGAGCCGACACGAGCCGGGCGGGGAAACGTCTCTTTGTAATCACTTAATCGTTACGGTTGAGCCCCGCGACAAATTACCTGCGGTCGTGTTACGGTCCGCGCCGGCAACATGGGAATCACGGCCCGATTTCGCGCCGCGCTACTTGCTGGACTTTGCGCGCTGGCGGCTACCGCAGGCCTCGGCCTCTCGGCCGCAAGCCTTCCGGCGTGCTCGAGCACCGACAGCAAAGACACCATTGCGCGGCCTTGTCCCGACGGACAACCGTGTCAGGTCAACCTGACGCTACTTCATACGTCGGACATCCACTCGCGACTCTTTCCTTACGATCAGATGATCACGCAGGTCGACGCTACGCTCGGCCTCGGCGACATCAATACGGTCGCGAACGTCGGCGGCGTCGCCCGCATGGCGTACGTCATCAATCGAGAGCGCGCGCGGTCGAACCGCGTCCTGCACCTCGATTCGGGTGACTGCTTCCAGGGCGCGCCGATCTTCAACTTCTTCGCCGGTGAGCCGGAAGTCCGCGCGATGAGCGCGCTCGGCACCGACGCAGCGGTCATCGGAAACCACGAGTTCGACCGCGGCGCGCAGAACGTCGCGACGCAATTCCAGCGCTGGGGCAACTTCGCCCTCCTCGCCGCGAACTACAAGTTCGAGCAGGCCGCGCAGGACATTCCGAACTTCGGCCGGATCGGCTCCGTCTCGCGTCCGTTCACCGTTCTCAACACGGGTGGACTTCGCGTGGCCGCCATCGGAATGGCGAACCTCTCGAGCATCACGTCGGTCTTCGACCAGCCGAACAAGATGGGCATCACGCCCCTCAACACGGTCGACGTTGCCCAGTTCTACGTCGACTTGCTGCGTCCGTACGTCGACCTCGTCGTCATGGTCACGCACCTCGGTCTCGAGGTCGACCAGCGCATGGTCCGCAACACGACCGGCATCGACGTCGTCCTCGGCGGTCACAACCACGTCGTCATCAACCCGCCGCAGCAGATCAGCGA
Organism: Labilithrix luteola; assembly: GCF_001263205.1. Classification (GTDB taxonomy): domain Bacteria; phylum Myxococcota_A; class Polyangia; order Polyangiales; family Polyangiaceae; genus Labilithrix; species Labilithrix luteola. The sequence continues at coordinate 9,745,499 of NZ_CP012333.1, forward strand.
CTGCTCGTCGGATCCGTCGAATCCCGGCTACGTCTGGACCATCGACCCGACCCTCGATCCCACCGGCAAGCCGCCGGATGACGCGGATCCCGCGCTGGCCGGCGAGCTCGGCGAGCGCGACCCGATCAACCACCCGTTCGCGTTCAAGCGCTTGTGCAAGCCGCGCAACGTGATCATCGCGCACTCGGGTTCGTTCTCGAAGTACGTCGGTCGCCTGGATCTCCAGCTCACCAACGTGCCGCGCTACGAGTACCCGGAGGGCACGCCCCAGCACCAGATCGAGGTCGAGGCCGCCCAGCTGAACGGCTTCGAGGTCGAGACGATCAAGTACACGGCCTTCCCGATCGACGCGACCGTCCCCGAGGATCCGGTCGTCGTCGACATGCTCCAGCCGTACCGGCGCGTGCTCGACAACGTCGCCGACCTCGACATCATGGTCGGGTTCAGCCCCGGAGGCTCGAAGCGCATCGCCTCGAACGGCGGTGACTCGCCGCTCGGCAACGTCGTCGGCAACGCCATCTGGCTCCGCCTCGGCATCCAGACGGACTTCTCGCTCACGAACTCGACGGGCATCCGTGCGGACCTGAACCCGGGTCCGGTCACGATCGAGCAGATCTACAACATCTTCCCGTTCGACAACTCGATCACGAAGATGCAGCTCTCCGGCCTCGAAGTGCAGGAGATGTTCGACTTCTCGGCGCGCCGTTCGGCCAGCCGCGGTTGCTCCTCGCAGATCCAGATCGCTGGCGCTCGCGTTCGCCTCAACTGTACGAGCTGCGCGAGCGAGACGGACGTGACGTGCACCGTGGACGAAGACTGCAATGCCGTCCGCGGCAAGTGCAACACGACCAAGAACCTCTGCGTCGTCTCCGCGTGCGCCGAGCAGGTCTACATCGGTCACACCGACAAGACCTGCTCCACCGACGAAGAATGCCGCGAGCCGAACGGCCCGCCCCTCCCCGGCTCTTGCGACAAGAGCGCGGGCAAGCCGACCGGCCGCTGCCTGTCCCCGATCAAGCCCACGAACCTCTACGAACTCGCCACCAGCAACTACCTGGCCGGCGGCGGCTCGGGCTTCCGCGTCCTCCAGCGAAACACCACGCAGTTCGACACGAAGGTCCAGCAGCGCGACGCGCTCATCGACTACCTCCGTGCGGGCAAGCCTTGCGGCTACGACGTCAACAACGGCACCGACGACGGCCTCAAGGCGTGCAGCGCCGACTCCGATTGCGGTGACGACGCCCACGTCTGTGCGTGTGCAGGTCACGCGGCGGAGGTCGACGGAGCGACCGTCACGTGTCAGAGCGTGGGAACGTGCGATGCGGGCCAAGGACGGTGCGTTCTCAAGACGTGCCGCGACCAGGTCGCCCAATTCCACTCCCGACGCTGCCAGGGCGCGCCGGATCAGACGGCTTGCAAGACGCCCATCGCGGCGTGTGCGCTCGCCGGTGAAGAATGCAAGATCCTCTCGTGCATCGACTCGACCATCGGAAGCTTCACCGACAACCGCGTGGAGATGATCGGCCGATGATCCGCTCGCTCCGCTCTCTCCTCGTTCCCGCTTCGGCGCTCGCATTGTCGGTTCTCGCTGCGTCGTGCAACGGCGACGGCTTCGGCAGCACGCGCGGTGGGCGCCGGCTCGTCGTCACCTTCGTCGACCCCGACGTGAAGACCGGAACGCGCCTCGAGCCGCTTCCGCTGTCGATCAACACGGCGTCGCGATTCGCCATCCAGATTCAGGCGCTGAACCCGGACGGCACGCCCGACACGGAGTTCAGCCGCTACGTTCGAATCTCGGCGACGCCCGGTGCGGTGTCCCAGTTCCACGACGAAGACACCGACGGCCGTAACGTCCTTCTCACGAACGGACAGTCCGGCCCCGTCAACGTCGATCTCGCCAACGCGTTCGGCGAGACGTACATCATCGCGAGCGACCTCGGGTACGTCCCCGCGGACCCGAACCGTCAGCCGCCCCCCGCGTGCTCCGACGGCATCGACAACAATGGGAACGGCCTGATCGACTACCCGGCGGACCCCGGTTGCGCGTTCGCCAACGACGATGCCGAAGAAGGTGGCACGTACGCCGAAGGCGCGAGCCCGCCCATCTACTTCAAGCTCCCCCGCATCGCGGACATGCGCGGCCTCCGCTGCGTGCAGCGCGGCGGCGTGACGGACTGCTCGGGCAACGGCGCGACGCCCTACCCCAAGCAGCAGGTCCTCATCGACACCGGCTACCACGAGAAGGCTGCCGAGGACGGCTCGCACTTCTTCGCGTTCGACTTCAGCACGGTCGTCACGCGCCTCTCGACCGACGGCTTCTATGCGATGGACATCGCGGACGGCGTGCGCACCCCGCCGTTCTCCGGATTCAACAGCGTCTTCGCATTCAACTTCAGCACCCCGCCGCTCATGCGCGTGTGCGACCGACTTCAGTCCTTCGGCGGCACGGCGAGCGAGTTCTTCGGCTTCACGCAGATCTCGTATCCGACGTGGACGCTCGAACCGTGGGATCCCGCCGCTCGCCTCTGTCTCGTCCCCGAGGCCAAGCTGCTCGCGCCGGGCGACATCAGCGATACGAACTATCTGCTCCGCCAGAGCGGTGGTCTCGTCCGCGTCGAGACGCTGCTCGGCGACAACCCCGACGCTCCGATCCGAAGTGCGATGGTCACGCCGCGATTCGGCCCCGACGACATGCCCTGCAAGGTCGGCGGCGTCGTGTCGACACCGGCAGACAAGACCACCTGCGACAAGGATCCGAACTCGGGCACGTTCCAGTTCGTCCCTGGCGACGACGCCACGAACTGCGACTTCAACAAAGACGGCAAGATCACCTTCAGCACCGGCAACCCCGAGAGTGACTGCTCGAACGCGTGCACCGGCGACACCAAGTGCACCGAGTGGTCGAACTTCAAGGCGCGCAGCACGTTCCGCATCACCGTCACGGACGGCAACAACATGTCGGCCGCCATCCAGGCGGACGGCACGCAGGCAGGCTTCGACGCGTACGTGAACAAGGGCGTGAAGCTCCGCTCGTTCGCCGGCGTGCTCACGTACTTCTCGGGCGGCTCGCAGTACACGGTCGAGGCTCGTTGCGACGCTGACGTCGTGCTGGACCTCGCCTCCGGTCCGCTTCCGACCGATCACGCGTGCACACCGGGTTCGGATCCGGCCAAGACCGGCTGCACCGAGGGCTACGAGTGCGTGCCCCTCCGGAGCGGCGACAACGCTTGCCGCAAGCGTGTGCCGCGTCCGCCGTATCCGGACAATCTCGAACCCCCGCCGCAGGCTTGCGTGTTCCCGCGCACGTTCCTCGACAACAACCCGCAGTAGCCCGTTCTTTTGCCTTTGGAGCTCCGCTCGATGCGCTCGTTCTCGATCCTCCGCCTTGCCGCGCCGGCGTTCGTTCTCGCCATGCCCGCGGTCGCGTTCGCGCAGACTGCACCGCCGGCGTCGCCGGCATCGGGCACCACTGCGCCTGCGCCGTCGAACACCGTGCCGACGTCTCCGGGTGCGCAGCCCGCTCCGGGCGTGCAGCCCACGCAGGGCGCGCCGAACGCAGGTGCACCGGCGTCGGATTCGGCGACCGCCTCTGGACAGGTCACCGGCACGCAGACGACGACGACCACCGAGCCCGCGGCTCCTGCTCCGGCCGATGCCTCGGCGCAGATCGACCTCTCGGGCACCGCCGGCGCGCGCGCGGCCGGTACGGCGCCTCCGGGTACCTCGTCGGGCGGCTTCATGGATACCCGCCTCACGTGGACGTTCGGCGACGACGACTTCACGCACAAGACGGGTGAGCTCGTCCCGCTCTCGCCGACGTTCGGCATCGGCGACCGCTCGCAGTACCGCCTGTTCTTCGACAACCTGAACTCGCGTTTCAGCGGTCGTGAAAACCTCACGCACCTCGTGATGTACAAGAAGCTCCCGGGCTTCATTCCGAACCTCACGACGGAAGCCGCGCTCGTTCTCCGCTTCGACCTCGCGCAGCTCGCGGCCAACACGGGCAACCTGAACGCGGCGCTCTACGACTCGGGTTCGTACCTCCGCCTCTTCTACAAGACGGGTTCGAACGAGCGCGAAGGCCTCTCGGCCACCTTCTTCCCGCTCGACACCGATCGCTTCCGTCTCGGTTACCTCTACGACCTCTCGTGGGGTGGTACGGCGGCCTCGATCAACCAGTCGATCTTCCCGCGTATCCAGGGCGCCGCGCCCGGTGCGAAGTTCCAGTACGACTCGGAGAAGTTCTACGCCTTCGCCGGCTTCAAGACGGCGACCATCGTTCAGCCCGAGCAGGTCCTGAGCCCCGGCGGCGAGAACGACGTCGAAACCGTCCGCGTCGGCGAGATCAACTACGGCTTCCTCGGCGGCCTCGGTGTCGACCCGACGGAGAACCTCCGCTTCGACCTCGGCGCCGGCTACTTCCAGCAGGGCAAGTTCGACCTCGAAGACGTTCGTGGCAAGAACGTCTACACGTACGGCGGCTCGGGCCGCATCGTCGTGCACCAGAACATGCCGGTGCCGCAGTCGGTCGACTTCCTCCTCTACAAGAACGACCCGAACAAGCCGCTCGTCCTCTTCAAGCCGGAGAAGTACGAGGCCGACAAGTTCGCGTGGAGCGTGAGCGCCGAGCTCGACTACCTCCAGCAGCACCTCAAGGACTTCGACGTCGCCGGCGCCACGAAGGATCAGGGCGCCGTCGGTACGGCCATCCAGGGTGTCGTGAAGGCCGGATACCTCCGCTTCAGCGCGACCGGTATCTATCGCAACCTGAACTTCGTCGTTCGTAACGTCCCGGGCTTCATCCCGTTCGAGACGCTTCCGGCGAGCGCGAAGACGGATCCGGAGCTCTTCGGCGCCATCGCCGCGGACTACCACTTCCCGGCCCTGCACCTCACGCCGGGCATCGGTGGCGGTATCCAGATGCCGGCGACGTTCCGCAGCGAGTTCACCGACGGCGGCGTGCCCGCGCAGCGTGTCATCGTCGTCCGCCAGCAGGGTGACGAGTCGATTCTCCCCTACAACCAGGACCGCTCGCCGATCGTCCAGGCGCGCGTCTCGATGCGCTGGGACCTCTCGGACATGTTCGCTGTCGTCGCGTGGATGCAGCTCATTCGCGACAACAACGGCACGCTCGTCGTCCGCGATCCGACGGAAGGCACCGCGTCGCTCCGCGTGTTCCAGAGCCCGAACCGCATCGGCGCTTCGGTGGCCGTCCAGGCGCGCTTCTAAGAAGCCGCTCACGTCCGGCACAAACGACGACGGGCGGGCTTCGCGAGAGGCCCGCCCTTTCGTTTTTGTTCGCGATGCTGACGTCGCCGACGGTGACCGACCCGGCGAAGACGCGATCAGACCGGGAGCGCGTGCGCCGGGACGCTGTTCGGCGGAAGCTGCGCGGCGAGCTTGCGTGCGTTCGCCGTCGAGGCCGCTTGGAACGTGCGCGCTTCACCGTCGCGAAAGACGACGTGGATGCGAGCGCCGTGGCGACCGAGATCTTCGATGCGAAGGTCGTCGATCTTGCAGCGCCGCCCATCGACGTGGAGGCCCGCCTCGCTCACGGCGAGTCGAACCCGACGCGTGGAGAACACCGCCGGGACGACGAACGCCGGCACGAGACACGCGCCGACGAGCAGTCCCCAGATTCCGATCTCGGCGCTCGGATCGCGCACCTTCGTCAGCACGCAGAGGCCCGCCGCGAACATGTAGAAGCCGGGAAACGCCGACGCCCAAAGCGGCGACTTCGATTCCGTGGCGTCGATCGAGAACACTCCGGCCATGGTCGCTGGGCTGCAGGATACATACCCGTTCTTACATCGACACCAGACGCCGTTTTTCCCAGCAAATGACGGGTTCAGCTCGCCGCAAAGGCAGAGGTGTGACGTCGCTGGTGGCCTCGTGATCCACCCGAGCCAAGTAGCCGAGCATAATCCGAGAGACCAAGCCCCCGACCGGTCGCCACAACGCAAGCGGCGGGTTCTTCGTCGCGCTCGTAGCGCGACGCGCCGAAGGCGACCCGCCGCGGGCAGCCGGGGGAGGCTCGAGTCCGGAGGACTCGAGGGGGGCGACGCCCCCACAAGACTAACTTCGGAAGAGCACACGGAGGAACTCTCGCCAGCGCTCGACCTCGTCGTGCGATTGGCGGCGTAGCTCGAACGACGAGAGGACCGGGCCGCCGAACGTCGCCTTCGCCGAGGCGCTCAACGCGGCACGCACCGCCGCCTTCTCTTCGACTTCGCGTGCGCGCGTCTTCTCGAGGCCGCCGGACGCGGCGAAGGCCACGACGCGCGTGAGCTCACCTGCGTCGAACCACGTTCCGTGGTGGCGGCACACGTCGACGATCACGCCCGAGAGTTTGCCGAAGTTCACGCGGTTCATCGTGCGACGGCAGAGCGGGCATGCGAGGTAGCGGACTTCGTCGAGACGCGCGATGCCACGCGCGGCCTCGGTGGTTGGCCACGCACCACCGACTTGGGCGCGCGCGAGGATCTCCGCCAGCATGTCGGCCGACACGAAGAGTCCTCCACACGAGGCGCATTCGTGAACACGCGGGTCGGGACGCTCTTCGTCAGGCGACGAGACGCGTTCGCCCTGCCCCGTCGCGATCTCGAGCGGCCGCGTACAACGCGGACACGGCGCGTCGGTGGCATCGAACAGAGGCTCGAGCTCGAGACGTTGACCGCAACGCGCGCACGAGAACTCGCCCGGCGCCTGGAGAGAATAGCACCGGACACAGCGCACCGAGTCGAGCCGAACGTCACAATGCGGGCAGACGCGCACGAGCGACGGGCACTCGTTCCCGCAGTACGGACAATGCATGGTCGCCGCCGGCGGGGCGGCCTTCGCCACCGAGCGATACGGGCCTGTCGAGGGCGGTGGAGACGGGGCGGCAACCGTTCCCTGGAAGCCGCACGAACACGCGATGAGAGCGCCCGGGAAGGCCGCCGGCAACGCCCGTCCGCACCCCGGGCATGGGCTCACGAGCGACGCTTGCGGCGTCGAAGATTGCGGAGCAGCGGGGCCATTCCGCCGATCGTGACTGCCGCGACGAGGCTGACAAGCAGCAAGGTGATGTCCCACCCGCCGCTCGTGAGCGCCCACGTGTTGCGCCAAAGCACCGTGTGGACGATGCGGGCAGTCATCGACACCGCGCCGTACGCGACGAGCGCCGCCGTTGCCGTTCGGCGGAGATCCGCGGCGAGCTGCATCGACCACACGCTGTTCGGCCAGATGACCTTCCGAACGTGCAGCACGTAGAGCACGCCGGGGGTCAGTGCCGCGAACATGCAACCGACGACGAGCAGCACGCACTCCGTGAGCGTGATCTCCCCGTCGTGAAGGACGCGCACGAGCCCCGCGAGCGCGGAGATGATGCTGCCCAAGAACCACAAGCCGACGACGCTGCTGGCGACCACGAGGGTCGGGCGTGCAAGCTTGGCGAGCGCCGTCATCTCGCTCGGCGAAGGCGTCGAGGTTCCCGCGAGCAGATTCTTGGCGATGTCGAGCGCGCGGTTCGGGCCCGAGGCCGATGGATCGAACGCCTGCATCTCGACCGGCACCGGCGCGCGAACGTCGCGCACGCTCGGATCGAGTGCGGCAAGCGCCTTCTCGAACTCCATCATCGTCTGGAACCGGTCGCGCGGATCCTTCGCCATCGCGCGCTGCACGACCAGCTCGAGCGTCTCGGGATCTGCGCGTCCACCGAACGAAGACGCGGCGGCACCTGCGTGAGCACCATCGAGAGCGTCGAGGTCGGGTCCGGTGCGTCGAACGGACGCTTGCCGGTCAGCGCGAAGTAGAGAACGGCGCCGAGCGAGTAGATGTCCGCACGGAGGTCGACCTCTTTGCCGGAGGCCTGTTCTGGCGACATGTAGCTCGGCGTGCCCATGATGACGCCGGTACGCGTGAGGTCGGTGCGGTCGGCACCGGTGGCCTTGCTGATGCCGAAGTCGAGCACCTTGATCGAAAGCCCGCTCGCCTCACCGGCGGTGACGGCGTCGATCGACGACTGGAGAACGAAGATGTTCTCCGGCTTCATGTCGCGATGGATGATGCCTCGCGCGTGCGCAGCGGCGAGCGCTCGAGCGACCTGGCGCCCAACCGCGATGGCCATCTGCGCCGAGAGCGCACCGTAACGCGAGACGTACACGGCGAGCTCTTCGCCTTCGAGGAATTCGCCGACGAGGTACGGCGTTCCATCGGGAAGGTGATGAACGTCGAAGACATCGATGACGTTCTCGTGTGCGAGCGAGCTCGCACTCTCCGCCTCACGCATGAAGCGCGCGACGATCTCGGGGTTGCGGGCCAGATCAGCGTGGAGCGTCTTGATGGCGAAGCGCCGCTCCTTCAGCCGGAGATGACGCGCCTCGTAGACACGGCCCATGCCGCCTTCGCCGACGAGCCGGACCATCTGGTAGGTATCACCCACCAGCATGCCCACGAGCGGATCGGCGGGGCCAGCGCTCGTCTCCTCGACGAGGGGCGTCGCGTCACGCGGGCAGATGAGGAAGTCCGCCGGATAGCGAGCATCGCACGTCGTGCAGTGGCGAGAGAGCGGCACACCAAGCGCCGCGGCCGCGGCTGCCGTCAGATCGGCGCTCGACGGATGAGCCTTCGACGAACGGGCCGCTGCCCCGACCAGGGGCGGAGCCCCCGCGTGAACGATCGTCGCGACGCGAGGACGCATGGGCGGAGGCGCCGCCTTCGGGAGCGTGGGCGCGCTCTTCGGTGCTCTCGGCGGTGGTGGTGCGACGCGCGACGCGGCCATCAGCGCCAGATCGGGAGGCGCCGCAATGTGCGTATGCTCCGGGGGCTCGGTCGGCGCGACGACGGCAGCCGGCACCGAGGACACACCCGAGCCAGGCTCAGGGCCGAAACGCCCCGCGCGAAGGACGGCTTCGAACGCGGCGCTCGAGTGGATTTCCGTAGGGGCACCATCCACGGCCTCGAGCGGTGGAGGCAGCTCGGTGTCACCGGCGAGCCCGTCTTGCCCGCCTTGCTCGTCTCGTCCTCGCAATCCCGATGCGCCGCTGCTCAGGTGCCCCGGGTCTCCCGAGTGACCAGGGTGGCTTGGACCGCTCGCGCTCGATGCGCGTTCGGGGGCGCGGGCGCCAACATTGCCGAGCGGGTCGGGCACGGGCACGCTCATCGGCGTCGAGGGCATCCGATGGTCAAGGCTATCCCGAAACGGCTCTGTTGACGCGAGAAATCCCCCGCCTATACTGCGCCCGCCGCAGGGACTCTGTGGGAGCTTCACTCCTTCGAGATCCGGGGCTTTTCGAGCACCGATCGAGCTCCCATCGAGCACCGATCGGGACCGAATTCGCTCCTGAATCTGCCCTGAATCTGGCCCCTAGCGGCTTGACGTTGTAGTAAGTGGATACGTAAACGAGGGTCTTTCCGGGTTTCGCAAGCGCGCCTGTTCTGTTTCTGTTTTGCTTGAGCACGCGCTCTTACGGGGTCCTGGGGGACGCCTTTTAGCTCTGGAGTTTCCAAGAGATGGCGCTTCTTACCGAGAAAAAGTCGGAACTCATCGACAAGTTCCGCACGCACGAGACCGACACGGGCTCGCCCGAGGTCCAGATTGCCCTCCTCACCGAGCGCATCACGTACCTCACCGAGCACTTCAAGACCCACGCGAAGGACCACCACTCGCGCCGCGGCCTCCTGAAGTTGGTCTCCAAGCGCCGCCGACTTCTCAACTACCTGAAGAAGTCGAGCCTCGACCGTTACCGAAAGACGGTCTCGGCCCTGAACCTCCGCAAGTAACTAGTTTGGTTCGAAGGGGACGGTGAAGTTACCGTCCCCTTCGCGTTTTCTGGCAGCGTCACCATCCTGATGCCGTTGCCGTTTCCGGGCAGACCCGACCACCGCCTTGCTCTTCGATTCACCCGCACGAGCCACACTCACTCATCGAGAGAGCGCTCGTACGTGTGAACCGAGGACAAAGGCGAACCGAGATTGCCCGGCGTTGAGCCGCACGCACGCGGCCATGCGCCCAAGGAGCGCTCTAGTACATGTCCTTTGTCCGTGAATCCGTGATGATCAACGGCCGGCCGCTCACCCTCGAAACGGGTCGGCTCGCCAAGCAGGCACACGGTTCCATTCTCATCAGCTACGGCGAGAGCGTCGTTCTCGTCACCGCCGTCAGCGGCGACGAGCGCCCCGGCCTCGACTTCTTCCCGCTCACCTGCGAGTACGTCGAAAAGACGTTCGCGGCGGGCAAGATCCCCGGCGGCTTCTTCAAGCGCGAAGGCCGCCTCCGCGATGACGAGGTGCTCACGAGCCGCCTCATCGACCGCCCCTGCCGCCCGCTCTTCCCCGAGGGCTTCAAGGGCGACACGCAGATCATCGCGACGGTCCTCTCGAGCGACAAGATCAACCCGACCGACGTCCTCGCCCTCACCGGCGCGAGCGCCGCGCTCCACATCTCGGACGTGCCCTGGGCCGGTCCGATCGTCGGTGTTCGCGTCATCCGCGTGAACGGCGAGTTCATCGCCTTCCCGACGTTCGAGGAGCAGACGAACGCCGACATCGACATGGTCGTCGCGTGCAGCAAAGACGCGATCGTCATGGTCGAAGGCGGCGCCGCGGAAGCGAGCGAGTCGGACGTCATCGACGCCCTGATGTTTGCGCAGAAGGCCGCGCAGCCGGTCCTCGAGCTCATCGAGAAGCTTCGCGCCGCGGTCGGCAAGCCGAAGAAGCCGTTCGAGCCGAAGAAGCTCGACGAGGCGATTGCCACGCGCATCGCCGCGGTCGTCGACAAGCCGATCCTCGAGGCATCGCTCATCAAGGAAAAGAAGAAGCGCTACGACGCGTACAAGGCGGCGAAGGATCTCATGGTGAGCACGCTCACCAGCGAGCTCGGCGCCGAGAAGTTCGTCGAGAACGAGAAGCTCATCAAGGGCGAGTTCGAGGAGCGCAAGTACCACGTCGTTCGTAACTACGTCCTGACGGAGAAGAAGCGCATCGACGGCCGCGACAGCAAGACCATCCGCCCGATCGCGATCGAGGCCGGTCTTCTCCCCCGCGTGCACGGCTCGGCGCTCTTCCAGCGCGGCGAGACGCAGGCGATCGTCACCGCCACGCTCGGCACGAGCGCGGACGAGCAGAAGATCGACGCCCTCACCGGCGAGCGCTGGAAGCGCTTCATGCTCCACTACAACTTCCCGCCCTTCTCGACCGGCGAGACCAAGCCGCTCCGCGGCCCCGGTCGTCGTGAGGTCGGTCACGGCGCGCTCGCCGAGCGTGCGCTCATGCGCATGATCCCCGAGCAGGAGAAGTTCCCGTACACGATCCGCGTCGTGTCCGAGACGCTCGAGTCGAACGGCTCGTCGTCGATGGCCGCCGTCTGCGGCGGTACGCTCTCCCTCATGGACGCCGGCGTTCCCGTCAAGGCGCCGGTCGCCGGCATCGCGATGGGTCTCATCACGGACGGTCCGGTCGACCAGGCGAGCACCCGCTTCGCCATCCTGAGCGACATCCTCGGAGACGAGGACCACCTCGGCGACATGGACTTCAAGGTCTGCGGAACGGCCAAGGGCATCACGGCCATCCAGATGGACATCAAGATCGCCGGCCTCACCCGCCAGGTGCTCCAGCAGGCGCTCGACCAGGCCCGCGAAGGCCGCGTCCACATCCTCGGCAAGATGAACGAGATCCTGGCGCAGGCGCGTCCGGAGCTCTCGAAGTACGCGCCGCGCATCACGACCATCAAGGTCAAGCCCGACCAGATCCGCCTCATCATCGGACCGGGCGGCAAGACCATCAAGGGCATCATCGACCAGACGGGCGTTGCCATCGACGTCGAGGACGACGGCACGGTCAACGTCGCGTCGAGCGATTCGGATGCGGTCAAGAAGGCCCTCGACATCATCAAGGGCATCACCGCCGAACCCGAGGTCGGTGCAATCTACAAGGGCAGCGTTCAGCGCGTGACGGACTTCGGCGCCTTCGTCGAAATCCTCCCGGGCACGGACGGCCTCCTCCACATCTCCGAGATGGCGCACACGCGCGTCGAGCGCGTCACCGACGTCATGAAGGAAGGTGACGAGGTCGAAGTGAAGGTCATCGAGGTCGGTCGCGACGGCAAGATTCGCCTCTCGCGTCGCGAGCTCCTTCCCCTCCCCGAGGGCGCCGAGGGCGAGGCCGCCAAGGCTCGCCTCATGGCGGCTCGCGAAGGTGGCGCGCCGCCGTCGCGTGACCGTGGCGGCGATCGTGGCGGTCCCCGTGGTGGTGGAGATCGCGGACCGCGCGGTGGCGGAGACCGTGGTGGTCCCCGTGGTGGCGGCGGTGGAGACCGTGGCCCGCGTGGTGGTGGCGGCGGCGATCGCGGCCCCCGCTGATCGACGAGCACACGGATTGAGCCGAGCCCGGTCACAGTGACCCGGGCTCGGCGTTGAGCTGAGCCGAGCCCGGCAGCGCACGAAAAGGCGCTCCGGGCTCGTTTCATTTCCGGAGCTCGAAGGTCACACCTTGGCCGGCGCGCGGCGGACGCGGCGAGCAGTCAAAGCTGCGAGAGCCACGAGGAGCGCCGCGGGTGCGTTAGAGCTCGGCGGCGAGGAACGGCCCGCAAACCGGCATCCGCTGCTCTCTCCCACCGACGGCGTCGTCGGTCGCGTGCCCGCGGCGCTCGTCGGGGCGTCGTCTTCCGCCGAACTGGCGCGGGCCGCAACGGTCGCCGGCGCGTCGTCTTGCGTCGTGCTCGCCGCGTCGGTCGACGGAGGCGCGGGCACCGGCTCGATGTCTGCGTACTTCGCGAGGAACGCGTCCCCTTGGCCCGTGGGATGCGGCGGGCCCGCGTTCGGTGCTGTGATGCTGGGGACGAGCTGCCCGCTGAAGGTGCTGCTGCCTGCAAGGAGCAAGTAGCCGTTGCCGTCGATGGCGACGCTGTCGACGGCGAACTGGGGATACACCGAGTAGAGAATGGCGCCCGAGGGGCTGACCTTTTGGAATACGGATCCGCCGACGAAAGTGTTGCCCTCCGCGTCGGCCGCGAACGCCAGCGACCCCTGCGGATAGAGACGCGTCCTAAAGACCAGCCCCCCCGCCGAGGTGATCCTCACGATATCTCGATAATCGTCACCAGCAACCCCCACGACCGTCTTGCCGTCTGCGTCCGTCGTGAGGGCCGCGGCAAGTCCGTCGGTCTTCTCGCCGATGTATGACGCATACATCAGCGTTCCAGCAGGGCTCACCTTCGTCACGAAGACGTCGTATTTTCCATCTCCGTGAGTCGATTGAAATGCGTTCAACGTCGGAACGTCCTTTGATTGCGTCGTAAACGCAATGATGGCTTCATTCGCGCCGTCGAGCGCAACCCTGGCATTGGTATCGAAGAGACTGCCGCCGAGGTACGAGGAGTAGAGGATGGCCCCGTCCGGACCGATCTTCGTCACGAAGACGTCGCCAACACTACCTGTTTGCGGCTGGAAGGCAGCGTGGGTCGGAAAGTTCGTCGACAGCGTGGTGCCTACCACGACCGCGTTGCCGCTGACGTCGACGGCCAGCGACGATGGTGTGTCGATGGAATCTCCACCCAAGTAGGAGGAATAGACGAGCGCGCCGTCTGCGCTCACCTTCGCAACGAATCCGTCGTCGAACGGCGTGCCGGGACTACCTCGCGTCGACTGGAAAGCGTTGTGTACCGGGAAATCGTCGGCAATGGTGTTGCCCGAAAGGACGATGTTGCCATTGGCATCGAGGGCGAGGCCCGTGAGGAACTCGTCACCAAAACCGCCGAGGTACGACGAGAATTGGAGCGTTCCCGTCGGGCTCAGACTGGCCACGAACGCATCTTGTCCCTGGCCTCCAAAGCTCGGTTGAAACGCGTTCGAGGTCGGAAAGTCGACCGCGTGGGTGTAGCCAGCGATGACCGCGTTCCCATTCGGGGCGACCGCGAGGCGCGTCGTTTGCTCGGCCGCTGACGGGAAGTCGGGATCCCCGGTTGGTGACGGCACTCCGCCGCCGAGGTATGTCGAATAAACGAGCTCGCCCGAGGGATTGACCTTGGTAACGAAGCTATCTGTCGTTCCGCCTCCATAGTGCGGCTGGAACGGAGTCTTCAATGGGAAGTCCGTCGAGCTCGTCGTTCCTGCAATGATCGCGTTGCCGTCCTGATCGACTCCGAAACTGCCCATCCAATCCAGGTTGGAGCCGCCCACGTAGCCCGCATAAACGAGCACGGGGTCGATCACGAGCTCCTGCCCTCGATCGTACGCGGCGACCTCGAAGCCAACGGAGTGCTCGCCAACGAGCCGGTAGTCCGCAACGACGTCGTGCTCGCGGCCCTCTGCGTCACGCTGATAGACGCGCGGCTTCGGCGCCACGAGATCTCCGCGCTCGGTGTGAATCGAGAGCTCTCCCTCGGCGGTCAGCGAGATTTCCCGCGCCCCTTCCACATCGAGCGCAATCGCCTTCGAATCCGCATTTGGCGCCACGACGAAGTCGTATTCGAGCTGACCGTCTTCACCGTGGAAGACGAGGTCGACGCCGTCGAGGACACCGCGGTAGGTCATCCGACCGAAGCCCGCGACGCCCTCGCGCCATTTCGAACGATCGGCACCGAGGTAGTAGTTCGTCACGCCGGGGAGCTGCCGCTCGGCGACCGGCGAAACCTTTCGTCCGCCGGCAACGCCCATACGCAAGACGATGTCCTTACCCGTCGATTCGTCCGCCTCGTCCGAGGCATTCGTATGGCGCGGGGCGTGCAACGCCAGGGTCGGGCCGGCGTCGGTTGCAAAGAGTGTCATTCCCGGCCGGCGCGCGACGAACCGAACTTCCGCGTCGAACTGACCGGCGTTCGGTTCGAACCGAAGCGACATCCGCGTGAACGGGGTCACCGCTCCGGATGTTCGTGTGCCTGGCGTGGAAACCTTTTCGTGCGGGGCGGCTTGCTTCTGCATTCCGTGGTCGTGACCGACGAGCACCATCGACAAGACTGCAAATGAACAAATCGAAATTCGACGCGGGAGCATGGTGACAAGACCTCGTATCCGGTTCGAACAATGCCTGTAACGCTGGAGGCGCGTGGACCGCGGCGCAGACACAAGGCGCGCGGCGTTGCGTGCTCCTGATTTCGGATGTCGAGAATTCCGCTACGGACATTGCTCTCGGCGAACGGTGGCCACTGCGCCAGGCATGACTGCGAGCGGCGCGCCCGCACGAGCTTCACCGGCATACGTGGGAAGACGGAGACCAAACGACGCGAACTTCACCGAGACATGCGACATGACTGTTTCCTCGTTCTCCGACTTCCGATGATGCAAAGCATTCGCCCGCGCAAATCCGAGCTCCTTCGCGGGGAGCAGTCGCGTGACCGACAACCAATCATGGCTGTCCCTCGCGGGTTACGAGCCGAGCGAAGACGTGTCGCGTCTGCGAGCCGATACGCAAAAAAAGCCAGCGCGGGGGATTGTCACGCACGAGCAGCTGCGAGATTGCTCGCGGTCCGGCGAACAGTGTCCGACGCATCCTTGTCGAGGTCGTTTCGCGCGTGAGCGGCGCCATCGGCCAGGTCGAGCATTCGCGCCCGCCACTCGCCATCGCCTCATCTCTCGGACGTTCGACCTCGAGACTCGTATACGGTCAGACCTGGACCGATCACGCGACCCTCACGGCGAACGACGGCGTGCGGAACGGTTGGGGGGTCTATCGGAACCTTGGCTACACCTTCACGGACTCCAACCTGACGCCCGGCGCAGTCCTGCGCTATCGCGTGATGGCGGTCAACGGCGCGGGGCGCGGCGCGCCGTCGGCCCGCGTCAACGGGGTTGCGGGCACGTATCCCGGAGCGCCGGAGAACGTGAAGATGACCGTCTCGTGGGGCCTCGTCGCGCTCAACTGGGATCAGCCGAAGAGCATCGGCGGAACGCCGGTCACGCAATCCAAGATCGAAGTGTGGAAAGAGAAGTCGCCGTTCGCCGCGCCGGGCGGCGACGGCTATTGGTGGCCACTCGCGACAATCCCCGGCGGCTCCGGCAGCCGACCTCCTTCACGAGCCGCCTCGCATGCAACAACGTCCCCGCCGGCGTGGCGGGGGTCAACATGGACATCGGCTGTGCGCTCGCTCGAAAGTGGTACCGCGTCATCACCGTCAACCCCGTGGGAAATCGCAGTCCGTCGAATTGGGTAACCGGCGTGCTCTGAGCACGGGCTAGCGACAGCGTTCACGCGTGCGCAACGTGCTCTTGCCAACGCGTTGCCACGCTGGTGGATGCGGCGCCGCTGAGAAGAGCCAGATACGCGAACGTCCCGCCGACCGAATAAGCCGATAGGCTCGGCACGACGAGGAGACCTACGCCGCCGAGCAGCGCGAACATTCCTGCCGCGACGGACAGCGTGGCTCGCGGGCCCTCGTGCCGAAGCCGTGCAGCCAGCACGACCTCGGCTGCACCGACGGAGACCGCCCAGACTCCGACGAGGATGCGGAACGTGCCGAGCAAGGCGTCTGGAAAGAACAGCATCGAGAGCCCGGCCACCACACCCACTGCGGCGCGAATGAAATAGAACGTCGAGCCACAGTCGTGACGCCGGACGTCCATGGCGAACGACGCCGTGGCCAAGCCGTCGACCAGCGCATACCCCCCGAAGAGAAGCGCACGGGGCGCGGCGGGTGCCCCCAGCCACGCGAGCGCGAGGAAGCCGAACAGCAGCCCTGCGACCCCGCGCAGAAGCAAGCTCCAGGAGGCGCGTTGATCGTCGTCCAGGATCGACACCGCCCTTCGTTCGTAAGCACTCGAACGCGCGGCCGCGACGAGGCGATTCGCGACGCATGATGGCGGAGATCGCGACGGCGGAGCCTCGCCTCCGCGCGCGTCAGCCCTCAGTTCGGCAGATAGCGATGCACGATCTCCCAGGCGCGCGCGAGCGAGATCCCGCAGCGCTGGTCGAGCGCGAGCGGATGTGCGGTGGGCTCGAGCTCGAAGGTCGGCCGCGACGTCCCTCCGTGGAAGTGCACGCGCGTCTTGAGCAGAAGCGTGTCCTCCGCGTAGTGGCCGATCCGATTGACGAGCCAGCCGAACGTCGGCTCCATATCCTCGTTCCGCTCGTAGCGCTCGTAGTTCGTGCGTGACTGCGAGACCCAGACGCCGAGGCCGAAGGGCTCGTCCTGTCCGTGGATGGGGATGTAGAGGACCCCGCGCACGAAGTAATGCACGCCGTCATCGTCCTCGACGGTGCATCGATCCTCCGAGAACGTCGTTCGCGCTGCGCGCTCGTCCTCGGGGACGGCGAGGTACGGATCGGGAGCCCGCATTCCGAGATCGGGAAGCGCCTCGTGGTCCGCGTCACATGCCGTGCAACGAAATGCCATCGCGAAGATGGTGTACGACGGCTCCTCCCGAGCGACAACCCCGCGCAATGCCGGCAGTCAACGCACGCAGCAACGGACGACCCGTCGACAGACCTCGGCGGCAGGTCTCTCAGGGCATGAAGCGCGGACGAACGCGCCGCCGGTGGAAGTCTGACCGGGAAGCGTGCCACCGACGTTGCCTCCGACGACGAGGTTGCCGCTCGCGTCGACCGTCGCCGAGATGGCTACGAGACCGGATGCTGCGAGTCGTGCGCGCGGCGGAGCAGACCGCGCCCCTCCAGACGCGATCGGAATCATCCAATCCTGCGGCGTAGCTCGACGATGTCGAGCTCGCAGCGCTCGACACGCGGCCGGAGGTCGTGCTGCGCTCGAAGAACGCCCGTCAGGTCGCGAACGGTGCCGGCGAGATCGGCGATGGCGGTCGCGGTACGGATCTCCGCTTCCGTGCTTCGAAGCGCGAGGGCGTCGAGACGTTGCCTGAAGTCGCCGCGAAAGGCGTCGAAGTCGTCGCGCAGGGCGTCGAGCCGTGTATTGGTCTCGTGAATCTCGCCGCGAACTCCGCTCATCTCCTCGCGGATGCCCTTCAGAATCTCGACGGTCAGGTCGGTGTTCTCCATGCGCGCCCTCTCCAAAGCATGACACGGAGCAACGCTCGTGCCCAATCGGCACGCTCGTGTTTGCGCGCACTTGGACTACGCGATCGCTGGCCCAAGCCGGCCCGACCATGGCCCTGGGCCATACGGAACAGGTCAGGACATCGTTGACAGGATCCCGATGAAGCCCGCCTCACAAGGGGGTGGAACATCGATCCGATCCTCATGGCCCCCCCCTCGAGAGGGGGTCGGTCGAGGATCCCATCCTCCAAGGGGCCCCTAGGGAGGGGGGCGGAAGCGGATCCGATCCTCCTCCCTGCCCTCGCGAGGAGGAGGCCATGAGGATCGCATCCCTCTCGGCCCCCCTCGGCCCCCTCTCGTACTCGGGAGGGGCTCAGGCGTTGGGCGTCTCGCCGCTCGCGCTGCCGGCGGCTGCAGTGCCGGCTGGCGTCTTGGTGGGCGACACGGCGCCCTTGCGCCTTCGCGTCTCGCGCGAGGTGATGGGTTCGAGGAGCGAGGCGGCGATCTGGCCGCTGTTCGGCTTCTTCTTGCTCACCGTCGCCATCACCTTGGCGACGTATTCACGGATCGCGTCGTGCGTATCGAGGAGCGCCTGGCGAACGTCCACCGGCTCAGGCGCCGGGCCCTTCGAGTTCTCGGTCACGCCGAGCGCCTTTCCGTACGCCGCGTGCGCAGTCTTGATCGCCGTGAGATAGACCTCGCCACCGAGCGCTTTGAAGTGCGGCTCGAGCTTCTTCTCCTTGATCGTCCGGACACGAAGGTCGGACTCCGACCACTCCCCCAGGTACGGAAGATTGATGAACGACGTGCCATTGGGAAAAAGCGCACTGCTCAGCGTCTCCGCGTGCGCGACGAAGTCGGGATCGCCCAGGCGCAACCATGCGTGCAGCCAATCGCTCGTCGAGCCCCACGCGCGATCGAGGATGCGGTCGGCCTCCACCGCCTCGGCGCTGGTCGCAGGCGCTTGCGCGAGCTTCTTGGCCTGCGCGGCGACGAGCGCGTCGCGGTAGGCGCAGACCTCGGCGAGCGCATCGCTGACGTCGGCCGACAACTTCGTCTCCGCCGCACGCGTCTCGAGCTGTTTCACCATGGCGACCGTCTCGCTTCCCGAGACGTTCGGAAGAACGATCAGATCCTGAGCCGCAAACGAACGAACTGCCATCATGCCCCCCTTGTCGAATGACGCGCCGATGGTGCCCGCGAGCGCCGGCCGTTTCAATGGCATCGGGCCGCTCCCCAACGAGACTCCGTGCGGAGGCCCGTGCGGCGTCGCGCCACACTTCCGTGCATCACACACACATCTCGCGGCTGCGGGTGATATGGAAGCGCCGGCACCCGCAGATGCGGATGTTCCGGCGCACGCACGATCGACTCGGAGTGCCCGCGGATCCGAAGCACTGAGACGGCTCACTCGTCCATCGACACGCGCGCATTTTGTTCGCAACTTCGCCTTCCTCCGGAACGAAGGGGAAGTCGACCTACCGCTCAAACCATCCATTCGTCGGGTGGGCCGACCGCGATTTTGTCGCACCAGGCCCCCTGACCCGCTGCCCTCGAGGGGATCCCGTGCGACCTTTCCAGCTCTCGTCTCTCGTCCTCATCGCCACGATCGCCGCCTGCTCGTCCTTCGCCGAGAGCCCGTCCATCCCCAGCGCAACGACCGACGGCGACGCGGGCGACGCGGGCACCACGAACGACGTGGACGCGATGGGCGACAGCGAAGTCAACGGGACCGGCAAGGACCAGCCCGCGCCCGACCCCTGCGCCGCGACCCCGAATGCCGGCGCGTGCCTCGATGAGAGCACGGCCCTCTTCGTCTCCACGAGCACCGGCAACGACGGCGCGGAAGGCTCCAAGGCGAAGCCGGTCAAGACCCTCGCGCGCGCCTTCGCCAAGCTCACCGCCGCGAAGAAGCGCATCTACGTCTGCGAGGGCGTCTACAACGAGGACATCCGCCTCGGCGCCGAGCACTCGAACGTCTCCATCCTCGGCGGCGTCGACTGCAAGTGGGACCCCTCGGGCGCGAAGCCCGTCTTCGGCGCCACCACCTCGCCTCTCAAGGTGGACCTCGCGCAGGACGTCACGTTTGCGAACCTGATCATCCAGGCCAAGGACGCCACGGCTCCGGGAGGCTCGAGCATCGCCGCGTTCGTCTCGACCGCCGCGGTCACGTTTCAGAACGTCGAACTTACCGCCGGCAAAGGCGCCGACGGCGCTGACGGCGTTCTGGTTCCCTACGACTTCCGCGGCATCGATCCCACCGGAAACAACGGCGCGGTCGGTGCCGGCGGCGCCGCCAAGAGCGTCACCTGCCCCGACGGCCGCATGACGACGGGCGGCAAGGGCGGGGACAAAAACAAGCCAGGCGAAAATGGCGCCCCGGGCCCGCCGCTCTTCAACGCCAACGGCGGCACCTCGTCGAACTGCTTCTCGGAGACGACAGGCAAGGGCGCCGAAGAGGCGGGGCGCGCCGAGGGCGCTGCGCGACTCGGCACCCTCTCCGAGATCGGATGGTCCCCCGAGCGCGGAGGGGACGGCGGCAGTGGCGGCCCAGGACAGGGCGGAGGCGGTGGGCACGGGTCCATTGGCGCGGGCGGAGGCGGAGGCGCCGGTGGTTGCGGGGGCGCCGGCGGCGGCGGGGGCGCCGGCGGCGGCGCGAGCATCGGCCTCGTCTCCGTCAACGCGAACGTCGCCCTTCTCGATTCGACGATCACGGCAAGGAACGCCGGCAACGGCGGCGCGGGAGCCCCTGGTCAACAGGGCATGCTCGGCGGCACCAAGGGCAATCGCATTGGAGACGGGTGCCCCGGCGGCGACGGCTACCCGGGTGCCAACGGCGCGCCCGGGGCGGCGGCGCAGGCGGCATCTCGGTCGCGCTTGCTTTCATCGGTGCCTCCCCCAACGCTGCCCCCTCCAAGGGCAACACGCTCACCCCGGGGACCAAGGGTGCGTCAGGCGCGGGCCCCGGCAACGCTGGCATCGATGGCTTTGCTGGCCCGGAGCTCTCCGTCCAATGATTCCGTCCGCAGCGAGCGCGCGTCGCTTGGTCGGCGCGCGCCGCTCGCGCCGACCAAGCGAGCTGCAACGTTTTATGGCGTCTGAGGGCGCGTGAAGGGCCAGCGTCCGCTGCCCTCGCCGACCTGACCGCGATGACGGAGGAAGGCGTCGGCCAGGACGATCGCCATCATCGCTTCGCCCACGGGGACAGCACGGATGCCGACGCACGGATCGTGACGTCCCTTGGTGCGAACCTCCACCTCGTCGCCGTATTTGTCGACCGAGCGACGCGGCGTGAGGATCGACGAGGTCGGCTTGACCGCAAAGCGGGCGACGATCGGCTGCCCCGTCGAGATCCCGCCGAGGATCCCGCCGGCATGGTTCGAGAGGAAGGCCGGGCCACTGCCGTCGGTGCTCGCTCGCATCTCGTCGGCGTTCTCTTCGCCCGAGAGGGACGCCGCGCTCATGCCATCGCCGATCTCGACGCCCTTGACCGCATTGATGCTCATGAACGCGCTCGCGAGCTCGGCATCGAGCTTCGCGTAGATCGGCGCGCCCCATCCCGCCGGCACTCCCTCGGCGATCACTTCGATGATGGCGCCGCAGGAAGAGCCGCGCTTGCGGACGCCATCGAGGTAGGTCGCCCATTCGACGGCGGCCGCCGCGTCCGGACAGAAGAACGGATTTTTGTCGATCTCGGCGTCGTCCCACTTCGAGCGATCGATGACGTTCGGTCCGACCTGAACGAGGGCCCCGCGGATCCGGACGCGCGGGCCGGAGAGGAGGACCTTTCGCGCGATCGCGCCGGCGGCGACGCGCATCGCGGTCTCCCGTGCGGACGATCGACCGCCGCCGCGATAGTCGCGGATGCCGTACTTCGCGTCGTAGGCGTAGTCCGCGTGTCCGGGACGGTACTGCTCGCGGATCTCGCCGTAGTCCTTGCTCCGCTGATCGACGTTGTCGATGAGGAGCGCGATCGGCGTACCGGTGGTAAGCGCCTGGCCGGTCGCGTCGTCCGGCATGACACCGGACACGATCCGCACCGCGTCGGGCTCCTGCCGCTGCGTCGTGAAGCGCGACTGCCCGGGCCGACGCTTGTCGAGGTAGCCTTGGATGTCGGCCACCTCGAGCGGAATGCCCGGAGGACACCCGTCGACGACGCAGCCGATCGTGGGCCCGTGGCTTTCGCCGAAGGTGGTGACGCGGAAGAGATGCCCGAACGTATTGTGCGACATGCGCTCGGTCCCGAGGCTACCCCGAGTTTCGCGGCGCGCCGAGCATCTCTCGACTCCTCGCCGACGACTCCCGGCCCCTGCTCGAGCTCTCGTTGTCGTCGCCGTCCCGAATGCCGTAGGGAAAGCGCGCCTCGCTGTCCACGACGGCGAGGCGCTCGACCACGTCAGTGCGGGTCTTGGCCTTGCGCGAAGAGCTTCTGAACATGGCAAGCGGTGAGCGCACCGCTGAAGAAGCGAACGTCGGCGTAGTCGCCTTCGAGGAAGCCGTCGGCCGAGTACTGCGAGCGACCGAGCCACGCGTTCTCGTCGAGAATCGAGGACAGCTCGACGGTGCGCGTCACCTGCGCCACGAGAGCGGCGTCGTAATAGAGCGACAGGGCGGCGTTCGAGACGACGACGACGGCGAGGTGCATTTCCTTGTCGAGCACCACGTCGCTCGTCGCTGCAATCTCGCCGGGAGGGCCGCCGGCCGTCATGAGGGCAGCAAGGCCGGACTGCGGATATCCCGTCGCCGTGCTCAACGCGAGATAGGCCTTTCCGGTGGTGGACTCTCCGATAGGCGGATCTTCGCCGTTCCCAGTCGTGCCGATGTCGAACACACGCTTGTAAGCCGACGGGCCGCCGATCCGACGGAACCAGGCGGCAATCGTCAGCTCGCTTGCCCCCGCGAGGAGACCATTCGGCAGGTCGACGTAGTCGTCCACGCCGTCGAGGTGGACGACGCCGCTCCCGTCGAGCGTGGCTCCCCCGAGCAACTTCGCGCTCGGGCCACCGCGTGTGTCGACCACCTCGGTCCCGGTGCCGTCGAACGCGTACTGCCGCGTTGGAACGGGTGTGTCGCAAACACCTCCATCGGCGACGGCATCGACTGCGGCATCCGATGGCGCCTCACCTCCGAGCCCCCCGTCGCCGAGCCCAGCGTCGGCGCCGAAGGTCGTATCGTCGAGACGACCGAGAGCGATGGGCCCCGAGCTGCACGCGGGCGATGAGACGACGAGCACGCACCCGCAAAGGATCGCGCGAAGCGGAGGCGGTCTCGCCGCGTGGGTCATGCCTTTCGATAGCACGCACACGCGCTCGATGCGCTTTTCGTCACGGGATCGGCGCCCGTCGGCAATACTCAAGGCGAGGACATCGTGCACATCGATTCTCCAATGCAGCGTGAGGGTGGGATACCCGTGCCGGGGGTACCGACTCAACCCGCGTTGGACTTCCTCGCGGTGTACGAAGAGCTATTTCCGTTCGTATGGCGTGTCGCGCGGCGGCGCGGCATCCCCGACGCGATGCTCGACGACATCTGCCAGGACGTCTTCGTGATCGTCCACCGTCGCCTGCCCGAGTTCGAGGGGCGTTCGTCCGTCAAATCCTGGGTGTACGGCATCTTGAACAACGTCGTGCTCATGCATCACCGCACGACCAGGCGCGCGCCGGGCCGTACCGATTTCGATCCCGACCTCATCGTCGATGCAGGCCCCGACCCCGCCGATGCCGCGAGTGGAGCGCAAGCCGCGAAGATCGCGCAGGCCATGCTCGCCTCGCTCTCCGACGAGCAGCGCTCGATCTTCATCCTCGTGGAACTCGAAGGAATGACCGTGCCCGAGGCCGCCGAAGCAGAGCAGCTGAACCTCAACACCGCCTATGCGCGTCTTCGCGCGGCGCGCGCGGCGTTCTCCGCCGCTGTCACGAGATTCCAGGCCCAGGAACGACGGAGGACGGTGTGATGGACGACCTTGGTCCCGACGAGCAAAAGTGGCTCGACGTGCTCCGCTCGTCCAGCGAGCCGACGACGAACGATCGCGCGCGTGTGCGGGCGTCGGTCCTTGCCACCATCGCGGGCGGCGCCGTCGGCACGAGCACGGCCGCCGCCGCGAGTACGGCCGCGGCCGGTCCAGGCGTCGCGAAAGTTGGCGCTGTCGCCAGCGCGGCGGGTTCGACCTCGCTCTTCACTGGCGGCTTGAAAGTCGGCCTCGCCGTCGTCGTGCTCGCCGTCGGTGGCGGCGGGGCGTTCGTGGCGGTGAAGCGACCTACAACGGTAACGCCAGTTGCTGCCGCGGCTTCGGCGGCGGCGCCAACCGAACGGGAGGCCCCGGCCGCGGCGCCTGCGGAGCTTCCGGCGGGAATGGCGGAGCCGCAAGCGACACCCGTCGGCGCGACTCCGCAACCCGAAACCGTGGATCGCTCGCCAGCCGCCGTGTCCGCTCGGCCCGCCGCGCGCCGAGCGGCCTCGACGCCGAAGATGACGGCCGAGAGCGACGACATCGACGCGCAGCTCGTTCTCATCACGCAGGCCCAGCGCGCGCTCGAGCGCGGAGAGCCCAACGCCGCACTGACAGCGCTCGCTCGACACGAACGAGACTATCCTCGCGGCTCGCTGGCACCGGAGCGCGAAGGGCTTCGGGCCATCGCGTCGTGCGATGCAAAGCGGAGCAATGGCCGCGCGCTCGCCGAGCGCTTCGTGGCGGCCAACCCGAGCTCCCCCCTCGTCGCGCGCATCCGTAAGTCGTGTTTGTCCCAATAGAACGTACGCCGAGCGTAGACTCCGCGCCTGAATGCGCAGAGGGAGTCGAACGTCGGTGGGTGGCGCATGGACGGGCCTGGTGGCCCTCCTGCTCACGTTCATCGCCTTCGAACGTTCGGCAGGCGCCGAACCCCCGTCGCTCGATCTGACGTGGAATGCGCCCAGCGAATGCCCGAGTCGCACCTGGCTCGAGTCGGCCGTGACTCGCCTCGTCACTCGCCCGCCCGAGCAGACGCTCGCGGTCACGGGCAACGTGCGCGAGAGCGCCGGCCGCTGGACGGTGGAGCTCGAGTTTCAGGGAGCAGCCACGGGCAAGCGAACGCTGAGCGCTGCAAATTGCGGCTCTCTCTCGCGTGGAGCCGCGGTCCTCGTTGCTCTCACCATCGACCCTCAGGCCGCCACCGTGGCGCCAGCCGACCTGCCGACGACGGAGCCGCCACCGCCGGTCACCGACGGTCCGCCCCCCCCTCCTCCCCCGCCCGCCCCGCGCCCGGAGCCGCCGCAAGCACGCGAGCTCGAGTCGAGCACGCCGGCTCGTACGGAGCCGTCACGCCGGGAGCTCGCGGCGCTCGTCTTCCTCGGGGCGAGCGCCGGCCGTGCGCTTCTCCCGGGCATCGCGCCGTCGGCCGTCGTTGGAGCGGGGCTCGTGTGGCGGGCACTCCGTGTCGATCTCTCTGCGGAGATCACCTCGTCGACGAGCACGTCGCTCGATTCGCGTCCGCAGGTCGGCGCCGATCTCTCGTTGGTCAGCCTCGCGCTGCGCCCGTGCGTCGGGAAAAATACAGGCTGGTTGGCGATCCACGGTTGCGTCGGTGTTCGCGGGGTCCGGATCTCGGGTGAAGGCACAGGTCTCGCCGAGGCCTACCAGCAGACGGCGTACCTCGTGACGTTCGAGCCCGGCGCCCTGGTTCGCATTCCTTCGAGCACGCGCCTTGCGGTGGAGCTCGATGGCGCGGCTGTCCTACCGCTTACGCGGCCGGAGTTCGTCCTCCTCTCGAACGAGTCGACCGAATCGTTCTTCCGGCCTTCGGCGGTAGGTGCGCGGATGACGGTCGGAGTCGGTCTTCGTTTCTGACGACCGAATCGAACACGGATTGGGGTCGCTCCGGCGACTGGGCTGTCGTGCACCTTTCTCGGCACCGAAAAGGCTGCCGACATGCTCGCACCGCTTCGGCGCCCCGCCCAAAGGATCCCCGATGAAGGCAATTCTCTCGCTCGGACTCGCCGGACTGCTCGCCGCCTGCTCGAGCAGCTCGAGCTCCGATACCTCGAACGACGGCACGACGAACGATCCGCCGGCGCAAGGAGGCAATGGCGGCGCCTCGAACGGTGGCAGTGGCAGTGGCGGCGCGGGCGGCGGCGGCAACGACGGAGGTGGAAGCACCAAGACGCCAGAGGAGCAGACGGCGAGCGGCTGCAAACGAGGCGTCGCCTACGGTTACCACTCGAAGGCCGACATGCAGGCGCTCTCGAAGGGCGTCTCGTGGTGGTACAACTGGGCCTTCGAGCCCGACGAGGGCGTGAAAAACGACTACAAGTCGATCGGCGTCGAGTACGTCCCGATGGTGTGGGGCGCGAAGGTCGACACCGCGCAGGTGCAAGCCAAGGCGCCCCAAGGCGTATCCGCCCTGCTCGGTTTCAACGAGCCGAACTTCAACGCGCAGGCCAACCTCTCGGCCAAGGACGCCGCCGCCTTGTGGCCCAACGTGCAAGCCGTCGCCGACGCCCGCAAGCTTACGCTGGTCTCTCCCGCCGTGAATTTCTGCGGCGGCGGCTGCCAGGACACCGATCCGTTCAAGTACCTGGGCGACTTCTTCGCGTCGTGCTCCGGATGTCGCGTCGACGCCATCGCCGTCCACATCTACGTGGGCTGCAAGGGCGAAAACGGAAATCACGCGCAGTGGCTCATCAACCACATCAAAAACTACGAGAGCAAGTTCACGCAGCCGATCTGGCTCACCGAGTTCGCGTGTGACGATGCGAAGAACGCCCAAGAGCAGCAAGACTTCCTCGTCGACGCCGTGAAGTATCTCGAGAGCGACCCGCGCGTCGCGCGCTACGCGTGGTTCGCCGGCCGCGCCGACAACGTTCCATTCGTCGACCTGCTCGGCAGCGACGGTCAGCTCACGCCGCTCGGCCAGGCCTACGTGAACGCTCCGCACGACCCGGCCTGCACGCGCTGACGCTCCTTCTTCGCGACGACGCGACGACACGACGACGCGGGCAGAGACACTGCTCGGGCGTTTTCGTCGTCCATTGCAGATAAAGAAACGCCCCAGCGAGGCTTCCACGCTCCCCATCTTCGGGCGGCGACACGGAACCTCGCTGGCGCTGGTGACTCGACTCGTCGTTACTGAGGCAGTCGGAGGTTCACGAACCCGTCGATGTCCGCGCGTGTGACCGTGTTCGGGAGCGCAGGCAGGAACTTCTGCGCCGCCGGCGGAAGCTTGCCCGGATGCATCACCGCGACCTGCACGGTGCGCGAATTTTCATCGAGCAAGAAGAGGTAGTAGCGATCATCGAGCGCTCGACGCCACGCCGGGCCTTCCTTCATCGCGCGATTGTTTGCATCGACCACCGCCCCGGCCTTCATCGCCGTCAGGCTGTTGACGTCGACGAGATCGGCGTCGTTCGGGAAGTGTTCGACCCCGCACGACTGGATGCCACACGTCACGCCGCCGAGCGAGCCGACCTGATAGGAGCGAATGCCCGTGCTGATGATGTCGCGATTGCCCCACTGCGGGCCCGACGCCTCGGCGATGACTTCGAAGACGTTGATCTGCCCGCAGCCGTCGCCAAGCTGACCACCGGGCGTGTTGTTGAAGCAATGGCACGGGTGGTAGCCCGACCACCCGTCGCGATTCAGCTCCGAGGGCGAGATGCCGATCCACGGCGAATCTTGCTGGCGCTGGTCGGGGTGTTCGTCGCAAGTCCGTGGCGCCATCGCCGGATCGTCGGCATACGGCATCGACGCGAGGACGACGACGAGCTTCGACCCCGGCCATCCGTCGTAGTCGAGGTCGGAGCCCGGACAGTAGGGATCGCTTCCGTGGCCGCACGGAAACTTCTTCTGTTGCATCGCGAAGAACGTGCAGCTGTTGCCGAGCACGCCATCGAACGTGGTGTCGTTCTTCGGCCCCGAGAACTGGAAGTTGTATGGCTTGTCGGGCGAACGGCTGTCCCAGAAGGAACGGATGGCCCACGGTCCGGCATTGTCGGCGAGCGGTTGATAGACGACGAACTGCTTCACCTTGAGCGGTCCGTCGAGCACCATGTGCAGCTGCTCGTTGAATGGCGTGAGGGTGTTCGACGTGACTTCGTGCTTCTGGCGGCAGCAAAACTCGCTGCCCCAGCCGAAGTTGATCGTCTCCGACTGCACGTCGCAGCGCGGATCACCAGGCTCCGCCTCGATGCGCCGCCCCCAGTAGCCGGGAGCGCCGATGTTCGTGAAGGTCAGCGTTCCGCCACGCGTCGGCGCGCCCGTATTCGTCGGAACCGGAGGCGCGTGGTCCGGCGCATGGGTGTTGCCGAGGTCGAGCCAGGTGCCGGAGTTCGGATCACCGACAGGCGGCGACGAGCTCGAACCACCGCCGCTTCCGTTTCCGCCATTGCCGTTCCCCGCGTTCGGACCAGACGGCGAATTGGCAGAGTTGGAGTCATCGTCGTTCGACCCGCAAGCGACGGCGCCGACGATGCCCGCAACGAGAAGAAGTGATCCGATCGAGCCGTGCGTGAGCTTCATGATTCAGAGACTCTCGAGAACCGCGAAGACGTGGTCACCGCGGTCCTGGAAAACAGGACCGTTGATGATCCAGCGTCCGTTTTTGTCGTTGAGCGAGTGCGCTTCCGGCCCGGAGCCCGTGGGGATCCATTCGCCGTTCGGTTGCTGCTGGTAGGAGAGCGTGCCGAGCAAGTCGGTCCGCTTCTCTTTGCCGAGGTACTTGTAGACCGTGATCTTGTAGAGCTGGTCGCGCGTCGGAATGTCGCCCGCTTTGGTGCGCGCGGCGCGGAGCTCGGGCCATGTGAAGCCCTCGGCGTGGGCGAAGTTGTAGCCGGCCTGATCGCATCCACCGGAGTACGGCTTGTGGTAGTTGCCCGGCGAGTTGAGGCCCGGCATGCCGTCGTCCTCCCAGATGGCGACCTCCTCCATTGGCCGGCCCTTCTGGCCCCAGTACTTGTGGCCGGACGCGCCCGAGTGGGCATAACCAGGAAGGAACGTCTCCGACGCGTAGTACGACTCGTTACCCGGAAACTGCGTGCGCGTGGTCGGAATCGGCGCGTTCGCTTTGTTGATCGTCACGCAGCCGAAGTAGTCGTCCCAGCCCTCGTCGTGGTTGGCGAGCTTCGCCTTCTCGGACTTCGGCACGTAGACCTTCCCTGCCGCATCGACGGAGAGCCCGAAGTTCAGCTCCCAGTTCGCCCCGTGACGCGGCCACTCGAACCCTTGCGAATCCGGCGCCGCCGGATCCAGGAAGAACATGTGGAAGCCGGCGCCTTCCGGATGGACGACCCATGCTGGACGGAAACCCGTGTAGCGGATCGGATCGTCGGGAAGCGGGTCCTTGTTGTAGATGAAGTAGCCGTACTCGTAGCCGGCGTTCACGTGATAGACGAACGGCCGAATCGCTCCGTTCTTCTGAACGAGCTCGGCGGGATCGTCGTTCGAGCCGATCGCCCAGCCCTTGTTCTTCACGCCGGGCGTCCAGGCGACGTGGTCGGTGACCCCCTTGATGTAAGGCAGCTCGAAATTGCTATCGACGATGTAGTGGGTGTCCATCTCCACCATCGGGAAGCTCTTTTTGCACTGGACGGCTTCGAGCGTGTAGGTCCAGGGCATGGCGCTGACGATCTCGTACGGCTGACCGTCGAACGTCGTCTGACCGCGGCGCACGACGCGGTAGGTCTTGGAGAATGGAGTGGAGTTGTCCACGCCGTCGGGAAGGCACTCCTCGGCCGCGCGTGCGTCAGGGCCGTTGTCGACCCAGGGCCCCGACGAACCGCCACTGCCGTTGTCGCCTGGCCCGTTCGTGGACCCGCCATTCGTGGAGTCGTTCGAGGAATCGTTCGGACCCGCGCGGGAGGAGAAGCCGTCGCCGCCACCGCATGCGGCGAGGCAACCGGCGACCGCCGTGAACATCAACGCCAGGCCGAGGTCGATTCTCCTCCTCATGTGTCCCTGCTCGTTGCAAACGAAGCCGCAAAGCGTGTTCGAAAGCGACGAAGCACGTCGAATCGGTGGGGGCACGCCTTACAGCCCCCGACCGAAAATGACCGGTCTAGACAGCGGTGTACGCCACCGCGGATACTGCGCAGTCGGACGCTTCACGCATGGTGTTCAATCGCATTGACATCGAGCGGGCCGTCGTATTGCAGGCAAAGGGGTACAGCTTCTTGCGATGGCTCGAGAAGGGCCTGCAGTCTGCGCGTTTGGCACCGAACGAACTCCACGCCTTCGGCTCGCTCGAGCAATCGGCACGGGCGTGGGTCGAGCAACACTACGCCTCGCTGCCGAGCGACGTGCAGCCTGCGCGTGAGGACGTCGAAGCGTTCAGCCATCTGTTCTCGACATACCTCCGGAGCACGTTCGATCTCGACCCCAATCCGGGCAAGCGGCTCTACTCGCCCGACGCACACTGCTTCTGTCCGATCTGCAGCTGGCTCGTGCAGCGCTCCTATCTGCGGCCCAAGAAGGTCCAGCCCGCCGACAAGAGACGCGCGCTCCGCATGATGAAGCACTTCGTCTTGCGCGTGGCCGAGGCGCAAAAGCAGTCGCTCCCCGACGACGAGGTCGACACGATCGTGGGCGACCCGGACATGCGAGAGCCGCTCGGTCTCTGCGCCTATGCGGTGGACCTGCTCGAGCGCCTCGAGGGAAGGACCTCCGGCGCTGCGTCTCTCGCCTTGTGGCGAAGCTTCGCCTGGACAGCGACCGGCTCACCCAAACAAGGTTTCGTCCTCGCGACCAACGACATCCTCGACGCCGAACAGCGCATCGCCGATCGATGCGCGCGCTCGTCGCGAGAGTAACGAGGTCGCGCGCTCGTCAGCGCAAGCTGCAGCTGACGGAGCACGAGCCGCCGTAGCCGCCCTTCGCGCGCGCCATGCCCTCGCAGGCGTTCTTGGCCGTCGTCGAGGCGACCATGCGGTCGGAACCGAAGCCGCTGCCAAAGACGGTCTGGTTCGAGCACACGTTGGCGAAGCCACACACGCGAACCCAACCCGTAGCATTGCAAAACCAACGCGGGCTCGCGCCCCCGCTCGGCGAGGTCGACGTTCCGGTTGCCGACGGAGGAGTCGAGCCGCCCTTACCGGCCGTCGAAGGCTGGTTCGCGGCGGCGCCGTTGGTGTTGGTGTTCTTACTGGCGGCGGTGTTCTCGTTCGTGTCGTCCTCGTCCGCGAGGTTCCACGTCTTGCTCGCCGGCGGATTGGCGGCGCCAGAGCCTCGGCGGTCATCGCGATCCGATGGCTCATTCGCGGCGACGGGCTCGCGCGGCGCGTCGGCCTCTGCTGCTCCTGCGCCGCGGAGCGCATAGAAACCACCGACGAGGACGCACGAGCCGACGCCGAGGACGCCCACGACGCCGACCGCAATCGCCGAGATGGCAAGCGGCGGAAGACCAGTCCTGCGCGGAGGTGGAGGCGAAGCGGGCGGAATGTAAGGATAGCCGTTGCCGTACACCAAGAACGATGTAACGCACGCTTCGAGCGTGTGCTGGACTCGCAGGCTTCCCGGCAGGATTCTGGGCTGCCAGTCATCCGCCGGTCATCCTCGAACGGGCTCCGTCGTCGGCACTCGTTTCGCGTAGAGCACTGCCGCGGCCCAAGCACACGGAAACGTCGAAAGAGCCAAGACGACCGGATACCAGACGGGACCGAGGTTTGCGTTCAGCGACGCCAACACGCCGAGCATGGCGACGACGAAGCCAATACCAGCCGCGATCCAGAGATGGCGAATGGGCGTGCGCGGCGCGAGTCTCGCGACGAGGTACAGCCCCGCCGCGTCGAACACGCACCGATAGGCCAGTGCGAGCAGATTGAGGCCCGGCGCCGTCATCGGCTCCCCCCACGGCGGATAGACTTGGAGCAGATGAAGAATCTCGTCCGTCGCTAGCGACAGCGCCGCACCGGCGAAGAGTCCAGCAAGGACCGCGCCTACGCTGCGCAGATAAGACGAGAAACCGGTCGAGGGCGTTTGGTGGAGCGTCGACGACGTGCGCATCGTTTTGCCTCATGCTGATCGCCGGCCTTCCCGGCGCATTCACGAGGACGTCGGAGCCGCCCATCCGTTCTCGACATGGGCCCGACGATTTTCCGTCAGGCCCAGGAGCCAGACCCGACCGACGTTGAGTCGCGAGCCAGACCCGACCGACGTTGAGTCGAGCCAGACCCGACCGACGTTGAGCCAGTCGAGCCAGACCCGACCGACGTTGAGCCAGTCGAGCCAGACCCGACCGACGTTGAGTTCGACGACGACGAACAACGACATCCCGCGATGCGTGGCGACAGAGTGGCGCAGTCCGCGTATCCTCGGGCCCGTGGACGTTGCCGAGCGCATCAAGGTCATCGAGCTGATTCAGGCCGTCATTGCTTCCGATGGAGTCGTCGCCGAGGAGGAACGTGCGTTTCTGCGGCGAATTGTCGAGCGCTTCGGCCTAGGCACGGAGTATTCCGAGGGTCACGGCGACCCCAGCGATGCCGGGCGTATCACCTCGACACTTCGCGCTCTCGCGCCTGACGTGCAGGCCCGCGTCATGGCACTCTTGGTCGACGCCGCGGTAGCCGATGGTCGCGTGAGGCCACAGGAACGCGCCATCCTGCTCGCGTCGGCCGCAGCGCTCGGCATCGAGGCGGACGCCCTCGAAGAGCGCATTTCACTGCGCCTCAAGTCATCCGCCCCTGGAGGCTGATCTCTCGCGGCCTCCTCTGTTACTTGGGAAAGTTCGGCGTCAGCAGGGGGCGACGAAATAGAAGTCGAGGCGGGTCGCGCCGGTACCATCGGCGAGGCTCTCGACGTGGCCGGCGATCCTCCCCGCACACAAGTGTCCATCGCTCCACGCCGTAGCGTCGGCGGCTCCAGCTCGACGTCGTCGTGTTCCATTCAGAAAGGACCAGCGCGCCTTGATACTGAGCGCCGGCGACGAGCGTGGGATTGCTTGCGGCAATGGCTAGTCGGATGTGCTTCTCGCCAGCAGCTCCGGAGAGCGGCAACGTTGCGTTCGAGATCTGCGGGCGTGTGTAGCCGAAGATCTTGTTGCCGATGCCCGTGACCGCGTCGGTGCCATCCCCCAGGCCGTTCGGACGTCGTACGACTGCGTCGGTATTCCCGGGCCGTAGAGGTATCCAGCGCCTGCGCCGTTGCATTCGGCAACTGTCATGCCGATCCTGGTGAACAGAGCCGGCGGAACGAAGCCTCCATCCGCGTTCCCAGAGTCCGCCCGGCCGCCCCGGAATCCGGATCGGCCCCGGGCTTCGGCGCCCCCGAGTCTTTCTTCTTCGAGGGAGGCGACGCGTCGGTCTCGTCGTCGACCTCGGCCCCGTCGCCCGGATCGACACCGGACTCATCGTCGGTTGCCGTCCCCTCTCCAGGCCTGGATGGGTCGGTCGACTCGGTCGTCATGACATGGTCGGTGCAAGCGAAATTTGCGGCAGCAGCCACGAGAGCGATGACCAGGGCGAGTTTCATTGGTTCGACCGCCAGAGCCGCCCTTCCCCTCGAGGTCGCACACATTCTTCGAATGGGTTTCGAGCCACCCCGCGGCCACTCGGCGCACACACAGAACCAACACAGAACCAACCGACGTTGAGGTCGACCGACGTTGAGGTCGACCGACGTTGAGGTCGACCGACGTTGCGACCGACGTTGAGGTCGACCGACGTTGAGGTCGACCGACGTTGAGGTCGACCGACGTTGAGGTCGACCGACGTTGAGGTCGACCGACGGCGGCTGGTGGGCAACGTCGGTCGGGGCGCAAGGAGCAGAACATCGAATTCCACCAGCGACTCAACTGACAATACGGCGAGCGAGCGGCGAGTGGCCCGAGGCCACCCCAAAACTGGCACGGCCAGATCCGATCGTCGCAATCGCTGAGAAAATGGGAATTCCGCCTCGGCACGACGCGTGCTGGAGCGCGCGGCATGTCGTTGCCTCGCCACATCCTTGGGGGTGTCACGTGGTTCATCACTCGTCGCGTCACGCGCAGGCACTTTCTCCTGCGACCGGACGCGGACGGGACGGTCCAACAGATCTACTGGTACTGCACGGCTGTCATGGCCGCCAAGTTCGGTATCGAACTTCATGCGGTTCAGATGCTGTCGACGCACCTCCACGAGGTACTCACCGACATGCGCGGCGTCCTACCGTCATTCCTCGGTCAACGGAATCGGCTAGTTGCCAATGCCGTCAAGGTCCATCGGAACTGGCCTGAAGAAGTCTTTCAGCGCGCGGCCGCCAGCTGCGTGCAGCTCCATGGCGCCGATGCCGTGCTGAAGGAAATCGGATATACGCTCGCCAACGTCGTTGACGCTGGATTGGTGGAGCATCCCGAGCAGTGGCCCGGCGTCACCGTTTCCGTCAACGACATCGGTGAGCGCATCATCGAGGTCGAGCGCCCTTCGGTCTACTTCGACCCCGAGAACCCCCAGTGGCCCGAGCGCGTCAGCATCCGGATTACGATGCCGCCCGCGCTGATCGAGACTTTCGGCGCAAAGGCCAAGGAGGTCCTAGTATCGTCCGTGCACGCCGCAGTTGAACGCGCTCGTGAAGCCGCGCGCAGCGCCGGTCGCTTCGTCAAGACCAGCGCCGCAAAACTCTGCAAAGTGCCAATCACGCGACAGTCGACGGGGTTCAGCCCCTTTGGATCACGGAATCCGACATTCGCCACCGGCGGCAACAATGAAATGGCGACGAAGGCGCGCGCCGAGAGGAAGCAGTTTCACGAGCTCTATCGTCGTGCACTCGACGCACTGAAGAAGGGCATCACAGACATTCCGTTTCCGTCGGGCACGTGGCGGTGGGCACGAGAGCTACTGCCGGACTGGCTCCTCGGTGGCGCGGCGTCCGGTTCCAAGCCGCCGGAAGGCCATTCGCCTGAGCGACCTCTGCGATCGGTATCGGTCGAGTCTCGAACTCGACGTCCCCTCGCCGCGAACGACGTCGCGGGCTCACGGCTATGGCCGAGTCGCATGCGTCGATTTTCCCCTGCCGACGCAGCCCTCACGGTTGGCCCAACGTCCACGGAGGGCACGCAAGGCCGACGACTCAGGAGCGACCCACTCATTTTTTGATTCGCACGTTCGACCTGTCGACTGTCAGCGATCCGGACGAGCGACGTTGCGTCGTCGGGCGATGACGCCTTCGAACGCTGCGCGGTCGTAATGCGTCGTGAGCTTTCCGCCAATCGCTACTGAGACGAGCCTGAGTGCCCACCCGATGATGCGCCCTTCGACGAGGAGATGCACACCATCGAAGCGGTCCACGCGCGTGCGCGACCAGGTGGTAATGCGCTCGCGCGCTTCCACGTCGTAGTTCTCGAGCTTCACGCAATCATGAAAGGCAACGACTCCACGTTGGCTGCCCATCCAATCTTCGAGCGTGCCAATGAGCACGTTCGCGAGATCCATGTCGAAGTGGCCCACGATACGCGTGTGCAAGTACGCGTTCGAACGGTGGAGGACCACAACTTCGCCCCGACGCGACACTTGCAGGCCCCCTTTCATTCCGTCGGTCGAACCCGGGTGACGAAACGTGCTCACCGCTCCTTCGAACGGCAAGCGCGGCTCGAACTTGAAGGCTATCGCTGGCTGGCGGCCGACCGCGGGAGTCACGGCCACCAACCTCGACCCGAGACGCGCGGTCTCAAGCCATCTAGGTATTGCCGGCGTTGTCCTCGAACCATGACGCGAGCATGTCGACGAAGACGCGCGCCCTCGGTAAAAGCGCGCCTCCTGGCGGGAAGACCGCGTAGATTTCGCCGCCGGGGGCCGTCCAGTCGCTGAGAACCTGGACGAGCTGCCGTTTGGCGAGGAAAGGCCGGACGAAATAGCTTGGTGAGCGGAGGAGCCCGAGCCCCGCAGCCGTGGCACGAGCGGCCAGTTCGAAGCTCGTCACCGACAGACGCGAACGCACCGGAATCATCCGCTTGCGGCCGCCGACGAGGAATGGCCACTCCATCGGCTCGGTCGCGCCCGGAATGACGATGGCGTCGTGCTCTCGAACATCCTCGGGACGCGACGGCATCCCTCGCTTTTCCAGGTAGCGCGGGCTCCCATAGTAGCCCCCCGTCAACACGCCGAGTTTCCGGGCGACCAGCGACGAATCGCTCAGCGGCGCCGGACGGATCGCCAGGTCCACGCCTTCGCGCACCAGGTCGAGACGCCTTACCGAGGTGTCGAGCACGAGCGACACCCGAGGGTACCGACGAAGGAACTGGACGACGACACCTTCGAGAAGCAAGCCCGCCAAAGCGGCGGACGTCGTTACGCGCAACGTGCCGCTCGGTTCGGCTTTCGCCGAGAGGGCGACGGCCTCCGCATCGCGTGCCGCATCAAGCGCACGCTTCGCCTGCTCGTAGTAAGCGCGCCCCTCGTCCGTAAGTCGAAGCGACCGCGTCGTCCGGACGAGAAGAGTCACACCGAGACGCCTCTCGAGCTGCTGAATGCGATGGGTGAGTGTTGCCTTACGCGCGCCCGTCGCACGCGAAGCAGCGGAGAACCCGGACGCGTCGACGACCGAGGCGAACGTCGCGAGCTCCTCGAGCGAACGACCCAATTGGTACTCCATTCGTACCAGTCTTATGCGTTCATCGATGATTGTTCAACGGCTCGCTGGGCCCCACAATCATGAACGACGCCCCCCGCACGCTC
Organism: Labilithrix luteola; assembly: GCF_001263205.1. GTDB lineage: Bacteria > Myxococcota_A > Polyangia > Polyangiales > Polyangiaceae > Labilithrix > Labilithrix luteola. The sequence goes on from NZ_CP012333.1 coordinate 9,782,030, forward strand.
TCTCGCTGCCGTCTCGTCTTGCGCAAAGCGCTTCTCGAACATGCGGCCTCGGAGAGCGAGCGTCTGCAGCACGGATGAACGTTCGTGCGCGCGCACGGCGACGCGTCATCGCCCACGTCCGGTCCTCAGAGGAACAGGAGTGCGGCTGGCAACAGCTCGCATTGATCTGATGCAAACATCATCGATTCTCTTTCAACCCGTCGAAATCGGTGCGCTCGAGCTTCCGAACCGCATCATCATGGCGCCGCTCACGCGAGCGCGCGCGGGCGACGTCCGTGTGCCCAACGATCTGATGCGCGAGTACTACGTTCAGCGCGCCAGCGCCGGAATGATTCTGACCGAGGCGACTTCGGTGACGCCCCGAGGGGTCGGTTACGCCGATACACCCGGCATTTGGTCGGACGAGCAAACGGCTGGTTGGAAGCGCATCACCGAAGCGGTGCACGCTGCTGGAGGCCGTATTCTGCTCCAGCTCTGGCATGTGGGGCGAATCTCGGACCCGGTGTTCTTGAATGGTCAGCGTCCCGTCGCCCCGAGCGCGATCGCGGCGGGCGGGCATGTGAGCCTGGTACGTCCGCACAGACCGTTCGTCGTTCCGCAGGCCCTCGAGCTATCAGAGATTCCTGGCGTCATCGAAGCGTTCCGAAAGGGAGCACAGAACGCGCAACGCGCAGGTTTCGACGGAGTCGAGATTCACGGAGCGAATGGCTATCTGCTCGATCAGTTCCTGCAGACGGCTTCCAACCTTCGCACGGATGCGTACGGCGGAACGGTCGAGAATCGCGCGCGTCTGACGTTGGAGGTGACCGATGCGGTGACGAGCGTTTGGGGCGCCGATCGCGTTGGGATGCACCTTGCCCCTCGCGGTGACACCCACTCGATGGGGGATGAAAACCCGCTCGAAACCTTCACCTATCTGGTTCGCGAGTTGGGTGGACGCAAGCTCGCGTTCATTTGCGCACGTGAATCGTTGGGTGAAAATCGCCTAAGCCCGAAGCTCAAGGAAGCTTTCGGGGGTGCGTACATCGCCAACGAGGGCTTCACGAAGGACGCCGCCGAAAGGGTCATCCTCGAAGGTGAAGCAGACGCCGTCGCGTTCGGGAGGCCATTCATCGCCAATCCCGATCTCCCCGCACGGTTTCTGACCTCCGCTCCGCTCACCCCTCCGGACCCGACGACCTTCTTTGCTTCGGGCCCGCAGGGCTACACCGACTATCCGCGATCGACGAACGTTGAGGTCTGACCGTCGTTGAGGTCCGACCGACATTGAGCAGCTCAACGAGTTTGGTGTCGCAGAGAACCGCAGAGAACCGACCGACATTGACCGCCACCCGTCTCTTCTTCTCCTCAACGTCGGTCCGTTCTCCTCGATCTTCCCAGGCCCCCTCAACGTCGGTCGGATCTCCTCCTCAACATCGGTCGGATCTCCTCACCCTCAACGTCGGTCGGATCTCCTCCTCAGTCGCCTGTCGGAACTCCTGCGGCGCGTCGGCAACGTCGGACCTCCTGCGGCGCGTCGGCAACGTCGGACCTCCTGCGGCGCGTCGGCAACGTCGGTCGGATCTTCTGCGGCGAGTCGCCGCCGGGGTGGCAGTGCGCTTGTGGCGGTGCGCTTGGGAGGCGGCGGGTCGAGCCGTGCTCGAAGCGGACGTCGATGGTCTTTGGGTCGCCTCGGCGGACACCGCAACGATCGTCCCCGCGCCGTACTCCACCGCGTCCCAACCCGGCGCCTTCGCCTCCTTCGTCCGGGAGCACGCGAGGAAGGTCGACGTCGAGGGTGAAGGTCACCCGTGCTGATACGCACGAGCTCGTGACGTCCTCGTTCGTCGTGCGCGACGACGAACGCGCTTCACGTCTATGACGTAGGAGGACGAAGTCTTGCATCTGGCTCACGGCCGTCATTCTCGGCGGCGGGAGCAGCTCATGACTTCACGCTTCACCGAGCGCAACTTGGACATGCAGGGATTCGCGTGCGAAACGGACGCGAGCATCGCTGGCGTTGCGCCCTGGCTCAGGCTGACGCCTTCGCTCAGCACGGCCTGGATCGTCACCGGGACGGCGCTGGCGTCCCCCGCCGTGCTCTTCTGCTTCTCGCTGACGTCCGCCTTCGGTGCATCGCGGCGCGAGCATCCGTTCGATCGCCTCTACAACCGAGGCCTACGTCGCATCACGAAGACCGCGCCGTTGCCCGCCAATCCGCCGCCGCGACGCTTCGCGATGGGACTTGCGGCGGCGTGGGCGGCGACGGCAGCCGCGCTCTTCGCGACAGGTCACAAGCGGACTGGACGAATTGCCGGAGGACTTTTGGGCCTCGCGGGGGCAACCGTGGCCTCGACGCACTTCTGCCTCGGTTCGTTCGTCTATCGGCAGCTCGAGAAGTTGCCGAAGCCTCGCCGTGGGCTCCCCCGCTATCCGCGCGTCTCGGTCGCCGGCCTCGAGTGACGACGGGCGCGAGCACGGAAAGTCTCGAGCACGAAGTCGCGGAAGGCGCGCACCTTCGACGGAAGAAAGCTCCCGCCGCGGTGGAGGAGCCAGAGCGATGCCCCACCGAGCGCGTAGTCGTCGAGAACGCGCGTCAGACGCCGTGACGAGAGCTCACGCTCCACGGCCACGCTCGGGACGATGCCGATGCCTCCACCGGCGGCGGCTAGCTCGACGACGAAGTTCATGTCCGTCGTCGTCAGCGCCGACGGCACGACGCGATACGAAGTCGATCGCCCCGTGGAGACTTGCTTGAACGGCAAGACGATCTCGCGATTGGTCTGCATGAAGATGATCGGATGGCCCGCGAGAGCGTCAGGCGTTTTCGGGACTCCTCGCTTGCGCAGATACCCGGGTGACGCAACGAGGGAGGCTTCGAGGTCGACGAGTTTGTGGGCAATCAGCGCGGAGTCGGGCAGGCGAAACGAGATGCGAAAGGCGAAATCGAGCTTGTCGGCGTCGAAATCGAGGGCCGCGTTCGTGACCAGCATTTCGATGCGAACTTTCGGATGATGCTCGGCGAAGGAGACCACGAGCGGCGCGAGCACGGAATTGAACTCAGTGGCCGACGTGACCCGCAACACCCCTGCCGGTTCGGCGCGATCGCGGCGCGCGTTCGCGTTGGCGTCTCCGAGCAGCTCGAGCACCTCCCCCACGCGGGCCCGATACGCGAGGCCATCCTCGGTGGCTTTCACGAGCCTCGGCGACCGTTCGAGTAGCCGCACGCCGAGCGAGCTCTCGAGCCGCGAGAGCCGCCGGCTCACCGTGGCCTTACTCTCGCGCAGCACCTTGGCGGCCGCGGTCAGCGAGCGGAGGTCGGCCACGAGACAGAACGCCCTCAAATCCGAGACGTCTTCGACCAACGTTGCGTCTTCTGCAACTCGACGTTTCATGCCCCGTGCCTTGTTCGAGATTTCGCAACGTAGCACCATCCCACCATGAACAAGGTCGAAGCCGTCGAGAGCTCGCAGACGCCGAGCAAAGCCGTTCACTACGGGCTCTGGGTCGCGCAGGTTCTCCTCGCTCTGATGTTCGGCATGGCGGGAGCGATGAAGAGCTTCACCCCCATCGGCGAGCTGTCGAAGAGCCTCCCTTGGGTTGCCGAATCGCCCGCCGCGCTGGTTCGGTTCATCGGTCTCTCCGAGCTCGCCGGCGCGCTCGGATTGATCCTCCCGAGCGTCACGCGGGTGCGCCCTCGTCTCACCGCCCTCGCTGCGGTCGGTCTCGTCCTCGTCATGGCCCTGGCCTCGCTCTTCCACCTCTCGCGCGGCGAAGCGAAGGCCGTTCCCGTCAACTTCGTTTTGGGTGGCCTCGCGGCGTTCGTCGCATGGGGACGCTCGAAGAAGGCTCCCATCGCGCACCGCTGAACTGCTGGAAGTTCGCGACGTTGCCAGCAGACGACTGACATTGCCGCGCGAGTCCCCCAAATGGGGAGGCACGCGAACGATCGCGTCGACGTTACGCTCCCCTCGTCATGCACAGCACATGGGTTCGGCGTGGGCGGCTCGCCTCTCTCTTCTCTCTCCTCCTCCCGTGCGCGCTGACGTTGGGCATCGCCGCGTGCGGCGACGACCAAGAAGCTTCACCGCCCCCCGAGGTCGCCGCGGAAGCCCCCGACGCGGCGCCGTCGTCCAGTGATGACGCCTCGCCGACCCCCGACGTTGGCTCGCAGGATGCGACCCCCGATGCATGTGACGACGCGAACGCTTGCGCTCCGGTTACGCCCCCCGTCGCCCATCCCGTGACGGCCAGCATCATGGCAGGCACCATCGACGCACCGATCACGCTGAACATCACCGGCGGCGCCCCCACCTCGGTGGCAGTCCCGACCAGCCCCTCCCACGGCACGGTCAACGTCGGCAGCACCTCGATCACCTACACGCCGACGACGGGCTACACCGGCCTCGACAGCTTCCCATACACGGCAACCAACGCGGGCGGCACCTCCGCACCGGCCACCGTGTCCGTCACCGTCAACCCGCTGCCCCCTGCACCCATCGCCCACTCGGTCGGGGAGACCATCCCGCGCAACAGCACGAAGACCCCCATCACCCTGAACATCACGGGCGGCCCGCCAACGTCGGTGTCGGTCCTCACGGGTCCCTCACATGGCACGGTCGACGTCGTGGGCACCGGAATCACCTACACGCCGACGACGGGATACACGGGACTCGATAGCTTCACGTACACGGCAACCAACGCGGGCGGCACCTCCGCACCGGCCACCGTGTCCATCACCGTCAGTCCTTGACCGAGCTTTCGACCAGTCGCTCGAGGAGCGTGCGTAGCCGCGTGGCATTCGGACCGCCGAGCTTCTCCGCGATCCCGCCGTCGAGCTCGGACTTCACGTCGTGGACCGCCTCCAGCAAGCGCTGGCCCTTGGGCGCGAGGCCCACGAGCGTGACGCGTCGATCGCCTTGGCTCGCCTTGCTCACGACGTAACCGCCGCGCTCGAGCTTCTTCACCTCGCGCGCGCAGAACTGTTTCGTGGTCTCCGTTGCGTCGGCGAGCGTCTGGATGCTGCTCGGGCCGCGTTGCTCGAGCTCCTTCGCGAGCCGCACCTCGGGCATCGCGATGCCCTCGAAACCACGGGCTTCCAGGGCGACGAGCAGCCTCTCCCGCTGACGTTGTGCGGCGATGCTCAGCAGCGTGAGCAGCGGGCGTTCCGACTCGTCGTGATCGCTGCGTATTGACATTGGACACCTCGGGTGTCTATTTAGACACCCTGGGTGACGAAAGGAAGGGCCGCAAGCGGCCTGGTTCGACGCGTAGGGCGGCGACGCCGACGCGCGCGCGGCGAACTGCATGCACGGACCATCGGCAGCGGTTGCACGGACCGAACGTGCATGCCGAGGACGGGCTCGGCTCCGCGTCACCCATCGTGGGCCCCGAAATCGCGGTCCGTCCAAGGGACGCCGCAACAGGGGATTGGAGGAGCCAATGGCGAGGACGACGATCGATCTCTCCACGCGTGACGGCATCTGCAAGACTTCGCTTTTCCGGCCGGACAGCGGATCCGGACCTTGGCCTGGCGTGCTCTTTTTCATGGATGGTGTCGGACCGCGCGAGGCGCTCTTCGAGATGGCCGAGCGCATTGCGCAAAGGGGCTATGTGGTGGCGCTTCCCGACCTCTTCTATCGGGTAGGCACCTACGAGCCTCGCAAGCTCTGGCGCCTCATGTTCGACCCCGTCACCCGCAAGCAGTGGGAGACGCGATTCTACGATTCGGCGATGGACGTCGAGCACTTCATGATCGACGCCGAAGCGGTCCTCGACTTCCTCGAGACCGAGCCGGACGTCGCCGATTGTCGGGTCGGAGCCACCGGCTACGGCATGGGAGGCACGCTCGCCTTGCGTGCGGCCGGGACCTTTCCCGAATGCATCGGGGCAGCAGCCTCCTTCCACGGCGGCGAGCTCGCGAGTGACGACGCAGAGAGCCCACATCATCTCGCTCCGCGCATGAAGGCCCAGATCTACGTCGCCGGCGCCATCGACGATCCCACCTTCCCCTTCCGCATGAAGCAGCGCCTCGAAACGGCGCTACGCCACGCCGAGGTGAACCACATGATCGAAACGTACGCGTGCGCGAAGAACGGCTGGACGATCCCCGATCATCCCGCGTTCGACGCTCCGCTCGCCGAGCGGCACTGGCGGGCTCTCTTCGCGCTCTTCGACGGTGCGCTCGGCCCGCCCATGACCACCACGAAAACCTCGCCCAGCGCACGCCAGCACGCCGCGCGCTAGCGCCATCTATCGTTCGATTCGGCCGCGCTCGTGACAGGGCACGAATGCTGCTTTTTCGCGAGGGTCGATTGGCAGCGCCGAGTGCAGCGTCGAAACCCAAGGAGAGTCGCCATGGGCACGCCCGAGCTTCCCGAGACTGGAAAAGCCGTACGCTTCGAGCGCTACGGCGGTATCGCCGAGCTCTTCGTCGTCGACGTGCCCGTCGAAGCGCCGCCTGCAGGTGAGGTGCTCGTCCGCGTGCTCGCCGCGGGCACCAATCCCGGCGAGGCCGCCATTCGGAAGGGCTTGCTCGACGCCATTTTTCCGACCACCTTCCCATCCGGGGAAGGAAGCGACTTCGCCGGCGAGATCGTGGCCGTCGGCGACGGTGTCACGAGCTTCCGCGTGGGCGATGCGGTCCTTGGATGGTCGAATCGACGAAACAGTCAGGCCGAATACGTGAGCGTGCCCGCGGGCCAAGTCATCCCCAAACCGAAGGCCTTGAGCTGGGACGTCGCGGGCAGCCTCTACGTGGTCGGCGTCACCGCGTACGCAGCAGTTCGCGCGGTGAAGCTCTCGCCCGGAGATACGCTCGTCGTCTCGGCCGCCGCGGGCGGCGTAGGGTCGGTGGTCGTGCAGATGGCCAAGGCAAAGGGCGCCACCGTCATCGGTATTGCGTCCGAATCGAACCACGACTGGCTACGCGAGCACGGCGTCATCCCGGTGAGCTACGGCAAAGGACTCGAAGCGCGCATTCGCCAGGTCGCGCCCCAGGGCGTCGATGCCTTCATCGACACGTTCGGCGCGGAGTACGTGAAGCTCGCGCTCGACCTCGGCGTTCCCAAGGCGCGGATCGACACCATCATCGCGTTCGAGGCGGCCGAGAAGACCGGCGTCAAGACCGACGGCAGCTCGGTGGCGAGTACGCCGGAGATCCTTGCCGACGTGGCAGAGCTCGTCGCGAACGGAACCGTCGAGATTCCCATCGCCGCACGCTATCCGCTCGACCGCGTCCGCGACGCTTATACCAAGCTCGAAAAGCGCCACACGCACGGCAAGATCGTGCTCCTGCCATAGCTCGTCGCAGAGGAAGCCCCCTCGAACGTCTTTTTCCGTAACCTCTCGCGCCGGGCGGCCAATTGGGGGTGAGGCGAGCTCGATCGGAAGTCCCCGATCGGGCTGTTTCTGCCAAGAGAGGACTTCCATGTCGAACGAGACGGACCACGAGGCCCGTGACGTCGAGGTGCATCCGCCGTCCGAGAGCGGCAGCGGCATCAGCCACGGCATTGCCATCATCGGATTCATTCTGTGCTTCTTCGCCGGTGCCGCGCTCGTCTGGGGCTACGACACGCATCGGATGAAGACCGCCGGCATCTCGCTGGACGCCATGTGGCGGAGCGTCTCGGGCGGCGCCGCGGGTACATGGGCCGACTCGGATTCGCCGATTCCCGTCACAAGTAAGGATCCCGTTTGGGGCAATCGTGATGCGCCGGTCACCGTCGTCGTCTTCTCGGATTTCCAGTGCCCCTTCTGCTCGCGGGTCGAACCGACGCTCGAGCAAGTCAAGAAGACCTACGGGCCGGGCAAGGTACGCCTCGTCTGGAAGAACCAGCCGCTACCGTTCCACGAGAAGGCCAAGCCGGCGGCCGAGGCGGCGCAGGCGGTCTTCGCGCTCAAAGGCTCCGACGCGTTCTGGAAGTTCCACGACACGGCGTTCCAGAACCAGAAAGACCTCGCGCCCGAGGCTTACGAGAAGTGGGCTGTCGATGCCGGCGTGGATGCGAACCAGTTCAAGTCCGCCCTCGCGTCGAAGAAGGGCAGCTCGAAGATCGACGAAGATCAGCAGCTCGCGACGAAGGTCGGCGCGAACGGCACGCCTTCGTTCCGCATCAACGGCGTCGAGCTCGTCGGAGCACAGCCGTTCGACAAATTCAAAGAGGCCATCGACAAGGAGCTCGGCAAAGCCCAAGCGAAGATCGCCGCGGGCACGCCGAAAGACCAGGTCTACGTGGCCATGTCGAAGGAAAACTTCAAGGCACCGGCGCCCAAGCCAGCGGCCGCCGAGCCCGAGGAGAAGGAAGACACCACCACGGTCTGGAAGGTCCCCGTCGGAAACGCGCCCTTCCAGGGCAAGGCCGACGCGCCCATCACCATCGTCGAGTTTTCGGACTTCCAGTGCCCGTTCTGCAAGCGCGTCGAGCCCTCGCTGGAGAAGATCCGCGAGACGTACGGCGACAAGGTTCGCATCGTGTGGAAGCACGAACCCCTGCCCTTCCATCCGCGCGCCGAGCCCGCCGCCGAGCTCGCCGTCGAGGCGCGCATCCAGAAAGGCGACAAGGGCTTCTGGGAGGCTCACAAGCGCCTCTTCGAATCCCAACCGAAGCTCGAAGACGCCGATCTCGAGAAGATCGCCGCCGACATGGGCCTCGACGTCGCCAAGGTCAAGACGGCCATCGCCGACAAGAAGCACAAAGCCCTCATCGACGCCGACAACGCGCTCGGTCAGAGCGTGCAGGCGAACGGCACGCCGCACTTCTTCGTCAACGGCCGCCGCATCGTCGGAGCTCAACCCTTCGACAAGTTCAAAGCCATCATCGACGAGGAGCTGAAGAAGTACGACGACGCCAAGGGACGCGTCGCGGCCAAGGACTACTACGACAGCGTCATGAAGACGGCGAAGGAGAGCCAGGCCAAGGCCAAACGGCTCTGAGAGCTCGGACATTCCTCGCATGCTGCGCGGTGCGCGGAATCTTCTGGTCGCGGAGCCCAGCCGTGACCGAAAGCACAAATACCCGCCAAAAGCCGCTATCGGCGGCTCGCCCGAGAGGCCCTCGCATGGGAATCTTGGGTGGCCGCCGATTTTTCGTAACTTTCGCGGGAACCCGGCCAAGGAACCACGTGGCCATCGTTGCGCTCGGAAATCGCTTCGTGTCGGAGGACGCTGCCAGCGCCCGCGACAGCGCCCGAATCGAAGCGCTCTACGCGGAGCACGGAGCGCGCATCCACCGCTTCCTCCGTGATCTCCTCGACGACACGGCGCTCGCCGCCGACGCGACACAAGAGACGTTCGTCCGCGCCTACAAGCGACTCTCCGATCTCGATCCCGCCCTTCGCGTGGCCCCGTGGCTCTTCGGCATCGCGCGCAACGTTGCCCTCGAAACCCGACGAAGCCGCTTTCGTGCAAGGCGACTCGTCGTCGACGGCGCCGGACAAGAGCTCCAGGTCGCAGGGCCTGGATCCCCGGAGACCGACTATCTCGGCCAAGAGGCACTCCACATCGTTCGACTCGCGCTCGCCAAACTCACGGAGGAGCGTCGCGCCATGCTTCTCCTACGCCTCGATCACGGCTTGCCGTACGAGGACATCGCCGAAACCATGGGCTGCTCGCTCGCCAAGGTGAAGGTCGAAATTTTCCGCGCACGAGAGACGCTGCGCGAAGCGATGGCCGCCTACGAAAGGACTCCGAACACCAAGGAAAGGACGCGACGATGACGTGCTCGCAGCTCGAGCAAGTCGAAGAGCTTGCACTGGGCAACCTCCGTAGAGACGAAGCCGCCGCCGCGCGCATCCACCTCCTCGGGTGCGCGGAGTGCGAAGAGGCCCACGCGCAGTTCGTCGCCGAGCGAGCGCTCTTCGTGGGGCGCGAGAACACGCACGACGTCCCGCCGTTCCTCGACACGGCGGCCCTCGCCAAAGACGTCGAGCCGCAGCCGCATTCGTTTCTTCGTACCGCTCAGGCGATGGTCGCCATCGCGGCCGGCGTCGCCGCGCTCGTTCACGCCTCGCCGCACGCACCGCAAGGCGCAACCGACGCGGCCATCGAGACTGCCGACGACGGCGCGTTGGCTTCGAGCGACGCTTCCTTCGGCCTCATGTCGACGGCCAAGCTAGCCTCCGCGTGCGAACTGCCTTCCCCCGACGTCGAAGGGCCGCTGTGCTCCACCCCGTCGAGCCAATATTTTTCGCGCGCGCGAGACGAAGACCGAAACCGCATCTGCCAGGACACGGACGCGCCCGTGTGCGCGAGCGCATCGACGAGTCGCCTGGTGATGTCGTCGTCCAGCGCGCGCTGATCCTCCGGTTCGTCACTGCGCTTCGAGTGCGCGTTTGATCGCCTCGGGTTCCCGATGCGCGTCGCAGATCTTCCTGAGCTGCTCGCGCGTCGGAATATGCCGCACGTTGCACTCGATGGTGAGCAGGGACAGAATTCGTTGGGTCGTATCCGAATACAGGACGTGCGCCGCGCCCTCCTCCGATTCGAAGACGCGCACGTCGGGCCGCTCGGCGAACGCGAGCCGGAGCGTCTTCGTCGTGACACCGAGGGTCACGCAGACGTGCGTGGTCTTCCGCTGCTGGTCGAACCACACCGGGACGGCGACCCGCAGGTCCTCGTGCAGATCCGGATCCGTCCCGCTCTGCCGCTGCCAGCTGGCGAATCGCGCGCGCGCCGGGCGTCGTCAGGAGTCGACCATCGCGAATGCGCTGCACGAGCTCCGCGCCGAGCTCGAAGCCCGCGGGAACCGGCGCGCTGCCAAACAGTGCTTTGACGAGCCGCCCTTCGTGGGAATCCGAAGCAGGAAGAACAGCCGACTTGAAGGCGTCGAGAACGTCCACGGGGTCCACCGCGAAGCTGCCGGTCGCCTTCGCGACCAATGCGAGATAGCGCCGATAGTCCGCGTGCAACTTCGGATTTCGTTCGAGCACATTGCGAATCGGCGCCGCGTCCTCTGCGTCGAGGTTTTCTTGCAGCAATCGATCGTGGCGAAAGATGCGTTCGAGCTCTGGATCTCGTCCCCGGAGTCGTGGGCCAGCTCCTCTTTCGGAGTCGCCGGAAATTCGTCGAATCCGGCGCGCTCGTCGATCTCCGCGGTCAACACTTGCTTGGAGGTTTCAACGACGGCGCGGGCGCCGCGGGAATGGGTACGGCTGTACGACGGCATGGCGAGGCTCACCAACCTAGCGGTTTGGCCATCGGGTGACGCGAAGTTCACGGCCTCAGGAGGCCGAGCGAAGGGCCGCCACGTACAGCGTCCAACGAACCGTTCGGGTTGCTGGCATCACCGACCGGGATCCAACGAGGTGAGATCGGACCGCTCTCACTCGAGAGGCGCCGCAGCGGATTTCCCGTCGAGCGGCGGTCCTTCGTGTTTGTATCCGTACCGTTGCTTCTCGCGAACGTCCGGCGCGCGCTATTCTCCTACCCAGTGACGTCGCGAGGCTTCACGCACGTTTGCGCGGGCACAGTCTTGGCCATGCTGCAACTCGCGGCGTGTGGGCTGGCCTACCCAATTCGCGAAGGGGATCTGAGCGCCGAGGTCTTGGGGGCGGACGGCGCCATCGCCCCCGAGGGCTCTGTCGGCCCCACCGATCAGGACGGCGAGGCGGTCGATTCCGGTGTCGACGCCGCTCGTCGGTGCAAGCCGGGGAAGACAGCGACCTCGATCTGCGTCGACTTCGACGACACGGGCGACGCGAGCGACTCGCAGTTCGTCACGGACTACTTCGACTTGTTCTACGACGAGGTCGGCGACGCCGGTGCCGTCGCTTTCGACACGACCTACTTCACGTCCCCCCAGCGATCCGGCCTGCTCGAACTCCTGCCCGGGTCCAAGACCAACTGCGGCGGCGCGCAACTGCGAGCCTCGTTCGACAATGCAGGCAAAGTGCACCTGGAGGCGGCCATGCGCGTCGACCAGGCGGGCGCGACCGATCCCAGCATCGGCAGCACCCTCTCCATCGCGCTCGGAAACGCCACCAGCGGCGCCGGATGCGTGCTCGGCTTCCTCATGGGTGGGAGATCCGGCATCGGGACCCAGGGCTACCTCCCTGACGGCTCACACCCCTACGACGAACGCGACTTCGACCGCGGAATGGTCCGTTCCAGGTGGTACCGTGTGGTGTACGACGTCGACCGAACGGTGACGCCCACCACGCTATCCGTCTCCATCGACGGCGAGCCCAAACTGACGAACGAGCCGCTGATGGCCGCCTGCCAAGGGCCTGGCACCGCCGAGCTGCGCCTCGGACCGAACTGCTTCGGCCCTCAAGCAACCCCCCTGCAAGCCCGCTTCGACGACGTCTTCTTCGAGGTCTCCCCGCCCTGACTCGAGAGGACCGACCTTGGTAGACTCGAATCCGATGCAGTCGGCACCGCAGACGCTCGAGCGCCTCGGCCGCTACGCGATCTTCGATCGGATCGCCTCGGGCGGCATGGCGACGGTGTACTTCGGACGACTGCTCGGCGTCGGAGGCTTTTCGCGCACGGTCGCCATCAAGCGACTGCATCCCCACCTCGCGCAGGATCCCAACTTCGCCGCGATGCTCCTCGACGAGGCCCGCCTCGTGGGGCGCATTCGTCACCCCAATGTGGTGCAGACGCTCGACGTGGAGCAGCTCGACGGTGAGCTCTTCATCGTCATGGAGTACGTCCACGGCGAGTCACTCGCGCGGCTCATGCAGGCGATGCGTCGCGACGAAGACCGCATTCCCCTGCGGATCACCGCGGCCGTCCTATGTGCCGTCCTCCACGGCCTCCACGCGGCCCACGAGGTGAAGAACGAAACGGGCGAATCGCTCGATCTCGTCCATCGCGACGTCTCCCCTCACAACATCCTCGTGGGAAGCGACGGCATCGCGCGCGTGCTCGACTTCGGCGTGGCCAAGGCCAGAGACAGAGTGCAAACCACGCGCGACGGGAAGGTGAAGGGCAAGATCGCCTACATGCCCATCGAGCAATTCGAGGGCGAGAAGGTCGACCGCCGCGCCGACATCTACTCGGCAGGCGTGGTGCTCTGGGAGGCATTGACCGGCGATCAACTCTTCGGAGGCGACACCGAAGCGGTCACCCTGATGCGTATGGTCAGCGGGGTGATTCCGCCGCCGAGCTCCGTCGTGTCGTCGATCCCAACGGAGCTCGAAGAAGTGGTCCTCAAGGCACTCTCGCGTGATCCGGCCAAGCGCTTCGATACAGCACGACAGATGGCCCTCGCCATCGAACGATGCGTGCCCCTCGCGACGGCCGCCGAGATCGGCGAGTGGGTCGAAATGACCTGCGGGGGCGAGCTCCAGGAGCGCGCGGAGGCCGTTCGGAGAATCGAGGCGTGCTCGCTTGCCGGCGAGATCCGTCCGACGAGCAAGCACGGTCCATCGACCGAGCCCGCGTCGCCGGCGGCATCGGTGACGCCCGCGGTGAGCGAAGTGCGGCCAACACCACGCCGGCGTCCTTGGCTCGGTGGGGCCCTGCTCGGCGTGGGGATCTGCGCAGGGGCGATCTCGGCAGCGCTGTTCGTCCCGCGTCCCGCCCCGGTGGCCAAGGCGCCCGTGGAGCAAGCCCCCGTCAGCTCAGTCCCGATGTCCGCCTCGCCTTCGCCCACGCCTTCGCCCAGCGCGCACGAGCAAGCCGCGGCGACCACGACCACGCTTACCTCCAGCGCGCCCGCCTCGTCCCCCATCACCGCGAGCTCGGTGGCATCTGCGCGCATGCCGAGCGCCACACGCGCCAAGCGCGCGCCTGCTTCCAAGCCCGCATCCCAGTGCGACCCGCCCTACACGGTCGATGCCCAGGGCGTGCGTCACTACAAGCCCCAGTGTTCCCTCGAATGAAGCGCGCCGCTCTCCTTCTCGCCTTCTCGTCGCTGGCCGTGCTCGGCGTCCCTGCCTCGGCTTCGGCCGCGCACACGCGCGAGGAATGCCTCGACTCCGCCGTCGTCGCGCAGCGTCTCCTCAAGGCTCGCAAGTTGCTCGAGGCGCATGCCTCCCTCGTGATGTGCGCGAGCGAAGAATGCCCGCGGGTGGTCCGTCGAGACTGCGCGCAGTGGCTGACGGAAGCCGACGCCGCGCAGCCCACCGTCGTGATTGCTCTGCATGACGCACGTGATCGCGACGTCACCGACGCGCGCGTCACCATCGACGCTCAGCCCATGCCAGACGCGCTCGGCGGGCGCGCCATTCCGCTCGATCCGGGCATGCACTCCGTGAAGGTCGAGCGCGACGGCGCGACGGCAGTGACCGAGCAGGTGGTCGTCCGCGAGGGAGAAAAGGCTCGTTCGATCGTGATCCGGCTACCGGCGAAGGCCGGCGAGGACTGGGCCAAGGTCCAGCCTGCACCGGCAGAGCCGAGCCCGTCCCGCAAGGAAGAAGTCCGCGCGCCCGTGAGTCCAATCACCTACGTCCTTGCCGGCATCGGCGTCGTGGGCCTCGGCACCTTCGCGGTCATGGGGCTGAAGGGCCTCTCGGACCGCAACTCGCTCTGCACCAACGGCACCTGCCCGCCGAGTGCCTTCGACCAGGTGCGCACGCAATACATCGTCGCGGACATCGGACTCGGTGTCGGCGCCGTATCGCTCGCACTTGCGGCCTGGACGCTCCTCACGCGCGGCCAGGTTCCCGCCGAAACGCGGACAGCCTCGACCGCCTCACACCCATAGTCGCCCCCAAGAAGCTTCGGATGCCTCGAATGCAAGACGATACGTCGACGGGAATCACCACACGCACGCCGCCGGTTCGCACGACGACTTCGTCGTATTCCGTGGTGGTGGTGACCGGCCCCGACGTCGGCACGAGCTTCCTCGTCGACGGCTCGAGTCCGGCACGCGTGTACCTCGGTCACGGTCCCACGTGCGAATTGAAGGTCTCCGACCGGCGCATCTCCCGACGACACGCGGCCTTCGCGTTGGCGGAAGGCGGCTTGCGCGTCACCGACCTCGATTCGACCAACGGAACGTTCGTCGCCGGCGTTCGCGTCTTCGATGCGCTCCTCACCGACGGTGAAATCGTGACCGCGGGCGAGAGTACGTTCCGCATCGACGCGGCAGGGGCGCGTGAGGTCTCGCTGTCGGCCGCGGAGAGCTTCGGTCGCGTGGTCGGGGCGAGCGCCGAGATGCGCCGCCTCTATCCCTTGCTCGAAACGCTCGCTGCCTCCGACGTTCCGGTCGTCATCGAGGGCGAAACCGGCACCGGCAAGGAGGCGCTCGCCGAGGCCATTCACGAAGCGAGCCCGCGCGCCGCCGGCCCATTCGTGGTCTTCGATTGCACCGCCGTCGCTCCCACGCTCGTCGAGTCGGAGCTCTTCGGTCACGAGCGCGGCGCATTCACGGGCGCCATGGCGTCGCGCAAGGGTCTCTTCGAGCAGGCCGACGGCGGCACGTTATTCATCGACGAGCTCGGTGATCTCGACCCCACCATGCAGCCGAAACTCCTGCGCGCCGTCGAGCGCATGGAGGTTCGCCGCGTGGGCGGCGACAAATGGATCAAGGTCAACACACGAATCATCGCCGCGACGCGGCGCGATCTCGATCGCGAGGTGCAAGACGGGCGCTTCCGCGACGACCTGTTCTTCCGCCTCGCCGTCGCCCGCATCGAGCTTCCGCCGCTTCGCGCACGACGGGGCGACATCGCGCACCTCACACGCCACTTCTGGAAGCGTCTCGGCGGCCTCGGTGAGCCTCCGTACGAGCTCTTGCGCCGGTTCGAACGAATGCCTTGGTATGGCAACATTCGCGAGCTCGCGAATGCCGTCTCGCGCTGCATCGCGCTCGGCGAGCAGAACGTGCAGGCCGAACCAGCGCCGACGGGCCACGGCGACGCGATGGAGGAGGTCCTCGCGCTCGACCTTCCCTACCCGCGTGCTCGCGATCGGATCCTCGCCGAATTCGAGAATCGGTACGTGAAGCGCGTCCTGACGCTCCACAACGGCAACGTCACGCGCGCGGCCGAGGCCTCGGGCATCGGACGTCGCTACTTCACCACGCTGGTCTCGCGCACGGGCAAGCCTTAACGAGGTCGCGCGCGCACCGAGCACGGCGCGCTCTCAGGTGAGAACGATTCGCTCCCACCGGTCCTTCACGACAATCACGCGTGCTGCAGCGGGATTTCCAGCCTCGGCGCGCGCGGCACGAATCATGTAAGACATCGTGCATGCGCCGACCGACCGCCGATCTCGCAGTGCTCGTCTTCGCCGTGTCCGCCGCCCTGGTCACGTCGCTGCCCGCGTGTGGTTCGTCGGACGGGGCCGGCGACAGCGACGGAGCTGGTAACGGAACCACGAACGGTGGCGACGGTTCCTCGTCGAACGGCAACGGCGCGTCGGGTGGCTCGAACAATCCCGGCTCGACCAACCCCGAGGGCGGAGGCACCTCTTCGGGCCCCTGGATCTGCACGACCGACTGCTCGCACTGCGGTCCGCTCGAAACATGCTTCGACGGCAAGTTCTGCGTCGCGAAGAGCGTGTCGATCAAGACGCCGGGCGGCGCGAGCTACGGGATCGACGCGACCGAGGTCTCGCGCTGCCAGTACGCCGCGTGGCTCGCGACGAAGCCGTCGACCGACGGACAAGAGCATTGGTGCCGCTATCAAGTCGGGTTCGAGCCCGACACCGATTGCATGTCGACACAGACAAGCTGCAAATCGAATTGCGACCAGCACCCTCAAGTCTGCGTGACGTCGTGCGATGCCGAAGCGTATTGCAAGGCGGTCGGCAAGCGTCTCTGCGGACAGCCCGGCGGCGGTCATGCGCCGTTCGACGGCTTCGACGAGGCGAACCAAGACCAGTGGTACAACGCGTGTAGCGGCGGCGGCAAAAACACGTATCCGTACGCCGACAAGTACGACGGGAAAGCCTGCAACGGTTACGACAACCCGCAGACAGGCTGCCAGGCAGGCACGGCCTGCGACACACGCCCCGGCGGTGACGTGACGACCTGCCAATCCCCCGTCGCCGGCTACGAAGGCGTGTTCGATTTGAGCGGCAACGTCTTCGAGTGGCAGGACTCGTGCAGCCAGTACGTGGACGGCAAAGATCGCTGCCGCTTCCGTGGAGGCTCGTACGTGAGCAGCTATGGCAACGACAACGGCAATGCCCTGCGCTGCAACTACGACATCGCAGGCAGTCGCGACGACGCCTATGGCAACCTCGGCTTCCGCTGCTGCAGCCAGTGAGCCGTCTGGGCCCGCTCTGCGTTCGCGAAGTTCGAAATCGTAGGATCGCATTCAGCTCGAGCAGCTGAGGCCTGTCGCAACGTGCGTGTGATGAACATTGCATCACGCGAAATACCAAATTGCGCCTTGACGTTCGACGTCTCGTCACTATGCTGGGCGCGTGATTGACATGTTCATGCTCTTCTTCGTGTAAGAAGCCGCTGTAAGACGGCTCGAGCCCGAGCGTGATGCCGGCACGTAGGAACGCCCTGTTTCAGGGAGGTTCGGCGCGGCGCGGGTCCGTTCGGTCACCGGGTCGTTCAGAGCTCCTGGCGAGCCACGTGAATTGCATCGCGAGATGCAACACGGGCCAACGCGGGCCGGGCCGGGTTTCGACACGAGAATCGAGCAGACGGCGTTCATCGCACGAGCCGAATTCGCGCGCTTTGCGTTCGCGAGGATAGGCCGAAAGCGTCGAATGTTCACGCCTCGAGCGCCCATCGGCGGCGCTCGAATGTCGGCTCATCTCTCGTCCTCGTTCCCGATTCGTCTTGCGGGCGCTCGCGCCGCGCGCGGTGTGCGCCGTCGTTCCCGCGTTCCCCGCGTGGGAACCAGGCGGACGTGCGCCTGCGCCGTGACCTCGCAAAACATCGAATTCAATCGATTTCATCGAGAACGGATGGGCAAATGCCGAAGTTCACTTCAAAAGCCATTTCAGAACACATCGAAGTTCCTCTCGCGGACGACGGCCAGCTCGAAACGCTGGTGGAACACTGGGACGCAAAGCGGTCGAACGAGTCGGCCGGTCGCGCGTTCGAGAGCGCGAGCTACGTGGTGTCGGTCGGCGAGGCGCGCGATCCGCGGATACGCGCTGCGCAGATGGACGAGATCGTGTCGCTCGTCGAGAGTCAGGGTGGACACGTCGTCGGCCAGGAAGTCCTGCACCTCTCCGAACCGAATCCGCGAACACTGCTGGGGAAGGGAACGGCCGAAGAGGTCGCTGCCCGGGCGCGGGCGGCGGGCGCGACGATGCTCGTTCTCGATGCCGAGCTCTCGCCATCGCAGACGCGCAACCTCGAAGACGTCGCGGGGATTCCAATCTGCGACCGCGAGGCGATCATCCTCAACGTGTTCTTGCGCCACGCGAGAACGCGCAGGGCCAAGCTCCAAGTCGAGCTCGCGCAGCTTCAGTATCTGCGCCCTCGCATCCGTGGCGTGGGCCTCGACATGGACCAGCAGACCGGCGCCACGAAGAATGCGCGTGGCCCCGGTGAAACGGCCTCGGAGCTCATGGCCCGAAAGCTCGATCGGCGGCTCGAAGAGCTCCAAAAGGCGCTACGAAAGCTCACGGTCACAGCCCGAACGCAGCGCCTGCAGCGCACCGACTGTCATCGCATCGTGCTCGTGGGCTACACGAACGCCGGCAAGACGTCGCTCATGAACGCGCTCACGAACGCGGGTCTCTCGGCACGCGACATGCCATTCGAGACGCTCGACACCACGTCGCGCTGTCTCACGCGGCACGGCGGCGACGTCCTGATCTGCGACACGGTCGGCTTCATCCGGAGACTGCCCGAACGGCTGCTTGCGAGCTTCGAATCGACGCTCGCCGAAGTCGTGGAGGCGTCGCTGCTGGTGATCGTGGTCGACACCTCCGATTACGAACGCCAGCTCCAGCTGAAGACCACGCTGGAGATCCTCGAACGCATGGGCGCGGCGGACATTCCGCGCTTCTACGTCTTCAACAAGCGTGACCGTCTCCCGTTCGTGCCCGACGAAGAGGTGCTCGAACGCTGGAGCGACGGCCATCCTCACGCACTGATCAGCACCACCGATCCGAACGCCGTGACCGAGCTGCAAGAAGCTCTTCTCCACGTCGTACGAAGCCATGACGAAGAGGAGCTGACGACCTTCGTGCCTTATGGCGCGAGCGAAGTCATCGCCCTCGCGTACGGCCGCTGCCGCGTCGTTCGGACCGAGCCGGTCGATGACGGAATGACCATGACGATCCAAGGCCCGATCGCGGAGATTTCCCGCGTTCGTCGCCTCCTCGAGGAGGTCCAATGACTGCCACGTTACTCCAAGTCTCGAATGCCACGATCCTCGCCCCCAGCGGCCGTCCACTCTTCGACGCGCTGAATCTGAGCCTATCGCGGGAACGCGTGGCGCTCGTCGGACGCAACGGCGTTGGCAAGTCGACGTTGCTCCACGTTCTCGCCGGCACGGTGGATCTTCATCGAGGACGCGTGCATGCGCGCGGCGGTATGCACTTCGTTCCGCAAATCCTTCCCGCCTCCGGAATGCCCATTGGCAGCCACGGTGAGCGCCGAAGGCGCGCGCTGGCCGCGGCGCTCTCCTCGGGTGCGAAGGTCTTGCTCCTCGACGAGCCGACCGACGATCTCGACGACGAGGGCGTCGGTTGGCTGCGTGAGGCGCTCCGACGGTGGACCGGCTGCGTTGTCGTCGCCACGCACGACCGCCGGCTCCTCGAGGACTTCGAACACTTCTTCGTGGCAAGCGAATCGGGCTGCCGGTATTTCGCGGGCAGCCTCGGCGAGCTCGATGCCAACCTCGAACGCGATCACCTCGATGCCGAGCGACGGTACGCCCAGAGTCTCCGGCGGCTTGCCGGACGCGAAGCCCATACGCTCCAGGTTGCGCGACGGAGGGACCGAAGGAAGCGCGCGGGGCGTTGCCGTGAGCTCGATCGGTGCACGCCGACGATACGCGTGAACGCCAAACGCGGTCAGGCGCAGGTCGCCCATGCTCGCCTCGCGCAGCTCCGCGAAGCCAGGCTCGAGGCCGTTCGGCGATGGACGAAATCTGCACGACGCGCGCTGGGGGTCGACCTAGCGCTCGCGTTGCCGATTCCGATGCTGCCGTCCGATCCGAGCGAGGTCCTGAACCTCGAAGAGGTCTCGGTACGCGTCGGCGACCGGCCGCTCTTCGGTCCGCTCTCGCTTCGTTTGAGCCGCGAACGCCTGGCGATCGTCGGCCCGAACGGCTCGGGCAAGACGACGTTGCTCGAGATCATACTCGGACGCCGCGCGCCGTCGTCGGGCATGGCTCGTCGCCAGCTCTCGAAGATCGGATCCATCGCCCAAGGCGCCTCGGATTGGATGCTCGAGGAATCGCTCGCCGGCTACCTCGAGCGTCACGCGGGCAGCCGAGACGACGTTGCGAGCCTGCTCGTCGCGCACAAGTTCCCGCTAGCTCTCGCCGAGCGACCGCTACGCTCGCTGAGCGCCGGCGAGCGCACGCGGGCAGCACTCATCGGCCTCCTTCGGCGAGCGCCCACAGTGGAGCTCATCGTCCTCGACGAACCGACGAACGGCGTCGATCTCCTCGCCCAGCGCGCTCTCACCCACGCCCTCCGCGATTGGCCGGGCGGCCTCGTCGTCGCGAGCCACGACCGCCCGTTCCTGGAGGCGATCGGCATCGAGGAATCCATCTCCCTCGATCCACGCCGAGCACCGTAGCTCTGGCTCACGCTCCTCGGGCGGCGTCCAGCCATTGCTCGCTGGACGGCAGAAGGTTCGCGAGCGCATGTTCGGCGTGGGTGAGCGCGGCGTCGTCGGCGATCGTCACGCGCAGGATGCCTTCGCGCTCCGTCACCGTCGCGGCCTTGGTCAGCGCCGCGCGGTCGAAGTCGCGCGACGCGAGCTCGCGTCCCATCCACACCGTGCCCTTGCCCATCGCTCGGAGCCAGCGCCCCTGCCAGGTACGACGCATGGTGACGTCTCCGTAGAGCCCGCAGACTTGTTCGTAGTCCGTCCTGTCCAACGACGGCGGGCCGGGGGGCGACGTCTTCGTCACCACGGCCTGGAGGCCACGACGTTCGACCATGAGGGTGTCGATCGCGGATTCGAGGAAGGTTCGAGCCGCGGCCGTGCGCTCGGCGCTCACCTTGGTCGTGTCGAGCCAAAGGGCGAGCGTGGGCAGGCAGCTCTCCGTCTTCGATCGTTCGAAGATCTGCGTACCGAACGTGAAACCTGCGCCGACACTGCGGTCGAGCATCGCCTCGTCCGACGAAGGCCAGCGCCCCGCCGAGACCTCGACGACGTTCTCGGTCCGTAGCTCATCGAGCAACGTCGTCCAACGCTTGCCATGGGCAACCCCCTTACCCTTCGCTCGCTCGACGCGCGGGCGCAGGTTGGGATTCGCACGATGCACGGCGATCGACAGGTCTCCCTCGAGAAACCACATCCAGCGCTCGAGGAGGGACGCCACGGCGCCAACGGCATCGCCTCGACTCAGGTCCATCGAGACCTGCGCGAACAACACCGGTCCGTCCAGCGTACGCAGCAGATGGGCGTCCACGTCGGGCCGCGCGCGAAGTGGCCGGCGGGGCGTCGGTCGTGCGTCGATCTCCATCGCGTGCGTCAGCGCCCCCTCCGCATCGTGGAGCGGCGCAAACGTGACGAGCAGCGTTCCGCCCCCAGGTACGCCGCCGACGGCCTGGACGTTCGCGTGCACGACGGATGCGTACATCACCTCGACCATCTTCTTCGCCGGCAATCCGGCCAACGCGGCCAATCCCCCCTCGAGGCCGGCAGGGTTCTCGAAGTCTTCGAACGCGGCCACGAAGCGATCGGCCCGACGCTCGACGGACTTCTCGACGCGACGCATGTTCGATGCCCCGCCCGTCACGATCTCGACGACCTCGGGAATGACGAGACCTTTCGTGATCGCGTCGCCGGCGAGCACCAGCTCGAGGCCTCGCGAAGCGCCGCCATGATTTTGGACGCCACAGCAGATGCGAACGGCCATGCCTTGCGAGACCTCGACGTTCGGTTGATATCCGTGCTGGACGTAGACCGTCGGCCCGGACGCGTGCGTCTCGCTCGCGGGCCGGCTCTTGTTACGGAGCGAAAGCCGCACGTATTTGGCATTCGATTTGTCGGCATACTCGTAGCCGATGTCCACGCGGGCGGCCTCGAGCCCGAAATGCTCCGCCGTCTTTCGTAGCGTGTCCTCGGCGAAGAGACGTTGCTCGCCCCACGTCGCCTTCAGTGCCTCAACGGAGTGGCCGGGCGCAAGAAGGGCTTCCCATAGCTCCGGATGCCCGCCGACGGCAGCCTTGTTCTTCTTCGAACGCTTCCCGAAGTACTCGGGCGCACTGTCGTAGGTATCGATTCGCTGTCCGCCCTCGAAGAGTTCGAGGACGAGCACGTCACTGTCGTGAACGACCACCGTGAACGTCGTCGCCTCGAGACGTGCGGAGAGCACCGACGCGAGCTCGCGCAACACCGCCGGATCCTGTCCCTCGCTCCGTTCGTCGTAGACGGAGAGCCAGCCCTCGCGCGACTCGAGTAGAACGGTCCGATCTGCCGGCTCCGAAGGCCTCGCCTCCTCCAGACCTTGCGCTGCGAAATGAGCGCGGAGGACCTTCTCGGCGCGCACCGCTGCGTCTTTCGTTTCGCCGAGACGCAGCTGGACATTGGTCAGAAACGAACCCATGCCGCGGGGTTACGCAGGCGAGCGCGGAAAGCTTCCTCCCTGGCGCCGCCCTCACGCCGGCGACGGGTACCGTTTGCGCAGGGCCACGACGGCGGCCGGAATGGCCGCGCCGGCGAGGCCGAAGCAATCCCCGAGAAGCGAGGCGATCTCTTCGTCGGTTCCGCTCGTCACCGCCTGGCGGAGGCCCATGGCCTTCGTGAAGAACGCCGGATCGGAGGCCATGTTCTGCTGGAAGTGCGTCGCAGCAGCAACGCCCGCTGCCTTGTCGAGCCCGACGAGCTCCTCGAGTACCTCGCCCGCGCGCGTCAGATCGTTGCCCATGATGGCGCCCGCGAAATCCCGAAACGTCAGCTCCGACATGCGCGGCATCCTACAAGACCGCGCGGCGGCCGGCTCACGTTCTTGGGAGGTGGCACGTGCCACTCCGTGCCAGACGACGCCGCTCGTCGTCGAGGGCCCCTATTTTCGCGCGGAATCTCTGCAGTGCTCGCGCGGTATGCAGCTTGCTCTGCATTTCGCTCGCCGCATGAACGCCCAGACGCTCGCCGCATCGCTACGGATGGCTCGCCCGCGCAATGCCCTTCTTTCGACGGTCGTGGTCGTCGTCTCCCTCGCGCCGCTTGCATGCGCCCGCGAGACGGGCGGAGCGAGCGACGACCGCTCGAAAGCAAACGCCACCAACACCGAAACGAGATCCGTCGTGGACCCGAGCTGCCCCGAGGAGCACGGCCAACGCGTAGACGTCCCCACCGGCAGGTGCACGGCTGGAGCCGAGTGCACCTTCGAGACGATCGGTACGTGCAAACCCGGTGGCTTCGTCCCCGCCGTTCCCAACCAATGGGAATGCCGCTGCGTGGAGGGCACGTGGACGTGCGAAATCGTCAGCGGCGGCTACGGCCTCGTTCCCTGCCCTGACGCCGGCAGCGTCGACGCCGACGTCCACTGATCGGCATCGTGCAGCAGGCTCCGTGAGCGCCGATTGAAGGAATATTCCACGGACGTCCAACGCGCGCGCACATGCATGCGTCAGCGTGGCGCATGCCGCCATTCGCGCCGACGAAATTCGCAATTTCATTCCCCCTAGGGCGGATGACAGACGTCGCTAGAGCGGCAAAATCCGTGGCCAGAACGGGGTTGATCGCACGGCGGTGGGGACGAGCCAGAGGGCACGTTTCGTCGACGTCGCGCGGGCATTCCTCGGCTCGGCTCATCTTGCCGCCACGGGGGAACAGGACGCAGGCACTCGACACAGCACGCGCACGCACCGATTGAACGCGGCCATGGGAAAGGTCCGCGCCGATGCCTTTGGCCATCAGGCGTGTGTCTCGGCGTCCACGTAAGGGCATCACCTATCCCAACTAGCACACTAACGATTCCGATTTAAATTTCGGAATAGCGGGTGAGCCCTGGACGGTACCGACGAAGCCGACGGCGTTGCTCGGGTGCGTGGTCGATCCGGCGAGCAGGGGATCCCCGAGTTCTGCCCGAGCGAACTCGGTTCGCGCGTGCGACGTACGAACACCATCGAGAACACGCTCGCGGCCCTAAAAAAACCGCGGCGTAGACATCGGCGGCCCCTCACGTTCGACGGCCTATGCTCTTCGATGCTCCGCTCTGTCCGATCCTGGACACCCGCCGGATGCATTTCGGTCGTCGCGTTCGTCGCCATCACGACGGGCCCTCGCGAGCCCATCCGGTGAACCGAGATCCACCGATTGTTTCATTTGCAACTATTCCAATCAAACGAACTTTTTCAATTTCCGAGAAACGACATCGACACCCAAATTGGTATGGCAGAAACCGTTCGTGTGGAGCATATACCGGCATGAAGGGGATCGAGGGGGCGCGGGGGACGTGGCGTCTTTGCGTTCACCCCACGTGCACGCGCACGCTCGCGGCGCAGCACCGTTGCAACGTTGCGCTGAGGGTCGTCAAACAGCGTTGGTGACGGACTTCCGTGAAGGACCGAGGATTTCGGGGCCCTCGCCGCTCAGGGTGGGCGTGGGCCCCGGAATCCTCGGTCCACGCAAGTGGTCGCCGCAGTAGGGAGGATTGGATGTCGGAGTTCAACGACAAGGTCTATGACGTGGTGATCATGGGCGGCGGGCCGGCCGGCGCCACACTCGCTTCGCTGCTCAAGAGGCAAACGAACCTCTCGGTGGCCATCTTCGAGTCGGAGTTCTTTCCGCGCGACCATATCGGCGAATCGTTCGTCCACACGATCGTGCCGACGCTGCAGGAGAGCGGCGCCCTCGCCAAGGTCATGGCGAGCGAGTGCTACGTGAAGAAAGCGGGTGGCTACTACGTCTGGGGAAACCAGCCGTGGATCACGTTCTTCGAGCACCAGGAGCACGTGAAAGACGGCCACATTCGCTGGTCGGTCCACGCGAACCGCCCCGAGTTCGATCAGATCCTCCTCGAGAATGCCCGCAGTCAGGGCGTCGAAGTCTTCGAAGGAACGCCTGTGACCGGCGTTCGTCGCTGGGGCGACATCACGAAGGTCACGCTCGGCGACCTGGGCTCGACCTCGTGCCGAGTCTTCGTGAATTGCTCGGGCCGCACCGGCAACACGACGATCACGGGCGAGCGCCCATTCCTCTCCAAGTATCAGAACATCGCGATTTGGAATCACATCATCGGCGGCAAGTCGGCTCAAACGCTGCCGGGTGACTGGAACATCTTCCGCGAGCGCAATCTCTCGCCGATCGGCTGCTTCGCCTTCGACGACGGCTGGTTCTGGTACATCCCCGTTCCGAAGGTCGTCCAAGGCAAGCGCGTCATCACGCACTCGCTCGGTCTCGTGACCGATCCGGCTGCGCTGAAGAACCCGGCCAAGCGCTTCACCGACGGTCGCATCTTCATGGAGACGGCGCGTAACGTCCCGTTCCTGAAGGAGCTCGTCAAAGACGCCGAGCTCATCGCCGATCGCTTCCTGACCGCTCCGAATTACTCACGCATCAGCGGTAAGATGTGCGAGTTCGACTCGGGCGAGATTCGCGTCGGTGACGCAGCGTACTTCGTCGACCCACTCTTCTCCTCGGGCGTGCACTTCGCGCTCATGCATGCCTCGGCGGCCGTGCCGCTCATCAAGGCCTACTTCGACGGCGAGATGCCCGAGAACTACAAGCGCGAGCTGTGGGACGACTATGATCGGGTCCTCAAGGGTCTCGCGCACGCGTTCGGGCTCGGCATCGACCAGTGGTACGCGGAGATCGCGCGCAACAAGCCGGAGAGCGTCTATTGGGCAAAGCGCGGGAGCATGCCCCTCATGGACATGCGCCGCGAAACGTTCCAAGGCCTCGTCAACGGCGGTCTGCACGGCGACCTCGTCCAGGTCATCACGCGCGGCACGAACAACATGTCGAGCCTCGGCAAAGAGGGCGCGCTCAGCCGCACGCTCGCCCAGCTCGAGCGTATGGAACCTTCGCCCACCGCTCGCATTCGGATGAAGCCGAACGTCGCCATCAAGGCGAGCCTCACACTCGAAGGCGGCGGCTACTCACCCGACGGCAAGCCCCCGGCATTCGTCCACGGCCCGTACTGGACCGACCCGGACAAGTACGCAAACGAAGTCCGCCCGCTCTTCGCGGAGCCGATTCCGTGTCACCGCTTCTATTTCTCGGATGGATCGGCGGTCGATCAGGTCAAGTTCGTCGACGCCATGCACGGCGGCATGGCCATTCATGCGGCCTTGCGCGACGAGTCGGTGGAGTACGGCAGCTTCAAGGAGAAGCTCACGCCCGCGCAGCAGCACGTGCTCATCCACCTCTTGCTCGCCGACATGCTCGTCGTCGAAGGCGGACAGCTCGACAAGCTGCCCTCGGGTCTTGGCTGACTCGCGCAAACGCGATCACGAATGGGGCTCGCTCTCGCACCGTCGAGACGGGCCCCGTGTCATTTCGACGGCGTATCGGAACGATTCGTTCCCGTGCGCGAACGAGCGATATCTCGTTCGCAATTCGCGCGTGGGGATTCGCAATTCGTGAATTACCAAGACGCGCGACCTTACAGCGCAACTCAGTTGCGCTGATTGAAAAGTCAAACGGAGATCGCGACAGACTTGTGCAAAGGACCGTGGAAGCGGTCGCCGCAGTAGTTCGTGCCGGGCGGAGACGCCCTCCGAGCGAGCGTTTGTCGCGCGATGGCGTGGTCCGTGCTTGGCGCTCGCGCTCGGATGTTACGTGCGCGAGTTTCGGTCTTTGGTTTTGGCGCGCTCCTCGCAGCCGTCGCCTCTTGTTCATCGTCGGATTCACCGGATGCACCTGGCAACGGCCAGGACACGAATGACGGACCGGAGGGTCGTACGGCAGGCGGTGCCGACGCCTCGAACGTCGACGGCTCGAGCTTGGGCTCTCTTCCCGTCTCGACGCTGACCGAAGACTTCGAGCAGAGCGGCACTCTGCTGAGGCGCATGCTCGTCGGCATCGGCGGCGCCGAGCGGCAGTTCGTCGGTTGGTTCGACAAGAGCCTCGGCGAGCCGTGCGTGTTCGCGAGCATCGACATCACGCCGACGATGGCCTTCGTACCGCGAAGCCGAGTCTATGGCGGCTCCGCCTATCGCGACGCGGCATGCGAGATCCCCGCCGTCGTCGGCGCCGGCGATTGTTCGGCGCGTTTCCACGTGGTCGCCGACGTGTCCGCCGCGAACGATCCACACGTCTATCGCGTCACGCGCGACGGCAGCGGACCGTATTACCGGAACGTCGCCTACAACGGCACGCCCACCTGCGAGATCGCCGAAAAAGGGAGGAACTACTCGCTCTATCAGCAGGGCGACGAAGTCCCGCGCTCGAGCCTGGTAAGGAAGCGCTACGACGTCGTGCGGACACCCGATGCACCGCTCTCGCTCGGCATGGTGCAGATGCCCGAGACGGGACGCGAAGTCGTGACCATCGGGATCTCCGATCCGCTGGGCGGACCGACGGTCGACTGCAGGCCCGTGCGATGGAAAGACGGGACCATCCATTGCCTGCCGGACACCTCGCGGACGATCTGGGACGTCTTCCCGACGCAGGATTGCTCGGGCCCATCAACGGCCGTCGCCTCGCGCACGCCGTCGCTCATGTTCATTGCCGAGACTCCTGGCTGCGGCACGGACTGGACGGCTCACGCGGTGACGAACGGTCCGTGGTCGCCCAATGGGCTCTTCGCGACGAGTCGCGAGCTCGGCCCCAGCTCCACTTGCAAGCCGCTCTCCGAGGCGAACTACAATCGACCAACGTACGTCTACGAAGTCGGCGACGAAGTCACCGCCGCACAGCTGTCGACGATCTATCCGCCGTTGAGGCACACGATTGGCGCGGGTGTCGGGCGGCTCGAGGCGCACTACCTCGAGGTCGGCGCGCTACGACAGCTTCTCTATTGGCGGGATACGGTGCGCGGCACCACGTGCCGATTCAACACGGCCGCCGACGGCAAATATCGCTGCTTGCCGTTCGACACGCGTAGCCAGGTCGTACCGCCGGTCTTCAATCCAAAAGCGCTCGGAGAGGTGGACGCGCCAAGCGAGCGCGTCGTCCTCCGCTATGCCGATGCCGAGTGCACGGCGCCAGTCCACGTTTATGTATCGACGTCCTGCACGCCTCCTACGGAGTCCGTCGGCTTCGACGATGGTTGTCCGGACTCCTATCGCGCCTACCGCGTCGACCCGACGCCGATGCCGAAGCTCTGGAGCCTGGCCTTCGGCACGTGCAACGAGATCACGAGCGCGAAGTCCTACTACCCCACGACCGAGATTCCGCTGGACGACCTTGCCGAGGGAACACTGCAAGTCGAATGATCGGCCAACGGCACAGCGTCGCCTTCCCTCTTCCGTCATTATCAACGAACGAATTTCGATATTCAAACGATGACGAATCGAATCTTTGTACTCGCTCTTCTGGCTCCGGCAGTCTTTCTCGTTGCGCTCGACGCATGCAGCTCGGACAGCAGCGACGATCCTGGCTCGAATGATCCGAGCGCGGCCGCGGGCGATGGCGCGGCCGGTTCGGCGGACGACGCAACCGGCGGCGACGGAGCACCTGGCTCCTCGTCGGGCCCACTGGCGATGCAGACGAGCGGCACGCGGCTCCGCCGACGACTCCTGGGCGCCGTGGGTTCATCGGACCGTGCGTTCGTGGATTGGTTCGATACGGCACGCAACGAGACGTGCGCCTTCCGACGAAGCACGTTGCGCCCGGACATTTGCGTTCCCGGTTTCGGCGGAGCGCTCCTCTACTCGGATCCGACCTGTCTCCATTTCTTCGGAGGCTTCGCGACGGGCTCGT
The DNA here is from genome assembly GCF_001263205.1 of Labilithrix luteola. Taxonomy (GTDB): domain Bacteria; phylum Myxococcota_A; class Polyangia; order Polyangiales; family Polyangiaceae; genus Labilithrix; species Labilithrix luteola. The sequence continues at coordinate 9,810,874 of NZ_CP012333.1, forward strand.
GCGCGCAACCGTACCTCGAAGGGATGGACCACCCGGATCCGGACGCCGGAGCCGTGGCGTGGGGCCTTCATCCGGTCGAAGGACCTCTCGACGGCGGCCCGAAGCCCGGCCCCCAAGCGCGCGGCTATGCCATCCAGTCGCTCGGCAGCATTCCGGGCGTGTGCCAGTTCCAAGTCCTCTACAACTACGACCGCTACGTCTCGGTCGGCCCCTCGATCCGCGAGGACGCCTTCGTGGCGACCAAGATCAGCAATACCCAACGAGAGCTCGTCACCGCCGTGGCGGTCGGCCAAGATGGCTCCCGCAGCGTGGTGGGATGGTCGCTGCCTGCTCCGGGTGGCGCCGTCGGCGCGGCCTGCACCGTGCAGCGCTACAAGGACGGAAGTCTACGTTGCATCGATACGGCTCGGCCGACGCCGCTCTTCGCCGACCAGACCTGCTCGGGCGCCCCGATCGCCTATGCCGCGCCGGCCAATCAGCCATGGGTCGTCGCTCCGACTGTGACGAGCTGCGGACAGCCCGCAGTCGTCGTCCACCGCACCGTGCCCGCGACAGTCGACGCGTCGCCGGTCTACCAAGCCGCGTACGGCGGCTGCTATGCCTTCAACACCGCGGGTTCGAAGCTCTTCACGTTCGGCGACGAGCTGCCCGCCAACACCTTTACCGAAGCACGCGAGCAGCTCGTCGGCAGCGGCCCCGTGCAAGCCGTCTCGCGCACCCTCGACGGCTACGCGTCGGTCGTCGGCTTCCAGGACTCCGTCCACGAAGTGCCCTGCACGTTCATGCCTGATTCCGAAGGCAAGCTGCGCTGCACGCCCACGGCGCGTCAGACCGCGTCCTATCTGGACGCCGCGTGCACCCAACCGACGAGCGCCTTCTTCGATTTCGGCCCGTCGCAGTGCAGCGGTCCCGCCCCCGTCGCCCCCATCATCGCTCGCCTCGACACCACGGCCTGCACCGATCCCAAGGTCCTCAACGTCTACAAGGCCACCGCCGCGACGACGGCGACCTTCGACAAGCTCCCCGACGGCACCTGCGTCCCCGCCCAAACGCCTCGCTACACCGTGACGGATACCGAAGTCCCCCTCACCGACCTGAGCGAAGGCGACATCCAAACCGAGTAAGGTGTCGGGCTTCCGACACGACGCGCCTGCGCCGCTCGTCTCGGACGAATCCGACGCCCCACAAACGAGCATGCCGGCGAGGACCGCCATGCCAACGAACCAAGCGCCGGTCTTCATCGTCCGAATTGTGTCCTAGAATGAGGGGGTCGCGAGGCTCCCGTTCGATGCCGCCTTCTCTCTCGCTGGTGAATATCGACTCCGCCGAAGAAGCCGCCTACCGGCTGCTTCGAACCGGCGAGCTCGATCCCGAATGGGTCGCGGGAATGCTCCACGCCGTGACCCGTGAGAACGACGACGCGACACGGTGGAGCGCCAAGGACTTTCGAACGTTCCACTTCGCAACGATGTATCTGCCCATGAGGTACAGCGTTTGGCGCAACTCGACGGTGCGCGGCAATCCCGCAACGGAACGCAGCCTCGAACGCTTGATTCGAGGCGTCGAGCTCGGCTTGTGGACAGCGGCGGCCTGCACGAGTCCCCCCGAGGACTCCAGCCCCGAGGAGCGAATCGTGCGGCTCGTACTCGGGTCGGAGACGCCGCTCACGACGGCCCCGAGCGCGCGACAGCGTTGGGTGAGCGAATACAACGACGTTCTCTCGGAGATCGCCCGAGCGCGAGAGCCGGGCGATGCTTGGCCGCGATGGTCGGCGATAGCCCTTCATTTCGCCTCGTTCTATTTGCCCATCGAGCTTCCGACGGACGCGGGGACCGACGGTACGCTCCCCGACTCGCTCCGAGCGAGCCTCGAACAGCACGTTCACGCCGACGCGGTTCGACGCATTTCGTACTGGCTGTCGCTCGCCGGGCTACCTCGCGATGGCGCCGGCCTTCCAAGCTGTGCGCCCCGCACGCTGGCCTCGCTCCCAATCCGCACGCAGACGGAGGTCGTCCTCCTGCGTCGATGAGCTTACGCGTGAGCCAAAGAACCTATTCCAACTTGAATTCGGCAACTCTCGACGAGGCCCTCGCTGAGATTCAGCGGTCTGCCGAAACACTCGCCATAGCACCGAGCGCGCCTCCGACGTTCCCGCAAGGTTCGACAGAGAACAGTTCCGCGTCGTGCCCGCACCTCGCTTCCGTTCGCACTGGGCTAGGGTGTGGCGGCATTCGTGATGACTGTGCGGGGCGTCGAACGATGAACGTCTAGCTTCGCCTACCGACTCCGCTCACCTGATGGCAAACAGAGTTGCCGAATTCACGATCGACCGCCGGTGAAAGTCGTCAGCTGTCGCCGCGGCGCCACATGTCGGGGTCGCTGGTGACGTCGACCGCTCCACAATCCACGCGGAAGCGGCATGACTCGTCGACCAGCCGATAGAGGTGCGGGGCGTTCTCGACGACCGAGTAGACGAGCTTGCCGACGGTCCACCGGGGCACGAACTCCGTGCGTGTGCAGGCCAGGCACATCAGCGTCAGCGAGCTCGCTTCGGCGAGGTCTACGCGAACGACCAGCATGGAATGGCTCTGTGTAAAGGCAATCACCGACGCGGGACGCCCTTCGCACTGCCACAATGCGTCGAGCAGCTTCTCCGTTCGCGCCGCATGCATCGGGCCGGTCGTGTCGTACCGCTTCATGTGTCTGTCCCCCTCTTCGTAGAGTACGGCAAACGGGACGGTCGGTCGCCATCGCCCATCACGGGCCCGAGAGGCTGCGAAGTCGAACGCTTGCGCTTGAGCGGCCTCGCGGACGAAGACGAGCGACGGCATAGCGCCTCGCTCGATGCACCGATAGCATCGGCGGTTCGTCTGGTCTCCGCTGCGTGCAGTTCGTTACGTCGATCGTTCCTCTGCTGGACTTCGGTTGGTGATGACCGCGGGTCGTCTCCATCGCGCTCGTCGTGTGCACCGGGACATCGGGGCAGGCATGGCGGTGGGCATCGCGGCCGCGCTCTTCGCGCTCCCCGCGCTCCCTGCGCGAGCGGATGACGGGCGCGAGGAGAACGCACGGCTTCGACTCGTCTACGAGGCGCCACGCGATTGTGCGCGGGCGTCCGAGTTCCGAGATCGTGTCCTTTCCCTCGTGCGGACGGCCCCCGGTTCGTGGAAGAGCGCCGTCGAAGTGCGCGTTGGGATCACGCGCGGCGAGCGAGGATACGTCGGGCGCCTCGGGATCATGCAGCACGACGAGCAGCACGACGGCGACCATCGGACGTCCGAACGAGAGCTCCGAGCAGCCACCTGCGCCCCTGTCGTGGCTGCCTTGGCGGTCTCGGCCGCCCTCGCCATCGACGATGCGCTCGAGGCGTCGGCCGCGCCCGCCCCGACCGCTCCCGCGCCCACCGCGCCACAAGCAGCGGACGAGCGACCGACGTCATCGGCGCCCATCTGGGACGGGTCTGCCACGCCGGCGATGAAGGCCAGACGTCGCGAGCAGCGTGGACAGGCCGTCTTGCCAACGCCACGTCCCCTCGAGCTTCGCCTGGGTGGAGCGAGTGCGCTTCGCTGGGGCGTGGCTCCCGACCCGCTCTGGATGCAGAGCGCTTCGCTTTCCGTGGGGCATCGAGCGACGCTCTGGCCGCCAACGCTTCGCGGCGAGCTAGGCTACGGGGCAAGTCCGATCGCTCGAACACCGCATGGGGCGTTCCGGACGCGTCTCTTCGAGGCCGCCGTCTCGGCATGCACCCCGTCCGGCGACGCGTGGCTCGCGCACCTTGGCGTGTGCGCGGGCGTGAGCGGCGGCGTCCTGGCCTCGACGTCGTTCGAGGTCATCCGTCCGGCCGACCGCGTGCGTCCATGGTTCACCGCCTTCATCGCGCCCCGGGTGAGCCTTCCGCTCACGGCTGGGCTCGCGATCGTGGCCGAGGGCCGGGTCGCATTTCCGTTCGTCCGCGAGACTCTGACGTTCTATCCAGGCATCGAGGTCTACGAAGCGCCTGCTACCGTTTTCCAGGGCGCTTTGGGGTTGGAGGTGAGTCTGCCCACACCCCGGCGCAACGGTCAGGCGCCTTAGAGCTCGAAATCGACCGATCCGTTTGCCGGCCTCCCGACATGTTCGTTGGGCCGGACGGGATCGGGAATGCGCGCCGAAGCCAACGATGTCTCCCTGCTACGCCTTCCCAACGAGGAGTCCTGGCGCGATCGCGAACGGTCCGCTGGCGACTTGCCTTCCCCGCCGCGGCCGATGAGCGAGCTCGACGACGCCGCCCTCGCCCGCCTCGCCGAGGTGTTTCGACGCGACGCGCGATGGGTCCATTCGATCCTGCGCCGCTTCGGGGTCGACAAGGGCGAGGCTGAAGACGTCACGCAGGAGGTCTTTCTCGTCCTGCGCTCGCGCCTCGCCGACGTCGCGCACGGCGACGAGCGAAAGTTCCTCTTCCGGACCGCCGCCTACCTCGCCGCCAATGCGCGCCGTGCCGCTCGGCGCCGCCCAGCCGCGTTGCAAGAAACGACGCGTGAGCCGGTCTCGAACCGCAATGCCGAACGTGAGCTCGCCGAGCACGCCGAACTCGCGCTGCTCCAGGAGATCCTCGACGCCATGTCGGACGATCTGCGGGCGGCCTTCATCCTCTTCGAGATCGAAGAAATGACCGTGACGGAAATCGCCGCGATTCTCTCCATCCCCCTCGGCACCGTGAAGTCTCGCCTTCTCCGAGCAAGACAGGTGTTCGAGCGCGAAGCGAGGCGGCGCGGCGTGGGTCAGGACGCAACCGGCGCCAGCGACGCGAGGAAGCCGCAATGACGCTCCCCCGACTCACCGACGATCCGTCCAAAAGCGCGTACGGATCGATGCTCCGCAAGGCTCGTCGGGAATCGCTGTCGCCCGAAGCCGAACAGCGCATCGCGGCCGCCGTGCTCGCTCCCGCCGTGGCGATGGCCAAGCCGGCCTCGTCGGCCTTGCGAGGCCTCGTCGCGAAAGGCGCCATCGGCCTCTCCGCGCTCGCCCTCGTCTGCACGTTCGCCGTCGCGCGTCGCTCTTCGGACGTCTCTCCCGTTGCCGCTCCGCTTGCTGCAGCCGCCGCTTCGACGAACACCGCTCTCGGCGAGGCAGTCTCGCCCCTCGAAAGCGCGCCCGCCGAGCACGCCACCGTTTCGGTGCACGATCTCCCGCCTGTCGCCGCCGGCCGGGCCGCCGCGCCCACTCCGAGCGACGACCTCGCCGCCGAGGCTGCGCTCCTTCGTGCTACCCGCGAAGACATCGCGAACGGCCGGAGCCGCGAGGCACTGCGCAAGCTCGGTCAGTACGACGCCCGTTTCGGGAGCAAGGGAGCCATGCTCGAGGAGGCTTCCGTCGAGCGCGTCGAGGCCTTGCAGCAGGCGGGCCGGAGCACCGAAGCCAGGGCGCTCGCGACGCGTCTTCTCGCCGAGCGCCCCGACGGAGCCTTCGCACGAAAGCTCCGCTCCCTCCTCACGAGCCTCGAGTCTCCCTATCCTGTCAGCAATGATTCGAAATGACGATTGCCAATCATGCGATCCGAGGCGACGCGTTCGAACATAGCTCGATAGCAACACGATGAGCCCGCACCGCCGCACGCTGACCGCCGCTCTTGCACTCGTCGCTCTCACCGTCGCGCTGCCGCACTGCGCACGCGAGGTGATGCTCGATGCAGCTCCCGCCGACGATGGCGGAGCGAATGTCCTCCTCCCCAAAGGCGACGCAAGCCTCGGCGATACCGACGCCGGCCTGATCACCTATTGCGCTTCGAACAAGTGCCCCGCGGGATTCACGACGTGTTCGACCTCGCGCTTTCCGTGCGACGTCAATCTGCGCGCGGATCGTCAGAACTGCGGGGAATGCGGCCACGCCTGCCCGGCCGCGACTGGGCGCGAAGCCTACGAATGCGTCGACGGCAAGTGCGTCCTCCAGTGCAGCGCCATTGCGCCGACATTCGACTGCGACGGTCTCCCCGACAACGGCTGCGAGACCGATCCTGGCAGCAACGATCATTGCACGGCCTGTGGTGACACGTGTCCGGATCCGGACAAGCCCTGCGTGAGCACGTCGAGCGAGGGTAGCTACCAGTGCGGCTGCCCACCGGATCTCCTGAACTGCCCAGGCACCTTCCCATCGTGCATCGATCCGACGAACGACGATCGGAACTGTGGCGCCTGCAATAACATGTGCGACCGCATGGGCGACGGCGGAGCCCCTCTGGCGAATGCCTATTACGGCTGCGTCGCGAACCAGTGCGGACGAATGAAATGCAATGCCAATTATGGCAATTGCGACGGCGACGCGAGCAATGGGTGCGAAGCCCAGCTCGTGACGTCGGAGAACTGCGGTGCGTGCGGCCGGACTTGCTCGCCGGGGATGGAGTGCCGGGTCAACCTGAAGGGTCAGGCGGAGTGCATGTGCCCCACGGGCCTGACCTATTGCCCTCAGACGTGTTTCGGCGGCGTGTGTTACGGCGGCTGCTACGACATCTCCTCGGACAAGCTCAACTGCGGGGCATGTGGCTTCAACTGCAGCTTCGGTGCCGAGCCGTACAGCACCAGCTACTGCAGCTACGGCATATGCAACAAGCGATGCAACAAGGGCCGCGCCGACTGCAATCGTAATCCTGCCGACGACTGCGAAGTCGATACCGACAGCGATCCTCGCAATTGCGGGGGCTGCGGGAAGGTCTGTGACGCCGTCGACGGGCAGGCCTGCGTCGGCGGGCAGTGCGTGGTCGAGCCGTGCGAGCAAGGCTCGGACGCCGGCGAGGTGGCGCGATGAAGCTGCAATGGCTCTTTCTCCTCTCGGGCGTCGCCGCCTGCGCCACGACGGGTACGAGCGCGCACGACGATTCTCCCGATGCGAGCACGCTGCCGAGTGACGTCGTGGACGCCGGTGATCCCGATGGCGCCTCCGACGACGCGGAAGCGGCGCCGTGCACCGATTGTGAGTTCTTCCCCGAGACGTGCTCGGCTGACACGCTTTGCCCGAACGGACCTTTCGGTCCCGCAGTGGCAGGCGGAGGTTTCGACCTTCGTACGCAGATCAACGTGATTCGTGGGCGATCCTCGAACGACGTCTGGGCGGCAGGAGCGCTCGGTGCCCTCGCCCACTTCGACGGTAGCGCGTGGACGGCGTCCGATCCCGGCAACCACGAGACGCTCCGAACGTTGTGGCTTCGAGATGGCGCAGAGGTCTCCTTCGGCGTGTTCGAGCGCATCTATGCACGCGGTGCAGACCTGCCCCAGGCAGACGCCGGACCATCGTCAGGAGGGTGGAGCGTCCACACACCGGTGACACCCCCAACGTATCGCTCGACCGATTTGCAGCCCGTGTCCGGATGGGCGGCTCCCGGAGCGACATGGCTGTGGTGCACGGCACGTGCATGGCGCCCGGGCTGGACGACGGGGCTCTGGCGAATGCGTGTATCGCCGACTCCGACATTCGAGCTCGGTTACGGAGCCTCGCCTCAGGCATGTGCCACGCTGCCGTGCAGTCAGATGACGAGCGTCCACGGCGCAACCGCTGACACGGTATGGGCGGTCGGCTTCGGTGGTTCGGCCTTCCGCATCACCAACGCCGACGGCGACGCGCCGAACATCGAAGCTTTCAACGCACGAACGTGGAATTCCCTCCTCGGAGTGTGGTCGGCCTCCGACGAGGAGGCTTGGGCGGTAGGCGCAATGGGGACGATTCGCCACTACACGGGACAGCCCGTGCTCTGGGACGAGGTCTCCGACGTTCCGACGACGGAAGATCTGAACGCTGTCTGGGGCTCCTCGGCCTCCGACATTTGGGCGGTCGGCAATGCCGGCGTCGTCGTCCACTACGACGGCAAGATCTGGTCACGCGTGAAGGTCGCCGGACTCGGCAAGCGCCGCCCCGATCTCACCACGGTTTGGGTCTCCTCCGACGGCCACGTCTGGATCGGCGGCCAAGGGGTGGTTCTGTCTCTCGGAGGAAAGCCATGAGCGCTTCGCATGTCCTTGCTTGCGGAGCTGTCGGACTCGCCATCGCCTCGACCGTCGTGGCTTGTGCCGCGTCGAACAACGAAAGCGCTGCGCCTGCTCCTTCCCCTGACGCCAGCGGCACCGTCCTGCCCGATGCGGAATCACCTGCGAGCGATGGAGGGGTCGACGCCCGCGAAGACGTGGTGGTCGGAGATCCCGGCTGCAGCGAGGCCGGTTGGTGCCTGACCACGCTGCCCGACGAGGACCTGATGTTGAAAGACATCTGGCCATTCGACGGGCGCGCCATCGCTCTGGCCGAGAGCCCGACACTCGGTATCAAGGTTCTCGAGTGGCAAGACGCCGAAGGCGCCTGGACGTACGTCGACGACGGGACTCAGAATCAAGACGGATTCGGCGCGTACGTTGGCAAAGGCTGGGCGCCGAGCGACAGCGAGTTCTACTACCCGGTTGCCCCGGGCTACGTCTACCACGGGACCCGCACGGCCGCGGGCTGGACGTGGACCCGCACCCCGCTTCCGACCAACAACCTCGATATCGACAGCGCCAATCCGACGTATTCGATGATCAACGCTCGGTACCCGGCCTTCGGCGTCTGGGGAACGAGCGCGAGCAACCTCTACGCCTGGTACGCGAATACCATCTATCACTGGACCCAAGACGACGCGGGCGAGCGCTCATGGGTCTCCGAATACGTCGCCGGCGATCCTTCGAGTCCACTCGAACGCCTCTTCGTGCTCGGCGCAGCCGGCACCTCGTCGGACGACGTCTGGTTCTCGGGCGCGAGATCCCAGATGGGCGCCGGATGCGCGCTCGTCATTCGCAGAACGGCGGCCGGCTACCAGCGAATCGCCGACGGCACCATCGGCGGCCCTTACTGGCCTTGCTTCGACAGGCCGGGATTCCTACGAATCGCTGGCGCCGAAGGATGGCTCACGGACATTCAGGCGGTTTCGAACGATCAGTTCATCGCCCTCAAAGGCGGCCGCGACGTCGTGCGCATTTCGGCCACCGATAGTGGATATTCTGTCGATCGTGCGTCAATCCCGGCGAACGTGAGCCCGTCGGCGCTCAATTCGCTCTGGAGTGATTCGGGCAATCTCTGGCTCGCCGGGTGGGGACGCGTGATTCGTGGCTCCGACGTCTGGAGCGGCGGCGCTTTTGGCATCTCCACCATCGCGCTCGGAAACGGGCCCATCAATCGCCCCATCTACCAGGTGCGAGGCACCTCCAATACCAACCTCTGGGCCATCGGTGTCCGCTATGCGTTCCACAAGACGACTCCTTGATCGGTTTGCTTCCGGAAGGTTGCTCGTCGTCCTCGGCGTGGCGGCGATGGCTGCGCTCGCGAGCTGCTCGAGTGACGACGCCGAAGACGTGAACGTCGGCGCGACCGACGGTGGGACGGACGCGGCTACGGTTCACGACGGCGCAGACGCGCAAGACCAAGACGGTTCACCATCACGAGACGGTGGTGATACGCGCGACGCCGCATGGTTCGACGGCGGCCCGCTGCCCGTCGACTGCAGCGGAGCTGGCCCGTGCGCGACCGCGCTCGTCACCACGCTGGGTGCCAGTGCGAGTGACCTTGGCGAAGGCTTCTGCGCGCTCCTCCACGACGGCACCGTGGCGTGTTGGGGCGCCAATCTTGCCGGACAGCTCGGTCGCGGTGACCAAGCCAACGCCTTCGATAGCGCCACCCCCGCGCGCGTCGTCGGTGTCGAAAACGCCACCCAGATCGATCACACCTGCGTTCGAACGGCGACCGGCGAAGTGTTCTGCTGGGGAACGGGGCCCTTCCTCCGCGGCGACGCAGGAGCGGCGAGCACCGAACGCACGGCGCTGAAGCTCCCGCTCCCGCCGGTCACGCGCGTGGCCGCGGGCGCCGACGTCGCGTGCGCGCTCGCCGACGACGGCCTTCTCTGCTGGGGGCGCAACACGAACGGTCAGCTCGCTCCCCTCGAATCGACGCCCGCGTACACGGCGCTGCCTCCGAAGCGCTTGGAGCTTCCGAGCGGCGGCCGCGCCCGCGACGTCGTCCTCGGCGCGGCCGCCTTCGTTCTTCGCGACGACGGCGAAACGCTGAGCTGGGGCGCCAATCCTCCGCTCGCACGCGTTTCACCGCTCTTTCCCGATCCGCATCCCTTGCCCGTCACCCTCGCTGGGATCTCGTCGCTCGACGTGACGATCGATAGTGCCTGCGCGACCGCCGGCGGAACAGGCTATTGCTGGGGGGCGACGATTCCCAAGGTCGGCGAGATCGTCGCCACGAACCCTCCCGCGCTCGATCGGGCGCTTCCCGAGCGCGTCGATGCGCCCGAGCCGCTCGTGCAAATCGCCACGACGCGTACCCTCACGAGCACCGACTTCGGAGATCCGGTCATTCGCCCTCAACGCTGGTGCGCCGTCAGTGCGACGGGCAAGGTCTACTGTTGGGGATACAACGCCAGCGGCCAGGCAGGTGATGGGACGAAGTCCTATGCCTTCGAAGCAAAGCTCGTTCAGGGCCTCCCCGCGCCGGCCGTCACGGTGAAGACCACGCCCAGCACGACGTGTGCGCTCCTCACGACGGGACGCGTGCACTGCTGGGGAGCCAATTTTTACGGTCAGCTGGGCAACGGGAAGATCAAGGTACCGAGCCTCACGCCGCAGGAAGTGATGTTGCCATGAAACGCGTGCATTCGTCTCGGGTGGCCCTGGCCGCCGCGCTCGGCTTCGGGCTCGCCGCCGCGTGCGTTGCTGCTTGCGGCAAAGATCGCGGCGACTTCGGAGGTCCCGAACAGAGCTTCGTGGTCGACGCGGCGACCGAGGATGCGCCGGAGTGTGGATTCCAATGCTCGCTCGACGGACGATCGGTCATCGACTCGTGCACGGGCTCCGTCGTGGAGACGTGCAAGCCGGAGCTCGCGTGCGGCGCAGGTCGCTGCCAGGAGCCGTGCGCGGCCGCCGCGGCCGACAAGAGCTCGAATGGCTGCGAGTTCTATTTCCAGATGCCGCGTTTCACGGCAGAGCATCCGCATTCTTGTTACGCGTCGTACATCGTGAATACGTCGACATTGCCGGTCGACATCTCGCTCGAGCTCGAGGGGAAAGCCTTGGATCTCTCCAAGGCGATGTTCCGAACGAATCCTGGTGAGACGACGCTCATCCACCATGAAGGGCCGATTCCCGCGGGGCAGAGCGTCGTTCTCTTCGTCTCCGTGCGCGATCCGAACGTGCCTCGATCGGCGGCCGACAATCAAACGTTCGTTCCCTGCCCCGATGGAGTCGTCCCCGCGTCCAACCTCGAAGGCGTTCCGAGCGGAACAGGAATCGGCACGTCGTATCACTTGACGACGAACGTGCCGGTCGCGGTGGCCACGGTCTTTCCCTTCGGTGGCGCGGCCAGCTTCATTCCGTCAGCCATGCTCACCTTCCCCGTGACGACGTGGTCGAAGCAGCACGTCATCGTCGACGGCTGGGAGGAAGGTCAAGGCGGCAGGCCCGCCACGCAGATCCTAGCCTCCGAGGACGGCACCGAGGTGACGATCCTTCCGAAGCGCGATATCCAGAACGGCAGGGGCGTCGTGGGTAGTCCGGCGACGGTGCCCGTGACTTACAAGCTCGACAAAGGTCAGCTTCTCCAATTCGTTCAATCCGACGAGCTCACCGGCAGCGTGGTCGACTCGACCAAGCCGACGGCCATCATCGGCGGCAACACCTGCGCGAACATCCCGGCAAAAGCGGCCGCCTGCGACCTGCTCGCTCAACAGATTCCGCCCTTCGAACAGTGGGGCTCCGAGTATGCCGCCGTCGCCTACCGGCCGCGCATGGGCAACGAGCACGAGGTCGTGCCCTATCGCATCGTCGCCGCGCGCGACGGTACGCGCCTCGACTACGATCCCGTTGTGCCTCCCGGCGCGCCGATCATGATGTCCGCCGGTGACGTCGTGACATTCCACTCCGGAACGGGCGACGCGTTCGTCGTTCGCTCGCAAGACGTCGACCATCCCATCTACCTCTCGGCTCACATGAGCGGAGGCGGCGGCGATCCCGCAACTGGCGCGACGTACGGTGCGTGGGGCGATCCGGAGTTCGTCAACGTCGTTCCCTCCGGCCAATATCTGAACGCGTATAGCTTCTACGCCGATCCCACCTTCGCCGAGACCTCGCTGGTTCTCGTCCGCGCGAAGTCTCGCGGCGCGTTCAGCGACGTCTGGCTCGAATGCGCCGGCAATCTCACGGCGTGGAAGCCCATCGGCACGCGAGGCGAATACGAATTCACGCGCGTCGATCTCTCGCGAAGGAGCGGCCCCGGTGACGTCTTCGGCACCAGCGTTTGCCGAACGGGCCTCCAGCGTGCGAAGAGCGACGGTCCTTTCACCGCCACCCTCTGGGGATGGGATCGCTACGCGAGCTACGCCTATCCCGGCGGCATGGCCCAACGAAAGTTGGTGAAGACACCTCTGCCGCCGGTTCGCTGACGGACCGGACACTGCGAGTGCAGGCCACGCGTCATCGCGTGGACGCGCTCACTTCATCTTCGAGCAGTTGATCTCTTCACCGGAGCCGACGGAGATCTGCCACGATCCCCAGCTTCCGTTCGGCGGCTTCTCGCGGAAGATGGTCATGTTCTGCGTCGAGCACGTGCTCTTGCCGTTCTTCTGGAATTCCTCGCAGATCGTGATCGGAACGTTGTCGCGGCTGATGAGTCCATCGCGATCTTGATGACGGGCGAGCGACTGGCGAACGATGCGCCGCTTGGCGCCATCGCCGTCGAGCTCCTTTTTCGCAATCGCGAGGAACGACGCCTCGAGATTCTGCCCCGACGGACAGCCTCGCGCAGCAATGGCGTCGAGACGCGCCTGCTCCGCGTCGGCGACACTCTTGTCGACCAGAGCGAGGACGCCCGCGAGCTCCTTGTCCTTGTAGCGGAACGAGGCCGGCAGTTTCGCGCCGGTGGCGATCGCTTCCTGGGCCTTTCCCTTCACGAAGCTCTCGGTGCCTCCGCCGCGCTTCTTGAGCTCCTCGGCATACGAGAGCACCGCCTCGACGGTCTCCTGGTAGCGCTTCTTGTCACGCGCGGGCGCCTCCTGCACCTCCGCCGCCGTGCTCTTCGAGAAGGCCCCTGCGTCGCAGGCCTTCCACTCGTTGTAGATGCGCGTGTACGTGGCAACCTGGGCCTCGATTTTCTGCGCGCGCGCAATCCACTCTTTGTCGTCCGTGTCGCGCGCGTACCAGCTTCGCGCCGCGGAGATGATCTCCGAGACGGACTTCCCGGCGTTGCCCAACGAATCCTGCGAACAGAGGTCGTACTTCTCGACGAGCTTGTACTCGCACTGCTTGCGCCCCCAGGCGTCGTCGTCGGTGCACGTCTTCCTCGCTTCGGCGGTGCACTTGGCAACGTCGCCCTTCTTCATCGCTTGGCACGACTCGGCCCACGCGCCGGCGTCACGCGGAGAGGTGAACCCCACGAGCGCGATCAGAAGCGCGCCCCACGTACGAGTCTTCGAGCTACCCATCGTCATTCTCCTTGCCGAAGCCCTTCAGCAACCGAGATGCCAGGCGCGTTCACCGAACCGACGTCGTCTCGAAGTGCAAAACAGCCGAGAATTTCAGTTCGCGCCGCCCCCACTCGTCGTTCATCGTCGCTCGCGCGCCCCAGTTTCGCCTGGACGGACGAGTGAGCTCGATTCCGAACACCGGCTCGCTCACACCGAAGTCCGTTCGGCGAGACGCCTGACCGGTTTTTCGCTCAGCGCCACGGAACAATCGCTTCCCCAGCACACGAGGCCGGTCACGCGCCCGCAAGCCTGACAACACCGTCATGCCTTCGCAGGACTGCTCTGCACTCCGAACGGCGCTTTTGCGCATGGCACGTCGGTTGCTGAACGCGACAGCCTCTTCTCTCGATGACTCGGAGGCGCCCATGCGCAGCTTTCTCTCGCTCTTGCTTGCCCTCGTTGCTTTCTCGGCCGCCAATTCCTCGTTCGCGGATACATCGTCTTCCGACGACGAGGAGGCGCCGAGCGAGGATTGGACAAAACCGCGAAACGCGCGTTCGAAGGACGACCATAAGAACTTCGCAATCGCGGGCGACTTCCTCTTCACGGTTCCAGTTGGTGCGCTTGCCGACACGACGGGGCCGCTCCTAGGCGCGTCACTACGCGTTGGTGTCTACGCATCACCGACGATCGAGGGATATCTCCGCGTCGGATACCAGCGCGGCATGAAGAAGCAGGTCCTTCCGTTCCTCCTGAATGGCGCGGTGGACGATCTGCCGATCCTCGTCGGCACTCGCATCTTCGCGTTTCAGCCCGGCGCGGGCGTCTATGTCAACGCCGAGATGGGGGCCCGCATTCTCTTCTTCCGCGGGGATGTGGCGTTGTTCGATTCGAGCAATACAATCCCCACGATCGATTCGGTCATTCGCTTCGGCGGGAATGCGGGCGCGGGATATGTCCTCAGCCGAGAGGTCCCGATCGACATCGGCGTCCAGGTCGCCGCCTTCAACTTGGCCGGCGGCGGACAAAACGACGAGCTCGCGTTGGGCGTGACGTCCTACGTCGCCTACGAAGCTCGATTCTGACGCCACGTCGATGCCTGCGCGGTCGACGCTCGCGCGCGAGGTGTAGTGTGTCCGAGGGCCGCATTCGGGCGCGCAGCACGACCGAGCGGATGAGAGGCGGGCGCGGGGAGCACGCGAACGTTCAGCTATCTTCACGCGGATGACGTTCCGCTCGGCGACGAAAGTCCGTAGAAGAGGACACCCCTGCCGATTTGGTGGGGCGTCCTTTGCTTTCGTCGATCTATGAGCAGCACGACGGCGTGCCCGAGCGCCTCGAGGCCGAGGTAACCGTGGAGGATACGGCGTACACGCAGACCGAGACCGTGAGTGCGACGTCCGACGCGATCCTCGTTCGCGCGATTCGCCAGGCGGATGGGCTCCCGGTTCTGCTGAAGATCTTGCTCGAGAACGAACGCCAGGCTCTTCGGCGCTTTCTCAAGGAGCGCGAGATCGGCACCATCCCCGGGCGCTCGACCATTCTCATTCCGCTCGACCTAACGACCGTCGCGGGGCGCCCCGCGCTCGTCTTGGAAGACTTCGCAGGCCATCCGCTAGAGAGCGAGCTCGAACGGGCGATGGAGACCGGGGCCGTGCTCAGGCTCGCGATCGAGATCGCGCGCAAGCTCGGCGAACTGCATGCCCATGGCGTGATCCACCGAGACCTCAAGCCGGAGAATATCCTCGTCGCGCGCGCAAGCGGTGATGTTCGTCTCACGGGGCTCGGCGCAGCGCTGTCCTCGGCGGGCTCGTATCGACCGTCGAACGAGCCAGGACTCATCGAGGGAACGTTTGCCTATATGGCGCCCGAACAGACGGGCCAGACCGGACGACTCGTCGATCAGCGCGCCGATCTGTATTCGCTCGGCGTCGTGATCTTTCGCATGCTGACGGGCAGACTTCCGCTCGAAGCCTCGGACGCGCTCGGGTGGATCCATGTCCAGGTCGCCAAACGTCCGCCACTCGTCACGTCGCTCGAGCCCCGCGTACCGCCGGTGCTCGCCGCGATCGTCGACAAGCTTCTCGCGAAGGATCCCGAGGAACGCTACCAGACGGCCCGCGGGCTCGTCGCCGATCTCGAGACCGCTCTCGCTGAATGGACGCAGCATCGGGACGTCGAGCCTTTCCAACTCGGTCTCCATGACGTGCCCGAACGACTGCAGATCCCCCATCGCCTGCACGGACGCGATGCGGAGGTGCAAACCCTCCACAAAGCGTTCGAGCATGCTGCGTCGGACGGGGCAAGGCTCGTTCTCCTGGGAGGCCCACCCGGCGTCGGGAAGTCATCGCTCGCGAAGGCGCTCGAAGCGCATGTTCTTTCACGAGGCGGCGTCTTCCTCGAGGGAAAGCACGAGGAGCTTCGGCAGAACGTCCCTTACTTCGCAGTGGCGCAGGCACTCGAACAGCTCGTCGGTCAACTGCTGACCGAAAACGAGGAGAAGCTCGCGGCTTGGCGCACGCAGCTCCAGAACGCACTCGGAACGAACGTGTCACTCCTCGGCGCGCTCGTACCCAGATTCGAAATCATCTTCGGCGATCACGCCAAATACGAACAGAGCGCGACCGTCGAATCGCCAGATCGCTTCAAACTGTTCTTCCAGCGACTTCTCGGGGCCGTTGCCTCGAGGGAGCACCCGCTGGTCCTCTTTCTCGACGACCTGCAATGGGCGGACCCTGCGAGCATCGTCCTCCTCGAACAAGTCCTGGCGCATCCGAGCTCCAAGCACGTCCTCACGATAGGTGCATACCGCGACAGCGAAGTCGCGTCCGATCACCCGCTCTCCGCCGCGCTCTCGCGTCTGCGAAGTCGTGGTGTCGTCAGCGAAGTCGAAGTCCCTCCCCTCGCTTCGAACGCCATCGCCCGTATCGTCGTCGACGCGTTTCGATGTCCGTTGCCCGAGGCCACCACGCTGGCCGACATCCTGCGGGAGCGCACCGGAGGCAATCCACTCTTCGTGACGGAGCTTCTTCGCACGCTCCATCAGAAGAATCTCGTGACCTTCGACCCCGTCGAAGGGCGTTGGGTCTGGGACGTCGAGCAGATCCGTCGCGTTCCCCTCGCCGACGAAACGGTCGACCTCGTCATCGCGAAGGTCACGAGCCTCGCTCCAGCGGTTCACGAGGCACTGCGCGTCGGGGCGTGCCTCGGTATCGAGTTCCAAGCGGCCGACGTCAGCGCGGTCCTTTCTCGACCGTTCGAGGAGGTCGAGCGCGATCTCCGTGAGGTCGCCGCGGAAGGATTGCTCGTCTCGAGCCGCCAGGCCTTCCGCTTCCCGCACGACCGCGTTCGCGAAGCCGCCTATTCCCTCCTTCCGCTCGACGAGCGCGCCTCGCTCCACCTGCGCATCGGACGCGCGCTGCTCGCTCGCAAGGACCGCAGCGACGACAAAAGCTTCGTCATCGCCGACCAGCTGAATGCCGCGTCAGCCCTCATCGTGACCCGAAAGGAGCGCGCGGAGCTCGCCGCGCTCGACCTCACCGTCGGTCGCAAAGCGAAAGCCGCGAGTGCTTATGCATCGGCCGCTCGCTATTTCGCCGCGGGCATGGCGATGCTGGACGAAGCCGCGTGGGACGACGCCTATGCGGTCACGTACGGCCTGCACCTCGAGCGCGCAGCGTGCGAGCTCGTCGTCGGGCGCTTCGACGTCGGTGAGCGGCTCGTGGGCGTCGTCCTCGAAAAGGCACGAACCGCGGCCGATCGGGCGGCGGCGTATTCGGTGCTCGTGGATCTTCGGATGACGCAAGGCGACGTGGTGGGGGCCGTGAAGCTCGGTCTCGAGGGGCTGCGCGCCTGCGGAATCGAGTATCCGGAGCGCGTCAGCCGCGAAGAGGCCGCCGCCGCCGTCGCGGAGACATGGGCGAGCCTTCGCTCGTTCAGCATCGAAGCCCTCACCGAGCTTCCCCGAGCGACCGATCCTACGGCGCGCGCCATCGCCAATCTCGAATCTCACGTGGTGACGCCGATCTCGTACGTCGACGAAAACCTGTTTGCGCTATTTGCCAGTCGCAGCCTGCGCGCGAACCTCGAGTGGGGTGTCTCCGAAGCGAGCCCATCTTCGTTCGTAGCGTATGCGCTCAACTTGGGCGGAATCACGGGCCGTCACGAGGACGCGTGGCAGCTGGGGCGCGTCGGCTACGAGCTCGTGCTGCGGCCTGGCCTCTCGGCCAGCAAGCCCCTCGTCTGCACGGCGTTCGCGAGCCTCGTAAACTACTGGACTCACCATGTCCGCACCAATCTGCCGTATCTCGAAACAGCCCTCGACGCGGCTTATCAGCAAGGCGACTTGACGTATCTCTGCTACGCGGAGAATCACCTCGTCATGACGCGCCTCCTCATGGGCGCGAGCCTAGGCGACCTCGCGGTGGAATCCGCGCAGCGCACCAAGCGCGTTCGCGAGTTCGGCTACGGTGAGATGGCGGATCTCATGGAGAGCCGGCACCTGCTCATCCAGAGCCTTCGCGGCGAGACGAACGAGCTTGGGAGCTTCGGCACGAAGGAGCGCAGCGAAGCCGAGTTCGAAGAGCACATCAAGGCGAACACGTCGCCGCTCACGCATTGCTGGCACTACGTCGATCGACTCCAGGCGGCATTCTTCGCGGGCAAATACGAAAAAGCCGTCGACATCGGACGCACCGCCGCCGCGCTCCTACGCACGAGCGCGATGTTTCCCATTGCGGCCGAGCACGCCTTCTACTTCGCGCTCTCGCTCGCCTCGACGGCGCTGTCTGACGCGAAGCTCGAAGGCGCGAAGCTCGAAGGCGACGATTCCGCGCTGTTCGACGCCGCCCTGAAGAAGTTCGAAGGATGGGCCGAGAGCTGTCCGGAGAATTTCTCGGCCAAGTACGCCCTGATCGCGGCCGAGGCGGCGCGCCTGCGAGGTGACGATCTCGCGGCGATGCACGACTACGAACGCGCGATTCGCTCCGCGCAAGACAACGGCTTCATCCAGGTGCAGGCGATCGCCTACGAGCTCGCGGCCCGCTTCTACGAATCCCGCGGCTTCATGCACTTCGCGGACGTCTATCTGCGCGAGGCGCGGCGACGCTATTCGCAATGGGGCGCGATGGAAAAGGCGCGCTGCCTCGAGCCACCGGGGCGCCGGGCCGCCGTCGCGACCGACACCGTGGCCGCGAGGCCCGAAGAATTGGACCTTCTCACGGTCACGCAGGCTTCGCAGGCGCTGTCGGCCGAGCTCGTACGCGCCCGACTCCTCGAGCGCTTGCTCGAAGTCATGCTCCGCTATGCCGGGGCTCGCCGGTGCTGCTTCGTGATGTTCGCCGGCGATCGCGCGGTGGTCGAATGCGAGGCGGTCGCCCCGAGCGTGGATCCCACGGGCCAGCTGCCCGAGGCGGTCATCAACTACGCGAGACGCACGCGTGAACGCGTGCTCTTGCACGACGCAACTCTGCCGAATCCATTCTCCGCTGATCCCTATTTGCGTTCGCAAAAACCACGAGCGGTTCTTTGTTTGCCGGTGTGCCGAAAACAGGAGCTCCTTGGGCTCATCTATCTCGAGAACGACCTCGCGCCCGCCGTCTTCGGTGAGGAGCGCGTGACCGTGCTCGAGGTTCTCTCCGCGCAGGCCGCGATCTCGCTCGAGAGTGCGGCGCTCTTCGACGATCTCGAGCGAGAAAACGCGCAACGCCGGCGCGCGGAGTCGTCTCTGCGCGAGAGCCGCGAGCAGCTGCAGGCCGTCCTCGAGAACATGGTCCACGCCGTGTTCGTCTGCGACAAGGAGGGTCGCATCACGCTCCTCAATCAAGCCGCAGAGCGCCTCCTCGGCAGCACACGCAGCACCCACCTTCCGAGGGTCGCCGAGCTGCCGACGATCCTCCGCACACGCCATCCGGACGGACGGCCGTTCGCGTGGTTCGAACAGCCTCTCGTACGCGCCCTCGCGGGTGAGGTCGTTGCCTCGGTCGACGCCACCATCACCGACAGCCGCGAGCGCGACGTCCAACTTCGCCTCAGCGCCGCCCCCATCAAGGACGACAAGGGCCTCGTCGTCGGCGCCGTCGAAGCCGCGTCGGACGTCACCGAGAAGGTGGAGCTCGAGCGCCTCCGCGACCAGTTCCTACGAACCGCCGCCCACGAGCTCAAGACACCTGTCGCCGTCGTGAGTGGCTACGCCGCGCTCCTGCAGATGCGCGGTCAGGAGGTCCCCGTCGAGCAGCGACGCATGCTCGATGCACTCGGCCGAGGCGCCAACCGCATCGATCGAATCGTCACCGATCTGCTTGTTCTGTGGCAGCTCCGCGTCGGCCGCCTCCCCTTGGTCGAAGAGCAAGTGGACGTCGCCGAGCTCCTCTCTCGCGTCGCCGGTCGCTTGGAGCCACCGCTTCAACCCGCGCGCGTCACCATCACGACGCCGCACGATGCTCCCAAAGTCGTCGGCGACCGCTCGCTCCTCGAAAAGGTCTTCTCCCACCTCATCGACAACGCCCTCCGCTACTCCTCGACCGGGGGTCCCGTGGAGGTGATCCTGACCGTACCGCCAAAGGGCGGCGCCAAGGTCTCCGTGAGAGATCATGGCATCGGCATTGCGCCGAACAAACAGGCGCACCTCTTCGAGCCCTTCTACCGTGCCCACGCCGAGACGACACACGACTTCGGGGGCATGGGCGTGGGCCTCTACTTGTCGAACGTCATCGTCGGCCGCCACGGCGGCTCCGTCCGCTTCGAGAGCCGCGAAGGCGACGGCAGTACCGTCACCGTCTGGCTCCCCGCCGAGCCAACCGACGACGCCACTCCCTCGCAGGAAGCCTGAGCGCGGCGATCACGCGAGCACGCGTGCGCCCCCTTGTGCTCATACCAAGACTCATCCATGTGGCGCTGCTCTGGTAGTACGTCGAAGAGGAGAATGTCTGGCAGTCACGAGAGCTGCCGAATTCAAGTTTTCACATAGGGCCCTTTCCACCTCGGGATAAGCTCGCGGCGCTCATGAACCTGACCGTTCTCGCGATCACGGCCGACTTCATCCTCGAACGCGCGACCATCACCTGGTCAGAAGTCCTCTTCGGAATCGACAACCGCCTTCTCGCCCCGGACGCGGCGGTGGACCTCGCACGCGCACGGCTCTCGGCGCAGAAGGCCGTCTCCCCCGAGGTCGTCGAGCTCGCAGCGATGACGCGGGGCGAACCGACGCGCGACGTCGTCCACAAGCTGGCCGAATCAGAGGGGCCCCGCGACTTCGCGTTGATCCGCGGGAAGTGGCTCTACCTCACGCTGGCGTGGGTCTTCGAGCATCGGCATGCCTACGCCGATCCGCTGCAAAAGGTCGAAGCGGTGTATGCCGACTTCGAGCGTCCGCCGGAAATAGAGTCCTTCGTTCGCCACACGGCGATGGCCTGGCCGGGTCTCGAAACCAAAGAGGCCAACGAGCAACGCCTGTACGACCGGTGGAGCGAGTACCTTCGCATGCATCGCTTCGCGACCGACCTTTGCGGAAACGAAGCTCTCGCGTTCGTGGGCAAACTACGAGAGCTCGGAAGCGATGGCGAGAGGTGGGAGACCGAATACGTCGACGATTCGAGCGGCGAGATCTGGGTTCTCTACTATCCTGAGAGTGGCTATCACGGCGGCGGCTTTCCGCGCGTCCGCAAGAAGGCATAGGCGACAGCAAGGGCAACAGCAACAAGGCGCGCATCGTTCCCCCGAACGTCGACCCAAAGTGGTTGATCGAACGCTTCCGGGAGCCAGAGATTCTCGTCATCGACACATCACGAGAGGCAAGCCCTGGTTCGTTGCGTGACCTTTGCGTTCGTCGTGGCGTTGCGGCTCTCGCCCCCGTCACGTGCTCTCGGCACGAGAGGTGGAACTGAGCGCGAGCGCCGATCCTAGTCTGCGGGCGCCTATTGGCCGCAAAGCTGCAAAGCCGCAAAGGTCACGCAACGCTCGGAGGTCGAAGAGGGCTTGTTGCCCGCGCCGGGCGCCTGGTGACCAAGGCTGCGCTGCCCGCATCAGAGTTGCGAGCGGAATCGCGTCGTTCACTCTTTCAAGATGCGACGAAGCCGAACGCGAAAGCCGGGAGGCTCGACCTTCCGACCGGCGAGCTACGGCGTTGCGGAGCGGCGGCCTTTGGACGCGGCCTCGGGGGTAACGCGGGATCGGTCGCCGGAGGTTGGTGCTTTCGTGCGGCCGCCGACGAAATCGGCGAGGTGCTTGCCGGTCAACGTCGACTTCGATTTCACCAAATCGGCGGGTGTGCCTTCGAAGACGACCTTTCCGCCTTCGTGGCCGGCGCCGGGGCCAAGATCGATGATCCAGTCGGCGTGGGCCATGACGGCCTGGTGGTGCTCGATCACGATGACCGACTTGCCGGAGTCGACGAGGCGATCGAGCAGGCCGAGGAGCTGCTCGAGATCGGCGAGGTGGAGGCCGGTGGTGGGCTCGTCGAGGACGTAGACGCCGCCTTCTTCGCCCATGTGGGTGGCGAGCTTGAGGCGCTGGCGCTCGCCGCCCGAGAGCGTGGTGAGCGGCTGGCCGAGGCGGAGGTAGCCGAGGCCGACGTCGGCCATGCGTTTCAGGATGGCGTGCGCGGCCGGCGTGTGCGCCTTGCCGGAGCCGAAGAATTCGACCGCGTCCTGGACCGGCAGGTCGAGTACCTCGGCGATGTTGAGCTTGTCGAGGCGGTATTTCAGCACCGACGCTTGGAAGCGTTTGCCCTGGCAGTCTTCGCAGACTGTGGTGACGCCTGCCATCATCGCGAGGTCGGTGTAGATGACGCCGGCGCCGTTGCAGGTCGGACAGGCGCCCTCGGAGTTCGCGCTGAAGAGCGCGGGCTTCACGTTGTTCGCCTTGGCGAAGGCCTTGCGGATCGGCTCGAGCAAATCGGTATAGGTGGCCGGGTTGCTGCGCCGTGAGCCGCGGATCGGAGTCTGGTCGACCGACACCACGCCTTCTTGGCCGCAGACCGAGCCACGGATGAGCGAGCTCTTGCCCGAGCCCGCCACGCCGGTCACCACGACGAGAACGCCGAGCGGGATGTCGACGGCGACGTTCTTCAAGTTGTGGAGCTTCGCGCCGCGGATCTTCATGACGCCCGACGGCTTGCGCACCGACGCCTTGAGCGAGGCTCGGTCGCTCAGGTGACGCCCGGTGAGCGTGTCGCTGGCGCGAAGGCCGTCGACGGTGCCCTCGAACACGACCTTGCCGCCGGCCGTGCCGGCACCGGGTCCGAGGTCGACGACGTGATCCGCGATGGCGATCATCTCCGGCTTGTGCTCGACGACGAGGACAGTGTTGCCCTTGTCACGCAACTGCAGGAGCAGATCGTTCATGCGCTGGATGTCGTGGGGGTGGAGGCCAATCGTCGGCTCGTCGAAGACGTAGGTAACGTCGGTGAGCGACGAGCCGAGATGGCTGATCATCTTCGTGCGCTGCGCTTCGCCGCCGGACAGCGTGCCGGAGGGCCGGTCGAGGCTGAGGTAGCCGAGGCCGATCTGGACGAAGGCGTCGAGCGTCTCCCGTAGCGACGTAAGGAGCGGCGCGACGGACGGCTCGTCGAGTCCGCGCACCCACTCGGCCAGATCGCTGATTTGCATCTTGCACACATCAGCGATGCTAATCCCTTTGATCTTCGAGGACCGAGCGCCTTTGCTGAGGCGCGTGCCTTCGCACTCGGGACAAGTTGCAAACGTCGCTGCGCGCTCCACGAACGCCCTGACGTGCGGCTGCAGCGTGTCGACGTCTTTGGAGAGCATCGACTTCTGGATCTTCGGGATCAGCCCCTCGTAGGTGAGATTGATGCCGTTGACCTTGATCTTGGTCGGCTCCTTGTGGAGGAGGTCGTGGAGCTCCTTCTTGTTGAACTTCTTGATCGGCTTGTCGGGGTCGAAGAATCCGCAGCCCGAGAAGATGCGGCCGTACCAGCCGTCCATCGAGTAGCCAGGAATCGTGATGGCGCCTTCGTTGAGGGACTTCGTCTCGTCGTAGATCTGGGTGAGGTCGATGTCGCTGACCGAGCCCATGCCCTCGCAGCGCGGGCACATGCCGCCTTCGCGCGAGAACGTGCGCGCCTCACGCTGCTTGCCGCCTGCCTTTTCGACCGTGATCGTGCCGACGCCGCTCACCGACGGAACGTTGAACGAGAACGCATTGGACGAACCGATGTGCGGCTTGCCGAGACGGCTGAAGAGGATGCGGAGCATCGCGTTGGCGTCGGTGGCCGTACCCACCGTCGAGCGCGGATTACCGCCCATGCGCTCCTGGTCGACGATGATCGCGGTCGTGAGCCCTTCGAGCACGTCGACCTCGGGCCTCGCCAGCGTGGGCATGAAGCCTTGCACGAACGCACTGTAGGTCTCGTTGATGAGCCGCTGCGACTCGGCCGCGATGGTGCTGAAGACGAGCGACGACTTGCCCGATCCCGACACGCCGGTGAACACCGTCAGCCGCCGCTTGGGGATCTCGACGCTGACGTCTTTCAGGTTGTTCTCCCGCGCGCCCCGAACACGGATCAGATCATGGCTGTCGGCGGGATGTTGGCGGCTCGAGCTCACGCCCGACAGTGGCGCCGAGCGTCGGGGATTTGTCAAGAAGCCCCAGCCCTCACGCACGCGCTCGCCGAGCCCAAGCGCGAGCGTCGACGGCTCAGACAGCGTCTTCGCTCGTCCGAAAGCGGGTTTGCTGCGGGTTGTCGAACGAGTAGGTGCGGGCCCGCTCGCTCTTCACCCATAGTTCGAGGTGGCCGCTACGGCATCGTTCGCGAACGGCCCGGTGGTAGGAGAGCGGCATTTTTCCGCCGAATCCGTGGTACGTCACGACGCGCGTGCCGACGCGCGCGGCATCGAGCAGGCCTTCGGCACGAGAGACGTCGGCGAAGTACCGCGCCTCGGAGAGAGTCACGGTGCTGTCGAGCCAGTGTCGGGCGTGCAGCATATTTTCTTCGAACGGGTTGAAGAAGTAGAGCGCGTCGAAGTCCGATACATCGATGTCGTCGAGGGTGCCGGACACGAAATGCGCGGTATCGGCGCCGACGCGCGAGGCAACGTCGCGCGCGATATCGACGAAGCCCCGGCGATGCTCGATCCCCATGAAAGGCGCCCCCGTGATGGCGGCGCCGACGATGCAGAACTTCCCTACGCCCGAGCCCACGTCGAGCACGCGCGTCGATGGCGTCGTGACGAGGAGGTCCGCCGCCCGGATCGCCACGGCCATGGGCGTCCAGAACATCGACGAGACGACGCGGGCGGGTGCGGGATAGAGCTCGTCGAACTCGGCGTCCATGAGGAGCCGCTCGCGCAGACGTCGCGAGAGACTGGCCCGACGGAGTGCCTCGATGAGCCGATCGGTTTCGGGTGAGCGAGCGGGCGCATCGCCTTCTGCTCGCTCGTCAGGCCGATACGGTCGACTCAAGAGATCGCCGTGCGAAGGCGGTCTGCGAGAGCCCGGTGTTCGCGCCGGATGGCTTCTGGCAAGCGCTCTCCGAAGCGGTCCAGGAAGGCGCCATTTCGTTCGACCTCTTCCAGCCAGGCTCGCGGATCGACGGCAACGAGCCGTTCGAAGTTCTCGCGCGCCGTATCGAGGCCGCTCAGATCGAGCGCGGATTGCACCGGCACGTTGCCGATAGGTGTTGGTCGTACCGCTTGGGATCCCTCGACGCGTTCGAGAATCCACTTCAGCACGCGGATGTTCTCGCCGAAGCCGGGCCAGAGGTAGCGGCCGTCCTCGTCGGTCCGGAACCAGTTCACGTGGAAGATCTTCGGCGGCTCGACGAGGCGCCGGCCCATCGAGAGCCAGTGGCCGAAGTAGTCGGCCATGTTGAAGCCACAGAACGGGAGCATGGCCATCGGATCGTTGCGTGGAATGCCGACAGCGCCCGTCGCGGCAGCGGTGGTCTCGGAGACCAGTGTCGCACCGACGTAGACCCCGTGCGCCCAGTCCCGCGCCTCGTAGACCAGGGGCGTCAATCGTGCCCGCCGTCCGCCGAAGATGATGGCCGAGATCGGGACACCTTGCGGATCGTCGAAGCTAGGCCCCACCGTCGGGCACTGGCGCGCCGAGACGGTGAAACGCGAGTTCGGATGGGCAGCCGGCTCCTTGGTCCCGGGCGTCCACAGATTGCCGCGCCAGTCCGTCAGCACCTCGCCGTCGTCGAGGGGGCCGAGCCCTTCCCACCAGGGCGTGCCGTCTTTCCGGAGCGCGACGTTCGTGAAGATGACGTCCCGGCCGAGCGCCGCCAGCGCATTGGGATTGGTCTTCCTGCTCGTTCCTGGAGCCACTCCGAAGAATCCCGCCTCGGGATTGACGGCCCATAGCCGGCCGTCGTCGCCGACGTGCATCCAGCAGATGTCGTCACCGACCGTCTCCACCTTCCACCCCGGAAGGCTCGGAACGAGCATCGCGAGATTCGTCTTCCCACACGCGCTGGGAAACGCCGCGGCGACGTAGTGCTTGACGCCCTGCGGGTTCGTGATGCCGAGGATCATCATGTGCTCGGCCATCCAGCCTTCTTCGTGCGCTTCGACACTGGCGATGCGCAGCGCGTGGCACTTCTTGCTCAGCAGCGCGTTGCCGCCGTACCCCGAGCCAATGCTCCAGATCGTGCGCGTCTGAGGAAAGTGGCAGATGAATCGACGCGTCGGTGAAAGGTCGCCGAGGCTGTGCACGCCCCTGACGAAGCGTGTGTGCGGGCCGAATCGGCGCAGAGCAGCGTCACCCGTGCGGGTCATGATCGCGAGATTCGCGACGACGTAAGGGCTGTCGGTAATCTCGACGCCGAGGCGACTCCAGGGCGAATCCGCTGGGCCCATCAAGTACGGGACCACGTACATCGTTCGGCCCTTCATGGCGCCAGCGAAGAGCGGCCAAACGTCGGCCTGTGCTTGCTCCGGGCTCATCCAGTTGTTCGTCGGCCCGGCGTCCTGCTCGTGCTTCGAACAAATGAAGGTCAAGTGCTCGGTTCGCGCGACGTCCGTTGGATGGGAGCGATGGAGGAAGCTGTGCGGATGACTTTCCGAATCGAGCCGATGGAGGGTTCCATCCGCAACCATGCGGTCTTCGAGCGAGAGCATGGCGAGCTTGCTCCCGTCGAACCATCGAACGGCGTCCGGCTTCGCGTGGTCCGCGACCTCGTTGACCCAGTTGGTGAGTTCCTTGTTCGTCATTTCGGTACGTCTTGCCTCCGGCAGTACGAGCGCTCGAGGCGCTCGCACGAGCGTTCGGCGGCGGACCAAGCACGTGTCGTACCACCCAGAACTGCCTCGAATTTCGAGGTGCTGGCGCCCTACGATGGCCCCCCGTACGGCGCGCGCGCCGGCCTTGGTCATTCGTGCCTATTTGGCGTACCGAAAGACGTACCGGGGCAGCGCTCGCAAGTCGCTCCGCGCGGACTCGGGACGACGCTCACCTCTGCTCAAGCGCGACTGGAGACGCGTGGGCCTGGAAAAAAGCATCGATCGGCCTATGTTGGCAGCGTGCCTCAGACGAAACGGAACGCAGACATCGTCCTCGAGCCGATCGTTCGCTCGTTGGCGATGCGCCAACTTGACCGGGTCGTGAACATGGTCGCCAACAAGGACGTCATCGTGACGTTCATTGGCGAGAGCGGCACCGGCAAGGAGATCTTCGCGCGCCGGCTCCACGAGTCGTCCGATCGCCGTCGAGGCCCGTTCGTGCCAATCAATTGCGCCGCCATCCCGGAGGCCCTCTTCGAGAGCGAGCTCTTCGGTCACGAGAAAGGCGCCTTCACCGGCGCCAGTGAACGCGCGCGAGGCAAGATCGAAGCGGCCGCCGGCGGCACGCTCTTTCTGGACGAGCTTGGAGACATGCCCATCGGAGTCCAGGCGAAGCTCCTTCGGTTCCTCGAAAACCGGCGTTACATGCGCGTGGGTGGCTCGACGAAGATCACGGCCGACATCCGGCTGGTGACCGCGACGCATCGTCCGCTGGAGGACGAGGTGAAGGCAGGCCGATTTCGCCCGGACTTGTTCTATCGGATCGAGGGCATCACGCTTTCGGTTCCCCCGTTACGCGAGCGCGTCGCCGACATCATGCCGCTCGTTCAGCAGTTCGTTGCGCACTCGTGTATCAAACACGGCACGAAACCGCCGCGCCTCACCCGCGCCACCACCAACGCGCTGCGCTCGTACGCGTGGCCGGGAAACGTTCGCGAGCTTCGCAACGTCGTCCAGCTTCTGTGTCTCATGCGTGACGGGAAATCTGCGCGCGTCCGTGACCTTCCGGAGCGCATGCGCACCACGCCATCCGCGGAGACGTCCTCGCCAGGCAGCAGCAGCGCTCGGCAGAACGCGAGCGAGGTCATCGAGGTGCGCCTCGACATGCCGCTGTCGGAGGCCGTCGATCGGATCTTGCACTCCGCGCTCGTCCTCGAACGAGGAAACCGATCGCGAGCTGCACGAAGGCTGTCGGTGGGCCTACGCACGATGCAACGGTACATCGCGCGGACCCGCGATCTCGCCATCGAACCCGCGGACGACTGAGGCCTTCGCGGACTACTCCGACCGCTCGCGGCGCGCCTCGTCGTCCTCGAGCCCCGAGCCTTCATCGGCCTCCGCGTGCGCACGGATTGCATCCAAAATCGTCCAGCCCCAGACCGGTCGCGGAACGACCGCGACGTTCTCGTGCGCGCGCGCGAACCGCTCGAAGTCCTTCAGCCGACTCGTGACGACGATCAGCAGCGTGTCTTTGCAGCGGGCGGCGAGCTCGGCCACTACGGCCTCCACCGACCGCCACGCGAAGTCGTCGGGAAAGAGCACCAGCGCAAAAGCCGCGTCGCTCGCCTCATCGAGGCAATCCTCGAGACGACGCCGCCCTTTGACCCGCATTCCAACTTTGGAAAGATAGGCCTCGAGTCCGTCGAGGGTCTCGGCGTTCGCGGCACAGATCACGACCTGCCGAGACTCCGCACAGGAGCTGGAAGACTGCATGGCACGTGCGTGAGCAACGATGATGCCATGGCAGATTGCCGAGCGTTTCCATCGCGCCGTCGCGGCCCACGCGAGCTCCATGCACGCGCGCCACTTTGGCGTAGGCCGCTCGTGACTCGACCGCATTTCGGAGATGGCGCCGAGGGGGCGCGCCAACGCGAGGACGCGTATTAGCGGACTTCGACCGTATACGGAGAGGTCGGACGGCTGCCGGCGCCGGCGGGGTAGCCGTAGCTGACGGAGAAGTCGATGCCCCAGACGTAGAGGGCGAAAGGACCTTCGCTCGTGGCCTGGTGGCGGCCGCTGGTGCAGGCGCCGTTGGGGTGGCCGTCGCGGGTGATGTCGAGCCAGGCGTACTCGATCGTGCCGTCCGAACCGAGGGGCGTCCAGCCGGAGATGGGGCCGGCGCAGTCGAGCGTCACGTCGTGAAAGCCACGTTCGTCCTTCTTGCGAACGACGGTGAGCGTGTTCGTCTTGTACGTATGGTCGACGAAGAAGACGTAGTCGTCGAGGAACTGGTCGTCCGCAATCACGTTGACGAAGTCCGGATCGCCATCCGTGTAGTACTTCTGAGCGCCCGTCATGTAGTTCGCGACGAAGATGGGATAGTCGGGGCCCTGCGAGTGGACGCGGAAGGGATGGTCCGATTGCAGGAACGTGACTTCCCCTCCCGCGAGCGTGTGAGGCACGCCCGCGGGAGGACCGTTGCCCGGCATCGTGCTCGCCCCGTCGCTGCCGGACGGCTCGGGATCGTAGGTGAGAATCGTGCCGTCGCGTGCTGCGGCGATGCTCCAGGTCACGCTCTCGGGGAGTGCCTCTTGTCCTTCGAGGGGAACGCGCCGCGTCTTGTAGGGGACTGCCGTATAGCTCGAGCTCCACTGCCCGATCGTCGGGATTTGCTGATGCAACGCATCGCACGCGGCTCGATCGAGCGGAATGTTCGAACACTGGGTTCCGGCGAAGAGGGCCACCGGATGATTCGATTCGAGGGGGCTTCCGTCGAGGCTCAGGCTCTGGACGAACTCGAGGACCTGTCCGCGCTGGAGCGTCCACGTGCTGACCGCGTCCTTGGCTCCGGCCGCGACGCCTTCGCCTCCGCGAATGTCCACGCGAGGCTTGATGCGAATCACCGTGTCGTCTTCCTGCGCGACGACCTGCACGAACGGTAGCCCGAGATTGTAGAGGCCGCTCAGGCCATCCATCATCATGTAGTTCGTGCCCCACGACGCCGTCGGCAAGAGCAACGTTGCCGCCGTGACGTAACTCTTCGCTCCGCCATAAGGGAATATCGAATAGGCAGAGACCGGAACGTCCGTCTCGAGATGAAAGGCCGGGTAGATGCTCGTCTCGTGCGTGCTCACGGCCGTTCCGTGGAAGGCCACGGTCACGTCGACGGGGCAGGCAATGGCGTTCTCGGTGGCGGGATTGGTGCTCGGCGTCGGATCGCCTTGCGACAGAAACACGATTCCGACTTCGCCGGGCGGAATCGGGCCTTCGATGCGCTGGTAGTGCACGTTCGAAGAGCCGTCACCCGCGGGGATGGCGCGGTAGATGCTCTTGGAAACGTCGAGGGGATTGGCGCCCAGGCTCGCCTTCACGTTCACCGGCGTCGACCACGTGTTGGCGACGAACGCGGCGAAGCACGACGAGTCCACGGTGCGGAACACGTCCGGCGGCGTGGTCCAGAACGAGCAGCCGATTGAGCCTTGCGACTTCGACGCCGCATCGCATGGCGACGTGCATGCGCCCGCGCCGCAGCCTTGTTCGTCCGGGCACGTCTCGATGACCTGCCCGGTGCAGCCGTCCAGCACCGCGTGCAGATCGCGCGAGCAGCGCCGGCCCTGACAGGAGGGGCCTGCATCGGCATCGTTCTGTGCGCCGAGATCGGGCGAGGTTTGCACGAAGCCCCGGTCGGACTCGCCGCACGCAACGAAGCACGTCACGAGCGCGAGGGAGAGCGGCGCATAGCGAAGAAGCAACGGCATCGGAGTCTCCGAGCTCACGGGAAAGTCACCTGCGTGGGCGTCCAATGGCGTGATGAGTCCTCTTTGCCTTGCCCAAGCTGGCCGCTGCGGTCGTCACCCCAGCACCAGACCGCGCCGCCCTTGGTCAGCGCGCAGCTCGACGAAAGGCCGGTGGCCACCGCGACGATGTCCGGCGCCAAGGTGGTGAGCTTCGAAGGCACGTAGGCTGCGCTCCGGGTCGCGAAGCCGAGCTCGCCCCACGTGTTGCCGCCGCCCCAACAGGCAACCTCGCCGTTCGTCAGCCGTGCGCACGAGTGCGAGTCGGCGGCGGAGATCTGGAAGGGCCAATCCCCTTGCGCAAACGACACGTCCGCGGGCTCGCTCTCGTCGCGTGCATGACCGACGCCGAGGAGGCCATTGGTGCCATTGCCCCAGCAAAAGAGGCGTCCATCGGTGGTGACCGCGCAGACGTGCGAAGCCGAGGCGGCGAAGCTGCGCACCGGCGGAAGGCCGACGACCGGACGCGGAACGTCGTCGACGTCGAGCGACGTCGAGCGCCCGAGCGTGACGCCGCGCGCACCCCACGAGCAGAGCGTACCCTCGTCGTCGAGAACGAAGGCGGCGGTGTCCGTCACGGCAACGTCGACGGCCTTTCGTCCGCCGAGACCGACCGTGCGAAGGCCCGAGCCGAAGAGTGCGCTGTCGCCCCAGCAATCGAGATCGCCGTTCAGCGCCACCGCGCAAGACATCTCTGCGCCGAGCGCGAGGCGCAGCGTGGAAGGCGCATCGGACGAGCGCACCGGCGTTCGGTCCACGGCATCCCAGCAATCGACGCCGCCGTCACCAAGCACGGCGCACACGTTCGACGAGGTGATGGCAATGTCGATCGCGCCGGCGATTCCCGCGATGGCCGCGGGGCCAGGGTTGGGATCCGAGCCATCGTCGGGCGCTCCGCCGACGAGCGAGGGCTCACCCCAGCAGCGCACGGTGCCGTCGTCGATGACGCCGCAAAACACCGAGGGGCCACCGACCAAGCGGACCACGCATGGCGAGCCGTCACACGCGACTGGCGCCGGCGAACCGTCGTAGGGCTCGACCACGTCGGGCACGCTCGCGTCTTCGACAGAGGCGCTCGTCTCGGGCAGCGAGGCGTCGGGGCGAGAGGCGTCGGTGGTGTCGTCCGACGACGAATCCCATGCCGGCGCATCGCTCGTCTCCGAGCAGGCGAACGCGCTGACCACGAATCCCGTGCCGAGCGCGAGGAGGAGAAGCGAACGGGATTTCACGGCGACTCCGTGCGGTGCAGGGCGATGTTCTCACCCACGATCCACGTGTCGGCCTTGCCGCTGCCGTCCACTACGCCTCCGATAGCGTGAAGCCGTTTCGTCAGCGGCGAGCCGATGGCGACTCGGCCGATGCTCCAGATCTGCCCGTCCCAACGACGAACGGAGCCGGGAGACGCCGCGATCCAGGCGCGTGTGCTCGCCGCTGTCCAGATCCCCTCGGGCGTGGTGCCCGCGAGTGCTGCGTCATCCATCGACCACACCCAATCGCCGTTTCCTCCGGCAGCGCTCGCGTCGAGGATCCCAGCATCACGAGGCGCGACGTGGGCGACTTGCGGAGGCTTGCTGAACGGAAGAAGCGACGGCCTCTTGACCACCAAGTAATGCGAGCCGTCCGGCGCCGTCGCCCCCGCGACGACGGCGCAGGTGACGCCACTACAGCTCAGGGCGAGCGGAATTCGGTCGAACGACGCCGACGGGTCGCCGTTCGGATCTGCGGCGTGCTTCCAGCGAACGAGCAGCGTGTGATCTTGGTAATCGCAGGTATCGCCGAACTTGTTGCAGGTGCTGTAC
The DNA here is from genome assembly GCF_001263205.1 of Labilithrix luteola. Taxonomy (GTDB): domain Bacteria; phylum Myxococcota_A; class Polyangia; order Polyangiales; family Polyangiaceae; genus Labilithrix; species Labilithrix luteola. The sequence continues at coordinate 9,843,095 of NZ_CP012333.1, forward strand.
TCGCGAGCGGCAATCCAGACGTCTTCGTCGGACTTCCACATGTCGGAGACCACGTGCGCGGAGTCTCCCGGAATGGCACTCGGGAACGAGAGTTCCTCGAACGAAGTGCCCGCCGAGTGAAAGATGCCATTCGCGGTGATTGCCAAGATATCGGACGCCGATGTTCCGCGAATACGAAGAATGTCGTCGGCGACGCCCAGCTCGACCTTGCCGAAGGCAAATGTTCCCGGCGCGGACGCAGAGCTCGTGCCGTGGAAGACCACGCCGTCGGGGCCTCCCGCCCAGACGTCGCCCGGGCCGGCCACCCAAACCGTGTGGAGTGGAACGTTGGCTCCGAAGACGTAGCTCCACGCGCCGGCAGCCCAGTGCAGCACGTAGCCCTGTTCGGCGACGGCCCACGCCTCGTGCTCCGGCGTGACCCAAACGTCGTGAAGATCGATGGGAACGAACACGGGATCGAGGTACTCGGCCGCGGCGATGGCAGCGCCGGGAAGCGCGGTCGGGCACCAGCCATCGGGCGAGCACACGATCGCGGCGTCGCCGCCTTCGGAGGCGTCGGTGGACGCAGCACCATCGCTCGTGACGTCGCCGTCGAGCCCGGGGCCGCCGCTGTCGACGGCATCGATGGGCGCGCTCGGAGCGTCCTCGTCGGAGGCGCAGCCTGTCACCACACGTGCCGAGAGACCAAGGGTCGTGAGTACGACCAGCGTAGGAAGAACGGCTCTCACGGTTGTCTCCGGTTCGATCCAGTTCGATGAAGCAACACGCCCTGCCCCGCGATCCACACGTCGTCGACTCCGCTCGCCCAGACCGCGAAGAGATTGGGCGTTTGACCGATCGCGAGCCCCGTCGTGGCGAGCGACCAGGCCTTGCCGTCGAAGTGGAGGATCGTGCCATGATCGCCCACCGCCCAAACGTCCGACGCACTCGAGCCAGAAGCGCCATGGAGAGCACGCGTGGTCGGCGAAGCGACGGCGGCAAAGCCCTCCGTGACGTCGCCTGTGAAGTGGCGGAGCGCTCCGTCGGCGCCCACAGCCCACAGATCCGAGGCGCTCGAACCCCAGAGGCCCTCGAGCGGCACGGTCGTGAAGCTGTTCACGCCGCTCCACGACGCAGGGGCATCGTCGGCCGCGGGGACGTAACGGAAGATCTTGCCGCCATCGCCGGCGGCCCAAACGTCGTTCGGCCCCGAGCCCCAGAGCGCACGAATCGAAGGCATGGCCATGTTCGTGCCCTCGTAGGCCGGGACGGCGATCCACACCGAGTTCGATTCCGTATCGACGCCCTCGAGCCAGAAGCTGCCATAGCCGCCGAAGCGAGACGACGGATTACCGGCGAGCCAGACGCCGCCCTTCGGAGCACCCCAGATGGCGGCAACACGCCCTTGGCTGGCGGAGTCTTCGTTCCAGACGGCGCCGGTCACGCGCTCCCAGACCGGATTGCCCTGGCGATCGCGCGAGCGACGCAGCGGCGCTCCCGTGGCCCCGAACCAGACGTCGTCACGCGAGATGCCCCAGGCGGAGAAGAAAATCGTGTCGCGCGCGTCCGCGCCGCCACTCCAGTCGACCGTGGTGAAGGAGACGCCGTCGCCGTGCAGAATGGTGCCTTGGGAACCGGCGATCCAGAGATCGTTCGACGAGCTTCCCCAGATGGCGTTGAGAGCGACGGTCGGCGACGTCGGCAGAGTCACTGGGCAAAAGTCGGTCGTCGTGCAGTCGACCGGAGCACATGCCCCGCATCCGGCGTCGGCATTCGCAGCGTCGGCGTCACTGTCGGTGGTCGCATCGGCCGAGGGGAGGACCGCCTGGCCGTCGGGCCCCGTGGCCGTCGGCTCGGAGCTGTCGCTCGCGCAGGCCACGATGGCGCCGCCCAAGAGCGCCACCACCATTCCAATCAGGCTTCCGCCGATGACGCGCGCGCGCCTCATTGGGGCACCTTCCCTGCGTCGCACTCTTCGGTCACGCACTGGCCGTTGACACACGGCTGGCCCACGGCGTTGTTGCACGTCACGCCGCATGCTCCGCAGTTCGTCGGATCTTTGGCGAGCTCGGTCTCGCAACCGTCGTCGAGTCGACCGTTGCAATCGGCGAAGCCGGGAAAGCACTCGTAACCGCATCGGCCGTGATCGCAGCTCGTGCGCCCGTTGTATTGATTCGGGCCGATGGCGACCGGATCCGGACAGAAGAAGTTGCACGAGCCGCAATTGCCTGGATCCGTCTCGAGATCGACGCAGGTGCTTCCGCAAATCGTTCGACTCGCGGGGCACTGGCAAGCAACGCCGGGATTTGCGTAATCGTCGAAGCAGTGTTTTCCGACCGGGCACTCCGTCCCGCACTTGCCGCAATTCCGATCATCGGTACCGAGATCGATTTCGCAGCCGTCGTCGAGCAAGCCGTTGCAGTTCTCCCACAGAACCTGGGCGCGCCTATCGCAATGCAGCGTCTTGCATTCGCCGGCGATGCAACCGAAGCGCATGTGGTCGGGCGGTGCGCCGGCGTCTTCGGGTGGATGATCGTCGCAATTGAAGTCACACGCCCCGCAGTTGTCGTCGTTGGTTTGGAGATCGACGCACGTACCGTTGCAGTCGACCAAGCCGGTGGGGCACCCGCACCTGCCGTCGATGCACGCCACTCCGGGCGCACACTTCTGCCCGCAGCCACCGCAGTTCGCGGGATCGGACTTCGGATTGGCCTCGCAACCGTCGTCGAGAATGCCGTTGCAGTCGAGATCGAGGTTGTAACAATCGGCGCGGCACGCTCCGTTCACACACGACGTCTGCACGTTGAGCGAGCCTCCGAGGTCGCCGCAATCGTTTCCGCAAGCACCACAGTTGTGGACGTCGTTCGCGAGGTTCGTACCGCACGCGTAGGTGGGGAGAAGGAGCTGCCCCGAGAAGTCCTGCGAGGGGCACGTGGCATAGGGGGACGGGCAGGTCGTCGAGACGCACATCTCGGCCTTCGCGGAGGACGACGCATCGGCGGCCGCGTCACCGCGAGCGTCAGGCACGAAGAACGCGCCACCGCCGTCGGACGACGCGCTCGGGCCCAGGCTCACCAGGTTCGAGTCCTCCGCGCAGGCGAAGCCCACGAAGGCGCTCGCCGCCGAAATCATGACGACGGCGACATGTACCGCCCGTAATCGGTGCCGACCTTGCGCGATCATTCGAAGGGAAATGAACCATGGGCCCGCGCAAACGATCGGATCGGGCGCACGATTTCCTTTTTCGGCCAAGAGAGGCCCGGACGGAGTAGGCCGGTGTGGCCCCGAGCAGGCGGATTCCCGAAGCCGTCGCCGGTGGAGTAGCGTTGCTCGGCGGGATGGCGTGGTCATCGCAAGGGCAAGGCGCCGGCGCGCTCTCGACGCTTGCCCTCACCGCCCTCCTGCTTCCGACGAGCGCAGCTGCGGCCGAGCCTGACCATCTCGACCATCTCGACCATCTCGACTACCAGGCGCCAAAGGAATGTCCTGCCAAGGACGAGCTCGTCCGCGCGATCGAAGCTCGAACCGCGCCCTCACGGGCCGAGGACATGCGGACCTTCCGCATCGTCATCGAACGCGCGCCCGCAGGTGACTTCGTGGGGCGCCTCGACGTCCTCGGCGCTTCCGGCGTCCCGCGCGTCACGCGCGCCGCGGATTGCGCAGCGGTCGTCAAAACGCTCGCGCTCTTCGTCGTGATTGCTCGGACCCCGGAGGAGCCCCCCGACATGGTGCCGCCAGCTTCTCCCTCGCCTTCGCCTTCGCCGGTGCCGCCCGGCACAACGCCACCTCCGTCGCCACGCGCTCTCGTCGTTGCCACGCATCCCCCGCGCGCGACCTCTCGTTTTCGCTACACGGCGGCCGTTCGAGCGTCGCTCTCGACGGCCTCCTCGTCCGAGGTGACGACAGGCGTGCGAGTGCAGAGCGAGCTTTCGTGGCGAGCCGCGGGGCTCCCAGTGGCGCCACTCGTGCGGCTCTCGTACGGCACGGCGACCTTCGATACGGCCGTCGAGCCGGGCAACGCGTCGTTTCGGTTTCGGACCGGGCGCCTCGAGGCTTGCGCGGCGATCGATCTCGGAAGGCATGTCGACCTGGTGCCGTGTGTGGGCGGCGAGCTCGGTGATCTGGTGGCGAACACGTCGAACCGCCCCATCGCCGTGCGTACGGCGACGCGGTGGGAGGCGATGACCGCGGGGGGCGGCGTGCGGTGGTCGGTTCTGCCGTGGCTCGCGCTGGGGGCGGATCTCGTGGCGGTGATCCCCTTCACGCGCAAGCAGTTCGCCGTCGTCGAGCCGGTTCACCGCGTCTACGCCGCGCCGCCGGCGTTCGTCGAAATGGGCGCCCTCGCCGGCGTGAATGCCGATTTCTGAACAACCTCTTCCGTTCCGCCCATGAATTTTCAGAAAAGCGACAGGGCGGCTGATCAAATCGGGGTCGTCGCCCTTCAACAGAAAGGATGGTGATGCGGAGCATGCCTCGCGAGGTCGCTTTGGCCTCGTCTTCGCGCGCGTCGGGTGCGCTCGCCCCCGACGAGGCCGCGCCGTCTTCGCGTGCGCCAGGAGCGCAGGACGCACCGAACGTGCAGGCCGCCCGCGCATGGCTCGATCGCCTGGCCCGCGAGCACTACGCGTTCGTCTGGCGAACGGTGCGCCGCCTCGGGATCGCCGCAGCCGAGGTGGATGACGCGGTGCAGGAGGTCTTCCTCGTCGCGGCCCGTCACACCGCACCGCTCCACAACGAGCGCGGCTTTCTCTTTCGTACGAGTCAGTTCGTGTGCTCGCACGAGCGACGCCACCTGCGTCATCAACGCGAGATCCCCGACGAGAACGCGTTGGCCGACGCCGTCGACGCCGCCGCGAATCCCGAGGAAAACCTGGCTCGCTCCGAGCAGCGCGACCTGCTCCAAGAGCTCCTCGACACGCTGACGCCCGATCAACGCGCCGTGTTCGTCCTCTTCGAGCTCGAACACGTGACGACCGTCGAGATCGCCCAGATGCTCGACCTCCCCATCGGCACCGTCGCCTCGCGCCTTCGCCGCGCACGCGAAGTCTTCACCGCTGCGGCCGCAGAAAAGGGCCTCACATGAGCGAGCCCACCCACCTCGAAGAAACGAGCTCCCCCGCCCTCGCCGCCGTCCTCCGCTCGGCCCAGGCTGACGCGCCTCGGGATCAGGAGCGCGAGCTTCGTCGCCTCTCGGCTGCCGCCGGTGTCGTCATCGCAACCCGTAGTGGTGCCGCCGCGTCGAGCTCGCTGTGGCTTCGGCGCGCAGGTTGGCTTGTCTTGGGTACGACCCTCATCGTTGTCGGTGGCGGCATGTGGTCGTCGCGCACGCGACTCGCCGGCGATGCCGCCTCGACCGTGCTCGCCCGCCCCGCGCCTTCAGCACACATCGAAGACGTGGCTCCGGCACCGCTGCCGGCGCCCACGACGGTCGTGAGCGTCGATGATCTGCCGGCCGTTCGCGCGAAGCCGTCGGTCGCACCACGCGCCAGCGCGAGCTCGGCGTCGCGTGCGACGATCGTTCACCCGAGCGAGCCGACGAGCGCCGAGCTGCCTGACGAGCTCTCGATGATCGACGCTGTCCGCAGCGCGCTCTCCGCCGGCCAGCCTTCGCTGGCTCTCGAACGCCTCGCCGCATACCGGCGGACATATCCTCGCGCGTCGTTCGACGTGGAGGGCGACGTCCTCGAAGTCCAGGCCCTCGCCGCCCTCGGCCAAACCGCGAGTGCACGCAACAAGGCCCAAGCCTTCCTGCTGGCCCACGCCGGCTCGCCGTACGAAGCGCGCGTTCGTGCGGCCGCGAACCTGCCGACGACGCGCAACGACGCCCGCTGAGACGAGCCAGCGAGCGTCGTTGGCGCTAGCTCATTGCTCGAAGCAATAGAGCGGGGCGCTACGAGAGCAGGGCTGGCCGGTCCAACTCGCGCTCCAGCCCGTGTCGGTCACGATGGGGCTTCCGACTTGCGAGGCGTCCGTCTCCGCGTTGCTCGTCCAGTGCACGCAGCTATACTCGTCCCAGTAGACCGTTCCGTTTTCGCGCGTCGTGCTCCACACGACCTGCCGCCCGAACTGCGGCTCCGTCACGACTACGCCACCGATTTCGGTGAGGTCGAGCGCATGCTTCAGCGGCGCAGTCGTGAGGGCAGCATAGCTATCGGCCACGACGGTGCCGTCGATGAGGACATACGGCACCGTCGACTTGTTGAAGCGCGTCGACGGACTTCCTGTCGCGTCGCTCAACCACGCGCGGAACGTGCCCGGAAGATTGGCCGCGGTCGCGCGCGCCTGGCACTTCGCGTCGGCGCCGTCGAGGCCGCCGAGCTTTCCGTCGTAGACGGTGCTCGTCGTGAAAACGACCCTGTTTTGACGGCACGTCACCGTTGCCGTAACGTCGGCGTCGACCACGGTGCCGGAAGCGACCTTCACCTCGCACTCTTCGTTCGCAGGCTGGGTCTTGATCGTGACGAGGTACGGCGCGCCGCTGCTCACCTTCTTGGCAAAGGCGAAGTCGCCTGAGGCATTCACCGTGAGATCGTCGCCGCCGTTGTTCTGGAGGACGAGCCCAGTCCCCACGAGTCCCGTCACCTTCACGCGCGTCACGTAGGTGTTTGTCGAGCAATCGACGGACACGCTCGTGACGTTGCCCGAGACGGTTCCCTCGCCATTCGTCACCACACACGTCTGCGCCGGCCCGCTCGGTTGAACCTTCACGGTGACGGCGAAGCGTGCCCCAGCTTCGAGACGCTTGGGGAAGACGAACGTCTTGTCGGACTTCGACACCACGACGCTATCGCCGCCGCTTTCGAGAAGGAGACCATCCCCCTCGAGGCCGGTGATCGTCCCGCCGACCGTGAAGGTCGACGTCGCGCCGGGCTCCGATGCGTCGGCGTTGTTGGTGCTGGGAGCATCGGGCACTCCGCCGTCCGCGACTGGCCCGGTCCCCTCGCCGGTACCACACGCAGCAACTCCAGCCAGCGCGCCAAGCCCGATTCCGACGGAAGTTAAGAGAATCCGATGATTGATCATGCGCGCACCCTACGGCCTCGGGTGAGTGCGATACAAGGCGCCCGGCGCGACACGCGCCGATGTACGCGCTGCATCGTAGGGAGCTACGATGCGCGCGTGCTGCTCCTCCTGCCCTCCGACCCGCTGCATCCCCGGCGCCCCGACGAGCACTTCAGCGATGAAGGAACGGCCGCGCGGAACCTCGGTCATCAGGTCATGCTCGTCGATCACGACGCGCTCTGCCGAGCGGACGGCGCGGCAGAAGGTGTTGCGCGCGTCTCCGTCGAAGGGTCGGTGTCCGACGCCCTCTACCGAGGTTGGATGCTGCGGTCGGATCAGTACGCCGCATTCGAAGAGGCACTGGCCAAGCGCGGCGTCACGCTTCGAACGAATGCGCGTCAATACCAGCAGGCGCACGAGCTTCCGGGTTGGTATGCGCCGCTCGCGTCGGTGACGCCGGAGTCCGTCTGGACGCGAGGCTCGTCATCAGACGACTTCCGCGCGATTTGTCGGCAACTTGGATCGGGTCCGGCGGTCTTGCGCGATTACTCGAAATCGATGAAGCACTATTGGCACGAGGCCGCCTTCATCCAAGACGTGGCGAATGAAGATGCGGCTTGGCGTATCGCCCAGCGCTTCCTCGAGCTCCGCGACGACGCCTTCGTTGGCGGCTTCGTTCTTCGTCGCTTCGAGTCTCTGCGGGCCGACGAGATTCGCACCTGGTGGGTCGACGGAGCATGCGTGCTGCAGACGCCTCACCCGGATTCACGCGCCGACGCGCCTCTTCCGGAGATCGATCTCGGCGCCTTGGCGAAGCGAATCCCCAATCTTCGGCTCCCGTTCGTGACGGTCGACCTCGCGCTGCGTGACGACGGCGTATGGCGCGTCATCGAGCTGGGCGACGGCCAGGTCAGCGATCGCCCCCGAACGACGCCAGCCGAAGCGTTCCTTCGTGCGGTAGGAAGTGGCTGATTTCGTGGCCTATCGTGAAGGCATACGTCTCGCGCTCAGTACCAGTCGCCGCCGACGCTGGCCGTGAGGAAGGCCACCACGCCGCCCTCGGCGAACGTCGTGTGGAGATCGCCGCCGAACGTCACGCCGGCACGCCGGCTCGTATCGATTCTCGGGTGCGGAATGCTGTGGAATGCAACGCGAGCGTGGGCGCCCCAATAACGGTCGTTGTACGTCACCGCGGTTCCGTTCGACGTGGTGCGCGATGAGCGGCCGCTTTCCGCCGAGGCTTCACTCGCGGTCGTGAGTAGGTAGTCGAGCGAGGGTCCCGCCGCGAATTCGAGATCATCCCGCGGCGTCAGCGCAAAGAGCGGAGTTCCCTGGAAGACGAGCGCCCCACTCGACGAAAACGATCCGTCGGCGCTGACCTTCTTGGAGCTTTGCCAGTTGAACATCCCGCCCTGAAGATAAAAGCCGGCCCGGTGGTCGAACTGCCACCCGAGCCGCGCTTTGAGGCCGATCATGGCGCCTACGGAGGCAGCGTCGGCTCCCACTCCGCAGTCGAAATCGATGCCGAGGCGCACGCGTCCTCCGTCGACACGCGTCGGTTCGACGGACGGCGCCACCTCGGAGGATGGGGGCGCCGGCGCGGCATTCGACGAGACAGCAGCTGCCTCGGCGCTTGCGTTCGAGGGCGTGAGGAGCGCGAGCCCCGAAATCCCCGCGACCAGCAACGTGCGGCGGACGACCGTGTACTTCGAATAGCGCGCGCTCATGCCCAACTCAGCTTAGCCGTTCGCCCCACCAGACGCTTGTTGCGAGAGGAGGTCTCGTATCCAACCCGCATGACACATGGTGAGAACCGAAGCGCCGACGCCAATCGACCTATCTCTCGAATCGACCTGGCCGAGGATGTCCAAACCGCGGAGCTCCCCGACGGACACCGTTCGGTCCTCGTAGCCGGGCCACGACTCGAACCAGCGGGCCGCATCGTCTGCGGCGAGCCATCTCCATGGTGAAGGCTTCGGCAGTCTGCCCGGGCGCGCACACGTCCGGCCGCACCCAACAACCAATCGCGGCGCCGACAATTCTCTCGAAGAAGACCGCGTCGATCTTCGGATAGCAGTCCAGCACCACGTACACCATCGCAGCTCTCATCGCTTGATGCCCGCACCGGCAGGCTCGCACCGAATCGAGAATCGGAATGACGCGCAGCCTTCTCTCGAAACCTATCCTTTCGAATCATGACGCCGGCTCCTTCGACAACACTGAGAGAACTTCGGCGTACCTCCTGATGCGAGCGCGATTCGCGTGACGACGAGGGCCACGCTCGCGCTCCGAACCATCGTCGTCGCGGTCGCCACGGAGGATCGTACTTCCTCTGCATCGATGATCCCGAGCACGGCGGAGCCATCTTCGTCTCCGACGACGACGAGACGCTTGTTGGCTGTGTCGCCCGCAACGATTCACCGACTGCGTGACTCCTCGGTCCGTTAGGCCCGACGCGGCGTCGCAATGGAAGGGACTCCAGCGCGGATTGCTGCCGCCGACGGCTGACGTCATACTTCATGAACGAAGGAGACGTCGGCGATGAGACTGCACTTGCGAGAGTGAGCGCTACCGCGCGACGAGCGCAATGCGGAAGCGGGAATCGCCGAGATCCCAGGCGCGCAGGCGGTGGCCGGTGAAGGCGTGAATGACCTCGATGTTCGTGCGTGAGTGGAGAGTGAGTTCGCTGCAGGTGTAGCTTCCACCGCCTGCGAGGGCGATGGGGAGCATCAGCTGATCGGCGAGGTGAGGTTCGACGCTCGTACCGGTTTCACGCCATGCCAGGAAGGCTTCGGCGACGCTGCGGCCGATCGCTTCGGCGTCGGCGTTGGAAGCGCCGATGGCCGAAAAGACGTTGCCGATGCCCGTCCCCTCGTCTCGCGCGACGAGCCATAGCGCGTTGCCGGGGCCCGGGCTGCGAACCGTTCCGCTGGCGAGCTCGACGGGATGGCCCTTCAGCAGCTCGCCGGCCGCGGTGAGCTCGCGTCGAGCGAGGGCTTCCGAGAGATCGCTGACGATGCCTTGAAGCCTGAGTCTCGACAGCACCGTCGACTCGCCGAGATGGATTGGCGCAAGAGGTCCCGAGGGCAAGACTGTCATCACGACTTCGCCACCGGCCGCAGGGTTGAAGCCCGTGGAGATCAGCTCGAGATCGATGCCGGCCCCCGCGCGGCGAACGAGCGGAAGCCACGCCTGCTCGAGAAACGGAAATGGCGGAGACCACGGGACGTGCGTGCCTCCTCGCACCGTGATGCGTGAAGGACTCGTGCTCGGCGTGAGGGCGAGCGGGAGGGCGAGCGTCTGCAGGACCAAGGAGATCGAGCCGGCCGTGCCGATCTCGATCGTGTGATCGCCCGAGCGGATCGCGCCGGGACGAAAGACGATGCGCGAGCTCCCCAGCGTTGCCCCTTCGACCTCCGCGCCACAAACCAGCGCCGCGGCCTTCACGCAGGTGAGGTGCTGGCGCATGAGGCCTGGCTTTTTCCGCCCCGCGCGAATCCTTTCGAGGACGAACGGCTTGCCCGTCGCCATCGAGAGTGAAAGCGACGTGCGGAGGATCTGACCGCCGCCTTCACCCGCGCTCCCGTCGATGACGAGCAGCGAGTCGTTCGTCGCTTCGCGAAGCACGACGCCGAACTCCGAGACGATCTCTTTGCCCGCATCGACGACGTCCAGGCGCGCCCCCCTCGCCTCTTCGCCCTCGGCGACCGGCGCCGCGGCGGGACTCGCCATGCCGTGGTCCTTGGACCAGAGCTCCGCGCCGCCGGCGACGGCGACCGCCAAGAACCGATGGTACGGAACGAAGATCGGATCCTCGTCGTCCGCCTCCGGCGCCAGCTCGATGCCGTTCGCTCGCACGGCGGTGATGCGGTTGCCCGCAATGACGCGTCGATCGTTCGGCGCACCTCGATGGAGCACATGCACCTCGAGCTCGTGCAGCCCCCCGTCGCGCCAGCGCGCTCGGTTCAAGAGATCTCTCAGCGTCGACATGACTCGTACCTTTCGACCTTCACACCCGCGGTCGTGCAGAGCGTTCGTTCTCGCCTCGACCGGCTCGATGGCCGCGAGCTTCCCACGACGCGGTCCCAAGAGCGAGAGGCGTGCCGAACCGCGCCGATCCGAGAATTTCGGCCAATTTGGGGCGGCGATGTGAGTTCGACCTATCTCCAACGATACAGCCTATCCTATTGGATAGAATTGAGCCGACCATGGCGCATCGAAGTACGTTGCGTCCTGCGGTGACAAAAGCACGAGTCCCGGCATCCAGATTCGGATACCGGGACTCGCAGGCCACTCAGGCCACCCAGGCAACCCCGGGTGGCTCTTCGCGCGACCTCAGGCGAACTCAGCCTAGTGGGCGTCGTCGTAGGCGCGTGAGGCGCTGTCGCGGAGGCGAGAGGCCATCGAGGTGTCGATCACGTTGCGGAAGAAGAGCTCGTTGACCGCCTTGTTCACGCAGAGCGTGTACTCGGGCTTGTTCCCCGTCCAGCGGCGAGCGAAGTCGCACGGGATCTCGGGATGGTGACGGACTCACCCGCCATCACGTCGTAGAGGCGGTTCTTGACGCCGCCCGGCCAGAGGACCTCTGCCCTGCCCTTCGTCTTGGTCTTCAGACCGAAGCCCTGAACCAGCGAGTGCTGCGAGGCGTGGCTCGAGCCGCCGAGGACCGGCGAGAGCACCTGTTTGCCGCCATCGGGCGTGAAACGAACGATCGCGCCGATGCCGTCGCGGTTCACGCGACCCGCGGTGGTGAGGTCCTTGGTTCCCTTGACGCCGATCTTGACCCAGCGGTTGCTGTTGCCGTTGCTGATCTGAACGCCGAGGATTCCTTCTTCGGTGTCCTTGCCCGACCACTCGTACTCGTTCGGCCCGATCGGGACGAACGTCGGAATGTGGTAGGCGGTCTCGTCGAAGACGCCGCCCCACAGCTGGTGGTCTCTCACGAGCGGCAGGTTCGTGTTCGCATAGCCGCCGGACGCGTGGACGATGTCGACGAAGCCGTCGCCGTTGAGGTCGCCGAGGGCCATGCCGTTGACGTCGCTGCGCTGGACGCGCTCGGCGGTCTGCGCTGTCGCGGCCTTGTCCCACGTGAAGTTGGCATTGCCGTCGTTGCTGAGGACGACACCCGGATTGTCCGCGCTGACGAACGGACCATCATCCATGTTGCCGAAGAAGATGATGTCCGTGTCACCGTCGTTGTCGTAGTCCGCCATGCCCGCGCCCCAGCCGTGGGGGTCGTGCCGAGCGCGCCGCGCCCCGGATCGGTGAAGCCGTTCGCTCCGCCAATCCACCAACGCGAAGCGGTGAGCTCCTTCGGGATCGGCATGCCGACCTGCGGGATGAAGTAGGCGCCCATGCTCGTCGCGAACATGTCGATGATTCCGTCGCTGTTGAGGTCGCCGAAGGCGAGGCCCATCCACTGCGACACGCTGTTCAAGCCCATGGAGGCCGTCACGTTCGTGAACTGGCCGGTGCCGTTGTTCTTGAACGTCTGGAGGTAGCCACGGTCGACGCCGCCGAAGGAGCGCGGTGCCATCGCCGCCTGATCGTCGGCGTGGATGATGTCCACGTCGCCATCCTGGTCGATGTCGACGAAGGCGGCTGCCCACGAGATGGTGCTGTCGCCGGGCGGCATGTTCGCAAGCTTGTCTGCGCCGGTCGAACCGAGGACCTCGTCGAAGTGGTTCGCGCCCCGGTTGATATAGAGCTGGTTGCGATGGTTGTACCCGAAGTACTGGGTATAGATCGCGTCCTGGCGCGCCCAGTCGAACGAGTTCGCGACCAGGATGTCGAGCAGACCGTCGTTGTTGATGTCGCCCATCGTGCACGACGCGTGACCGAGCGAGCCGCCACCGACGTTCGCACTCGTGGCGATTTCGCTGAAGGTGCCGCCGTCGTTGCGGAACAGGCGGTTCGGCTCCATTCGGCCGAGCACGAAGAGATCTTCGTCGCCGTCGTTGTCGATATCGCCGTAGCACACGCCGGTGCTGTCCTGGTCCGCGGCTCCTACGCCGGCGGTGAGAGCGACGTCGATGAACTTGGCCTGCCCGGTTTGCGCGAGCTGGTTCTGGAACAGGCTGTTCGCACGGCCGGGACCGTTCGTCACGTAGATGTCGACGTCGCCGTCACCGTCGTAGTCGAGGAGGGCGACGCCCGGTGCGCCGCGTGACTTGAGCGGCGTCTGATTGAGCTCCAGTTGCGACATGAAGGGCTTGACCTTCACGGCATCGTAGGCAGCGCGGGTGGCGGACGCTTTGCGTCGCCACGCGAGGCCCGACGACGCTTTGAGCGAAATGTCGTCGAAGGAGATCGGGCGCGCAGGAATTACCGCCGCGGCGGCCGCCTCCGCTGCAGCGGCGGCCGAATCGGCGATCGGCACCGCCGCCGTATCCGCGACCGGAACCACGTCCGCGCTCGCGTGCAACGGGATTGCCACGGGAACTGCCAGCAGCGCCCAGGGCAACCACCCGAGTGCGCGTCTGCGCGCTATCTTGCTACTCATGAAACCCGCCTCCTGAGAGCCCTCTCCGGCGCTGTCGTTCATCCGAACAGCTGGAAGGTGGAAGGGACTCTTCAAAAAAATCTTTACCTTGCTCGTGAATCCGACCGCGCTCGACCCGAACGAAAATCCGGCGTCGCGGGCCGTACCGATGTGCGTGGTGGCCAGAAGATCAGGCTCGTTCAGCGCAAGTGGACGCGCTCGAGGATCTTGTTGCCGACGCAGCGTCCGAGAGCCAGACCGTCGTCGTTGTCGAAACGGTAGTGAATGCCGCCGTAGAGGCGCGAGACGGCCGCCTCATCGGCGGCTGCGTGATAGTTGGCATAGCTGCGCGCGCCGAATCCGCGGCGCAACTTGGTGTCGTCGACCACCGGACCGTTGCCGAAGGCGGCCGTGAAGAGAACGCCGGACGCGCCGGACAGACCCGAGTGACCGGACACCCACGACGGGAACTGCGGCGTCGCCCACGTGGGACGCCAGGTGGGATCGATGTAGCGGCGGATATAACTCTCCGGCCGAATCGTGTTGTAGTGATACTTCGTCTCCCATATGGCGAGGAAGGACTCGTAGAAGCCGAGGCCTGCCTGGACGTAGCCCGCGGCTGCGTCGCCGAGGTTGCCGGCGCGGACGTTCTTCGTGATGAGCGCCAGCCAGTGGCCCGCGGGTGAAGGCGTGTCACCGGGCACGTCTGCCCAGAATCGCGCGATCTCACGCTCCTCCGCGGTCAGCGACCTGTCCGTGTCGTAGACTTCCTTCGCCGACTGGTACCACTCCGAGGACGGGTCGGTGGAGAACTGCGGCGGCGCGAGGTCCGTCGCGCACTCGTCCGGCGACGTGAGAACGAGCGGGCGTAGCGTACCGAAGTACGGCTCCTGCGGATTCGCGACCTTGTCCGTGTCGCTGAACCCGGTCGACACCCACTTGTCCGGTCCCTGCGGGGCCACCCAGCCCTTGAAGCGAACCTCGTTGTAGCCGTCGGCGTTCACCCACGCGATGAGGGCATCGGCGAGGCGGTTCGCGTACGCGACCGAATCGTTGATGACGGCGTCGGGAACACCTTCCGTGCGGCGGAACGCGATCTGCGTCGGCCCGAGCGACTTGAGCGCCGCGTCTGTGAACGCCGTGAACTCGAAGAAGAGGCGGTTCGGATAAACGTAGCCTCCGTCGTTGGTCACGCGGTGCATCGTCTGTGCGAGGACCGTCGGCCAGTCGTAGGTGAGCGACGCGTCAGGCTGGGGCAGCGAATCGAGACCCCTGATCTGACCGGCGAGCGACCGGTAACCGGGCATGCCATGAACGACGGACTCGTAGATGGCAATGGCGCCGTACGAGTACGTGCGCGCCGCGACGGGAGGCGCGCAGACGTCCTTCTTGCAGCTGTTCGCAAGGTTCGTCATCCACTGACGCGCGTACGTCGCGGGGTGGGACGACGTGGCGGTGAACGTCGCGGCCGATTCCGTGACGCCGACGATTTCGTTGTTTGGCTCCGATTCCGCAACGCATGCGGGCAAGAGGAGGGCTGCACAGACAGTCGCCGCGGGGAGGACGTGAATCCCGAGGGAAGGTAACTTTGGCATTTCGAGGTGGAACCTCCGCGGGCCGTCCATCTGCGAGCCGCGTGCCAGGTGAAGAACCAAAACTTCCCGATTTCTACGGGGTTCTGTTGCGTTTCGTTAAGCTCCGGCGGTGCATGTAGGCCATCGACCGGGATAGACACTGTGGCATATGAACGATTTGTTGCATATGCAACACCACGATTCGCAACGGCCGGCTCGCTGGATTCGTCATGGAACTGAAGACTGCTTCTTTTCGTACACTCGTCGGCGTACGCGGAGATCGTACGGGCACCGATCACCATCGGGCCCCACGTCACACGCGGGCTCTCGGACGCCATCATCCCGACACCGCGCAGACCGGGAGGCCTCCCTTGCACGCGGTGCGTGAGGTACGCTTGGTCCGGACGGGGGTATGAGGAGACTGCAGACGACCATGCGTTCTGGGGCCCTTTCCGCTTCGCTCGTGGCTTCGATGACGGCTTGTGTGGTGTCCCTCTGGGGACTCGCGGCGTGCAGCAACAGCGACAGCAAGAGCACTTCGGAGGGTGCCGACGCAGGCCCGGACGCCAGCGAGCTCTGTCCAAACGTCGACAGCGATCGCGTGCATTACCAGGATCACGATCCCAACCGCTGCAGCGACATCGTCCTCGACTGCACGGTCGACCAGAACGGCTTCGACAACGCGTGCGGATGTGGCTGCATCGACAAAGGTGACGACCTCTGTCCGAGCTTCGACGACCCCGCGATTACGTGGATTAGCCGCGACCCCGCCCAGTGTCCGGCCGATCCCCCGCAGAACTGTCCGAAGGGGCAAAACCCCTTCAGCACGTCATGCGGTTGCGGCTGCGTCCTGCCCGGCGGGTGAGCCGTCGCGATTCATGACGACAGCGCTATATTCGCGTCAACTCCGTGACGACGTTGCAGCAACCGAGGGTCGAGGGCGGCCATTCCTCCAACGGGCGGATCGCGGGGCTAGTGCCTTCGCTTCTGGCCGCCACCATGTCGGTACTTGGCTGCTCGGGGCATGAGATCCCGCCGAGTCCCAAGGAGCAACGCGTACCCGAGAACGACGTCGTCATCGATTCGGCCGCGCCTTGCGTCACGGGCCGCCCGGTCGAGACGTCGTTCTGTGGACTCCCGTTGGAGGGCGACTTCGAGAATACCAACGATCTCGAAGTCGTCGCTCAGGCCTCGACCACCTCGGCGAGTTGCACGCAGTTGTACGTGGCAACGCGCACCATTAACGATCGCGTGCCTCGCGTTCGGCGTTACAAGATGATCAGCGTCGAGCCGTGCGCGTTTGCCCGCGACGAGGACTTTGCCGAGGTCACCGGCGAGATATCAGCCATCTCCACGTCGCCCGACGGCGTCGTGTTCGGGCTCGGCTACGATCGCGTACGCCGGCTCGCTCCCGCACCAGCCATCGATTGTGCGCTGGACGCGGTCGAGATCACCATGCATTCGGCGCTCACTCTCGCGCCCGACGGCCGCTCGGGCTGGGTGCTGGTGGACACGACGGGAAAGCCCAAGGCCGCCCCGCTGGCGTTCACGGGTGATGCCTGCCACGTCGGACCGCCGAGCGAGCACGGCTTCAAGAGCAAGGTCTCCGGATTGGTCATGGACGATCGCAATCAGCTGCACGTGCTACCGCTGACGGACGGGAAGTCGCCTCTTGCAAAGCCGTACATCCTCGATCCACGAACGGGCGTAATCCGCGAATACGAAGTGGCGGACCGCGTTGGCGGCTTCTACAGTCTCTTCGACCTCGCCCCCTGCAACGAGGGAACGTGCGTCTTCGACGGCACCCGGATGTTGAACTTCACGAGCGACGGCCACTTCCTCGGTGCCGTGCCCGAACCCCGGGGCGACGGCTGGTTCGCTCCGCGCGCCTACGTGGGATCTTGGACGGGGCCGCTCTTCCAGCTAGGCACGGGCTCGGGCAGCCATCCCGGGCTTCGTCTGCAATTCATCAAAGTTCCCGGAGGCACGTAATGGCCAACCGAATCACGCGACGATTCGAACGGCCGCTGCGCATGGCAGCTCTCGTGCTCAGCGTACTCGGCGTGAGCCTCACCGCGTTGACGACGCAGCCTGGATGCCCCCTCAAGTCGTGTAGCGAAGTCGGTTGTTTGAGTCGCGTCACGGGAACGCTCGAAGTGCGCCTCTCTCCGCAAGATTTGAGCGGTACTCGCCTCGAGATGTGCCACGCGCCGTCGACGGGCGACCCTCACTGCGCGGTCTCCGAGCTGCGCTGGCACCTCGACGCGCTGTCCTGCGGGACGAGGCTCTCGGATCGGCGAAACGCGGTGACCTTCGACACGTCGCCGCGTGTCTCCTCGGAAGGCGTCTCTCTCTCGCCCACGTACTACCCCGGCGCGGGCGAGGAATTCGCCGACGGCGACCGTTTCACGATCCGCCTTCTCGATCCCTCCGAGTCGACCGTCCTGGCCGAAACCTCCGGCACCGTCGCTCACTTCGCCGTCACTTCGACCCCTGCGTGCCAGGGCGACGAACCGGTTTGCCGCTCCGGCTCGTTCTGACGTTCGCGGCACGGCTGATCCGCTAACGTATCCAAGGCGGCGGAGCGTTCGATCGAGGAGGGGCATCCATGACAATCGCGACGCTGGGGCTAATCCATCGTTACATCGGCTTCTGCACACAGGCGGCTCAAACCTTACGAACCGAGTTCGGGACGCACGACCTCTTGCGCGCGGCTCGAGCCTCACCGACCGCTCGCACAGGCGAGCTGCCGAATGGCGCACGGTACGAGTTCCATGGAGTCGGGTGCCGGTATTCAAGTTCGACCTTTGTCGTCGACTTCGACTTCGGGCCCGACGGACGCACCGACGGTTTCGATGCTTGGCGCCTCGCCTTATTTGCCGAAACCCAAGGAGCGGAGTTCTCGCAGAGCCTGGCGGAGATCGACAGCGACCTCCACCAACTCATGAAAGAAGGCGCTGTCATCGCGCCGCGACTCTCGCCATCCGAGCACCTGCTGTACCTTGCTCGAGAGAAGCCCAGCGGCGTTGAAGGTCGAACCGTGTCGCAAAAGTAGAGCTTCGTCGTCGTGATTCTCGTCACTCGGCATTCGCGATGCATGGGTTGACGGACTGCGATGATTTACCGAATTCGGTTCGGTCTATTTGTCTCGTTGGGCGTGGCGGCGATGGGCGCGGAAATCGCGCTTGCGCAGGGATGTGCAAGCTACGCGAGCCCGATCGGGCCCGAGCTGCCCGAGCTGGCGGATGCGTCGCGGGGTGGCGACGGCGGCCGCGACGCTCGTGCGGGAGACGCGTCGCACGCGACCCCTACGGACGCGGCCACCGATGCGAGACATGCGGGCCCACCGGACGAGCCTGCCGACGGGTCCGGCACGTGCGTCAACATCGATGGGACGTTCACCATCGAGTGCGACTCCGACTCGGCGTGCGCCGTCGTCCCGCCGCACGATGCCAAGCCATACGGTGGCGACAAGAGCCCTCGGATGCAATGCGCGAGCGGTAAGTACAAGACGGAGCAATGCGGGGCATTCTGGTGCGGGGTTGGCTGCGTCTGCGAGAACCCCGACGAGCGCCTCTGCCGGTGCGCGGATGATCACCAGCAATACGAGCCGCGCGATTAGCCCGTGAGTTCGCTCTCACGGGTGCCGTTCGATGCACACGCCGCCGGATTCTTGCGCACGCATGCGTGCGACCGGCTATATCGGAGACATGGGGGTCGCCCTGCGTTTTCCTCGTCTCGAACGGTATATGCGTCGGTTGCCGCGCGGGCTCGACTCGTATCCCGAGTATCGGTGCAAGGCGTCGGTGTACCAGATCTACGCCGATGGGCTCGACCTGTCGGCGTTTCCCTTCGACGAGGTGCCGGCGTCGGTGTCGGCGCTGCTCAAGAGTCCGACGCTGCCCAACGCTTGGCTCCAGGAAGCGCACGTCACCGCCGTGGTGCTGGCGGTGCTCGATCATCGAGGCCTCGACGACGCCGCGGCGATTCGGTTGATGGATGAGAGCAACGAGCGGCTGCTGAACGGGCGGCTGTTTCGATCGTTCATGAGCCTCGCGTCGCCATCGATTTTGCTCACCCTCGCCTCGCGGCAGTGGGGGCTCATTCATCGCGGAATGAAGTTCGCGGTCGAACGAGGCACCCCTACCCGCTTGCGAATCGATTCTCCGGAGCATCTGCACGACGAGCTCATCGCTCACGCAACCGCGTGCGGGATTCGTCATGCCCTCAAGATGTCCCGTGCGAAAGAGCCGCGGGTCGAGCTCGAATCGTATTCGCCGACCACCGCCACGTACGTCGCGACCTGGCGCTGAGAACAGCGACGGCGGCTGCCGGGCCTCCGCCGTCGCTGCCCGACTTCGGGACAGAGACGGACCGGATGGCTCGAGCGCCGCCGCCGGTCGGCGTGGAGTTCGCGCGAAGCTACTGGACCTGCAGACCGCCAAGCAGGACCTGGTAGCCCGCCGCCTTGGCGTAGTGCGTCGCCGACATGAAGGAGCCGCGGCGGGACGGATCGGTGGGCGGGCCGCCCGTGGCGCCCACGGGGGCGCGGAGATCGGCGCTGAGGAAGCCGGAGGTGTACACTGCGGCGAGCGACGGGTCGGCGATCGAGACGCGCTGGGCGACCAGCGGGAAGGAGCCGAGGTTCGGAGAGAGCTCCGTCACATGCTCCTCGTCGTCGAATTCGAGTATCGAGCGGACCGGAAGTGGGAATCCCGACGGGGTCGAGCCGCAGGTGAACGGCAGCGTGATCGCCGCGGACTCGCGCCAGACGACGAAGCTCGTTTTGCCGTCGGCGAAGGCGTTGAAGAGCCCGCCGGCCCCGACGCTACTGATGAAGCGCGATTGCCAGGCGGTGCCGAGCGGCTCGCGATTGTCGGCGGCCGACCAGTTGACGAACTTGCCGTAGAACGTCGGGTTGCCGGGAGCCGCCGTGAGCGAGTCGGTCGCGCTCGCTTGGATATGCACGAGCGTATCGGCGACGGACAGGTGCTGGTTGCGGTCGATGATCGTGTATGTGCCGAGGATGTTGTTCTGGTTGGTCGCCACGCCCGTGCCGCCCGCACCGAAATACCCAGGGTCGTTCGGCGCATGCTGCGAGCACTGGTTCACGAGGTCGAGCGTGACGTAGCCACGCGCAATGGCGTCGCCGTGGGAAGCGCCTACGCACTGGCCACCGAAGCGCACCGGCGAGGCCTTGCCCGTGTGCGCGCTCACGAGATCGGCCACGTCGGCCGCGGAGAGACGCGGCGGAGGAAGGACTCCCGTGCAGCTCGCGAAGTTGATGTCCTGCGAGAACATGCCCCTCGGCGAGGTCTTGTCGCTCGGATCCTGTCCGGCGCTCGCGGTGAGGTCGACGAGACCCTTCTGGAAGATCCAGCGCAAGTCGATGACCGAGGAGTCGAATCCCGTCAGATACAGATTGAAGCGATGCGTGGGGATGCCGTAATCGGTCCACAACGTCGCACGCACGAGCACGGCCGTCGCGAACGCATTGACCACCCGAATTTGGGTATTCACGCCAGCCGGGTCGACCGGGTCGACTTCGAAATACGGTGCGAGCAAGGTGGCCGCCGGAGACACGTCGGCAACACCCATCGCCGGCACCTTCGCGTAGCTAACCGTGTTCGTGCTCGAGTCGTAATAGGTCTCGCTCGGCGGCCACGACTGATTCACACGCATCGCGCTGTCGACCGCCGTGGCCGCGACGTTCGTACCGAACTTCGAGAGCTTGCCGCTGCGCGAGGCCGGATAGTGAATCGCCATCGCGAACGACTGCGCGGCCGTGGGATCGTACGAGGGGCCCGCCGCCGCCGGCATGTTGCTCGAGAAGACGAGCGTACCGTTCTTGGAGGTGACGGGCAGCGCATCGCTACCCACGCGCACGCGCGAGACACTGGTCTTGAACGGCTGCAGCACGCCGAGGTCCGTCGCGCTCTCTTGCATGTCGAACGCGAGGAGCCCCTTGTTCGTGAGCGGGCTCGGGAGCGAACCGCAAGTGAACGCACCCTGGTTGACCTTCGAATCACGCCAGACGACGACGTCGGTCTCGTTGGTCGTGAACGGAACCTCCCAGGTCGCCGCGAGCGGCTCGCGATTGTCGGCGGCCGACCAGCCGACGTATCGCCCATAGAACGTGTAGCGCCCCGTGGTCGATGTGCGCACGTCCGAGCTGCTCGCCTCGATGTGCACGGCAGTTTGCGCCTGCATGTGGTTGGTCGCGGCGTCGACCATGAAGAAGTCGCCGAGCAGCGCGTTCTGGTTCGTCGCGTCGCCGGAGGGCCCGAAGTAGCCCGGCACCGAGGGGTCACGCGACGTGCAGTTGTTCACCGTGTCGATCGTGACGTAGCCGCGCGCGATCGTGTCGCCGTGATCGACACCGGCGCATCGGTTGCCGAGCAGCGCCGCGGACTTTCCGGTGAGGGCCGCCTTGAGGCTCGCGATCACGTCCGCGCCGAGATCGGCCGCGGGGAGCACGCCGGTGCACGAGGCGTAGTTGATGTCCTGCGACCGCGGGCCATGCGGGCTGACCGTGTCCGTCGGGTCCTGACCGGCCGTCGCCGTGCGCGGGATCTTTCCGTTCACGATCAGATCGCGCAGGCTGAACGACTGCACGTCGTACCCCGTGAGGTAGACCTGGAAGTGCTGGACGGGAACGCCTAGCTCGCTCCAGATCGTCACGTTGGTGAGCATCGCGACGGCATTCGAGTTCTGCACGGTGATGACCGTGTCGTTCGTGCCCGCGCCGGTCTCCACCTCGAAAGTGGGATAGAGCAGCGTGGCCGCCGGAACGTTGTCGAGCGTGCCGATGGCCGCCTCGGCCGACCGCGCAGCGAAGAGCGCGCCGAGACCGAAGGGCAATGCGAGGAGCTTCGTCCAGAGTCCGCCCGTGCTCCTGCCGGAGCGACGACGGCGCAGCGCCAGACCGACGAACGCGAGCACACCGAAGACGAGCCCGAGGCCGCCCGTGTTGCTGGTTCGCCCCTGCACCCTGCATCCGCAGCTGCTGTCGTCGGCCGGCGCGCTGGACGCGGCCCCCGCGTCGCCGCCAATCACGCCAACGTCGTTCACGAACGTGCAATCCTTGGCGCACTTGCCACCGGCCGAGCCGTTCGCATCGCCGTTGTCACATTGCTCGCCCCTCTCGACCGTGCCGTTGCCGCACACGCTCGGGAGGATCGTGACCGTGCCGGAGCTCGGTGAGCCCACGGCATAGACGACGCTCGGTTCGACCGTCGCGACGACCGTGGTGTCGTACGGAGTGATCTCCCCGGTCGGAACCACGTCGACCGTGGCCGACGCTGCGCCGTCGGGGATGGTGACCGTGCCGGTCAGCGAAGCAAACGTGCTCGGCGCGGCGGAGCCCGAGATCGCGTACTTCACGGCGAGCGCACCGGCGGGCTCGCCCGCACGCGCGAAGGTGAACTGGCCGGGCTGCCCGCCTGCAACGGCCGTGGGCCGACTCGCGAAGGCCGTCACGCTCGGAAGCGCACATGGCAAGTCGAGCGACCAGCTGTCGATCGCGCCGATACCGAATCCCGCGTTGTCGGCCACGCGGAGGCTCCAGGTTCCATTCCGCGGCTTGCCATTCAAGATCGACAAGGGATTGACCGGGAGACCCGTGCCTTTGATGGCAGGAGGCGCCTCGTTGCACTGCTCGGCGGCCTGCGCGGCCGCGCCGTCGGTGAACGTGATGTCTGCGTCTTCGCCCGTGCAACCGTAGCGGTCCGTCGTGCTGATGCCCGGCCTCATCATCAGCAGCACCTGGGTGCCGTCGGGATGAATCAGCGTGAGGCTGACGTCACCGACCCACTGATGCGAGAGCTTCACGTGCACGCCGGTCGAGACGATCGTGGCCTGCGGATCGCACGCTCCCGGTAGAACGGCAAACGACGACGTGACCGTCGCGTTGTCCGTCAGCGTGGCGTCACAACTCGTCGCGAGCGGCGAATCGATGCACGTATAGCTCTGCGCATACGCGGCTGGTGACGCGAAAGCGATCAGCCCGGCGACGGCAAGAGCCAGGGTTCCCCTTCCCACATCCATTGTCCGTACCCCCAAAGCTCGTGAAGCGGCGCGACTGGCAGACGTCCCCATATTAAGACGCCAACGATAGAACCTCGCTGTGAGTCGACACAATCCAAATCTCGATTACGCGAGATTTGGATTCGCTCGCGCGCGCGCCTTAGCGCGTGGGCCGCGTGGGCCGCGTGGGCCGCGTGGGCCGCGTGGGCCGCGTGGGCGCGGACGCCACCGCTACCTTCCAAGCCTTGATCGCCCCTTGGGAGGCGCAAGCGTCGTTCTCGCGGATCCCGTCGCTCTCGCCCGCGAACGAGGCGACGAGCTCGTCGATCCCATCGTGATCGAGGTCCTGGCAACGCACGCGGTAGCCGCGACACCCCTCTCGGCCCGCGTTCGGCAGGCGGAGATCGCTCGTCACGAACCCCTGCCCGTCGGCCGCGAAGAGCACCACCGTCCCGTCTTCGCGCGCCGCGGCCACGCTGGCCAGGCTGGCCACGCTGCCCGCCGCCGAGCCGTCGAATTTGCACACCGCGAGGGCGGCGAAGTCGTTTCGTGAGTCTTCCCGCGCGATCGTACGGCGCTCGAACTTCCCCGACCGACCGATGAATAGGTCGATACCGACGAACCATCGCTCACCCTCGCTGCTCGCGTAAGCGACGAGCAGGTCGTCTTTCGCGTCGCCATCGAAATCCGCGAGTGCGACCGAGCGCACGAGTCCACGCACGGGCAGCCCTTCGACGGGTACCGGCTCGAGCGCGGCCCCCACGCGGCGAAACAGAATGCGGTTTTCGCCGAGCAGATTCGAGCCGATAGCGAGGTCCTTCTTCCCGTCACCGTCGACGTCCCCGACCGCGAGCGAGTCCCCGAAAAGCCCATCGAGGGCGGTCGTCGCGAGCGCCTCGAGCCTCCACTCGCGCGCGTCCGGACCGCTTCCCGCACGGGTCCGCTCACCGGCTCCCCCCAACGTCAACACACGCAGACCGAGATTCACGGCCCCGCTATCGGAGCGCGACGGCGGGCGCGGACCATCGCTCAAGGCGACGATGGCTCGATGCCCATCACCCCGCCAATCGGTGGTGAGGATTGTGCGCGATCCGAAGGAGGCCCCGCTCTCGAGATCGAGCCCGCGACCGAGCGGCGTGAAATGACCGTGGCCGTCATGACGAAGCGCGGCCACGCCCTTCAGGTGAACGGCGAGAGCGAGATCTTGCACGCCGTCGCCATCGAGATCCGCGACGTGCGCGTCGCCATAGTCGTAGCCGAGGGGCGGAAAGCTCGCCTCCTTCCACGCGCGCCAGTGGCCATGGCCGTCGCCGAGAAAGACCACCGGTCGCAACGGAAGCGTCTTGCGCGCAGGGCCGTGCACGATGTCGAGCTCGCCGTCGCCATTCAGATCGGCCAGGTCGAAGCCGTTACGCCACTGGCCGGACGTCGGCAGTCCCTCGTCGAACGCCGTGACGGCGAAGCGCTTCGTCGACGGGAGCTCGCCCAGCTCGACCTGCGCGCCTGCCGACGCGTCGGGCCCGCCGGCGACAGACGCGGCGAGAGAGGCGGCGGGAGAAGCCTCCGGCGCCGTGGAATGACCGCGACGAACGAGCACCAAAGCAGCCGCAACGCCGGCGGCCACGAGAACGGTCGCCAAGACATGAGGACGGATCATGGAAGCGTGCCACGCTACCACGCCGCGGCGTTCGCCCATGCATGTCGCTGAGAGCCGAGCGCGCCGAGCACGCAGCCCCGCTCACGGATGCGGATTGATCCGGAAGTAGAGCGTCACTTCGCTCGAGCTGGCCGTTGCCGGGCAGGTGTGGTCCTGCAGGGAACCGTCGAAGATGGCGGGCGTCAGCGAGATGGTGCAGCCACCGATGTAGTCGTCGAAGGTGGTGTCGCTGTCCCAGATTTCGAAGGAGAAGTTCGCGAGGAGCTCGCTCGCCTTGATGCCCTTGAGCGGCGTTTCGGCCCAAAAGGGGACCGTCGTGTCGTTGAGCGTCGACGTTTGGGCGGAGTGGATGCTCGCGCCCTCGCTCGTGTAGAGCTTCACGTACGGATCGGGGAGGCCGTTGAAGGCGTCCCAGGAGTTGCCCTTCCTGTCCTTGTCGGGGACGACGGCGAAGGAGATGTAGACGTCCCAGAGCGACGTGCGGTCGAGCGTGCAGGCGCCGGATTCGCAGGTTCGGCCAGGACCGCAATCGACGCACGCTTCGCCGCCCGTGCCACAAGCGTTCGCGCGATTGCCGGGCTGACAGCCCGTGGCCGAGCAGCAGCCGTTCGTGCAGTTGGCCTGGCAGCTGCCGTCGATGCACTGGTGCTTCGAGCAGGTTTCGTTCACCCCGCAGGAGGAGCAGGCGGCGCCGCGTTCGCCGCATTGGTTGTCTTGCGTGCCGTCGAGGCAGGTGTCGCCCGCGCAGCAGCCCTTGCAGTTGTTCGGGCCGCACGGCTCCTTGCACTTGCCGGCGATGCACTCGGCCGTGCTCGAGCAGATTTCGCACGAGCCGGCGTTCACTCCGCAGGCCGACGGCTTCGTGCCTTCTTCGCACTTGTCGTCGCGGCAGCAGCCCTTGCAGTTGTCCGGCGTGCAGGTGGCAACCGTGGGGGTGCCGGCCGGCGTGAGAGCGCCGTCTTCTTGCGAGAAGCCGCTCTGGATGCAGCTCGCGACGTCGGCGTCGACGTTGTCGCCTAGGACCCGCGCGATGACGTCGGTGGCGCAGCTGTTGAATTGCGCGGCGCAGCCCGACTCGCCCGTACACTCCGAGTCGACCGCGCTCACCACGGCTTCGCCGTACGGAACGAGGAGCGCGCCGGGAAGCTTCGAGCCGCGTGCATAGAATTTCGCCTCGCAGTCGTCGACGTCGGGCGCGCACGTCCGGCAGTAGTCGGAGGCAAGCTGCGCGTGCGCGTCGGTGGTCTTCGCGCTCCTCTGCGCGCGCTGAAGACACGAGGCCACGCCGCACACGCCCGACTCGAGGCAATCGCGGGCTGCCGTGGTGAGCGAACTGGTGAGGACCTTCGACAGCTGCGCGCAGCCCGTGGCCAGCGTGGCGTCGCAATCGCTCGGCTCTTTGCAGGTCTGATTCGACGATTTGGCGGCGGCGCAGAAGCCCGAGCCCGTCGAGGCGGGAGGATCGGAGCTACATCCCGCACTCACGATCGCCAACACGAGCGAGACGCCCGATACGACAGAAGCCAATCCCGCGAGACCAGGCACGCGCAAGAAGCTCACGTCGCTTGTCTATCATGCACCCCAGGACCGAGCGAGACGCCGCCCGGCCCCGGAGGTGGCCTGATGCGCACTAGAGACTGCTGCCGCCGTAATCCGCCTTCGAACCGCCCTTCTTCGGTGCCGGTTTTGCCACGGACTTCGAGCCCGCCATTTTCGCGGAACTCGCCTTCGACCCGACGCCAACGCCGCTCCCGCCGCCTGACCCGCTGCCGGTGACGGACTCGAGGCCGGGCGGCGTCATCGAGTCGATCGAGCTCTTCTTCTGGGGCATCGGAGGCGGCTCGGTCGGCGTCGGCTTCGGCGCGGCCTTCGGCATGCCCGTTGGCGTTGGAATCGCCGACGGCGCTGGAGTGGCCTTCTTCGAGAAGACCGGGCCGGACTTGCTGTCGAGGGGGTCGAACTTCGACGTCGGGACCGGCGGCGGCGTGATGTTGTCGTCCTTCGTCGGCCCGCGTCGGGGCGCGAGGTGCTCCTCGGCCGAACGACGCGCAGTCTGCACCGCCGGGGTGTTGTCGCCCGCGGGATCGAGCGCCTTCGCGCGATCGAGGCCTTCCAGACAGGCCTTCCAGCCACCATCGTCCGTTGCCGAATCGCACGTGGCAAGCGCCGAACGGCGGAGCTCACCGGCCATCTTCATCGGCTCGGCACTGGGCTCGGGATGAATGTTCGGTGCGATCGGCTCTTCGCTCGGACGGCGAACCACCCAGATCACGATCGCCGTGATGACCACGCCGAGCGCAGCCAGCAGCGCGACTTCACGCGCCCAGTGCGTCTTCAGGTGACGACGCAGGCGGCTCACACGCTGGCGAACGCGCGGCGCAGGGAGCTTCTCCGAGGCGGCGATCGATTCGAGCTTCTCGCCGTCGCCCTCGCGCAGCATCCAGTCGAGCGTGGTGCGTGCTTCGTCGCCCTCGGGCAGATGACGCTTGGCCCAGCGAAGGAGATCGGCCTCGGTGTGCGGCGCCGGGGCGTCGGGCACGTCGGGCAGCTCGAACGTCTCGCGACCCGCGCGGCGGTGGAAGTCGACCACCTTGTTCTTTGCGACGCCGAAGATCCAGCGGCGGAGCGCGTCAGGCTCCTTCGGCGCGTGAGGCGACTCGAACGCCTCGGCCAGGGCCGACTGCACGATGTCTTCGACGTCGCTCTCCGGAACCCGCTTGCGGACCATGGCGACGAGGGCGGCCCGGAGCTCGGGACCGACCGCCGCGCGCTCCGCGGAGGAAGAAGAGGAGGGCGAGGACGATGACGAGGAGGACGCCATGGGTACGTGCACGACGGAACGTCGTGCAGGCTCGGCCAAGTGTGACACGACCCTTCGAGATTCGTTGGGTCCGGTCGCGCTCAACGGCAAAAGCCCGGGATTGTGGGGGAATGCCGTTCTCCTACAACGTCGGAGCAGCGGAATTCCTGCGGCGGTGGCGTTCGACTTGGTTAGGATCGCTTACCCCGCGTGACCCAAGGCGAAACGAACGAAAGCTGGCGCCCACACCTCGTCCGCGGCGTCCCCATCTGGCAGCTCACAGTCGAGCTGAACACTCCCGACCTGTTCGCCGGGCGTTTGCTCGTGCCCTCCGTAGCGGAACACGACGGCGAGGACGTCACCGGCTGGGACCTCGAAGGGCTCGTGCCCTTCGCCGAGGCGAAGGCAAAATGGCCCTCGGAGGTCCAGCTCGCCGCAGCCGATCTCCAGGTCGTCTTCGATCGCGTCGCCAAGGCTCTCCTCCAAGACAGCGGCCCGCTCGACGAGTTCCGCAGCGCCCTCACGATGCCGCCCATCGGCACCGCCGAGACCGCCAACTATTTCTACGCGCCATCCACGAAGAAGCTCTTCGTCCGTCATTGGGGCGCGACCCCGCCCGGCGACGAGAGCACCTTCACGCACGAAAGTTGGCGGAAGATCTTCCGCGACGTCGGTGCCGCGAGCCCGAGCGCGATGGCCATGGCCGCGGCGAAGGTCGACGCCCCCGCCGAACGCCGTCGCGAGAGCGATCCGGACGCCGCACGGGAAGCCGACGAAGCGCCGGAAAAACACGCGTCGGAGCCGCCCGGACCGAAGAAGCCGGCCAAGAAGCAAACCTGGTGGAGCCTTCCCCTCGGCCTGCTCTTGGTCATCGTCGCCGGGCTCGTCGGCCTGCTCTCGTTCCGAACGTTCCAGGAAGGGCCGGTGACGCCCACGCGTCCTGTCGTTCCCCCTGCCCTCGCCGCCCATGATGCCGGCACCGACGCGGCGACCACCGTCGAGGCCGTCGACGCTTCGACCGACGCCGCCGAGTCTGCCGACGCAAGCGTCGCCGACAGCGACGACGCTTCGACGAGCGACGCCTCGGCGGACGCGGCAGACGCCTCGACAGACGATGACGACGACGCGGACGCCAGCATCGCCACCAGCCACGCGGGCGCCGACGATCACAGCAAGGTGGTCGTCACCATCGGCCCCGCGGCCGGCGGCGCCGATCCCGAGGGTCCGAACACGAAGGCCGGCCCGCATCGCCGACACGATCAGCCCGAGGCGCGCACGTGGCGCGTGACGACCGGCGCCGATCGCGTCGCACGGACCGAGCAGCGCCCTCACCGCTTCGACGTCTGGCTCGCCACCGGCAAGTCGTTCGAAGGCGTGCGCGTCGAGTGGGAAGACGCCGCGGGCAAGTGGCACGTGCACTAACGAGCGAGCGAGTTCCCCTCCTTCACCGACGGCGTACCCTAGCGCCATGGATCGCTCGGTCTTCAAGCAGCACTTCGTCGAAGCCGCCGTCTCGGCGCGAGACTTCGCACGTCGGTTCGTCGAAGAGTCGCTGCCCGATGCGATGCGCTTTCACGTTCATCTAAACGCTTCGGCGCCCGCAGCTGCGTCACTTTTGGGCGCGCTTCGGAGAGGTGGAGGACCTCGCGTTCTCCGAGCTGCCGAGGCTCGACAACCTCGACACTCTCTCGCTCACGTTTCTCCCATTACGAATCGTGGGCATCGCAAGGCTCGCCGAGGCGGCAGCGAACCTGCGCGAGCTGACGCTAGGCTCGGAGCACCAGACCCGCTCGGCCGACGACGTAGCCTTCGACAAGCTCGAACGACTCACGCTCGAATTTCCGAGGTTGCCCTCCTGGGTGAGGATACCGAGATCGCTTCGCGGTATCGCGCTGCGCGTCGCGGAGACGACGGATGACGAGGTGAAGCGCGTCCTCGCTGCATGCCCGGAGGACCTCGAGGACGTCGGGCTCCGCAATACGCCCGTCTCGAACTCCATTCTCGGGGAGCTCGTGGGCCGACCTGCGATCAAGTATCTCGATGCGGTCGGCACGCAGATCACGAAGCCAGCGTTGGAGCAGTTCGCGCAGAAGAGGCCCGGATTCAGGTGCTCGCCGCGCCTCAAGCCATCCCCGGGTGACATTCTCATTCGATCGCGGCGAGCCAGCAGCCACGCCCGTTTCATCGCGCACACCTCGGGTTTCCACGATCTCGACCGAGCGATTCATTCGTTGCGCGCCATCCCCGCGGTCGTCAGGCCAATACGGCGATGGTCTCGTGCTCTCGAGGAGTTGACGATTGTCTCTCCCGTGAGTTCGAGGGTGAGGTCTGTGCGCGCTAACGACAGTCGGTTTCAACACGCGAACAACGACGTGGGCGGTAAGTGCACTGACCGCAACGCGCGGGTGCGTGTCACCCTTTCGACGCATGGCGGCGCTCGGAAAAGCGGCTACGTTGATCGAGAAGGCGCCGATGGTTCGTGGGAGCAGTAGCGGGGCGATGACGGAAAATTTGAGGCGTGAGACGCGGATCGACGCGAAGGTCCCCGTCGTCATCCATCGCGGACGCACCGCGGTCACCGTCGAGACGTCGGACATCAGTTTTCGCGGCCTCTTTGTCTGCACGGCGAGTCCACCGCCGCTCCGCTCGCTCGTGCGGCTCCGCATCTCGCTTCCGCAGCATGCGTTCGACGCGCATGCCATGGTCGTCCACGTCGTCGAGAGCGGTGAGCGCGAAGCCGGCATCGGGATGCAGTTCTGGGGTCTCGCCGGCCCCGACCGCAACGCGTGGGACGACTACGTTCGCAGCGTCGTCGCCACCAAACGGGCGAACCTGAAGAAGCTCGCCGCCGAAGGCCAGACGCCCTCGGGCGTCACCGAGCTTCCGCCCGTCGCGCTCCGCCACGCGAAGTAGGCACGGCTCGACGTCACTGCGCGCTCGGCGCGCGGCGGCGATAGACGGCGTAGGAGGCGCCTCGCGTACCGAATGGGATCTCGGCTTCGCGCGCGAAGCGAGAGGCGAAGAGATCGGAGCGAAGGAGACGCCATTCGACCGCACGCGTTTCGGAGTAGACCAGCACGGTATCGACACCGCGATCGAGGAGCATCGAGGTGTCGACGCGCTTCGAGGTGTGGCCTCCGGGGAGGACGGCAATCGCGGGGTCGGTCAGGCCCGCGAGGTCGACGATGCGCGCGTCGCTCGCGGCCGAGACCCAGCCGATGTCGAGCGCGGCAATCGTCTTGCAGTCCGCCAAGAGCGGCTTTGCGCGCTCGACGAGCTCGGCGCGATCACGGCCGACGTGACGGCCCGCCGGCGCGGCGTTCGTCGCGACCAGCACGCCTAGGACGATCGCAGCCAGCGCACGCGCTCCGTTCCACGCCGGCTTCGAGAGCGAGGAGAGATCGACGAAGGCGAGAACCAGCGACGGCGCGACGGGAACGACGAGACGCGCGTACGGCATCCAATCGCCCCCCGCGAGCGACACCGCCACGAGGTGCACCACGAAGGCCGCCACGAGAACGCGCGCAATCGGGGCTCCGCGACGAAGCGCGAGCGGCGCGATCACGAGAAGCGGCGTGAGGAGCACGAGGGCCGCGGCCGCCGCGTATGTCACGCCATGCGAGAGATCGCTCGGCTTGGCAAGCACCGAGAGCGGCACCGGACGCCCGAAGAAGATCAGCCGAAGAGCGACGCACAGGGCGAACGGAGCAATCGAGAGGCCGAAGGCGATGGCTGCCGACTTCCAGCGAGCTTCGAGCACGGCCACGCCGAGGGCCAGCGTCGCCGACCACATCACGAGCTCGGGCCGGAGCGAGGCCGCCAATCCGGCGAGCAACGAGGTAGCGACGAGACGACGTCGTGATGCCGTCACAGCCGCCAGCGTGGCGAGGGCCGTCGCGAGACCGGTCTCCATGCCGCTCGCCGCGTAGGCGCCGACCGGGAAGGCCAGGCCGAGGACGACGAGGCCCACCGCGGCCGCGGCGATGCGTGTTCGATCGCCCTTCGCGAGATCGGCCGCACCAAGCCCAAGCGCTCCGCCCGCCAGCGCCACGCCGAGAGCGCCCAGCCACTTGGCTCGCGCGAGTGCGTCGAGCGCGGTGCCCCCGCTCAGGGGCGCGAGAAGGAAGGCCCAAGGCAAGGGGGTGACCCCGTCGGTGGAGGGTCCGGAGGGGTCGAATCGGTAGCCGAGCCCCTCCCGGAGGTGGCGCGCGTAGCGGATCGGGATGAGCGCGTCGTCGACGGTGAAGTTTCGCATCACGAGCGCAGGCACGACCACCGCCAAAACGCCAAGAACCATGAGAACGAGTCTCACGAGAGGCCGTGTTTTCAGGGCGTTCGTCACGATGGGGCGCCTGCGAAGCAGCTCGAAGGCCGCCGGTACCAGTGGCCGCGCACGTTGTCCACTCTCTTACCGTAAGTGCCGAAAAGTACGCCATCCCCCCCTGTCATTTCTAGGATTCGAACGCCCATCTCAATGCGTAGCTTCGAGATCTTCGTCGAACCCGAGCCCTCCACCCGAACCGCTGCCGCGGAGACGCAACGTCGCGGCACCCAGCCCATCTCGGCCGCCCCGATCTCGGGACGTCGAGCCAAAGTGAACGAGGTCCTCGACCTGTTCATCCACGGCGCGAACGTCACCGCACGCGTTGCCGAACGCCATGCCTCGTGCGTCCTCCGCGATCTCGCGTGGGCGCTCTCCGACCTCATCCGCACGTCGCGCGGCAAGCGCATCGTCCGATTCTACGACGACGCGTGGGAGCTCTGCGTCGAACGCCTGGGTGATGCCGCGACGCTGAGCGTCTACCGCGGCGGCGCCGATCCCACGGTGCTCGTCTACGACCGCCGCGTCGTGTTCGACGAGATGTGCGAAAGCGTGATCGATGCGCTCGCGTCGACCCTCTCGCGCAAGGACGTCGGCGGCCTCGTTGCGCCCGAGCTCGAAGAGGTGCGCCGCATCCTCGAGACGGCCCGCGCGAATGCGGAGCCTGTTTTCGAGGAGGTTCCCGAGCCCCAGGCCGTCGCCGTCGACATCGATCGCGATGCGCCCATCTCGTTCGCGGCCGACTTCGTCATGCGCCCCGGCCCCGAGACGGACCCGCTCGAGCCGAGCGTCGAGCGCGCCGATTTGCATGCCCTCCTCGTTCGCGGTCGCATGCGCGCCGAGATCCGTGGTCGTACGGTCGACCTCGGCGAGGCATATCCCTTCCTCTTCGCCGAAGGCGCCCTCGATCTCGCCAAGCGCGCCGTCGACGCCTGGCAGCGTGGCCAGCCCTTTTTCGCTCGCGCTTCGGCCGGCGGCGTGATGGTGGGCCTCCGCGCCCCCGCCGCCGACGTTCCGCCCGCCTCCCTCACGCTCAGCCACGAGCGCCTCACCTCGACGTTCCCCGAGCTCTCGCTCTTCGACGTCGTCGAGTCCGCCTTGGCCTTCGGTCGCGCGCTCGTCCGCGCCCTCCTTCGTCGTGATCGCTCGCAGGGCGGCAACCTCCGCCTCGCCGCCTTCCGCCGTGACCTCCGGACGCTTGGTGATGCACTTCGTGAAGTGCGCCGCACCGACATTCGCATCAACCCCTCCCCCGAGTCGTACCGCGCATTCGCCGCTCAGGCCCGCCCCAAGGCGCGACCCGAGAGCAACATGGCGAGCACGCGTCTCCGCTACCAGCAGCGCTGGCGCGCCCTCGTGCCGGGCATCGATCTCCGCTCGACGTTCCTCTGCGGCGATCGCCTCGTCATCGGCGCGGCCCTCGAAACCTTCTGCCTCGATCGCTCGACCGGCGAGCTCATCTGGCGACAGAACACGAACCGCGCGGTCAGCGTGGTCACGCCCGCCGGCGTCGCCCGCATCGCCCCCGATGGCGCGATCGCCCTGCACGACTTCGGCTCGGGCGAAGTCACGCTCCGCACCTGGATTGCTCCGCGCATCACCGGCCCCTGCGCCGGCGCGGTGGTCAACACGGCGGGCCTGCCGAAGCTCCTCATCGTGACCGAGGGCGAAAAGCACCTCGTCGCCCTCGATCTGACGAGCGGCGAAGCCCGCTGGCGCTACGCCTGGGGCCGCGCAGGAGCCTTGCGCCTCAAGCGCGTCGGCAAGCTGCTCTACGTCGCCTCGGGCGACAGCGCCCTCACCGCCGTCGACGTCCAGACCGGCGCCGTCGTCTGGCGCGTTCGCGATCGCCTCCGTTTCCGCAGCGCCCCCACCGTCGATCACGACGCGCTCTTCGCCGTCGCCGGCGGCGCAGGCAGCGCGGCCAGCGTGCACGCCATCGACCCCTACTCGGGCAACATCAGCTGGACGAGCTCGCTCCCGACCTCGCCCTGCACGGTCGAGGGCCCTGCCCTCCTCTCCTCGGCGTCGGTCGCCGTGGCCGTCCGCGATCGCCGCGGTCTCCGCCTCTCGGCCTTCGATCGCGAGACCGGCAAGCCGCTCTTCCACACCGATCCCATCGCGCCCGTCGGCACCTCGTGGCTCGCGGTCGACGACCTCCTCGTCGGCAACACGCCCAACGGCGACGTGCTCGGCATCGACGGCCGCCGCGGAACCGTCCGCTGGCGCCACTCCCTCGGCCGCAGCCTCGACTCGGACGTCCCGCGCAAGCTCGAGCCCATCCTCCGCTCCGGCGCGCTCTTCGTCCCGCACACCGACGTCCAGGTCTTCCGTCCGAGCGACGGCGCCCATCTCGGCACCGTGGGCCCGTGCGACGCCATCCCGGACCTCCTCCGCGTCGACGAACGTTGCGACGTCTACGCCGCCGAAGAAAGCGGCCACATGGTCGCCTTCGGCGCCGGCCCCCGCCTCTCCCTGGTCCGCTGATTCAGCTCCGCCATGCTCGAGCGCCCGCCTCGCGATCCGCTCGAGCACGGCTCGGTTTCGAAGTGCTGCCGCATCGCATCAATCGTTGCAACGGCCCCACCGACTGCGCCGGCCAGTAGCAACGAACTTCGCCTACGCGACGCGGCGAGTGCTCTTGAATTCGGCAACTCTGGCGAAGAGCGAGCTGGCAACCATGTCTGGGAACGCGGCGCACGACGGAACAACGGATCTCGCTAGCCTCACAGCGCACCCACTTCCGAAAGCGAAGGGAGCTCGCGATGGAAGGGGAGTGCTCGGGGGGCGTGTTTGGCGAGCGACAGGGCGCCGGTAGCCGGTCGTGTGCCGATCGCCGGCGGCAGTCGCGCGCAGCGCGACCCGTGGGAGCGCCCGCGGAGCGATGATCTCTTCGCGTAACGACGTCGGCGCCCGCGAGCCAAACACGCGCCCCCCGAGCGCGCCCCGGCAAGAAAGAGCGACTCTCCGAAGCGACCCACTGGGGACCGGTTGAAAACCGAGGACCGGTTGGAGACCGAGGGCCGGTTGGAGACCGTGCTCCCAATCTCGAGCGATGCCCCCAACGCCTCTGGTGCTCAGCGATCGCCACCTCGAGCTCCGACAGGAGAGCCGCGACCTCAGGCTGCCGTTCACGCAGAAACTTCGCTTCTTTCAGCGGTCACGTAGAGGCAAACTCAACGGGCGTCTGATCACCGCGCCAGACGTCGTCGAAGCTCGAGAACGGCGCGGGTTGCAAGAATGGGCATCCTCGGCGAGAGTCCTCGCCATGTGGACGTTGGCTCGAGCGGCGCGGTGGATGACGAGCGTCCTCGTCGTCTTCGGTGCGACCTTCGGCACGTCCTGCCGTAGCGAGGGCACCGCCCCGCCGTCGGCACCGATCCCCGATCCCACCGTGGGCGTCGCGAGCGCGCAGGCGTCGCCCCTGGGTGCGCCGTCATCGGCCGTGGTGCCAGCGCCTCCCGGCTGCGGAAAGCCCGCCAAGAGCGGCGCTTCGACGTTGCACGTCAAGGCGGCCGGCAGAGAGCGCTCGTACACGCTCGTCGTCCCGAACGGCTACTCGGCGAACACGCCCTACCCGGTCGTCTTTGCGCTTCACGGCAGCGGAGGCACGGGCGCGGGAGCACGCGGCCAGTTCGGCGAGCTCGAACGTGCGGCCGATGGGCGTGCCGTGTTCATCTATCCCGACGCCATCCGCGGCTCGTGGGATTTGAACGATCCGGCCGAATCGAATACCGACGTCGCGCTCTTCGACGCGATTCTGCTCGCTACGCACAACTCGCTCTGCGTCGATCCCAAGCGCACGTTCGTCACCGGCTTCAGCAACGGCGCGTACATGGCTAATCAGCTCGGCTGCCGGCGGGGCGAGCGGATTCGCGGTATCGTCAGCCACGCGGGCGGCGGGCCCTACGAGATGAAGGGCACCTTCGATTCGACGGGCCATCTCGTCTGCACCGGCAAGGCCGTCGCCGCGCTCGTCGTGCACGGCAGCTCCGATGGCACGGTCGCCCCCGGCGAAGGCCAGAAGAGCATCGACCACTGGACCTACGCGAATCGCTGCGGCGAAGGCACCTCGCCTGCCCTCACGCAGCCGTGCGTTACGGTGAATGGCTGCTTTCAGCCGGTCGGATACTGCAAGGTCCCAAACCTCGGCCACGCTGTCTGGAAAGACGGCGGCCGGGTGACGTGGAGCTTCTTCGAAGCTCTGAAGTAGAGTGCGAAGGCTCTAGGGCAGAACGAGGATCTCGACCGACGCGAAGGCCCCCGTCGGCTCGGTGGCCGTGGTCGATAGGCGCGTCGCAGCGACGCCTTCCTTGTCACGTGCTGCAGCCGCGATGGCCTTCGCAGCCTTGTCGCCGCCCTTCGCGCTGACGCGGAAGGCTGCTCGCTCGAAGACGTTCGCGAGGAAGCCGATTTCGGCGGCCACGCTGTCAGCATCGGCCGAAGAATCGGCGCGGTACGCGAGAATCGGCGTCGCCTTGGCCGGCGCGGGAGCGAACGTGGCGCCCGCGGTGGCGTCGGCCGCGGGGGCTTCGACCTTGGGCGGCGCAGGGGCGATGGCGAGGACGACGCGCGGATCGATGGGAAGCCCTTCCGGCGCCGCCGCTGCGGTGAGACCGCCGCCGCGAAGAAGCTGCCAGGTGTGCTGCGTGAGCTTCGAGAGCGATGCGCTCGGACGCGCCGACGGACCGATCCACAGCTGCTGATCGGAGAGCTTTGCCGGCTCGATCTGCCCGAGACGCTCGAGGAGCGCGATCGCTTCCGGCGCGCCGCCTACCCCCGCCGCGAGCGGGAGGCCGTCCTTGTTGGCTAGGCGTCGAGCGACG
Source organism: Labilithrix luteola (assembly GCF_001263205.1). Lineage (GTDB taxonomy): Bacteria > Myxococcota_A > Polyangia > Polyangiales > Polyangiaceae > Labilithrix > Labilithrix luteola. The sequence goes on from NZ_CP012333.1 coordinate 9,879,760, forward strand.
CCCGAGGCGTCTTTTCCAGCGCGATCGAGGCCCTCGAACCAGGCGCGCGCGAGCTCACGCAGTCGGCCCTCGTCGCTGTCGATGAGCGACCTGGGCGCGACGGCGACGATAGGAACGAAGCGTGAGGCGTCGGCCGTCGAGAACACGAGCTTGCGATCGTCGGCAGCGCCTTTGACGACGGCCGCATACGACGCCGCCTTCGCCTCGGGCGATCCCGGCATGATGAAGCGCACGCGTGCGGACGCGACACCGAGCGTATCGAGGGCGAAGAGGCCGAGCGCCGTCGCCGAATCGCTGCCCATCGCGCGAGCCCCTGGGTCGGTCATCGAGGGACCGAGCGCGACGAGCTTCACTTCGTCGGCCGCAGGCGGCGCCTTGAGGAGCGCTCCCGGCGCAGCGTGCATCTCCTCGCGACCGCGGGAGAACCCCACCACCATGAACGCGCGCGGATCGAGCGCACGCAGGCGTTCGTACGAGACGATGAACGACGGCAGCGGGACGATGGCAACGTCGGCCCCTGTGGGATCCGCGCCACCACGCGCGAGACGCGCCTCGATCGCATCGAGCGAGGTCTCGGGGGCGAGCTCGAACGTCGGCGCGGCACCAGCATCCGGCGTAGCCATCGCCGCACCGGCGGCCACGAGCTCCCAGCCGAGCGAGGCGATGCGAAGCGGGCGGAGCACGGACTTCGGAGCAGGCGCCGCGTCGGGCGCGCTCGCGTCTTTGGCGGCGACTCCGGCCTCGGGCGCGCTCGCGTCTTTGGCATCGGCTCCGGCGTCGGCGGCCGACGCAACCGGCGGCGGAACGATCTCCGCGGGAGCATCGTGCGGGCTGCGCGAACGCGTCACGAGCAGGAACACGAGTCCCAGCGACATGACCGCGATGACGAAGAAGGTCAGATACCCGCGCATCTCAGATTCCCATCATTTCGAAGGCGCCGCGTTGGGGGCCGACGAGGCGCCCGAAGCCGACCCAGAAGCCGAAGCCGAGGCGGCGGCGTCGGGTGCACCACCATCTTTTTCCTCGGGGAACACGGGCGCGACGCCCGCGATGAAGTACGTGGCTCGCGCCATCGACCGCGAGCCGGAGCGCGCGAAACGGTCGCCCTCGCGCGTGAGCATGCCCTTCAGCATCGAGTCGGCCGAGACGAACATGAGCGCCATGCCGAGGAGCACGATCGCAAAGACGTCGACCACGAGGGACATGCCCCCGGCGAAGCGCTTCAGCACCCGGTCAGCCAGGAACGCCGGCACGCCGATGACGAGGACGACGGCCACGACGAGACGCACCCAGACGTTGTCGGTCAACAGGCCCCCGACGGACATCGCCCCGACGAACGCCACGAAGCCACCGAAAAGGAGCCCCAGCGCTCGCACGACGAGCATGAGGCGCGCCATTTGCTCCGTCGGCGCACGGCCTTTCGGAGTGATCTTGGCGCCCCCGGAAGCCGATTTCTTGGGCAGTAAATCGCTCTCTTTGGCCAAAGCGGGGTCCAAGGGACTCGAAAGGCGCCCCCGCGTCAAGGGCGCGAGACGAAGGGGGCCCGCCCGAGGTACGCTGAGCTGGGATGGATGGGGGCGACGGCGGCAAGGCCGTGGATCCGCGCGTGCACTCGCGGCATTCACAGCATTCACACGAGCCAGGCAGCGCGGACTCGCGCGCGCTCGGTCGACTGGGCTACGCGCAAGAGCTCGTTCGCCGCATGGGCGGCTTTTCGAGCTTCGCCGTCAGCTTCTCGATCATCAGCGTCCTCACAGGCTGCATCACCGCTTACTCCGATGCGATCGGCCCGGGTGGCCCTGCGGCACTGGGCATCGGCTGGCCGCTGGTGAGCGTGGGCACGATGCTCGTCGCGCTCGCCATGGCCGAGCTGGCGAGCGCCTTCCCGACGGCCGGCGCTCTTTATCACTGGTCGGCGCTGCTCGGCGGACCGGGTTGGGGCTGGCTCACGGCGTCGATGAACTTGGTCGGGCAAATCGCGATCGTCGCGGCCATCGATTTCGGCTGCGCAAGCGAGCTGGCGGCCACGCTGGGCCTCTCGTCGACGGCGTCGTTCTGGCTCCTCGCCGCAATTCTGACGAGCCATGCCGTGGTGAACGCCGCGAGCGTGCGCATCGTTGCCTGGCTGAACGACTTCTCGGCGACGGTGCACATTCTCGGCGTGGTGTTGATCGTCGGCGCGCTGCTGCTGTTCGGTCGTGCGCAGCCCCTGCCCTTTCTTTTCGAGACCGGTTTCACGACGCGCGCGGATGGCAGCCTGGGCCTCGGCTTTCTGAACGGGCTCGTGCTCAGCATGTTCACGTTCACCGGCTACGACGCCTCGGCGCACCTCGCCGAAGAAACGCACGATCCGGCGAGGCGCACGCCGTGGGGAATTCTGACGAGCGTGGGGGTGAGCGCGGTCGCGGGTTATTTGCTATTGACGAGCATCACGCTGGCAATTCGTGATTTGCCCGCCATTGCCAGCGACAAGCACGCCGCGCTCTTGGTAATGCGTTCGGCGTTGGGCGACGGCTTCGGTCGCCTGGCGATGGGCCTGGCGCTCGCGGCAATGTGGTTCTGCGGCCTCTCGAGCGTCACGAGTGCTTCGCGCACGCTCTACGCCTTCTCGCGCGACAAGGGACTCCCCGGTTCACGCTTTGTCTCGCGCGTGAATCCGGTGGCGCGCACCCCGATCGTGGCCATTGGCGTGGCGACGGTGGGACCGCTCTTGTTGGTTTTGGGAACGGCGCCATTTTCGGATTCGCTTTTCGACGCCATGGCCAAGATGGCAACGATGGGCCTCTACGTGAGCTACGCGGTCCCAATCCTCTTGGGCGCGGTCGCACGGCATCGGAGGCAATGGCTCACACGAGGTCCGTTCTCGCTCGGCCGCTTCGGCTTGCCAGTGGCCTGGGCCGCCGTCACATGGGGCGGCATCGTGCTGATCGTCTGCAGCCTGCCACCGAATCAGCTTCCAGCAGGCATGCTCGCCTTTGCGCTCCTCGTCTTGGCGACGATCTACTTCACCTTCGTCCGCCACCGCTTCGAAGGTCCGAAGGTGAAGCTCGCGACCCTCGAAGCAGAACGCCACGGCGACACGCGCGAGTGACGTATTCAGCGGCGCGGCGGAGGTGCGGGGGCGAAGCGAGGGTCGGCGGGGAAAGGGCTTGCGGTGTCGCGGAGACGAACTTCGCGCTCGGGGACGAAGGAGTCGCCGCGTTCGCCGAAGAAGGCGACGCCGATGACGCCGACGTTGCGGGCGCTACCGGTACGGGCGGCGTAGGAGTCGGCGACCGAGGCGAAGCGGAAGGCGGCGACGGAGCTCGTGCTCTGACGGAAGCCATCGATTTCGAGGGTGGCGAAGGGCATGAGAACGTAGCCGCGGTTGTCGAAGGTGCCCGTGCGGCCGTTGATGACATCGAGGCCGTCGACGGTCGCGACCGCTTCGAAGCGATGGCCCGTGTGGTTCTCGAGAACGATCGAATAGCGCTCGCCGGCCTGGCCGATGACGAACGTGCGACCGCCCACGTGGATGGCATCGAGCGGATCACCCGCGGCGTTTCGAATCGACACCGTCACCGCCCCCTCGCCTGCGTCGATGCCGCGTCGTGAGTCCTCGGCGGCGTGCTTGGCGGCGAGAGCCTCGACCCCGCGCCGATCGTTGTAGTTGAGCATCGCCACCGCGAAGGGACGGCTCGAGTCACGAACGAAACTCACGTCGTGCACGCGTGACGTACGACTCTCACCGTATTCCGTGCCGAGCCCCGGCCGCGATTCGGGTGCGGGCTCGCGCTGGGCACGCTGCGCGCGCGGCGAGGCCGAGGATGAATCGGCGGATGTCCCCGCGCTGAAGTCACTCGGTGGCGCCGCGCTCGGATAGGCACCAGGCTCCGCCTGCGCGGGAGACGCACTCTTTGCGTCCGCGCCGCCGACGCCTTCCACGCGGGCCGGCGACGACGATTCGGCCTCGACCGGCGTCGTCGGAGAAGCCTTCATGGCTCCGCCCCCACACCCCGCGAGAAACAGAACCAAGCAGACGAAGATCCAGAGCTTCTTGCCGACCATCACGCCCTCCGTGTCCGAAGAACGCAGCGCGAAGCCCTCGCCTTACAGGGCTCGAGCACAGAATCGACAAGCTCGAGAAACTCCGGAAAAACCCGACCGTCGGTGGGCCAGGGCGGTCAACGCACTTGGCCATTCTCGAAGGCAAGCTCGTCGCGGAATCCGAGCCTTCGGGAGCTCGGCGTCACCTCGAGGTCATCCGCTTCCTCGACAGCGACGGAGTCGCTAGCGCGCGCGCCGACGTCGATTCGCATCGACGGCTCGACGCGCGGCGCTCCACGTCGACGTTTGCCCATGGGCCAGCGTGCGAGGACGAGCGGCGCGACGAGCAGCGCACCTGCCCCGTAAGCCAGGATGCGTGTCACCGGGTAGTACGGCATCGCCGTGGAGTACGCGACGAGGCCGAGCGAAACGGCCACGCCGAGCAGCACGCCCCACGCCCGCATCCGCAGCACGGCGAATCCGGCGGCAAACTCCATGGCGGCGATCGCGCCGAACGCTGCGAGAGGCCATGGCGACATGCGGTAGGCCGCGCCGATGGCAAGGTGCGCGGTGGCGAATGCCGTCGCCACCGTGGCCGTGGCACCAGAGAGGAGGAGTCCTCGATAGGCCACCGGCTCGAAGTCACGAGCAACGCGTCCTCGTGACACCCACGGTCCGCTCGTCAGATAGCCTGCGGCCGCGAGAGCGACGAGGGCGATAACACTTCCCGGTGGAAGCTGCCGGTGCACGAAGATCGAGAGCCCGCTGACGAACAGACGCGGAACGAGGACCGAAAGCGCCGCGCCGCGTGCGAGCACCGCCGAGGTGAGGCTCCTCCGAACAAGCGACAGAGCGCCTGCCCCCGCGACGGCGAGTCCGACGACAGCCGTCGGCCAATCCGGACGAATCGGGTGGCCATGTGTCGTCGCCAGCGCGAGCCCGGTCATCGCAAGACCGGTTGCGCCCGTGAGCACGGCCGAGGCCGTGTGAAAGCGCGCTATCGTCGATTCCTTCATTGGCATGCGCAATCAGCAATGCGCATACCAATCATGTTCCTTCGAATTCACCGAGCAACGCGGCCGCCGCTCGCCGCCCGATCAAGACAACCTGGCAAAGCCGCGCTTCGTCGCGGTCACGATGACAATGCGTGCCGCGCTTCAGAATCGAACGCGCGCGTATGGCGCTTCCGAATTCGAGGGATCGTATTCGATGTACGAGCGCTCCGACGCGACGTCGAGGAAGTAGAGCTTCGCCTCACCAGGCATCACGCTGCTCGGGGCGAACGTCGACCGTGCGACGGTGAACGAGCGGTCACGAAACTCGACGACGCCGGCCTCGTTCGCCGCGAGAAAGACGCGGTCGCCGAGGAGCGCAACACCTTCGAACGAATATTCTTCGTTCGCGGCGAGAATCTTCCAGCCTTTGGTCGAGCGGCGAAGCAGTCGTCCTTGCTGCGTGCAGACGAGGAGTCGACCGTCGCTCGTCGTGCAGCAACCCGTGAAGTCGTCGCCGCGCGTTCCCTTCAAGCGCGCAATGGCTCTCCATGCGTGGCCATCGAAGTGGCTCAGCGTGGCGCCTTCCCCCACCGCGTAGACGTCGTTCGGTCCCGTTCCCGCGAACGCCGAGATCTCCCGGCGCGCCGTGTAGACCTGGCGCCAAACCTTGCCATTCCAGTGATAGACATGCCCGCCCACGGCGCCAACGAAGACGTCCGCGTCGCTCGTTCCCCAAAGTGGTCCGACGGTCGGCGCATGCCCCTCGTCGCGGAGATCGGGCAGCGTGGTGACGGTCCAGGGCGCGTCCGCGTCGCCCGAGTCGAAGTCCAGATCCGTCTGCGTGGCCTTCGCCCACTCGACATTGGCAGTCGTGTAGACGTTGCCGGCTTCGCTCGCCGTCCAGAGCGCGCCGCTCGGGGAGCACCACATCGAACGGAGCGAGTCGTTCGTGCTGAGCACGCCCTCGAGCGCGGTCTGTCGCGCGCCGTCGGTGTGGTAAATCTGGCCGAAGCCGCTGACGCCGCGACCGTCCTCGTAGTCGACGAACAGCAGATAGACCCCTTGCGTCCCATCACGAAGGGCCGGCGCGGGGACGACGCTCACGATCTCGCTGATGCGGACGCTCATGCGCCGCCGAATCTACGAGGGCACGAGCCACGATCCTAGAGAGATTGAGGCAGCGACGAACTCAGCCGCCCCGTTTGCCGTCGAATGCCTTCTTCATCGCGGCGAGTCCCTGCTCGATCATCGCCGCAATCCGCGGCGCCGCTTCGCTGGGCAGCAAGTCGGCGATCCACACGCCGCGCGTTCCCTTGCCCTCGGGAAAGACCTGGAACGAGGCGTTGTGGTGGCTCAGCGTTCCGCCAGTGGCCGACCAAGCGACGCGCCGTCTCTCTTCGTCGATGTCGACGAGGAGCTCACGCACGACAGCGCCATTGCCGAACGTCACGATGCGCGCCCCCTCCTCGAGCCGCGTGCCTACGACGAAGCCGGGTACGAGCTGCGCGAGCGCGCCGAAGTCACGGAGCACGGCCCAGAGCTGCTCCGGCGAGCAATCGATGACCACTTCGCGATGAATGGAGGCCATGGCTTCCTTTCTCGTCGAGCTGAAGCACTCGGACGCGCCCGCAACTTAAGCCCGCGCAAGACGGTCAGCACCTCATCATGTCCTCTTCGCGTGCGGCGGCGGCTGGGCCGCGCCGTCGGCCGTGTTCCTCGATTGCACGAGCTCGCCTGCCGACCAAGGCAGACGTAGGAAGCCCACGTCGCCGCGCGCGAGTCAGCGCAAGACGGCGAGCACGCTCTTCATGTGCGGATCACGGCCGAGGGGCGGCGGAAAGTCGGAGCCGTCGGGCATGTCTTTGAGCTGCAGGAGCTCGCGCCCTGCCGCGCGCACGCCCGCCAGCACGAAGCGCCGGAACTTCGTACGCGTGAGGCCGCGATGGTTGCAGCATGCAAGAATCTTCCCGCCGGGGCCGACCACCTTGGCCGCGAGTGTGACGAGCTCGTCGTAGTCGCTCTCCGCCACGAACCGGCGCTTCTTGGTCGACGAGTAGCTCGGTGGATCGAGCACGAGGAGGTCGAACGACTCGGCCTTGCGACGATTGCCGGGGCCCTCCTTCCCGCCGCCGCCCATACGCGCGAGCCACGCAAAGCAGTCTTCCGCCACGAACGTGTGAGCCCCCGCGTTGTTCCCGCCGAGCTCGATGCCGGCCGCCGCGAAGTTCTCGCGCCCGCGCTCGAGCGCCGTGACCGACGCGTCGACACTAACCGTTCGCGACGCGCCGCCGAGCGCAGCCGCCACGCTGAACGCGCACGTGTACGAGAAGAGATTGGCCACGCGCGCCGATTCGGAAATCCCACGCACGAAGCGACGATTCGAACGCTGATCGAGGAAGACGCCCGTCGATAGACCGTCGCCGAGGCGCACGCGAACGGGCATGCCTTCTTCGAGGACGTCGAACGCTTCGGGCGCCGCTTGGCCACGAACGGGCGTCGAGGGCGCCAGTTCATCGCGACGCGTATCGACGAGCACGTTGGCCTGCTTGGGACGCATCTTGAGGTAGACGCCGTCGAAGCCGAGCGCGTCGAGCCGATCGAGCACGCGCTCGCGTCGAGCCGCGTCGTCCCAGACGTCACCCGCATAGAGCTGAGCCACGAGGTGCTCGCCGTAGACATCGACCGCAAGGCCCGGCAGCGCATCGCCCTCTTCGTTGACCAGCCGAAACGCCGTGGTCCGGCGCTCCTCGGGATCCCGCTCGGCGCTGCGCCCAAGGCCCCATCGTCGTTCGACCGCCAGAGCGAGCGCCGCATCGAGCGCCGCCACGTCGTCGTAGACACGTGCGCCGAGATCGCCGTTCTTGAGCCAAAACTCGAGCGGCCCAGTATGCGGATCTCGGATCGACAGACGCTTGCCGGTCTTCGGATGCGCGAGCGAGATCTGCGCGGCGTGCAACATGAGCCGCGGAGCACGCGGGCCGCCATAGAGCGGATCGCCGGCAATCGGCGCCCCAGCGTGAGCGAGCTGCACGCGCGCCTGATGCATGCGCCCTGTCTCGAGGATCAGATCGAGAAGCGCCCGCTCTTCCTTTTGCGTCCGCACCCGCACGTGCGTGACGGCGCGCTGCCCACCGGAAGGACGCCCCTTCGGTGCCCGCACCCCACGCGGCGGCGCCTTCTGCCTGGGCACCACCTCCATGAGCCCGTCTTCACCACGCCGAAGCTCGTCGGAGAGCGTGGTCTCACGCGAGCGGCCGGACCACCCTTGCACGGCTGCAAGGTAGCGCTTCTCGACGTCACGCCCTTCGAACTGCTTGGCGAGCGAAGCATTGGCCTCCGGCCGCTTCGCGAAGACGACCACGCCGCTCGTGTCCCGGTCGAGCCGCTGGTGGACGCCTAGGTACGGCTCTTTGGCCCGTCCATCGCGCTCGGCCAAGAACGCCCGCACGCGCATGACGAGGTCGTCCGGCCGCTCGGGCTGCGCCGACTGGCTCGGCACGCCCGCGGGTTTGTGAACGGCAAGAAGGTCGTCATCCTCGAAGAGAACCCATTCCTGCTTGAAAAACGGCCAAACCCGCGCGCGCTCCATGATCGGCGGCGAAACCTAGTCGCCTTCGCCCTCCAGCACCAGGCCACGCTCGATTCCCCTCCTCGGACGCTGGTTGTCGAGCAACCGCGCACGCTCACCGCGCCGCTCGCCGTCATCTTCTTGGTTCACATGTGAACCAAAAACGAAGCGCTGGCGGCGTTGCCACATGGCCTCCGCGTGATAGCTCTACGGCAAGGGAGGTATGTCCGTGGGCAAGACGACGCTTCGGGAACCGAAACCGTACGTTTGGATCTTCCGACTCGGTAAGTCTGCGAGGGTCGGCAAGAAACGCGTGCCATCGGCGTTCGCAGACTTGTGCTGCTACTTGTACCGAGACGAACACGAAGAGCACAAAGAGGAGCTCTCCTCCATCGAGGAACCCGAAGTCTCGGAGCGCGATACGGAGGTCACGTTCGCGGCGATCAACGAGTTCGCGGACCGCTGTGATTTGCGCCGAGAGCTCTACGCCGACGCGGAAATCGAAGAAGAAGGCGAGCACGCGCAGAACTTCGGGTTCCACGCCGGCGCAAGTTACGAGGAGGCCAAGGCGGCACTCGAGGAGGGCGGATTCACCGTCGCCGAGATGTTCGATGCCCTCACCGTTCCGCCCGTGAAGCGGAGTGCGGCCGAAGCACTCGGCGACTCGCTCGCAGCCCTCGAGAGGCACCTCGATTTGACCTCGCTCGATCTCGTCCTCGAGCGCATCGCCGCGAGTGGCGTGCTGACGTGGCACGCCCTGTCCGCTCATGGCGTCGTGTCCGACGCGCTCGCAAGCAAAGCATCGAGCGAGTTCTCCGCGCACGTCCACGACGCGGTTCCGGGCTGGCATCCCGAGCTACGCGACACGCTGATCCTGATCGCCGGCCGGCTCGCGAACAACGAAGGAACGGTGGCGCTTCGTCGCTTCTTCGAAGGTCTACCGGCCCCGAAGGATGGGCGCGTGAAGGAGCAACTCGACGCGTGGAGCCTCGAAGCTCCGAAGGGAGCGAAGCTCGCGCCGAAGTCGAAAGCGACTCCAGCAAAGAAGGCGACGAAAGCCTCGAGCAGCGCAACGTCGAAGAAGGCACCTGCCGGCATCGACTCCAAAATCGCGGCGATTCGAGCGGCTGCGGAGAAAGCCGGTGTCACGCTGCCTCGCGGCGCCCCGAAGTCGGTCATCGCCGAGGTCGAAGCCGTGCTCGGCGTCGCCTTGCCCGACGAGGTGCGCGCCTTCTACCTCGCGCACGACGGCGGCCCACCGAACGAGCCTGCGTGCGGCGGCCGCGAGCTCATTTCCTTGGCCGGAATGGTCTCGCAATGGAAGCACTGGAAACGGGCCTTCGACGACGGCGCGTTCGAAGACGACGACGTCGAGGCTGACGAAGGCGTGCAGGAGGCGTGGTGGATTCCGGGCTGGATCCCCATCACCTACGACTTTGGTGGCAACCACGACATGCTCGACCTGGCTCCGGCCCAAGGCGGCAGGCGCGGACAGATCGTCTCGGTATGGCACGACGATCCGAGCCGCACCGTCAACCATGACGACTTCCTCAGCTGGCTCGCCGACCAGGAGTGGACCAGCGGCTGACCGCTGGTTCCCCGTTCCAACAATCAGGCGGGCTCGATACCGATCTCGGCGAGCGACGGATTCGAGTCCTTCTCGCGGTCGAGGCGTTCGAGGCCGCGCTTGTGCAGGACCAGCGTGGCGAGTTCTTCGTGGCGTTCGCCGCCGACGCAGACTTCGACTTTGATCGGAACGCGGTAGCAGCGCGGGGCGTCGATGAAGCGCACCTTACGGCTCGCGCCGTCGAGGACGGGGACGGGCTTCAGCGCGTCGTCGAGGCGCGCGAACATCGGCGAGAGGTCGTACCGGAAGACGTGCTTCACGCGGCGAACGCCCGAGGCGAGAAGCTGGCGGTGGCTCTCGACCGTGCCCTTGTGCTCGTAGGTGAGAACGGAGATCGGCACGGTGGCGCCGGCCTCCGGGTTCAAGGGATCCGGCAGCGAGGTCGAGCACTGGCCGAAGGATTCACGGGCGCTGACGATGACGTCGCGGCCGGGGATGCGGCGTGCGGGGGCGCGATAACGCGTGATGCGCTGAGCGCCCCAGAACTGGTGAACGCGCGTGGTCATCCACTGCCGACCGATTTCCTTCATGCGGTCTTTGGTGGCGTAGATGAGGCCGGCGAACAGAGCGAGGGTGATGAGGCCCGAGCTCACCGTCTCGGCCGGTCGCGCGCGCGTCGAAAGAGCGAGCTGCCAGGCGAAGGCCCAGGTCGACGCGAGGACGGCGACGAAGCCGGCAATCCAGTGGTAGGCGCGCTCGGCGACGTGGAAGGTCTCGCGCTCGAGGAAGAGGACTTCCTGGAAGTGCTTCTTGAGGCGGCTCGAACGCTCCAAGTAACGCTCGAGCGCGACGGGCGACGACGGATCGGCGTTGCCGAAGCCTCGCTCCGCGCGGTAGGCAACCTCCGCCGCGAGCACCTCGGCGAGGCGGTCCTCCACGGCCGCGAACACGGGCGAGAGGCGAGCGATGTGAGCCGACTTCGACTCGACGAGGTTCGAGAGCGCGCGTTCCGCACCGGCGAGCGCCTCGAGGAGGCGAACGCTGATGTACTCGTCGACGAGGGCGCGCTCGGTGGCGAGCTCGCATTTGTCCGTCTCGGCCGGGCGAGCCATCCGCTCGCGAGCTTCCTGCGCGATGCGAAGTGCGGCTTCGATCCAGATCGTCAGCGCGTCTTCGAGCTCGCTGTGCGCGGCCGTGGCGAAGAGCGAACCGGCAAGCCGGCAGTGACGAGCAAAGCCATCGGACGCGCGTGCGAGCTGACTCGCCATCGCGAGCGCGCCGCGACGAAGGGCGTCGATCGTGACGACGTCGCCGTGGGCGGCGATGGCTGGACCATCGAGGCGCGTGTACGCCTGCATCTGATCCCAAGGCACGTGACGAACGAAAGCGCTCTGCGGGATCTGGATCTCGACGCGGAGCGAGTAATCGACGGTGCCGGACGCGGGGAGCGGGATCGAAACGCTCCACTCGAGGCGCGACGCATCATGGACCCCGACGCGAACCTGACCAGCCTGGTCGGCGGCTGCCTGCTGGGCAGTAACGTAATGTTCGGTCAGTTCTGCAATCGCCATCGATAATTCACACGTTCGTCACAAACACCATTCTCCCACCTTTGAGCCATAAACGCCTGACCAGCAAGCGGAATGTTGGAAATTTTCAAGAGGGATTGCCGCAGGCTCGGGCGAGGTGCCGTCACTGGTTCGCCATGACCAGAACCTCGCCCGCCTCGCCCGCGTTGGCCGCTCAGGAACGAACGGGCACTGCGCCGCGTTACATCGAGAGGCCGCCGTCGACGTCGATCACGCGGGCATCGAAGTAATCGCACTCGAGGACGAACTTCACCGCCACCCAGATGTCCTCGGGGACGCCGATACGGCCGACCGGGATCGCCGCCACGAGGGCGTCGCGGGCCTTCTGGTTCATGCCCTGGGTCATCGGCGTCTCGATCATGCCGGGGGCGACGCCGCCGACGCGAATGCCGAAGGGCGCGAATTCCTTGGCCCAGGTGACCGTGTTGGCCGCGAGGGCCGCCTTCGCCGCCGTGTAGTTCGACTGTCCGCGGTTGCCGTGACGAGCGATGCTCGAGATGTTCACGATGACGCCGGGACGCTGGTTGGTCTCGACCATCTTCGCGACGACGTCGCGGGTGAGCATGGTCGCGCCGGTGAGGTTGACGCCGATGACCGCGTCCCACTGCTCCTTGGTGAGCGTCTTGACCGCCCCGGTTTCCTTGTCCTTCTTGACGAGGAGGCCGTCGCGCAGGATGCCGGCGTTGTTCACGAGGGCGTTCAGGCCCCCCATCGCGCCGTGGGCCCAGCTCACGAAGGAGGCGACGTCGGCCTCGTCGGCCACGTTGAGCCGGCGCGCGTGAACTTTGCCCTTGAACGACTTGGCCGCCTCGACGGTCTCGGCGAGACCGACCTCGTTGACGTCACCGACGGCCACCTGGGCGCCGGCCTCGGCGAGGCGGAGAGCGAAGTGACGGCCCATTCCCTGGGCGCCACCGGAAATGATGATCTTGAGGTCTTCGAGCTTCATGACGCGGGACTGTAACCGAGGGCCCACGCACGAGCGACAGGCAAGCCCTACCAGTGGATCCAGCCAAGCTCCGTGGCAGCCACGAGGGCGATGGCTACCGCCGCGACTTCAAGGGCGAACTTCGCGCTTCGCTTCAGGAGCCGGTAGCTCACAACCACGAGGATGGCGGCGACGAACAAGGCCGGTAGCCCCGTATGGACGGAGAGCCACCGGAGGGCGAGCTTCGTCCAGGTCCCTATCACCCCCCAGGCGGCCGCGTGCCGAACCGCTTCGAGGGTCTTCGGCAGCGCGCGTGCCGCGTCGAACACCACGGGACGATGGTCGTCGGGAGCCCGGACAACGGGCAAGTTTGTCTGCCGAACGAACGACGGCGCCTACAGCGCAACTCAGTTGCGCTGATTGGACAGTCAAACGGAGTTCGCGACAGACTTGCGCAAAGGACCGTGGATTTCGGGGCCCTCGCCCATCGTGGGCCCCGAAATCCACGGTCCACGCAAGGGGTCGCCGCAGTAGGGAACTCTCCAGGCGGATTGCCAAAGCTCGAGCTTGGCGCCAAAGACGGCGCTTCAAGCGACCAGAATCAGGCGAAATCCCGGGTCTCCCACAGGTGGCGAAAGGACTACGCACCTGCCCTGCCTTTGCGCGCCGTCGAAGATGTTGCCTGTGAACGCACGGCACACTAGCGGCGAGCTCAAAGAAGAGCCATAAGGCCACGAGATGACGACGCACGTGACGCCTCAGCCGAGCGATTCGCTCGAGGCGCCCGCGGCTGCGCAGGCGACCGTTGCGGGAGGGGCAACGCCTGCCCTTCGTTCGCGAACGCGCGCGGCGTGGATCGGTCTCGTCGGCGTCGGCCTCGTGGCCGTGCTCGTGTTCTGGGTGTTCGAGGCGCTCCCCTTCCAGGACCTTCCGGCCCACGCAGGACTCATCGCGCTGCGGCACCGATTTTCGCAGTCGGCCTTCGAGCAGCACTTCTTCGTCCTCGCTCCGCACATCGGGCCGTACTCGCTCTTCCGCTTCCTCGGCGAAGGCTTCGTGCGGGTCATCGGGCCCGTCGGTGCGGTGCGCGCGCTCGCCACGTTGCCTGTCATCGCCACGCCGCTCGCGCTGCTGTTCGCGCGCCGTCGCCTGTACGACGATCGGTCGCCGTCGTATGGCTTCATCGGCCTCGCCCTCTCGTTCGGCCTGATGACGCTGCTCGGCTTCGCGAGCTACCTGCTCGGCGTGAGCGTCATGCTCGTCGGTCTCACGCTCTGGCTCGAGCTGATGGTCGCCACCGACGACGAGGCGCCCGATCGGACGCGTCGCGAGCTCATCGTCGCCGCGTTCGCGCCGCTCATGTTCGTCGCGCACGGACATGCCTTCGTGCTTTTCCTCCTCTGCGCGGGCGTCTCGACCATCGCGACGGGCAATCGCTTCGCGCGCATCCTCCGCATCCGTGCGCTCGTGCCCGCCCTCGCCCTCGCCGGTTGGGTCGCCTGGCTCGAACGAGGCGCCACGACGCCGCCGGGTTCGCTGCCCGTGGTCCCCCCGCTCGTCCCGCTTTTCCAGACGCCGGCGGAGAAGCTCGGGCTCCTCGTCACCCCCACGCTCATGACGCGCACGGGGATCGACTTCATCATCGCGGTGGTCGTGTGGTTCTTCGCGGTCGCGTGCACCGTGCTCACCGTGCGCTCGATTCGCTCGGGCGACGGTGTGAAGGTCGCCGCCGAGGTGCGCCACAGCCGAGCCCTCTATGCCTCGGCCCTCGCGCTCGGCCTCGTCTTCCTCGCGCTGCCCCACGCGATCGGGTGGTTCGGCTTCGTCGACGGACGCCTCGTACCGATGGTGCTCTACCTCGCGCTCCTCGGCATCCGGAGAAGCGTCCTTCCGCCGTCGTTCTTGCGCGCGCTCGACACCGGCGCCCCGGTCGTGGCGGCCACGATCGCGGTGCTCGCGATGGTTGCATCCTACAGGTTCCAGGCGGAGGCCGCCGGTTACCAGCAGGTGCTCGGGCGCCTTCCGGTCAACGCGCGGGTCTTGAACCTGCCGGTCGATCCCAACAGCGACGTCTTCACGGCGCACCCCTTCGTCCACTACGACAAGCTCGCTCTGGCCGACCGCCCACTCGTGGTGAGTGACATCTGGTTCCACCAGGGCTCGGCGCTGTATCCCACGCCCGACAATCCGGCGGTGCGGCTCCCGGCGAGCTACAGCGAGAGCGACCTCAAGGGCATCGACTGGCCCGCGTACCAGCTTTCCGACTGGGACTTCGTGCTGATGCGCACGAAGCCGTCGGCTCCCCAACCCACCATTCCCTCGGCGTTCGTCTTGGAAGAGCACCGTGGTGGTTGGTGGCTCTTCCGGCACACGGCCGCCGCGCACTCGAACCCCGCCGGTGACGCTCACGGGTTGCCGTAGCTCGAACCGCGCACTACAGAGGGCGCGCTCCACTCCAGGAATCAGAACGCATGCGTCTCGTAGTTTTCGGTGCAGGGTATGTCGGTCTTGTTACGGGAACGGGCCTGAGCGATCTCGGTCACGAGGTTCTCCTCTACGACATCGATCCCGATCGTATTGCCAAGCTCAACGACGGACGCGTGCCGATCTACGAGCCCGGCCTCGGCGACCTCATTCACCGTAACCAGCGTGGCGGCCGCCTCCACTTCGCCACCGAGATCCCCGCCTCCTTCGCCGACGCCGACGCGTACTTCATCGCCGTCGGCACGCCCCCCGGCCCTGACGGAGCCGCTGATCTCTCGGCCGTCATGGCCGTCGCGGACACGATCGCGAAGGTCGCCACGCGCAAGGCCGTCGTGGTCGTGAAGAGCACGGTTCCCGTCGGCACGTGCGACGCCGTCCAGGCGCGCCTCGCGGGCGCCAAGGTCTCCCTCGAGGTCGTCTCGAATCCCGAGTTCCTCAAGGAAGGCGACGCCGTCTCGGACTTCTTCAAGCCCGATCGCGTCGTCGTCGGCGCCCGTTCGGACGAAGCGCGCCAGATGCTCCGCGAGCTCTACGCTCCGCTGCAGCTCTCCGGCGAGCGGCTCGTCATGACCGACCCGCGTTCGAGCGAGCTCATCAAGTACGCGTCGAACACGATGCTCGCGATCCGCATCTCGTTCATGAACGAGCTCTCGCGTCTCTGCCACGCGACGGGCGCGGACATCCACGCCGTTCGCCTCGGCGTCGGCACCGACTCGCGTATCGGCAAGAAGTTCCTCTACGCCGGCCCCGGGTACGGTGGCTCGTGCTTCCCCAAGGACGTGCAGGCGCTCGCCGCGCTCGGTCGCGAAAACGGCGTCCAGCTCAAGGTTGCCGAGGCCGCTCATCAGGCGAACGAGGACCAGGCCGTCTTCCTCGCGCAGCTCGTCGACAAGGCGCTCGAGGGCGTCATGGGCAAGCAGATCACGCTCTGGGGTCTCGCGTTCAAGCCCGAGACCGACGACGTGCGCGAGTCGCCCGCGGTCAAGCTCGCCTCGGCGCTCATCGAGCGCGGCGCCACGGTGATCGGCCACGATCCTGAGGCCGGCCCGAACTTCACGAAGGTCTTCGGCTCGAAGGTCGCCGTGAAGGAGCGCGATTACGACGCGCTCGACGGCTCGCACGCTCTCATCCTCCTCACCGAGTGGCGTAGCTACCGCGCGCCGAACTTCGCCGAGATCAAGCGACGCCTCAAGGCTTCGGCCGACGGCATGCCGCCGGTCCTCGTCGACGCCCGCAACATCTGGCGTCCGAGCGAGGTGCAGCGCGCGGGGCTTCGCTACCAGGGGATCGGCGTCTCCCTTCATCGAGCGGCGGACCGCCCCTCGCAAGTGCTGGTCTAGGCCATGCCTGCTTCGGAGCGCGACGCTCGCCTATGGCTCGTCACCGGCGGCCTCGGTTTCATCGGTCACCATCTGTGCCGTGCGCTGCTCTCCCGCGGCGACTCGGTGCGCGTCGTCGACGACTACAGCGATGCGCCCTACCCCACGGTGCTCAAGATGCGAAACGAGGAGGAGCTCCGTCGCGAGTTCCCGTCGTTCGAAGTCGTTCGTGGCTGCGTCACCGACCGTGAGCTCGCACCGCGTCTTCTCGAAGGCACGTACGGCGTCCTGCACCTCGCAGGGCTCGCCGGTGTTCGTCCCTCGTTTGCCGATCCCGCGCGCTACGCGCGTGTGAACACAGAAGGCACGGCCACCCTCCTCGACGCCGCGCAGCGCCAAGGCCTCGAGCTCTTCGTGCTCGCCTCGAGCTCGTCGGTCTACGGCAATGCCACGCCGCTCCCGGCCCGCGAAGAGGCCCCCGCCATCGTCCCCGAGTCGCCGTACGCGGCGAGCAAGCGCAGTGCGGAGCTCGTGGCCTCGGCGATGCTGCGCAAGACGCCGTCGATGCGCTGCCCGTCGCTGCGCTTCTTCACCGTCTACGGTCCGCGCCAGCGTCCGGAGATGGCCATCACCAGCTTCCTCCGCGCCATCCTCGCCGGCAAGCCCATCACGGTCTTCGGCGACGGCACCATGCGCCGCGACTTCACGCACGTCGAAGACATCGTGCGCGGCGTGCTTGCGGCCGCGGAGAAGGCTCCCGCTGGTTTCCGCCCGTACAACCTCGGCTCCGGCGCGCCGGTCACGCTGACCGAGCTGGTCGAAGCGATGGGCAAGGCCGCATCGCGAACGCCCACAGTCGTGCACGCCCCGGTTCCCCTCGGCGACGTCGACGCAACCTTCGCCGACATCTCGCGCGCACGCGAAGAGCTCGGTTGGTCGCCTCGCCTCACGCTCACCGAGGGGCTCGCCACCGTGGTGCGCTGGCTCGAGAGCGAACGCACCAGCACGTGAGAGGTCGCACGCCGGGGATCGCACGCAACCAAGCGCGTGGTCCCCAAGCGCAACTCACCGGAGCTGATCGACGAAGTTCCAGATCGCTTCTTGCGTCGAGGGCCACACCTCGTGGCCGAAGTCGCTGAGTTCGCACCACTCGACGATGTTGCCGGTCTGGCAGCCCTGATAGCTGACGCACGGCGCCGGCGTTCGGCTGTCCCACGAGGTGCTGCACTTGTTGGCGGCGAGCCAGTAGTCGCGTGAGTTCCGCCCGCTCTGGATGGAGATCTTCGGGTCCAGATCGCCGTGAATCATGAGCGCCGAGGTGGACCGCGAGTCGCTGCAGCCGATGAACATGCCGGACCCGTCGTAGTCGAGGGGGTTGTCGGTCGTCGGCCCGCCGCCAGAGAGCGAAACGATGCCACGCACGCGCCTTCCTCGGTGACACCCGACGCTGTTCGAGAAGAAGCCGCCGTTGCTGTTTCCGAACGAGAAGATGCGATTTCGATCGATGCAGACCTTCGAGGCGATGTCGTCGATCATCGCGTCGACGAATTTGAGATCGGCATTCTCGTACGCGGGAGAGTCGATGTCCCAAGACGTGTGCGCGTTCGGGTAGGCCACGATGAAGCTCGGCCCGGACTCGAACTGGAACCAGCTCCGCACCTCGTTGCCAGTCATGTAGTCGCCGTGGAACACGAGGAAGAGCGGTAGCTTCGTGTGGCCGTCGTAATCCGGCGAAATGTAGAACTCGTACGTCCGAGGATCCCAATCGACGACGACGGTCTGCGTTCCGAGAAAGCCCTTCTTGTCGACGGTGATGCTGCAGGGCGCATTCGGATCCGGTTCTGCTCCAGGGTCCGTCGACGTTGGGGCGGGAGTAGGCGTTGGGGCAGAAGGCGTCCCGGAAGCATCCGGTCGCCCCGTCCCGTCCTTGCCGCCGTCCGCTCGAACCTCATCCCCACCATTCGTGCTGTTTTGCTCGGCACACGACGGAAGCAGACACCACGTACACGCGACGGCGATGAACAGCGATCCGACTCGCATTGGGACAATCCTTCGAAGAGCGATCGAGCGTCTCGAGCGCGACCACCTTTCTTCGAAACCCATGCCAGCATGGTGCGCCAGACGTGCATCCCGCGACGTACGGGCCGACCGATCGAGTGCCTCGAAAACTCACGGTCCGTGCAAGCGATCGCCGCAGTCGTGCAAACGCGGTGCAAGTTGCAAAGCAATCGCGTGCCGCGCTCGGGCGTGCAATCGCGAAGGCAGGAGATTCCGGTCGAGCCGACGAAGACGAAGACGACTTCTTCTGAGCGCGCGGCCTATTCGATGAAACGCACGCCGAGGAACGACAGGTAGACGCCCGGGTTGTCCTCGAAGAACCGCACCAGATCGGCGCGTTCGATCGCGAACAGCTTGCCGGCCCGCGTGACACGCGCGGAGCTCGACGACGGCGCCCCGCTTCGAAGCGCATCCACTTCGCCCACGAACGCACCACACGCGAAGGGCTTCAGATCGCCTTCGGGGCACTTCATGGTCACCACGGCGTCGTCGACGAGATAGGCGCGGTCGGGCGTCTGCCCCACGTCCCAGAGAAGCTCGTCGGCGGCGGCGCGATGCGGAAGCAGGTACATCTGGAGCTGCGTCTTCTGCGCGCTCGTGAGCCACGAAAGCACCGAGTTGTGCGAGAGGAGCTCCCACGCACCTTCGTCACGAATACGCACGAGACGTTCGAGCCGCGTGAGCATCTCGCTGCCGCGCAGGATGGCGAGGAAGTCGTTTCGGTCGATCGCCACGAGCTCCACGTCACTGATGCAGACCGCATCCGCCGAACGCGGTTGGTCGAGCAAGATGGCCATCTCGCCGAAGTAGTCGCCCGCGCGATAGCGCTTGATGGGCACGCCATCTTTGACGATCTCCACGGTGCCGTGGACGATGATGTAGAAGCTGTCGCCGCGCGTTCCCTGCGTGACGACCTTCTCGCCCGCCGGCAGCATCATGCGCGTTGCGACCTGGAGGAGATCGCGCGAACGCGACATGGGCAGGTCACGCAGGAAGTCGACCATCGAGAAGATGTCGAGCATCTCGATGGCCTCGCCGAAGCGAGGTGCATGTTGAGGCTCGACGCGAATCGTGTACTCGAGGCCCTCGCGCGCCGCACGGAGGCCGCTGTCGGGCGGCACGTCTTTCGAGGCGATGTGCACGAGGTAGAGGCGCTCTTTCACCTCGTCGGGCAGCGTGGCGAGTGCGCTGACCGGCGTGTGGAGCGGCGGGATTCCGGCCTCGTGCAGGATCGCGCTGTGGTGCTCGGGGAACGCCACGAGATCTTCGTAGCGTGCGCGATCGAGGATCCCCTGCTCGTACATCGCCGTGACGCGCTCCGGATCGTAGAGCGTGTCGGCCGAGATCGAGATGCTCCGGTTTCCGTAAAACGCTTCGACACCGATCGTCGGAATCGAGTGGAGCGTGTAGCGGAACCAGAGCTCGCCGCCCCGCACGTGCACGGGAGCGCCGATACGCACGGGGTGGAAGCGGAACGTACGACGAAGCAGATCTTCGCTGAGGCCCGAGAGCGCCGAGTACTTGCGGAGGAACGAGCCGAGGATGTGCGGCGTCGTGTAGAGGTTGACCTGCCCTTCCTCGAGGAGCTTTTGGAAGGTGCCCGCGTCGTGATCGGCGTGGCAGTGCGTGAGGATCACGCCATCGATCGTCTTCGGCGCCACGCCGCGCGCGCGGAGGTACTCGGTGGTGTCGGTGGGCGGATCGACGAGGATGGCGCGCCCGCCCATCCAGAGGAGAAAGCCCGTGGTCTTGCCGGAGGGGTCGAAGCCATGACTCGCACCGAGCACGGTCACGCCGAACGACGGGGGCATGAACGAAGGCGGGGCCTCGTCATCATCCATCGTCGAGGTGCGCGCAGGCAGCGTCACCGTAGCGCCCAAGGCCGCGACGTCTCGCCCATGGTCGCGAACGACGAGCACGTCGTCACGGACGGCGACCTGGATCCCAGGAACGACTTCGGCCACGCCGTCTTCGGCGACGACGAACTCGATGAGGTCGTCGATGGAAAGGCGTCCTTTGCCCGGCACCGTGCGGAAGTATTCGCTCTCGCGTCGGAAGCTCGGTCGCCGCGACTCGGGATAGCCTTCGGCGAACTCGCTCGGGAGCGGCTCGCCTTCGGGGCCGAAGAGCGTCTCGCGGAACACCGTGCGCACGCGGCGCTCGTACTCGGGCGAGAGCACGACGAGGCGGCAGCGCCGCTTGAGGAGGAAGAAGCTGTAGTATGCAGGAAACTCGAACTCGGCGACCGAGAGGCCTCGGCGTCGATCGAAGAGCTCGCGCGGCAGGACGTACGCGATGGGCACGTCGAGCCCGAGGCGCATCACGTCCTTGATCGTCTCGGGCGGCATGCCGATCTGCACCGCGCCGGCCGACGTGCGCACGTAATAGCCGCCGCGAGGAAGCGGCTGCCATGCATCGACCGTCGCGGCCGGCACGCTCACCACGGTCACTTGCGAGGACCCCGTGTCGTGCGCGCACACGAGATGCGAAGCCGCCTGCTCGAGGGCCTCCGCAGAGCCCAACGACGCCGACGTTCCCTCGAAGCCCGGTGACGAACCTGCCCTCAAGGGTTGGTCCTCCATGAGAGGCCCAGCATAACCGCGATTGCAGGAGTGCGGTCTCTTTCCAGCACGACCGAGCGCGTGGTCAGCACGCAATCCATCTTGGCGGCCGGTCACGGCAGGTCGCGGCAGGTCGCAACCTGCCGGCGCGCGGTGCCCGGCGTGCTCGCCTCTCGGGGGTGCTCGCTGAACTAACGGAAAGGAAAGCGTTCTCAGGCCGTTTTCGAGGTGGTAGATCTGTTGCGTGAGCGTCGTCGGTATCGACCTTGGGACGACGAATACCGTCGTCGCGTGTGTGCGGGCCGGGAAAGTCCACGTCCTTGCGGACGAACACGGACAGCGGCTCCTGCCCAGCGTCGTCAGCTTTCATCCCAACGGCGAAGTCCTCGTCGGTGGTGCGGCGCGGGCGCGCCGTATCATCGATCCGAAAAACACGGTCTACAGCCACAAGCGCCTCATCGGTCGCTCGTGGGGCAGCCCAGAAATCGCGCAAGCAAAGCAGCGCTTCGCGTTCGAGCTGAGAGAAGGCCCAGGACAGGGCCCGCTCGTTCATGCGCGCGGTCAGGACTACACGCTCCCCGAAGTCAGCGCATTCGTCCTCAAGCGCGCCAAGCAGATCGCAGAGACCGCGCTCGGTACGCCGGTCGAGCGCGCCGTCATCACGGTGCCCGCACACTTCAACGAGCTGCAGCGCGCATCGACGAAAGTCGCAGGGCGCGTCTCGGGCCTCGAGGTTCTACGCATCCTCAACGAGCCCACTGCGGCCGCGCTTGCATACGGACTCGGTCGCTCGGGGAGTGAACGTGTCGCGGTGTACGACTTCGGCGGCGGCACCTTCGACTGCACGCTGCTCGATCTGAACGGCAACGTGTTCGAAGTCCTCGCCACCGCGGGAGACTCGTTCCTCGGCGGCGACGACGTCGACACCACGATCGCCGAGCGCATGGCGGAGGCCTTCCTCAAGGCTCATCGCACCGACCCGCGCACCGATCCGACGATGCTGGAGCGCCTGAAGACGAGCGCCGAGGAGATGAAGATTGCCCTCTCCAAGGGCGATCAACACACCGTGACGCTGAGGGAGCTCGGTCACGGCCCGGGCGGCTCGCCGATCAACTTCAACTTCAGCCTCACGCGACGCGACTTCGACGCGATGGTGCAGCCGCTCGTCGACCGCACCTTCCAGGTCACGCAAGACGCGCTCGCGCTCGCCCGCCTCTCGCCCACCTCGTTCGACAAGGTCATTCTCGTCGGCGGCTCGACGCGCATTCCCGCCGTGCGCAAGCGTGTCGAAGCCTTCTTCGGCGCGCCGCCGCTCGATCGCGTGAACCCCGACGAGGTCGTGGCCATCGGCGCCGCCATCCAGGCTGCGGCACTCACCGAGAGCCCGCGTCGCAAGAGCATTCCCGCGCCGCCCCCCGTCCCCGGTCTGAAGCCGAAGACGTTCCCGGGTATGCCTTCGACGGCAAGCCCGATGGTGCCTGCGCCGATCGAGAGTGAGCCCGATCTCGAGACGCTGGCCAACGCGACGAAACCCGGAAGCGCCGGAATGCGCGTCGTGCCGGCGGCAGGAAGAAGCGCGCCGGGCGCAGCGCCCTCGACGCGCTCGATCACGACGCCGGGCAACCCCGCGCCCCCGGCGGCAGGAAGAAGTGCCCCTGGTGGTGCGCCCTCGGCCCCCGGATCGATGGCGAGGACGCAGCCCATCGGATCGCGCAACGTGCCTCCTCCGGCATCGGCTCCTCGCGCGCCGACGCCGTCGGTGCCGGATCTCGCGGTGCCAACGCCGTTCGAGTGGTTCCCTTCGGGCGAGATGACGAAAACCGGCGCGGGCGATCCGAGGACGCTCACCGGCGTCAACGAAGTGCCGGGCGGCCAGTTCGGCTCGATCGGCGATCTCTCGCTCATCTCCACGACCGGGATGTCCCCGGCGATCCCGCCGACGGCCCCAGGCGTTCCGCCCACCACGCGCACGCCGTCGGGCGAAGAGTTCGGTCACGTCTCCGATCTCTCGCTCATCTCGACGACGGGCGTCACCGCACCGCCCACCGAGCCGATCGGAAAGGGTGGCACGCTGCAGCTCGGTCCGGCGTCGAACCCGGCGGTGCCAGCTGCCGGCGCGCTCGGTCTCGGCGACGACGCCGATCTGCCCGCGCTCCACGCCGATCTGCCGTCCACGGTCACGAAGGGCAAGAAGCCCGAGCTCCGCAAGCAAGGGCAGCTCGGAATGGGTCCGTCGGGTCAGTCCCAGATGCAGGGCAAGCCCCCGCTGGAGACCGCCTCGTCGCCCTTCGGTCCGATGGAGCGCGCTCCGCTGACCACGCCGATCGGTCAGCGCACGGCGGTCATGCCTGCTGCGCCCGGGCCGATGCCCGCGAGGCAGCCCGCGCCGAGCCATCTGAATCTCGATCGCGGAGTGCCTCCGGTGCTCCGTCCCAACACGGCGCCGATGCAGGCGCGCGCTCCGCAGCCGCCGCCCATCGCGCCTCAGGCTCCGCCTCCGATGCCGGCCGCCTCGCCCACCGCGCCACCGCCGTACGGGTCGAACATCCCGCCCGCGGCTCTCGGATCGGTGCCGCCGATGCAGCCCCCGCATGCCTTCGCGCAGACGATGCCGCATCACCCGCCGTCCGCGCCGCCGATGCCGACGGCGCCGCCGTTCGGTCCGGCTCCGTTCGGATCCGCACCTCCCCCGCCCGCCCACTTCACGCCGCCTCCCGCTCCGGCGATTCCTTCGGCCCTGCACACCGCACCGATGGCGCCGCCTCCTTTCGGGTATGGGTCGGCGCCCCCTCCGCCCGCTCCCTACGGCTCGGCACCGCCTCCGCCCGCACCGGGTCCCTACGGCTCGGCACCGCCTCCGCGCCCGTCGCAACCGCCGGTCTTCGGCACGTTCCAATCGTCGCCGCCGGCGGCTGGCTACGGCGCGCAGCAAGCGATGGGTCCCTCGGGCATCTCGCTCGCCGCGCCTGCCCCGCCCACGAACCTGGGGCTCGCCGCTCCGGTTCTCGTCGACGTGACGCCGCGTGGGCTCGTCGTCGAAACGGCCGGCTCCTTCACCGACACGATCATTCCGCGCAACTCGAAGATCCCCTGCGAGCGAACGCGTCGCTTCGCGACCGGTCGCGACATGCAGACGAGCGTGCGCGTGCGCGTCGCCCAGGGTGAAGCTCAGAACTTCGGCGAGAACACGTTCCTCGGCGAGGTCGAGCTTTCGGGTCTACGTCCCGCACCGCGTGGCGAAGTGGTCGTCGCCGTCACCTTCGAAGTCGACGCCGACGGCACGCTCCGCGTTCGCGCGCGTGACGTGCAGACGGGCGTCGAGGCGCGCGCCACACTCCAGCTCATCGGCATTGCCGACGAGTCGTCGGTCGTCATGATGATCAACCGCTTCGCCCAACAGCCGGTCGTCGGCGGGCCCACGAGCTAACGAGTCGACGCCATGGACGGCGGTGCCATCCGCGATTGGCTCGCGGCGCTCGAACACCTCTCCTATTACGACATCTTCCGGCTCGCTCCGCACGCGAGCCATGATGAGTTACGGCTCGCGTTCCATTCGTTCGCCGACACGTTCCATCCGGATGGCCACCAGTGGCGCCATCCGAGCGAGCAGGCCGCGATCGGCTACATCTTCAAGCGCGGAACTGAGGCGTACCGCGTGCTCTCCGATCCCGCGCTTCGCGCGCGCTACAACGAAGCGCTCGCGAACGGGATCCTTCGTCCCGAATCGCTCGTCGTCGCGACGAGTGGGTCCGGATCGCTCACGCCGCCGGCGAACCAGCGTCTCGTCGACAAGGTTCGATCGCCCGGCGCGCGTCCCTTCGTGCTTCGCGCGGAAGAGCTCGTGAAGAAGGGGGATCCGAAGCAAGCCAAGATCCAGTTGGTCATGGCGATGCACATGGATCCGAAGAACGCTGCTCTCGAAGCGTTCGCGAAAGAGCTCGACGACGCGATCAAGGCCAAGAGTGCCGACGACAAGAGCTGGAAGAAATAGGCGCGCTGCTCGATCGCATCGCGTTCTTCCATTTCGATCGCAACACGAGCACACGTCGAACATCAGAGCGTCTGCGTAGCTCTCCCCGCTGACGCAGCGGCGGAATTGCGCGCGTTGTCGACCCGAACCTTTGTCGGCAGGCGCTCTCGATCACTGTCGAAAGATGCTAGCGGCGAAGTGCCGCGCAGCATCGAGCGACACGCACGAAGCGTTCCTTCGCCGACTCCAGCAAGCTGCTAGGAGGAGAGAGGAGATGCGAGCGGAAGACGGATCCCGTCGATGCTCGAGCGAGGGGACGATCGCTCCAATGATGGCGTCGAACATCGTGGACTTCGAGCTCGGAGCCGGAACGGACCGCGCCGTAAGACGTGCCCTCGCGAACCTCGAACGTCGCCAGGGTGAAGACGGCGCGTGGGCTGGAGCCTACGGCGGTCCGATGTTCCTCTTGCCGATGTACCTGGCGCTTTGCCATGCGGCGAAGCGACCGCCGAGCGAAACGCAACGCGCGCGGATCATCGCGTACTTCGAACGCGCGCAGAACGAAGACGGCAGCGTCGGCGTACACGCCGAGGACACGCACGGCAGCCTCTTCTGTAGCGTCCTCGCATACGTCGCGCTTCGGATGCTCGAGGTCCCGAAAGACGACGCTCGAGTTCGGCGAATGCTCGCGTTCATCCATCGTCATGGCTCGCCTCTTGCGGCTGCGCAGTGGGCAAAGGTGACGCTGTCGCTCGTAGGCCTATACCGCTGGGATGGACTCACGCCATTGCTCCCCGAGCTTTGGCTGCTTCCGTATGCCGCCACGCCGTTCCATCCCGCCCGCTTGTGGTGCCATTGTCGGCAGGTCTACCTGCCGATGAGCTGGCTCTACGGTCGACGTGCGCGTATCGACGATGACGAGCTCATCCGAGCTCTGCGCGATGAGCTCTACGACGGCGCGTGGTCGAGCATCGACTGGAGCGCGCATCGCGACACGGTGGCGCAAGTCGACGCGTACCGGCCGCCGAGCCGCCTGCTCGCTCTCGCGAACGCCGCGCAGCGCGCCGTCGAACGCATCACGCCCGATCGCGTGCGCGCGATGGCCCTCGGCAAGGTGCGCGAGCACATCGCCTACGAAGACGAGGTCACGAACTTCATCGACATCGGGCCCGTCAACAAGGTGCTCAACGCCTTCGTTGCGTTCTTCGACGATCCGAAGAGCGAGGCCTTCGAGCGCGCCTTCGCCACGTGCGAGAGCTACCTCTTCGACAACGAGCTCGGCACGATGATGCAGGGCTACAACAGCAGCAAGCTGTGGGATGTCGCGTTCGCCACGCAGGCGATCGTCGCGACGCCGCTCGGAGACGAGCACCGCACGATGCTCGAGCGCGCCTACGGCTACGTGCGCGACAACCAGATCCTCGACGACGTTCCTCGTCGCAAGCGCTTCTATCGTGACGCCTCGCGCGGCGGCTGGCCCTTCTCCAATCGCGCGCACGGCTGGCCCATCACCGACTGCACGGCCGAAGGCCTCAAGTGCGCCCTTGCCCTCGAAGGTCGCTTCGCGCCGCGCATTCCCGAGCCGCTCCTTCGCGACGCGGTCATGCTGATCCTCGATTGGCAGAACGACGACGGCGGCTGGGCGACCTACGAGAAGCGCCGCGGCGGCGCCTGGCTCGAGAAGCTGAATCCGTCGCAGGTCTTCGGCGACATCATGGTCGACTACTCGTACGTCGAGTGCACGAGCGCCTGCATGCAAGCGCTTCGCGCCTCGCTGCCGAGGTTCGGCCGTCGCCTCGCCGCACGCGCCCGGCGCGCCATCGCCAAGGGAGAACGCTTCTTGCGGAACGCGCAGCGTCCCGACGGCAGCTTCGAAGGTTCGTGGGGCGTCTGCTTCACGTACGGCACCTGGTTCGGCGTCACGGGCTTGCTCGCCGCCGGCGTGCCCACGTCGGATCGGGCGATTCGCTCCGCGTGCGACTTCCTCCTCGCGTACCAGCGCTCCGACGGCGGCTGGGGCGAGGAAGGCGACTCGTGCCGCGAGCGCCGTTACATTCCTTCGGACACGGCAGGTGTCGTGCAGACGTCGTGGGCGCTCTCCACGCTCGTCCGCGCGCAGCATCCCAATCGGCAAGCGAAGGCTCGGGCCGCGAAGCTGCTCGTCGACCGCCAGGAGAGCGACGGCAGCTGGGCCCGTGAGCCGCTCGTCGGCGTCTTCAACAAGACGTGCCTCATCGATTACGACAACTACCGTCACTATTTCCCGCTTTGGGCACTTTCCGAGTTCGCGCGAGAGGAGCGTGCGCGATGAACCGGCTTAGTTACGACGTCGTGATCGCCGGAGGCGGCTTCGGCGGCCTCGTGGCGGCGGTTTCGTTGGCCAACCTCGGCCTCGACGTGGCCATCGTCGAGCCGCGCGCCCACACGCCCGAGCACGCGCTTCGCGGCGATCTCATCCATCCTCGGGCGGTCGGCGCGCTTGCCGCGCTCGGTCTCGAGGAGCCTCTTCGCGGCGCCGGAGCCGCCGAGATCCACGGCTTCGCGGCCTACTCCACCGAGGGCCCGCCGATCTTGCTCCATTACACGGGGCAGCCGGGTATCGCGCTCGAGCACCGGCGCATCATCGATCGCCTGCGCGCCACCGCGCTCTCCAAGCCGCGCATCCACCTCTACGAGGTCCGCGGGGTCGACGTCATCCGAAGCGAAGGCAGGGCCGTCGGCCTTCTTTGCAGCGATGGCATGACGCTGTCGTCGCGCCTCCTCGTCGTGGCCGACGGTCGCCATTCGAAGCTCCGAACCGCGCTTGGGCTCTCGGCTACGAGCACCGTGCTCTCGCACTCCGTCGGCGCGACCGTGAGCGCGGAGCTCCTCCCTCACCCGAGCTACGGACACGTCTTCGCGGGAACGAAGGGACCGATCCTCGCCTACCCGCTCGGCGACGGCTTCGCGCGCGTCAACGTGGACGTTCCGATGGGCTCGCCCCGCGGGCGTGATGCGCTGCCCGAATATCTCTCGACCCACTTCGACGCGCACATGCCTCGTGCGTTGCTCAACGCGGCCGTCACCGCCTTCGGAACGCAGCCGCTTCTCGGTGCCGCCAACCACGCGGTCATCACCGAAGCATGCGCGGTGCACGGAGCCGTGCTGCTCGGCGATGCCGGCGGCGCCTCTCACCCCTTCACCGCGACCGGCATGACGTCGGCCGTGAACGATGCCATCACGCTCGCGGCCGCTGTCGCGCAATACGGCCTCTGCGACCGCGCGCTCGTCGCCTATCAGCGTCGTCGCTATCGCTTCGTGCGTGTCCGCGAAGCCTTCGCCCAAGGTCTCTACGACATCTTCCGCGCGAACGATCCGGCGACGCGCGCCCTCCGCAACGGGCTCTTCCGCTACTGGCGGAGCGCGCGTGGCCGTCGCGCCTCGATGCAACTGCTCGCCGGGGAAGACTCGAGCGCACGCACCTTCCTCACGGAGTACGCCCACGTCGTCGCGGCGACGAGCGGCGAGGCCATGGCCGAAGCGCGTCGTGACCTGGCGCTCGGTCCGATCGTCGCGGCCTTCCGAGGGCTCGGCTTCGCGGGCCGAACGTCGGTCGCCATCACCTGGGAACGTGCGAGGATGGACGTCCTCGGTCGCTCTCTCGACGCCATCGACCGAACAGGGGGATCGCCGCGTGCGGTCCGTGCTGCCAGGATCAACGGAACATCGGATGTTGGGGCTGCAGAGTGAACCATTGATGGCCTCGGGCGACGCCGACGTGCGCCGCGAGGTCGGACCTACGCGACGCTTGCGCGTGGCCTTCGTCGCCGACACTCTTCACGCCCCAATCGGAGGCGGCGTGACGTCGGGCGCACGCGTGGTCGAGCGACTTCGTCGCTATCACGACGTCCAGGTCATCGGCGCTGACGCCCCAGGCGAAGGTGACGTCCGCCTTCCCGGCTTCGTGATCCCCGTGCATGCCATGAAGGCGATGCACTTCGTGATGGCTCGACCGGTGCGCAAGGAGCTCGACAAGGCCATCGCCGAGGCCGACGTGGTGCACCTGCAGTTCCCCTTCTGGCTGTCCTTCGCGGCGTTGTCGGCAGCACGACGGGCGAACAAGCCGGTCGTTGCAGGCTTCCACGTCCAGCCGGAAAACGCGCTGCACAACGTCGGGATCTGGCTGCCGGTCATCAACGACGTCGTCTACCGGCTCTGGGTCGATCACCTCTATTCCCACGCCGCATGCGTGGTGTGCCCGTCGCCGTTCGCCGAGCGCAAGCTCCGCTCCTATGGCCTCGCCGCCAAGACCGCGATCATCTCCAATGGCATCCCCGACGACATCACGCCCAACGGCCCGAACGCGCGTGAGCCCGAACACGAAGGCTCCTTCGTCATCGTCACGCTCGGCCGCCTCGCCTCCGAGAAGCGTCAGAGCGTGGTCATCGAGGCCGTGCGTCGCTCGCGGAACGCCCGCAAGATCAAGCTCGTCGTCGCCGGCACCGGCCCGCTCGAAGCGCAGTTGAAGGACCTCGCCAAGACGCTGCCGAACGGCGCCGAGGTCGGCTTCTTGCCTCGCGAGCGGCTCTTGCAACTCCTTCGCAGCGCCGATCTCTTCGTGCATGCGAGCGAGGTCGAGCTCGAGGGCATCGCCGTGATGGAAGCCATCGGCTCGGGGCTGCCGGTCATCGTCGCCGACGCCCCCGAGAGCGCCGCCAAGGACTTCGCCCTCGACGACGACTTCCGCTTCCCCGCCGGCAACGTGCGCAAACTCGCGCAGCGGATCGATGCGCTAATCGAAGCCCCCGACCTTCTCCGCGCGGCGCGCACCCGGTATCTCGAAAGAGCCCCCGCCTTCGACTTCGGTGAGTGCGCGAAACAGCTCGCCATGGTCTACGACGACGTCGTCCGCGCTGCCCACCCCAAAACCTCGAACGGGAGCCGCTGAACCGTGTTCAACGCACTCGGCACGCTCGCATTCCATCGCAAGTGGTCCGTCGTCGCCGGCGCAGTAGCCTTTCTGTTGCTCTCGCTCGCGCTGCTGTTGCGGGGCGGAAAGCTCGGCGCGCCGAACATCAGCGGCCTCGAGGCCGACGAGGGACAGCACATCGTGGATCGGATCACGGGCCGCCCCGAAGCGACCACCGTGATCGCGGTCTTCCGCTCAGCCCATCTCGCGCCCACCGACCCCGCGTTCCGCGAGGCGATGCAGGCCGCGCTCGCCCAGGCGCGCAAGGATCCCCGCGTCGCGACGATCGTCACACCCGACGACGCGCCCACGTTCCTCATCGATCGACTGCGCAACTCGAAATCACGCGCGGCGCTCGCGCTGATCACCTTCAAGGGCGACTTGCAGGACGCGATGGACGCTTACCCGCCCGTCCGCGCCACGCTCAAGTCCGACAAGCTCGACGTGGCGGTCACCGGCCAGGTCGCGTTCCTCCACGATCTCGCGCAGACGCTCGAATACGATCTGATGCGGGCCGAGGTGCTGTCGATCCCCGTCGCGATCATCATTCTGCTGCTCGTGTTCCGTACGGTGGTCGCGTCGGTCCTGCCGGCGTTCGTCGGGGGGCTCTCGGTGGTCGGCGGCATCGCTGTCGTCATGGCGCTCTCGCACGTCACCGAAGTCGCGCAGTACACGATCAACGTCTGCTCGCTCATCGGCTTCGGCATCGCGATCGACTACTCGCTCTTCATCGTCACGCGTTACCGCGAGGAGCTTGCGAACGGTCGTGGCTACGAAAAGTCCCTCTGCATCGCCATGAACACCGCCGGTCGTGCGGTGGCCTTCTCGGGCATGGCGGTGGGCATCGGCCTCGGTGGTCTGCTCTTCTTCAACGACTCGTACCTCGCGGTAATGGGCATCGCCGGCGCCGTGGTCGTGTTCCTCGCGGTCGCGGGCGCGCTGACCCTCCTCCCGGCACTCCTCGCGATCCTGGGCCCGCGCATCAACGCTGGACATCTCCCCTGGATGAGCGCCACACGACCGCAGAGCCGCTCGTGGAAGGCCCTCGCCACGTGGGTCATGCATCGCCCCTGGGCCGTGCTCGTGCCCACACTTGGCATTCTGCTCTTCCTGGCCTCGCCCGCGCTGCGCCTCCGCGTAGCCGCCTCCGACGTACGCATGCTGCCGGCGAAGGTCGACGCGCGACGCGGCTTCGACGAGCTGACCGGTGCGTTTCCGGATTTCGCGGCAACGCGTATTGCAGTCGTCGCGAAGTTCCCAAACGGCCCCGTTCTGACCAGGGAGCGCATCGGCGCGCTCTACGATCTGTCCCACCGCATCGCGAAGCTTCCGCACGTCGTGCACGTAGAGAGCATCGTCGACCGCCCGACCGATCCCGACGAGGAGCCGCCGACCCGCGACGAGATCATCGACTCGCTGACGCAGCCCAACGAGATGGCTGGGCCGCTCCTCGAGGAGGCGAAGCGCATCACCACCTCGAACGACGCAACGCTCCTCTACGTCATCGCCGACGTCCCGCCCGAGAGCCGAGAAGCCGAGAGGCTCGTCAAAGAGATCCGCAAAGACCGCGTCGTGCTCGACGGCACGGTTCTTGTGGCCGGGCAGGCCGCACGCGACGTCGATGCCACGGAGTTCCTGGTGTCACGCGCACCGCGCGCCGTGGTCTTCGTCATGGTGGTCACGCTCATCGTCATGTTCGTGCTGCTACGCTCCGTCCTGCTGCCGTTCAAGGCCATCGCCATGAACGTGCTGTCGATCGGCGCGTGCTTCGGCGTGCTCGTGTGGATCTTCCAAGACGGCCACCTCTTCGTCTCCGACGGAAAGCCGCTCGACCCGACCTTGCCCGTGCTCCTCTTCTGCACCTCGTTCGGTCTTTCGATGGACTACGAGGTTCTCATGCTCGTGCGCATGAAGGAGATCTGGGAGCGCACGGGCGACAACACCGAGGCCGTCGCCGAGGGCCTCGAGAGCACCGGCGGTCTCGTGACGAGCGCCGCTGCGATCATGGTCGCGGTCTTCTCGGCGTTCGCCCTCGCCCGCGTCGTCGTCCTGCAAGCGACCGGTGTCGGTCTCGCCGTGGCCGTCGCCCTCGACGCCACGCTCGTGCGCGCGCTGCTCGTTCCGGCCACCATGCGCCTGATCGGCCACCTCAACTGGTGGGCGCCGAGCTTCGGTAAGTCCCGGCCGCGCGAGCCTCACGCCGCCGAGTAGTGCCGTAGAGCTCCAGGAGGCTTTCACGGTCACGCTCACACCGCAAAACGAGCCCCAATACGCGCCGCCGGTGCGGCCCAATACCCGTGGCCCACGCCCTCGTGCTAGCGTCGGCTCGTGAGCTCCCACCCTCGAAACGGCTCGCGAAATCGGGCGCGAAATAGGGCCGACGCGTTGTTCTTGCCGTTGCTCGCGCTCTCGACGCTTCTCATCGTGGCCACCATCTGGGCCGCGTTCGTGCGAGCGCCAGTCGAAGCCACGATGGGCATCGTGCAGAAGATCTTCTACTTCCACGTGCCGAGCGCGTACGCCATGTACATCGGGGCGACGGCCTGTTTTCTGGGCTCGGTTGCCTACCTGCTCAAGCCCACCGACGCGCGTGACGCCTTCGCACACGCCGGCGCGGACGTGGCGATCGTCTTCGGCGCCATCGTGCTCGTGACCGGTCCGCTCTGGGCCGCCAAGTCATGGGGCTACTTCTGGACGTGGGATCCGCGCATCACCACCTCGATGCTGAGCTGGCTGATCTACGTCGCGTACAACGTGCTGCGCTCGTTCTCGGGCGATGGTCCCGGTGAGCGCCGCTTCGCAGCCGCGCTCGGCATCCTCGGCGCAGCCACACTCCCCATCATCCACTACAGTGTCCAGAAGTGGGGTGGCCAGCATCCGGTCGTCGTCGGCAACGGCGGCGGCGGGCTCAAGCACCCCGAGATGAAGCTCGCGTTCGCGCTCGGCATGATCGCCTTCACCTTCTTCTCGCTCGCGCTTCTCTGGGTGCGCGCGAGACTCGACATCGTGAAGAGCCGCCTCGCGCGGGCAGAAGAAGACGCCATCGACCTCGGCCTCGACGACCGGACGGAAGCATGAGCCACTCCGATTTCTCGCTCGAAAGCACGACCATGTCCCTCGCCTCGGTCGCCTCCCTTGCGTCTCAACCTGCGGGAAACGCAGGTGCGAACGACCGCTCGACCGAGTTCGTCGCCATCGAGAACGGCACCGAGCAGTACAGCGGCGGCAAGCTCCTCGTCATCGCGTACATCTCCATCTGGGTGATCCTCGCCGGCTGGATCTTCCTCCTCTGGCGCAAGCAGCAAGCGCTCGGAACGCGGCTCGACGGCCTCGAGGCCGCGATTGACCGCGCCTCCGCCGCGCGCGATGCCAAGGCTTCCACGAAGGCTCCGCGCAAGGAAAGCCCGGCGATCCCCAAGACCGAGGGCGAGCACGCTTGAACCACGAGCGCTTGCCCGCGAGCCCCTGACCGAAACGGCCACGAAACATGATTGGTCTGCCCGGCCCCGAGCACTTCATCTTCATCCCGAGCGTTCTTTTGATCGGCATCACGATCGGCTGGACGCTCGGAAGCCGCGCCGCGCGCGAGCGCATCGAGAAACAGCGGCTGCGCGCACGCGAATAGTCGAGCTTCGAAGGCGTTGCGGGCGGCATGCACTCGTGCAAGCCTCCTTGCCCATGATCGACTTCGAGCTCACCGAGGAGCAGCGCGCCCTCATCGAAACCGCCAAGCGCTTCGCCAAGGAGCGGATCATCCCCGTCGCCGCCGAGGCGGACCGCAAGTCCGAGTTCCCTCGTGAGGTCTTCCACGAGGCGTGGAAGCTCGGCCTCGCCAACCCCACCCTCCCCGCGGAGTACGGCGGCCCGGGCCTCCCGGACCTCGAGTCGGCCATGATCACCGAAGAGCTCGCCTACGGATGCAGCGGCATCCAGACGAGCATCACGGCCAACACCCTCGGCATGACCCCCATCAAGCTGGCGGGCAGCGAAGAGCAGAAGAAGAAGTACCTCGGCTGGCTCATGAGCGAGCCCATCTGGGTCAGCTACGCGACCACCGAGCCGGGCGCCGGCAGCGACGTCGCCGGCATGCAGTGCCGCGCCACCAAGCAGTCCGACGGCAGCTACGTGCTCAACGGCACGAAGGCGTGGATCACCAACGCGAACCTCGCGAGCTTCTACGTCATCTTCGCGACGGAGAACCCGGAGCTTCGCCACAAGGGCATCGGCGCGTTCATCGTCCACCGCGATGCCAAGGGCCTCACGGTCGGCAAGCACGAAGACAAGCTCGGTCAGCGCGCCAGCGACACCGCGCAGGTCATGCTCGACGGCGTCGTCGTTCCCGCCGCGCAGGTCCTCGCGCCTCCGGGCCACGGCTTCAAGGTCGCCATGGAGACCTTCAACCAGACGCGCCCGGACATCGGCGCCATCGCCGTCGGCATCATGCGCCGCTGCCTCGACGAGTGCGTGGCGTACTCGAAGGAGCGCAAGACGTTCGGCACGCCGATCGCGAACCACCAGCTCGTCCAAGCGATGATCGCCGAGATGGCGATCCGCATCCAGGCCACGCGCCTTCTCGTGCACAAGGCCGCCTGGAGCCTCGACAAGGGCATCCGCGATCCGCTGACCTCGAGCTGCGCGAAGGCCTATGGCGCGGACGCCGCGATGCAGTCGGCCACCGACGCCGTGCAGATCTTCGGCGGCAACGGCTACGTGAAGGAGTACCCGGTCGAGAAGCTCATGCGCGACGCCAAGATCCTCCAGATCTACGAGGGCACCGCGCAGATCCAGCGCATCGTCATCGCCAAGCAGCTCCTCGGCACCTGAGCGCGCGGCTGAGTGGCAACGGCGAATCTTCGAACTCTCGTCACGGCAGCGATCGCAAGCGCGGTCGCTGCCGTTTTCGTGTTCGGCGCTTTCGCGTGCGGCCCGCCGGGCCCGCGTGACGTCGTTCCAGAACCGCAGACGCCGCGCGCGGACGCGGACGCAGGCGCAGCTCCCTCGAACGACGTCACGGCCGGCAGCGAGGGCTATGCGTACGTCGCGCGCCTTCCGCACGGCGCGATCGGTCTCGTCGGCACGAAGCAGCTTCGCCTCGAAGAGGCATCGGCACTCGTCGATCGCCTCGCGGGTGAGCTCGAAGCATGCGCCGCGCGCAAGGAAGCGCAGGGCACGCTCTCGCAAGGCGCAGCGAGCCTCGTCGTCGTCGCGAACGCGAACGGTACGGCGGCGGTCAGTGACCTCAAGCTTGCGCCGGGAGGCCCCGTGGCTGCGGATGCGCTCGAGTGTCTCGTTGCGCCCGCGCGCGCGATGGCTTTTCCGGTGACGACGTCGACGGCCCTGCGAGCGCTCGCGATCGAAGCCACGTGGAATCCCATCGGCCACGCGCGAAGCGCGACCGATGCGGGCAGGCCTCAGCTCGACCACTGAAGCCTCGGCAAACGGAAAGCTCCTCCGATTGCAGAATACAAATTCCGCTTTTGGTGAAGGATTCGCCCGCTCGTAGACCCGCCATTTTCCAGGGCGATCGCGATAGCGACGAACGCACGCCGTTGCTACTCCACTGGAGTGGTACGGATGAAGACGTCGATCGGACTTGGACTCACCGTACTCGCTTCGGTGGCATCCCTTGCAGCATGCAGTGACAGCGACGCGTCGAAGCTCGCGGGCGGTTCGCCTGGCCAAGATACGCCCGGCGCGCCGCTCCCCTCCGACGGGAACCCTGACGAGCCGCAGCCCGGCGAGAGCGATGGCGGCACGGGCTCTCCGTCGACCCCCGGTGCCGACGCCTCATCGCCCGAGCAGCCCGCCGAAGTCCCCGTGCTGCTCGCAAGCGATGTGTCGATCGCCCACGTTGCAATCTTCCAAGGCGTGAAGGTCTCGCTCGTGCAGAACGGGCAAGCGGTCGCCAACCGCAATGCGCCCGTGGTCGCGGGTCGCCCTGCCCTCGTGCGCGTCTACGTGACGCCCGAGGTAGGCGCGAAGTCGATCACCGCCCAACTCACGCTCACCTCCGGGGGCGTGGCCAAGCCCGTCGTGCAGCACACGAAGACGATCGCGGCTGCCTCCACCGACGACAACCTCGACTCGACATTCAACTTCGAAGTCGCCGCCGCCGATCTCACGACCGACACCACGTTCAAGATCGCGCTCACGGCGACCGACGGTGCCGAGGCGACGGGCGCGAGTCCCGCGCGTTTCCCGCAAGATGGGAGCCTTGCTTCGCTCGGCGCGAAGAGGTCCGGCAAGCTCAAGGTCGTCGTCGTTCCCGTGCAGTACAACGCCGACGGCTCGGGCCGCATGCCCGACGTCAGCGCCGCGCAGCTCCAGCGCTACAAGGAGGTCATGATGGCGCGCTATCCCGCGACGGACGTCGAGGTCACGACGCGGGCCACCGTCACATCGTCGATCGCGATCAACGCCGCCGGCAGTGGCTATTCGCAGATGCTGACCGCCATCCAGCAGCTTCGTCAGTCGGACGGCGTCGCGTCCGACGTCTACTATTACGGCGCCGTCGCGCCGGCGAATTCGTTCAACGCGTTCTGCGGACAGAGCTGCGTGACGGGCCTCAGCACCGTGGTCGAGTCGGCGAGCACCTCGGTCTTCCGCGCGAGCGTCGGCATGGGGTTCACGGGAGCGATCGGCTCGAGCACGATGGCGCACGAGCTCGGTCACGCGCACGGTCGCTATCACG
This sequence comes from Labilithrix luteola, assembly GCF_001263205.1. Lineage (GTDB taxonomy): Bacteria > Myxococcota_A > Polyangia > Polyangiales > Polyangiaceae > Labilithrix > Labilithrix luteola. The sequence continues at coordinate 9,916,464 of NZ_CP012333.1, forward strand.
CGCCCTGTGGAGGTCCGTCGGGTGTCGACTCTTCGTTCCCCTACGCAGACGGAACCATCGGCGTCTGGGGTTACGACATCCTTGCGAAGACGCTCTTCAGCCCAGAGGCGGGCCACGACATGATGAGCTACTGCAAGAACGAATGGGTCAGCGACTACACCTTCGCCGCGCTCTTCACGCGCATCGCAGCGGTGAGCCCACAAACGGCGAGCGCCTCGCTGACAACGTTGGTGACCACCCCGCGCGTATGGCGCTTCGCGGACGTCGCAGCCGACGGAACTTTGCAGTGGACGCACCAGCTCGAAACGAGCGAAGCGCTCGAGGGCGGCGACGCTCACGCGGTGATGTTCGTCGACGACGCTGATCGCGTTCTTGCGAATGAAACCGCTCATTTCTACCGCTACGATCACCTTCCGGGTGGCGTGCTCGTCGTGCCGCAACCGCCGACAGGCAGCGCGGCCGCACGCGCATTTCGCAGTGCGCGCATCCAAGGTTTCGCGCACCAACTCACACGCTGAGGGCTGCGAAGCGCATCGTAAAAAGCTGCCGTTCGCCATGAGCCTCGGATAGATCAGGGGGAATGACACGCACCACCTTCCCCCTGCCGGCATTCGCGCTCGTCGCGAGCCTGGCTCTCTCTACCGTTGCCTGCACGTCGTCGACGCAGAAGGGTCCCGAGGTCGCCAGCGCGGCCGACCAGACGAGCTTCGCGGCGTCGTATCCGGATCGCCTCGATGACCTGACGAAGGACATGGACGATCAGGAGACCGAGGCGCGCGCGATCATCGCGTCTTGGGAGAAGGTCCCCGCCGACACCGGCAACACCAAGGACCTCGACGTCAAAAACCTCTTCGAGAAGTCCGACCGCGCAGGACGCAGCGACGGCTACGTCTCCGAGCGTCGCGACCTGAATCGCGTGAAGTCGTTTTTCACGGAGGAGAAGGACGAGATCAACCGGCGCCTCGCCGGTACGGTCGATCGTGCCGCGCAGCAGAAGAGCTGCGACGGCAAGGAGATGGCCGGCGCCGCCATCTACGGCATGAAGGAAGCCATCGACAAGCGCATCGAGCATCGCCTCCGCGAGAGCAACGAAGCGCAGGTCATTCTCGAAGAGGAAGGACCGCGCGTCGACAAGGCCGTCCAGGACAAGCTCGAGAAGCAGCTCGACGACGTCGCGACGGCGAGCTTCATCGTGCACGTCGGCTTTGCCGATACGCGCCAAGAGCTCACCGACCGTCGCTCCGACGCCGGCAAGGTCCAGAGCACGCTCGACGGCGCCATCAAAGCCGAGAACGAGAAGGCCAACGATCCGGCGCGCCCCGAGGCTTCGAAGCGCGTCGTGAAGGCTCGCCTCGCGGAGCTCCAGAAGCAGCGTCAGGCGATGGACGGCGTCGTTCAGAAGGCGACGCAGAGCCTCCAGCAGGCCGAGCAGCGCGGCAAGGCGCTGGAGAAGGAATACGACGACAAGTTCAAGGCGCTCCTCGACCGTCTCCAGAAGGAAAAGGACAAGGAGAAGGAAAAGGAGAAAGAGAAGCCGAAGGCGAAGGCGTGAGTTCGACGCTGCGAGCGAGCGTCACGTAGCGCTCGCTCGCAGGTCCGTCCTTCCTAGAACGTCACCCCGCCGCTCACGCGCCAGAACACGCCGCGGGCGTCGATCGAGCCGAGAGCGACGCGCTGATCTTCACCGAGAACGTCGGATGATTTCCGATCCGGTGAAGGGCGCAAGTTCGTCTCGGTCGTGAACGCATAGCCGAACTCCGGCGTGAACCAGAACCTCGCGCGGCGCACGTCGGGTTGACGATTGGCGCCGGGGTGAAGGGAGACGCCCACGCTCACGTCCGTGGCGAAGGCCCAAGCCGTGTCGGTGAGCTTGGCGGGCGCCGACGAGTCGCGGATCGAGCCCGCGAATGCCGCGGCGCCTGGGGCAACGCGTGCGAAGCCATAGAACCACGGCGCCGAGTGGTAGCGCGCTTCGATGGGCGCGGTGAGGCGATGCAGCGTCACGCTCGATTGCGTTGCGCGCGTCGTCGCCGAGCTCGAGCCAATGTCCCACGCACCACCGACGGCGAGCGCAAACTTGCCCGACGTCACCAGCGCATAGGTTCCCTCGAGCGAGAACTGCGCGAGCACATCGTTCTTCGAGAACTGCGAGAAGGCGGCGCTTCCCACGTAGCCCACGCGAATGCCTGCGCCCACGCGAACGAGGTCGTAGCGCGGCACAGGACGAAGCACCGCGTCGGGCTCCTGCACTGACGTCTGCAAGTACACGGCGGGGGCGGGTCGCGGCGCGGGCGCTCGGGCTGGAATCGGCGGAGCCGGCGCGGGCGGCGCTTCTTCCGGGGTGGCGGGTTCGGAAGCAGGGGGCGCTTCGGTCTCGTCCTGCGCGAAGGCGGGATGCGCAGCCGCCATCGCGAGCGTCAGCGCGACAAGGAACGACGTCGTTTTCATTCGAGTCCCTCGAGCAAGAGGCCGTAGTACGAACGCGAGGCGGCCGTGTCGGGCGCGAGCGCATCGAGCACGGTGGCCCCGACGGTCCCGCGCTTGTCGACGGCGATGAGCGCACGCCCACCGTCACGACGTGCCACGTCGAAGACAGCGTCGATATTTCGCTCGAGCGGAAGTGGAACCGGGTGCAAATCGTCGAGCGACACACGCGACAGGTTCGAGCTCGAGAACGCCCAGAGTCGCTGCCCGTCGCGCGCGACGTGGAGCGAAGCCAAGCCCTGCGTGAGCAGGGGCGCTGCCGTGCGGCTCGCGAGGTTGAGCACGTAGAACGAGCTCGCGGCGTTGGTCTGCAGGACCTTCAGCTCGGGGCGCGGAGGCGGAACGTCCGCCACGGTGTCGACCGCGGTGGCGAGCGAGACGACCTCCACGCTGCGATACGGCTTACCTTCCGCCTTGCCGAGCGAGAGGAACGCAACGCCGTGCGAACCGCCCGAGCCGTACAGGAGCGCGGTGTCGGCCCCATCCGCGCCACCCACCACGTTCGTGATGAGCGAGATCCGTGAGAACGACTCCTGCAGGTCGACGTCGGTGGTGATGCTGGTGTCGGGATCGACGAGGACGGCCTTTCTCGTCGAGGGCACCACCGCGGCAAGACGGCGGCCCGCCTCGGTGCGCACGAAGACGATCTCGCCCGGAATGCCCCCCACATCGGTGAGGTTCACGACGGCACGGAAATCATTGGGCGCCATCGAAGGGTCTTCGGTCTTTGCGTCCGGCAGGCCCGGAACGAGCGTGACGGTGACGACATTCGAGCCGTTCGCGAGGCGCACGCCGATGCGCGCATCGTCGTTCTTGGTCGGGTCGCCGTCGTCGAAGACCACTCCGCCGGGCTGGTTGGCCGCGGCGGTCGAGCCTTCGGTGAGTCGGATCGTGAGCTCGGGTCGCTGCGGCTTCGAGCGGACGTTGTCGAGATCGAGGAGCGCCACGTCCTGGTTCGTCTCGACGACCAGCAACCGACGCGCGCCGCCAGGGAGCTGGAGCGACGGCGTGAACGACACGCGCTGAGGAAGACCTCCGAAGCTGCGGAGCGTGCGCGACGTGACCGCCGACTCCACCGGCGCCGTCAAATCGACGAGAACGATCTCGTTCGGATTCTCCACGAAGCTCGTGCGCGCCGAGCTCGACGCCGACGGCGCGGCGAAGAGCGCGACCCACCGGCCCTGCGGATCGATGGCGAAGCCCGAATGAGGCGATTCGAGCTCGTAGCGACGAAGCGCGCCGTTCTCGATGACCGCCAGGCTCGCGCGCTCGTCGGTGCTCTTGCGTCGAATCACGTCGCCGGCCGAGAGCACGAAGAGGCGCTTGCCGTCGTCCGACGTCTGCGAGAGCACCACGTTCTTGCCGATGCCGAGATACGTGCGGTCGAGCTCCTGGCCGTCGTGCGGCGAGAGCAGCACCACGCGGTGGGCGCCGTCATCGACCAGGGCGACCTGACTCTCCAGGCCGAGGGCGGAGACTTGCGAGACGGGCGCGTCGTAGACGTCGGGGCGATCGCCGCAACCGAAGCCGACGACGGCAGCGAGAAGACCTCCGAGGATGCGGGTTCTCATGGCTTGCTCCCATCGACGACGCGCGCCGAAAGCTCGAATCCGGTGAGGGTGCGCGCGGCGCCCGTGTCGAGATCGACGAACGTGAGTCTTCCTTCGGGGTGCTGCTGCGAGACGTACGCGCGCTTGGCCCCTTCGACGACGCCGACGGCGATCGGCGGGCTCGCGAGCGGAAGCCGGTCGACCATCAGCTGGGGCATCTTCACGAGGTAGGCGCCGAAGACCTTCGTGGAGTTGTCGCGCTCGGCCACGATGGCGCGATCGTCGACGACGGCCACGGCTGCCGGCGGTGCTTGCGTGGCGACGATCTTCGCGGGGAGCGCGTTGCCGACGGGCACCACGCTGAACGCGCCGGGCGTACCGGGCGTACCGTCCGCGGTGGCCTGCGTTCGATCATGCAGGACGACGGCGTGATTGGCGTCCGGCGAGCTGAAGACGGCGAGCACCGGCGAGTAGAGGCGCACCGTTCGGAACGGCGGCGGCGTCTGCGCGAGGTCGAGAATCGTCAGGCGCTCGGCGGCGAACGCGTTCGTGTAGAGGAGCGCCTTGAGCCCGCCGGGAGGCAGAACGACGGACCCCACGGTTTCGCCCGTGATCGGCACGGTCTCGAAGGTCGCCGGATCGGTCAGGATCCCCGGAACCGGGAGAATCGCGACCTGCGAGGTCTCGCGGATCGTGGCGATCGCCTTGTCGCCGAGGTCGGTCAGATCGAGGTCGGTCACCTCGCCCGGTAGCGCCACTGAAGCGCGCGTGCCCTTGTCGAGCGAGACCACCGTGACCGAGCTCGAACCGTCGCGACGAATGAGGGCGACCTTGCCGTCAGGCGTGACCGAGACGTCGCGTGAGCCAGGATCTTCGTTCGGCGTATCGGAGACCGCCACGTTGCTCGTCACGGCCGGTGTTCCCGACGCTTCGAGGATGGCGATGCCGTCTTGCGTGACGGCGTACGCGTGCGTGGTTCCTGCGGCGAAGCCCACCGCGACGGGACGATAGCCGACGGCCACGACGTACGACGTGCCGGCGACGAGATCGAGAATCGTCAGATCTTGGAAGCCCTCGGTTCGCGGGGCTTGGTCCACCTTGCGCGCGTCGGCCCAGGCAATCGCGTAGCGACCGTCGGCCGAGTACGCGACGCTGTTCGCCCGCGCGGCGACGTCGAACGTCTTCGTGGAGATGCCGTTCTTGGTGGCTCGGAGCAACGTGGCATCCTGCGAGAGCACGTTGAGGACGAGCGCGGTGTCGTCGGTTTGGGCGGGCACGCTCGACACGTACGTCGGACCGTTGCCCGCTTCGACCGTGTGCACTTCGAGCGTCGCCGCGTCGACGTATGCCACGCGTCCGCTCTTGGGATTCGCGACCCAGACGTAGTGCCCCGTCGCGACAGGAGCCTCGTAATCGGATTCGACTTCCCTCTCCTGCCCCGGCGTCGTGGTCCCGGGCCCGGTCCCGTTGCTGGCGCCACCCGGCGCCATCGGAGCCCCCGACTCGTCGAAGGCCATCGTATCGCTGTCACTGCTGCACGCCGCCATCGCCATGGCGAGCGCCATCGCGACCGAGCGACCATGCCCGGATCTCGTTCTCATGTGCCTGCCCTCCGCCCCCGCAGAGGCAATCAGCAACGCACATGCCAGACGCAGTGCCGGCGTAAAACGGCGAACAAACGCCGAAAAGGCGGGCTATCTCACGTGGCCCAGTCTGGCACCGCTGTCATGCCGGAGCGTGCCATGCCCTGGCAGGCTTCCCTCAGCTGCCGATCCACACGCCACGCTGGTTCGCGGCCATGATCTCGTGGCGGAGCATCGCTTCCTTGCGATCGAGATCGGCGCCGACCTCACCGCGGCGCCGGCGGCTCTTGATGAACGCGAGCTCGACGAGCTGCAGCTGCTTCTTGCGGCGCACGTGGAAGGCGGCCCACCCGTGCGAAAGGAGCACCGACCAGTTGCGCATTCCTAGCGCGAAGTAGCTCGACACCGACTGCAGCTCGCGCGGGTGAAGGAGGTATCCGACCTCCCCGAACAGCTCGCGGATGACGATCGTCCGGTCGCGAACGACGAGGAGCGCGAGGAGCACGAAGAAGAAGAAGTCGATCACCCAAGAGACGAGGAGCATCAGCACCAGCCCGCCCTCGCCGAAGAACGTGGGCAGCAGGTTGTGCATCGCGTGCATGGCGATCGCGCCGCCGAAGCCGACGATGGGCGCACCGATCTTCAAGACCCAGCTCTTCGCCTCCGTGGCCACGCCGAAGCCGAGGCCCGTGCACGCCGTGAACGTGCAGTGCGAGAGGCCGAGAAGAACCGTGCGCAAGAAGAGCAGGAATACGAAACCGCCGAGGCCGTTCGTCGCGAACTGGTTGCCGACGTAGAGGATGTCTTCCGTGAGCGTGAAGCCGAGCCCCACGACGCCGCCGTAGATCGCGCCGTCGAGTGGACCATCGAGCTCTCGGAGACCGAGCGCGCTCGCGACGGCGATGAGCAGGACGCCGAGGCCCTTGAAGGTCTCCTCGAAAACGGGCGCGAAGATCGTCGCGCCGATCACGTCGGCATCGTCGACTCCGAAGACCGAGGTGGTCACGTTCTGGGCGATCGAAGAGCTGATGCCGCCACCGAGCGTCGCGAAGATCGCGCCCCACACGAACGCGCTCAGGATGAGCCACCACGGCTCGGGCTCGAAGCGATCCGCCCAGCGAATGAAGAAGAGATAGGTGAGCACGATCGGCGTGACGCAGAGGACGCCCAGGATCAAGCCCACGACCATGCAAGAAGAACCTTAGCAGACCCGCCCGGCCGCCTCAGGGCGAATCCGGGAAGTCGGCCGGCGCGGGTAGCGTGACCGTGACCGGCGCCACCGCCCCAGCGACAGCCGGGTAAGTCGTGTCCGAAGTCCCGCGACGGATCTGCTGGACGTAGAGCATCGACGTCTCGCCTCGGTCCATCAGCGCCGGCGCCGCTTCGCCTTGGTGAACCGAGTACACGGGCACCGGATTCCGGGTGAGCGGCCCCGTGTCTCCAAAGCGGCCCGCATATCCGATGGCCGTCACCGCGCTGTCCGTTACGCCGGTGTAGAGCACGCGAACAAGCAGGCGCCCGGCCGAAGTCGTACGGAGCGACGCCGATGGATCCGACACCGCGACCATGTCGAAGGGCGGCTTTTCGTGAGGCGCGAGGCTCCCCGGTGCCGGCGGCGCCGAGGGCGCGAGCACGGGATCGAGCTCGGCCGTCGCGACGTCCGCATCGAGCCTTCGGAAGCGAAGGCCATCCGTACTCTCGGCCTCGCCGATCGACACGCCGGATGCGTAGAACAAGCGGAACCGGCCGTCCGGCAGAACGACGACCGACGGCGCGCGCACGGGCGACTGCTCCCAGCGCGCCGCGTTGGGGTCGGCCACGAAGATGGGCCCCGGCTCCTTGTGGAAGGAGAAGCCGTCACTCGACCGCGCGAGGCCGATCCCACCGGCAGCCGCGTAGTAGAGCCAGATCTCCTGGCCCACGCGCACGGCGAAGGGGCCTCCGAGGGCGCCGCCTTCCCAAGGCGCGTCGGGCACGAGGACCACCGCAGGACTGTGACCGATGTCGCCTCCGGCACCGAAGAACGCTCGGCCGTCCGTTGCGCGCGTTCGCACGATGACGTCGGCACCGTCGTCACGACGCGCCACCGCGTAGAGCAGCGTATCGCCATGATCGTCGAGCACGGCGGGCTCTCGGTAGTTCGACCCTCGCCCCTCGAGAAGAAACGGCGCGACGCTCGGCACCTCGGCGTCGGCGAGCTTGCGAAACGGCCCGACGCCCACGCTGGGCAGATCGCGATCGCCCTCGCCTTCGGCGCCGGTGGTCGCGCACGAAACCGCCAAGAGGGCGACGAGAAGGCCAGCTCGCCTCATCGCGGTGCTCCTTCCGGGCTCGCGTCGAAGGCCACCGAGAGCGTGGCGCCCGCATTGACGATGTGTCCGCCGGCGCGATAGTCGCCCACGAAATCGCCGGCGCTGGTCTTCACCGTGGTCTCCGAGAAGAGCTCGCTCAGCGCAACGTGGACGTCGAGCGAGATCGCCGCCGGGAGCTCCCGCGCGAGCCCGCGCATCGTCCCGCCGAGGCCGAGCGAAAACGTGTGCCGATCCCGATCGACGTAGTTGGTGAGCCCGGTCTGCGCTTCGATGGGGCTCTTCTGCATCTCGTAGCCACCGCGAACGAAGCCTTCGAGCTTACGCGTGCCGATCGCGCGCCATTCGAGCCCGACGTGAGGAACGATCCGATCGTGCATCCGCAGCGGAACGATCTTCGTCGGTGCGGGCGTCTCGGGCGGCGTGATCGACGCGGGCCATCCGCCACCGGGCGGAGGGATGTCGAGCACCACGTCGAGCTGCGCGACCGGTGTGACGTAGGCGCTCCAATCGATCCAGGTCGCGTCGAACGACGCGCGGAGCGTTTTCGTGAGCAGCCACGAGCCGCCCACCACGACCTGCTCCGGGAGGAAGTTGTTCACGCTCGACGTCTCGAGCTCGTAGAGCGCGGTGGTGAGCCCCGAGATGTCGCCCTGGAGGTGCGCGCTCAGGTCGAGTCCGAGCTGGAACTCCCCGCGATACACCGCGGCGAGCGCGACCTCGTCGGTCAGCACGACACGCACGCCCGCCTGCGGATAGCGAATGGCCGTCAAGTCGGCGTCGACCTCGTGTCGGAGGAGCGAGTCGTCCGGACTGAACACGTTCGCGCTGCCGGTGATGTCGAGCCGCCCCCGGGTCGACGACATGAACGAGAGCCCGCCTCCGATCTGGAGCCACGGGAACGGTTCGATCGCGATGTTTGCCGCGAGATAGAGCCGCTGGTTGCGGTTGTCGTAGAGCTCCCAGCGCGGCTGCTCTTGCTTGAGGGCGCGCACGCGTGAGAGGCGGTCGTCCGGCAGGTGGAGCGCGACGCCGAACGCGACGGGCAGCGAGAAAACGCGCCCGGGAACGACGAGGCCGGCGTTGAGTCCCTTCACCGGATCGACGCCGGTGTCCTTGTCGTCGATCGCGAGCGAATGCTCGGCGCGGAAGTAACCGATGCCGAAGTCGAGCGCGCGCGAGCGCACGATGGCCGCCGGGTTGTAATAGTTGGCGGCATAGCCGTGCGTGTCGGCGGATGCGGCGTTGCCCATCGCGGTCTCGCGCGAGCCGAAGCCATACGTGTCGGGCGGGTTCGCCTCGGCGGGAGAAGCGATCGCGAGCGCGCACGCCGCGCCGAGCAGGCGGACCGCCCAACTTCGTGCGGGCGCCATCAGAACCTCACCCCGGCGTTCAGACCGAACACGAGAACGTGACCCGACGCCTCGCCCTCGCTGAGGATCGTACCGCTGGCCTCGGCGGAGCGAATCGTGCGCGGGAGGAGCACGTGGTACTGCGCGAAGAAATCGATGTCGATCGGAGGAAGCGGACGTTTGAGCCTCAGGCCCGCGCCCGCCGTGAAGACGAGCCGATCGGAGTCGAAGTAGCGCACGGGCACGTCGACCGCTCCTTTCGCGGCGGCGTCGAAGGCTTGCGCGGTCGGCAGCTGACTCGGCAGCGGGCTCATCTCGTAGAAGACGCCGCCTCGCGCGTGGAACTCGGCGCCTCGTGCAATCGGCACGCCGTGATCGCCACCCACGCGAACGGCGAAGGTGTCTCGCCAATCGATGGCCGGCGGAAGAATCCCGCACGCGCCCGCCCCGCCCGAGTTGCAAACGACGGTCGGCTCGATGATGCCCGGAAACGAGCTCCACCTTTTGTAGACGAACTGCGCCGCGAACGTGTCGAGATCGAGTGTACGTGCGAGCTCGAACGCCACCTGCGCGGGGTCGTACTGGGCGACGCCGGAGATGTTGAAGAGCGGGATCTGAAGCGAGCTGAGCTTCGTGCCGTCGATGACGACGGCAAAGCGCGCATCGAGCGTGCCGCGATAGACGAGGCCCGCCGTCCACAGTGCGGGCCCGCGCGCGGGCAAGTCGTAGGTGGCGCCGAAGACCGGCGCGTACGTGGCGACCAGCTGATCTTCCACGCGCGTGCCGACGCGCCCCGTGGCGTCGGTCGCCGCCACGACCGTTCCAACGACCTCGGCCAGCGCCGCGAAGCCCGCGCCGACGCGCACGCCATAGCCAACGTCGACGCCAATCCCCGCGCGGATCGTGATGGACTGGGCGCGGTTGTCGAGCATCGGAAATTGCGTTTTCTCCGGATAGAGAACGCGTCCGCGCACGACCACGTCGGTCGGCTCGTAGAAGGCCATGACCACGCCCACGCGACGCGCGAGAACGCCGCCGAGCGGAACCGGCAACTCGGCTCCGATGACCGCCCCCCGCGCGGGCGACACGGACGTTCTCCCGGGGAGGCCGTCACCCTTGGCGTCGAGCCGGAAGACCGCGCCGGTGTAGCCGAGCGTGAGTTTGTTCTCACGCGTCGTCGACGCGAGGGCGGGGTTGTGGAAGGCCGACTCGTAGCCGGTGGCGTGGGCCACGCCCGTCGCGCCCATCGCGCTCGTACGAGCGCCGTAGCCGAAGAGATCTTCCGGCGAGGCCGAGGTGGCGCCGGACCACGCAAACGCGCACGCGCTCACGACGAGCGTCGTCGCCACGCGTGCCCTGCCCCTCGCCCACCCCATCGGCGGCGGCTTTACCACGGTTCAGCTCGCGTGCGGCGACGGAGCTGCGTCTCGTTCGAATCCGATCAGCCGCGCGCCGCGAGCTGACCGCACGCCGCCGCGACGTCTCCACCACCGCTGTAACGCTTGTGGGTGAAGACACCTCGCGCTTGGAGCTCGGCGCGAAACGCGTCTTCGGCGGCGTCGTCCGCACGCGAGAAGGGATCGTCCGCTTCGGCGATGCTGTTGTACGGAATCACGCTGAGACGCGGATTCGCCCCAGTCCGTTCGCGGAACGCGAGCACCATCTCGGCGAGGGCCTGCGCGTCCTCGGGGCGGTCGTTGACGCCGGCGAGCAGCGTCACGGCCCACATGGGAGCGAGCCCTGTCTCCGCCACGTGCTCCGCAGCCGCCGTGATGACCTCGTCGAGCGCGTGGGCCTTGTCGATGGGCATGAGGCGACGCCGTACGTCGCGGCGCGCCGAGCCGAGCGAGAGCCCGAGGCGAACCTTGGGGGCTTCCTTCGCGAGCCGGCGGATGCCCGTGGGCAGCCCGGACGTGCAAACCGTGATGGCGCGCGCATCGATCGCGAGGGCACTCGGCTCCTGCATCACGCGAATGGCGGCGAGCACGCGATCGAGGTTCGAGAGCGGCTCGCCCATTCCCTGGAAGACGACCCCGTGCACGCGCGCACCCGCGGGCAGACCGCGTCGCACGATGCGAACCTGCTCGACGATTTCCCAGGTCTCGAGGTTGCGCGAAAGGCCCATGCGCCCCGTCGCACAGAACGCACACGCAAGGGCGCAGCCGACCTGCGAGCTCACGCAGACCGAAAAGCGGCCTGGGTGCTCGAGCGGAATGCGCACGGTCTCGACCACGTGCCCGTCGTGCGTGCGCAAGGCGTACTTCACGAAGGGATCGATCTGGCTCTTGCGCTCGGCGACGATCTCGAGCGAAGGCACGATGCCCCGCGCGACGACCGCTTCGCGCGACGTGCGACGGATGAGCGAGCTCGGCGTCGCCACGCTCTCGTCACGGTGGACCTGCGCGACGATACGGCGGGCGTCGTCGATCGGAACGCCGGGGACCGCACGGCACAGCTCCTCCGGGACGAGTCCCTGGAGCGGGATCTTTTCGAGCGCATCCGCCGTCATTCGAACAATCCGCCTATACAAGCTTCCTGGTCAGGGCAAAAGCGGAGCGCGACGCGAGCGCGACACGAGCGCGACCGAGCGGTCACCTGACGCGGCGTCCATCCGTTGTCCTCCGCATTCGGGCGCGTTCGAGCGCCGCTCCGCTGAGCTCCCCGGCCGGCAGGGCAAAATCGGGAACCCGATTGGCGGCTTGGAGGTGCTACCTTGCGGGGGCGTGTTCGGGTTCAGCCTATCGGAGCTGGTCGTGGTCATCGTCGTGGCGCTCGTCGTCATCGGCCCGAAGGACCTGCCCAAAATGCTGCGCAAGCTCGGCCAAATGGCGGGAAAGCTCCGCCGTATGGCCTCGGAGCTCCGGGCCCAGAGTGGTATCGACGAAGCCCTGCGCTCGGAAGGCCTCGCCGACGACATCGCCGAGATCCGCAAGCTCGCCCGTGGTGAGCTCGATGCGGTCCAGAAGGCGGCCACCCTCGACATGACCGGCCTGACGAACCCGAGCAGGTCGTCGAGCTCCTCGAGCTCTTCGAACGGGTCGTCGTCATCGTATGGCTCGTCGACGTCGTTCGACGAGGACCTGGTCGTGGCCCGCGATCGCGAATACCCGCGCGACGGTGCCGACAGCTTCGGCGCCCTGCCCGACAACGCGATCATCTACGCCGAGGGCTTGCCGAAGTCGCCTCTCGCGCGTGATCCGCTCTATGTCGTCGGCGACGCGAATGCGGAGCTCCCGCCGGAGCCCGTGAAGACGCCGCCGGAGACGGAAGCCGCCTCCGCATCGAGCGACGAACCTCCGAAGCCCGTTCCGTACGGCGGTTCGGACGAGGAAGAAGCGTCGACCTCGTCGTCCGACCTCGCGAAGCACGATCGTCCCGAGGCCGAGGCCCACTGACTCCAGGCAAACGGATGTCCCAGCTCGCACGCCCCCCTCAGAACGACGAAGAGCTCACCCACGTCGATCCCGAAGACGACGTGAAGATGACGATCTGGGAGCACATCGGCGAGTTCCGCACGCGCCTCATGCGTGCCGCCGCCGCCCTCCTCGCTGGCGCGGTGGTGTGCTGGACGTTCCGCGAGAAGCTGCTCGCGTGGATCTCGCAGCCGTACATGAACGCGTGGCACGAGAAGTTCCCGAACGATCCGCCCGAGCTCCAGACGCTCGCGCCGGCCGATGCGTTCGTGAACTACATGCAACTCTCGCTGGTCGGCGGCGTGGTTCTCGCCGCGCCGGTCATCTTCTACCAGCTCTGGGCGTTCATCAGCCCAGGCCTCTACGCGCGCGAGAAGCGGTACGTCATCCCGTTCGTGCTCTTCTCGACCACGCTGTTTTTGAGCGGCGTCGCCTTCGCGTACTACGTCGCGTTCCCCTTCAGCTTCCAGTACTTCTTCTCGCTCCTGGGCGACGTCGGCGGCGTGAAGCTCACGTCACGTCCGACGATGGAGTTCTATCTCGACTTCACGACCCGCATGCTCCTCGCATTCGGCGGCGTGTTCGAGCTCCCGCTCTTCATCGCGTTCCTGGCCATCGCCGGCATCGTCACGCCGCGCCAGCTCGTACGCTTCAGCCGTTGGGCCATCATCTCGGCGTTCATCATCGGCGCGTTCGTCACGCCGGGCCCCGAGATTTCGAGCCAGCTCGCCGTCTCGGGCGCGCTCATCCTGCTCTACTTCATGAGCGTTGGTCTGTCGTTCATCGTGGCCAAGCGTCGCGACGACGAGCCGGAAGGCTCGAAGTAGCCTCAGCGACGGGCCGAGCCGGGGCTCCCCTCGCCGTTCGGCGCGAGCACGAGCATCGATTCGAGCTTCGCGGAGAGCTGATCGAAGGCTCGCAGGGCCATCACGTCGTACACGCGCGCGTCTTCCGGGCGTTCTGACGAGGCGCTGGCTGCAGCACGCAGGCTGGGATCCCACGAGGCGTAGTCGACGGAGAAGGCCTCGGGCGGCTCGACCCGGAGCGTGAAGTGCACGGCGCGCGGATCGCCGGGGACCTTCAACGTCACATCGAACTTCACGACGACGCCGACGAAACGTCGTCCTGAATCGCGGCCGACGTACGTGGCGCCGGACCATCCGATGTCGTACGCCACGAACATCGTCGGTACCGCGGGTGACGCGAGCTCTTTCGCCTCGAACGGCGCACCGAAGACGACCGGGATCATGTCCGCCCCGAAGACGCGACCGAAACCGGAGGCGAGAGCGCGTACCGCAGCGCGTTCACGTGGCGTCGACTGCGCTTCGTCGAAGTGCTTCGACACTTCGGCTCCGCCGCCACGAGCGGGACCGGTCTCCTCGAGCAGGCCCGTCGCGAGCAGCTTGTCGGCCGATGCGAGCGACGGCAGCGGGCTTCGCCGGAAGCGCACCAAGACCGCGCCCGCCGGGGCTCGATCGACGGCACGAACCAACGCCTCGGCGATCGGCACGACGTTCGAGTCGCTGGTGTTCGCGCGGGCGTGGAAGGCCGCGAGCGCAGCCTCGCGCAGATCGCGAATCTTGCTCGCCACACGCGAAGCATCGGCCGCGGCAGGCCACTTCTCCGCGAATTCGCGCAAGGACGGAACCGTGTTTCGCCGCTCGAACTCTTCGTGCAGGCGCTCCATGAGCAGCGCCTTTGCCTCGGCGTCGAGGACGCCGGGATGGGTAGCCATGAAGGCTTCCGCCGCGACGACCGTGCCCTGGCGCTTCGCCTCTTCGAGCTCGGCGCCCGGCAGAAGCACGTCGCGAACGGTCTGCGTGTGGCGCCCACCACTCGCGGCGTACGTCTCGAGCGCGGAGCGATGTCCGTCGCGTGACGCACGCCAGAAAGCGACTTCGTCGCTGGCGCGGTTGCGGATCCACCACAGAGGAAGCCCGGCGACGGCGGCGATCAGAACCAGCGCCGCGGCGCGCGTCGGGTTCGCGTGGACGGGACCGACGCGCGGCCCATCCTCGTCGATCGCCTCGAAGTCGCGAACGCGGGCGAAAAACAGCGGGTCGATCTTCAAAAGCGCCTTCGCGTCGCCCGCCGCCCGCGAGACGCCGAGGGATTCACGGACGCGCGTCAGAGCGAGCGATCGCTGCCGCGCGAGCTCGCGGTCACCGACCTCGAAACGGAACCGTCGATCGGGGAACACGAAGGTCACGCTGTCGTCGACCTCCGTATGCTTGCACTCGGAGAGCGGATACACGCGCAGCTCGCGGGACTCGGCGACGATGACGTCGCTTGCGAACGCGTACGTCCCCGGCGCGAAAGGCAACATGCTCACGCGGCGCGGCGCCAGGACGAGGCGTCTCACCACGAAGGCGACGATGCCGAGGACCGCGGCGTAGAGGACGACGTGAAGGCTACTCTGTGCGTGTCGTCCGACGTCGCCGAAGCCCCGCGCGCCGAACGCGAGACAGACTCCCCCGAGGATCACGCAGCTCGCGACCGGCCCCTGCCACGCTCGCGCGTACGGACGCACGAAGAGCGGCGCCCCCTCGTGCCCGACCGCGTCCGCCGGGAGCCGGAAGACGTCGATCAGGCGCTCACGGGTCGTGCGCGGAAGCTTGTCGAAGTCGACGCGTCGCACGTAGGTACCTGCGGCGAGAAACGGTACCAAATCACGCTCGGATCGGGCCGATTTCTCGTCTCGTCCGCGTCTTCGTTACGCGCGTCTAGGGCGAAATGATCGTACCGCGCTGCTCGACCGGTCTCAGGATGTCGTGTCGGAGATCGAAGTCGAAGACCAGAAGCGCGTAGACGAAGTCCTGCACGAGGCTGCGCGTGTCGAGCGGCATGTCGCGCTCGTAGGCGAGGTGGAGCTCGTAGTGGCCGATTCGGCCGATGATTTCATACGTGGCATCGAGCTCGGAGGGCCGGAAGGCGTTGGTCTGCCGATCCGTAAACATGGTCGCATCGAAGCCGAGCGAGAGATGGTCGTGCCACACGCTCAGCTCGGTGTGTGCTGCGTAACGAAACAGCGCCAGGCCCGTGTTGTCCGGTCGGGCCGCATACGTCGGGTTGATGGCAAACCAACCGAGCGTGAAGGCGCCGGAGATGTCGCCATCCACGAGATCGCGCCCGAGGCTCGGCCAGATCTGTGCGAGCGAGTAGAGGCTGCGCGCGCGAATGTCGGCGTACTTCTGCGAAAAGCCGCCACGGTCGACGGGAAGGTCGATTTCGAAGCGCGCGCCGAGCTCACCGTCGATGCCTCGTGCGATCGAGTGGGACGTCGCGACGCCGCTGATGAAGTCGAACTCCGTCGGCGCGAAGACGAGGAGGCCCTTGCGCTCCTTGTCCGTGAAGAAGTTGAGATCGATCGGAATCGAGAGCTTGCGCCCGATGAGGTCGACGTCGAAATGCGCGGCATAGCGCATCAACGCCAGGCCCGTATTGTCGGGCCGAGCGGCGTACGACTTGTTGAGGATCGAGACGCCGATCATCGCGGCGCCCTCGACGTCGAAGCCCTCGGGCTCGTCACCCGAAGAAACCTCGCCGCCGTGGGCGCTCCCCTGCTTGTCGAGCGCCAAGGCCGGAGACGAAAGCGACGCGCCTCCGGCGAGGATCACCGCCGCGAGCGCGTGCCTCCGGGCTCGGCTCCGCGAGAAGAACGGCATGGGGGTCTCACACGAGAATTCGACCCGAGACGAGCAGCACGCGAGGAGAGACGGTCAGCGCGTCTCTTCGGCTGCCGGTACCGGAATGCGACGCGCGTCCATCCAGAGCGAGTCGATGTCATACGTGGCGCGTGCGTCGTCCTGGAAGACGTGGACGACGACATCGCCAAAGTCCATGAGCACCCAGTTCGCGTGCGGGAGGCCCTCGACGGCGAGCGCGCGCTTGTTGCGCTTGCGCAGCGCGTCTTCGATGGCCGCCGAGAGGGCAGCGACGTGACGGTCGCTGCGGCCCGACATGAGAACGAGGAAGTCGGCGTAATCGACGCGACCGGCCACGTCGATCACCTCGAGGCCCGACGCCTTCTTGTCGATGGCAGCGGCGGCGATCGCGATGGCGATCTCACGCGACTCGTCGCTGGCCGTGCTCGTCCCTACCGGGGTCTTCACCTTCTTGAGGCGCGAGCCGTCGTCTTCTCCTCGACGCGCGCTTTCTCCTCGAGCCGCGGCCGTGGTGCGAGCCGTTGCCGGACGAGCCGTACGCGCGGGCGCGGCCTTGGTGGACCGGGCCGCGGGAGGCGCAGCCTTGCCGGCACCCGCGCGGGCGCGCGGCGTTCCGTGCGAGGTGCGAAGCATGGGGCGCTCGGGGCCCTTGGGGGGAGGACGTTTGTTGGCAGCCACTAGGAGTCTCCTGGGAGTGGGGCCTCGGGAAAAGAGGCTCCGCTCGGAATTTGGCCGATCGTCGGCGGGGCCGCGGCCGGCGTCAATCGTAAGTTCGGAGGGAAATCAGGCCCGGATCTGGCCGGCGCCGTCGACGATCCATTTCATGGTGGTGAGCGATTCGAGGCCCATGGGGCCGCGCCAGTGGAGCCGGCTCGTGGCAATTCCGATTTCGGCGCCGAGACCGAGCTCGCCACCGTCGTGGAACCGCGTCGATGCGTTGACGACCACGCAGGCAGCGTCGACCTCGCGGCGGAAGCGCTCGGCCCGCGCGGCGTCGGGCGTCAGGATGGCTTCGGTGTGACCCGAGCCGAACTCCGCAATGTGGGCGAGCGCCCCGTCGAGCCCGTCGACCACGCGAATCGCGAGCACCGTATCGAGGAACTCTTTCCCCCAATCGCCGGCCGCGGCCGGCTTGGCTGCGGGAGCGAGCGCGAGCGTGCGTTCGTCACCGTGGAGCTCGCAGCCGGCGTCGAGGAGTGCCTTGGCAACCGGCGGAAGAATGCGTTCGGCATCCTTGGCGTCGACGAGGAGGCACTCGAGGGCGTTGCAAACGCCCGGCCGCTGCATCTTCGCGTTCAGCACGATGCGCGTGGCCGAGGCGAGGTCGACGCCGGCATCGAGAAACACGTGGCACACGCCCTTGTAGTGCTGCACGACCGGCACGCGGGCGTTCTCGGTCACGAAGCGAATGAGCGCTTCGCCGCCGCGCGGAATGGCGAGGTCGACGAAGTCGCTCTGCTGAACGAGTGCACGTACACCGTCGCGATCGGTGAACGGAAGGATCTGGACTGCATCGGCGGGCAGGGCCGCGCTCTCGATGGCGCGTGTCAGGACCTCAGCGAGCGCGGCGTTCGAGCGGACCGCCTCGGAGCCTCCTCGCAAAACGACCGCGTTTCCCGCCTTGAGCGTGAGCGCGCTCGCCTCCACGGTCACGTTGGGGCGCGCTTCGTAGATCATGGCAACGACGCCGAGCGGTACGCGCACGCGCGAGACGAGAAGCCCGTCGTCGCGGGTCATGCGCGAGACGACCTCGCCGACCGGATCAGGCAGCGCTACGACCTCGCGCACGCTCTTGGCGACGCCCGCCAAGCGGCTCGCGTCGAGCGTGAGCCGATCCAGCATCGCGCCCGTGGTCCCCTTCTCTCGCGCGGCAGCGACGTCGGCCGCGTTCGCCGCCAGAATCGTGCTCGCGTTGGTCTCGAGCGCCTGGGCGACGGCCTCGAGCGCGGCGTCTTTTTCGGCGCGCGGACGCGGAGCGAGCTTTCGCGCGGCCTTACGGGCACGTTCGCAGATCGCTCGGACTTCCGCGTCGAGTGGCGTCATCGGCGGGACTTATAGCGCGCGCCCCGCTCTAGCGGAGGTGAAACGTTCCGAAGCGCTACCGTGAGGGCCGACGGCGGTAGACCCAGTACCCGGTGCGCTCGTAGGCGAGCTCGAAGTGCTCGCGAAGAACGCGCCGGAGCTCGGGCGAAAAGCGGTCGTGGACCACGTCGACGGTCGCCAGCGGGCGCTCGAGCAGGTCGTCCTGCATGACGAGGCATCGTGCCGAGGGATGGCTGACGTCAGCCATCCAAGCCTCGACCGGCCAGCGCCCGCGCCTCGACGAATGCGTGGCCTGGAAAGGCGTCTGGACGATGCGGCCGTTCATCATGAGCTCCAGGCCGGGCTCGTCGGCGAGAACGACGTCGTTCGGCGCGGCTCCGCAGGAAGCACGAACGTTCGCGATCGTGGCAGCGCGCGCTCGATCGAGCGGGACGTGCTCGCGAGCGCTGTTCCACGATGCGAGTCCCGTCCAGAGCGCCTGCACCAGCGCGACGATGGCCAAAACGAGCGGAGGAACGCGGAGCTTGGGCACGTCCGCACGCGCGAGGACGATCACCGCCGCCACGCACGGCTCGAGAAGATAGTTCGAAGCGCTTCCGATCTTCGACAGACAGAGGATGCACCAGGCGATGGCCCCGAGCAGGGCACCGGTCGCGATGGCCGCGCCCGGATCCTTGCGCCCGTGGAGCCCGACGAGTGCGGCGAAGCCGAGGGGCAGCCCCACGAACGGGCCACGTGAGACGAGCTGGTCGATCCAGTGGGCGACGTCGGGCGGCTGCCCGGTGGAGGCCAGCAGGTGCTCGACCCATGCCGAGCCCGTGCGTGAGGTGAGCGCGCCGGCAATGAGGGCCGACACCAGCACTACCCCCGCGATGCCCGGAATCACGGCTCGCGCGATGCGACGAACCACTTCGCTCCGCGCGCCGCGCTCGGCAAGGACGGCCGCCAGCGCCGCGCCGACAAACGCCCCCGGAGCCAGGCCCACCACGTTCGGTTTGAGCCAGGCCGCGAGCCCGAAGAGGACGCCGCTCACGAGATCGATCGAGGGAAATTTCCCCGACGAGCGCCGCGTCGCGCGTTCGAGGGCAAGGCCCGATGCGAAGACGGCGATGCCGTCGGGTCGCGCCGAGGTCCCATAGAACGCCAGGAGCCAGATACCCCCTGCGAAGGCCGCTCCAAGCGCACAGGCCGGACGACGCTTCCGAGGCGCGCGCGCGACGATGAAGGCCAGCAGCCCGAACCACGCGAAGAACCCGACACTGCGCGCGACGCCGAACGCGAGCTGCGCGGGGACGAGCGAAAGGAAGAAGGGCCAGACCGGCGGGTAGAGAACGAGGTAGCGCGCAGGAATGGGCCCGTAGTCCGCGGCACCGGTCGCGACGTCCGTATAAAGAGGAAGGCCTGCTCGAAGGCGATCCGCTTCGAACAGCACTTCCCCTTCGACGCCGTCGAGCGGTCGGACGAACGCCGTCACCGCTTCCCATGCGAGCGTCGCCACCAGCGCCATGGCGACCACCGCCACGGCTGCGAAGAAGACGACACGAGAAAGGCGCGCGACGGTCACGAGCTCGGACCGCGCATACCACGCCCTCGTGCGGACGGGGGCACCGGGTCTCAGAACCCGATGGCGATGTGCGCTCCGGCAAGCGCGTACGCCCGCAGATCCTTCACGTCCGAATCCACGGGCCCAATGAGCCCGCCGGTCACGTCGGCGCCAATACGAACGTCGGCATCATCGAAGCCGAGCGCGTACTCGACGCCGATACGCCCCGTCCCGACCCCGGCAAAACCGCTGGTATCGGGCCGACTGACGTGCACGAGAGCGACGCCCATGCCGACGAGCGGATGAACCGGCCCGCGCTTGAGGAGGTCGAGCGTGATTTCGCCTCCGTACTGGCCCACGGCATCGCCGGTGACGGCGACGGAGCCATTCGAGGTCCCCTCACCTCTCGTCCATGCCGCCGAGAGCCGTCCGCCGACGGATCCGGAGCCGAAGGAGGCGGAGGCGCCCACGCCTAGGCCGAACCCTTTGCCGGTCGTGATCGCCGTCGGTCCGAGTTCGAGACGAAACGACGACCGACGAAGCTCCCTCGCCGGAACGAACCGATCATCGACCACCCGCGGCGCCGACGGTGGCTCCTCGGGCGCCATCACACGGGCCGGAGGTTCGGCGAAGCGATTCGGAGACCCGACGGTGACGCTCGCTTCTCCGGCCGATGCGGGAGCGGCAACCAGAAGACCGAGCGCTCCGGCCACGCCACCGAGCACCACGCATCTCCACGACACTTTGCGTTTCTTGGCTGATGTTCCCATCGCATGTGGAGAAACGAGCACCCCGCCACGGCCTTACAGCTCGGCGCCATCTCGCGGCGCGTCAGGAGAGAACGGAAGCGAATGTGCGATGAGGCTGCATAACCGGGGCGAAATCGGCTATTGTTTCGTGCCGATGTCGCGCGGTTTGCGCCACCTCTCCAGACTTCTCTCGGGCGCACTGGTCTTCTCCGTTGCATGCCTGCCTTCGTCCGCGCTCGCTCAGTCGAAGCCGACGACGACGCAGACGTCGGCCGCCGAGCCGATGACGGAGGCTCAGGCGAGTGCCCAGCAACACTTCCAGCGCGCCAAGGAGCTCTATCAAACCGGCGCCTACCGTGAGGCCGTCGCGGAGCTCGAACAGGCGCGCGCGCTCGATCCGAAGGCGAAAGATCTCGTCTTCAATCTCGGCGTCGTGACCGAGAAACTCGGTAAGTACGACGACGCCGTCGCGTACTTCCGCCAGTACATGGAGATGGACTCGGTCACGCCCGCGGAACGCGCGAAGGCCGAGACGATCGTGAAGCGCCTCGAGGGAGCGAAGCGCGAGGTCGTTCCGCAAGAGTCGACGCCCGCGGCGAAGACGCCGGAACAATCCTCACCGCAGACGACGACCACCGACCCGCGGCCCGTCGAGCACGGTCGCTTCGACACGGCCACGAAGGTCGCGGGCGCCATCGCCATCGTGGGTCTCGGCGTGGGTATCGGCTTCGGCATTCGCGCCATCGCGCTCGATCCGAAGAACTTCACCACCGGCAAAGACGGCACCTACGACGACCTCAAGACGCGCACCGACGACGCGCATACGTCGGCCATCGTGTCGGACGTCGGGCTCGGCGTTGGCGTCGTCGCCGCGCTCGCCACCGCCTGGCTCTACTTCGGACGCACCAAGGAGCCGAAACACACGACGACGCCCTCGGCTTCGCTCGTACCCGGAGGGGCCGTCATGCTCCTCGGGGGGTCGTTCCAATGAAACCCACGGCGCTCCTCGGCGCAGGCTTGTTCCTCACGATCGCCGGCATCGGCTGCAGCGTGATCGTCTCGGCCGACGTGCCCGAGTTCTCGTGCGACGTCCGCGATCCGCGCGTGTGTCCTTCGGGGCAGGTTTGTGATCTCACGCGCGGCAAGTGCGTCGTGCCTTCCGACGCGCCGTCCGTCGACGGGACCGACGCCGACGACCCCGATGCGGACACGCCGGACGTCGATCAGCCGGCCGACGGTTCCGACCTCCCGCATGCGCTCGGCGCGCAGTGCCGCCTCGACGCCGATTGCGAGAGCAGCCTTTGCGGCACGAGCAACATGCTCACGACGCCGATCGTCGCCGACACCGGGCCGATCTGCACGAAGACGTGCTGCACCTCGAAGGACTGCCCGAGCGGCTTCGTGTGCTTCGGCGCCGGCACCGGCGGCAACTATTGCGTGCCGTCGTCGAAGGCGGGGCGCATCCCCGCGGCCAGCGGCGGAAAACTCCCTGGCGCAACCTGCAGCGGAGCCTCGGATTGCCGCTCCGGTCTCTGCCAGGCCGGCAAGTGCGTCGACACCTGCTGCGTGCCGACGGACTGCACGAACAACACGGTCTGCCAGGTCGCCACGCTCGCCGGCCCCGGCCCGAGCCACGACGTCTGGATGTGCGCCGCCGTCAACGCCGCCGCCACGAAGGACGCCGGCGAGACCTGCACGAACGTCGAGAACGAGTGCAGGAACAACAACTGCATCGGTAGCAAGTGCCGCGAGTCGTGCTGCAGCGTCGCAACGTGCGAGAGCCAAGGCCGCACGGGCGGGCACTGCCGCTACGCCGAGAGCGGGAGCGACCGCATCAAGTTCTGCGAGTACACGACGAACGGCCTCGCCGACGACGCGAAGTGCACGCAAGACACCGAGTGCCAGTCGGACTTCTGCGATCCCGAAACGAAGAAGTGCGCCTGGGTCTGCTGCCGCGATTCCGACTGCGCGGGTAGCAAGGTCTGCCGCCCGTCGGGCATTGGTCTCCCCTTCTTGCGGTGTGTCAGTCTACGCTGAGGGCACGCCCTCATGCCGAAGCCGACCGCCCACTTTCGATGCTTCCGCGGCTGCGCGGGAGCTTGGCCGCTGACCCAAGCCATCTATCGCTGCCCCACGTGTGACGGCCTGCTCGAGGTCGCCCACGATCGCGCTGCGCTCGCCCAAACGAGCGCCGACGAATGGCGCGCGCGCTTCGATGCGCGCTGGTCGCCGACGGCAAGGGAGATCCCCATGCCTTCGGGCGTCTGGAGCAAGCGCGAGTGGGTCGCCCCCGAGGTGCCCGACGACTGCATCGTATCGACCGGCGAAGGCATGACAGCGCTCTATCCGGCGAAGCTCCTCGCGAAGCAGAGCGGCATCCGCGAGCTCTACGTCAAGCAGTGCGGGACCACACACACCGGCTCGTTCAAAGATCTCGGGATGACGGTGCTCGTGAGTGTCGTCAACCAGGCCGTCCGCCAAGGCTCGCTCAAGGTCCGAGCCATCGCGTGCGCGAGCACCGGCGACACGTCCGCCGCGCTCGCCGCGTACGGTGCTGCTGCAGGCCTGCCGGTCGTCGTGCTCTTGCCGCGCGGGATGGTCAGCGTAGGACAGCTCGTCCAACCGCTCGCTCACGGCGCTCGCGTCCTCGCCCTCGACACGGACTTCGACGGTTGTATGCGCATCGTCAGAGAGCTCGCCGCGCGAGGCCTCGTCTACCTCGCCAACTCGATGAACCCGCTCCGCATCGAGGGCCAGAAGACGGTGGCGATCGAGATCGCCCAGCAGCTCGGCTGGCAGGCTCCCGATTGGGTCGTCATCCCGAGTGGCAATCTCGGAAATGCCGCCGCCCTTTATGCGGGCTTCGCCATGGCGCGCGATCTCGGCCTGGTCGATCGACTCCCGCGTCTCTGCGTGGCGCAAGCGGCCAACGCCGATCCCATGTATCGCGCCTTCATGAAGGGGCAGACCGAGGTCACGCCGGTCGTCGCAAAGGCCACGCAAGCAAGCGCCATCCGCATCGGCAACCCCGTGAGCGCTCCTCGTGCCATGGCTGCTCTCAAGGCGATGAACGGGGTCGTCGAAGAGGCCACGGAACAAGAGCTCGCCGATGCTTGCGCCAAGGCCGATCGCACCGGACTCTACGCGTGCCCTCACACGGGCGTCGGCCTCGCGTGCGCCATGAAGCTTCGCGCACGAGGCGTGATCGCCGAGAGCGAGCGGGTCGTCGTCGTCTCCACGGCGAGCGCGCTGAAGTTCACCGAGTTCAAGCTCGGCTACCACGAGAAGAAGCTCCCGGAGGTCGACTCCACGCTCGCCAACGAGCCGATCGCGCTTCCGGCCGACGTCGAAACCGTCGTGCAACACCTTCCTCCCTGAGCAGCGAGGAGCGGCGAGCCCACAAAACGCCAGGGGCGCCCTGCGAATCGCTTCGCGGGCGCCCTCGTGCGGTTTCGTCTGTCGACTACTGGTCGGCGGCGTCCGACGCGTCGTTCGACGCATCGCTGCCGTCGACGACCGAGGCATCCGTCGCGTCAGTGCCGGCGTCGGCGACCGTCGAGCTGTCGGCCGCACCGGAGTCCGTGGTCTCGACCGGGATCTTCGTACGATCGAAATCGACGACGAGCTCGCAGCCCAGCGCGAACGAAGAGGCAACGGCGGCGAGGACGAGTCCTCTGTGAATCTGCTTGAGCTTCATTGCGCGGCCTCTCAGAAGCGAACGTTGACGCCCGCACCGCCGCCGGTCGGCGACACGTACGGCGTTGGGGTCACGGTGATGGACGACTTCTTCTTGGTGTTGTCGGCCGTCTTGGTCGGCGAAGACGCCTTCGCCGTTGCCGGCTGGTCGCTCGACAGGAAGAGGACGGCGCTGGTGACGCCGAACGTGATCGCGATGCCGAACATCATGTCGGCGACGAGCGCGTTGTTCTCACCATCGTCGGCAAGCTTCGTCGTGCGCTGGTTGGGGTGATTGTTGAAGTCATTCGACTGCGAGAGCGCCGCGATACCGAAGCCGGTACCGACACCGGCCGCCACGAGCGCAACGGCGCCAGTCACGTACGCGGGGATCTTGCTGCGCGGCTCGACCGGCGGCGGAGGCGGAGCGGCCGGAGCAGCCGGAGCGGCCTCAGAGGCGACCGGCGGCGGCGGAGGCGGCGGGGGCGGCTCGGCCTTCTTGACGAGATCGACCTTCAGGTCCTGCTTCGACCCGAACGTCACGTCGACGTCCTTGTCGGCCGTCTCGTAGCCCTCGGCCGCGAGGCGGATCGTGTGCTTGCCCGGAGCGAGCTCGAGATCCGTCGGCGTCGGGTTACCGGCGGGCTGCGCGGCGGGAGCGGGCGCGGGCTGCGCGGCGGGCTGAGCACCGGGCGCCGCCGGAGCGGCCGCCTGCGCGTTCGCCGGCGGATCGACCGTGACGGTCGCGCCGGGAGGCACGCTGTCGACGTGAACCTTGCCCGGCAAGGCCTTGATGGCCTCGACGCGCTTCTTCGCTTCCTCGACCTGGTCCTTGCTCTTCGCGGGAGCGTCCGCGATGAACTTCTCGAACGCCGCGACGGCCTCCGAGTAGTGCTGAAGGTTGTCCTGGCTGAGCGCGATGTAGCGCTGCGTCTCCGGCGCAGCCTTCGCTGCATTCGACGCTTCGAAATCTGCAAGCGCGCCTGCGTAGTCGGCGGCCTTGAACTTCTTCTCGCCGGACGCGAAGAGCGCCTTCGCGTCAGCCGGCTTCGCGGCAGGTGCGGTACCCGCGGCGGGGGCAGTCGGCTTCGCGGCGGCGGGCGTCGGCTTGGCTCCAGGCGCGGTCGGCGCTGCCGTGGGCTTCGGCGGCGGTGCAGTCGTGACCGGGCCGGCCGTGGGAGCGATCTGCGCCGATGCGGGAGCCACGGCGAGACCGATGGCGACGGCGATCACGCTCGCGACGCCTCTCGAATTCCCGAGGATCTTCATAGGTTCGCAACTTACACCAACGTCGCATCGATGGGGACGGCCTTTCGTGGTGAACGAAGACCGCTCGCCACGCCCCTGCCCCGTGCGAAAACGCCCGTTGCAAGACGTGACATTGTGCGCACAACAATGCGTAATTATTACATTTTCAGTCTCTTCACGACGCGCGACTGCACGCCGTTCGACGGTCCGCTACGGCCGAGGAGGTGACGGATGCGTGACGAAACCCACCTCCGCAAGCCCAGTCGTAGCGCGGTTTCCGGGCGAGACTTCCCGCCCGCTCTCGCGGAGGCGTGTCGAAGATCTCCGTCCTCCCTCTCCTGCGCGAGGTCCCGCGCCTACGCCAATTGCATGCACAACACACCAATTAGATCGCCGTGGTCGGTGCACCTCATGCGCGCCCGATGGCCTCGTGCAAACGCCTGCTCCATGTCGGCGAGCGCGTCTTCGAAGCGATTCGAGAGCACGCCCAATTTTGCGGACGGCGAAGGGCGCGCGTGACCGTACGACCAGCCGTCTCACGCGTGGAGACTGGAGTCTCTCAGAGGGAGGTCAGCGTGGACTGGTTTCCGCGAGCGCACTCAACTCGGTCGCATCCACGATGCGCCGAAGCGCGGATTCGTCGTCGTCGCGCCCGCCCTCGCGTGTCTCGTACGCGAAGACGTAACCTGCGTTGCCGTGGACGAAGGCGGTCGACCACACCTTCGCCGACTCGCCCTTCCCGTTCTTGAGACGACCATGCACGACGGCGCGTGAATCGCCCGCGGAGGTGTCGTCGTTACGGCTGAGTTCCTCGTAGTCGCCGGTTGCGCGCGGCAAGGCAGCGAGCACCTCCGGATAGAACCTCTTGTGCACCCACCAGGGTTCCCGGGAGCCTGGCTCGAGTGGGATCGCGAAGAGGACGATGGCGTCATCGCCTCCACGTATCTGCAGAACGGCCGTCGTCGATCCGGGCGGACCATCGGCAAGGCGTGCCGCGAACGCGGACGGAAAGCGCGCAACGAACAGACCGTTGGGCGCTCGCCACGTTGTCTTGCCCGCTTCGCCACGCGTGAAGCCGAACCCACGAACGTCGAACACGGAACAGACACGCGTGATGGCAGCGATGGCAGCAATGGCAACTAGACCGACCACCACGAGGCCCAACGAGAACGGCTTGCGCGGCGGAGGACGGACTCTGCCGCGCGTCGGAACGGGCCAAACCGCCGGTGAGATCTCCATCCCATCCACGCGCAGGATACACACGGGAACATTCGCATCGAACGTGACGACGACCGGCAACTCACCGGCGTACGGAACGACGTGACCTTCCGGCCGCGCACCTCGTTGTCCGCGCCCGACGCGCTGAGCGCCGACGAAGACGGACTCCACGGCGGCTTCGACGTCGAGCGTCGCCGCGACCCGTGGTCCCCCCGGCACCTGCCATTCCCATCGAAGCTCGGATTTCTGCTCCGTCGCAGAACGACTCACGCTGCCATCGTACGTGAACGAACCTTCGACGTCACGAGCCACCACGGGAGCCTGAGCACGGCACACTTGGGCATCGCCGGTGCCGAAGAGCATGCTATCGATCCTGCGACGATGGCATTCTGCCGTCACGCACGTCGCTGGACACGGGGATGGCTCGCACTGCTGATGGCGACGAGTGGCGTCCTCGTTGCACCGTTCGCACGTGCGAACGACGCGGTGATGACGGCGGCCAATCCGTCGTCAGCCCGCGCCCACACTACGCCCCCGACGGGCAAGGTCGAGTTGCATTGGACTGCGCCGGTTGGCTGCCCTGACGGCGCCACGGTCCTCGGCCAGGTTCGCTCGCTCGCCCCGCGTGAGCCAGACGAGCCGATCGACGCCAGTGCCAAAGTCTGGGTCGACGAACGAGGCCGCTGGCGCGTCGCGCTGGTGACGGAGTCGGCGGGCGTTCGCGGCGAACGCATCATCGACGCGGAAACGTGCACGCTGGCCGCGGACGCGACGACGTTCGTGCTCGCGATGATGATCGACCCTGAGGCCGTTCGGGCCCGGCTCACAGGCACGCCGAACGACAAAGCCCCCGAGGCTGCGCCTCCGCCGAAAGCGCCCGCCGCAGACGCGCCAGCCGCCCCCGCGAGGACGAGGGAGTCGGGCACGGAGTCTCCCAAGCCACCGTTGGATCCTCGGTTCGGGCTCGCGGCCCTCGCAAGCGTCGACTCGGCCGTGCTGCCGAGCGCAGGCATTGGTTTCGGCGGCGCGCTGAGCGCTCGCGTGTTTCCGTGGAACGACCGTGTGACCCGGCTGCGCGTGCGTGCGGAGGCGTCGTTCCGATACTTCCCAGCGGTCCACGCCACCTCAAGCGTCGAGCCGTCGCGAGGTGCCGACCTCCGCCTCGCCACAGGCCAGACGACCCTTTTCGCGAGCTGGGAGCTTGGACCGCTCGCCATCGGTCCGTCGCTTGGGCTCGAAGTCGGAGCGCTGACGGGCGATGGACGCGGCGTGACCCAACCCGTCCACGGCTCGAGCCTCTGGCTGGCCGCTCTTCCGGGCACCTTCGCGCGGTGGCCCGCCCGCGCCCCCCTCGCGGCCCGCGCGCAGGTGGAGGTTCCCATCCCTCTCGGCAGGAGCGAATTCGTCCTGTCAAACGAGATTCTCCATCAATCGGCCCCCTCCGTACGGGCCTCGATAGCCGCAGACTTCAGGTTCTGACGAAAACCGTACGAAGCGGCCACTGTGTTCGACGGAGACCGAGACACATGCGCCGACGCCACGTTTCCCTGCTTCTGAGCATCGCCAGTGCGAGCTGCGCGCTGATGGCATCCGCCGGCTGCTTCGATGTACGGATCTCCTTGGGTGACGACGACCCACAACCACCCCACGACGGGGGAGCGACTCCGCTCGACAGCGCCTCGGCAGACGTCGAAGTTCCCGACGGGTACGTGCCCCGGTGCAACCACGGATCGCCGTTCCAATCGGAGCGCACGGTGCTCGGACTCGAGAGCACGAGCGTGGTCTCGGCTCGCTTCTCGGTGGACGAGCGCACGGCCTACCTCTCCGTCGGTGCCCCGCAGGGCGGCACGTCCGGCTTCGACCTTTACACGGCCGAGCGCGACACCGCGACGGACGCATTCGGCGCGCTGACCAAGCTTTCGGTGAGCACGAACACCGACGACTATTGGCCGACGGTCGCCGCAGACGGGCTGACGATGTTCTTCGAATCGGGCGTCCCCATCGATGGAAGCATCGCCAACACCATCTGGTTCGCCCACCGGGACTCCGTTCCGGGAACGTTCACGGCGCGGGTTCCGGACGCGTTCGCGATCGTTCCGACGCGCACGGACGCCGCGCCGTATCTCCTCGGGAGCTCGCTGTACTGGATGTCGATCGGGCGCGAAGGAGCCACGACGATGGACCTGTGGACCGGCGAGGTGGGAGCCAATGGCGTCGTCGCGCAGGTACGTCCGGTCGGCGGCACGATCAACACGACCACCGCGGGCGAAATGTTCCCGGTCGTCTCCGCCGACGGGCTCGAGCTGTTCTTCACGCGTGAGACGCCCGGGAGCTTCGACGATATCGAAGTCGCGGCACGGGTGAACACCTCCGGGGAGTTCGCGAATGCAGTGCCCCTCGGCTTGCCCGTCGACAGTGCCAGCTCGTCGGAATGGCCGTCGTGGATCAGTCCCGACGACTGCCGCCTCTACTTCATCCGGTCGGACTCTCCGAATGGTGGCTATGGCCCGTGGCATCTCTGGGTCGCGGAGCGCGCCAAGCCGTAGTCATGGAAGCGGACCGAGAGACGCCGTCGTCGTGGCCCGACCACGAAGGGGATGCGCCGGCCACGCCTTTGTCCTCCGCGGACCTGCGCTCGGAGCAGCGCCCTCTAGGCTTCCGCGACGTGTACAAAAGCGAATTCGCCTTCGTGTGGCGCAGTGCGATCCGACTCGGTGTGAAGACGAGCGCCATCGACGACGTGGTGCAAGAGGTGTTCTTCATCGTCCACCGTCGGCTCGCCGAGTTCGAGTTCCGCTCGTCGATTCGCACGTGGGTGTTCGCGATCCTCCGGCGGGTCGTCGCCGATCATCGGAGAACGTTGCGTCGCAAACCTGCGGAGCCCACGGAGGCGTCCGAGCTCCAGGCCATTCGAGATCCCGGCGCGGGCGCATCGATGGCCCGTTTCGAAGCGTCGGACCTCGTCAACACCTTGCTCGAGGCCTTGGACGACGAGAAGCGCGAAGTGTTCGTGCTGGCCGAGCTCGAAGAGCTCACGCTGGCCGAGATTGCCCAGATCACCGGGACGAACGCGAACACCGTCGCGTCCCGTCTGCGCGTGGCTCGACGTATCTTCGAAGAAGCCCACCGGAACTACGAGCGAACGCAGGGAACCGAGGACGGAGGTAGCACATGAGCCTCGACCCCAAGACGAAGGCGCTGCTCCGCAAAGCAGCACGCGAACAAGAACCCTCCGCCGACGACGAGGCGCGCGTGCTCGGCGCGCTTGGGAAACGCATCGCAGCCGGAGGCGTCGTCGCCGCCGCCTCGGCCGTGGCCAAGACGGCACCGGCCCAAGGTGTCGCCAAAGCCGCGGGCCTGGGCCTCGTCACGAAGATCCTGGCCGTCGTCGGGGTCGTGTCCGCCGTCGGCGCCGGAGTCTACGAGCTCGCGGGCACGCCTCATCCCGAGTCGAGTTCCGGCGCCGCACCGAACGTCGCGGAGGCAGCCCCACCTCCGACTCTCGCGCCGAGCGCCAACGCGACGAGCAGCGCCCCAGCGCCGTCGCCGATTGCGGTGCCAAGCGCAGAGGGGGCGCCTCCTGTCGCGCCGAAGCCGAAGGCGCCGACCTCGGCGGCCAAGCGGAAAGAGCCGAACGCTCCCGCGGCGCGCGACGAAGCTCCGCTCGCGTCGGTCGCGACGCAGGCGCCAGAGCCTACTCCGCCGCCATCAACGGGTGTCGAAGCGGTCCCTACGGCGGCGGGCGTCGAACGTCCGGCGCCCGCCGCGATGGCGCCCCCAGCGGGCCTCGAAGGCGAGATTGCCCTGCTTCGCGACAGCGATCGCCTTCTGCGCGAAGGTAACGCGAACGCCGCTCTCGCGAAACTCGACGAACACGCCCAGCGTTTCCCGCACGGCTCGCTCTCGGAGGAGCGAACGGTCTCACGCGTCGTCGTCTTGTGTGCGCTCGGCCGAACCGCCGAAGCGCGCGCGGCGGGGAGTGCATTCCTCGCCGCACGGCCGAGCTCGCCTCACGCCGCCCGCGTGCGAGGCTCGTGCGTAGGCGCTTCGAACTGAAGTCTCATGCGTGTTCGGCGGGATCGGGCTCGACGAGCTCGACCAGCACGCCCCCCGTGGCCTTGGGGTGCAAGAAGGCAACCTTGTGACCGCGGGCGCCCTTACGCGGGGTCTCGTCGATGAGCTGGACGCCGAGCGCCTTGAGGGCGAGGAGCGCCTGCTCGATGCCTTCGACCTCCACGGCGATGTGGTGGATGCCCGGGCCGCGCTTTTCGAGGAATTTCTCGAGCCCGTCGTTGCCCTTCGGGGAGATGAGCTCGATGCTGGTCTCGCCGATCGGCAGCAGCACCGCCTCCGTCTTCTGCGAAGCGACCACTTCGCGCACCGTGGGCTCGAGGCCGAGCACCTGCTTGTACTTTGCAATGGATTCGTCGACGTCTTTGACGGCAACGGCGACGTGGTCGATCTTCTTGACGCGGATCATGGGGTCTCGGGGGACTCTAGCCCAACCCGCAGATGCCGTCGCCTCGGCGGCTTTTGTTCGTGCTAGGCTGCCGCGCTCATGAAGCGGACGTTCCTTGCGCTCGGTAAACTTGGCTCACTTGGCGTTCTTCTCCTGACGACGAGCTGCAGCAGCACGCTGTCTCAGCCGTTCCAGAACATGAAGAACCAGCCGATCACGATCTACCGGCTGCAGAACTACGAGCCCCCGCAGCAGTCGGCGGCCGCGGCCGCGCCGGCGCTTCCGCCCCAGATTCAACAATGGCTCACCGCGGGCGCCCAGCTCCTTCCGCCGGGCCTCCTTCCGCCGGGCCTCCTTCCGGGCGGCACCCCCGCGGGAACCGCGACGGATGCTCCGCGCTTCCACAATTTCCGCATTCTCAGCAGCGTGGCCGTCACCGACGCGAAGACGCGTGACGAGATCCTCGACCTCTTCGGTCGCGACTCGAACTTCCAGACGCCGCGCCAGCAGTGCATGTTCGCCGAGTTCGGCATCCAGATCGGCCAGGGTCCGGCGCCGGGCGCTCCGGTCGGCACGCCCGCCTCGGGCGTCCCCGCCGACGTCCTGGTGTCGCTCTCGTGCGACCAGGTCCAGATGATCAACTACGGCTGGCCTTATGGCGCGAAGAACGGCCTCGGACCCGACACGTCGAAGAAGATCGTGGCGATCGTCCAGAAGGCGTTCGGCGGCTGAGGTCGTGGGGGGGCGCGTCTCGGGGGTGAGCGTCCATGAAACCGACGTCGTACGAACCAAATCCAGCGCTGGCGTGGGTCTATCACCGCTTCTTCGAACACATCGGTGTCGATGAGGCGTGGGCTGGTCGGGTGCGCGAAGCGGAGTCGCGCGGGACGGTTATCTACGTCCTGCGCAATCTCTCCTTCGTCGACTTCCTCGCGCTCGACTACCTGACGAAGCGTCTGCACCTCCCGCAGGTGCGCTTCGCGAACGACCTCGGACTTTGGGTCCTCGAGCCGATGGGCCGCGGTTGGCTTTCGGCGCTTCGGTCTCGCACCGAGACCGACGACATCGCGCACCTGCGCGCGACGCTCGACGGAGGTCATTCGGCCGCTCTCTTCTTGAAGCGGCCCCCGTCACTGCTCGAGCCGCCGCCCATCGCCCGTCAGCGCGGCGGTCCCGCGCTCGCGCTTCCGTCGCGCGGCAAGACCGAAGGCGACGCCTACCTGCGCACGGTCATCGAAGCGCAGCGCCAGCGCGAGACGCCGATCTTGCTCGTCCCGCAGGTCTTCGTGTGGACGCGCCATGCCGACGCCACGAAGCACAACGCGGTCGACGCGCTCTTCGGTCCGCGCGAGTGGCCGGGGAAGATCCGCACGGTGATGCAGTTCCTCGCGAACTGGCGCCACGTCACGCTGCGCGCCGGCGAGCCGGTCGACGTGCGTGCGTTCCTCGAGCAGGAGCTGCGGGAGAACGGCGGGAAGTCCCCTGGCGACGACGTGCTCGTGCGCCGCCTCTCGTACACGCTGCTTCGTCGTCTCGAACGCGAACGCCGCGGCGTCCTCGGGCCCGCGAAGAAGCCCGCCGATCGCCTTCGCGATCAGGTCGTTCGCAGCCCGCGCCTCCAGAAAATCATCCGGGACATGGCCGGCGAAGGCGAGGCCGAACGACGCGTGCTCGGCTTCCGCGCCCTCTCGATGCTGCGTGAGATGGAGGCGCAGGTCGATCCCAACGCACTCCGCGCACTCGATGCGGCCTGCGATCAGACGATCGACCGGATGTACTCCGGCTTCGAGTTCGACACCGAGGGGCTCGCACGCGTGCGAGAGGCCGCAAAGGACGGAACGCTCGTCCTTCTGCCCAGCCACAAGTCGCATATCGACTACATCATTCTGACGCGGCTCTTCTTCCGCTCGAATCTGCCCGTCCCCCTCGTCGCCGCGGGCGACAACCTCTCCTTCTTCCCGCTCGGCCCGATCCTTCGGCGCGCCGGCGCGTACTTCATCCGTCGCAGCTTCAAGGGCGACCGCCTCTACGGCGCCGTGGTCGACGCGTATATGCGTCGCCTCCTCAAAGACGGCTGGCCGCTCGAGTTCTTCCTCGAAGGCGGGCGCTCGCGCACGGGCAAGCTCCTTCCACCGAAGCTGGGCCTCCTGTCGATCGTGGTCGACGCGGCGCTCGGCGCCAAAGAGGGCGGCTCCACGCGCAAGGTCTACTTCGTACCGATCTCGATCGGGTACGAGCGCGTCGTCGAGGAGCGCGCCTACGTGCGCGAGCTCACGGGCGGTGAGAAGCAAAAGGAAGACGTGGGAGGCCTTCTCCGGGCCGCGGAGAGCGCGCTCGGGCGCTATGGCCGCCTGAACGTCCAGTTCGGCGAGCTCCTGACGCTCGAAGGCGTGCTCGACGAGATCGATCGCGAAGCCTCACCGTCGAGCAAGGGTGGCAGCGGCAAACCGCTCACACCGGCGCGCCGCCGCGCGATGGTCACCCGCCTCGCCTACCGCGTGATGAACGAGATCAACCGCGTCACGGCCGTCACGCCGGGCGCCCTCGTCGCCACCGCCCTCCTCACGCATGGCAAGCGCGGGATCGGTCATGCCGAGCTCGTCGCCGTGTGCGAGCGCATCGTGCGCGTCCTCTCTGGATTCGATGCGCGCTTCACACCATCGCTCGTCGAGAATCCGAAGAACCCCGTCGTTCGCCGCACCGCCATTCGCGAAGCATGCGAGCTGTTCTTGAAGGCGGGTCACATCGAGGTGCACACGCCGGGCGATCCGGTCGGCGAAGGGCGCAAGGGCTTCCCTGGCCCCGACGCCTTCTACGTCGTCCCCGACGTTGCGCGCCTCTCGCTCGACATCGCCAAGAACCTCGTCGTCCACTTCTTCGTGTCGCGCGCGATGATCGCCATTCCGCTCACCGCGCGAGCCGCGGCCGAGCACACCGCCAACGGCGGCGCGATGGATCGGGCTCTGCTTGCGGAGCGCGCCCAGGCGCTGTCGAAGCTCTTCAAGTACGAGTTCCAGTTCCGCGCCGACGCGACGTTCGAGACCATCTTCACCGAGACGCTCGACGCGATGGAGGCGGACGGTGAGATCCTGCGCGACGAGGCGGGTAACGTTCGGCTCGGGCGTTCGAGTGAAGGGCGCGAGCGCGTCATCCTTCACGCGCGTGTCGTACGCAGCTTCGTCGAGGGCTACATGATCGCCGCTCGATCGCTGACGGCCCTCCTCAAAGGACCGCTCTCGCCAAAGGACCTCGCGAAGCGCGCGATGAACGTCGGTGAGCGTATGTTCCTCGCGGGCGAAATCGAAGCGCGCGAAGCCGTGAGCCGGCCCGTCGTCGAGAACGCGTTTCTCGCCTTCGTCGATCAAGGGTATCTCGGCCGAACAGACGGCAAGTACATCCTCCCCGAGAGCTACGCGACCGCCGAGACCGTGCGCACCATCGAAGCGCGCGTTTCCAGCTACCTCTGACCGTCCTCGACACGCACGCGTACGGCGAGCATCGGCGCCTTGTCGCGCGCGAGCTTGCTCACGCTCGCGTCGACGAGGAAGCGCGGGGTCACCTTGTCTTTTCCGGTGCCGCGCGAAGGGAGGGTGCCGCGGAATTGCCCCACGGCCCCGGCAGCGCCGTCGAGGCGCGCCATGCCGAACGAGCAGGAGGTCGAGGAAAACTGACTCGCACCGGCGGAGACCTTGCGCCCTTCGAGGCCGCTCTCCACGCCTTTCATCACGAGCACCACCTCGGAGCCATCGCGGTAGGCGTACACGGCGCCTGCCTCCGACTTGGCGACCTCCACGAGCCCCACCGAGGAGCGACCCACGACATCCGGAACGAGCGCATTGTCGACGAAATGAACACGCGTTCGCTCGAGCGACGCCTTCCCGTCTTTCTCGACGAACCGTACGAGGTCGAGATCGCCGTTGGTCATCGTCGAGTAGCGGCGATACGAGTCGTAAAGCGTCGTCCCATCATTTCCGCTATCGGCGAGACAGTACCCGCGCGAGGTGGCGGCGATGAAATCGCGCCAACGCGTCGTTCCGGCGAGCCCTTCGTCCTTCATGGAGATGCCAGGCACCTTCTCCACGACGGCGCCCTTCAGCGGCGCGAGCGAGGCCATGGCGGAGAGGCTCGGAATTGGCGACGTCGTTGCGGCGTGAGCCTCGGTTGCCACCGCGATCGAAGCGAGCACGACTGCCGATACGAACCATCCGAAGCGAGACATCAGAGCGACTCCAGGTAGGTGGTGAGATCCGCGAGATCCGACGGCGACAGATGCTTGGTGTGCCCCATCTTCCCGTCCGACTTCACGAGCAGGGTCTTCAGATCCGCATAGCGCCCGTCGTGGAAGTACGGCGCCGAGCCTCCTACGAAGCGGAGCGACGGGGTGTCGAACTTCGCCTGCGTATCGCCCGCGGCGCGGCTCTTGACGTCGTGCTTGTCACCGTCGGGCAAGTCACCGCTCTCGCCGTGGCAACTCGAGCAGCCAGCCTCGGTCGACCGGAAGAGCTCTCGGCCGTGGGCCCATGCCGTGCTCTTCGCGCTGGGCGACGACGACGGCGGCGAGCGCATCGAGCGCACGTACGCGACGAGGGCTTCCTTGTCTTCGCCGTCGAGCCCACTGCCTCCGAGGCGCTTGACGGTGGAGACGAGGTGGAGCGAAACGTCGGAGGCGTCACCGTTCCAACCGAATGGCGCAGCGCCTTCGAGGCGTCCGGCGAGCATCGGCGTCTGCCTCGGGCCTTTCGGCGAAGACCATACGAGCGTGTCGTCGCGACCATCGGGATGGCAGCTCGCGCAGGCACGACCGTCGCTCGAGATACGCCGATCGTCGGTCGCGTGGAAGATGGCGCGACCACGCGCGAGCTTGGCGTTGCCACGTACGTCGCGAGCAAGGGCAAAGCTCGAAAGGGCGAACGGCTTGACGCCGTCCGGCGCCTCGGAGTCGCCGATGGCGATCGTCGTCAGCGCGTGTGCGAACTGCGACCAGACGACCGCGCGAGCGCGCGATTCGTCGAGCGCGATTCCCACGGGCCCGGACGGCACCGCCCAACGACGAAGCTCGACGTCTTGCGGGTTCACCGCATCGGAATCGAAGAGCGCGACCGAATCGGCACCGAGACACGTCACGAACAAGCCTGCCTTGCCCACGGCTGCCGCGCGAGGAAGCGCGCACCTGCCCGAATGCGTCTCGAGGCCCGCACGGAGGCGCGACGTCCCCGCGAGGGGTTTGCCCGTATCTTCGTCGACCACGGGCACGTGGAACACCTCCGCTTCGCGGCCTTCCCCCCCGCCATAGCCGTCCGAAGCCTCACTCGCATCGCCGGTGAAGACGAGCGCGTGAGGCGCGAAGATTTTGCCGGACTCGGCACGCGCGAGCGTGAACCCCTGACAGCCCATGCGGCTTTGCGTCCCGCTTTCGTCGCCGCGGCCGAGGAACTCCTCCACGCCGGCCATGGGCACGACCCTCTTCGCGCCCTTACCGTCGAGCTCCACGACGTCGAGCGAATTGCCGACGGCATGGGAAACGAAGGCGCGCTTGCCGTCGTGCGAGACCACCACCGCACGCGGCTCGCGCGCCACTTCGTGCTCGGCGATCCGGGTCATCGTCTTCGTGTCGAAGACCGAGACGCGGCGCCCCCACCCGCTCGCGACGACGAGCGTGCCGTCATCCGGCGACAGGGCGAGGCCAATCGGCTCGGCGGCGACCTCGATACGTCGCTCCACGCGGAACTTCGAATCCGGTCGTCCTGCGCCGGCCAAAACGACGAGCTCGCCCTTGTCGCGCAGCGAGGCCACCGCACGACCGTCCGGTAGCATCACGAGCTGTGCGGGCGCACCACCCGTGCGAACGGCGCTGATCTGCGTTCCTTCGTCGACGTCGAGCACGCGCACCATCGCGTCGTCTTCGTCGGCGACGAACGCGAGGACGTGCCCCTCCGACTCGGCCAACAGAACGGCCGATCCGTCCTGCGTCGCCCCGAGCCGGTGAACCACGGGATCGGGCACTTGCGGCTCCGCGGCCGGCGTATGCGGTCCCGGATCCGGCCTGCGTACCCCCATCGAGACCGAAGGGTCTCGGACACATGCAACGAACGCCGCGGACAGCACGCCCAGCGCGAGAAGTGGAGCCCGTTTCCTCATGCGTGGAGAACGCCAAGCTGGGCCGAACCCATTCCGTTCTGCGCAATCGTCCGCGCTTCGATCGCGACGCCCCGCTCGAACCGCGGACGTCGCTCGACGGCGCTGCGCTCCCAAACTCGACCGTGACGGTTCGCTCCGAACGGTTCGGACCGTCACACCGGGGGCCTTCGAACCTCACGAAAAAAGCCGCAACACAATACCGTCACATCGAGCAACGGTTGAACCGGTTCGTGCATCGGATCTGCCCGACTCGTCATGTCGTTGCTGTCCACGATTGTCGCTGCGGCTGCGTTCTTCGTCGGTGCAGACCTGGTCTACACGGTCGACCACTACCTCGTTCACCACGATCACGACCGCTACAAGCGAACACACTCGCGTCATCACCGCCGCTACGTCGGCTCGAAGGACGCCGT
The DNA here is from genome assembly GCF_001263205.1 of Labilithrix luteola. Lineage (GTDB taxonomy): Bacteria > Myxococcota_A > Polyangia > Polyangiales > Polyangiaceae > Labilithrix > Labilithrix luteola. The sequence continues at coordinate 9,954,306 of NZ_CP012333.1, forward strand.
GCAGCTCGACGGCTACGAGCTATGGACGTACGGGCGCGCCGCGCTCATCTCGACGCTCGCGATGGTGCCGCTCTCCCTCCTCACGGGAAACCCGGGCTTCGTCATCGGCGGCGTGCTGAAGTTCGTCCACTCGCTGCTCTTCCACCTCTACCAGCACGGCTGGTGGTCGTCGGTTCCGCTCCGCAAGCAGGGGCTGCCGCCGCCGAAGCCGGGCTGGGGTTTCGCGAGCGCGCACTACCACGCGCATCATCACGCCTATCCCGACGACGCGGTCTTCACCTACGCCGAGTCCTGGCAAGGCTTCGATCGCATCCTCGAGTGGGCGCACCCGCGTATCGTCCGTTACACGAAAGACGGACACGGACACGGCAAGCGCGATCGCCTCGAACGGGCTGGCCGCGCGACAGCCAATCAGGCCGCCCGCGCGGAGCTCGCAGACGCAGCCGAGCGCACCGAGACGGCGCGCTGACGCCCGCGACACTTTCGCAACCTCGCAGACCTCGCAGACCTCAGGCGAGGCGGCTCTGACGCGGCCCGCGATCGAGCACTTCGAGCTCGTCGATCAAGCTCGAGGCCATCGCGCGCGCCATGCGCGTCGAGTCGCGTGACGATCGCGAAGGAGGCTGCGTCGGCGGAGCGTTGTCGAGGAGCTCTTCGATCTCACGAGCAAGGCGGAGCGCGCGTTGCAACGTGTTCTCGGACTCCGCCTCGTCGTCCGTGCGGGTGTAAGCGAGCTGCGGTCCCTCGAGTGCCATCGTGATCGATCCTCCCCCCCGCCCGTTCTTTGCGACTACGAGTTTTGCGACGACGACTTCGCCACTCACGCGCGGCCTCGCGCGGTGAACAAAATCTCTACTCGCTTCCTTCGGCTGCGCAACCCCGATCACGAGGGAAATTCAGGCCTAAACTGCGGCACTTGCGCCTCGATTCGATGACGCGCGAGCAACGCAAACGCACTTCGTCGAGGTTCACCGCATGGTGCAGCGCAGCATCGGAGATTCTCCCCAGGCTTCGATTTCGGCTAGAAGAACCTGGTTGCGTCCGTTCCTTCGCCACCTTCGAGCACTCGCAGGCACGTGCGGCCTCGTCGCGGGTGCGTGCGTTGGCAGCGGGTGCGCGTCCGTCCCCTCGCCGCTGACGCCCCACTACGAAGGCTCGGTCGGCCTGCCCCATCGCGGCGTTCTCACCGCCCCCGAACAACTCGCGTGCGAAGGAGAGGCGCTCCGGTGCCTGCGCGACAACGATCGCCACTACGCGATCGGACGGTTCGTCGCCACCATCGATCGAGCAGCGAAGGACGTCGCGAAGAAGCGGCCCGGCGCTCGACTCACCGTCGGCGATCTCTCCGCCAAGAGCGGTGGCCACATCTCTTCGCACTCCTCCCATCGGAGCGGTCGCGACGCCGATCTCCTCCTCTACATGACGACGCTCGACGGCGTGCCCGTCCCGAATCCGGATTTCGTGCACGTCGGGCCGGATGGGCTCGCGTGGGACCCCGTCCAGCATCGCTATCTGCGCTTCGACGTCGAGCGCGAGTGGCTTCTGGTCAAGACGCTGCTCGAAGACCCGGAGGCGCGCATCCAGTGGCTCTTCGTCAGCAAGCCCGTCAAGGCAATGCTGCTCGAGTGGGCACGTGCCCGCGGTGAGTCCGGGGAGACCATGGCCAGAGCACTCGACGTCCTCGTCCAGCCGAGCCCGCCGGCGCAGAACCACGACGACCACATCCACGTGCGCACGGCGTGCACGCCCGAAGAGCTTCGGCGAGGCTGCGAAGACAGCGGTCCGACGCGGCCGTGGCTCGCCGCGCTGGACACGAAGGCCGTCACGTCCGACATTCCCGTCGACAACACCCGCGAACTGCTCGAAGCGATCACCCGCCCTATCGACACGAGCCCCGACACGACCCCCGTAGCGAACGATGCCAAGGCGAGCCGCTGAAGATCTTCTCGTCCACGGTGACGCCCGCGAGCTTTCGGACGTTGCCCCCGCAGCGAGCTTCGACCTCGCCTACCTCGATCCGCCGTTCATGGTGGACAAGAGCTTCAGCGCACGTGTGAAGCGTGGTGCGCGTGCCGACGGGCCCGTGGCATACGACGACGTGTGGCCCTCGCTCGAGGTCTACCTCGATTGGCTGCGCGAGCGCATCGCAGTCGTCTACGAGCTTCTGAGCTCCGAGGGCACGATGTGGCTTCACCTCGATTCGCGCGCCGTGCACGAAGCGAAGGTGCTCTGCGACGGCATCTTCGGGGCACGTCGCTTCCGCGGCGAGGTCATCTGGGTTCCCGGCAACGGCAGCAAGAGTCGGAGCGGCCCCGGCATGGGCCATCAGACGCTGCTCCTCTACGCGCGCGGCGCCACACCGATCTGGAACGCGAAGGACCCCGCGCTACGTGCGCCGTTCGCGGCCACGAGCCAGGCGATGCACTTCACGAACGTCGACGAGGACGGACGGCGCTACCGGGACCGCATCGTCAACGGCAAGACGTACCGCTACTACGCCGACGAAGGCCGTGCGCTCGGCAGCGTCTGGACCGACTGCCCAGCGATGGCCGCCAACACGCCGCTGCGCGCGGAGACCACCGGCTATCCCACGCAGAAGCCGCTCAAGCTGCTCGACCGCATCGTTCGGGCCTCGACGACGCCCGAATCACGTGTACTCGATCCGTTCTGCGGCTCGGGAACCACGCTCGTGGCGGCCTCCAAGGCGGGACGCCGATTCTGCGGGAACGACATCGGCGAGCTCGCCATCGAGACCTCGCGGCGGCGCCTGTCGGACGCGAAGATCCCGCACCAGTTCGTCGCCCGAAACGACGAAGGCCACGGTGCCGACCACGGCAACTTGCCGCGCGCCGTGGACCGTGGCCTCGGGCCGGATGCGAGCAGCGCTCAGCGTTCGGAGTAGAGGTGCGCCTCGACGAACCAAAGGTCCTTGTCGGCGCTGCGCGATAGCTCGGTGAAGAGATCGGCCGTGCCCTTGTCGCCGGCCTTGTCCGCCGTGTCGATCGCCTGACGAACCTTCGCGCCGTATTCGGCGAGCGAGGTCGACACGGCGTCGACATACGAGCGGCCATCCGGAAGGTCGAGACCAATCGACTTGATCGACGTCCGCTTCGCGATCGACGCGGTCAGACCGTCGGCCACGCCACCAAGCTGAACCGCACGTTCCGCAAGGTCGTCCGACGCCTCTTCGACGTGCTCGGCAACCTGGTCGAAGAGCTCGTGGATGGCGATGAAGTTCGGCCCCTTCACGTTCCAGTGTGCGTGCTTCACCTGGTTGAAGAGATCGATCGCGTCAGCCAAGCGATCGTTCAGGAGCTTGATCATCGCGACGCGGGTGCTCTCGGGGAGATCATTCTTCGTACGGTGCATGGTCAGCTCCTTCTGCACACACCTGGTGTGCGAGACGTCCTTTGAGTGCGGCGCGCAGAGTAAGAAGGAGCGAAGGCGACGTCGAGGCGATTCGTTGTCGCGAATTTTCGCATTGGCAGTCGCTCGCGTCGTGCGACGATAACCCCTCGAGATCATCGCGAGGACGATGATCGAAGTACGAAGGAGCTTCGATGAACGACCCGAAGAGACCGCCCTTTGGCACTGCGACCAGCGCGGCGAGTGCGACCAGCGCAACCAGCGCGGCGAGTGCAACCAGCGCGACCATCGCGACCGAGAAGCGTACGCTCGTGGAGGACGGCACCAAGTTCAAGGGCACCCTTTCTTCGACGTGCCCGATTCATGTGCAGGGCGCCATCGAAGGAAACGTCGAAGGGCCTGCCCTCACGGTCAGCGCCACGGGCGTCATCTCCGGCAAGGTCACGGCCACCACGCTCAAGAGCGAGGGCAAGGTTTCGGGCGAATTCGAGGTCGAGACGGCCAACCTCGCGGGCACCGTGGGTCACAACACGGTCGTCGTGGCCTCGGCCCTCGACGTGAAGCTCGAAGCCCCGTCGGGCAAGCTGCAGCTCACGTTCGGGCAGCCCGACGCGTCGCGACGTCGTTCGTAGTTCGTTCGTGCCTGAAGACACGGCGCGTGGTTCTCCGAGCTTCGGAGACACGCGCCGTTTCTCGTTTGGCGCGCGCGCGGGCTCGATCAGAGGCCGAACGGCACGTCGAGCGTTCGGTGTTTGCGCCACGTGCGATCGCCCTGGGCGATCTTCTTCTCGGCGAGCTCGTGCATCATCAAGTTGATGGGCCAGTACGCGAGGTTCTGGATCCACGAGTGGTCGAGCCCGAAGTCGTAACGCTTGCGAATCGAGCGAAGCGAGTACATGTCGCGCCAGGCGCGAACCCAGCCGGTGCGGAGCTCGTCGCGCGTCATGTGTTTCGGTTGGTAGAACGGCGCGCCGTGATCGTGGTCTTCGGAGAGCCACCAGCGATCCTTCGTCAGGCGATCCTCTTCGCGTAGACGCTTGTAGAGACGCGTGCCCGGATAAGGTGTGAGCAGCGCGAAGAGCGCCATCGTGATCTTCGACTCGATGCAGAACTCGACCGTGCGTTCGAACGCCGTGCCGGTGTCGTCGTCGAGGCCGAACACGAAGCTGCCCCACACGGCGATACCGTGGTCGGCAAGCATTCGGACGATGTCGCGATACTTGCGCGGCTTGTTCTGCTTCTTGCCGGCGCCACGCACCGCGCTGTCGTCGACCGACTCGAAGCCGATGAAGAGTGCACGACAGCCGGCACGCGCCATGACCTCGACGTTCTCGATCTTGTGGAGGCCGGCGAGCGAGGCCTGGGCCACCCAGTGCTTCTTCATGGGCACCATGGCCTCGAAGAGCTCGTGGCTGTATTTCTGGTGGATCATCACGTTGTCGTCGCCGAAGAGCACGCGCGGGCCCACGGTCTCGAGCTCGGCGATGACCTCCTTCACCGGGCGAAAGCGGAACGTCGTGCCGTTGTAGGTCGACACGCTGCAGAACTCGCACGGGAACGGGCAGCCGCGCGTGGTCTGCACGACGTCGAAAGGAACGTAGCGGCGCGACTTCACCAGATCGCGCTTGGGCATGGGCAGGCCCACGAGCTCCGGCATCTTGTCGTGCTTGTAGATGCGGCGGCTGATGAGCGACTTGGTGCGTCCGAGCTTGCCGGCCTTGGCGTCCGCCAGAACGTCTTGCCAGAGCCACTCCGCCTCGCCGGAGACGATGGCGTCGGCGTGCTCGAGCCCCTCGTCGGGGAGCGCGGTGACGTGGATGCCGCCGAGCACCACCTTCGATCCGCGCTTGCGATAGGCATCGGCAATCGCGTACGCACGCGCGGCCGTCTTCGAATTGACGCTGATGCCGACGAGGTCGGGAACGTCCTCTTCCTTCGCGAGGTCGATGGGCTCGATGCCGTCGTCGCGAAACGTCAAGTTGACGTCGTCCGGCGTGTGGGCCGAGAGCGTGCTCACCCAGAGCGGCTTGATGTACGTCGAATCTTCGTTCGAGGGGGCGACGAGATGCACGTGCATGGCGCCAAGAGCGTATCAGGCTTTGCGCCGGCGGAACGAGCCGCCTGCCGAGGCCGCGATTCTTGCGCCCGATGCACGTCGTTCAATGGCACGACGCACGCGATTCACCTATTCGCGGCGCCGGTCTGGTGGAGCGGCGACTGAACGCCTCGGCGTCTCAGCGTTCGTACAAGATCACGTTGTGGTAGCGCGCCTCGGAACTGCCCGTGTTCTCGTAGACATGCGGGCGATCGGCCGGAAACGAGACGCTGTCGCCGGCGAGGAGGTCATGCACCTCCTCGTCGACGCGCAAGCGCAGCGAGCCGCTCAAGACGACCAGGAACTCGTGCGTACCCGGAGCGTGCGCTTCGGATGTGTGCGACGCGCGAGCGGCAAGGCGAAGCTCGTAGAGCTCGACGAGCGGTGACGCACCGGCCGGCGTGAGGGGGCGGCTTTCGAGCTTGCCGTCCAGGGAGCGAAGGACCTGGGCATCGCCGCGACGAAGCACGCTCGTTCCGCTCTTGGCCTCGCCGATCAGATCCGCGAACGGCACGCCGAGCCCCACGGCGATCTTCCACAGGAGGCCGACCGTGGGGTTCGTCTTCACGGTCTCGACCTGGGAGAGCGCAGCGCGGCTCACGCCGGAGGCCTTGCCGAGATCATCGAGGGACATCCCCCTCGCCTTGCGCTTGCGACGCAGGTTCTCGGCGACGCGTCGTGCGAGCTCTGCGGCGCCGAGATCGTCGCCGAGGGATTCGGACGCGCGGCTTGGCGCGGACGCCAACTCGGGGTCGGACGCCGGTGCGCGCGAAGCGCGCGATGTCGAAGCGCGGCGGCTTGACGATACCGCGCTCGATACCGGTGACGACGCGGGTGACGATGACGATGAAGATGCCTTACGAGCCGCCAACGAAACCTCCTCGGAACCTGCCCGAACGTACCACGAGAGCGTCTAGCTCGTGGCAATGCGGGCGAGCGGGGCCGACGTGAGCCAGACCTCGAAGTCGGCGAGCGCCCGTTCGGCCATGGCCTGGTAGCGATCGCGCTTCTTGAGGCGGCGGTTCGGCGGCGGCGGCATGCAGGCCCACGTGATATTCGAGGGCTGGAACCGGTCCGAGGCCCTCATGAGGTGCGTGCGGATCCCGCCGAGGGCGGTCGACTCGGGCGGCGGCGAGATGGCCTCACCGCGCAGCGCCTGAGCAAGCAGAATGGCGCAAATCAGGCCGCCGGCGCAGCTCTCGACGTAGCCTTCGACGCCCGTTACCTGGCCGGCCAGAAACACGTTGGGACGGGTCTTCAGCTGCATCCGCTCGTCGAGGAGCTTCGGCGAGTCGATGAACGTATTGCGATGCACGCTGCCGAAACGCAGGATTTCCGCCTCTTCGAGGCCCGGAATCATCTTGAAGACGCGCGCCTGGTCGCCCCAGGTCATGCGTGACTGGAAGCCGACGAGGTTGTAGGCGGTCTGAGCCTTGTCCTCGGCGCGGAGCTGCACGACGGCGTAGGGGCGGCGGCCCGTACGCGGATCGGTGAGTCCGACCGGTTTCATGGGGCCGAAGGCCAGGGTCATCTCACCACGCCCGGCCATGACTTCGACCGGCAAGCAGCCTTCGAAGTAACGCACGTCTTCGAACGAGCGCGGCTCGACCTTCTGCGCGGAAACGAGGGCTTCGACGAACGCTTTGTAGCCAGCCTCGTCGAAGGGGCAGTTGACGTAGGCCTCGTCGCCGAGGGCCTCGGCGTCGCGGAGCGGCTCGGTTCCGTCGGACGCATCGTTGCCGTCGACCGGCGCGCCCTTCCCCCAGCGCGACTGGCGGAAGACCTTCTCCCAGTTGATCGAGTCCGCCGCGACGATCGGCGCGATGGCGTCGTAGTACGCGAGGTGCTCGGCGCCGACCGCGCGCGCGATGTCGGCCGCGAGGGCGTCGCCGGTCAGCGGGCCGGTCGCGATGATGACGGGGTTCTCGGCCGAGGCGTCGGGGATGCGCTCGACGATCTCGTGGCGGACCTTGATCCTCGGATGCGCGTGGATGCGCGCCGTGACCGTCTCGGCAAAGACGTCGCGATCGACCGCGAGCGCACCACCGGCCGGCACCTTGGCAATCTCGGCCGCCTGCATGACGAGCGATCCGCAGCGGCGGAGCTCTTCCTTCAAGAGGCCGACGGCGTTGACGAGCGCGGCGCCGCGCATCGAGTTCGAACACACCAGCTCGCAGAGCTTGTCCGTGTTCTGGGCCGGCGTGCGCGCGTGGGGCTTCTGCTCGATGAGCTCGACGTCGATCCCACGCTCCGCGAGCTGAAACGAAGCCTCACACCCCGCCAGGCCCCCACCAACGACCGTCACCTTCATGCGCCGAATCCTGCTCGCCCAGGCTCGGCCGCAAAAGCACGGCTCGGGAGGCCCAGGAAGACCTCCCTTAAAGTCGCCTCCCCCCAAGAGAGCAAGCGGCCTGACGCCTAAACTCGATCGACGCCCACCACGCCCTGGACCTTCTGGAGCGCTTTCATCACGCTCTTCAGCTGGTTCAGGTCCTGGCAGACGAAGGTGAAGACGTTGACCGCCTTGCCGTCGTCGCCCGCTCGGCAGTTCGCCTCGCTGATGTTGATGCCCATCTGGCTGAAGGTGTGGCCAACGGTGGCGAGGATGCCCGGGCGGTTCGCGGTGGTGACGCGAAGCTGCACGGCGCGGTTGATTTTCGCCTTGGAATCCCAGGTGATCTCGACGCGGCGCTCGGGATCGGTGTCGAATGCCTTGGGGCAGCCGCGACGGTGGATGGTGACGCCGCGACCGCGGGTGATGAACCCGAGGATGTCGTCGCCCGGGAGCGGGTTGCAGCACTTGGCGTAGCGGACGAGGACGTCGTCGATGCCGTTGAGGCGGATGCCGCCGTCGTCGCCCTTCATCTTGCGGACGAAGCCCGCGATGCGCCCCTCGCGAAGCTGCTCGGGCGGGATGCTCTTCGCGCCGTCGACCGAGGGAGGCGCGACGATCTCGATGACGTCCTTGGGATCGATCTTGCCGTAGCCGACGCCGATGAAGAGCTCGTCGACGTTGCCGACGCTGACCGACTCGAGAACCTTGCGGAGCTCGTTGTCGTTCTTCAGCAGCTTGGTGAGCGAGATACTTCCGCGGGTGAATTCGCGCTCGACGAGCTCGCGCCCGAGCTTGAGCGACTTCTCGCGTTGCTCCTGGCGCAGGAAATTGCGGATCTTCGCGCGAGCACGCGTGGTGACGACGAAGTCGAGCCAGTCCTTGCTGGGCTGCTGGTTCGGGCTCGTGACGACTTCGAGGACGTCGCCGTTGCGAAGCTTGTAGCGAAGCGGCTCGAGCTTGCCGTTCACGCGCGCGCCCGTGATGTGCTCACCGAGCTGCGAGTGGATGCCGAACGCGAAGTCGACCGGGGTGGCGCCGCGGGGAAACACGCGGACCTCGCCCTTGGGGGTGAAGACGTAGACCTCGTCCTGGAAGAGGTCGACCTTCACGCCCTCGAGGAATTCGGCCGGATCCTTGAGATCCTTCTGCCACTCCATCAGCTGGCGGAGCCAACCGAAGCGCTGCGCGTCGCTGTCGGCGACGCCGCCGCCGTGCCGCTCCTTGTACTTCCAGTGAGCGGCAATACCGCGCTCGGCCACGCGATGCATCTCGTGGGTGCGGATCTGGATTTCGATGCGCTCGCGGCCCGGGCCGATGACCGTCGTGTGGAGCGACTGGTACATGTTCGGCTTGGGCAGCGCGATGTAGTCCTTGAAGCGCCCCGGCACCGGCGTCCACTTCGAATGAATGACGCCGAGCGCCGCGTAGCAGTCGCTCACGCTCTCCACGAGCACGCGGAAGGCGATGATGTCGTGGATCTGCTCGATGGTGCTGTCGTTCGCCTTCATCTTGCGCCACACCGAGTAGAGGTGCTTGGCGCGGCCGGTGACTTCGGCGGCGAAGCCCTGTTCGGCGAGGCGGCTGGCGAGCGTCTTCGAGACTTCGAAGATGTAGCGGTCGCGCTGATTCTTCGTGTGCGCGACGGCGTTCTTGACCTCTTGGTACGCGTCCGGCTCGAGCCAGCGGAATGAGAGGTCTTCGAGCTCGCTCTTGAACGCCTGGATACCGAGGCGGTTGGCGAGCGGCGCGTAGATCTCCAGGGTCTCGCGCGCGATGCGCTCCTGCGATTCGGGCTTCATGTGCTCGAGCGTTCGCATGTTGTCCACGCGGTCGCAGAGCTTGATGAGCAAGACGCGGATGTCCCGCGCCATGGCGACGACCATCTTGCGGAAGTTCTCCGCCTGACGGTCTTCCTTGGAGGTGAAGTTGATCTTGCCGAGCTTCGTCACCCCATCGACGAGGGAGGCGATTTCACCGCCGAATTCCCGCTCGATGTCCTTCGTCGTCGCGAGGGTGTCCTCGACGACGTCGTGAAGCAAACCCGCGCAGACACTTGCTGTGTCGAGGCGGAGCTCGGTGATGATGCCTGCGACGGACGCCGGATGGATGAAGTAGGGATCGCCCGACTTCCGCTTCTGACCGGTGTGCGCCTTCGAGCTGTAGTCGTAGGCGCGCTTGATCAGGTCCGCGTCGGCAGCCGGCTGATACGCCCGAACGCGGTCGATGATGTCCAAGACCTGAAGCATTTGTGGGTCGGATTTCCGGGGAAAACCGGTGTTTTCAACGTAACACCCCCGTTTTGCCGCGGCAACGGAGTGACGAAACAGTTCGGGTTCTTGCCTTTGGACGAGTTTATCCGGACGCCCCCGGCCTCCGTTTCGCGCCGGCTGAGCTCGACCATCGAGCTCGATGGCGCCTCCTCTCCTCCTTAATAGGCACGTCTCGGCTCCTGGGTTTCGCGTCTCCTGCCGTCGGGCTCATTTCCTGGGGGCCTATTTCTTGGGCCTATTTCTTGGGCAGGTCGTCGAGCGACGGTCGCGTCGAGCTTGCGCCGAGTTCGCGTTGGGCCGCGCGGCGTGGTAGCTGCCGCGCGTTGGCCTCGATCTACGTCCACTTCCCCTGGTGCCTCGCCAAATGCCCGTACTGCGATTTCGTCAGTTACGCGGCCGATCGCGAGGACATCGACCACTCCGGCTACGCCGACGCCATCCTGCGTGAGGCCACGGCGCGTGCGCGTTGGCTCGAGCGGCGCGGCCGGTCGACCGTCATCGAGAGCATTTTCTTCGGCGGAGGAACGCCGAGCCTCTGGGAGCCTCGTGAGCTCGGGCGCGTGCTCGGAAAGCTGCGCGAGATCTTTCCGGTGACGAAGGACGCCGAGATCACGGTCGAGTGCAATCCGACGTCGCTCGACCGTGATCGCGCCGCGGCGCTTCTCTCAGCGGGTGTCGGCCGCCTGTCCATCGGCACGCAGTCGCTTCGGGCCGAGCAGCTTCGCTTCCTCGGGCGCCTGCACGATCCGGACGGCGCACGGAGGGCCATCGAAGGGGCGCTCGAAGCCGGTGTGCCGCGTGTGTCGACCGATCTGATCTTCGGCCTCCCGGATCAGAGCGCGGAGGACGCGCGCGCCCAGGCCGAGGCGCTCGCATCGACCGGCCTCAAGCATCTCTCCTGCTACCAGCTGACCATCGAGCCCGGCACCCAGTTCGGCGAGCGGCGCAAGCGCGGGCTCTTGCCCATGGCAGACGACGGCATCGTGGCCGACGCCTTTCTCGCCATCGACGAAGTGCTCGAGTCGCGCGGCCTCCGCCACTACGAGATCTCGAATTACGCGGTGCCGGGTGAAGAGGCACGGCACAACCTCGCCTACTGGCGCGGGGCCGAGTACGTGGGCCTCGGCGTCGCCGCGTTCGGTTTCGTTCGAACCGACGACGGCTCCAAGGCCGCCGCGGGCGTTCGCTATCGCAACGCCGTAGAGCCACGCCGCTACGTGGAGCGCACCAAAACGCTTCGCGACGACGTGCTCGGCGAAGACGACGGCCTCACGATGTTCGCCGAGTCGCTCGACGCCGAAGCTCTGCTCCGCGAGCGGATCATGCTCGGTCTGCGCATCGCCGAAGGAATCGACCTCGCGAAGTCCGGCGCCGAGCTCGGCATCGATCCTTTCACTGGCGCGCGGGAAAAAACGATCGCGTCGCTCATGTCGCGGGGACGACTCGAACGTGATGGCAACCTGCTTCGCATCCCGCGAAACGCGTGGCTCTTCACCGACGACATCGCCTCGCGGCTCTTCTGAGCTCGAGAAGCGTCGCCTCGCGCGCGGCTCTCCAATCGCGCCAAGGTGCCGAGAGGTCTGACACCGGCCATCCTCCCTGTGGGTGATGGATCCGGCGCGCCGGATCTTCCAATGTGGTGTCGATGCACGTGTCGCTTCGGCTCGCGTTCGGGTTGTCGGAGGAGTTCTGGGGGATCGAAGTCCGGGACAGCACGACGACCGTCCGCTTTGGCCGAATCGGTTCCCCCGGTCAGACGGTGACGAGCAGCCACGCGAACGAGACCGAGGCCAGAACCAGCGCCGAGCGGCTCATCGCCGAGAAGCGGAAGCGTGGCTACGTGGATGCTCCTCGCATGGCCGGCCCCCGTCGGCGCCCCGCGTTCGGCACCGGACCCATCGCGCTCTTCCCCGCGCGGATCGTCGAAAGCGAGCGCCGCGCCGACGAGGAACGGCGGAGACGCGCCGAGGAGAACAGCGGCGAGTTGGCGACCGCCGGAGCCGATGCGCGCCTCCGGCACATCACGGTGCACGAACGCGTTCCGCTTCCCGAGAATCGCTTCCGATCGGTCGTCTCGGCGTCCGGTGCCCTGGGCGTCCCCGAGAACATCGGGGTCCTGGGCGCGACGTTGACCACGCTCTCGCTTCACGCCCCCTCGAGCTTCCCCGAGAGCCTCGGCCGGCTCGGCAAGCTCTCGCGCCTCTCGATCCGCGGCCCCTCGCACGAGATGCTCGTCGTCCCCGACGTCATCGCCCGTCTCACGTCACTCGAACGCCTGGAGATCGCCGGCTACGACCGTGCCGCGATGCCCGCCGCCCTCGATCGAGCCGCGCGGCTCTCGAGCATCGACTTCGAACGAACGTCGCTGGCTTCCGGCAAGGACCTCACGGCCGTCGCGCAGGCCCCCGCGCTCGTCGAGCTCCGCTGCACGCCCCACGGGCAAGACGTCTCGGCGCTGGTCTCGGCGCCGAAGCTGAGGCGCCTCTCCCTCGGACGGGTCGGCACCGATCCGCGACTCCCTCGCGGACTAGGGAAGCTCGAGCAGCTCGAGGTCCTCAGTCTCGAGCATGCCGTCGACGGCGCTGCCCTCGTCGCGTGCGCGAGCTCGCTACCATCGCTTCGCTCCCTGCAGTTCCAGAGCGACGGCGACCTCCCCGACACCTTCGATTCGCTTCGCTCGATCGAGAGCCTCGGTGTCGGCACCGAGACGGCGGAGCTGCCGAAGTCGCTACGCGATCTGCGCAACGTGGAGCGCTTTTCGTTCCATGGGCCGCTCGCCGCGATCGGTCCATGGCTCGCCGCGTGGGAGCGCCTCACCGAACTTCGCCTCGAAGGGCCGGCGAAGCGTCCGCCACGCACGGTGCTTCCTGCTGCGGTCTTCACACTCGCACGATGCAAGCGGCTGACGATCGCCCGGCATCGCCTCGCCCCCCTCGACGACATGCTCGGGGCATGGCGATGGCTCGAGTCACTCACCCTCGACACGCTCGCTCTCGAGAGCTTCTCCCCTTCCCTCGCCGAGCTCGGGCTGCGCGAGCTCCGTCTCCTCGGCATGAAGGCCGCGGGAACGAAGACCGCGCTTCGCATGTGGGGTCGCATGCAAGCCCTCGAAACGCTCGTGATCGGCGCGCCCGTCGCACCGGAGGTCAGCGAGCTACGCGGGTTCGAATCGCTCGGCTCACTGACACTCGATTTGTCGCGACTCAAGCTCGGCTACGAGCTCGCCTCGGTCATGGCTTCGATCGCGAAGCTCCCGAAGCTTCGTCATCTCACGCTCACGATGCCTGATCACGCGGGGATCAGCGGTGAGCTCGCCTCGCTCCACGGGCTCGAGACGCTGTCGCTCACCAACTTCGATCCCTACAAGACACACGTACTGAGGCGCATCCTCTGCAACGTCGCCGTCCGCTGAGCGAGACTCACGCCACCGGACGCGGAAGGCTCGTGACGATCTCGCGCCACGTCGGGTTCTCGGTTTCGCCGGTGTGGCGCTTGCCGACGACGTGGACGAGCTGCTCGCCGTCCTCCGTGTAGAGCTCGAGCGAGGTGACGTCACCGTCGGCCGTGGGCTTGCGCACCACCCAGGCACTCGCCACGCCACTCGTGCGAACGTGGAGATCGAAGCCCGGGTCGAGCACGTTGACCCAGTCCCCCATGGGCGCAACCTTGTGAATCGCTCCGGAGTGGATCTGGATGACTCCACGATTGCCCACGAACACCATGATGGGCAGGTCCTTGCCGGCCACCGCGCGGAGCACGTCTTCCAGGCTCGTGCGCGACGTCGGCCGCGAGAGATCGTCGCCGACGAGGCGAAGCGCCTGCGTGCGCGCGACTCCGAACTTGCGAAGCAGCCCGAAGAACTCGTGCGTATCGGTCATCTCGAGCCATGCCTTGCGGAGGCCCGCGACGTCGACTTCCGCATCCGGCTTCGCAGGCGGCGACAGCTCCTCTGCCTCGATCACCGGCGGCGAGACCACATCGGCCGGCGTGTACTCGCGAACGAGCGTATCGAACGCCTGACGATCCGTCTCCGGCCGGAGAAAGAGCTTGTGGACGGCGCGGCCCGAGGCGTCGAAGAACGCCAAGCCCTGCGAGGTGCCGCGGCGCGTCTCTTCACGGAAGGCAAAGCCGTAGCGCCAGCGATTCACGAAGATTCGGAGATCGATCGAGCTGACGCTCTGGCCCATCATGCCGAAGAACTCGACGTTGTCGTAGGTGCCTTCGCACTCGATCACCGCATCGGGACTGCGCGTGACGGCCTTGACCTTGCCGAGCTGCGGCAGCTTTTTGAGCAGCTCCGTCCAATCCGCGACGAGGCGCGTCGAGGATACGTCACCCGCGGTCTTTCCGATCGCTGATGCGTAGAGCTCGCACTCGCTCACGCCAAGTCGATTCGAGAGCTCGAGACCGCGCAGGCCCTTCTCGCTCGCGCGAAGAGCCATCCATTTTTCGTAGAGATTCACGTCCGTCGACATCAGAGTCCTCCGTCGATCACACACGCAGTAGCGGTTCGCCGCGTCGTCGGACCGATCGGAACGACGAGCGGACACGTGAGCTCGGGATGGGGCACGACGAGCGCTCGCACGTCGAAGACCTCCTCGAGCAGAGATGGTTCGAGAACACGCGACGGGGGCCCGTCGGCGCGAAGAACTCCGCGCGACAGAACGGCGACGCGGTCGGCATACTGGGCGGCGAGATTCAGGTCGTGGAGCACGCATACGACCGCGCAGCCCTCGCCAGCCATGCGGCGCGCCTGCTCGAGCGTGGCATGCTGATGCGCAACGTCGAGGCTCGACGTCGGCTCGTCGAGAAACAACGCTCGCGGCTCGCCATTCTCCCAGATCTGGGCGATGACACGTGCCGTCTGCACGCGCTGCCGTTCACCACCGGAGAGCGTAGGAAACGAGCGCTCGGCGAGAGCCAACGTGTCGGTCAGCGACATGGCGAGACGCGCGATGGTCCGATCGCGAAGCGTCTCACCCGCGCCTTCGTGCGGAGTCCGACCGAGGAGCACCACGTCGTACGCCGAGAGCGGGAACGCCACACTGCTGTCTTGCGGGAGCACCGCACGCAAGCGCGCTCGCCGGCGTGGCGCGAGCGATCCGATGGGCTCCCCAGCGAGCAGCACCTGGCCCGAGGACGGCTCGAGCTCCCCCGACAGGATCTTGAGCAACGTCGACTTGCCGGCACCGTTCGGCCCGACGAGCGCGAGCACCGTGCCCGCCTCCACCTGTAGATCGACGCGCTCGAGAAGAACCTTCGAGCCGATACGCCGGCTCACTCCGATGGCTTCGATCATGCGGTCCTCGTGCGCTTTTCACGGAGCAGAAGCGCCAGGAAAAAGGGCGTTCCAATCGCCGCGGTGACGATGCCGAGCGGCAGCTCCGCGGGCGCGACCACCGTTCGGGCGAAGGCGTCGGCGAGGAGTAGGAGGCTCGCACCGCAAAGGCCGGCGGCGACGATCAGCGTTCGATGGCTGGGCCCGAGCGCGAGCCGAAGCAGGTGTGGAACCACGAGGCCCACGAACCCGAGAATGCCCGAGACAGCCACCGACGCTCCCACGGCGAGCGCCACGATCGCGAACACGACACGTTTGACGCGCTCGACGGAGAAGCCGAGATGCCCCGCTTCGGCTTCTCCGAGAACGATGGCATCGAGCGATCGAGCGAACCTGGGCAAGGCAACGAGCGCGATCACGAGAAACGGGCCCGCACTCCAAACGGCGCCCCACGTTGCTCCGCCCAGGCTTCCGAGATTCCAAAACGTGATGTTGCGGAGCTGGGCGTCGGTCGCCGTATAGACGAGCAGGCCCATCGTGGCCTGGCAGAGGGCGTTGATCGCGATACCGGCGAGCAGCAGCATGGAAACCGCGGTCCGGAAGCCGTCGCGCGCGATCCGCTGGACCACCACCATGGAAGCCATCGCCCCGACGAACGCGATGGTGGGCAGCAGGTACGGGGCGAGCCATGCAGGCAGCGCACTCGCGATGCTCGCCCCGAGGACGATGGCCGACACCGCCCCGAGCGCCGCGCCGCTCGAGATGCCGAGCAGCGCCGGATCGGCGAGCGCGTTGCGAAAGAGGCCCTGCAGCGCGGCCCCCGACATCGCGAGGGCCGCGCCGACGAGCACCCCGAGGACGAGCCGCGGCGCGCGGATGCCGAAGAGCACCGAGGCCGTGGTCGCGTCGACGTCGGCCGAAAGTCCGACCTTGGCGAAGACCGCGCGAAACACGTCGGACACCGGAATGGGAACGCCTCCTATCGTCGCCGACCATGCCAGCGTGACGAGGAACAGCACGAGCAATCCCCCGAGGACGCCCCGACGTCTCCGCGCGTCGATCACGGGTTTCCGAGCTCCGGATGGATCTTCGAGGTGAGCTCGAGAAGCGCCTTGCCGGTGCGCGGACCGAATCCCAAAAGGA
Organism: Labilithrix luteola; assembly: GCF_001263205.1. Taxonomy (GTDB): domain Bacteria; phylum Myxococcota_A; class Polyangia; order Polyangiales; family Polyangiaceae; genus Labilithrix; species Labilithrix luteola. The sequence continues at coordinate 9,970,793 of NZ_CP012333.1, forward strand.
GCAGGTCGTCCATCGCCACGAAGCGCGAGGCGCGCCCCGCCGGCGTATCGCTCATGCCCGGCAACTTCGCGAGCCCCTCGAGTCCGCCGAGGCTCTCGAGCCCTCGCGAAGGTACGAGCACCACGTCGGGCGCGGCGCTCACGAGCGACTCGGCGGTCATCGGCTTCGCGCCGTCGAATGCATTGCCGGCGTTGTCTCCGCCGGCAAGCTCCACCATCACCTCACCCGGCGTTCCCTTGCCGAGCACGTGGAGTACGTTCGCACCGCGCGCGTAGACGGCGAGAACCTTCGGCTTGCTCTTCGCCGCTCGAGCGGCGCTCTTCGCACGCGCGAGGTCGGCATCGAGCTCGCTGACGAGCGCGGTTCCGTCGCGGCCCACGAGCTTGGCGATCGAGAGGATGCGCGAGCGCGCGACTTCGATCGTCGGATCGGCGGGCAAGATCTCCACGCGCACGTTGGCCGCTCGCAGTTGCTCGATCACCGCAGGCGGGCCGGCGTCGGCGGTGGCGATCACGAGCGTCGGACGGAGCGAGAGAATGCCCTCCGCCGCGAGCGTTCGCTGGTAGCCCACGTGCGGAAGCTTCCAGGCCGCCTCGGGATAGACACTCGAGGTGTCGATCCCGAAGACGTCGCTTCCTGCTCCGAGCGCGAACAGAACCTCGGTGACCGCGCCCCCGACCGAGACGATGCGCATTGCGCCCGCGTCGCTCGGCTTTGCCTCGGGCGCCCCCGATGCCTGCGAACGACCGCAAGCACCGAGAAACGCGAGCAACACGAAGAACAAGACGCCGCGAACGACGGCATATCGAACCGCAGTCGTCATCGAATCACAGCGCTCCGACCTTGATCACGTAGCGGCCGCCGGACATGCCGACGCCGCCGTCAGGTGTCGCGTAATACGTGACGATCGCGATCTTGTAGAGCTTGCCTGCCCCGCCCTTCACGAGCCACGTGCCGGCCGCGGGCGTGAGCGTATTGTCCGCCGTGTTGTAGTCGTACCAGCCGTCGAACGTCGTCTTCACCGCGCCGGTCTGATCGGTCTGCGGGTTGCAGTCGGCGTCGAAGAAGATCTCCTTGGCGAACGTAGCGGAGGAGGCGTCGGCCGCCGTGACCGCGTCGAACTCCTTGTCCACGAGACGAACCGCACCGCCCTGCCCCGAGCCGCCATGACCACCGTTGGTGAAGAGGATCGGTCGCTTGATCGCGAGATCCCACGCCGTCGACGTCGATGCGGTCTTGTCCGTGACGTCGACGCGCGCGAGCGAATCGAGGTTCAAGTACAGACGCGGGTTCGTGGCCTGCCCGGCCGTGCCGCCCGCCGCGGCGTCGACGAAGATCGTCTTCACGCCTGTTTCGTCGGAGAGAACCGTGACCGCCCCGGTCGACACGGAATCGACCGGCTTGAGTAGCTGCTCGGCCGCCGCCGTGCACACCGGCCCCGACGCGTCAGGCATGTGGCTGGCATCCTCGGTCGCCGCATCTTTCTGGGGCTCCGCGACCGACGAGTCTTGAGGATTGGCCGACGCGTCGGGCCCCGTCTGCGGCTGAGTCGCGACGTCGTTCTGGCCTGACTCGTCGTCACTGGAGCTGCACGCGACGAAGGCGGGAATCGTGACGAGAGACGCGAAAAACCACAATCCAAGCTTGGACGACATGATCAACCTTTCACCGGCTTGATGCGCATCACGACGGTGCCGGGAGACGTCGTCGTGGGGTTCTCGAAGGCTCGGAAACCGAGCACGTATTTCTGTTTGCCGCTGGCATCGACGGCGAGCCATGTGCCGGCAGCGGGGACGAGCGGCGACTTGGTCGCGTCGATCCACGCTTCGCCGAAGCCACTGACGATCCGGTCACCGCGAAACGTCTTGCCCTCGAACGAGGCTCCATTGACGGCGTCGAAGCGCGCCGTTTCGCTATCGGCGGTCTTCGTCTTCATCGCCTCCACCGTCTCGTGCGCGGTGTCGGCGGCCTGGAGATCGACGGCGAGCACACCGCGCGGGCCGGCCTTTTCTCCGTCGACCGAAATGCTCGCGCGACGGAAGCAGAGCGACCACGCGCTCGACGTTGCGGCCTCGGCGGGCGTGAGTAGCGTGCGTGCGCCATTCACGAGATCGAGGCATTCGCTCGTCGCGCCCGCGGGTGCCGAAGTTCCACCGGCCGTTCCGTCGAGGTCGGAGAGCGCCTTCGTCTCGCCGCTCGCTGCGCCGAGCTCGGCATAGCGAATCGCGTAGATACCGCTGACCGGTGCGCCTTCGCGTTCACCGTAGTAGCCGAGCACTTGCACCTTGAAGAGGTGGTCGCCGTCTTTGACTCCGTAGACGTGGTAGCGGCTCCACAGCGCGTGCGCCGTGCCGTCGTAGGCGTACCAATCGAGGAACGCCCCGCCGGCTTTGTCGGCGGCGATGAACGGCACCGTGGGCGCGGTCTCCGAGACGAACGTGATCGCGTCGAGAGGGCCGAACGATCCGCCCGCGCCGTTTCCCGAAGGGCCGCTGTTCGTGAAGACGTCGAGGCCGTCGAACGCCAGATCCCAGTTCGACTGCGCGAGCGGGTCACCGGCAACGTCGACAACGGAGGCCGACGCGAGATTGACGTACACACGCCCCGAAGCCGGAACGGTCACGCGGAGCTCGGTGCCGCTCGCGAACGTTTCGTCCGTATTTCCGGCATCCTTCGTTGCGCCGCCTTCGGTCGGGAGCGTCGTCCCGTCGTGCGACGAAGAGCCGGCGCTGTCGCTGCAGGCGGCCGCGGCGATGGAAGCGATGAGAGCGAGCGAGAACCAACGCATCACTTGTCCTCCCAGGGGAACGAGGCACGCAGACCGACGTAGAAAACGCGTCCGAACGGGGGCCGCTGATCGCCCACGCGACCGGGCTCCTGATGGACGTCGAGCAGGTTGAGCACGCCGACGAACGCCTCCGACTCGGGCCACATGGGCCGCGAGAGGCGTACGTCGAGCGTCGTGTAGCCGGGCGAGCGCGTCGTCTCGTCGACGAACGCGTCACTCGCCACGCGGACGCGACCGTAGGACTCGAGCTCCCAGAATAGCTTCGTGCGAAGCGACGCGGTGAGCGTGTGCGGCGGGCGCCCTCCAAGCGGCCGGTCGTTCACGTCGTCACGCGTGTAGAGGTACGCGTAGCTGGCTTCGGCGCGCAGGCGATCGGAGATGCGGTACGCCGCGTCGACCTCGGCGCCCATCGTGCGGGCCGTGCCGAAGTTCGTATACGTGTACGAAGCAATGCCGCCCGACGAGGTTCCGTTCGCGAGATCGACGTCGATGAGATCTTCGACCCAATTGGCGAAGCCGCTGGCACGGAGGGTGACGCGTTCGTCCGCCTGCCACGTCACGTCGCCGTTCACGCCCCACGACGTCTCGGGCTTCAGCTCGGGGTTTCCGTCGACGCGATAGCCGTAGATCGAGTGGTCGAAGACGAACCCGAGCTCCTTGGCGCTCGGTGCGCGGAAGCCTCGCCCGGCCGAGGCGCGAAACTGCCATGCCGACGTCGGCCTGTAGGCCATCGAGAGACGCGGAGTGACCGCGGTCCCGTAGCGCGTGTGGAGCTCGCCGCGCGCTCCGGCGAGCAGCGTGACGGTGTCGACGAGCTTCCACTGGAGCTGCCCGTAGGCCGCGCCGCTTCCGAGCGTCTGCGGCGCCACCTCGGGCGCGGTGCTCGTCACGAGACCGCCCGAGCTGCTCTCGGTCTTGGTGAGCTCCTGCGAAAAGTGCTCGGCCTCGAAACGCGTGCCCAGGACCCAGGTGCGCGGTCCGTCGGCGAGCGTGAGCACACCTTCGGCGCTCTGCATACGGTGATGGCGCTCACGCACTTCGTCGAGCGGCGAATCGCGCCGATCGTTGGCCGTTCGGCCCTCGACCCACTGGCGTCCGAGCGTGAGGCGGAGGCTCGAGGCCCGCCCGAGCTTCACCGTCTCGATGAGGTGGAGCGTGTAACGATTCGTCTGCTCGGGCAGATCCGTGATGAAACGACCGAGGCCGGGCGTGACGCTCGACTCGATGCCGTCGACCTGGTCGCGGAGCCATCGACCGCGGATCCGCACGTCGATGCGGTCCGAAAGGCGCGTGCCGGCGCGGACGCCCACCATGCTGCGCGCGCTCTCGGGGATGCGCAGGTCCGGAAGGTCTTCGGAGCGCCGAATGCCGTCCTGGCGCGTGTAGTTCAGGTCGAGGGCGACCCACGTTCCGTCGCGTCGATACGCGCCGTTGCCTTGCAAGACGAGCCCGCGGTAGCTGCGCCCCTCCAGGCGCACGCGTCCACTCGGCCCCTCGAGGCGAGGCAGCGCGGTGACGATGTTCACGACGCCGCCGATCGCGCTCGAGCCGTAGAGCGAGCTCGTGGGACCGGTGACGATCTCGATGCGATCGATGTCGCCCGTCGGAATGTTCGCGAGGTCGATCGCGCCGCCCACGTCACCGACGACGCGTTCGCCGTCTTCGAGCACGAGCACACGGTCGCGATCGAAGCCCTGGATCTGGATGGCGCTGACGTTGCCGAGCGTGCCGTAGGCCCCCGGGTTGACCTGCACGCCGGGTTGCGACGAGAGAGCCTCACCGACGTTCGTGGCGCCGCGGCGATCGGCCTCTTCGTGCGTGACGACGTCCGTTTTCACCGTCGCCCACTGCGAGCGCTCCGCGGTCCGCGTACCCGTCACGACGACCGTGTCGGTCGCCTCCGTCCGGCCATGCTCCGACGAGGCCGCCTGCGCGAGCGCGCGGCGAGCGGGCAAAAATGGGCCGAAACACGCGATTGCCAGCATCCAGAGCCTCCGTCTCCTCACGGCACTTCGAAATTGAAAATCATTTTCATTTTCAACACACAGCTAGAACGACCGGCGACTGGCCGTCAAGCGAGAGGTCGCGGCGTGGGGAGCGACCGGTCGTGGCGCCCTGGAAATCACGAGGCGCATCGCGTGCATTCGGCGTGGTAGAGGGAGCGCCATGCGCACGCGATCTCGTTTCGGGCTCCTCGCCCTCGTGGTGGCCGCCGCGTCGACGACGCCAGTGGCTGCGCGGGCTGACGTGGTTCCTGCGGCCGTGAAAAAGCCGGAGAAACCTGCGCCGCCCACGCCGGCCACACCTGCGGCCGCGCCGAAGCCGCCCACGCCGCCGACGCCCCCGACACCTCCCACGGCGCCCGTCGTTGCCGCGTCAGCCGCGGCTCCTGCCGAGAAGAAGCCGGTCAACAAGGCTGCGCCCGCAGGGGCGAGCGCCACCGCACGCGCATCCACGGTGCCGGCCGACAAGGCGCAGCCGCCCGCAGAGCTGCACTTCGACGTGAAGCGCGCGACGCTCGAGAACGGACTGCGCGTCGTGATGCTCGTCGACCACACCTCGCCGACCGTCGCCGTCGACGTCGTCTACGACGTGGGCGGACGCAACGAGGAGCGTGGACGTTCGGGCTTCGCCCACCTCTTCGAGCACATGATGTTCCAGGGCTCGAAGAACGTCGCGCGCGGTGATCACTTCAAGCTCGTCACCAGCCACGGCGGTACGCTCAACGGCACGACGAGCGAGGACCGCACGAACTACTTCGAGATGCTGCCTTCGAGCGAGCTGCCTCTCGGCCTATGGCTCGAAGCCGACCGCATGAAGTCGCTCGACGTGTCGCAGAGCAACTTCGAGAACCAGCGCAGCGTCGTCAAAGAAGAGTACCGCATGCGCGTCGAGAACGCGGCGTACGTGCCGGCAGCGATTCGCCTGCAGGAGCTCGTCTACCAGGGCTATTGGCCGTACGAGCACAGCGCGATTGGAACGATGCGCGACCTCGACGCGGCACAGCTCGATTGGGTGCGCGCCTTCCACGCCGCATACTACGCGCCGAACAACGCCGTGCTCTCGATCGCCGGGGACTTCGACGAGAACGAGGCGATGGCGCTCGTTCGCAAGTACTTCGGAAGCGCCAAGCCGCAGCCGAACGTCCCGAAGTTCGAGCCGCCTCCCCTGCCCCAGCAGACGCAGGAGCGCAGCGTTATCGTCGAGGACACGCACGCCAAGCTACCTGCGTTCTTCGCCGGCTGGGTGATCCCGGCCAGCCACGAGCCCGATCACTACGCGCTCGCGATGGCCGCCATGCTCCTCGGCGACGGCGAGAGCTCGCGCCTGCATCGCGCGCTCGTGCGCGAGCGAGGTCTGGCCGTCGAAGCCGACGCTTCGGTGGACGGTTACCGCGGCCCCGACACCTTCGAGGTCGTCGTGAAGCTCGCGAGCGGCGCGAAAATGGATCAGGTCAAGAAGCTCGTCGACTCGCAGATCAGAGACGTCGCGCGCCTTGGCCCGAGCGACGCCGACATGAAGAAGCTGCAGAACCGCATGCGCGCCAGGTTCCTGCTCGGCCTGCAGTCGAACTTCGCGCGCGCGCAGAAGCTCGCGGAGATGGAGGTCTACCGCGGCGATGCGCGCTTGCTGAACGAGGAGCTCGGCCGTTATCTCGCGGTCACGAAGGACGACATCAAGCGCGTTGTCGCCAAGTATCTGACGAGCGAGCGCCGGAGCTCGGTCGAAGTGAAGCCCGGCCAGGCCGCACAGGGAGAGAAGAAATGAGCCGCTCGACGTTCCTTCGAACGCACGTCGTCGTCGCGTCGCTCCTCGTCGCCGCCTGTGGTGGCGGCGGGCAGGCTTCGTACGGCCCCGAGAAAGTCGCCATCCCGACGAGCGACGGCGTCGCCACGCCAAAGCCGCAGGCCGGCGCGCGCGAGCTCCCTCCTCCTTCCGGCACCCCGAAGGAAGCGCCCTTTCCCGCCGTTTCTCGCGCGAAGCTCGCCAACGGCCTCGGCGTGGCCGTCGTGACGGCGAAGTCACTGCCCATCGTCCAGATCCGCGTCCTGGTTCGCGCAGGATCGGGCTATGGCTCCTCGCCCGCCGTGGCCGCGCTCACGGGCGACATGCTCAAGGACGGCGGTACCCGCTCGATGACCAGCGCGGAGCTGCTCTCGCGCGTCGAGACGCTGGGCAGCGATCTCTCCGTCCACACCGACTTCGACGCCACCGTGCTCTCGATGGCCGTCACCAAAGACCAGATCGGCGAGGCGCTCCGCTTGCTGTCACAGGTCGTTCGCGAGCCGCGCTTCGACGGCGAAGAGCTGAAGAAGCTGAAGTCGCGCTCCGCCGACGAAGCCGAGGACGCGGCCCGCTCGAGCGGATCCTTCACGGCCACGCGCCTCGTGTTCCGCGAGCTCTTTCCAGCCGGCCACCCGTACGCCACCTACGGCAACACTCCGGCCGAGATCGCCAAGGTCGACGGCGCGCAGATTCGCGACTTCCACAAGCGCTTCTATGTGCCCAAGGCGACTACGCTCGTCCTCGCCGGCGACATCGACGAGCCGACCGCGAAGAGTCTCGCCGAGACGCACTTCGGCAGTTGGAATGCGACCGGCGACACGCCGAAGCTCGAGTTCGGCGGGGCGAAGAGGCCCGAAAAGCAGCGAGTTTTCGTGGCACATCGTCCGAAGAGCGTGCAGTCCGACGTGTTCGTCGCGACGCTCGCGCCGCCCCGTCAGGACCCCAACTGGCCCTCGATTCGCGTAGCCAATCAGATCCTCGGCGGTGGCGTGGCAAGCCGGCTTTTTGCCGACGTGCGCGAGCAGCGGTCGCTCGCGTACCGCACCAGCGCGCAAATCCTCGAGCTCGCGCACGGCCCACAGCCGCTCGTTCTGTACGCGGGAACCGAGTCGTCGAAGACCGCCAAGGCCATCGACGGGCTGCTCGAGAACGCCGCTCGCATGGTGAGTGCACCGCCCGACGACGGCGAAACGGCGACGGCGCGCCGCTACCTCAGCGACATCTTCGCGATTCGCATGGAGACGATCGGATCGATCGCCGACATGCTCGTCACCCAGGATACGTTCGGTCTACCGGACGGTTACTGGGACGCGTATCGCAAGCAGGTGCGCGCGACGACGGCGGCGGAAGCCGACGCGGCGTCGAAAGCGCTCTATGATCCAGCGCGTCAATCGGCGTTCATCGTGGTCGCGGGCGACGCGGACACGATCGCGCCCGAGCTCACACGTTTTGGTGAAGTCACCGTGATCGATCCCGAGAAGGAGTTCAGAACCGTGCGTACCCTCCCGCAGGCGGCGTCCAAATGAGCGCAATCAAGAAGAGACCCGGTGGTCCGAAGCCGGCGGGTCGAGGCGCCCCGTCGCGTGGCTCGCGCCCGTCCGGCGACGAGCGTCCGGCACGAAGCGGCGGCCCCGCACGTGGACCGCGTCCGTCATCCGGCGAACGCGGCGGGGCACGCGGACCGCGTCCGTCATCCGGCGAACGCGGCGGACCGGCACGCGGACCGCGTCCGGCGTCCGGCGAGCGCGGCGAACGCGGCGGACCGGCGCGCGGAACGCGACCGTCATCCGGCGAGCGCGGCGAACGCGGCGGACCGCGTCCGGCGTCCGGCGAACGCGGCGAACGCGGCGCCCCCTCGCGCGGAACGCGACCGTCATCCGGCGAGCGAAGCGGCGGCCCCTCACGCGGACCGCGTCCGTCATCCGGCGAACGCGGCGAACGCGGCGAACGCGGCGGAACGGCACGCGGACCGCGTCCTACATCGGGTGAGCGGTCCGGCGGACCGGCGCGCGAAGGGCGCGGTGCACGATCGGCACGCCCGACCTCCTGGCGCGACGAAGTCCCCGCTCGCGAGACGAAGACCGAGCGGCCGCGACGTGGCCGGCCCTTCCCCAAGAAGCGCCGCTCCCCCGGGCCGAAGGGTCGCGTTCCGAAGCGCACGGGCGACATTCGCAGCCTGCCCGACCACGGGGTTGGATTGATCGAGAAGGACGTGCTCGTCACGGAGCACGGCGACATGGCCACCGAGGCGGGCGAGAAGGCGGAACGCCAAGGCCCCCGCGTCATGTCGGGTCGGGCGATCCGCCACCTCCGCGCCCTCGGACATCACCTCACCCCAATCGTCCAGATCGGCAAGGAAGGCCTGACCGACGCGGTGATCGCGGCGACGCGCGAGTCTCTGCGAGCCCACGAGCTCGTGAAGATCCGCATCGGCACGGAAGCGCCGGTCGATCGCAACGAGGCAGGCGCCGAGCTCGCGGCCGAAGTCGGAGGCACGCTCGTGCAGGTCCTCGGTCGTACCGTGCTCGTCTACAAGCGTCACCCGCACAAGCCCAAGATCGAGCTCCCGCGGTAGGGCTACCCGCGCGCGGGGACGAGGAGCACGCACCCTCGCCTCCGCCGCGCGTTCTTGCGTCGGGGCCCGGCGCGGATCGAATCGATGCATCATGCAGCGAGTGATCGATCCGCGCCGACGTGGACGTCGGGCTCCGCCTGCGTACGCTCAGAGGTCGGGGGACCGATGACGAACGACAGGAAGAAGGTCGCGACGCCGACTCCGATCGACGAGGCCTCGGCGGATAGTCCGCTGCGGACACTGCCTCCACCGCGTCCTCCTTCGATTCCCGTCGACATCGATCTCGAGGCGTTCGCGGAGGTCCAGGCCGAGCGCGATGCCGATGACGAGGAAACGGCGACGCGCCAGATGTCTCCCGAGCAGCGAACACGCATCCAGCAGCTCGCTTCGTTGATCACCAGAAGCGATGGCGACGAGGAAGAAACGGCAACGCGTCCGCATTCTCCGGAGCAGAAGGCCCGCATCAACGCGATGGCCGCGTCGAAGCCGCCTCCGCAGCCCGTCGACGTCACGCCGAGCGAGCGCATGCGTCGTCATCGGGGCTGACCGCCGAGCGTGCCGACCGGCCCCGATCAGGCAGGCCCGGTGACGATTTTGGGGTGGTTGCGGGTGATCAACCTGTGGACAACCCCTGAACGAACTGGGGCTGGCCTCTTGAATACCTGTCCGTGACTGCTGAACAGAAATCAGTGTTCACGGGTGTTTAGCCTTGGGGACACCAGGAAGGACAAAGACCCACCATGTCCCACCACATGGAGTAGGTGCATTTGTCTGGACACCACAAGATGTTGAGGTTAGATCGATTCCTCGCTCGCCAGTTCACGTTGCTGGCAGGGCTTGCCGGCCTCTTGTGTCTCGAGAGACGCTCCCGAGACGCGAGTTGGGGCCCACTTTTCGTTCCCGTTCGTGCTCAACGCTTCGACCAAGTGCTAAACACTTGGTCAGTGAACACGAAGGGATGGTTCCTCCGGAGGAAGTCTGAACGGAAGGCCAGAGAGTGATTGGCAGTCGCCGGACACTTGAAGCTCACTTGCTCACGGAGCGTGAACTGAGGGTGACCGGGCGGCGGACTCGGGTGATGGGGCTGGGGAAAACGTGTTGAGGGCCTCGGGCGAACAGCTGGGGATTCGAGATCCCGTGCCGATCGATCCGTCGCCCTCGAGAACCGCTCAAGTGCTGGTTTTAGTTGTGTGATCGGCTCAGGTCACGAGGGGGTTGGTTTGCCCTCCGAAGCGGAACGCGCCGTCGGGCACGTCATCTGTGGAAGACGTCAGACCAACGCCCCCGAGACTCGAGCTCACGCGTAGCGCCGTCACCCGATCCATCAACGATCTCCCGATCACCTGATCGCGGTGATCACCGAGTGATGGCGCAAGCGCGTGTGTGAATGGTTGGACGACGTTCTGACGTTCGCGGGAAGCAGAGATGTTCCCGCGAGTTAACTGCTGTAGCGGAGGCGATTGATGGCTACATCTTTCGGCATGGGTCCTCGCGACGGAGGGTCGAATTTGGGACGTCCCTCTTCAGGTGCAGGCGCTGACAAGAGTGGGCGCGGGAAAGCTTCCGTGCGCGCGCAGAACGCGACCGCGGCCAGTACGAAGGGCCAAGCTCGTCCGGCAACACAGTCGAGCTCGAAGGCGATCAAGACCAAGGGCACCAACGGCGCGGCCAAGAAGGATCAGGCCCGCACCGCGCCGCGCGCTTCACGCGGCGTGAGCATCGCGCGCATCAACACGCGCGCCGGTGTCGATCCGCTCGAGAACGGCGCGCCGGGCCCTAACGGCGGCGAGCTCGTCTACGAGCGGCGCGCCAGCATCATCACGAACCCCGACGGATCGATCGTCTTCAAGATGGAAGGCGCTGAGATCCCCTCGGGCTGGAGCCAGCTCGCGACGGACATCGTCATCTCGAAGTACTTCCGTAAGGCCGGTCTCCACGGCGACGCGAAGCAGGGCGAGAAGAGCGTTCGCCAGGTCGTTCACCGCATCGCGCACACGATCCGCAACGCCGGCGAGCAGTTCGGCAACTACTTCGCTTCGAAGGCCGACGCGGATGCGTTCGAGGGCGAGCTCTCGTACCTGATGGTCCACCAGATCGGCGCGTTCAACTCGCCGGTTTGGTTCAACTGCGGTCTCTGGGCCGAGTACGGGATCACGGGCTCGGGCGGCAACTGGGCGTGGGACATGGTTGACGCGAAGTCGTCGCCGGCCGGCTCGGTCATGATCGAGACCAACAACGCCTACGAGCGCCCGCAGTGCTCGGCGTGCTTCATCCAGGCCGTCGACGACGATCTCATGGAGATCTACGAGCTCGTGAAGAGCGAGGCTCGCCTCTTCAAGTACGGCTCGGGCACCGGCTCGAACTTCAGCTCCATCCGCGGCAAGCAGGAGAAACTCTCCGGCGGCGGCACGTCGAGCGGCCTCATGAGCTTCCTCGAAGTGCTCGATCGCGCGGCCGGCGCGACCAAGTCGGGCGGCACCACGCGGCGCGCCGCGAAGATGGTGTGCCTCGACATGGACCACCCGGAGATCACGGACTTCATCAACTGGAAGGTCCGTGAGGAGAAGAAGGCCCTCGCGCTCATCGCGGCCGGCTTCTCGAGCGACTTCAACGGCGAGGCGTACCACACCGTCAGCGGCCAGAACTCGAACAACTCGGTCCGCGTGACCGACGAGTTCATGAAGGCCGTTCTCGCCGGCGGCAAGTGGCAGACGATCATGCGCACGACCGGAGAGGTCTGCGACACGTACGACGCGAAGGATCTCTGGAAACAGGTCGCCGACGCGGCGTGGCACTGCGCCGACCCGGGCGTGCAGTACGACTCGACGATCAACCGCTGGCACACGTGCCCGAACAGCGGAAAGATCAACGCGTCGAACCCGTGCTCCGAGTACATGTTCCTCGACGACACGGCGTGCAACCTCGCGTCGATCAACCTCACGAAGTTCCTCCGTGAGAGCCCGGACGGCGTCCAGTCGTTCGACGTCGACGGCTTCCGCCACGCCTGCCGCATCTTCTTCATCGCCCAGGAGATCCTCGTCGATCTCTCGAGCTACCCCACGAAGGACATCGCGAAGAACAGCCACGACTACCGCCCGCTCGGCCTCGGCTACGCGAACCTCGGTTCGATGCTGATGCAGATGGGCGTGCCGTACGACTCGGACGAAGGCCGCGCGATCGCCTCCGCCCTCACCTCGATCATGTGCGGTCACGCGTACAAGACGAGCGCCGAGATGGCCGGCAGCAAGGGCGCGTTCAACGGCTTCGCCAAGAACCGCGAGCCCATGCTCCGCGTCATGAACCTCCACCGCGACGCGGCCTACCAGATCAACCGCGACAAGTGCCCGAGCGCGCTCTATCGCGCGGCCTGCGAGGACTGGGACAACGCCGTCACGCTCGGCGAGCAGCACGGCTACCGCAACGCGCAGTCCACCGTTCTCGCGCCCACAGGCACGATCGGTCTCCTCATGGATTGCGACACCACCGGCGTCGAGCCGGACTTCGCGCTCGTGAAGTACAAGAAGCTCGCCGGTGGCGGCTACTTCAAGATCGTCAACCAGTCGGTGCCTGCCGCGCTGAAGAAGCTCGGTTACAGCGCGCCGGAGATCCAGGAGATCGTCGCGTACGTCACGGGCACGAACACGTTGCTCGCGGCGCCGAACGTCAACCGCCGCTCCCTCAAGGAGCGCGGCCTGACCGACGCGGATCTCACGAAGGCCGAGACGGCCATCCCGAGCGTCTTCGAGCTCGATCAGGCGTTCGCCGCCTGGGTCCTCGGCGAAGAGACGTACCAGCGCCTCGGCGTCACCAAGGAGCAGCGCAGCCAGCGTGGCTTCAGCATTCTCCAGCACCTCGGCTTCTCGCGCGCCGAGATCGAGGAGGCGCAGGACACCATCATCGGTCGCATGACGATCGAAGGTGCGCCGTACCTCAAGCCGTCGCACTACCCGGTGTTCGACTGCGCGAACCGGTGCGGAAAGATCGGCCAGCGCTTCCTCGCGCCGATGAGCCACGTGAAGATGATGGCGGCGGTGCAGCCCTTCCTCTCGGGCGCCATCTCGAAGACCGTCAACCTCCCCAACGAGGCAACGGTCGAAGAGGTCGCCGAGATCTACGAGGAAGGCTGGCGTCTCGGCCTCAAGGCCGTCGCGCTCTACCGCGACGGATGCAAGGCGTCGCAGCCGCTCTCGACGTCCAGCAAGGACAAAGAGAAAGACGAGAAGAAGGCCGACGAGGCCAAGCACAACGAGACCGTCATGACTGGTCTCGCCCCCATCCCGAAGACCAGCGCGCCGCAGGATGCGACCCAGCTCACGCTCGGTCTCACGCCGGACTACGCGACAAGTGGCTCGCGTCCGAAGGGCCTGCGCGTCCGCCTGCCGAAGAAGCGTGTCGGCTTCACCCAGGAAGCGCGCGTCGGCGGCCACAAGATCTTCCTCCGCACGGGCCAGTACGAAGACGGCACGCTCGGCGAGATCTTCATCGACATGCACAAGGAGGGCGCCGCCTTCCGTTCGCTCATGAACTGCTTCGCCATGAGCGTGTCGATCGGTCTGCAGTACGGCGTGCCGCTTCAGACGTACGTTGACCAGTTCACGTTTACTCGCTTCGAGCCGCAGGGCATCGTCGAGGGCCACCCGTACGTGAAGATGGCCACGTCGATCGTCGACTACCTCTTCCGCACGCTCGGCGTCGAATACCTCGGTCGTTACGACCTGGCGCACGTCAAGCCGGAGAGCGAAGAGGCGATCCCGCACGTCGGTTTCCTCGGTGGCAAGGAAGACCGCAACAGCGACTCCGAGCTGCCGGCCTCCCTCGCCTACACGAAGGAAGCGATCTCGCGCAGCGCCACGGAAGCCGAGGCGCTCGAGAGGAACGCGGAGCCCCCCCCGGCTCGCACCGAAGCTCGCCGCGTGGAAGATGCCGCGCACGAGCACGCGGCTGCAGCCTCCCCGCTCGACGCACAGCTCGACGCGATGATGGGCGACGCCCCGGTGTGTGACGTGTGCGGTCACATCACGGTCCGCAACGGCGCTTGCTACAAGTGCCTGAACTGCGGCAACTCGATGGGCTGCTCCTGATCGAAGCGCTCACCGCGCTCAGCTAGACAGGCGAAAGCCCCTGCCGCACGCGCGAAAGCCCCTGCCCTCGTTCGAGGCTGCAGGGGCTTCGTGTTTTGTCGTGAAGGATGCGGGGCGGGCGCGTCACGGCCCGACGTGCGGGACGCCGTGCGACCCATGCCGGCGCCCGGTTCAGCCCTCGAGCGAAGCGGCCAGGATGTCGGGGCAGTCGTAGTTGCGCTGATCGACGACGCGACCCTCGCGCACGCGAACGAACATGTTGAAACGCACGGTCACCGTCTCTCCGGCGGCGTGATCACGATGAGGGACGGCGAGAACGCACAGCCACGTCACCTCGAGAGCGACGGCGTCGCCATCGACCATCTCGCGTTCGATGACGAACCGTTGGCTCGAGACGAGCTCGCTCAGGTGCACGTAGCGCTGAAGGATCGCCGCGCGATCGCGGACGGCGCCGGCGGGCAGGTGGCGACTCGGATACTCGTAGTGAACGACCGTGGGGTCGAGCAACGCGGCGAGCGTTTCATGGTCGTTCGCTTCGACGGCAGCCAGGTACCGACGCACGAGGTCTTGCGGCCTCGCCACTACGCCCTCTTCCCTCATCCGGAAGGGATTTAGGTCCTAAAACGCGTCCGGCAAGCCCAGCCACGCATTCAATGGCCGCGTTTTTGACGATTTTTTCGGTCCCGCGCGACCGGTCAGCCGAACTGAACGCTCCGGCGCGTGAAGGCAGGCGCAAGGTTCCAGTAACCGGAGATCGGGAAGGACGGCTTGCCCTCGCGCTTCTCGGCGGCCGCGGCAGCCACGATCACAGGCGCGTAGTGCTCGGTTCGAGGATGCGCGAGACGGGCGCTGGGCGCGCGATGCAGGAAGTCGGCGAGCTCGTCGAGGTCACGCCGCTCGAGCGCCTCTTTGGTCCAGGCGTCGAACTCGCTCGCCCACGCCGGCGTCGAGGCCGTCCTCATGCCGTCGCGGAGGTTGTGCGTGAGAAAGCCGCTCCCGACCACGAGCACACCTTCGTCGGCGAGGGGCGCGAGCGCGCGTCCGAACGCGAGCAGGTCCTTCGGGTCGAGCCCAGGCATGGAGATCTGGAGCACTGGCACGTCCGCTTCGGGGTACATCGCCAAGAGGGGTACGAACGCACCGTGGTCGAGCCCGCGCTGCGGATCTTCCGCATGGCCGAGGCCCTTGGCATCGAGCAAGTCACGAACGCGCGCGGCAAGCTCCGGGGCTCCCGGCGCGGGATACTTCGTTTCGTAGTAGCGCTGGGGGAAGCCGTAGAAGTCGTAGACGAGCGGAACGGTGGTCGTCGCGCCGATCGTCGTCGGGCGATCTTCCCAGTGCGCCGACACCATCAGCACCGCACGCGGTCGCGGCATCGCACCCGCCCAGCCGTGGAGCTCCCCTTTCCACACCTCGTCGTCGAGGAGCGGAGGCGCTCCGTGCGCGAGAAAGATGACGGGCATGCGGCCAGAGGCGCCGTTCGGGGGGATGGGGCTCGGATTCGATGTGCTGGACATGTCTTCTCTACGGGCTGAGCGACCGCACGCCACGCTCACGAGCGGAAGGCTCACCGAGGCAGCGAGCAAACCGAGAGCGCGGCGGCGATTCATTCGCAGATGATAAGGCTCGGGCACGCCGGTCGAGAAGGTCGCGTCCCGGGACGGACCGTTTCCGAGGAGCAACAATCGGTCAGGCGCCGAGCATCGGGGGCTCGCTCGGCCGCAACGGCTCGTCGGCGAGCTCCGCGAGAAGCGCGAGCGCAGGCGGATAGGTCGCCGCGAGCGACATGAAGCGCGTCGAAGGCAAGCGGAGCACGACCGACTCGGTCTCCGCTTCCAGCGTGACGTCTGCCGTGGCGCCCCCGACGAGCGCCTCGTATCCGAACGTGCTCCCGCGCGCGATGCGCATCCGCTCCCCCGCCCCGTCGGTGGCCGTCACGTTGCCCGCGAGGAGCACGTAGAGGCCGTCACGCAGGCGCCCGCGCTGCGCCAACACCGTTCCCGGCTCGGCGCGCCGGACCTCGAACATCTGCGCGAACTCGAGACGCACGCGGGGCTCGAACACCGTGAAGAGCTTCGAGGTCTGCATCAAATTCGCCACGAGGCGCCGCGCGAGCAGGTGGAAGAGCACGTCGCGCACCTCGGGATGCTGCTCGGTGATCGCGTCGAGCGCGCGCTTTTCGATGCGCAACGTCATGAGCGGCGTCTCGGCCTTCACGTCGGCCTGACGTCGTCCAGAACCAAGCAGGCAAGACTCGCCAAAGACCTCGCCCTCCGTGAGACGGATCTCGCCGCCGCCGGGCACGAGAACACGCGCGCTTCCGCCCACGATGGCGTAGAGCGCGAACGCCGGCTCGTCACGAACGATGACCATGGCGCCCGGCACGAACTCGACGAGCTCGGCGGTCGCCGACAGCGCAAGAAGCGGCTCGCGATGCAGGCCGGCGAAGAGCTGGAACGCGGACATCGTCGCGAGGCGGTCGATCGACGGCTCGTAGGGAGTCGGAAGCGGACGATCGACAGTCTCCGCGCCCTCGTCTTCGATGATCTCGAGCTCCTCGATGTCTTCGAGCACGATGGAGATGCTCGAGGCATCGCCTGCGTCGTCGAAGCGAACTTCGTTCTCCGCGGCGTCTGCCGCGCGCGCGAGCGGAACCGCCTTGGCCGGCAGGGGCGGCGGCTTGATCGCCGGAATGAGCGGCGCCGCCGGTCCGGCGGGCTCGATGCGCGCGAGCAAGTCGATGCGTGCCGGGTTCATTCCGATGACGAGCTTGGCCATCGCAACCGCGCGCGGGACGAAGCCACCGCGCACGTAGCCGTCCATCGCGCGGACGAACGCGTCTTCGGCGTCCTTTGGACGGCCGAGTCGTCGGTACGCTTCGCCTAGGCGCTGGGCCCAGCGTGGCTCTTCGGGATCGAGACGCTCGAGCTCGACCAGCGCCGCGACGGCGTCCGCGGGGCGGTCTCGCTCCATCGCTCGGTTCCAATGGTCTCGAAGCTCTTCGACGCGGGCCATATCAACGGGGCGCACGCGATGGATCGGAACGACAACCACGGCGCCGCGTCAAGAAGACGCGTGCGACTTCGGGCACATCGCATGCAGACATCTGCCGCATGACGTCCGGCTCGTCCGTTTTCGCAGGGGTCGCGCTCACCACGGTCCTCCTCGGCGCCTGCTATCCGCAAGGCCCCGGCGCCGATCAGCTGCTTGCGGCGAGCGTCGCCCAGCGCTCCGACGTGACCGTGGCGACGTCGCGCACCATCGACAACGCCGGTT
This sequence comes from Labilithrix luteola, assembly GCF_001263205.1. GTDB lineage: Bacteria > Myxococcota_A > Polyangia > Polyangiales > Polyangiaceae > Labilithrix > Labilithrix luteola. The sequence continues at coordinate 9,988,299 of NZ_CP012333.1, forward strand.
GGGTCGACAACGGCGGGCGCACGAGCGACGAGACGATTCGCACCCAATTGTCCGGGATGCGAGCCACCGAGCTCGGCAGCGAGCGCATCACCGGAACGCCGGGGACGGGCTATCCACCGCTCCCGCCGTATCACCTTCCGTACGCGTGGCCGGGCGCCGAGTACCAGTTCCCAGGTTTGCCGAAGGAGGGTCCCAAGCTCGTTCCTACGCTCGGCGCAGCGCCCGCCGAAGTCGCTCCGCGCATCGCCGAGGCGCAGTGCGATCGCGAAGCGACGTGCGACCACATCGGAAGCGGAGGCCGCTGGGAGAGCCGCGACGCGTGCCTGGCTCAGCAGCGAGGCATTGCGCGCGACCACTTCGAGAACGCCGCATGCAACGCTGGCGTCAACACCACGGTCCTCGCGTCGTGCCTGGCGGCACTCCGCGCAGGGGGCTGCGGTGACGTCACCAGCAACATCGACGCGACGCCGGCCTGTCGGACGACGGCGCTCTGCGCTCAATGACCCAACACCTACGAGGCGCATCATGGAGCACGAACTTCGTCACAAGCACCTCGCGGAATTCGTGTTCGTCGGCTTGGCCGTTGCGCTCGTGCTCGTCACGTGCGCGCACAAAGACACGGTCCCCGTTGGGACGACCACGACGACCGGCGCCGAGCTCCCGGCCGGCGCCGGCGAGGAGGCGCCGCCCGGCCACGGCGCCGATCCGCGCGCCATCGAAGTTCCCGCGCTCGGTGAGGGCGCAGCAGAGGCGGAGAACCTCGCCCAGGCGCTCTGCGAGCGAAAGCTCGCGTGCGACGAGATCGGTCCGAACCGACCGCACGCCAGCATGCAAGCATGCATGAACGAGGCGCGTCGCACGGCAACCGTCGATGTGCAATCCATGGGCTGCCCGCAGGGCCTCGCCGAGCCATTGCTCGGGAACTGCCTCTCCGCGGTTCGTGCTCAACCGTGCAGCGCGGATCTCGACATCGTCGCCAACGTCGACGCATGCAGCCAGGCATCCCTCTGCGCACCGTGAGCGCGACGTCTCGCCCCGCGGGACGTCGTGACTCGCGCGCTCGTTGGCGCGTTCGCTGCAGAGCCCGCGTTCGGAGGTCGACCATGGGAACTGCGCGTGCTCGTTCGAGCGACGAGAGCGGGACCGCACGCAGCCAACGCTGGCCCGTCTTGGCCGTCGTTTCGCTCCTCGTCGCCTGTTCGCACAACGAGCGTTCGAGCGGCATCACAACGCTGTCCAGCGGCACGCCCAACGGCGTTCGCGTCACCGAGACAGGCCCCGCCCTCGCCGAGCCCGCAGCGCGGCTCGCCCAAGAGCTCTGCAGTCGCGAGGCCGAGTGCGACCGCATCGGCAAGGACGGAAGCCTCTACGCGAGCGAAGACGCCTGTCGCGCCAATCTCGATGGTCCCGTCCGGACCGAGATGGCGAGCTGGAGGTGCACTCCGGCCTCGAAGGATCTGCGTTTCGAAGACTGCCTCGCGTCGATCCGCAGCGCTCACTGCGAGACGAGCATCGACCACCTGAGCCGTCTCACGGCTTGCCAGAGCCTGACGTTGTGCCCGCCCTGATCGCGACGAGCAGGCGCTCACCCACGACGACGCGCGGTCTCGGGACACCTTGTCGGTCGGCCCAATCCGGTGAGCCCGAATCGTCCGTCACGTCGAAGCCCTCCGTGGTCACGAGATCGCGCGCTTCGTGCGGGCGCATGAGTCCCAGGAGTGGCTCTCCGATGGCGGCGAACGCGGGGCGCACGAACGGCTTCAGCCGTCGACCCGCGGCAAGCAGCTCGGGTGTTCCGTACGTCATGGCGAGCGTCGAGCCAGGGGTGGAGCGCGCCGCGACGATTCTCAGGGTGGAGAGAAAGGCGTCCCTCGTCAGGTACGGCGTCACCCCTTCCCAGATCCAGGTCGTCTCCGCATGCACGTCGTGGCCACTCTGCTCGAGGCGGGCGTCGAGCGAATCGCGCTCGAAATCGACGCCGACGAAGCGTGCTGTCGTCCCCTCGGCGCGCGTCAGACGCGAGACGAGACGCTTGGACGCTTGCGTCGCGGGGTGATCGACTTCGTAGACGACGACGTCGCGAAGCGCCTGGAGGCGCGACGCACGACGATCGAGCCCAGCACCGAGGATGACGAGCTGGCGCGATCGCGGCAGGGCCGCGAGAACGACCTCGTCGATGGCGCGCATGCGGAGCGTGACGTGATCGACGAGGCCCAGTGAAAGGACGCGGAGCGCACGCGTCGAGGGGCGGTCCGGAAGAGCTCCGACGCCGCGGGCGAGAGAGACCGCGACCGCGGTCAGGCTCGGAAACCAGGGCTGCATCGTCAGGTGCCCGGAAGACGCGCGACGAACGCGCGAACGGCGTCACGGAACGCGGACGGGGCCTCGAGGTTCGAGAGATGCCCGGCGCCCTCGATCACCTGCAACGTCGCCTTGGGGATGGCCTGCACCATCGCCTCGGAGGCTGCCACGGGCGTGACCGAATCCTCGGACCCCACGAGCACGAGCGTGGGCACGACGATCGATCCGAGCCCCGGTCGAGCGTCAGGACGGTCGCGAAGCGCAGCGAGCGCTTGAGCCACCGCTGCCTCCGTCTGCTGCAGCGCGATGGCACGAACCTGACCGACGATTTCAGGGCGCGTGTCGATGGTCCGTTTCGCGACCAGATTCGGCACGAGCTCGTCGACGAACGGCGCGAACTCGCCGGCTTCGACACGAGCGATGTTCCGATCGCGATTGGCGCGGGCCACGTCCGAGTCGGGTTCGGCCCGTGTATCGGCGAGCACGAGCCCCGCGAGCCGGTCGGCGTGACGACGAGCGAAGGCGAGTGCCACGTAGCCGCCCATCGAGATCCCTCCGACCACCACGGGCTCGCGGAGATCGAGTTGGTCGAGCAACGCGGCGACGTCGTCGGCCATCGCGTCGATGGACGGCGGCGTGACAGCGTCGAACGGCGACGACCCGCCGAATCCGCGCATGCTCGGCGCGACGATCCGCAGCGAATCCGCGAGCACGTCGGCGTCAGTGCGATAGGCCTCGGCCGACAGCGGGAATGGATGGACGAGCACGAGGGGCCTCCCCTTGCCCTCGTCGATGTAGGCGACCTCGGAGCGAGCCGTACGGATCTTCATCTCGCTGGCAATCTACCGCGAGTCGGCGGTCCAAGTCCGCATGCGCGCCCGCGCTCACGGGGCAAGTTGCTACGGTCACCGCGACGCACGCCGTTCTTGGGCTGCTCGTCCACCGCACGTATGCGGGCGGAACACGCATTGCATGGCTCAAAGCCAGGGAAACGAGGGCAGACGAAGGAAGGACGACAAGGGACCATCGATGACACCTCGACCTTGGCCGCCTGGAGAACCCGAGGAAGAAGACCTCACGATCCGCGACCGAACGTACGAGAGCTTCGGAGAGCAGGGTCTCGGAATGCCGACCTATCTGCCCGAATCGTACGATCCGGACGACGACGTCAACGCGGCCACCGACGTGCTCGAGGAAGAAGAGCCGCTCGCAGAGGCCGAGCTCTATTCCGAAGAGGAAGTCCCTCGCGGCTCCGAGCGCGTCGACCTCGGAGAACCCATCGCCGTCGAGGCGCCGAGCGCACCGCGCGGGCGACGGCGACGCGATCAACGTATCCGTGACGAGCTCGCGACGATGCTCTCCACCACCGAGAGCCTCGAAACCGCGAACGTCGAAGTGATCGTCCACGTGGGTGAAATCACCCTGCGCGGAACGGTCCCCGACGAGAACCAGCGTGGTCGCATCGAGGCGATGGCCGAACGCATTCGTGGCGTCGTCGCCGTCTCGAACGACCTGCGGGTCGGTGAGGTCGAGATCGCGGAGATCCCCGAACGAGACACGACTCCCGGGGATGGCCGTCGTCGCTGACGCCGCACGGTCGTGCACGCGCGTCGTGCTCGGGCTCTCGCTCGTCGCATGCACGAAGGACAGCGCTGTTCCATTCGACGGACCGGCGCCGACGCCCACCTCGTCGACGGCGCGTGGACGTGCCATCGCATGTGGTCCTCACGGCCTCCCGCCCGATCGGCATTTCGTCGCCGACGGGCTCTGCGCGCGCGTCGTGGCCTTCGACCAAGGGCAGCTACGCGGCCTGACGTTCGCGCCGAACGGAGACCTGTTCGCCGTCACGCTCGACGGTGACGTGCGCCGCTATCGCGACGTCGATCACGACGGACTCTTCGATCCGAAGCCCCCTGAGACCGTCGTCTGGGCGCGGACGAACGCTGGCGGACACGCGTGCGTCTTCGAGCGCAACGTTCTCTATTGCGGCACGAGGAGCACCGTGAAGCGCTGGCACTGGACCGCCGACGTCGACGAGGGCGGTGCCGGCGAGGACGTGGTGATCGGCCTCCCCGACGCCGGCGCCGACGAGGGACACGCCCTGGCGGTCGCCAAGGGCATGCTCTACGTCGCGACCAGCGCCGCTCCTCGCCCACTGCCCTCGTCCTACGATCTCGAGCGCGCCGTTGTGCGACGATTTCCTCTCGCGTCCCCCACGAAAGGCAGAGCGCTCACGTGGAAACAGGGAGAGGTGGTCATCCGGGGGATCCACAACCTGAGCGCGATAGCGAGCGACGCGGCGGGGCGCCTGGTCGGCATCGACGACGGCGCTGCCGATCTTCTCCGGCATGGACGCGCGGTAAGCGACGAGGATCCCGGCGCGCCGCTCGTCCTTGTCGAGAAAGACAAGGCGTACGGCTATCCATTCTGCATGTTTGCCGGGCGCGCACGTGGTGCTGCGCAGGTCCCTCCGGCAACGCCCCTCCTGGCCGACGTCCCACCGCCGCAACCGGGGGCGCGCGTCACCGCCGGCAGCGCCCCGAGGGACGATGCGTGGTGCCAGAGCCACGTCGATTCCCCGTTGGCCCTCTTCGACGCGAATTCGTCGGCACGCTCGATTCTGTATCCGCCGGGGACCGGCAACTTCGCCCTGCCGTCCCGCTGGAGGAGCGGCGCCTTCGTCGCCTTGCGCGGCGCGCCCGGTCACACTCACGCGGCGGGGCACAACGTGGTGTGGCTCCCCTTCGACGAACGTGGTGCCACCATCCTCCCGACAATCACGCCCGATGGAACGACGTACGCGCACGAGGTCGTCTTCGGCGGAGGACGGTACGGAGCGGCGCGCGACGGTGCATGGTCGTGGCAAGTCGGTGATGCTGGCGACGATCCGGTTCGCCCCACGAGCCTCGCCCTCTCGCCGATCGACGGTGCGCTCTTCGTGGCGAGCGAAAGCGACCGCGCTCCTCGCGGGGGCGTCGTCTACCGCGTCGCGCTGCTCGGGAAATGAGCACGACGTGCGCCGGGTCGAAATGGCCCGACGCACGCCGCGATCGAGACCTCAGGTCTCGACGACGTGAACCGTGCTGGCTTGTGGCCCTTTGTCGCCGTCTTCTTCCGCGTAACGGACTTTGGCGCCGACCGACAGCTTGTCGAACTTCCCGTTCAAGACGCTGTTGCGATGGAAGTAGATCTCCCGGCCGCCGTCTTCGATGAAGCCGTAACCACGGTCGCTGAACAGCTTCGTCACGACCCCGTGAGGCGGCTTCTGATGCGTGAGCTTCGGTCCTAGCTTGAGCTTACGACAATGCTCCTCGAGCACGCGCTCGGCATCGGTAAACGCGTTGTCGACGGTCGCGTGGAGGTCCTCCTTGTCGTCGTCGAGGTTGTGCGTGACGGCAAGTTCCTTCCCCGGTACGAGCATGTCGATACTGACTTGGTAACGTCTCCCTTGCTTGTGGTGCCGATGGGGGGCAGCCACCACGACGTGACAGCTGACGATGCGATCGAAGAAAGTGTCGAGCTTCGCCGCTCGCCTCTGCACTTGCGTCTCAATCGAATTGGAATGAGGGATATCGCGGAACGTAATTTGGACAGTCGCAGCCATTCGCACGGCTCCTTTGCTGATGCCCAACGTTCTGCGACTTCAACATCCATGCCGCGCAGCTCGTGCTTTTCCACACGGCAGAAGCGCGTAACTCACGCACCACGAGCCCCTCGCGGCCTCGACGCTCGCGCGAATTTTGCGATCGGCACGCAACATTCGCGACACAGCGTGCCCCCACGACGCGAGAATTCGAGGCCACCCGGGCCATGGGCGCAGCCATGCTCCGAACCCCAACCATCCACGCGTCGAAACCGCCGCTACGCCGCCGCCGCGAGGCGCTATCGTGGATGCATGCACCGCGGTCGTGCCCTGCGAGCTTCGCCTGGCTGGGGCGGAAGGCGATGGTCTCTCGCCGCCATCGTGGTGCTCATGGCGCTGCTCATGACTGCGCCGGCATCGGCGTCGAGCGCACTCGAGCTCGTCCGCGTCGCGCGCGCACACGAAGTAGCCCACGAAGAGGACACCGCGCTCCGGCGTTACATGGAGGCGCTGTCGCTCGATCCCACGTGCGACGAGGCGTACCTGGGTCTCGGCGCGCTCCGGACGCGGCGGGGCGACCTCCGGGAAGCCGAGCGCGTCTACTCCCTCGCGCTCGAACATGTGCCTGAGCTCCAGCAAGCCCGGCGCGCGCGAGCGTTCGTGCGTCACGCCCTCGGGATGCGCGACCAGGCCGTCGCCGACCTTCTCGCGCCGACCGGCCAAGGCACGCCCGAGACGCTCCGCATCCTCGCCCAATGGCATGGCGAGGACGGGCAAACACCGGCTCAACTCGCGGTATGGCGGCGCATCGCCGTGCTCGCGGCCGAAACCAACGACAGTGCGCTCGCTCGCGAAGCGCAGCTCCACGTGCGGGCGCTCCTCGTCCTCGTGCGCGAGGCCGATCCGGCAGCTTGGCCGGCCGACGATCGTGGCGACCGCCGGCTCTTCGCTGCGCTGGCTCGCCGAGCAGGACGCTAGAGCACCTTCGAGGCCTAGTCGGCCACGAACGCGGCGTGCAATGCACGCTGCGCGGCCGCCAGCTTGTCTTCGGCGATGGTCGCACTGATGCGAAGCGGCCCCGCGGAGATCCCGATCGGCGTCGCCCCAGCCTGTTCGAGCGTCGCGATCACGCGACCGAGCACGCCGCTCGCACCCGTCAACCCGTAGCCGACCAGGCTCACGACGGCATGCTTGCCCAGCATGGCCGCTCCTCCGCCGACAGCGCGATCGAACTCGCGAGCGCAACGCTGCCAATCGGGAACGTTGAGCATCGGAACGTGGACGAACGTGTCCGCGCCGGCGCCGACAACGTCGCCGACGGCAATTTCGAGCTCCGCAGCCGTCTTCAAGAAGAGCGGCAGGCTGCTCGAAGCCACCTTGGCGAACATCACTCCGGACGCGCCGACGACCGCACGCACGTTCCGATTCTCGTCGGTGCCGAGCCGCGCGACCGTATCGTCTTCTTCCGGGCGCCCAACCGTCTCCCGGCCGCCACCGACCGGGTCGCTCGTCTTGCGCGCGTGGATGGCGATCTTGCTGCGACGCGCCCACTCCACGGCCTGCGCGTTCAGCACCTTCGCACCGGCCTCTGCCATTTCGGCGAGGACGGCGAGATCGAGCTCGGGCAAGTGCTTCGGGCCATCGACCACACGCGGGTCGGCCGAGTAGACGCCGTCGACGTCGCTGTAGATCTCGCAACGCTCGGCGGAGAGCGCCGCGGCGAGAGCGACCGCGGTCGTGTCGGAGCCGCCGCGCCCGAGCGTCGTGATCTCCCGCTTGTAACTCATCCCCTGATACCCGGCGACGATGACGATTCGTCCGCGTGCGAGCTCGTCCTGGATGCGGTGCGGACGCACTTCGATGATGCGTGCATCGAAGTGTCGATCGTTCGTGAGGATGCCGGACTGACTGCCCGTGAAGCTGATGGCATCGAAGCCGCGCGCGTGAATCGCGATGGACAGGAGCGCCATGGTCACGCGCTCGCCCGTCGACACGAGCATGTCGAGCTCGCGGCGCGGGGGCTCTTTGCCTGGTCCGGCAGCTTCGGCCGTGCGCCGGGCGAGCCCGATGAGCTCGTCGGTCGTCTTGCCCATGGCGCTGACGACGACGACGACGTCGTGCCCTTCACGCTTCGCCGCGACGACGCGCTCGGCGACCTGTCCGATCTTCTCGACGTCTGCGACCGATGAACCGCCGTACTTCTGGACGATGACTGCCATCTTGGGTGGCAGAGCTTATCACCAAGCGGTCACGCGGGTCGGAACGCCTGCACGCCAAACGTTCCGCGCGCGATGAGCCAACCGCTCGAGCCGTCCCAGCGGAGCGCAGTCACGCGGAGCGGCTCACCGTCGTCGTCGCCGGAAGGAGCGTCGATCTCGGCGATGATGCGCGACGTGCCGTCCGGACGGATCCGGACGAGCATCGTGCGCGTGCGCTCGTCCAGCGCCACGACGACACTGTCGCCCGGCACGAAGGCAGCCGCCGTCACGCGCCCGCTCTCGTCGAGGTGGCGCCACGCGGCATCGCGCGCGCTCTGCTTTTCCTCACCGGGCGCGACGAGCGTTCCGCTTTCCCAATGCGATTCGCGGCCGTCCTCTTCGCCGCCGTCGAACTCGGCGACACGCGCCCATGCGCGATCGTCCCAACGAAGCTCTTCCTCGGCGCCGAGCATGGCGCGGTCGAACAGGACGTCGTCGGCCACGTCGCCGTCTTCGTCCGCATCGAGGGCGGGGAGATCTTCCTCTTTCAGCTCCTCGTCGTCGGCGAGGGGCCCCTCTTCGCCTGAGTCTACGGCGGCCACGCTGTCATCGATGCCGAGCAAGTCGTCGTCGTGCATCCGCGTGTCGGGCTCGTCGTCTTCCCCCGAACGTGAGTCAGCGTCAGAGACAAGCTCGAAAACACCTACATCCAGCGACTCCGCATCGTCGGCATCCTGGAGCCATCCGGCCTCGGCGCCTTCCACCGCAAGCTCGATCGGCTCGTCCTCGGCCGTGGCGTCGTCGAAGGCATCGGCACCGTCGGGCGTTTCCTCGTCGAGCTCCTCCGCAGCGTCGTCGCCGGTCTCCTCGTCGCCTTCACCGTCGAGCGGCGGCAGGTCGAGATCGTCGTCTTTGGCTCGCGAGATGGCACCCATCGAGGGCCACCCTACCAGGGGTGCAGACGCCGTCCAGAGCGGGACGTGGCCGGGCTCCAAAGAGCGTCGCGCGAGCGTGGAGCATGATCCGTACGTCGCGCCCTGCGCGTCCATCCCGCCTCGACCGTGGCTCACGTGAGACACCTCGACCACGCCAACGCGCCCTCACACACGTTACGTCGATCGAGGTTTCTCGGAGTTTCCCGCGTCATCGAGATCCACGATGGCTCGCCGCAGAGGGGGCACGCACGATGCATCCGCTTCGTGCGATGTCTTCGCGTGAGCATCTTTGGTTGAGACTGGGGGCCATCGCGTTGCTCGCGGCGGCGTCCGTCTGGCCTCGATCCCACGCGCCTTCCTCGCACGGAAGGTCCGCGGGCGTCCGCGCCCGGACCACCGAGAGCGCGACGCACGCCCCGACGCGCGAGCCGGCTCCTATCTCCCCCGCCCGTCCCGCCGACCTCACGCTGTCCGCGCTCGAGGATGCGCTTATAACCAATTGAATTAACACATTTTTTACGATTCGTGCGCGGCCCCCATTGTCGCCCACGAAAAGTTCCCTCAGGCTCTGCGGCCTCTTGCGCCTCCTGGTCTTGTCTCGCAACGCAGGCCTCTACTCGACGAGCCGGCTCGTGCTCGCAGCCCGCGCGCGCGGCCATCAAGTCACCGTCGCTGATCCGCTCGACTTCCAGATCGTCGTGTCGCGAGGTCGTCCAGCGATGTTCCTCGGCGATCGGCTCCTGCCTCCCGTCGATCTCGTGGTGCCGCGCATCGGCGCTTCCATCACGAATTACGGCCTCGCCGTCGTCCGGCAATTCGACATGATGGGCGTGCCCGTCCTCAACACCGCCATCGCCATCGCGCGCTCGCGCGACAAGCTCCGCGCGATGCAGCTCCTGACCAAGAAGGACATCGACGTCCCGAAGACGGTCTGCGCGCGCACGCCCACGTCGGTCGACGCGGCGCTCACGTTCATCGGCGGCACCCCCGCCATCGTTAAGCTCCAGCAGGGCGCTCAGGGCATCGGCACGATGATCGCCGAGACGCCACAGGCCGTCACCTCGCTGCTCGAAACCCTCTGGGCGATGGGTCAAGACATCATCCTGCAGGAGTACATCGCCGAGTCGAAGGGCCGCGACTACCGCGCCATCGTCGTCGGCGGTCGTGTGGTCGCCGCCATGCGCCGACAGGCCAAGAAAGGCGAATTCCGCTCGAACCTCCACCGCGGCGGCCTCGGCGTTCGCGTCGAGCTTCCTCCCCAGTACCGTCAAGCGGCGGTTTCGGCGGTGAAGGTCATGGGGCTGGAGGTCGCGGGCGTCGACATGCTCGAAGGCCGCGACGGCCCGAAGATCCTCGAGATCAACAGCTCACCAGGCCTCGAGGGCATCGAGCGGACGAGCGGTCTCGACGTCGCTGGCGCGATCATCGCGCACGCCGAACGCTTCCTCGCCCGTCGCAAGAAGCGACGTTCCGGCAAGGACAACGTCATCGAAGCCGAGCAGCGCGCAACGCGTCTTCGCCACGACGCACAGAAGGACGCACAGAAACACGCCCAGAAGAACGCGCAAAAGACGGCGCGCTCGTCGCGTCCGGGCGAGGGCACCGTGCGTCGACTTCGCGCTGGCAGCTGACCATGCTCCACGTGGACCGCCAGGGGGACGTCGTCGTCTGGACGATCGATCGCCCCCAGGCGAAGAACGCCCTCGACCACGCGACGATCGGCGCACTGGCCGATGCCATCGATCGCGCGAGCGGTGACGCGTCCGTGCGCGCCGCCGTCCTCACGGGCGCCGGCGATGTGTTCGTCTCGGGCGGCGATCTCCGCGAAATGCGGGACAAGACCTCCGTCGCCGACGCCGAACGCTTCAGCGATCTCGGCTGGCATCTCATGCACGCCATCGGCGAGCTTCCCTTCCCCGTCGTTTGCGCGCTTTCAGGCCCGGCGATCGGCGGTGGCGCCGAGCTCGCGATGGCGTGTGACATGCGCGTTGCCGACGAGCGCGCGCGGCTCTCGTTCAAGCAAGTGCGCATGGGCGTGACCACGGCGTGGGGAACCGTCCCGCGCGTGCTCGCACTCGTGCCCAGCGGAGCCGCAGCCCGCCTGCTTTATGCCGGTCACGAAGTAAGCGCGGCCGAAGCCTTGCGACTCGGCTTGGTCGACGAAGTCACCGCGAACGATCAAGCCAAAGTCACCGCGCTCGCATGGGCGTCCGACATTGCCAAAGGCTCCCCCACGGCGATCGCCAAGATGAAGCGACTCGTCCGCGAGGCCAGCGCGAACGCGCGCGACGTGCGCGCGCTCGAACGAACGCTGTTCGCCGAAACGTGGAGCGGAGCCGATCACCTCGAAGCGGTCGAAGCCTACTTCGAACGACGCTCCCCACGTTTCTCGAATCGTTGAAGCGAGAGCGGCGCGACCACGCCCATCACCGCACATGCGCCTGCAGTCGCTGATGAGGCGCGCGCACGCGTAGACACGTAGACGTGCGTGATCATTGAGTCGTCATTTCGTGGAGTCCAGCGTCGCTGGACGCACGCGCGCGGCGGCATGGGCCCCGCGTCGATCGCTGTGTCCTCGCAGACACATCCTCCCTCCAGAGGATGGTCCTGCGCCATGCGTGCATCGATACTCGGAGTTCGTTCGAACGCCGGTCTGCGTACGGACGGCTCGCAACGCGACGGGTGGGGCCGTCTGCGTGCGCGGGTACAAGCCCACGTGTGGATGGAGGCTCGTTGGCGCAATCGATCCGTCGTGTCCTCGTTCTCGACGATGCAAACCCGCGGCGCACGAAGACGTGCGAGCTCGTGGAGCGTGAGGGCTACGTCACCGTCGGAGTGAGCGACGTACGCACCGCCGTCGATGCGCTCGACGACGACGTTCCGACGGTGCTCGTCTACGACGTCTCGGCACCTCGGAGCTGGCGTGAGGTGACGGCCGAGAACACGCTCTTGCGGACGCTCATCGACGGACGATGTCCGGTCGTGCTCTACGGAGATCGTCCGCCGGTCGAGTTCTCGGCGCTCGAACGTGCCGCACAGTCCGCGGCGCACATCTCTTCCGACGACGGAGGGCTGCGCCTCCTCGCTCTCTTGCGACGCCTCCTTCCGCCCGTCGTGGAGCGTCCAACCGCGCCCGTACCTCCCCATGCCGGCATCGACTCGGAGTTGTCGCGCGTCCGATTGCTTCTCGTCGACGAGAGCGAGTACACCCTCGAAGTCACGCAGGCGCGGCTCTCGGCGGTCGGCTTCGACGTGAGAATCGCAGTGGCGATCGGCGAGATTCGCTCGATCGTCACGCATTGGGCACCGAACATCATCGTGGCGGACGTCAGGCGCGCGGACCTTTCGGCAGCGGAGTTCGTCGCGCAGCTGAAGGCCACCACGCCGCGACGAGACATGGTCGTCGTGCTCTCGTCGAACCTGCCCGAGCCCGAGCTCCGGCGTCTTGCCTCCACCGCGGGCGCCGACGCCCACGTCTCGAAGAGCGACGGCATCGAAACCTACGTCGCGTCGCTTCGTGCGCTCGGCAAACGGCTCCACCACGCCGGGCCACCACGATCGGTCTCACCGCGAGCAACCTCGAAGGGACCTCGAGTATGACGAGTCGCCATCGCAAGAACGACCATGGGGGAGGAACGAGTGACGCGAAAACGCCTTAGAGCACAGCTTCCACAGCTTCCACACCGCCCTGCCACGTCCGAATCGGGAGGAGCCGCCTCATGGCGTCGATGGCCCTAGCATCGGCCCGTACGTCCGAGATGGATGAGGAGCGCGCGGCCGAAGCCATCTGCAGCCAGTTCGGCGCCACGCCCCCGAAACTCGTCACGTTCTTCGCTTCGCGCGACCGGGACCACCGTGCACTCAATCGCGCGCTGCGCCGGCGATTGCCTCGAGCACGCCTCGTTGGTGCCTCCACCAGCGGTGAAATCGACCGCGACGGGATCCACTCCGGCAGCATCGTGGCGTCCGCGCTTTCCGGCGACTTCGACGTCGGGGTCGGAGTTGGCCGCGACCTCTCGCGAGACGCTGTCGCCGCCGGCGCCACCGCGCTCTACCAGGCGTGTGCTCAGCTCGGCGTGCCCCCCGCAAACCTCGGCACGCGACACGTCGGAATGGTCGTGGACGACGGCTCTCGCGACAAGAAGGAGGAGTTCTTGATGGGCATGCTCGAGCCGAATCCTGCGCTCGTGCTCGTCGGGGGCGGCGCGGGTCGTCTCGACGAGGAACCTGCCTCTTCGGTCCTGCACGTGGACGACGAGGTCCTCGACGACGCGGTGTTCCTGCTTCTCTTCCAGACCGACGTGCGATGGGCCGCGCTCCGATCGCATGCCTACGTTCCGACCGGCAAGAAGTTGCTCGTCACCAAGGTCGATTCGTCGTTCGCTCGCGCGCTCGAGATCGACGGCCGTCCCGCCGCGGCTCGTTACGCCGAATTGCTCGGCGTGGACGTCACGGACCTCGGCATCGACAAACCCGCCGGGTTTGCGACGTGGCCGACCGCACGACGTATCGGTCGCGAGTACTTCATCCACGGCCCGTCGCGCCCACTCGACGACGGTTCCATCCTCTTTTCGAATCTGCTCTCGGAAGGCACCGAGCTCGAGCTCATGCAGCTCGACGATCTCGCGGGCTCGACGGCCCGCTTTCTGCGCGAGGAAGTTCCGGCGCGGGTCGGTCCGCCCGCCGCCGCCTTCGTCTTCCACTGTCAGCGGTGCATGAGCGTCGCCGAGACTCGAGGAACGACCCAAGACGTCTCGCGGGCGTTCCACGCGGCCCCGGTCGTCGGCATGAACGCGTATCTGGAGGTCTATTGCGGCTTCCAGATGACGAGCACGCTGACCGCCCTCGCCTTCGGGAGCTCCTGACTTGGGCAGCACTTACCCTCCCGCGATTGGGCCGGCCCCGAGGGTCGTCGTGGTCGCCACCGATTCGGAACGCGATGCCATCGCCGGCGTGCTCGGGCGCGCGGGCTTTCTTGCCGAAACCGAGGTCGTCTCGACCGATGAGGAGCTTGCACGATCGCTGGCGGGCACCGTCGACGTCATCGTGTGCGCCGACGTCCTGCCTGGCTTCGGCATAGGCGACGTGAAAGCCAGGTGCGCGGCCGAAGGCAAGAAGGTGCCGCTCGTCGTCTACACGCCCGAGCTTCGAGACACGTCGGTGCGTATGGCGGCCAAGCTCGGCGCCGCCGACGTGGTGGACGCTGCCGGCCTCTCACGCCTGCCGCTCGTTCTCGCGCGCGAGATTCGCCGCGCACGAGAGAGTGTCGCGGCCTCGGCGCGCGGCTCGCTGCTCGAGCGCGTCGTCGACGCGATGCCGTTCGTCGTCTTCGTCAAAGACGCCTCCGAGCGACGTCTCGTCGTGGCCAATCAGACCTTCGCCACCACGTTCCAGGTCACCAAGGAGTGGCTGCTCGGCAAGAGCGACTTCGAGCTTTTTCCCAAGGAACAGGCCGAGTCGTTCATCGCCCAGGACTCCGATGTGCTCGCGGGCAAGTCCCTCCGGATCTTCGACGAGGTGGCCCGAACGGCTGGGACCGACCGCATCTATCGCTCCCTGAAGGTGCCCCTCCTCGACGACCGTGGCGATGGTGAGTACCTGCTCGGCGTCGCCGAGGACGTCACCGAATCGCGACGTGCCGTCGAAGTCCTCAAGAAGTCGCATACGATCTCCGCTCGAACGCTTGCCAGCTACCAGCGCCGCGCGCAGAACATGGAGATCCTTCGCCAGCAGAACGAGGACATCGAGAGGCTCACCGCCGAGCTCGAACGCGCACGACGACGCTCCGAGGAGGGGCCCGCACACGAGGGCGACACGCGCAGTCGCGTCGACAGTGCGTTCCTCGCCAACGTCTCCCACGAGATGCGCACGCCCCTCAACGGGATCCTCGGCTACTGCGACCTCGTCCTCCGCGAACAGGGCGAGCGCCTGACGCCCGACGGACGACGCGACCTCAACGTCATCGAGCAGAACGCACGGACGTTGCTCGGCCTCGTCAACGACCTCCTCGATCTCTCGAATCTCGAGGCTGGTCGCGTGGACGTCGTCACCGAACCCATCGAGCTCGACGTCCTCCTCGACGAGTGCATGGAGACGACCTTTCTCCTCCTTCGAGGGAGGGAGATCGCGCTCGTGGTCGACGTTGCACCCGAGGTACGCGAGATCGCGAGCGACTCGCTCAAGCTGCGCCAGATCCTGGTCAACCTCCTCTCGAACGCCGCCAAGTTCACCGAGCGCGGGAAGATCACCGCATCCGCGCGCGCCGACGGTGACGCGCTCGTCGTTCGCGTGCAGGACACGGGTACCGGCATCGCCGAAAGCGATCTTCCGTTCCTCTTCGACAAGATGAAGAAGGTCGATGGAGCGCGGCCGCGCCACCTGAGCGGGCGCGGCCTCGGGCTGCCTCTCGTCCGCGAGCTGGTCCACGTTCTTGGCGGCAGGGTGCAAGCCGAGAGCACGTTGGGCCGCGGCTCCACATTCGAGGTTCGCCTACCTCGCGTCGTGCGCGCCGCGGCGAGCCGGCTCTCGGAGAAGCGTACGAGCGAGCTCCCACGCTTGCTTTATGTCGACGACTCGGCCCAGAACCGCGACATCCTCAGGCGCATCCTGGCGGGAACGTTCCAGATCCTCGAAGCGGAGGATGGAGAGCAGGCTGTCGAACGCGCCGTACGGGACATTCCAGACCTCGTCCTCATGGACCTCGCCCTACCCCATCTCGACGGCTGGGAGGCCACACGACGCCTCAAGGCGCATCCCCTCGTCTCGCACGTGCCGGTCATCGCGGTCAGCGCGTTCGTCAGCGGCGACGCGCGAGAGCGTGCGAAGCTCGCAGGCTGCGTCGCCTACCTCACCAAGCCGCTCGAACGCGATCTCTTGATCGCGACGGTGAGGCGTCACCTAGCGAGCAACGAGAACCGACAACCGACAACCGACAACCGACAACCGACAACCGAGGCAACGAGGCAACGAGAAACGGGCAACGAGACATGAGAAATGAGGCGTCTCTGCCCTGCTGCAAGATGCGGCACTACAGCGCACGCGGTTCTTCTTGCTACCGACAGAATCCGAGTCAAAGCTGCGGACCTTCGCCGCGTCGTCTTCCTTCCGTGAAGGTCTCTGTTCGGGCGGCAACGTAGAGCGACTGATATTTCGTGAATAATTTCGCTGCAATCGGCGTGAGGCTAGACGCCGTAGACGCCACACGTCGTTCGTTTTGCTGCTTTCACGGCAGCTATGTGCAACCTTCTTTCGTTCGGTGAACCCGGTGGGATCCCTGCTCGTCGTCGAGGATGATGATGCAACGCGCCGCTGTCTTGGTCGAATCGTCACCCGCTATCGCGTCGTGCGTTTCGCGTCCTCGGTCGACGAGGCTCTGGGCCTGCTCGAGAGCCGCACGGACTGGTGCGGCATACTGGTCGACCTGAATCTGGGACCGCGAGCCAACGGAGGCTTCGAGATCCTCGAGCGCGCCCGTGAACGCTTCCCAGACGTGCCGTGCGCGCTCGTGACCGGGCAGATCGAGGTCGCCGTCGTCAACCGAGCCGCCACGATGAACACCGCGGTCTTCGGCAAGCCGGTTGGCGAAGCCGAGCTCGGCGCGTTCCTCCGGCGCGTTATCGCGCGCGACCACGCCTTCCAGACCTCGCTCGCCACGCGTCTCGAGGCGCTCAGCGCGGAGTGGAAGCTCTCGCCGCGCGAATACGAGATCGTCGCCTGGCTGGTGGCGGGGCAGACACGTGACGCCTACCTGCTTCGTTCGGGCATGGCCGAAACCACCTTCCGAACGCACATGAAACACATCTTCCGGAAGGCCGGCGCGTCGAGCTTCGCGGAGCTCCTCAGCCTGGCCCTTCGCCGGCTCTTCTCGAACGAAGAGCTCACGACCAACGACGACGCCCGTTCGTAGGCGCCGTTCGTCGATCGCGAGCTCTGGGGGTTACGCCGCTCGGGGCGCGCTCGGGATCGGTGTCGCGATCAGGTCTTGAGCTCGCCCGGCGCGAAGTCGCTGAAAAGCGCCTCGCGGGCACGCCAAATCGTCGGGAAGAACATCTTCTTCGCGTTGTTCTCGAGCAGCTCGATCGGGTTGCCCTTCAGGCTGGGCGTTCCCGCACCGATGATGCGCTTGACCAGCTGGAGGTGGCGGAAGCGGAAGTTCTGGAACGCGTCGTCGATGTCGAGCATCGCCTCGGCGATGGCCCACATCGAGCGGTCCTTCTGGGGATCGCGAACCAGGTCTTCCGGTGTGACCTTGCGGCGCTCGCAGGCGCGTTCGAAGGCCTCGACGACCTTCTTCGAGTTGCGAAGCAGGCGGTTGAAGCCTGGTGACTCGAGGCCCGATCCGTGGCCGAGGCCCTTGCGGATCGAGAAATACGCGAGCGGCGCCATGGTCTCGAGCAGACGCATCTGCTCGGCCATCAGCTTTTCGAACACGTAGATACGGTGGAGCGCCGCACGAGCGCCTTCGAGCTCGTCGCGGTCGATCTGGGCCACGAACTTGGTGATCTCCTCGTCTGCGCACTTCATCCAGAGCTCTTCCACTTGGTGGACGCTCTGGAAGAGGAGTTCGTCTTCGTGGGTTCGCGTTTCTTCCGGCTTTTGAAGGCTCAGAAGCTCGGGGACACGCAGGTAGCGTTCATACTCGGTCAGAGGCATGGGGGCAGCACCTTTGTGCACGGCTCGCAGGGCCCCGGTGGCCGCATTAGGTGACCCGCGGTGACTCGCGGTAACTCGCGGCGGCTCGCGGCGGCCAATTCCTTCGAACGGACGAAGGCAAAGAAATCGGCTCCGTGCGGGCCAAGGGCTTATCGCGCGCGCACGGCGGTTGGCAAGTCACCCCTTGCTTTGGCAAAGTTCGGAAATCGTGAAAAACCGCTCGCGCTCAGCGCGCAACCTGGGAGCCGTTCTCCTCCTCGGCACCCTCGGCACCGTGACCGGCGCCTCCCTCATGACCCAGACCGGGTGCCGCTCGCATCCGCCGGACCCCACTGCAGGGCCTCAATCCCAGGCAATTCCGCCCTCGGCGCCGCCTCGACCCAGCGCGTCGGAAGCGCCCACTGACGCAAGCGCGGCCATCGTGCCCAACTCCGACTCAGGTGGGCCGACGTCCGACCCTGGCGCCGACGAGAAGCTCGAAGGGGCCCAGTTCACCAAAGAGGTCCAGGCCGCATTCCGCGTGGCGGGTTGCGCAGGCGACGACTCGTTCATCCCGCCCAACATCGACAAGGCGGTGGTCGACAAGCACTGCGCGGCGCTCAAGCCGGCGTTCGCCGAGTACAAGAAGGAATGGCTCGACGTCGCGATGCCGTTCATCGCGAAGCTCCGCCCCGCCAATCTTCCGACCACGGTCGTGTATCCGTTCGGCGGCGGCGATCTCGTGAGCGCGCTCGCCACCTACCCCGACGGGACCGAGTTCAACACGATCTCGCTCGAGACCGCAGGTGACGTTCGCGGCGTTCTCAAGGCGGACAACAAGCGCCTCGCCCGAGAGCTGGCGACGCTCCGCGACCACCTCGGCAAGCTGTTCCTCAAGGCCCATAGCCGTACGATCAATCTCGACATCGAGACGCACGGTGCGATCCCCGGTGAGATTGCCTACACGATGGCCGCGCTCGCCATCCACGGCTTCGAGCCCGTGACGCTCCGCTACTTCTCGTTCGAGCCCGACGGCACGATCCACTGGCTCACTGCCGAGGACATCGCCACGGCCGAAAAATCCGGCAAGACGGGCCGCGCAGGTCCGTTCGCGAACGCCGAGATCCGCTTCAAGAAGCCGGGCGAGTCGAAGATCAGGTTCCTCCGCCACGTGGCCTACGATCTCTCGAACGCGAACCTCGCCAAGCAGCCTGGCTTGCTCAAGTACCTCGAGACGAAGCCCAAGGCCTCGACGATGACGAAGGCGGCGAGCCACCTTCTCTGGGACGACGCGAACTTCTCGACCATCCGTAACTGGCTCATGACCCACACGGACTGGATGATCTCCGACACCACGGGCGTACCGCCGCGCATCGCCAAGCAGTACGGCTTCGTCCAGGATGTCTACGGTCAGTACGAGTGGCCGGAGCCCTTCGGCACGGTGAACAACAAGGACGCCACCGAGTTCCACAACCTCTTCAAAGGACACGAGCCCATCTCGTTCCGGTACGGCTATCCGGACAACAAGAGCCACGGCCACATCGTCGTGACGCGTAAGCCCGACATGAAGCCCTGACCGCCCGCGGTCGCTTTCGTCACGCTTCAGTCACGCTTCAGTCACGCTTCAGTCACGCTTCAGTCGCCCGCGCTTCGAGGCGGAAGGCGCCGTACCTTGGTGCGCGCGCCTTTCGCGTTTTGTTCGTCCAGGATCTCACCCACCACCTTCACCAGACGGTCGCGGTCGAGTGGCTTCTCCATGAAGGTGGTGCCGTCGAATCGATCGATGGCCTCACGCGCGGCATCGTCGGCGTGCGCCGTGATGACGAGGAAGGGCGCGTCGACGCCCGCCGTGCGGGCCATGGCGACGACGTGACTCCCCTTGAGTCCCGGCATGTGGATGTCGGTGACGATGAGATCGAAGCGAGAGTCGCGCGCAAGCAAATCGAGCAGCTCGAGCCCGCTCTCGACCTCGAGGATCGTGGCACCGAGCTTCTTCAGCTGCATCCCCACCCACGCCCGAACGTCGGCGTCGTCGTCCGCGACGAGAACCCTCGCTGGCCGCATCATCCGCTTGCCCCCACGACTTCGTCCACGGTCGAACAGAAACGGAAGATGTCGAACGGCTTGGTACAGACCATGGCATCCCAACGTGCCGCCTTGTCGTTCGTCTCCTCCGTCTCGAGGCCCGTAATCAGGATCACGGGAATGTGACAACCGTCACGCCGAAGGTCTTCGATCACGTCGAAGCCGTTCAGGCCGGGCATCGTCACGTCGGAGATGATCGCCGATGGCACGCGGACCTCCTCGTCGTCGAGTGTCCAACTCTGCACGGTCGATCGCAAGTAGCCGAGTAGCTCCACCCCATCAGCCACTTCGATGACTTCGTATCCGCGTCGCCTGAGGCGACTCGCCAGCAGCGTGCGCATGTCCACATCATCGTCAGCGACCACGAGAATCTTGGCGCTCATCAGAAACCTCCGAATCGACAAGGCGATGGCGGCGCAATCGACGGGGTGGGACGTCGATCGACCGCCGGAGAGACGCTCGGGCCATGCAGCACATATGCCGCAAGGGCGACCTCGGAAGATGCCGAGCTCGCGCCACGCACGAGCCTTCGGGCGTGATCGCACGAGGATGATTGAGATTTGTCGTCAGGGTCATCCGCACACGCGTGCGCAGCTCCGCAACCGTAGGCCTGCGCGCGTGCATCGATCCTCGGCAACTCGTGGCTCGCACGGCCTCGAGTAGCGGGACTATTTGTCTCCCTAAAATCGGATAAAAGGCCCTAGATCCAAGCACTTGCACTGCTAGGATTTCGAGCTCTGGAGTAATGAGAATGATCCGAATCCTCGTTGCAGACGACGACAGCAGTGTTTGCGAGCTGATCAACGTTCGCCTCAAGGCACGCGGCATCGAAGTCTCCTGGCGGACTTCGGCCGACGAGGCCCTTGCGGCGATCGCGACGGAGTCGTTCGACGTACTCGTCACCGATCTGAGCATGCACGGCATGAACGGTCTCGAGCTCTGTGAGCGCGTGGCCACGAACCGACCGGACTTGCCGGTCATCGTGATGACCGCTCATACGAACGTCGAGAATGCGGTCGGTGCGCTCCGCTCCGGTGCGTACGACTTCATCACCAAGCCGCTCGACATGGACGCGCTCTTCTACGCCATCGAGCGCGCGGCGAAGCATCGGGCACTACAAACGGAAGTGAAGCGTCTCGAACGCGCCTTGTCGGCCTCGCACAGCTTCGACGAGCTCATCGGAACGAGCCCAGCGATGGTGAAGCTCTTCGACATGCTCCGCCGCGTCTCCGATCTCGACGCGTCCGTGCTCATCGTCGGCGAGAGCGGCACCGGCAAGGACCTCACCGCGCGCGCACTTCATCGCAACAGCAAGCGCGCCGAAGGTCCGTTCATCCCCATCAACTGCGCGGCGGTGCCCGAGCAGCTCATCGAGAGCGAGCTCTTCGGCCACGTGAAGGGCGCCTTCACCGACGCGAAGGCGGACCACGCAGGCCTCTTCGTCGAGGCGAATGGCGGAACGATCTTCCTCGACGAGATCGGCGAGCTCCCGCTTCGCCTGCAGCCGAAGCTTCTCCGCGTCCTTCAGGAAAAGACGGTGCGCGCCGTCGGCGGCAAGAGGGAGATCCCGGTCGACGTCCGCATCATCGCGGCGACCAACCGCGATCTCGAGAGCGCCGTCGAGGAAGGAACCTTCCGCGAGGACCTCTTCTACCGCATCAATGTCATCCAGGTGGAAGTGCCCCCGCTCCGCGGTCGAGGCGGCGACGTCCTGCTTTATGCACGTCACTTCGTGGAGCAGTTCGCGGCTGCCATGGGCAAGAAAGTCTCGGGCGTCTCGAGCGTCGCGGCCGAAAGGCTGCTCGCCTACTCGTGGCCGGGAAACACGCGTGAGCTCCAGAACTGCATCGAGCGCGCGGTTGCCCTCACCGACTACGAGGAGATCACGGTGGACGACCTTCCGGAGCGCGTCCGCAACTACCGTCGGTCCGACGTCATCGTCGCGGGCGAAGATCCCACCGAGCTCGTGCCGCTCGAGGAGGTCACGCGCCGCTACATGACCCGCGTGCTCGAGGCTTGCGGAGGCAACAAGACCCTCGCGGCGAAGATCCTCCAGGTCAATCGCCGCACGCTGACGCGCAAGTTCTGTGGCGAAGGCAAAGCGGCAGCCGCGTCATCGACGAGCATTCTCGAGGAGACGTCCTGACGCCACCTGCTGACGGTTCAATCAGCGCAACGGAGTTGCGCTGGAGGCTTGCTTCGTTCGGCGCAATGCCCTCCGCGCACGGCGCCGTGCGATGCAGGAGGTTCTCGTGAAGGTTCTGACCGTCCTACTCATCGAAGACGACGACGCGGATGCTCGCATGATCCGCGAGATGCTCCGCCGCCTGCCGAAGCGCACCTTCGAGATCGTCCACGTGACGACGATGGCCGCCGCCCCCCCGCACCTGACCGGCGGACACATCGACGCGGTCTTGCTCGACCTCTCGCTTCCCGACTCGAACGGCCTCGAGAGCCTCGAAGAGATCCACGAGCTCGCGCCCGACAAGCCGCTCATCGTGCTCACGGGCAACGACGACGAGGAGGTGGGCCTGCGCGCCGTCAATACGCACGCGCAGGACTATCTCATCAAGTGGCACTTCACCGAGCACCTGCTCTCGCGCTCGATCCGATACGCGGTCGAGCGCCAGCGCATCAACCGTGACCTCGAAGAGGCGAAGAACCTCGCCGAGGCGGCGAGTCGTTCGAAGAGCGAATTCCTCGCGAACGTCAGCCACGAGATTCGCACGCCGATGAACGCCATCCTCGGGATGGCCGATCTCCTCTCGGAGACGACGCTCGACGACGAACAGACGAAGTTCGTCACACGATTGCGTCACGCCGGCGATCATCTTCTCGCGCTCATCGACGATTTGCTCGACCTCGCGAAGATCGAAGCCTATCGCATCAAGCTCGCGAACGTTCCGTTCGATCTGCACAAGCTCCTCGACAACACCCTGGGGTTCCTCACGGTGCGTGCGCAGGCCCGCAACATCGAGCTGCGGCTCCGGAAGAGCGGTGACCTCCCGCCGGCGCTCGTCGGCGATCCCCATCGCTTGCGCCAGGTCCTCGTGAATCTGATCGGCAACGCCATCAAGTTCACCGAGGAGGGCTACGTCGAGGTCGTGGTCGAACGCGATCCCGAGTCGATCGAGCCTGGCGCCCTCAAGTTCTCGGTGACCGACACTGGGATCGGCATCGCCCCCGACAAGCTCGATCTCGTGTTCGGGCGGTTCGCCCAGCTCGATGCCTCGATCACGCGCGTGCGCGGCGGCGTCGGCCTCGGTCTTGCCATCGCCAGGCCGCTCGTCGAACGCATGCACGGTCGCATGCAGGTCGTGAGCACGCTCGGCAACGGCAGCACGTTCTGGTTCACCGCGCGCTTCAAGCCTGCGCGCACCCTGCCACCCGACCACGCCAAGCCTCGCCTCGTCCCTCCCCCGCGCGAGCAGCGTCCGCTCCGGATCCTCCTCGCCGAAGACGCGGAGGACAACCAGGCGGTCATCGAATCGTACCTGCGCAATTCCCCGCACACGCTCGAGTTCGCCGGCGACGGCGCATCGGCGTTCGAGATGTTCGCGTCGAGCAGCTACGACATCGTGCTGATGGACGTGCACATGCCCATCATGGATGGCCTCACCTCGACGCGAAAAATGCGTGTCTGGGAAATGGAGCGCGGCCTCGAGCGAGCGCCCATTCTCGCCCTCACGGCCGACGCGATGAGCGAATCGCTCGATCGCTGCCTCGAAGCGGGATGCACCGACTTCCTGACGAAGCCGATCCGCAAAGACGTGCTCCTCGATGCACTCCACAGGCATTCGCCCGCCATCCCGAGCTCGAGCTCGCGCCCGGTGCTGGTCGCCGCGAAGCCCGTGACGCCGCCGCCGCCCTCCTCCACGCGACAGATCGCGAGGCCTGCGCTGCGCCCCGAGCCGACGCGCGCGAACGGCGACGAGGCGAAGATCGTCGTGCGCGTCGATCGGGACCTCTACCCGATGATGCCGCAGTTCATCCGCAATCGATTGAACGACGTCCAGAAGATCCGCGATGCGCTCGAAGCGAGTGGCAAAGAGGACTTCGACACGATCTGGACGCTCGGACACAACATGAAGGGCAGCTCCGCTGGCTACGAGCTCGCCTTCGCCGGTGAGCTCGGAGGTGAGCTCGCCACCGCCGCGAAGAAACGCGACCGCGATGCCATTGCGCGGATCGCCGCCGATCTGGCGACCTACCTCGGTCGCGTCCACGTGGTTTGTACGGAGGGTCTCGATGACAGTCTCTGAGTGGTCGGGTGAGCGGTCGCACGACAGCCTCGCCAACAGGCAGCTCCTCGACGTGCTGATGGCCGTCCGACGCGGCGACTTCAGCGCGCGAATGCCGCCCGACCTGACCGGCCTCGAGGGCAAGGTCGCGGACGTCCTGAACGACATCATCGAACGCAACGCCGAGCTCGTCCTCGAGCTGCAGCGCCTCAAGACTGCCGTTGGCGTGGAAGGCAAAACGCACGAGCGCGCATCGCTCGATCGCGCCGCGGGCGGTTGGAAGGAATCGCTCGACGCCGTCAACGATCTCGTCGCCGCCATGGCGCGGCCCACGAACGAGATCGGCCGGGTCATCGGCGCCGTCGCGAGCGGTGACCTTCGTCAGCAGGTCGCTCTCGAGGTCGCTGGCGAGCCGCTGAAGGGCGACTTCCTCCAGACCGCGCGCGCCGCGAACGCGATGGTCGAGCAGCTCGCCTCGTTCGCCTCCGAAGTCACGCGCGTCGCCCGCGAAGTCGGGACCGAAGGAAAGCTCGGTGGCCAGGCCTCGATTCCGGGCGTTTCCGGCACCTGGAAAGAGCTCACCGACAGCGTCAACCAGATGGCCTCGAACCTCACCGCGCAGGTTCGAAACATTGCCGAAGTCACCGTCGCCGTCGCCAACGGTGACCTCTCGAAGAAGATCACCGTCGACGTTCGCGGCGAGATCCTCCAGCTCAAAGACGCCATCAACACGATGGTCGATCAGCTCCGCGTCTTCGCCGCCGAAGTCACGCGCGTCGCCCGCGAAGTCGGTACCGAAGGAAAACTGGGTGGGCAGGCCGTCGTTCTAGGCGTCGCAGGAACCTGGAAGGATCTGACAGACAGCGTCAATCAGATGGCCTCGAACCTGACAGCCCAGGTTCGAAACATCGCCGACGTCGCCAAGGCCATCGCTGCCGGCGACTTGACGAAGCAGGTCACCGTCGACACGCGCGGCGAGATCCTCGACCTGAAGAACACGATCAACACGATGCTCGACCAGCTCAACGGCTTCGCCGGGGAGGTCACGCGCGTCGCGCGCGAGGTCGGTACCGACGGCAAGCTCGGCGGTCAGGCCACCGTGCGCGGCGTCGCCGGCACGTGGAAGGAGCTCACCGACAACGTCAACGTCATGGCCGGCAACATCACCGACCAAGTTCGTAACATCGCCGAAGTCTCGAAGGCGATCGCGAACGGCGACTTGACGAAGAAGATCACCGTCGACGTTCGCGGCGAGATCCTCGATCTCAAGAACACCATCAACACGATGGTCGACCAGCTGAACGCATTCGGCGGCGAAGTCACGCGTCTCGCACGCGAAGTCGGTACGGAAGGAAAGCTCGGTGGTCAGGCCGCCGTGCGAGGCGTCGCCGGCATCTGGAAGGAGCTGACCGACAACGTCAACGTCATGGCGTCGAACCTCACCGACCAGGTTCGAAACATCGCCGAAGTCACCACCGCCGTCGCCAAGGGCGACCTCACGAAGAAGATCACCGTCGACGTCCAAGGCGAAATCCTCGAGCTCAAACGCACCATCAACACGATGGTCGATCAGCTCGGCGCCTTCGCCTCCGAAGTCACCCGCGTCGCCCGCGAAGTCGGTACCGAAGGCCGTCTCGGCGGCGAAGCACGCGTCGTCGGCGTCGCAGGAACATGGAAGGACCTCACCGACGGCGTCAACACGATGGCCGCGAACCTCACCGCGCAGGTTCGTAACATCGCCGAAGTCACCACCGCCGTCGCCACGGGCGACCTCACGAAGAAGATCACCGTCGACGTCGAAGGCGAGATCCTCGAGCTCAAAAACACCATCAACACGATGGTCGATCAGCTCGGCGCCTTCGCCTCCGAAGTCACCCGCGTCGCGCGCGAAGTCGGTACCGAAGGCCGACTCGGCGGCGAAGCACGCGTCGTCGGCGTCGCAGGAACATGGAAGGACCTCACCGACGGCGTCAACACGATGGCCGCGAACCTCACCGCGCAGGTTCGTAACATCGCCGAAGTCACCACCGCCGTCGCCAACGGTGACCTCGCGCGAAAGATCACCGTCGACGTTCGAGGCGAGATCCTCGACCTCAAGAACACCATCAACACGATGGTCGATCAGCTGAACGCGTTCGCCGGCGAGGTTACGCGCGTCGCCCGCGAAGTCGGTACCGAAGGAAAGCTCGGTGGTCAGGCCACGGTGCGAGGCGTCGGCGGCGTCTGGAAAGAGCTCACCGACAACGTCAACACGATGGCCGCGAACCTCACCGCGCAGGTTCGTAACATCGCCGAGGTCACCACCGCCGTCGCCAACGGTGACCTCGCGCGAAAGATCACCGTCGACGTTCGAGGCGAGATCCTCGACCTCAAGAACACCATCAACACGATGGTCGATCAGCTGAACGGCTTCGCCTCCGAAGTTACCCGCGTCGCACGCGAAGTCGGTACCGAAGGAAAGCTCGGTGGCCAGGCCGCGGTGCCCGGTGTCTCGGGTACCTGGAAGGACCTCACCGACAACGTCAACTCGATGGCCGGTAACCTCACGGCGCAGGTCCGCAACATCGCCGACGTCACGAAGGCCGTCGCCACGGGCGACCTCTCGAAGAAGATCACCGTCGACGTCAAAGGCGAGATCCTCGAGCTGAAGAACACCATCAACACGATGGTCGATCAGCTCAACGCCTTCGCCTCCGAAGTTACCCGCGTCGCGCGCGAAGTCGGCACCGAAGGCATGCTCGGCGGTCAGGCCGTCGTCACCGGCGTCGGCGGCACGTGGAAGGACCTCACCGACAGCGTCAACTTCATGGCCGGTAACCTCACCGCGCAGGTTCGCAACATCGCCGAGATCGCGACCGCGATCGCCGGCGGCGACCTGTCGAAGAAGATCACCGTCGACGTCAAAGGCGAGATCCTCGAGCTCAAAAAGACCATCAACACGATGGTCGACCAGCTGAACGCCTTCGCCTCCGAAGTTACCCGCGTCGCGCGCGAAGTCGGCACCGAAGGCAAGCTCGGTGGTCAGGCCGACGTGCCCGGCGTCTCGGGCACGTGGAAGGGCCTCACCGACAACGTCAACTTCATGGCCTCGAACCTGACGAACCAGGTCCGCGGCATTGCCGGCGTCGTCACCGCCGTCGCGAACGGCGACCTCGAACA
Source organism: Labilithrix luteola (assembly GCF_001263205.1). Taxonomy (GTDB): domain Bacteria; phylum Myxococcota_A; class Polyangia; order Polyangiales; family Polyangiaceae; genus Labilithrix; species Labilithrix luteola. The sequence continues at coordinate 10,015,432 of NZ_CP012333.1, forward strand.
GAGCCTCACGCTCGAAGCGAAGGGCGAGATCGCAGCCCTCGCCGACACGATCAACAACATGACGGGCACGCTCGCCACCTTCGCCGACCAGGTCACCACGGTCGCGCGCAAGGTCGGTGTCGAGGGCGAGCTCGGTGGTCAGGCCTCCGTTCCCGGCGCCTCCGGCACGTGGAAGGACCTCACCGAGAACGTCAACCAGCTCGCCGCGAACCTCACCACGCAGGTCCGTTCGATCGCCGAAGTCTCCACCGCCGTCACCAAGGGCGACCTCACGCGGTCGATCACGGTCGAAGCGAGCGGCGAAGTCGCGGCGCTCAAGGACAACATCAACGAGATGATCCGCAACTTGAGGGAGACCACCCTCAAGAACAACGAGCAGGACTGGCTGAAGACCAACCTCGCCAAGTTCTCGCGCATGCTCCAAGGCCAGCGCGACCTCGTAGCCGTCGGTAACCTGATCCTCTCCGAGCTCGCGCCGGTCGTCCAGGCGCACCAAGCCGTCGTGTACACGGTCACCACCGTCGGCGGCGACGACATGAAGCAGCTCGTTCGACTCGGCGGTTACGCCGTTTCGGAGGAGACGCCGCGCACGTACAAGTTCGGTGAAGGCCTCGTCGGTCAGTGTGCTGCCGACAAGCGCAAGATCCGCCTGGACGGGCTGCCCGCCGGCTATATGCGCATCTTCTCGGCCCTTGGCGATGCGGAGCCGCGCTGCCTGCTCGTCTTGCCGATTCTCTTCGAAGGCGAGGTCCGCGGCGTGATGGAGCTGTCGTCGATCGGCATCTTTAGCGCGCTCCAAGAAGTGCTCCTCGACCAGCTCACCGAGTCGTTCGGCATCGTTCTCCACACGATCGAAGCGAACATGCGCACCGAGGGCCTGCTCGAGCAGTCCCAATCGCTCGCCTCCGAGCTCCAGATCCAGAAGCAGACCCTCCAGGAGACGAACGACGAGCTCCAGGAGAAGGCGCAGCTCCTCGCCGATCAGAACGAGGAAGTCGAGCGCAAGAATCGCGAGGTCGAAATGGCGCGCGCCGCCCTCGAAGAGAAGGCCAAGCAGCTCGCCCTCACCTCCAAGTACAAGTCCGAGTTCCTCGCGAACATGTCGCACGAGCTCCGGACGCCGCTCAACTCGCTCCTCATCCTGTCCGATCAGCTCGCGCGCAACCCGGACGGAAATCTCAGCGGACGCCAGGTCGAGTTCTGCAAGACGATCCACGCGTCGGGCAATGACCTCCTCAACCTGATCAACGACATCCTCGACCTTGCGAAGATCGAGTCCGGCACGGTCTCCATCGAGCCGACCGAAATGTCCCTGCGCGACCTCCACACGTACGTCCTCCGCACGTTCGGGCACATCGCCGAGTCGAAGGGCGTGCGCTTCGACACCGAGTTCGCCAAAGACCTGCCGAGTCGCGTCTTCACCGATCCGCGCCGCTTGCAGCAGGTCCTCAAGAACCTACTCTCGAACGCCTTCAAGTTCACCGAGCGCGGCACGGTCACCCTCATGGTCAAGCCGGCAACCTCGGGCTGGAGCCCGAGCCAGCCCACCCTCGATCAGGCCAAGGGCGGCGTCGTGCAGTTCATCGTCAAAGACACGGGCATCGGCATTCCGCCCGAGAAGCAGCAGGTCGTCTTCGAGGCCTTCCAGCAGGCCGAAGGATCGACCAGCCGCAAGTACGGCGGCACCGGCCTCGGTCTCGCCATCAGCCGCGAACTCTCGCGCATGCTCGGCGGCGAGATCCGCCTCGAGTCCGAGCTCGGCGTCGGCAGCGCGTTCACGCTGTATCTGCCGGGCGTGCTCAGCCAGTCGGCTCAGCCCTTGGTCCGCACCGAGCCGCACCCCGTCTCCGTCGTCACCCATCAGGCGCCGGTGATCGTCACGCCCACCGAAGATGCGAGTGCGAGCGGGGATTGGGCCTCGCCGCTCGCGGTCAACGACGACCGCGACGAGGTCTCCGGCGAAGACAAGAGCCTGCTCATCGTCGACAACGATCGCGGGTTCCTCGACTTCGTGGTCGAGGTGGCGCGCGCGAACGGGTTCAAGGCGCTCGCCACCACCAAGGGCGGAGAGGCCGTGTGGCTCGCTCGCAACTATCTGCCCGCGGCGATCGTCCTCGACATCCAGCTCGAGGACATCGACGGGTGGCGCGTGCTCGACTACCTGAAGAACGACGTCCAGACACGGCACATCCCGATCGCCATCGTCTCGACGGACGACCAGCGCGAGCGCGGTTATCAGCGCGGTGCGCGGCGCGTCCTCGCCAAACCCGTTCTCCGCGACGGGCTCGACGCTCTTCTGCGATCCTTCAAGGAAGGCCTCGACCAGGGCAAGCGCCGCCTCCTCGTGGTCGAGGACGACGCCGTGCAGCGCGAAGAAATCGTACGGCACCTCTCTTCGGACGACGTCGACGTCGTGGCCGCCGGCTCCGGCGAAGAGGCGATCGCCAAGGTTCGCGATGAGCGCTTCGACCTCGTCGTCACCGACCTCGGCTTGCCCGACATCCACGGGGTGGCCCTCCTCGAGCGCCTCGAGGAGCTCCCCAACTGGGCGGACACACCGGTCATCATCCATACCGCGCGGGACCTGTCGAGCGCGGAGGCCTCCGTGATCCGACGTCATGCACGCGCCGTGGTCACGAAGGCGCCTCGGAGTAAGAGCTTGGTCGAGAAGGCCTCGCTATGGCTCCACCGCAAAGCGCCAGCCCCGACGGACGCAACCTACTCCTCCGAGGAGTTCACCGGTGTGCTACGCGGGCGTCGTATCCTGCTCGTGGACGACGACGTCCGGAACATCTTCGCGATGACCAGCTTGCTCGAACGATACGAAGTCAACGTGGGGCGCGCAGAGAACGGAAAGACCGCCATCGAGCTCGTTCAGGCTCAAACCTGGGACCTCGTGTTGATGGACATCATGATGCCCGAGATGGACGGCTACGACACCATCCGCGCCATCCGCAGCTTCGGTGAGCACCGCAACCTGCCGATCATCGCGCTCACGGCCAAGGCCATGCGCGGCGACCGTCAGAAGTGCTTCGACGCCGGAGCCTCGGACTACGTGCCGAAGCCCATCGATTCACCCGTGCTGCTCTCCCGTATGGGCGCGTGGCTGAGCGAGAACCCCCACGTCATGCCGCGGAGGTCGTGATGCTCGGCGGGCCCATCAGCGCGCGTCGCGAGGACGCACCCGAGGTCCCCGAATCGGCGTCGATTCTCGTCGTCGACGATCGGCCGGGCAACTTGATGTCGCTCGTCGAAATTCTCCACGAGGACGGCCGCACCATCGCGACCGCATCGTCCGGCAACGAAGCCCTGCGCATCCTCATGCAGCGCGACTTCTCCGTCGTCCTCCTCGACGTCAACATGCCCGGCATGGACGGCTTCGAGGTGGCGAAGATGATCCGGGAGAGGCCTCGTTCGGCCCACACACCGATCATCTTCGTCACGGCGATCAGCATGGAGGACCAGGCCGTTCATCGCGGCTATTCGTTCGGCGCGGTCGACTACATCTTCACGCCGATCGTGCCGGAGATTCTGCGCGCGAAGGTCTCGGTCCTCGCCGATCTCCACGCGAAGACCAAACGCCTCGAAGCCTCGCTCCGTGAGCGCCAGGCCAGCGAAGCTCGCTACCGCGCGCTCTTCGACGATTCGCCGGTGCCGCTCTGGGAGATCGATCTCTCGACCGTGAAGGCGAACATCGACCGTCTCACGAGAGCCGGCGTCGATCTGCGCGAGCACTTCGCCTCGTCGGGCGCCCAAGATCTCTTGATGGTCACGCACCAAGCGAAGCTCGTGCAGGTCAACCGCGCGACGCTCGAGATGTGCGAAGCCGACGACGAAGAGCAAGTTCGCAATCACGTCGCCAACATCTTCGGCACCGATCCCATCGAGGTCTTGCGCGAACCGATCCTCGCGCTCGCGTACGGGCACACCACCACCGAAGGCGAAGCGGTCCTCCACACGATTCGAGGGTCGACCAAGCACGTGAACCTCCGTTTCTCCGTGCTGCCCGGGCACGAACGCGATTGGACGAAGGTGGTCGTCTCGTCGACCGACATCGCGGAGCTCCACAAGCAGCGCGCCGAGCTCGCGCGCTCCAACAAGGAGCTGCAGCAGTTCGCTTACGTCGCCTCGCACGACCTGCGTGCTCCGCTGCGCGCCATCGACTCGCTCTCGGAGTGGCTCGAAAAGGACCTCGAGGCCGTTCTCGGCCCCGATCAGCGCGAACAGATGAGCCTCATGCGAGGCCGCGTGCGCCGCATGGATCGACTCCTCGGCGATCTCCTCGAGTACGCCCGCGCGGGCGGTGAAGAAGCCGCGGAGGAGAGCGTCGACGTGGGCAAGCTGCTCGCCGAGGTGATCGAGCTCGCGAACGTGCCGCAGGGATTCACGATCGAAGTCGTGCCCCCTACCCCGGTGTTCGAGACGGCCAAGGTGCCGCTCACGCGCGTGCTCATGAATCTGCTGGGCAATGCGATCAAGCACCACGACAGCCAGGAGGGACGCGTGTCGATCGCGGTGGAGAACACCGGCGACTTCTTCCGTTTCTCCGTGACGGACGACGGGCCCGGCATCCCTCCCCGCTTCCACGAGAAGATCTTCCAGATGTTCCAGACGCTCCGCCCGCGCGATGCGGTCGAAGGCAGCGGCATGGGACTGGCCCTCGTGCGGAAGATCGTCGAGAGCGCAGGAGGTTCGATCTGGCTGACGTCCGAAGGGCGCGGCACGACATTCACCTTCACGTGGCCGCGGCGATGGGGTGAACACGGCACGGCACGGCGGCGCAGGTTCGTCGTGGAAGCAACGCGCTCGAAGGGCGACCGGGCGACGCCCGATACTGCACGGTGACGAGGTAGAGAGGTGAAACCAAGACTCGGTCACGTTCTCCTGGTCGACGACGACGACGTCGACGTGATGGCGCTCGAACGGGCATTTCGAGCGAACACCATCGGCAACCCCATGGTCGTAGCGCGTGATGGGGTCGAAGCGCTCGCCATGCTGCGAGGCGAAGGGTGCACCGCCGTTCCACGGCCCTACGTCATCCTCCTCGATCTCAACTTGCCGCGCATGAACGGCATCGAGTTCCTGAGTGAGCTCCGCGCCGACCCCGTCCACAAGAACGCCGTCGTCTTCGTGCTGACGACATCCGCATCGCCCGAGGACAAGCGGGCCGCCTACGATCACAACGTGGCTGGTTACATCGTGAAGTCGAAGGCCAAGAACGACCTCGCGCCGCTCGTGAGGTTGCTCGAAGCCTACTGGAGCATCGTGGAGGTACCATGAAAGGCTTCCAGCCGAAGACCGACGCGCGCGTCTTGCTCGTGGAGGACGACGACGTCGACTACCTGGTCGCTCGACGGCTGTTCGCGCAGATGGTCGACGTCCGCTACGTGGTCGATCGCGCGTCCGACTACGAGGGCGCGATCGAAGCCATTCGGCGCCGCGATCACGATCTCCTCATCGTGGACTTCTATCTCGGGGGCTACACCGGCCTCGACGTCCTGCGAGAGATGGCGGCAGCAGGCTCGTTTGCGCCGGTCATCGTCCTCACCGCTGCGGGCAATCGCGACGTCGACCTGGCCGTGATGGAAGCCGGCGCTGCGGATTACCTGGTCAAGGGCGAGATCATCCCTCCGCTCCTCGAGCGCGCGATTCGATATTCACTCGAGCGGCACCGACTCGTCGAAGAGCTGCGCGCGCTGTCGCTACGCGACGACCTCACCGGCCTCTACAATCGACGTGCGTTCATGACGCTCGCCGATCAGCAGCTCAAGCTTGCGGTACGTCGCAACCGACCGCTCTCCGTCTTCTTCGCAGACGTCGACGGGCTGAAGCAGATCAACGACACGTATGGCCACCGCGAGGGAGACCTCGCGATCGCGTCGGCGGCAGAGGTGCTCAAGCGAACATTTCGCACGTCGGACCTCGTGGCCCGACTCGGCGGCGACGAGTTCATCGTGCTCACCCCCGACTCGAGCGAGCAGAGCCTTCGCACGATGATCAACCGACTCTGGGAGCACCTCGATGCCCACAACTCGAGCGAGCGGCTGCGCTACCGACTCTCGCTGAGCATCGGAGTCTCGACGTTCGAACCGGGACGCGATGGCTCGATCGCCGCCCTGATCGCGGCTGCCGATCGCGAACTCTATGCAGCCAAGCACCGCCGGCGCACGAAGTCCGCGACGACGCTCCGCGCGATGCCGCATGTCCCGGTGCGAGGATTCGGCGCCGGCATTGGGCGTCGCGGTCCCCCGCGCTGACCGAGCGGCGTTGGCCGCCGCGGCGAGTGTTTCGCAGCGAACGACGTGCACTTCGCGCCGTTCCTAGCCCGCGCGTGCATCTCTGTTCGACGCCGCCTCCCTCGTAGCGCTTCTGCGCTCGAGCTCCGCCCGTCCGACGGGTTCGGTTGCCTTTCGACGACGACGCGCGCGCGCTGGATCGGACTTCGCATTCTCCGACGCCGAGGACTCTCCATGTCCGAATGGGTCGTCGAGGAAGTCACGTACACGCCGCAGCCGCAGCTCTCTCCCGGTGAGCTCGTCGACGGTCGGTATCGTATCGACGAGTACCTCGGCGGGGGCGGCATGGCCACCGTCTACCGCGCGACACATCTTGCCCTCGCGCAACCCGTCGCGATCAAGACGATCGCGCCGAGTGTCCGCATGCTTCCTGGCATCGCCGAGCGCTTCTTGCGTGAAGCGCGCGCGGCCACGAGGCTCAAGGGTGAGCACGTGGTGCGTGTCTTCGACGTGGGCACGATGGCCGACGGCACCCCGTTCATGGTCATGGAGTTGCTCGAAGGTGACGACCTCGGCGCCCTGATCGCCGCGGGTACCGCGATCTCGATCGAGCGCGCATGCGACTTCGTGCTCGAGACCTGCGAGGCGCTCGCGGAAGTGCATGGCCTCGGCATCATCCATCGCGACGTCAAACCGGCGAACCTCTTCCTGACACGAGGTCCCGACGGGCGCTCGTCGATCAAGCTCATCGACTTCGGCGTCTCGCACGTCGATGCGCCGCTCTCTTCGCCCGCGCCTGGGCTCACCCGTCCCGAAATGATCGTGGGCTCTCCACAATACATGTCGCCCGAGCAGATGCACGCGGCGTCCAAGATCGATGGTCGCTCCGACCTCTGGAGTCTCGGGGCCGTGCTCTACGAGCTTCTCACCGGCGATCCCCCGTATGGCAACGAAGGTTTCTGGAGCGTCTGCCTCGCAGCCGCTCACGGACCGCCGCCGGCGCCGTCGACGCGAAGGCGCGGCGTCCCCGCGGGCCTCGACAACGTCGTGCTCCGGTGCCTTCGTTTCGAACCCGAAGACCGCTTCGCCGACGCCGCCGCGCTTGCGGTTGCCCTCGCTCCTTTCGCATCGCCTGGCGGCGCGGAGCGAGCGCGGTCGACGGCGAGAGTCCTCGAAGCGGCAAAGGCACGAGGACGCGGAGAGCCGGTGGTCGAGCGTTCGCTCGAGCGCGAGCTCGCGACGGTTCCTTCGCGCCTGGCCGAGCGACCGCGCCGGCGACGGCGAACGCGGATTGGTATCGCCGTCGCGGTCGGAATCGCTGCAATCACCTCGGGAGCGGTTGCCCTGGGAGGACATCGCTTCGTTGGCGGATTGCATACGCTGGCAAAGACGGCGCCACCGCCGACGGTGAGCCCGAGTCCAACGTTCGCGGCGGAAGCGCCCGAACCTGCGGCGGCCGCGATCTCCGTCGTGACGCCCGCGACGGCGCCCGCACCGCCCCCCGAGCCGACGATCACACGCGGAGCGAGAGCCAAATTCGATCGACGCATTGCGCCCGCACGACATGCTCCGCGCACCGCTCCGGTTCCCACCGCCGAAGCGACGCCGGCCGACATCGAGCTCACGGAGCCGTCCGCCCCTGACGAGGCCGCGGCACCGGGCTCCGACGAGCAGACCTTGTTCGAGGATCGCCAATGAAGCGTCGCACGGTGATGACCATCGCGCTCGTCCTTGCGCCCGCCACGTCGTGGGCGGCCGGTCCTCAGAAGAACGGGCCCAACGCCGCCGCCGCGCAGAGTCTTTTCTACGAGGCGCGCGCCCTCATGAAGGACGGTCGCTACACCGAAGCGTGTCCGAAGCTCGAAGAGAGCCTCAAGCTCGACGACGGCATCGGCACACGATTCAACCTCGCCGACTGCAACGAGCATCTGGGCAAGGTGGCGACGGCTTGGGCGAGCTTCCTCGACGTGGCTGCGCTCTCGAAGGCGAACAATCAGCTCGAGCGTGAGAAGGTCGCGCGGAAGCGGGCGCAGGCTCTCGAGCCGCGCCTGCCAAAGTTGACGATCGAGGTCGACACCGTCGCGGCCATCCAACCCGGCCTCGAGGTGACGCGCGATGGATCGACCGTCGGCACGGCCGCGTGGGGCACGCCGATCCCGGTCGACCCCGGTTCGCACAAGATCGTCGCTCGTGCGAACGGCAAGCAGCCCTGGGAGGAGGCGGTCGAAGCGGTCGAAGGCAAGACCGCAAAGGTCACCCTTCCTCGCGAGCTCACGCCCATCGTCGTCGCCGCGACCCCGCCGCCGGCCCCCGCGCAGGCAAGCGTCGGCGCGCCTGCATCGCGCCTCGACACGGCATCGACGACGACGCTGACGAGCGAGGAACAGGCCGGAGCCGACTTCCCGCCTCCGGTCATCGAGAGCCACGCCTCGGCGCAACGCACGGTGGGCTGGGTGATCGGCGCAGCCGGCATCGCCGGCCTGGGCGTCGGCGCGGCGTTCGGCATTCGCTCGCTCGACAAGCGCAACAACTCTCGAGACAACTGCGTCGGAGATCTCTGCAATGAAACCGGCGTGAAGCAACGCGATCAGGCAATCAACGCTGGCAACATCGCGACCTACTCGACGATCTTCGGCGGCGCCGCTCTCGTCACGGGGATCATCCTGGTGCTCACGACCCCCGCGGAGAAACAGGGCTCGGCGTCCGGAAAACCGCGTTCTCTCGTCGGATCGATCCGTGCAGTTCCCGAGGCGAGCCCGTATGGCGGCGGTGTCGTTCTTACGGGAGCCCTCCCATGAATCGATCGCAACTCCTCTGCTTCGGTAGCTTGTGGGCTGCAGGCGCGTTCCTCTTCGGAATCGGCTGCAACGCGATTCTCGACAACAACGAGGGCGTCCTGGTCGTGACCGACGCGTCGGGAACCGAGCCGCCGGGAACCGGTGAGCCCGCGCCGGTCGACGAAGACAGTGGCGGCCAGACCGGGCCGCTCGCGTGCTCTGCGGACCAGCACATCTGCGTGGACGTTTGCGTGAGCCCCGACGACCCTGCATACGGGTGCGGCGCCGATACGTGCGACGCTTGCCCGACACCGCACGCGACGGCGATCTGCCAGAACGGCGCGTGTGCGGTCGGCGCTTGTGAGGCGGGTCACGCCGACTGCAACCAGCGCCCGGATGACGGTTGCGAAACCGACCTCTCCAAACCCGAGAGCTGCGGAGCGTGCGGGACCGTCTGCCCAGCCAGCACGCCGATGTGCGCGGCCGTCGACGGGCAACCGGGCACCTTCCACTGCGCGACGGGCTGCAGCGCGGGCGCGCCATTCCGATGCGGGACGACCTGCATCGACCCAAACGCCAACGTCGACAACTGCGGGGTTTGCAACAAGAAGTGCCCCGAGGTCGCGAACGGCACGCGGTCGTGCAAGATGGGCGTGTGCGCCTTCACGTGCAATGCGCCGTTCCACGCGTGCGGGGCCGCATGCGCCGCCGAGAACGACCCGAGCGCGTGCGGAGCGGCGTGCACGGTCTGCGCAACACCTCCCAACGGCAAGCCAACCTGCACGGGCGGAGCTTGCGGTGTCGAGTGCACGCCGGGCTTCGGCAATTGCGACGCCAACGCGCTCAACGGCTGTGAAGCCGACTTCGCCACCGACGCCCTCAACTGTGGCGGCTGCGGGAAGCTGTGTGTCGGCACCTGCGTGGGCGGCGTCTGCGAGAAGCCCGTGGCCGACGCAGGGATGCCCGACGGACGCGTCGCTCGTTGAAGCGTACGCTCGCGCGTCAGCGCCGTCGCTCGAGCGGGCGCGCCCCTTTCTTCGCATCGAACCACGAGCTGCGGAGCGTGCGTCGAAGCGCGGAGGCGTAGAGGCAGTCGCGAAGGCTGTTGAGCTCGCTCGTGACCGCGCCGTGAGAAAGTTGGGTCTTGATGCTCACGGCCTCCGCGCGCGTGAGCTGCTCGCGCGAGAGCGTGCCTTCGACGACCTCGTGGGCACAGTCGACGCCCGCCTTCTCGAGGTCGGCGAAGAGCGCGCGCGTGTTCCACGCCGTGGTGCCGTCCGTGTAATACGACACCAGCTTGTGACGCGAGCCCATGGGCTTTCCGCGGCCGGCGATGACCCACTGCTTGAAGGCATCGACGTCGGAATAGAGCGCGTCGAATAGGTAAACTTCCTGCACGGGCACGCCGCCATTCTTGAGGACGGCGGCGGCCGCGTGATAGCCGCCCGAGTGCGCCGAAACGCAGACGCGACCAACCGTGGCGCCCTGCGCGATGGCCGAGGGGCCCGCCGCAGCGCGGACCTCGGGCGAGTCGAGGGTGGCGAGCACGTCGTCGAGCATGCGCGACAAGCCCCCGGGCGCCTCGAGCTTTCCGCACGAGGAGTCGGGCGCCAGAACCGCGAGCTCCGGCACGACGAGAATGGCGTTCTGTTTGCTCTCGAAGAGCTGCTCACGGAGCTGATGCGCATTCATCGCGCGCTCCGCCGTCGAGTTGTGCCCGTGGAAGTGAACGACCGTCTGGACGCTCGTATCGCGGGACACGCGGTGATGGCTCGGGATGAACACGAACACGGTCGCGTCCCGCCAGTACGATCCGGGCGCGGGAAACGGCGCGTGTTCGAGCTCGAGGGTGACGGTCAGGCCGCGCGCATCCTTGGCGATTTGAACGACGCGCGAACGCGAACGCGGGGGAGGAGCCGGCGCGGTCTGAGCGGCCGCGCGGACTCCCATCGTCGAAAGAAACAGCCCCGAAGCGCCCGCAAGAAGCGCGCGGCGAGAGAGGTGATTCGCGGTGGTCATGGTCTGCCCTCGGCCACGACCCTCCGTGATCGGAGAGCGTTTGGACAACTTTCCTACATTGTAGGCGCCGCACGCCTCATTAAGTGTTTCACGAACCGCTCAATGAAAGAGCCGTTCGTCGCCGTCGCCTGTGTGGGTCATGGCGCTGACCGCCGCCACGGCTAGCATCACCCACGCGAGGATCATCGCGAGCCCCCAACCGGTGATCGCCGCACCGATCCCGAAGAGCAGGCTGAAGGCCCAGAAGGACACGACGAGTGCCCAGTCGCTCTCGCGGCGCCGCTGGCGGTTCATCCGTTCGCGACGAAAACGCTGCCTTGCGCCCCCTGTCCAACGCGAGCTCGGCGCGGTCCTCGGCATGGCGACCTCTCGGTCGATGCGGATGCATTCGATGCGCCATGCGCCGGTGATCAAGGCGTGACGACGAACCCGAACCGCGTGTATGTCGAAGCGCCCGGCTCGCGCTGGTCGAGCGACGACGGCAGCGGTTCGATGGGAGCGGTGACGTCCGCGACGCCGTCGACGGTGCCATGGACCTGCGTTTCGATGTCGAGCGCGTGCTGCCCCGGATCGGGACGCGGAATACCGAGCGCCTCGAGACGTCGAAGGGAGACCTCGCGCTCGGCGGTGACGAGACGGAAGCGCTGGAGCCCGCGTTGGAGATCCACGAGGACGACCGTGGAAACGCCATCCGGTCCCGTCCATCCGATACCCGGACCGCGGCGGGAAACGTTGGTCCCTGCTCGGGTCGACACCGCTGTTCGTGGAGCTTCGAGAACCACGTTTGGCGTCGCGAGCGGGAGTGCGCCGGACCAGACCTCGGCCACACGTCGCGCGCCCATCGGGCTGTGATCGTCGTCGGACGTCTCGGCGCTCGCCCGCACCTCGAGCAGCGCGCCGGGAAGCAGAGGTACGCGCGCAGCGAACGACGGCCACCAGGCCCTGCGAAGGAGCAGGCGCCCGCCGTCGGGCATGGCGAGCCAAGCCTCGAGCCGCCAATTCCAGAACCTCTCCGTATCCGGCGGCCGCGTCGCGAAGACCGCCGGTTCGGTGGCCTCCACCAGATCGAGCGTCAGGGGGCCCAGGTTCCCGTCGGTCGGGGCTGACGCACGCGCGTACCAGAAGCCGCTCCCCAGCTCCTCCCCCGCGAGGACATGCACCTCGGTCGGCTCGGCCAAGAGCGCCGCCTCACTGCTGCTTCCCGGCCCCGACGACGCGACGTGCGTGAGGTCGACGACGACCTGCGTGCTCTCCGCGCCGTACCACGCCGCACCGTGCCCCGTACCGGACGACGACGTACTCGTGGCCACGACCCAACACGACTCTCCGGCGACCGGGCACGGAGGTGCAGCGACCTCGACGTGCAGACGACGAACCGGCGATGGGGCAGCGGGTTCGAGCCGCTCGGAGACCACGATCCGTGGGTCGGGACGTGTCAGCCCGACGAACACGACCGGCGTGACGACCGAGCCCGACGGCGCCGGCGCGACCGCAACGTCGTACGGCGGCGAGAGCCCCATGAAGAAGAGCGACCCCGTCTCGTCGGTCATGACCTCGAGGTGCTTGTCCCGGCTGTCGACGGCGACCACGGGACGGCCCACGATGGGCTCACCATCGTCGTTCCGGAGAAGCAGTTGAACGTCGAGGGTCGGCCTCGGAGAGCCTCCGTCGGGCAACGCACCGCCCACGTCGTTCGAAGCGCGGTCGCGACTGCCGACCGCGCTCGCCGACGAGGATGGACGGGTGTCGTCGCCGGCGCATGCGAGGGTGAACGAGAGCTGCCCAAGGAGGAACAGACATGCCGTCCTCGAGGGCCATGCGCGTCGGAGATCGGGTCGTTTGGCATCGAACACGGGCGTCATGAACGCGCCCTTCACACGTCGCGTGCCAAGAGCCGCCGCGAGTCTCTTCGCCAGGTTGCGTGCGGCGCCACCTGGCCCGGCCAGTTGGGATGGTGGCCCAGGCCAGGGGAACGATCCGTCACGGCGCCCGAGAGCTTCGTTGCATCGGAGGCCGCGGCCACGTTATGCCGGTGACATGCCCGATTTCCCCAGCGCCATGTCTCATCTCGTCGAAGTCGCCACGAAAAGCGACGACGACCGCGCACTCCGTGGCGCCGTGAGCAAGGCTCTCCGCGCGTTCGACGCCGACGACAAGGCTGGTACGAAGACCGCGTTTCGCACGCTCGACAAAGCAAGCTCTAGCGCGAGCGGTCGCTCCCTCCAGGTTCTCCTCCTCGCGCTCGGCGCCCTGGTCGAGGCAGGTGCTTCGCCCGAGCTCGCATGGCCGATCGCCTCGCGCGGTCTCCATGACGCGCTGCAAGGAGCCACACGTTTCGCGCGCGCCTGCATCCGGGCAGCCGGTACCGACGAAGTCGACGTGGCCATCGAGACGGCCGGCGCCGACGTCGCGGCGAAGAAGCCGAAAGACGCCGATGCGTTCCGTACGCTTCCCGCGCGATGCCTGGCATCGGTGGCTTGCCTCACGCGCTCGCGCAAGCTGCGCGCACGCGTAACCGATCGCGAGGCCCTCGCAGAGACGGCTTACCCGCTCGAGGACGTCGTCGACGAAGCCGGGTTTCTGCGCCAGGTCCTGCTCATCCTCGACGAAGGAGAGCTCACCGTCGTTCATCCGGAGAGCAAGCGAGGCTTCCGCGTGACCACGCGCGACGTGACGACCAACTTCGAGCTCGCGCTGCTTCTCGCCGATGCACTCGTGGGCGACGAGGCGAAGGGGTTGATCCCCGGACGTCGCCCCGCTGCGCGCGCGGTTGCTGTCGCCAAGGGTGAGACGAAGGCGCCGAAGAAGGCACCGGAAGTCACCCTGCCCTTCGATCTCCATCCCGCCAAAGGCGGCGACCCGCACGGACTCGCGCTCGACGACATTCCGGCGGAAATCCCAGTCATTTCGGGTGAGCGCGTCCTCGTGCTCCAAGCGCCTCACGAACTTCACCCAACCGAGGTCGAAGCACCGTTCGGCGGCCTCGAACCTCGCGTTCGTGTCATCCGCACGCTCAAGCCTGCGGAAGTCGAGGCGCTCCTCGCTCCGCGCTCACGCAGCGCGTCGCGCACGCCCAAGAAGGCGAAAGCACGCGCCGCCCGCCGCACGTCGTGAGGCGTGCTCGGCGTGAGACGGTGATAAGCTTCGGCGCATGGCGCGGAACGTTCGTTGGGCTTCGTCGTCCTTCTCGTCGTTGTCGTCCTTCTCGTCGTTGTCGTCCTTCTCGTCGTTCCGTGCGCTCGTCGGAGTGATCGCGTGTGCGGTAGGCGCCTTGGCCATGACGCCAGCCACCGCCCTCGCGGACGATCCCCGCGCGACACCTCCTGCGGCGACGACCAAGACCGAGCCGGTGCCGTCCACATGGGGTGGCGTCCAGGGAACCCACTCGGACGCCACGAGCACCTCGCTCGATGCACCGGTCACGCGTGCGCGCGAGCTCCTCAGTCGCGCGCGCTTCCTCGATGACGCGGCGACGTCCGACGAAAGAGCCGCGACGGAGCTAACCGCACGCATCGGTCCGCTGCGTACCGCGGCGAAGGCGGCACGTGACACGGCAGACCACGCGTCCGGCGAGGAGAAGGAGCTCCTCGTCGCGCGAGCGGAAGATCTCGAAACGGATCTCGCCGTGAGCGAGGCCGAGGTCACCTTCAAGCGCCGCGCGGCGGCGGACAACCGACGTGTTGCGCGTGAGCTTCGCCAGCGAGCCGTCCGACTGGTCCGCGACACCCCGGTCTCCCCCGGCTACGCCACGGAATCCGTCGCCGACGCCGAACGGAGCACCACGATCCGAATGGTGAGTTGCGATCCGCCCTTCCGCTTCACGGCGGACGGCCGGAAGATCTACCGTCTCGAGTGCCTCCACTAGATTCTTCGCGTGGCGGCATAGAAACTCCTTGGCCCCTAGCGCCGAGCGGTCCCTACGGCTGGCCTTCAAAGGCAGCCCAACAACCCAGCGATAACGCAGCAAAATACGACGACCCCGTTCGGACCGATTCGCCCCTCCTGGCTCTCGGCTTCCCGCCCGCCGCCTACCCATCGCGCCGCGGACCGAGAAATAATGGGAAATACCCGTGAAAGAGGCGGTAATACACAGGTGCGTGCGAGACTCTGCGACTCGCGGCACACTCGGCCCCGGTCATGGACACCAAGCGTCGTAACAAGCCCGCCACTCGCCGTCCTCGAACCGAACGCCCGAAGCGTGCGACTGGCGCCACGGGACTAACGGCTGAGCGCATCCGTGACGAGGCCCTCCGGCTGATCGACCAGTCCGGACTCGACGAGTTCAGCACGCGCAAGCTGGGTGCGGCCCTCGGCTGCGAGGCGATGGCCATTTACTGGTACTACTCGAGCAAAGACGCCTTGCTCGACGCGGTCGTCGAGAGCCTGGTCTCCAAGCTCGACGTCGATCACGGCTCGTCCGCCACGTGGATCGACGCGCTCCGCAAGGTTGCACACGCCTACCGAAAGCTCGCCCACGACCACCCGCGCGCCTTTCCGCTGCTCGCGAGCCGCCGATTCGTCACGACGAGCACGCCCGTCTTCCTCGAGACACTCTTCGAGCGCGCGGCCAACGAAGGGGTGGATGAACGCACGGTCGCGCGTCTCTTCAGGACCGTAAGCGCGTATGCGAACGGCGTCGCCCTCGACGAGCTCGCGGGGGTCCGGGAACGCGAATCGGCCGAGGCCGCCGAAGCCGAAGCCGAAGCCGAGCCCGAGAGCGATCCGGCGCCGGCGGAGATCGGCCCGTCGTACCCGCGCCTCGAACGCATCACGGAGCAGCTCGACGACGAGCCGGCCGATCGGGCCTTCGAGTACGGCCTCGAACTCCTGCTCGCCTCGTTCGACCCCCCGCGCTCGTCCGTCGCGAAGACGCCGTACGTCCAGGCCTGACACAGTTCTGCCGCTCGAGCCTCAGCTCGAGCGCGATGGCTGTGGCTCTACGCCTCGCGCTGGCCTAGAACACGGCCCGCGTCATGAGCGTCATCGCTGCCCTCGAGGTCACCAAAGCTTACGGTGACCGCATTCTTCTCTCTTCGGCCTCGGTCACGATCGACGACGGTGAGCGCGTCGGTGTCGTCGGCCGCAACGGAGCCGGAAAGAGCACGTTCGCGAAGATCCTCGCCGGGGCCGAGCCCGCCGACGGCGGTTCGATTGCGCTCAGGCGCGGCGCGCGGGTGGCCTACCTCGCGCAGGAGCCGGCGATCGAGCCGTCGCGAACCGTTCGGGCGCACGTCGAAGAAGGACTCGACGCGTGGCTCGTCGCCCGCAAGCGCCACGACGAGCTCACCGAACGCATCTCCCAGGAGCCGACGAACGCTGCCCTGCTCGCCGAGCAACACGCGGCCTCCGCCGAGGTCGAGCGCCTCGGAGGGTGGGACCGCACGCACGAGGTCGAGCGCGTGCTCGCCCATCTCGGTGTCGGCGAGGTCATCGATCGCCCCGCCGGAAGCCTGAGCGGCGGTCAGAAGCGTCGCGTGGCACTCGCGCGCGTGCTCGTGGGCGCGCCCGACGTGATGATCCTCGACGAGCCCACCAACCATCTCGACGCCGACACCATCGACTGGCTCGAGAAGTACCTGGTCGACGAGTTTCGCGGCGCCGTTCTCCTCGTCACACACGACCGCTGGCTGCTCGATCGCGTCGCCGATCGCACGCTCGAAGTCGAAAGCGGCAACGTTCACTCGTACGACGGCGGCTACGCCGACTATCTCGGGGCCAAGGCCGAGCGCATGGCGCTCCAGCAGCGCACCGAGAAGAACCGCCAGAACTTCCTCCGCACCGAGCTCGAGTGGCTCGCGCGCCAGCCGAAGGCCCGCACGGGCAAGCAGAAGGCCCGCATCCAGCGTGCCGAGACCGCACGCGACACGACCGGTCCGCGCGAAGAGGCGCGCGTCTCTCTCTCAGCGCAAGTCGCCGACGGCGGACGTAGCGTGCTCGACCTCCGCGGTCTCGGCATCAAGATGGGCGACCGCTGGCTCGTTCGCGGTCTCGATCTCAACATGACGGCCGGCGATCGCCTCGGCATCCTCGGGCCGAACGGCGCCGGAAAGACCACGCTGCTGCGCGCCGTGCAGGGCGTGCTCACGCCCACGGAGGGCGAAGTCGTCCTCGGGCGGCGCGTGCGCATCGGGTACCTCGACCAGAACCGCGAAGCGCTCGATCCGAACCACTCGGTGCTCGAGGCAGTCTCCGAGGCGATCCCCGTCGTCGAAAAGGAGCGCGTCGATCCCCGCACGTACCTCGAGCGCTTCGCCTTCGAGGGCAACGCCCAGAAGAAGAAGGTCGCGGCCCTCTCCGGTGGCGAGCGCGCACGCCTCGCCCTCGCCCGTCTCCTCGCCTCTTCGTGCAACCTGCTCCTGCTCGACGAGCCGTCGAACGACCTCGACACCGACACGCTAAGCGCGCTCGAAGACTTCCTGTCGACCTACGAAGGTTCGCTCCTCGTGGTCACCCACGATCGGTACCTCCTCGACCGCGTGACTACCGGCATCCTCTCGTTCGAGAAAGACGGTCGCGTTACACGCTACGCTGGCGCTTACCAGGCGTATGCGACGGCGCGCGCTCGCCAGGAGGAAGAGCGCAAGGCCGACAAGGCCAAGGAGAGCGCCCGCGAGAAGGACACCCGGCGCACGGAGAAGAAGGCGTCCGGCCTGTCGAAGAACGAGCAGCGCGAGCTCGATGGCATCATGGACAAGATCGACGAGGCCGAGACGAAGGCCGCGGCGATCGAGGCCGAGCTCGGCGATCCGTCGCTCTACGCCGGTGGCCAGGAGGATTCACGGGCATCCGAGATCCGCACGCGCCTCGCGGACGCCCGCGCTCTCGCCGCCAAGCTCACCGCCCGCTGGGAGGAGCTCGAGGCGAAGAAGTCCGCCGCTGGCTGATCGCCTGTCGGCTCGGAAACGAGTGACCGTGCCCGGCCACCGCGGATAACGTTCCGGGGTGGCCTCGACCGCTGAACAGCAAACGAACCTCGGGAACCCGAAACGCGGGCCGGGGCTCTACGCGCAGGTCCTCTTCGCGATCGCGCTGGGCGTGCTCCTTGGGTGGCTGCGTCCGTCGCTCGGGATGGCCATGAAGCCGCTCGGCGATGGGTTCGTGAAGCTCATCAAGATGGTCATCGCGCCGATCATCTTCACGACGGTCACGGGCGGCATCGCCGGCATGGGCGATCTGAAGAAGGCCGGCCGCGTGGGCGCGAAGGCCGTCGCCTACTTCGAGGTGATGACGACCGTGGCGCTCGTCGTCGGACTCGCGATCGTCCACCTCGTCGAACCGGGCGCAGGCGTGCACGCGAGCGTCTCCGGCCTCGATACCTCCGCGCTCGACAAAACCCTCGCCGCACCTCGCCCGCACGGCCTCGTCGAACATCTCCTGGCGATCATTCCGGAGAGCTTCGTCGGCGCGTTCACCGGAGGCGACGTGCTGCAGGTCCTGGTGCTCGGCGTGCTCACCGGCATCGCGCTCTCGTCGCTCGGCCCGAAGAAGGAAGGCATCCTCTCGCTTCTCGAGCAGACCACGACCGCACTCTTCGCCATCGTCGGGATCGTCATGCGCCTCGCACCGATCGGCGCATTCGGCGCCATGGCGTTCACGATCGGAAAGTACGGTCTCGGAACCCTCGGAAGCCTCGCGAAGCTGATGGGCACCTTCTACGCGACGGCCCTGCTCTTCGTCTTCGTGGTGCTCGGCACCGTCGTTCGGATGCTCGGGTTGTCGATCGTGAAGCTGCTTCGCTATCTGCGCGAGGAGCTCGTCATCGTGCTCGGAACGTCGTCGTCCGAATCGGCGCTTCCGCGCCTGATGGCCAAGCTCGAAGGCCTCGGTGCGAGTCCGGAGGTGGTGCGCCTGGTCGTGCCGACCGGCTACTCGTTCAATCTCGACGGGACGTGCATCTATCTCACCATGGCCGCGCTCTTCGTGGCGCAGGCGCTGGACGTGCGTCTGACCCTGCGCGACGAAGCGACGCTGCTCATCGTGCTCTTGATCACGTCGAAGGGAGCGGCCGGCGTCACGGGCAGCGGCTTCGTCACCCTCGCGGCCACGCTCGCTTCCACCGGAAACATTCCGGTAGCCGGTCTCACCCTGCTCCTCGGCGTCGATCGCTTCATGAGCGAAGCACGCGCGCTGACGAACATGGTCGGCAATGCCGTCGCAACGCTCGTCGTCGCACGCTGGGAAAACGCGCTCGACGTAGACCGCGCGAAGAGCGTGCTCGACGATCGCCCGACGACAAGCTGATCCATCCCGCCGCACGCGCCCCACGCGACCGGAAACGTTGTCGCGGTACCGATCATCCGAACGCGCATCGGGGCGATCGGGACAGATTACATTCGCGCGGACCGCGCCTAGGATGAGCGTCCGAACGCGCTCGAAGCGGAGAAACGCGGAGAACTCATGGCACAACAAGCGACTGCAGACGTCGGCCTGATCGGGCTGGCCGTGATGGGTCAGAACCTCGCGCTCAACATGGCCGACCACGGCTATCGCGTGGCGGTGTTCAATCGAACGACCGACGTGATGAAGAAGTTCGTCGCCTCGGAGAATCCGCCCGGCGGCCTCGTGGGCTGCGAGAACTTGAAGGACTTCGTGGCCTCGATCAAGAAGCCGCGCAAGATCATCATCCTCGTCAAGGCGGGCCCCGCGATCGACGCCGTCACGAAGCAGCTCTTCGAGGCAGGCGTCGAGCCGGACGACATCGTCGTCGATTGCGGCAACTCCCTCTGGACCGACACGATCCGCCGCGAGAAAGAGTACGCCGCGAAGTGCAAGTTCTTCGGCTCCGGCGTCTCGGGTGGTGAGGTGGGCGCACGCTTCGGCCCGTCGATGATGCCCGGCGGCGATCCGGCGTCGTGGAAGCACCTCGAGCCGATCTGGAAGGCCGTCGCCGCGAAGGTCGACGCCCAGACCGGCAAGCCGATCGAGACCGCCTCGCCGGGCAAGCCCGTCGTGGGCGGTGTGCCGTGCACCACGTATCTCGGACCGAACGGCGCCGGGCACTACGTGAAGATGGTGCACAACGGCATCGAGTACATCGACATGCAGCTCATCTGCGAGGCGTACACGCTGCTGTCGAACCTCCTCGGCATGAAGGCTCCGGAGCTCTCGAAGGTCTTCGGCACGTGGAACGAGGGCGATCTCGACAGCTATTTGATCCAGATCACCGAAGACATCCTCAAGCAGCCCGATCCGGTCCACAAGGAAGGCTATCTCGTCGACTACGTGCTCGACGCGGCCGGCCAGAAAGGTACCGGCAAGTGGACGAGCGTGAACGCGCTCGACATGGGCATTCCCGCGAACTCGATCGCCGAAGCCGTCTTCGCGCGCTGCCTCTCGGCGCTCAAAGAGGAGCGCGTCGAGGCGAGCAAGAAGCTCAAGGGCCCTGCACCGTCACACTCCGGCAATCGCGACGAGCTCATCGCCGCCGTGCGCGATGCGCTCTACTGCTCGAAGATCTGCGCGTACGCCCAGGGCTTCCAGCTGATGCGCGAAGCGCAGAAGGAATACAACTGGACGTTCGACTTCGCGGCCATCGCCTCGATCTTCCGCGGCGGCTGCATCATCCGCGCACGCTTCCTCCAGAAGATCATGGACGCGTACACGCGCGACAAGAACCTCGTGAACCTCCTGCTCGACTCGTACTTCAACGAGCAGATCCAGAAGAGCCAGTCCAACTGGCGCAAGGTCGTCGCGCTCGCCGCCACCAACGGCATCGCCGCTCCTGCCTTCATGTCCGCGCTCGCCTACTACGACGGCTACCGCGCGGAGCGCCTGCCGGCGAACCTGCTCCAAGCGCAGCGCGACTACTTCGGCGCGCACACCTACGAGCGCATCGATGCTCCCCGCGGGAAGGCCTTCCACCTCGATTGGCCCGAGCCGGGGCGCCCGCAGGTCGACATCGTTCCCGGTAGCGGCGGCGGTCACTGACCGCGACTGCGCGAGCAGGATCGAACGAAGGGTCGGCGGGCTTCACCCCGTCGGCCCTTTTCTCATCCTCGTCGAGCAGCCAACCGTTTCAAGGTGCCGGCGGACACTCGCTGCCGAGCGCGGGGTTCGGTTCGCAGTAGATGAATCCGCCGCCCGTGGTCTCGGTGACGAGCACGATCGTGTCCGCGCGCACGGCCGCGTCGATCATCGGGTAGACACGGTCGACGGCGTCGGTCGCGGATTTGTTCGCCGTGAAGACGTGGAGGATCTGTTTGACCCATTTGTCGGCCGGCAAGACGCGCGAGCTGCTCACGAGAATGTCGCCAAGCTTCTTCTCGAGGAGCGCCTTCACTTCCGCGTCGGTCTGGACCAGATTCGACGGCTTGTACGCGCGCGTGACGCTCACGCCGACCTTCTTGCCGTCGATCTCGACGAGCAGGTCGGTGATCTTGTTGCCGCCGGAAGCATCGGCCGGCGCGTAGCTCACTTCGGTCTCCGTCTTGAGGAGCGTCGCGCCCTCGCAATAGTGGAGGACCTCGAAGCTCATGGTCTCGGACTCGGTCGAACTGCCGCCGGCGTTCGCCGTGTCGAACATGCGCTGGCCGCCAGGCGACAGCGAAGCCTTTTCGTACGACTCGCCCGCGACGAACGTGAGCTGGTCGTTCACGATCGACGGGCTCGGACTCGTGAGCATCGACGCGATCGTTCCACACGCGCCGCTCAGCGTGCCGAGAATGTCGCCCGAGGGCGCGGCGTCGCTGCCCGCATCACCGGCGTCCGACTTCGAAGCATCCTGCTTGCCAGGTCCCGCTTCCGCGCGTGGTGAATCGTCGCCGTCGGGCGAGGTTCCGTACTCGCCGGTGCTCCCGGGCTCTTCCTCACCGGCCGCGCTCGCGCCCGAATCCGACGAGCACGCCGTGATGGAGGAAGCGCCGAATCCAACGAGACCAGCAAAAACGACTGCGAAACGGACTGCGAAATACGAACCACGGAACGCGAGCCAACGAGGCATCTTGGCGGTCTTTAGCATTGGAACGCCGTCCGTCACGCACCTCCTGCGCCAAAGAATTCGCCTGGATCGCGGTGGAACCATCTCCGTGTGAAGCGGCCTGGTGCTAGAAGCGTCGCTGCCGTGCCCGCTCTAAAAGGATCGCTGACTTACGCGCGCTTCTACGTCGACGGCGAAATGCCCGAAGACTTCCAGGAGCGATTCATGCGCCACATTCGTCTGCGAGCGATGAAGCCGCTCCAGCCCGACGAGGAGGATCTCGAACGATCCGGCTGGTGCAAGATCGGCGAGCCCTTCGAGATCGAGCTCACGTACGACGACGTCTTCTACAACGAGTATCTGAACCTCGGGTTCCGCACCGATCGCTGGGCGATCCCCGGCCCGCTGCTCAAGAACCGCATGCGCGACGCGGAAGCGGCGTACCTCCAGAAGAAGGGTCGCGAGAAGCTCTCACGCAAAGAGAAGACGGAGTTGAAGGACCTTGTTTCGCGCAAGCTGCGTCGCGAGGTGTCACCCGCGACGCGCGTCGTCGACCTTTCATGGTCGCTCAACGAGGGCCTCGTTCGCTTCTTCAGCCATTCCGCGAAGCCCGCGGGCCTGATGACCGAGCTCTTCACGAAGACGTTCGGCCTCAAGCTCGTGCCCGAGTCGCCCTACACGCTCGCCGAGCGCATCGGCCTCTCCAAAGCGCAGGAGGCCGCATGGCAGGTGATGGAAGCCACCGATCTCGCCGATGAAGAGAGCCTGAAGTTTTCGCTGCCTGACGACGAGGCGGCCGAGGAGGAGTCGTGAGCGGAACCATGCAGCTCCTCGATCGAATCGAGCTTCGTCGCTTCGTAGGGCGCGAGTTTCTCCTCTGGCTTTGGCTCGAGAGCGAGCTCTTCGAGGCCACGCTGGAGACGAAGGAGCACGGCTCGTTCGGCCTGTGGCTCGAAGGCCGCCTCGTGCTCTCCGCGGGTCAGGAGTCCACCGTCATCAAGGGCAGCGCTCCCGGCAATCATCGTGAGGCGAAGGAGTCGCTCCTCCGCGGCAAGCTCCCGGATCGCGCAGGGATCCATATCTCGTGGGGCGACCACGAGAGCACCTTGACCCTTCGGGGCGAGCAAATGGCCTTCGCAGGGCTCACGCTTCCTACGAAGCTTGGCAAAGAGGAAGACGAAGCCCCCGCGCTCGCGCCTCCCCCGCCCGTTCGTAAGAAGAAGAAGGGTGGACCGCGAGGTGACGCCCCGAGCGACGAAGCTCACGAGGCCTTCTACGAACGCATGCATCTTGCACGCGACGTCGAGAACATCTTCCAGGCGCTCTATGCGGACTTCTTGGCCCTGCGCCTTGGCCCCGCATGGACCGAGACCATCTTGCCCGCCCTCGAGGCATGGGTCTCGGGCGAAGCGGTGGATGCCGATCGCTACAAGCGCGCGCGGAGCAAGCACGTTCCGGCCGGCCGCTCACGCTGATCAGCGCACCAGATAGTCGGCGACGAGGAGCGCTCCCGTCAGAGCATCGAGCTCGACGCGAGCGCTCTCTCCTTTTTTGTTGGCCGTCGTGATGACGACGTGAACGAGTCGGCCGGCGAGGCCACGGCGGTACGTCAGTACCCGCACGGGCTCACGCCAGCGCCACCCTTTGCGCACGACGACCTTCCGCGATGCCTCCACGGCGTCCTCTTCCGTCACCGACTTTTCCTCCGCGTAGACTCTCCCGAAGAGCCCATCGGCGGCTGCCATGGCGGAGTTGCGTGAGAACAGTCCCCCAAATGGGGATTCGGTCAGGGGGCAACGCGATCGAGGGCGGCGACCGCCAGCTCGCGCACGCGCGGCTGCGGAGAATCGACGAACGGTTGGATGGCCATCGCCAGCTCGGCGTCGGGGCCGACCGGCACCGCGAGCAGGACGTCTTCGGCCAGGTGGGGGTGTTTCTGCACGCCGCCCTCGGGCGAAAGCCGAACGAGCGCCACCCGAAGCAGACGACGGACGCCGGGATGCGCCTCGGCCGCCGACGTTCGTCCTTCTTCGACCGGCGCGTGGATGAGCCCCAGCCAGGTGATGAAGCGCGCGCGTGACGGGGTCGCCGGCGATGCGATGCGTGCCGACCAGAGCGCGCGAGCCGCCGACAGGCCTGCCGCCGAGAGCAGCTGCGAAAGATACGGGCTCGGCATGACCTCTTCCGCGAGGAGACGCGAGGCGAGCGGCACGAGTCGCGCGGGATCTTCGAGGAGCTGCAGCGCTCGAACGGCGCCGGTGTCGCTACGGCTCGTACGACCGACGCGTGCCGCGAGATGTTCGACGCGCGCCGCGATCTCCTCGGCGTCGCCTTGTTCGAGCAAGACCGCGAGGGCGCTCCGCTCGCGATCGTTCATCGCGTCGCGAGTCGCCGAGAATGCGACTGCGTCATCGGGCTCGCTCGTGGTTCGCCGCCCTCGAACGACGCCCGGCCCGAAGCTGCGCGGAACGATCTCGGACGCGCGGCGGTTGCGCGTGAGCGTCGCCGCCGGCGGACGCGTGGTGGAGATGGATGGCGGGAAGCTGCTGTCGAGCTTCGGCGGATGCTCGCTCGTTCGCGTGGGCATGCCGAGATCGCCGAGGAGCCCGCGAAGGGCGGCTCGGAAATCACGCATCGAGCCGAAGCGATCGTCGCGGTCCTTGGCGAGCGCCCGGAGCACGACGGCGTCGACACGCGGGTCGATGCCAGGCACCCGATGCGAAGGAGGAACGGCGTCCACCAAGAGATGCTGGCGAAGGACGGCGTGCGGATCGTCGGTCACATATGGCGGAGCGCCGGTGAGCAGCTCGTAGAGAACGACGCCGCACGTGTAGATGTCGCTTCGTCCGTCGAGCTCCGTGCCGAGGCACTGCTCGGGAGACATGTACGTGGGCGTTCCGATGACCTGCCCTTCGTCGCCGAGCGAGGCATTCGGTACGCCGCGGGCCACGCCGAAGTCGCAGATCTTGGCAAGCTCACGGTCTTCGCCGTCGTCGTCGGGACGACGCACGAGCACGATGTTGGCAGGCTTCACGTCTCCGTGGACGATGCCGCGGGCGTGCGCATGCGCGAGGCCTGCGCAGACCTGGAGCATGATCTCGATCGAACGCGGGACGGAGAGGTGTCCCTGGTAGGTGAGTCGCTCTTCGAGCTCGTGGCCGTCGAGCAGGTCCATCGCTAGCCAGAGCAGACCCTCGGGCTCCTCACCAAAGTCGACCACGCGTACGAGGTTCGGGTGATCGAGAACGCTGGCCGCGCGCGCCTCGGCGTGGAAGCGGGCGCGGAACATGGGCTCCGCCCGAACGTGCTCGTGAAGCACCTTCACGGCGACGGGCTGCACGAGGTGCAGATGCCGCGCACGGTAGACCACGCCGAGCGCCCCAGCGCCGATGCGCTCTTCGACGAGGAGCTTTCCACCGAGCAAGCGACCGATGAGCGGGTCCTCCGGCGGCGTCAGCTCCGAGATCGCCGCGCGCTCGACCCTGCCGGACATGGCGGGTCTTGACTCATAGCGGCGGGTGGGCTCGCGCATGGGCGTGTGCGATTCACCTAGCAGCTGTCATGAACCGCGCCAACGGATCAACCCCGACCATGCGAACCGGAAGACGCGCGAAATACGCGTATCTCGTGCGGATCGAACGGATTTTCCTGGGCGGCTAGAGGTCGGGGCTTAGTACTTCATTGCGCCCCGACGCCTCCTACCGCTCGTTCGGAGGGAGGAGCCGGATGGCTCCGAGCGCGAGGAGGGCTTCGACGGCCCCCATGGCTTCGCGGTCGGTCAAGTCGGTCTGGGCGATGATCGCTTCGAGGTTCGACTCACCGTCGATGGCCCGGAGCAGGTCGCTCGTTCGGGCGTCCAGCGAGAGCGCATCGAGAGCGGTGTCGTCGACGACGACCAGCGGAATCGAAGCGAGCGAGAAGCCGAGCGCGGGAGGCTGGACGATCGTGCCGAAAAGAAGCGCGTCGATCTCCGCCTGATGCTGGGCCCGCAAGGCCGAGCTCGACGGGTCGACCGAGCCGGCGCCACGGACACCGGAGACCGGCCTGGTCGCGCGCATCGCGCCGGAGCGCTTGTCCGCCCGCCGCTCATGCCCACCCGAGCCCCTCTCGGAAGCATCCCCACCACGCGCTGCCCGCGCGTCCTTTGCCTGCTTTCTGACAGGGCTCATCAATTATCGAAGTTACACCGCCGATGGCCCGGAAAATGGGACTCCTCGCACGTGTTACGCATACGAGACGCGATGCCGTTTCGACCGTCTGGTCACGTTAGCCACGTTAGCCGCGTTTGGCCGCACGTGCCGATGCCGGGCATCCGCAAAGCTCGGGCGGAGTAGCGCAGCCTGCTGCGGACCTCGGGAGGCAGGCGCACCGCGTGACGTGTTTTTGCTATGGTCGCGGCGTGGCCAAACGGCCCGAGACTCCCCTTGCGGCCATCGTCCCCGACGTGGCCAACGGCCTCCGCGCCGGCGTAGCAACGCTCATCCCGTTCTACCTCGCGAACGCATGGGGCTGGCGCGAGCTGTCCTGGACCGCGCTCGGCGGCTGGATGGGTACGCTCGCCGATCCGGGCGGTTCGCGGGCTACGCGCGTGAAGGTCCTCGTGACGTTCACGATTGCCGCAAGCCTTCTTCTCGCCGCGTCGGAAGAGACCGCTCGGGCGCCGGTCTTCGCGACGCTGATGCTGGCCATCGTTGCGTTCGCCTGCTCACTCCTCCGCGTCTATGGCTCGGTAACGTCGTCGCTCGGCACAACGCTCACCATCGTGGTGGCGATCGGAACCGTCCGCTGGAGCGCGACCCCCCTCCGCGACGCGCTCTACTTCTCGGCCGGCGCCGCGTGGGCGATGACGCTCTCGACGATCGTGTGGCCCGTTTGGACTCACCTCCCGATGCGCAGGACCATCGGGAACGTCTTCGCCGAGCTCTCGGTCTATGCAGGCGCGCTGCAAGACGGGGCGCGCGAGGAATGGCCCCCAGGGGACCCGCGCTGGACGGTGCTCGCGCGCGAACATCGCCGATCCATTCGCGCGTACATCGAGGAGGCACGTCACATGGCGGTCGCGATTCGCTCGCGCCGCAATGGCGAGAGTCGCTTCGGCAGCAATCTGCGCGTCCTGCTCGGCCTCGCAGAGTCGCAATTTCCCCTGCTGATCACGCTCTCCGACGACCTCGAAGCCCTCGGGCCAGGAGAGCGCAAGGCAGTGGTCGACGCGCTCGGCAAGGTTCGCGATCAGTCTGCGCAGGTGCATCGCGTGATCGTCACCACCGTGGTCGCATCGGGCGCGCGCCGCCGTTATCGCTCCGTCCCACCACCTCCTCGCGTCTCGCTTTCGAGCCCTATCGAAGCGCTCGCCGCTCGGCTCGTTCACGCGGGGGAGCTCGCCGTGAGCCTCGTCGAAGCGATCGACATGCCGATCGAGCCAACCGAGGAGACGGCCCCTACGAAGCGACGGACGCTCCGCGAGGCCCTCCGTCAGGATCTCGTACCGCTCCGCGACGCGCTGTCACCGGCATCCACCTTCTTCCGGCACGCGCTGCGCGTCGCGGGCGCCGCGACGTTCGCCGCGTTCATCGGGCGCCGCCTCTCTCCGGAGCACGCGCACTGGGTGACCATCACCACGGTGGCCGTGCTCCAACCCTACCCAGGCGCTACGTGGACCCGCGCCGCCGAACGCGTCGTCGGGACCGTCTTCGGCAGCCTCGTGGCGGTCGTCATCACGATGACCGTGCGCGATCCGCTCCTGCTGACGCTCTCGATGTTCCCGCTTTCCGTGGCGGCCATGGCCACGCGGCCGCGCAGCTATCGACTCTTCACGTTCTTTCTCACGCCCGTGTTCGTGGTGATCTCGGCGCGGCACCCCGGGGATTGGTGGGTCGCTGCCGCGCGCGTCGGTGACGCTCTCGCAGGCGGTGCCGTCGCGCTGCTCGCCGCGCTCGTCGTCTTCCCGTCGTGGGAGTTCCGGCGCCTGTCGGATGCGCTCTCCGCGATGTTCGAGAGCGTGGATCGCTACACGCAGCTCGTCTTGCGCGAGCTGGGGGCGGCGCAATCCCCCGAGATCCTGACCGAGATTGCGGCGCGGCGGCGCTCGGCAGGCATCTCGCTCATCGAGGCTGAAACGTCGCTCGAGCGGCTCCTCGCCGAGCCGATCCGCACGGAGAGCGACGCAGCCGACGCCATGCAGCTCGTGACGTACACGCGAAGGCTCGCCGGCGCGGTCACCGCGCTCGAGACGCATGCCACCGCTTCCGCGCCGGGCTCGCTCGCCCGCGACGTTCCGGTCGATGCGGTCGCGAGCTACGTCAGCACCGTTCTCTCTCGCGCGCGGTCGTTCATTCGCAAAGAAACGCTCGAGGGGCCTCAGCCGACCCCTCCCGAGCTCTCCGAATCACTCCCTCCCCAGTCACTCGGCCTGTTCGAGCGAGTGCTCGCGCACGCGACGCTGGTGAATGGCCTCGTCGTGCGCGAGCGTGAGGAGACTACTTCTTCGGAGCCGCCGGCTTCGCCGGTGCCTTTGCGTCCGTCTTCGTAGGCGCCGCCTTCGCGGGCACCTTGACGAACTTGAGCGTCATGCGGTCGCTCTCGCCGATCGCCGCGTACTTGTCGTGGTCCTTGTCCTTGAGGCGGAACGAAGGCGGGAGCGTCCAGACGCCTTCCGGATAGTCCTTCGTGTCCTTCGCGTTCGCGTTGATCTCCGACTTGCCCGCGAGCTTGAAGCCCGCAGCCTCCACCTTCTCGATGACCCACTTCTCGGGGAGGTAGCCCTGCTTCCCGCTCTCGACCGGGTTCGCGTCGGGCTTGGCGCGATGCTGCTCGATGCCGAGGATGCCGTTCGGCTTGAGAGCCTTGTTGAACTCGGCGAGCCACGCGTCGAGCGTGCCGCTGTTCTCCATGCCATGCAGCGAACGCATGACGAGGATCATGTCGGCCTTGCCGTCGACACCGAGGTTCGGCGTCTTGTCGAGAAGGATGGTGTCGA
The DNA here is from genome assembly GCF_001263205.1 of Labilithrix luteola. Taxonomy (GTDB): domain Bacteria; phylum Myxococcota_A; class Polyangia; order Polyangiales; family Polyangiaceae; genus Labilithrix; species Labilithrix luteola. Next base: position 10,044,355 of record NZ_CP012333.1, read on the forward strand.
CCTTGCCGTAGATCTCCGGTGCCTTGTCGAGGAACGACTTGAAGCGCTGGCCGTAGTAGGTGCTGCGCTGATCAATCGGACCGTTCGGGTCCGAGTTCGTCGCCATCAGCTTGCCCTGCTTGTAGAGCGTCGGCGCGAGAAGCTCGGTGTACCAGCCGTCGCCGGGGCCGTACTCGATGACGGTCATCGTGGGCTTGAGGCCGAAGAACTCGAGCGTCTCGACGGGGTGCCGGTACTTGTCGCGATCCGCGTTGCCCGGCACGCGCGTCTTGCTCGCCACCGCCGCCGTGACGCCCGCCTTGCCGGTCGGGTACGTCTTGTCGGCGAGGGCCTTCGCCGCCGCGTGCAGCTCGGGCGTCCAGCGTGCGGCTTCGGCCTTGTTGTCGGCCTCCATCTTCGCGCGGTCTTCGGCGAGCTGGCGCTGCTCTTCCGCCTTCTTCTTCTCCTCCGGCGTCGGCTCCTTCGGCGGCGGCGGGGTCAGTGCCGCCGCGGGCGGCGGGGCGGTCACGGGGCTCGACGGCGCCGGCTCCGGAGCAGCGGGCGGCTCCGCGGGGGAACCACCGCAGGCTGCGAGAACGAAGAGCGCGAGAGCGGGACCGAGAACGCGGAATCGATTCATACGGCACGTCTAGCCGGCCCTCGCACCACGGTGCAAGGCACACGACCAGGTGTCATCAAACGACCACGCAACGCGTGCGATTTCGTACGAAACGCGATGGCTCAGCCGGTGACGGAGACGCCGATTGCGGCGGGCTCGGAGACGAGCGTTCCGTCCGTGGAGAGCGCTCGGAGCTCGAGCGTTCCCTGCCCGACCTTTGCACCACGCGCCTCGATGCTGACGCTGATCGTGTTCCGGATCTGATCGGCGCCCGCATTCATCATCTGCTGCATCGCGCCGAACATGTCGGAGGCGTCGAGGCCGAGGCCCGCCGACGCCGGAGGTTCGATGTACGCGAGCGGCAACTGCGCGACGAACACGTCGCCGACGCGTTCGACTGGCGGCGTGACGCTCGATCGGTCGAGGATACCCTCGAGCCGCATCTCCACGTCGATGGCGTCGATCGTGAGAAGGTCGAGCGCGTCACCGCCGATCTCGAGGTTCACGCCGAGCACGGGAGCGCCGGACGACACCGAAACGGCGAAGAGCGGTCCCATCGTCTCGAGGCGCTTGCCAACCCTCGCCATCCGTACGGCCGAGGGAACCGCGGCATCGATCACGAGCGCACGCGGCATCTCTTCGTCGGCCCCCTCCTCGTCGAGCGGATCGGCGAAGCCGAGCATCGTTCCGGCGCTCGCAGGGGCATCCGCGCCTAGCGCCGAAGCGACGGCCGCGAGGAGCTCTTCGTGGGTGCTCGCCAGGATCCCACGCTCGAACGCCGACTTTCCCGAGGCCCCGGCCGCGAGCGCGGCGAGCTCGGGCGCAGGGCTCGGACGACCGAGCGGGAACTTGAGCGTCACGCTCTCGTCGCCACCGTCGAAGACGAACGCCTCGACGCCTTCTTCGTCGAGATCGAGGGCCACCACCGTCGCGTCGCACGAAGCCGAAAGCGCAGCGCCCCATTCGTCCGCGTCGGCGATGTCGAGCGACGCAGCATTGGCGATCGACACCCAATCACCGACCTGCGAAACGACCACGTTCGGGCCGGCAAGTCCGTCGACCAGCGCAAGGGGGTTCCCCGGATCGATGCCGAACGGCTCGAGGCCACCGTCGTCTTCGGCGTACTCCGCCACCGCGCCCGAAACCTCTTCGACGCTCTTGCCGCGCACGAGCAGAATCATGGCCCCGAGTACCATCGTTCGCGACGCGACGGAACGGTCGCGCGCCATGCACGGCAGAGGTCCGTCGATGCCGCGGGATGGGCCGCCTGGTTCGTCCTACAATGGGCGGCCGCTTCCCCATGTGGATCTTCGCCTACGGCTCGCTCATCTTCCGCCCCGCGTTCCCCTACCTCGAGCGAAAGCGGGCATTCTTGCCTGGCTGGTCGCGGCGCTTCTGGCAGGGCTCCCCCGATCACCGTGGTGTTCCCGAAGCGCCCGGCCTCGTGGCCACGCTCGTGGCCGAAGCGGGTGCCATGTGTGGAGGTTGCGCGTACCGGATCGACACCACCGAGGCGCCTCGCATCCTCGCCGAGCTCGACGTTCGCGAGCAGGCTGGATTCGAACGCCACTGTTTCGCGCTCTTCGAAGAGCCGGACGGGGTCTCGTTCGCAGAGGCCGTCGTCTACGTGGCCAAGACGGACAATCCGCACTTCCTCGGCCCGCTCGACGAGAAGGCGATTGCCAGCTGGGTGCGCACGCGGCGCGGTCCGAGTGGCGCCAATATCGACTACGTGCTCTGTCTCCACGACGCCCTTCAGGCGCTCGCGATCGACGACCCTCACGTCGACACCATCGTGCGATGGCTGCGTGAGGAGGTGATCGAGTCGACATCGTCCTAGAGCCCACGCGCCTGTGCTATCGAGGGCATGACATGGCCACGCTGCGTTTCCATGCAGGCACGCTGGAGCTGCACGGCCTCGCGCAGGAGGCTTCGCAGGTTCCCGCATCGTTCGTCTGGGACACACGAACGGCCTGTTTTCGTGCGCCCGCGATGGCCTATGCCGAGGTCGTGAGCGAGCTCCGTGCGCGCGGGACCGCGTTCGACGACCAGGCTCGCGCGTACGATAAAGACCTGTCCGGCGCCACCGTGAGGCGCGAGCCGCGGCCCTACCAGGCGGAGGCGATCGACGCGTTCCGCGCTGCCCATCGGCGCGGCGTGGTGGTGCTCCCCACCGGGGCCGGGAAAACGCACGTCGCGATGATGGCCATCGACGATCTACGACGCAGCACGCTCGTCGTGGCTCCGACGTTGGATCTCGTCAGCCAGTGGTACGACCTCCTGCGCGCCACCTTCGGGGGACGATCGGCGTCATCGGCGGCGGCGACTACGACGTCCGCCCGCTCACCGTCACGACCTACGACTCGGCGTGCCTGCACATGGAGCACCTCGGCGCGCGCTTCGGATTCGTCGTGTTCGACGAGTGCCATCACCTGCCCGGCCCCAGCTACAAGCTCGCGGCTCAACTCTGCCTCGCGCCCTTCCGCCTCGGGCTCACCGCGACCCCCGAGCGCGCCGACGGACAGCACCTGCTGCTCGACACGCTCGTCGGGCCGACCGTGTACCGCAAGGACATCTCCGAGCTCGCGGGCGAATACCTGGCGGACTACGACGTGGTCCACCTCGAGGTCGATTTGACCGAAGAAGAGCGTGCCGAACACGACGCGGAACGCGCGCTCTACCTCGGGTTCGTCGCGAAGAACGGCATCCGACTGTCCTCACCGCGTGGCTTCGGTGACTTCATCGCGCGCTCGGCCCGGAGCGCCGAAGGGCGTCGCGCCATGCGTGGCTACCGCCGGCAACGCGAGCTCGCGTTCGCGGCGAGCGCGAAGCTCACGCAGATCGAGCACCTTCTCGACGTTCATCGCGACGGACGAGCCATCGTCTTCACGCAAGACAACGCGACCGCGTATCGAATCGCCCGGAGGTTCTTGCTGCCGGCCATCACGCATCAAACCCGTGTGAGCGAACGGAGCGAGATCCTCGCCGGCCTTGCCGACGGCACGTTCGGCGCCGTCGTGACGTCGAAGGTGTTGAACGAAGGGGTCGACGTGCGTGAGGCGAACGTCGCCATCGTCCTCTCCGGCAGCGGGTCGGTGCGCGAGCACGTGCAGCGCCTCGGACGCATCCTCCGCAAGAGCGAAGGAAAGCGCGCCGTCCTCTACGAGCTCGTGACGTCGCGAACGGCCGAAACGCGAACGAGCGAGCGGCGGAGGGAGCACGATGCTTACCGCTGATCTCGCCGAAGCGCGCCGCTCCGGCGACGAGCTCGTCATCAAGCCGCTCGACACGCGCGGTCGTGTCGAGGCGCGCGAGCTTGCGGCCGCCTACCTCGACGCCGCCACGAACCACCTCGGAAGCCGCCGTGAAGACCTCGAGGCCGCCTGGGACGCCATCAGCCAGGAAGCATCGAAGCCGAAGCGAGCGGCAGCGGTACGGAAGCTCGTCGAGGACGCCTGCGTGTTCGAAGCCGAACCCACCGTCTCGCCGCAAGACGTGCGCCGCGCCGTCTTCTCGCACGCGAGCCTACGGAGAAGGAACCGCGGCGCCTCCGAGCCATTCGATCGTGACGCGGTCATCGCGGAAGTCGCGACCTCGCTCGGCCTCACGCCGGAGCGCACCGAGCAGGCGCTCTTCGCGGATCTGCGTGGTGAACAACGACTCGTCACCGCACCTCAATCGGGCGCCGAGAGCTTCGCCGCGGCCTACGAGCTCGCACGACCGCAAGCGGTGCTGCTCCGCGCTGCCAGGGTGGTCTGCGAGATCGACGCCCCCTCGCCCGGCCCGCTGCGCGCGTTCTTCGGGCGCCTCAAGTTCCACAAGCTGCTCTTCGGTGCCGAGCGCGTCGGTGAACGGAGCATTCGCGTCACCGTCGACGGTCCGTTCTCGATGTTCGAGTCGGTGACGCGCTACGGCGTGCGGTTCGCACTGCTCCTGCCCGCGTTGCGCGAGCTCGAACGATGGACGCTCCGCGCCGACGTTCGTTGGGGTCCTTCGCGCGAGCAGCTCGGGTTCACGCTCTCCTCGGGCGACGTGACGTTCGGCGACGATGCCGAGCCCCACGTGGCCGACGACGTGCGCGATCTGGCCGAGGCCCTCCGCGCGCTGCGGTCGCCCTATCGCGTCGAGCTCGCGAGCACGCTCCTCGACGTGCCGGGCGTGGGCATCTGCGTCCCCGACCTCGTTCTCCGCCACGAGGACGGTGGGCCTCCCGTCTACGTGGAGGTGCTCGGGTTCTGGAGTCGCGACGCTGTCTTTCGAAGAATCGATCTCGCGGAGCGAGGTCTCGGCGAACGCGTGGTGTTCGCCGTCAGTGCCCGCCTGCGGGTCAGCGCCGAGCTCCTCGAGGAGAGCGACTCCGCGGCACTCTACGTCTACAAGGGAAAGATGAGCGCGCGGGCCGTGCTCGAACACGTCGCGCGCCTCGGATCCGCAGGCCCATCGACGCACGCGCGCTGACGGCCGCGTGAGGCTCGGCGCGAGCGCTCGAAGTCGCTCATCGCCGTCATCTTGTCGGGTCGTACGGGCGTTGCGAGGTTTCGGGCGGCGTGCGTTCCTTCTCGTTCGCTCTCCTTTCCACCCTGCTGGTCGGTTGCAGTGGCGAGGGACCAGCATCGCCCTCGAGCGACCCACCGGAAGACCCGACAAAGCCCCCAGGCGAACCACCGCCGAGCTCGGAGGACGAGGCTGGAACACCGCCGGGCAACAAGCCGAACGACGACGCAGGCACGACGCCCGCCGAGCCGATGGGCTGCAGCGTCAGCCCGCCGGACGTCGGAACGGTGACGCAGGAGCAGACCGTCGCTGCCGGCAAGAGCCGCACGTATCATCTCTCCGTTCCGGCGGCCTATCAGGCCGGTGTTCCGACGCCGCTCGTGTTCGTCCTGCACGGCGCCGGCGACACGAATCCCGTCCACATGCGCGAGTGGTTCGACGTCGAAGCGCATGTCCCCGACGCCCTCTACGTCTATCCGCAGGCGCTCGTCAGAAGGCGCATCGACGGCACCGGCGGTGACGTTCCACGTTGGGATCTCCACGGAGATGACGACACAGCGCTCTTCGACGCGGTCGTCAGCGAGCTCTCCGAACGCTACTGCGTCGACCGGACCAACGTTCTCGCTACCGGTTTCAGCTCGGGCGGTAATTTCGCGAACCAGCTGGCGTGCCTTCGCCAGTCGGAGATCCGCGCGATCGGCGCCGTGTCGGGCCCTGGGCCCTTCACCGACGTTTGCGGTGGCGCGGTTGGCGTGTGGATGACACACGACACCGGAGACAACGTTCTGCCCATCGCCGATGCCCGCCGCGCCCGGGATTTCTGGGCTCGCGAGAACGCTTGTGGCGACGATTGGGTGCCCGACAAGCTCCCGATGTGCCGGCGCAACGCGGCCTGCCCTCCGAGCGCGCCGCTCGTGTACTGCGAGACGAGCGGCATCGGCCACGAGATGACCACGTTCGCGGTCCCCGCCATCTCCGACTTCTTCGGCGCCATCCTCAAGACGAGCCGCTGAGAAACGCGCGACGCCGCTTTGTGCTCGCGCCACGGCGCTGTAACGTAGCCGCCGCGGTCCTGACCGCGAGGAGGTGTTGCCGTGTCGATCGTTCACGAGCTCCAGGCGTTGCCGTTGTTTCAGGGGATCTCCGAGGGCCACCTCAAGGAGCTCGTCGCCATCTTCAAGACGGTCACGCACAAGGGTGGCACCGTCCTCTTCAGGCCCGGTGAGATCGCGGCCACGTTCGATATCCTGACGAGCGGCGAGGTCACCATCGAGGAAGAGGGCGCCGTTCGATTCCAGCTTCGCCCCGTGGCCCCCGTCGGAGAGCTCGGCTCGCTCACGGGCATCCCGCGCAGCACCACCGCGACCACCACCTCCGGCGCGACGCTGCTCTCCGTCCCCGTCGACACGCTCCATGCCTTCTTCGAGAAGCGCGGCGAGATCGGCTTCGCGTTCTACAAGAACCTGCTCCACGTCGTGAGCGACAAGGTTGGCCGTGATCGCCGCCGGCTCGACGAGATGCGCTCGAACCTGATTCGCACGCAGAAGTCGATGAAGCAGATGCGCGAGACCGTGCTCGCGGCGAAGGAGACCGACATCTCGAAGCCGCTCTTCGAGACCCTCGACACGCTCATCGAGAACAACCGCCGCGCGAACTACCGCGTGTCGCCGACGCAGGCTTACGCCTCGCACGTGCGCCTCGACAGCGGCAAGCTCGCCGCCGTCCTCGAAGTGAGCCAGGGCTACTTGAAGCTCGAAGGCAGCGCGCCTTCGCTCACGAACGATCGGAGCCACTGGGCGGGCGTGATGGTGATGCCCACCGGCGAGATCCTCGTCAGCGGCAGCATCGTCCGCGAAGACGAAGGCGGCGTGGTCGTCAAGCTCGACACGCTCGTCGACGAATTCAAGGCCAAGCTCGACGACTACACGACGCGCCTCCAGCTCCTCGACTTCGTCGTCTGAACGCAGCGCGAAACGAAGAACGCGCGAAACGAAAAACGCACGCTGGGCTCTCCGCGACCGGAGGCCAAGCGTGCGTTTCGTCTTTGCGTCTCGTCGTTCGTACCGTTCGACGCGCGCTACTTCACGATGGTCTTGCAGCCGAGCAGGATGTCGACCTTCGCCGTGCCGGTGCTGTTCTTCATCGTGTCGCAGGTCGACGGGCACAAGATGATCTTCGACGGCGCAGCGCTCGCCGGATCGACGTCGTAGTACCAGCCGCCGGCGGCATCGCAGTCGCCCGCCGCCTTCTTGTTGCCGAGAACCGAAGCGGTACCGTTATCGCTCGTGTACTGCACGTTGACCTTGTCGTAGTCGGCCGTGCCCGCCTCGGGCTTCGGAACTTCGTACTGGCACGGCAGCGCCTGACCGCGGATCTTCTCGAGCGCCTGCTGGAATTGCGCGGTGACGTTCGCCCCCGTGCTCACCATGAACGCCGAGCCGGTGCCGCCGCTCGTCGCGATGGCGTTGAGGTTCGTCGTAGCCGTGGCTTTCTCGTCGTCCGAGAAGACGCCGATCACGAACGTCTTCACGCTGGGCGACCCCGAAGCCGACATGGACGCGAGGTTGGCGATGCCCGGAATGTCGAGCGGCGTGCAAACGGTGGGCAGCCCGTCGGTCGCGAGGACCATGACCACCGCATGACCGGGATGATCGGTCGCGTACTGCTTCGAGTACGCGAGCCCACTCTGCATGGCCGTCCCCGTGGGCGTCATCATGTTGGGCTTGGGATCCGGCAGACTGTTGATCTTCGAGGTGAGCGCCGCCTCGTTGCCGGGCAACGCCCCGATGTTCACCGCGACGTTGGCGTAGTCTGAGGCGACGCAGGAGTCCCCCTCGCAATAGCCGACGGTGTTCGCCGCGCAGGATCCGATCAAGCAGCCGTAGTCAGGATCGCCCACGAGACAGCTGCTGCCCGTCGAGAGCGGCCCCAGCATGCACGCCCCCGTGGTTCGGCACTTGCGGCCACCGCAGTCTGCGTCCGAATCACAGCTCACGACGGGGTCGTTCGAGTTGGCGGGAGAGCAGGCCTTGAGGAAGCAGCGACCGAGGCTCACGCCTCCGACGTTGCACTGAGCGTTCGATGTGCACGTCGCGGGTGCACCGGGGTGGACGATCGGAAAGATCTGCAGGCCGACGCCGATCCCCGCGGAGCTTGGATCGGTGAGAAACGCGTTGAGCGCAGTCTTCACCGATGCCCATTTCGTGGGCCCCTTTCCATCCGCGCCCGTCGTGGCCATCATCGAGCCGGATGAATCGAGCATCACGAGGATGTCGAGCGGTAGCTGCTTGGCCGACTCCGTCTGCGCTGCGCACGTGCCGAGATCACCGCCGTCCGTGCCGTTGCTCGGTCCACCGCTCGAGCCGAGGCTCCCAGACGAACCCGTCGAGGGCCCGTTCGAGTTCGAGCCCGATGACGTCGACGCATCTGCCCCTTCATCGAAGGAGTTGTCCTTGCTCGAACCACAAGCGGAGCTGACCGCGACGGTGAGGACACCGGCGAGCAGCAGCACGGAGAATCTCTTGGCCATGATGCTCTTTCCGCGGAACGAGCTGATCCACAACGAACCGCTGAGCTCTTTTGCTTCTTTCTCGACGGAACCGAAAGACTGCACTAACGTTCAGTCTATGACCGAGCCCACCCCTGCATTCGCGTTCCAGCTCCTCGAGATCTTCGAAGGCCCCCTCCGCGACATTCGTTTCCCTGACGCCAGCGGGGAAATCCTAGCTTCTTCGATCGCCGAGGTGCAGGCGACCCACGCGGCGCTGCTGACGGCGGAGGCCGCCCTCGAGGCTGCCAAGGCGCGTCTCATCGAAGTCCAGCAAGTGCTGACCGCCCGTTCGGAGCGCGCTCTGGCCTACGCGCGCATCTACGCGGCCGATCAACCCGAGCTCGAAGCGATGCTCGAACCGATTCAGATCCGCGGTGCCGCCAAGCGTGGTCCGGGCCGTCCGGCGCGCGCGTCGAGCGTCGAGGAGAGCAGCCCCTCTCTCGCGAACCCCACGCGGACGCGACGAGGCAAGCGCTCGGGGTCGAGCGATGCGAACGAGCAGATGGAGCTCGAGACGGACGCGAGCGCCGCGGCCGAGTGATCGGGGCTAGCTAGCCGTCGAGGTAGCCGAGCACGAGGTCACGAAGCGCGTCGGGAGCTTCGGCGTGCACCCAGTGACCAACGTTCGGAAGGACGTCGATGGTCGTGCGCGGACAGCGCGCAGCGTGGGCAATGTCGCTTTGGTCGACGATGTCGGACGCGCCTCCCACGATGAGGTGTGTCCGCATCAGGCCCGGCGGGTTCTCGAGAACGTCCCACGAGTCACGAATGAAGTAGTCCTCGAGCATCGCGCGAATACCCGGAACGTCGATGCGGAACTCGAACCGCGTCGTGTTGGGAACCGGTCGCACGTTCATGGCGAGCCACATGGCGATGGGGCGCGCGACACCGCGTTCCTCCATCCACGTGGTAAACGCATTTCGATCGCCGAACTCCTCGGGCAAATTGCGGAGCAGATCGACGATGTGCATCGTCCCGGAGGAGCCGCGATAGTCGGGGCGCGCGCTCGGCGTCGAGTCGATGACGTACAGATGATCGAGCGACGCGCCATGCCCGCGCGCGTATTCGATCGCCACTTTCCCGCCGAAGCTATGGCCGAGGACGGCGCGCACCGGACCGCGATGGCCGATGCTCGCCACGAGCTCGGCGACGTCGTTTGCGGTTGCGGCCACGGTGTGCGGCGGCGAGAAGCCTGTCTGCGATTCACCGTGCAGCCGGAGATCGACGAGAACCACGCCCCACGAAGGTCGCGCGCCGACGATTTGCTTCGCGAACGTTCGCCAGTTCGCTCCCGATCCGAGGATACCGTGGAGGAACACGAACCAACGATCCGGGGTGGACGACGGCGCCGTCACGAACGCGTGCGACAAGGGCATGAGGAGCGCGAATATGCTCCGCCCGAGGGCTCCCCTGCAACCTCGTCCCCGTGATCTTCGCGGCTGAGGTCAGCGAGGACGCTTGCGCTTGCGATGGTCGCCGGGCACGACCTTCTTCGGGCTCTTGGGGGGCGGACGCTTCGTGCCGGCGTGCGGTCCTGCGCTCGCGCGCGGCTTCGGTTCGACGGCGAGCGGCGCCGACGAAGGCCCCGCATCGGTCTCGATATCGTCGTCGTCGTCGTCGCCAGCGTCCCCCGTATCGCCCGCGTCACCGCCGTCGGTCGCTTCGGCGTCCGCGAGATCGGCCTCGGCGTCTTTCGTATCGAGGCGCACCGCGGGATCGACAGGCATGGCGAGCTCCGCGTCGAGCTCGGACGTTGCCACGCCGCTGTCGGAGGGCTCGGGCTCGGCGCCGGGAGCGACCGCTCCGCTCGCGTCGAGATCGAGGGCGCCGAGCACTCCCGATTCGGTGAGACGCGCGCGGATCTCGGAAGCATTGAGCCAGGCGAGACCGCCGACAGCCAGAAGGCCCACGGCCCAAGGCCAGCGCGAGGAACGCTCGGACTTGCGCCGCGCCGGAGCGCGATTGCTCTCGTGCCGAATGTCCGCCGTGGCGCCCACGCTGGACTCGTCGTCGGGGCGCGCTTGGGGGCGCGGTTCGGAGCCGACACGGGAGCGCGGAGGCTCGAGGGCGAGCTCGCGCGACGAGACCTCCATCGTCGCGTCCATGCTGGCCGGCTGCGCCGACGCAGGCTCGAGCGCCGGCGGGTTCGACGAGCGAGACACGCGCGACGTCGCGGGCTGGCGAATCGAATACGGCATCACGAGCATCGTGGGGCCGTCGCCAGCGAGCAGGTCGCGCGCAGCGCGCACGTCTGCGAGCATCGCCGTGGCATCGGGATAGCGATCTTCGCGGTTGAACGCGATGGCTCGATCGACGATGCGAGCGAACGGTTCCGACACGTCGGCTTTGACCGTGCGAATGCGCGGTGCAGGCACCGTTGCCATCTTCACGACCTGCATCACGATGTTGTCGGCGTCGTGGATGCGCCGGCCGGTGATGAGGCGGAACGCCGTCGCGCCGAGGGCGAAGAGATCCGTTCGGCCGTCGATTTCGGAGGTCTTCCCCGAAGCTTGCTCGGGAGACATGTACGCCGGCGTACCGAGCGCCAAGCCCGCGCTGGTGACCGGCCCCGTTTCGCTGAGGCGCGCGAGGCCGAAGTCGAGCACCTTGACGCGAATGCCCTCGCGCTCGGGATCGCGCGCGAGGAAGAGATTTTCGGGCTTGAGGTCGCGATGGACGACGCCGTGTGCGTGCGCGGCCTCGAGGACCTCGAGCACGGCCTCCATGATGACGAGCAGCTCGTGTTCGGTGAGCCGAGCTCCTCGCTTACCGCGCTCCTCGAGGGATTCGCCCTCGAGCATCTCCATCACGATGTACGCCGTGCCCGCGTCGGGGCCTTCTTTGACGACGTCGTCGTCGAGCACCTGCACGGCGCCGCGATGCTCCACGCGATTCGCGGCGTAGCCTTCGCGGAGGAAGCGTTCGCGGACTTCGTCGACGCTGGCGATGTCCGGATGTAGGACCTTCACCGCCGCGCGAGCGCCGTTGCGGTGGCGACCGGCGTAGACGGCGGCCATGCCGCCCTTGCCGAGAAGACGCTCGAGCGTCCACTTGTCGTTGAGGACGCTCCCCACGCGATCTTCGGCGCGCGGATCCTCACGTTCGACGGAAGCGGACATCGGCCCCCGGTTATAGCGCGACAGGGGCGTCCGGATCGCGCCCGACGGTCATCGAGCCCCACTTTGGAGCGAGAAAAGTGCAAAAACTCCGGCGACTCCCGAGGCTCCGGCGGCCAGGATCACCCCCGCCGCACCGTTGATCATGCCTGCGAAGCAGGCGATGGCGGCTCCGACGGCAAACCAGGCTATCGAGGGCCATGCCCGCGCTCCGGCGGACGGAAGGCGGGCTCTCGCCGGCATGCAACGCTTACATTGCCCACACGGCTCACACGTGTGCGTGGAGAAGACGAGCCACGGACCGGATGGATGGAGGCGCACGAACATCCCCATCGATCGTCGCGCGACACTTGTTGCGCCAAGTGAACGTCATCGTTGGTTCGTCGTGCAAAAGGTGCCACGGCTGGGACTACCATCACCACCGAGAGGGGTACGGCGATGAGTCAACGCTTCAGCGCTTCCATGGTCGTGGCATTCACGTTTGCTGCATCGACGCTCGCGATGACCGCAGCGGCGTGCGGTAGCGACGACGCGTCCGGCTCGTCACCGGAGAACGGATCCACGTCGGGGTCGAACGGAACGAGCGGGTCGAACGGAACGACCACCGGCTCGAGCGGGTCGACAGGCACGTCCGGCTCGAGCGGATCCTCCGGCACCAGCGGCACTTCGGGAACGTCGGGCACGCCCGGCCCCGGAACGACCTATGCGGGCTGCCGCATCTTCCCGAACGACAATCCGTGGAACACGGACGTCTCGACGGCTTCCGTCGATACCGATCTCATGACGAGCGTGATGCCTCACATGAGCCTCGGCACGGGCTTGCATCCGGATTGGGGCACGGTCGACGAGCAATACGGTCTGCCGATCACCGTCGGCAAGGCCTCGACCCCGGTGCCGATCACCTGGACGACCAGCTGGGGTCCCACGGAGAGCGACCCGGTCCCCTGCCCTTCCGGCGGAGGAAAGTTCTGCTACCCGATCCCCCTCGACGCGAAGATCGAGGGAGGTCCGGGCGCCAAGACGGGCGACGATCGCCACCTCATCTTCCTCGCCAACGACGGCGCGCCCGATCACTGCATGCTGTACGAATTGTACAATACACAGAACCAGTCGGGCGCGGGCTTCACAGCGGCGAGCGGTGCGGTCTTCAGCCTGGACTCGAACGCGCTTCGTCCCGAAGGTTGGACGTCCGCCGACGCGGCGGGCATGTCGGTGATGGCCGGCCTCGTTCGATGGGAAGAGGTTCAGCGCGGCGAGATCACCCATGCCATCCGCTTCACGATGGACGCCACGCGCGACGCCTACATTCACCCGGCGACGCATGCAGCAGGCAGCAAGGACACCTCGCTTCCGCCGATGGGCCTCCGCGTTCGTCTCAAGGCGAGTTTCGACGACTCGAAGTTGACGGGCCCGTCGAAGATCGTCGTGACGGCCATGAAGAAATACGGCCTCATCCTCGCGGACAACGGATCGGACTGGTACATCACCGGCGAGAGCGAAAACGCGTGGAAACCAGCGATGGGCGATCTCGTCAGTTCGCTGGGCAAGATCAAGGGCTCGGACTTCGAGATCGTGAAGACCGGCTCGGTGATCCCCCAGCCTCACTAACGCGGTTCACGCGGCCACGGCGAGATACGGAGCGAGAAGGCTCGCGAGCCGCACCTCGAGATCGCGCCGCGTAGCCTCGAACTCGGTGGCTTCGAGCGCTTCGCTCATGATGCCGAAGCGCTCCCAAGCGCCGCTTCGTGCCGCGTCGGGCAAGGGCGTGCGCATGGTCTTGGGCAACGCGCGGCCCGCGGCCTCGAGCGCGTAGGCGACGGGCTCGCCGCCCTCCGAGAGACAGAACTTCACGACGTCCCAGCCGTGGCGCGCATGCCGGCCTTCGTCCGCGGCGATCTCTTTCAACATCTCTCGCACGGCGGGATCCGCGGTACGTCGCGCGAGCTTGGCGACGATGCGCGCCGAGACCCCCTCGTGCAGCGCTCCGTCGACGAGCGAATCGACGGCGAGCTGAGCGAGTTGCGCGGTGCGCGGCCCGACGAGCGTGCGTGCGCGCGAAGCCTGCGGAAAGGCCCCCGGGCTCTCCGCGCGGCCGTCAATCGATCGCGCGACCGCGAAACAAAGCTCGGCGTGGCGGATCTCCTCGATGGCATCTTCGTTCGCCGAGCGCACGAGCGCCGGCGGCGCGCCTAGCGCGACGAGGTCGAGCGTCAAGCGAGCGAACGCCGCGACCGACGCGTGTTCGGTCCGTCCGTTCTCACGCCACTGCGCGGCGAGCGCGAGCCGCGTGGCCTCGTCGAGTTCGAAACCCGGCGCACGCTGATCGCTCGGCTTCGCCCAGTCGTCACCGGTGGTGACGGGCGGAAGAAGCACCCGGCCAAAGCTCCGGAGCTGACGACCGCGCGACAGGCTCATCGTGGCGAGGAGCGCCGTGAGGAGCCCAACGCCGGTCATCATGAGATTGAGAAGGACCGCGAAGACGCTCCCCACGGTCCCCTTCGCGCCCACCGCCGTTCCCCCTTTGACGAGCGCCACAACCCCGAACACGGCGCCGAGGACCCCGAGCGCGGAGGATGCGAGCGCGATGAGTGCCGTCGAATCTCGGGCGTCGATAACGCCTCCCAAGGCGATGCCGCCGACCAGCAAACCGAAGGAGGCTACGAGCGAGATCCAGGCGCGCTTACGCAGCCGGGCGGCGACCTCGTGTCCTGTCGCATTCGTGACGGGGCTACGCGGCGCCGCATAGGCGTGCACGAGTGGGGAGGCGTCGTCCTGCATGACCGGTGAACGCCCCTCGCGGCTCGTCTCTTCCCGCCCTACCAGACCTGCTGCCGACCGATGAAGGCGTAGGGGTACGCCCAATCCGGCGCCGAAGCCTCATCGAGCTCCTTGACGTCTTCGGGCGTGAGCTTCACGTCGATGGCACGCAGATTGTCGTCGAGCTGGGCGATCGTCCGGGCCCCCAGGATGACGCTGGAGACCGTCGGCTTCGCCAGAAGCCAGGCAAGCGCGACCTGCGCCGAGCTGGCCTCACGCCGCTGCGCCACGACCGCGAGGCGATCGAGCAGATCGTACGATCGCTCTTGGCCGAGTCTCGCCATCGTGTCTTTCCACTCCGCGAGACGTGCACCCGCCGGCGGCGCCTGGCCCCGGCGGTACTTGCCCGTCAAGAACCCACTCGCGAGGGGCGACCAGACAAGGACGCCGAGCTTGTACTCACGGCAAACCGGAACGACCTCCCGTTCGGCGCCGCGCTCGAGCAGCGACCACTGCAGCTGCACCGACTCATAGCGGTGGGTCCGATTCTTCTCGGCGGACCAGAGCGACTCCATCAGCCGGTAGCCGGTGTAATTCGAACAGCCGACATAGCGAACCTTGCCGGCGGTGA
Source organism: Labilithrix luteola (assembly GCF_001263205.1). Classification (GTDB taxonomy): domain Bacteria; phylum Myxococcota_A; class Polyangia; order Polyangiales; family Polyangiaceae; genus Labilithrix; species Labilithrix luteola. The sequence goes on from NZ_CP012333.1 coordinate 10,059,501, forward strand.
CGAGGTCGTCGAGCGCGCGCAGCGTCTCGTCGATGCGGACCGTCGTGTCCTGCATGTGCACCTGATAGAGGTCGATGAAGTCAGTCTTGAGCCGGCTCAGCGACTGCTCGCACGCGGCGACGATGTGCTTGCGCGAGAGTCCCATGTCGTGCGGACCAGGTTTTTCCATCAGACCGAAGCCGACGGGGAACCGGCATTTCGTCGCGATGAGAACCTTGTGACGCTTGCCCGCCGACCACTGACCGACGAGCTCCTCGCTCCGCCCCTCGCTGTAGACGTTCGCGGTATCGATGAGGTTGACGCCGTGCTCGAGGGCGCGATCGAAGACCCTGCGCGCCTCGTCGTCGCTGGACGTGACCCCCTTCATGAACGTCGCCGACTCGCCGAAGGTCATTGCTCCCAGACTGAGCGCGCTGACTTTGAGACCGCTGGTTCCCAGGCTCCGGATTTCCATGGCGGGCATGCTTTCCGGGCGGCCCGGGGCCGTCAACCACCGGAGAGGCGTGCGCAGGATGGGCAGGATGGGCAGGATGGCCAGATTGCCCTCGTGTCATTCCGCAAGCATGCGACGCAGTGTGCGGAAGGCGTTCGCAGTGAGCGACTCTCCCACGGGGCAAGTTGCACGGTGGCGAAATCGGACAGCTAGCGCAGCAAGATATCGCATGACATTCTGGGAGTGATGGCACCGGGTGTTTCCTTCCTCGTGGCCGAAGACGATTCGAGCGTAGGTCGGTATCTCACGCGTGTGCTTGGTCCGCACGGAGACACAGAGCTCTTCACGACGATGTCTGAGGCCCAAGCTGCGCTCGCGGCAAAGGTGTTCCATGCGCTGGTCGTGGACGTCGGTCTTCCAGACGGGTCGGGGTTCAACGTCGCTCGGGCGGCACGAACCCGTGATCCGGCCGTCCCCGTTCTGGTCCTTTCCGGACGGGTCGACGCCGAACGCCTCGCCGAGGCGCACACGATCGGTGTCCACTATCTGCTGAAGCCCGTCGACAGCGCGCAGCTCGAGGTCTTTGCCCTGCGTGCCCTGGCCCGCGCGCACCTTCGTGCTGGGCGCATCGAGGCGGCGGTCAAGAGCTGGACCTATCGCTACGATCTGACGACCAGCGAAGCGAGTTTGCTCGACCTCTCCGCGCGTGGTGCGCTCCGCAGCGAGCTCGCCGATCTCCGCAAGGTGGCTCCGAGCACGATCAAGAAGCAGGTCCAGATGCTGCTCGACAAGACACACAACCCGTCGCTCGACGTCGCGGTTGCCCGCCTCTTGCGAACGGCGCTCGACGAAGACTGAGAGGCCGACTGGCCGGGCCAGGGTCGAAACTGGCCGGGCCAGGCTGACGCCGCGCCAAGCGCGCGGATTCGTTATGGGCAGAAGCAGGCACGCGTCTCGCTCTTCGGCGAGGCACGATGACCACGCAAACCTCCCCGTCCGCACGCCCCACGCTCACCTTCCCCGCTCGTCCGCCGCGCCCAGCGCGTCCGGCAAGCGTCGCGATTCGCATTGCTGATCGCCTCGGGCCTCACTTCGCGCCAAACGCGTGCGTGGCCGGCTACGGCTACTTTGCGAACGGGCGCGTCGTGCTCGCCCTGACGTCAGAGACTTCGGGGCACGCAACCGTCCGAGGTAAGCGCACGCAGACGGTGCACCTCGAAGCGAACGACGGCGAGCTCGCCACGTCGTGCTCGTGCGCCTCGAACGCGCTCGAAATGACCGGCTGCCGGCATGTTTGGGCTGCGGTCCTCGAGGCAGATCGGACAGGCGCCTTCGCCTCCCTTCGCGCCTCGCCCAAACCGCTCAAAATGCGGGCGCGGACGGAGCCTCGCCCTACGAGCGAAACGCCGGGCGAAAAGCCTAAGAACAAGGCGGCCCAACGTGCGCAACGTGCGCAACGTGCCGAAGACGAGAAAAAGCACGAGCCGCAGAAGACGACGATGGCCAAGGCGAACGTCGCGCCGTCCTCGACGAAGGTAACGTCGAAGGCGAAGGACGCTGCAAGCGGCTCGACGAGCGCACGCACGAAGGCGTCGAAGAAATCGCAGCCTGCAAAACGCACGAAGTAGCTCATCAGGACGCTCCCTTGCGGCATGCACGGTGCACTTCGTCCTCGGTGAGGCAGGCACCATGGATCGCGATGCTCGAGCGCAGGAAGAGAAGCTCTCGCTAGACCGCACGCTCGCGTTGGCGCTCGTCACGGTTGCGCTATGTGCGATGCTTTCGACCAGCCTCGTCGTACTCCTGCGTGCCGTGCTGCGCTGACCGATCTCGTTCTCGGTTCTCGTTCTCCTTCTCGGTTCTCCATCTCGGGCCCCGCGGCGCACGGCTTGCTCCCTCACCTTCGAATGCCGAGTTCTGCGTCAGGGCTCGCGGAAGGGCGGTGATGCGTTCGAAGCCTCGTCCCACTGTGCTCGCGCTCCTCGCTGGCGCTGCTGTGCTCTACGCCGTCGATGCGCGCGTGGCGCGGCGACGTCAGCGAGAGCGCATCCTTTCGCGCGCGCTCCGCCACCTCCAACGGACCGCCGTACCGGACGCAACGGTCGAGGGGCGCGTGCTCGAGCGTCTCGCTCGGCTCGTTCCGCACGGCGGGATCTCTGCAACCACCGAACGCAGCTGCGTGATCCTCACGGGCGAGGTCTCCACGCAGAAGCGCGCGCACGTGGTCCGTAGCATTGCGCGGGTCGAAGGCGTCGACTCGGTGGTCGACCTCATGACCGAGCGACGACAAGGCGTCTCCGACGATGGCCCTACTTGGCGGCGCGCACCAACGGCAGCGCGCGGTTGGCAGCTCGCGCCGAGCGATCGCTCGCCGGCATCCCGCACGATGATCGGCGGAGTGGGGGCAGGCCTCGCCCTCGCTGGGCTGCGTCTGCGCGGCTTCGTCGGCCCCACCCTCGCCCTCGTGGGATGCATGTTGCTCGTCCGTTCGGCATTGAACGTCGAGCTACGGCGCAGGCCACTCCCGAACCTTCCTCGCCGCCTCCCATCGCCGGTGACAGAAACGCTCGAACAAAGAGACCGACGTCACGGAGCAGCCGCGTCCGTGTGGTAGCCTGCACCGCGTGTTGCGATCCACATTCCCCGGCGCAGGTTGGTATGGGCCGTACGGCGGCCGTTACGTCTCCGAAACCCTCATTCCTGCGCTCGATGAGCTCACGGACGCGAGCCAGCGGATCGCCGCGTCGGACGCCTTCCAGACCGAGCTCAAGAGTTTGCTCGCCACCTACGTCGGCAGGCCCACGCCGCTCACCGAAGCGGTGCGGCTCGCGCGCCTCATCGACCCGACGGGGAAGACGCTCGGTCGCCTGTTCTTGAAGCGCGAAGACCTCTGTCACACGGGGGCGCATAAGATCAACAACGCGCTCGGGCAGGTCCTCCTGGCGACGAAGATGGGCAAGACGCGCATCATCGCCGAGACGGGCGCCGGCCAGCACGGCGTCGCGACGGCCACGGCTTGCGCGCTCTTCGGGCTGCCCTGCGAAGTCTACATGGGCGCGGAAGACGTGAAGCGGCAGGCGCCGAACGTCGGACGCATGAAGCTCCTCGGAGCGAAGGTCGTCGCCGTCGAATCGGGCTCGAAGACCCTGAAAGACGCGATGAACGAGGCCCTTCGCGACTGGGTCACGAACATCGCGACCACGCACTACTGCATCGGCAGCGCGGCGGGGCCCCACCCGTATCCCGAGCTCGTCGCACAGTTCCAGAGCGTGATCGGCGAAGAGGCGCGCGCGCAGATTCTCGAGCGCACGGGCCGCCTCCCCGATGCCGCGATCGCGTGCGTCGGCGGTGGCTCGAACGCCATTGGTCTCTTCCGTGGCTTCTTGACGGCTGCAAGCGTGAAGCTCTACGGCGTCGAGGCGGCCGGCCACGGCGTTCACACCGGCAAGCACGCGGCAACGCTCACGGCTGGGCGCGTCGGCGTCTTGCACGGCTCGAAGAGCTACCTGCTATGCAACGCCGAAGGTCAGGTCGAAGAAGCGCACTCGATCAGCGCGGGTCTCGATTACCCGGGTGTGGGTCCGGAGCATTCGTTCTTGAAGGACTCCACGCGCGCCAAATACATCTCCGCCACCGACGAGGAGGCCCTCGCCGCGGCGGCGCTCGTCATGAAAACGGAAGGCATCGTCCCCGCGCTCGAGACGTCGCACGGCTTCGCGAAGCTCGGTCTCGTGGCCTCCGATGTGCGCCAGACGCTCGATCGTCCAGCCAACCTCCTCCTCTGCCTCTCGGGCCGTGGCGACAAAGACCTCGAGACGTACCTGAAGAATCTCGTGCCGAGCGAAACGAGCGAAACGAAGTCCAAGGAGAGCGCGTGATGGGTCGTCTGAGCGACGTGTTTGCGGCGCGAGCAGCCGAAGGAAAGAAAGCCCTCGTTACGTATCTCTGCGTGGGCGACCCGAACGAGCAAGAGTCCGTCGATCTCGCGCTTGCGTGCGTCGAGGCCGGCGCGGACATCCTCGAGCTCGGCAATCCGTTCAGCGATCCGTCGGCTGATGGGCCGGCGATCGCGCGTGCGAGCCAGCGAGCGCTCACCAAGGGAGGCGGGCTCGAGACCACGCTGCGCGTCGCGCGCGCGATTCGCGACCGCTCGGACGTCCCCATCGTGCTCTTCGGTTACTACAACCCGCTCTTCGTTCGCGGCGACGCGGAAGCGGCGAAGATCGCGGCGAAGGCCGGCGTCGACGCATTTCTCGTCGTCGATCTGCCCCTCGACGCAGCCGCGCCCTTGCGCGAAGCGGCGTCGGCCCACGGCCTCGGCGTCGTTCCGCTCGTCGCGCCCACCACGCGCCCCGAGCGCGTGAAGCAGATCGCCGAGACCGCACGCACCGCGGCGATCCCGTTCGTGTACTACGTCTCGATGACCGGCGTGACAGGTGGCGCGGGAGCAGTAAGCGCCCTCACCGAGGCCGGCGAGCACGCAGGGCGCGTCCGTGAGTCCACCGGCTTGCCCACGGTCGTAGGGTTCGGCATCGACTCGGCCGAGCGCGCGAAGGCTGCTGCCGCGCGCGCCGATGGCGTCGTCGTCGGCTCTGCCATCGTGCGTCGAATCGAAGAAGGCCGCACCCCCGAAGAACGCCTCGCGAGCGTCCGCGCCCTCGTCAGCGAGCTTCGTTCCGCGGTCTGAACCGCCCCCCCCGCACTCGTCAGGAGGGTGCATGCAGCTCATCGAGCCGCGCATGCACCTCCGCGAGCGGAAGCCTCGCCGCCGGATCGATGGCGAGCATCCCATCGACGGTCGACGCCAGCAGCGGCGAAATGTCCGGCACGATGTCCGCCGTCCGCGCAATCGCTCCGCGTGTCGCGCTCCGCACGAGCTGCGCGTACGACTTCCCCTCGAGCGGCCGACGCCCTGCGAGGCACTCGTACGCCATCGCGCCGATCGCCCAGACGTCGGCGCGACCGTCCACGCCCGGCTCGCCGAACAGTTGCTCGGGCGCCATGTATGCCGGCGTTCCGAGCACGGCTCCGGTTCGCGTTAGCTTCTCGGCAGCGGCCTCATCGACGGCTACGAGCTTGGCGAGCCCGAAGTCGAGAAGCATCACGACCGGTGGGGAGCCGTCGCGTTCGGTCGCCAGAAAGACGTTCGACGGTTTGAGATCGCGATGCACGACGCCGAGGGCATGCGCGGCACGAACGGCCGAAACGAGCGTGAGAAAGTACGCGACGACCTCTTCGCCCGGCAGCCGGTAGCGGCGTGAAAGCTCGGCGGCGAGCGAGCGTCCACGAAGGAGATCCATCACGAGTCCCGGCGTGCCATCGGGCAAGGAGAGCGCGGCGCGGACCTCGAGGACGTTGGGGTGCCGGAGCGAGGAGGCGATGCGCGCTTCGCGGTCGAAGCGGCGACAGAGCTCGGTGCTCTCGGCCTTGAGGAACTTGATGGCGAATGTCGCCCCAGAGGCGTACTCACGCGCGGCCCAGACCACGCCCATACCGCCCTCGCCCACCACGCGCTCGAGCACGTAGCGGTCTCCGACGACGTCTCCCGCGCTCAAATTCGTGACCGTCCGCGCCTCGCGTACGGCCTGGTCCGAAGGGACGGTGGACGCCATGCGCGTCGCGTCCGACGGCTCGCTGTCTCCGCCGTCGGCGAGGAGTACGTACGCCACGACGAGCGAGCGACAGGCTTCACAGTCGTCGATGTGTGCGCGGACGGCCTCCATGCGGTCGCCGCTGCCCGACTCTGACGCGCCGTCGATGGACAGAGCACCCGAATGGGCGCCGACCTGGAAGGAAGTGATGGGGGTGAAGGAGGCGAAGTACTCCACAAGGGCGTCGGCATCGAGGCATGCCATCTCCCCGAGTGTACCAGTCGGTCCGGCTCCGGTAAGCTCTCTTCCCGCATGTTCGAAGGCTCGGATCTCGAGCTCGCCAAGGCCTGCGTCGCCGGCGACCAAGAAGCTATCGCCGAAGTCGAGGCTCGCTTCGCCTCGGACATTGCGCGCGCTCTCGCGCGTTTGCGCGTCGACACGGCGCTCGCGGACGACGTCAAACAGACGATTCGCGAAAAACTCTTCCTCGGGACGAACGGCAAGCCCCCGGGCCTAGCCTCCTATTCGGGCAAAGGTCCGCTCGGCGCCTTCCTCCGCGCCGTCGTCGTCCACGCCGTCATCAGCATGAAACGCGCGCGGCGGCGCATGACCGAAGCGGATTCGCGGATTCGCGACGTGGCGCACGACGACGACCCTGCGCTCGAGCACGTTCGTCGGCGCTACGGAGCGTCGTTCAAGCAAGCCTTCCAAGACGCGTTCGCCGAGCTCTCGGCACGCGAGCGTAGCGTCCTGCGTCTCGTCTACATCGACGGGCTCGCCGTCGAGCAGGTGGCCACCGTCTACGGAGTCCATCGCGTGAGCGTCTCGCGCTGGCTCGGACAGATCCGCGAGCAGCTCCACTCACGGACCCGCGAGCTGCTCAGAGAGCGCCTCGGTCTCGCCACGAGCGAGGTCGCGAGCGTGGCGCGGCTCTGTCTGAGTCAAATCGACGTGAGCCTCAGTCGCTTGGTCCGCGAGTCGAGCGCCTGATCGCGGGCGCGTTTACGGCGCGCGCACCGTCCAGTCGAGGCCTCCTCCGTTGACGGCGGGCCGCTCGGGTTCGGGACGCGTCAGCGCGTACGTCGTGAGAGCCGCCCCCGTCACCACGACGCCCGCCGCCGTCCAGAACCACCATCGCGAGAGAAGACTCGGCTTGTCTTCGCGAAGATTTGCAACGAGCTCGACACGCTGTCCTGGCCGAACCACGGCGTCCGTTTCGTACGGCAAAAAACCCGCACGCCGGACCAGCACGCGGTGCTTGCCGGCCGGCCGCAGCAACGTGACGGGCGCCACACCGACGTCGAGGTCGTCCACCGTGACGACCGCATTCGTTCGATCCGCCGCGACATGTAGCGTCGCCGGCAGCCGATCGAGCGAGAGGTGCAGGGCGCGCCGATCCCCGGGCCGAACGTCTTCGGCGTGCACGGCGTCCGAGAAGCCTTCGCGCGCGATCACGAACACGTGGTGCCCCGGATCGAGCAAGACGCGAAAGTCCGCAGCCGGAACCTGACGCCCCGTGCCGGCGGCCAGCGTCCCTGCGAGTGCAACGGGGCGCTCGCCATCTCGGGAGACCACCTCGAGCGGTTGACCATCGACGGCAATGCGCGCGTCCGACGGCTCGATCGTGATGTCGAGCGTCGCCACGAGCGCACCGATCTCGCCCTGGAACTTCTGGATGTCGAGGGCCGTCGAATCCGGCAGCTCTCCGTCTTTGCCGCGCTGCTCGAGGGCGCGCGTGAACGTCTTGCGTGCCCGCACGTACTGGCCGAGCGCACGCTCGCAGACACCGATGTTGTAGGTCGTCCACGCGTGCGGCTTGAGTTTCGCCGACCGCTCGAAGGCCGCGAGCGCCGCGGCCCATTGCGCGTCCTTCGCGAGCTCGGCGCCGCGCTTGAACTGATCTCGCGCCTCGGTGAGGTCGGGCTCGTCGGCGCGCGAGACGGCCGGCGTCGTCACCACCAGCGCCGCGAAGACGCCCATGAAGCCGAGCACGAGCAGCGAAGGCGGGCGCCACGACATCGCCGCGATCCTCCGTCAAAAAGGCGGATCTGTCAGCAACTTCGAGTCGCTGGTCTTGGCAGGCACGGCCGACGTCGCGGGTGCAACGACCCGCGGTTTGGCGCTCGCGGCCGATCGCCTCGGACGCGGCGGCTCGACCGACGAAGGCACGGAAGCCGCCACCGTGGCCGGCGGAGCATCGATGGGCGGAGGCGAAGACGGAGCGACTTCGGGCACCGACCGGATGTCGATCGTCGCAATCGGCGCCGACGAGGCCACCGACAGCGTCACCGAAGTCCGCTTCGCCCACCTCCAGGTGCCCGCTCCTGCGAGGGCGACGACACCAAGAAGCGCAACGCCACCGAAGGCAACGCGCGTCACCATCGGACGGCGCGCGGGGACCTCGACCGCCGGGGCTGCCTTGTCGAGCACGAGCGACGCCACGATCTCGCGCGCGGCCTTCGCCGACTGCGGGCGCCCCGCACGATCGCTCGACAGCAGACGTCCGACGAACGACGCGAGATCCGGAGGTAACTCCGGGACCTTCCGCTCGATCGGCACGATCGCCCCCGTCGCGAGGACCTTCAGCACCTGCCCGAGCGTCGCGCCATCGGCCGGACGCTCCCCCGCGAGAGCCTCGTAAAGAATGACGCCGACGGCCCACAGATCCGTACGTGCATCGACCTCACCGTCGCCAAACGCCTGCTCGGGCGCCATGTAGCAAGGGGTGCCGAGCATCGCGCCCGACTCGGTCAGCAGGTTCGTGGCGCGCGCCGGGCCATCGGTCGCCGTCAGCTTGGCCACGCCGAAGTCGAGGATTTTGATGGATGGCGGGCCACCGTTCCCATCGTCGGCGAGAAAGACGTTGTCGGGCTTGAGGTCGCGATGGACGATCCCGGCTCCGTGAGCCGCCTCGAGCGCATCGAGCATCGCGTCCACGATGCGCAGCGCGTCCTTCACCGACAGCGTCTTGTCGCGCGCGAGCCGTTCACCGAGCGACTCGCCCCGCAGAAGGTCCATGACGAGCACGGGGCGCCCCTCGACGTCTTCGATGACGTCGAGCACGTTGACCACGTTCGGATGGCGAACGGCCGCCGCGGCCCGGGCCTCGCGGAGCATTCTCTTCTGCGTTGCCTCGCGACGCTGCGTGTCCGCAGCCTCTCGCGGCGACGGAGCATGCACGAACTTGAGCGCGTGCTCGCGCGCCGTAAGCGTGTGCTTCGCCGCCCAGACCGCACCCATGCCGCCTTCGCCGAGCTTTCGCTCGAGCACGTAGCGTCCCGCGATCACGTCGCCAGGCGACAGGCCACTTCGAGCATCCATCACGGTGCAAGCGCAGGATACGACCAGAGCCCGAGCTTGTTGCCCACGAAGAGCTTCGAGCCCGCGATCATGACCTGCGTCGTGAGCGGGTCGAGATCCTCGTCGACGACGATCACGTTGGACCGATCGCTCATCCGCACGGCCTTGAGCACATTCGTCTTCTTGGCGACGACGAACTCCTGCCAATAGAGCACGCGACCGTCGAAGACGACGCGCTGCGCCGAGGTCGAGATCGTTTGCGTCGTTCCGGTGCCGAGCGAGGCAACCGAAAGAGTCCCTTGGATGGGCGGGTCGTCGGGGACGAAGAAGACCAGCTCGCTACCGCTCGTCGACACTCCTGCGACCCATGCATGGTCGGCCGCGAGCACACGCGGAGCGGCACTGCTCGCGTTGGCGTCGACGACGACGATGTCCGAATCCTGATTGGACGGCGTTCCCTTCGTCGCGAAGGCCGTGAAACGGGCGTCCGGCGAGAGCGCGAGGAGTTGGATGGCCCCCGTCGCGAGGTTGATGGGCGACGCGGGCGACGCCGTGGACGCACGGCGAACCGCGCCGTCGCTACGCAGGTAGACGACCTTCGAATCGTCCGCCGAGAAGGCCGCCTGCCGAATGGAGGTGTCGAGGACCACGGGCGAGCCGCCACCGGCAAGCGCCCGGATCGACGACTGCGCGCTCGTCTGCACGACCGCGTGGGTCGCGGCGTGATCGAGCCAGACACCCGGCGCCGAGCCTTGCAGGACCACGTTCGAAACACCGCCGCCACCCAGGTCGTAGGTGGCCACCCGCGGAGTGCTATCGGCGCCGACGCACCCGGCCACGAGCAGTGCCGACGGTGTGAAGAACACCGAGCGCCGGCACTGCGAATCGAGGAGGCCTCGATCGAGATTGGCAACGACGAGCGTGCCAGGGCCAGCCCCCGCACTCGTCGCATAGAGATCGTCTTGGAGCGCGCTCGTGCCCGGCGCGAAGTACGCGAACGAGTCCGACGTGCCGCGAGGATAAAGCGTTTCGCGCACCGTCAAGGGCGCTGCCGTCACGACGCCGCTCGCGCTCGACCAAAGGGTCATCGGGCCCTTCGCCGCGGTACCGAGCCACGCGGCGACGAAGCGTCCGCGCACGAGCCACGAGTCAGTGTCGTTGTGAAAGTCCTTCACGACGGTCGTGGGCGTGCTCGCGCCCGACGGGAGCACCATCAGATCGGCGTCCGCGAAGAACGCGAGATGACCGTCGGTCGTCACGCCTTCGAGAAAGACCGAGGCCGCGAGCAGCTTCGTGCCGACGAGCGGCTCGGGGGTAGTCGCGTCACGGGCCGCGTCGTCCGCGCCAGGAGCGCTCGCGTCCTCCTCCGAGGCATCGTCCGTCCCATCGGTCGGATGGCCGGCCCCGGGCGGGTACGCGACGACAGCGTCGTCGGACGAGGAGCAGGCCGCGAGTGCGGTGAGGATCGTTCCAGCGATCGTCACCGAAACGAGCGCGACGCGCACGGCCGCGACGCACTCACCGACCCTCTGCATTCGCGGGAAAAGCGCCGTCGAGTTCACGCTGACGCGAGGTGTAGCAGGATTCCGTCGTTCGTCCCGTCAGCGCGCGGGCCACGCGCATCGAAAGCCGACGGTCGGGTAGCCGAAGGACGCGTCCTTGGCCGTCGCCGCCCGCCGAACCTGCGCCGCATCCACGACCCGCTGCAGAAGGTTGCCCCCCTTGATGCTCCGCACCTCGGTCGCCGCCTTGCACGATGGGTCGCGGAGGAGCGCCTCCTTCCAGCACGTACCGTCGTCGCGCTCGAATGCGTCCGCCGTCCACTCGCTCAGGTTCGCACCGAGGTCGGCGATGCGCCCGTCGGACGAAAGAACGACGTCACGTGGGACGGCCCCGGCGACCGACGGGAGGGTCCGCGTCTCGACGTCGAGTGACGCATCCTCGCGGCACCCTCCGCCGTCAGGAGCGACGATGTCCACGCACGAGGCGGCGTCGTCCCCCCAGGGCCAAAGCGTCGAGCCTGCGTGACTCGCGACCCGCTCGAGCTGCGCTTCCGTCGGCAGATCACCACCGAGGCTCTGGCAGTATTTCGAAGCGAGCTGCCAGCTCACGCAGTCGAGCGGCCGGTCGTCCCATGCGCCGGCCACCGAAGTGTAGTCGCAGCGCCCGAGCGGATCGGCGCTGTCGTCGGTCGGATCAGTGCTTCGTCCTCGGGAATCGACCGAGGCGACGCCCGACGACCGAACCTCGGCGACGGTCACTTCGTGGTCGCCGAGGAAGTACGGAGAAAGGACGACGAGATGCTCGGACGCGCCGCCCATCAGGTCGGACGCGATGCTGACGCGCGGATCGCCCATGAAGAAGGCTCCGCCGGGCACGCATACGGCACCGCCCGGAACCTCACCACGGCACGGAACCTCGCGCGCTCCGGGCCATGTTCCAACGGCGCTCGCGTTCGGCGGCCCATCGGTGAACACGATCGGTGACGCGAGCGTGCCTTGGGGCTTCCCGACATCACCCGTTCGAAACGACGCGGTGATCGAGACGATGCCATCCTCGCCGACGGCCGGAAGGTAGCCCACGAGCTCCACGGTCGATGCGGCGCGCGGCGTTCCGAGCCCGACGCTGCGAAACATGCGCAGGCGAATGCGATAGCCGAGCACGCGCGGAGGAGGCAGAAAGCCGAACGAGAAGGTCTTGGTCCGTAGCTTTTCGGCGTCGAGCGCCAGCTCTCGCGAGCACTCGCTGCACGGCGCAGTCGCCCCCGGCTCGAAGACTTCGACGAGCACGCGATCGAACAGGCCCGGCGTGCCATCCGACGAGGAAACCGTGGCGTCGGTGTCCAGGTACACCAGCACCTGCCCGCGAGGTGGCAGCGTCTCGTCGCAGGCAGCGCCAACGGCTCCGAGGAAGATCAAGGTGCGGAGTACACGCATCGGAATCCCATCAAACCGTCACCACCCGAGCCGACCCTGACCGTTTCACTCCGGTCGATGGGACGAAGTTCGGCCGCCACGGAGGTCCAATTTCCACCGCGAACGCCGTGCACGATCCCCGGCCCCACGCGGCACTCGAGGCTCTTCGGATCTGCACATTCCGGCGGTGGAGGGAGGCTGCACACCGGATCCTGTAGCGAGGCCTCGACCCAACACTCGTCACGAAACGACGCGGCGCTGTCGAGGACGTACTCCGAGAGCCCGCCCGCCAGGTCACGAACGCCGCTCGCGGTGACGTCGTTCGACGAGCCGAGCGGCAAGAGCCCCTCCCCCGACGACGTGCAGTCCGGTCCGAACGAGCTACGACCGTACACGGCGCGATCGCACCTCGGCGCGTCGTCGCCCCACGGATACAGCGTCTTGCTCGCTCTTCCAGCCGCGAGCGCAGCGTACTCCCACTGCGCTTCGGTCGGAAGTGCTCCCCCTTCGAACCGGCAGAATGCATCGGCGGTTTCCCAGGGCACGCACGAAAGTGGATAATCCTCACGACCGCGCGGAGCGACGCTGAACGTGCACGAATCGTCGAGCGCCGTGCCGGGCGGTCCGTCGTGTTCGCTCGCCGAGACGTCGGTGGGCGGAACGAAGCCTCGTTCGAGCGCCGAACGATAGCGCGCGACACTGACCTCGTCGCGATCGATGGCAAACCTTGCAATCTGCACGATTCTCTCGGGCGAGGTATCCGCGCTGGCGCCGCGTTCGCTTGCCCCGACGAAGAACGCGTCGCCGAACACGAACACGCCGCCGGGGATGCAAACCCGCGGGTTCGTCGGGTCGGCCCCGTCCGGACAGAGCTCAGCGGAGAACGTGCCCACGGTGCTCGCCAGGCCAACGTCGAGCAAGGATTCGAGCGGCACGTCCTCCACGGGGACGAGCATCGTCGGATCGTCTGACGACTCGCCGACGCACGACGCGGCGGTATCGAGCTCGTCCATGATCGGCATGCGCCCGACGCAAGCGCCGTGCAACATCACCCGGGCACGCGCCTGCTTCCCCGGAGTCAGCCGCACGCGGATGAGGCGATCCACCGTGACGAGCGGGTTCGGCTCCTGGAGCGGGGTTCGATCGACGCCGTCGACGACGAGACGCGGATGCCCGTCCCCCTTCGGAATCGCACGGACGAGCTCGGCCAGTTCGGCGCGGACGCGCCCGGTATAGGGAACAAGGCGGCCGTCGAGGTACGCGCGCAGTCGGACGAAGAGGATGTGCTCGTTCGACGTGTCGTCGGTGAAGAGCCCGAAGCTCGTGGGCCAATCGCGCGCATCGGGGCGAAGATCGTCGCGCGAAGCGATCCACCTGCCATCCGCGGCGTACGCATCGATACGCAAGCGGGAAACGACGCACGGCACGGGCAGATCGGTGTCGACCACCATCACCACGTTCCCGTAGGGCGGCAGCTGCTCGCGTTCGCCGGGCGAGCACGCCGGCGCGATCCCGACCAGAACCATCACCGAAAACGTGACGAGAGCTGCGCCAACCGTCGAGCCAGGAGCGGGCAAGCGAGGCAAGCGTCGCATCCGCTTCTCACGCTACCATCGGAGGCGGGCTGGCAGCGCTCGCGTTTCGCGTCCGCCCTGCTAGGATGCGCGGCGTTTCCATGCTGATGCTCTGCGTCTCCGACATTCACGGCAACCTCGACGCTTTGCGCGCCGTCCTGGCGACCGCAGAGAGGCGCTCGTTCCACAAGCTCTTGGTTGCGGGAGACATCGTCTTCCCGGGTCCCGCCCCTCTCGAGACGTGGCGTCGTCTCACCGCGGCGGGCGCCGTCATGGTCCAGGGCGTTTCGGACAAGGCGCTTGCGACGCTCGACCCGAACGCCCTCCACCCGCGAAGCGAGCACGAGCGAGCGATGGTCGAGCGGATGAAGGCCGTCCGTAGCGAGTTCGGCGACCTCATTCTCGAGCGCATCAAGCGCCTGCCCACCCAAGTTCGAGTGCCCTTGGAAGACGGTGGAGAGCTCCTCCTCGTCCACGGTTCCCCTTCGGATCCGGCCGAGGCCATGACCTTCGACATGCCGGACGACGAGCTCAACGCGCTGCTCGGTGACGATCCCGCGGACGTGGTCGTGTGCGGCATGAGTCACACGCCCTTCCACCGCACGATTGGCGACGTCCACATCATCAATGTGGGAAGCATCGGCGAGGCGCCGGACGGCTTGCGCACGGCACCGACGTTCCCCGACGGCCCGCGCCCGCTCGTCGCTCACGCCACCTGGATCGAGTCGACCCCGCGCGGCATCACGGTGGAGCAGATCACCGTTCCTCTCGAGGAGCGCGCGCAAGAACACGGGCTCCCCGCCACGCTCTGATCGGCAAGTTTCCGGCACGCTTCAGGAATTGCGTGTCAGGAATTTGATCACATACCTTCGGACCAGCCACGATCGCGTTCGTGGATCGTGGCCGTAAACCGAGCCTCGCGAAGGCGCGCCCCCCGGCGCTCGTCGAGCGTGACGGACATTTTATTCGTACGACCGAAGGACGCTGGCGAGAGCTGTTCGCCAAGGCGGACGCCATCAGTGAGGGCGCCGTCAAGGACGAACACGGCGAGCGCGTCTGGTATGGGTCGACCAGTCTGATCTTGGGATTACCTGTGGATACGCCTGTGGAAGAACGGGCGTTCCTCAAGGCACTTGCTCAAAAGGACGTGCATGTTCACGTGCACGCCCTGCGGTGTGCACACCGCGAAGCGCAAAGCCGTGCTCCCGCGATGTTGGGACGCCTCGTTTGTGAGGTAACCTTCCACGTCGATCGTCGGGGGTTGAGGATTGACGTCGACGTGCAGGCGCCCTTGATAGAGCGCCGTAGCGCCGCGAGGTCTGGCCCGTGACGCAAGAGAGCCCTCCAGAACCGCGCATGTCCAACCCGTCGAACAAGTCCCGCGGCAGCAAGAAGAAGAGCGGCGTGGTCATTCACGTCGCCTTCGGACCTGGTGGGGGAAAGATCGAGCACGCGGAGGCTCCGCGTGCGGTGACCGGTGGCGCTGCTGCTGGTGGCGCTGCCGCAGCCGCGCAGCTTCCGGCGCCGAAGCTCCCCGAGCCGGTGACCGATGTCTTTTCGCCGCGTGAAGTAGCGAAGCTGCTCGGTCTCACGCCGGCTCGCCTCCGTTCGCTCGACAAGGCGCAGATCGTCTCCCCCAGCGCAACCCGCAACGGTCGTCGCGCGTACACGTTCCAGGATCTCATCGCACTCCGTGCGACCCATGACCTGCTCGCGCGCCGCGTGCGGGTGAAAGACGTCGCCCAGGCCATCGGCGCACTTCGTCGTGCGCTTCCGCGCGTCACGCGCCCGCTGCAAGAGCTCCGCATCGTCAGCGACGGTCGCAAGGTCGTCGTGCAGGCGGAAGACGGCGTCTTCGAACCGGTCAGCGGTCAGATGATGCTCGATTTCCGCGTCGAAAACCTGCGCACCGAGGTGGTTCGCGTTCTCCGCCAAGAGACCGCCGGCACACGCGCACGCTCGGCCTACGACCTCTACATGAAGGCGAGCACGCTCGACGAGGATCCCGCGAGCTTCGAGGAGGCCGCCTCGCTCTACAAGCGCGCCATCGAGCTCGATCCGCAGCTCGCCATCGCCTACACGAACCTCGGCAACATTCGTTTCCGCATGGGTGACGAAGTCGGCGCCGAGCAGCTCTACCGCCGCGCGCTCGACATCGACGAGCGCCAGCCCGAGGCTCACTACAACCTCGGCTACGTGATGCTGGAACGCGGCTTCGCGTCCCGCGCGGTCACCTACTTCGAAGCGGCCATCAAGGCCGACCCTCGCTTCGCCGACGCGCACTTCAACCTCGCGATGGCGTACGAGGCCCTCGGCGACAAGGCTCGCGCGCGCGTCCACTGGAAGCGCTACCTCGAAGTCGAACCCACGGGCACGTGGGCCGACATCGCCCGCGATCATCTTTAATGTTTTGGCCGCTCACGCGGCCTTTCCGCTTCGCGGTTCGCTGTCGCCGAGGCCTCGCGAGCTTCGCGGTTGCTGTTCGCCGAACCTCGCGCGGTTTGCGGTTTGCTGTTCGCCGAGCCTCGCCCGTTTCGCGGTTTGCTGTTCGCCGAGGCCTCGGCGGGTCGCTGAGGCCATGGGCGGGTGGCGTGGCGGCCTACTTGAGCATGTCGACGAAGTTCATCGTGGCTTCGATCGAGCCATCCCAGAAGTCGTGGCCCATGTTCCCGTTCTCGCACCAGGCCACTTGATTGCCGGTCGCGCAACCGTCGTACAGGACGCACGGCGACGGCGACATGCCGTGGTAGCTGTTCGTGCAGCGATTCGCCCAGATCCAGTGATCGCGCGAATCGATAGCGGTCGAATAGCTCACGATGGTGTCGAGATCGCCATGGATGCTCATCGAGGAGACAGGCGCCGTCGTGCACTTGTAGTGGCCCGTAGCATCGTAGTCGTCAGGGCTCGCCGATGATGGTCCGCCACCCGAGTGGGCAATGATTCCGCGGATGACGTTGCCTTCGAAGCAGCCCAGGTTGTTCACGAAGAAAGCGCCTTTGCTGAGCCCCCACGCGAACACGCGCTCACGATCGATGCATAGGCGCGAGGCCACGTCGTTGATCAGCGCCTCGACGTAGGGATAGTCGGCGTTCGTCGCCGGCGGAGAATCGATGTCCCACGTTCCCCATTTGCCGTCCGGATAGACGAAGATCATGTTTCCGTTGGCCGCATCTTCCATGTGCGTCCAGCTACGGATGATCTCGCCGGTGCCCCCGTCGCCGTGGAAGACGAGCATGACGGGTATCTTCGTCGAACCGTCGTATTTGTCGGCGATGTAGAGCTGGTAGGTCCGGTCGTCGAGCCGGAAGCCAAACGTCTGCGATCCCACGAAGCCCGTCTTGGCGACGGGTAGATTGCAGCGCGCCGGCGGCGGCGAACCGGAATCGACGTTAGGGGGCGGATCGGTTTCGCCTCCGGCGTCGGGGGGTCGGTCACCGAGACCGTGGGTGGCGTCGAGGGCACCGGTGGCGTCGCTTCCTCGTTCGGCCCGTGGTTTCCGACGGGATTCGAAGACCCGTTGTTCCCGCAGGCTGCGACCGCGCACCACGCCACCACCAGCGCCAACCCCAAACACCGCGACTTCATACGACCAAACCTCGCGCACGACCGCTCGAATCGAGCGGGATGCACCGCACTCTTCCGAAACTCGTGCCACGGGTCGCGGCGACTTCGGCGGAGTGAATTCCCTCTTCGCGAGCGGGAAGGCGGGCGAGCCGGAGCGAGTCACATCGGCGAGGGCGACGCGCGTTCGGCAGTCACGCCTCAAGGCGCGTGCGCGTTCGCCCTCGAAACGAAGGCGCTCGCGCACGAGTTCGAATCAGAGACGACGGTGCGACAGGCAAGGCAGCGCGGCACGTACGCGGTCTTGGGCGGCGAAGTCGAGACGAGCGAGCGCGAAGCCTTCGCCCTCCGCCGCCTGCGCGAGGACGTCGCCCCACGGATCGACGATGAGGCTTTTGCCGTAGGTCTGCCGCCCGCGCGGGTGCTTGCCGTGCTGCGCAGGCGCGAGGACGAAAACCTGATTTTCGATCGCGCGTGCCCGAAGGAGCACGTGCCAGTGGTCTTTACCGGTCGGAACCGTGAACGCTGCCGGAACGGTGACGATACGCGCGCCGCGGTCGACGAGCCGACGGTAGAGCTCGGGGAAGCGAACGTCGTAACAGATCGTCATGCCGAGGGTCACGGGTACCCCTGCCCGCCCGGCAACCTCCGCAATCGTTGGCTCGGCTCCGGCGCTCGTTGCGCCACTTTCGAGGAGGTTCGTGCCGTCCGGCAGATCGACGTCGAAGAGGTGGATCTTCCGATAGCGCGCGACGACGCCCTGCCCCGGCGCAATCAGAAGCGACGTGTTGAACGGCCGCTCGCGATCTCCGCTCGCCTCGGGCATGCCGCCGGCGACGATCGAGACACGCGACTCCTCCGCTGCGGCAACGAGCGACGAGACGATGGGCCCCATCGCCCCACCTCGACCATCGCCGACCGTCTCGGCAATCTCGCGCTTCTTCGTCTCGTCGCCCATGAAGGCGAAATTCTCGGGCAATGCGACGAGTTCTGCGCCGGCCCGTGCGGCGTCCGCGATGAGCGCCCTCGCCCGCCCAAGGTTCGCTTCGACATCGTCTTGGCTCGACAACTGGATGACGGCGACGTTCACGACGCTACATGCTCCTTCGCGATGGCGCGGGTCATACTACCATGCAAGAGGTCGATGGTCCCCGCCCCTCTCTTCCTCGCACCCATCGACGATACCGTCACGGTCGTCGCTGTCGAGGTCAGCCAGGGATCGGGACCTCTCGCGGACGAGCCCATCACCATCGCCACGCTGCGCGCTCGCGACGGCGCCGAGCACATCGCGCGTATCGTCGGCGGTCCCAACGCGCATGGTGGCTTCACGCGGCTGGCGGGCTACGTCGTACCGGTCGTGGGCATGCGCGTCCGGGCCGACCTGCTCGACACGACCCCCGCGTGGAAACCGGCGGGCGTGCTTCCAACACCGCGCACGTCGTTTGCGCTGAACACGCCGGCGGGCACGTGGCCCGATACGGCCCTGCCGGTGACCTTCGTTCTCGCTGGGAGCACTAGCCGCGACGTCGGCGACGAAGCCCTCGCCGAGCTCGATGTGGCGACGCGAACGTGGTCGAACGTGGATTGCACCGGCTTTCGCGCGGGCGTGGGGGCGAAATCCACGGCGCCCGCAGGCGACGACGGCATCAACGGCGTGTACTTCCAGAACCAGGAATGGCCGGCCGGCTTGGTGGCCGGTGCCATTGGGCAGACCGTCGTGCACGTCGACGCAAGCGGCCGCTACCGTGACGCGGACATCCACATCAACAGCAAGAACTTCCGCTTCTCGCTCGATGGGCAGGACGGAACCATCGATCTGCGAAGTGTTCTCGTTCACGAGCTCGGCCACGCACTCGGTCTCGGCCATTCGACCGATCCGCGCGCGACGATGTTTGCGACGGTCCAAGGGTTGCGCTCTCGATCGCTCGAGAAGGACGACATCGTCGGTGTCTGCACGCTGTACCCGGGCGAGGGTGAACCCGGTTGCGACTCGAGCCCGTGCCCGTCGCCCCTCCTGTGCGTAGCCGGTCGCTGTCAGCGGCGTGGCGATGCCACCGACGTCTGCTCGCCATGCGAACGCGTTCCCGGAGCATGCGACGCGGCCGGTGACGATGCTCGCTGTATCGACATCGGCGAGGGCGCAACGGCAGGTCGCGTCTGCGGGCGCGCCTGCGAAAACGACACCGATTGCGGCATGGGCTTTCACTGTCGCGATACGACCACGTCGGGCGATCGCCAGTGTGTCTCGGAAGTGCGCTGCGCGAACGGCGCCAACGTATGTACCACCGACACCGATTGCCGACTCGGCACTTGCCGCGCAGGCGCGTGCGTCGGGCCAACCACGGAAGACGCCGGAAACGTCGACCCAGCCGCGACACCGACGGAAGCGGGCGTCGCCGCCGACGCGAGCGACACGCCGGTGCACGAAGCGGGTTGCACGTGCAGCATGCCGAGCGGCGGCTCGCACGCGGCGCCGCTCGGTCTCGTCACGCTGACTTTCGCGACACTGGCGCGAGCCTGGAAGCGCCGCTCGCGGCGATGAACGCCGAGGCAATCGACGCGCGCACGCGCGACACGCTCGGGCTCATCGCCGATTCGAGCGGAATACCCCGGCGCTTGGCGGCATTTCGGACCTTGGCCGCCGCCGGATGGGAGACGTTGCCGACCACCAGAACGAGAGCATCGGCCGCTTCGACGCGTGCTTCGAGGGTTGGACAATCGACGTACACCGCGTCGACTTCGACGCCGGACGGAGCGTCGCGATAGAACGTATCGAGACGCGTCAACCCACCCACCACGAGAATCCGAACCGGCGTTTCTACGTTCATGGCAGCACCCGTGCGGTGAAGCTTGCCGACGGCAAGCGGACGATCTCGCGCGACGTCGGACGGCCCTCGGCAAGCCAGCGCGAGTAGCCGCCCTCGAGAACGTGGACGTCGACATGGCCGTAGCGTCCGAGCGCCCAGACGGCCGCGGCGCCTGCGCCGGAGCGCCCGTCGTCGACGAAGACGATGGTGTGCTCGTCCCCCACGCCGAGGCTGCTCATCACCATCGCGAGCTCGGGCGCCGAAACCAGCTCGCCATGCTCGTCGAAGAGCGCCTCGCGAACGTCGAAGGGGATCGAGCCGGGCACGTGGCCACGGAGGTACGAAAGCGGCGGTCCAGGACGGTTCCGATGACGCTCGCGCGAGAGCGCCCAATCGGGGGGGCCGCCAAGGTGACCGAGCTGGCGAAGCTCCACCGTCGTGGCCGGCCGGAGACGCGGCCCGCTCCCCTCGTCGCGTTCGGACCTGTCGGTCCGCACGTCCAACACGCGTAGCCAGAGCGCGGAGAGGTTGCGTTCGAGCCAGGCGGGCGTCGCTGCCGTCACGCGCGCAGAGCGAGAAACCGAAGACGAAGCCCGTGCCGTCATGTTCGCTATAACAAACTTACGTCCGTTATCTTGGATGGTCAACGAATGTTCAACATAATGAACAAAGGAGGACTCGACCCATGCAAACTCAGCAGAATCGATCGGCGTTTTCGCCTCGGATTCCTGCAGATTCGGGCCGAACGCACTAAGGTGCGCGTCGTGAGCGTCCCCTCCCTCGCCCGGTTCGAAGAGGCTCGATCGCGCATCGCGCGTCACGTCCTTGCCACCCCCATCGTCCGCCTTCGTCGAGGAAGGGCACCCGCAGGTGCGGGCGACGTCGCTCGTGGAATTGGCGACGTCCCGGTCGCCGAAGACAGGCTCCCACGCGATCTACTGCTCAAGCTCGAATCGCTGCAGGTGACCGGCTCGTTCAAGGCGCGCGGAGCCCTCAGCCGCGTGCTTTCGCTCTCACCCGAAGCGTTGCAGCGTGGAATCGTGACCGCGTCGGGAGGCAATCACGGGCTTGCCGTCGCGTACGCAGGTCACGTCGTGGGCGCGCCAACGACGGTGTACCTGCCCGAGCGCACGACGGCCGAGAAGGCCGCTCGCATCGAGCGCTGGGGAGCACGCGTGCATCGTGCCGGTGCTGTCTGGGATGACGCACACGCGGCGGCGCTCGAGCACGCAGCACGCGATGGTCTCACGTACGTGCATCCCTTCGCCGATCCCGACGTCGTCGCTGGTCAGGGAACCGTGGCGCTGGAAGCGCTCGAACAGATCCCCGAAGTCGACCTCTTCATCGTGGCCATCGGAGGTGGTGGGCTCGCAGCAGGTGTCGCTTCGGCCGTGAAACGCAAACGTCCGGAGGCGAGGATCATCGGCGTCGAGCCCGTCGGCGCACCGACGCTCTTCGAGAGCTTGCGTGCCGGTCACGTCGTCGAGCTCCCCGAGGTTCGCACGGCCGCAGGCACGCTCGCCCCTCGCCGGAGCGATCCCTACGTCTTCGACATCCTGAAGGAGACGCTCTCGACGATCGTCCTCGTGACCGACGACGAGATGCGCGCCGCAGCCCGCTTCTTGCTCACTGAAGTGGGCATTGGCGCGGAGCTCTCGGGCGCCGCGGCGCTTTCCGCGGTGCTCTCGAACAAGGCGGACCTCGGCGGCGCGAAGCATCCGTGCGTGCTCGTGTGCGGCGCCGGAAGCGACGCCCTCGGCTGACGCACGGACGACCCGCGGCGAGGCCCGCGAGCCTCAGTTGGCCGAGGCTTGGGCCTTCTTCTTCTCGCCGGAGCTCTCGGGCGACTTCTCGCGCTTCTTCGCGTAGAGGCCCTCGATCACGCTCTGGTAGGTCTCGAAGACCTTGCGGCGCTTCACCTTGAGGCTCGGCGTGAGCATGCCGTTCTCGACGGTGAAGTCGTCGCCGATGAGGGCGAAGTCCTTCACGCCTTCGAAGCCCTTGAACTTCTCGCCGTAGTGGTCGAGCTGCTCCTTGAAGAGCTTCTGGACCTTGGGATTGGCGAGGAGCTTCTCGGTGCTCTCTCCGCTGACGCCGTCGTTCGACGCCCACGACTTCACGGCATCGACGTTCGCGACGATGAGGGCGACGTTGAACGGCTTGTTGTCGCCGTAGACCATGACGTTCGCGACGTACGGCGAGAGCTTGAGCTGCTCTTCGAGCGGCGTCGGGACGACGTACTTGCCGTTCTCGAGCTTGTACTGCTCCTTCAACCGGCCCGTGATGAAGACGAAGCCTTCGCTGTCGATCCGGCCCATGTCGCCGGTGCGGAAGCCGCCGTCCGAGGTGAAGACAGCGTCGTTCTCTTCCTTGCGGTTGTGATAGCCGAGCATCACGTTCGGGCCGTGGACGATGAGCTCGCCCTCGTCGCTCACGGTGACCTTCACGCCCGGGATCGCCTTGCCGACGCTGCCAATCTTGCGGCTGTTCGGCCAGTTGGCCGTCGCGATCGGGCTCGTCTCGGTGAGACCGTACCCTTCGTAGACGGTGATGCCGAGGCCGTCGATGAACTCGGCCACGTCACGCGAGATGGCCGCGCCGCCGCTGAACGCGTACTTCAAGTGGCCGCCGAAACGCGCACGCACCTTCGAGAAGACGACGCGATCGGTCAGGGCGAGCACGAGGCCCTCGCCGAGGCTCACTTCTTCGCCCGTGCGCTGCTTGCGACGCGTCTCGAGCGCGCTCTTCACCATGGCCTGGATGAAGCCCGGCTTCGTCGAGATCTGCTTCTGCACCGCGGCGTACAGCTTGTTGAAGATGCGCGGCACGCTGAAGAGCAGCGTGGGCTTCGTCTCGGCGAGGTTGTCGAGGATCTTGTCGACGCTCTCGGCGATCGCGAGCGCGGCGCCCATCGAGAAGAGCGCGTGCAGCTCCACGGTCTGACCGAACGAGTGCGCCCACGGCAAAAACGAGAGCGACCGGTCGTGCGACGACATCGGGAAGATCTCGTGGATGGCGTTGATGTTCGAGACGATGTTGCCGTGCGAGAGCAGCACGCCCTTCGGATTGCCCGTGGTGCCGCTCGTGTAGATGATGCAGGCGACGTCCTGCGACGCAGGCTTGAGCGCCTGGTGCGTGGCCGCCGTCTTGGACAGCTCCTTCCACGACTTCACCTTGTCGTCGGCCTTCGTCGCCGGGTCGAGGCTGATGATGTGCTGCAGCGACGGAATCGCGCCCAAGAACGGACGCGTCTTCTCGCAGATCACGTCGTTCGCGACGATGAGCGCCTTCGCTTCACAGTCGCGAACGATGAACTCCCAGTCCTTCGGGAGCTGCGCTTCGTACATCGGGACGAAGGAGACACCGAGGCCGAAGCAGGCGTACGCCGCGGCTGCCCACTCGGGTCGGTTGTTTGCGATAATCGCCACGCGATCGCCACGGTTCAGCCCCAACGACGCAAGCCCAGCCCGAATCGAATCGGTCAGACGGCCGAACTCGAGATAGGTCATCCACTCCCACTGGCCACCACGTTTCGTCCCGAAGAGCGGGCTGTCGGGAAACGTCTTGATCGCATCGTGGAAGACGTCGACGAGGCTTGCGTATTTGGCCATTGCACCGCGAGGATACCCCCCGAATCCCACGGCCGCCACCCCTGTAGGCCGTGCTTTTTCGACTCATCCGCGTCCCACGCGGTCCCACCGCGGCGACGCGTGCTCCACGTCGCAACGAACGCGTCAAGCAATCGATTGACGCAACGCGCCAGAGGCACTCCGCCTCAGCTTCTCAGGTTCGGCTCGCCTCGCACCGACGGACGCCGTGACGCGCCGTTGGCGGGGAGGTCGGAACGAAGTGAACCGTGGAGGAGCCACTTGGACGAACGCTTGTCCAACCTCGTCCAAGGTCTGTTCACTGTTCGTCCATATCCCTCGACAATTCTGGGATACGGCGCGACGAGCTCGACCTCCGATGACTCCGGTCGATCGGCAGACACACATTCGGCACCGACAGGGGGTCGGGCACCACGCGGGCGGACGCGAATACGCACGGGAAGCGCGCCGTCGAACCATGCGTTGTCGCGTCTCGATGATTCGGTTGATCTCGACCGCGGGCGTGCGCGCTGGGTACGCTTGAACGGCCTCAAGCATGAAGGTGGCTGACGCATGATCGACGTGCTCGCCTGCGCCTGGGCTACGGCGTATGCGGCGATCGCCGCCGTCGCTCTGGTTCGTGCTCGCAGGCGAACGCTCGCGGCCCCTGCACCTCGCGCGGCGCTCGGTCGTGCACTGCTGATTCGTCCGTGTCGGGGTGGAGAATCCGGGCTCGCGCAGCGGCTCGCCGAGGCGGGCGGATGCCAACGGGTCATGCTCGCCATCGGCAGCGCCGACGATGCAGCGAGGCCCGCCCTCGAAGCGGCGGAGCGTTCGCTGCTCGCACGAGGTCTGACGGCGGCGATCGTGGTGACACGCGCGGTCGGCCCGAATCACAAGGCCGACCAGATCGCTCGCTGCCTCGCGGATCCCGCCTCACGCAATGCCGATTTCGTGGTGGTCGCCGACTCGGACGTCGATCTCGAGGGCCAGGATCTCGCCGCGCTCCTCGCTCCCCTCGCCTCGCCCGAATCGAACGCGGCGGCGTGCTGGGCGCCGCCCGTCGAACGCGGGGTCGTCGCGACGCGTGGGGATGCCATCGCTCGCTCCGTCCTCGGGGCATCGCTCCACGCGTTTCCGCTCTTGGCGGGCATCGACGGGCGATCGCTCGTGGGCAAGCTGTTCGCTGTCCGGCGTGATGTGCTCGACACCATCGGAGGGTTCGCTTCCCTGCGGCACTGCCTCGGCGAAGACGTGGAGCTCGCGCGGCGGCTCGGCCATGCCGGACACTCCGTCGCCGTATGCGGACAGCCCGCGGTCACGCGGATGTCGGGACGAACGGCCGACGCTGTACTTGCACGATACACGCGATGGCTACAAGTCACTCGCGCCCAACGGCCGCTGCTGGTGGCCTCCTACCCACTGCTCATCGCGGCTGCGCCATTGGCTGGCCTCGTCCTGCTCGCAGGCGCGGTGGAGCGGGCACCTCTCCTCGTGTGCGCGGGAGCGTTGGTGCTCGTCGTACGATTCGTCATCGCCTGCGCGGCGCGACGGGCCACGGGCCTCGTCGCATCCCCCTCATGCGCGGCCATCGACAGCGTGGTCGCCGACGTGACGCTGTTGACTGTGCTTCTCCGTGCGCTCGTGACGCGTCACGTATCGTGGCGCGGGGCAACGCTCAGGCTTGGCCCGGGCGGCATCCTGCTTCACGGACGGACCGACGGTGCCGGGCCGCACGCCGCCGAGGACGACTCACTCGGCGACGCGCTCGAGTACCAGCGGCTGGTCATCCAGCAGCGCCTCGAAGCCAGCCGTGTCGGTCGCCAGCGCTCGATCGAGCATCCCGTCGCTCTGAAAAGCTACTCACGGATCCACGACGCACGCCGGCGGAGGAACCGTATCGAACGCGACGCCGGCGGCACCGGCTTCGTGGCTGGGCCGCCCCCGTCGGACGGACGTGACGACAACGCCGTCGAAGAACGCAAGCCGCGAACGATCTCCGGCATCCACAAGCGAGCGCGCGTCCGCGACCCGAGCGAGGGACGCCGCCGCCCCCCCGCAGGCGCGCTGAGCCACGACGACGACCGAATCGAGCCGACCGCCATCACGCGGACGTTCGAGCCGGGAACCGAGCGCTCGACGGAGACCCCCGCTCGCCTCTCGGGCGAATCGAGCGACGAGCAGGGGTAAGGCGGGGCTCCCGCAAGGCGTCCTAGGCAGGCGTCGGGCCTGAAAGGCGCACGCTTGCGCGCCGAGTGAACAAACATTAGACAAAGGTTCGATGCCTCTGCCACCCGGGACGTCTGGCGCGAGCAAGGCGAAGCGCAGCGCGGCGCCGGCGGGCAATGGCCCGTATCGGATCAACGTCGCCGCCGAGCTGAGTGGCGTCGCCGCGGCGACGCTACGGGCGTGGGAGCGGCGCTACGGAGTCCCCGTTCCCAGGCGAACGGCTTCGGCCTACCGGCTCTACACGCCGGAAGACGTCGACCAGGTCCGCCGGATGCGTGAGCTCGTCGAGAGCGGCGTGTCACCTGCCGAAGCGGCTCGCGTCGTGCGCTCGACGCTTCCTCCGCCGGAGGTCGAGATCGGCCCCGTCGGCGGCGACGCAGTGGAAGGTGCGGCGAATCGAGTCCTCGCGGCGATTGCGCGGTTCGACGTCGCCGGCGTCGACGCCGAGATTGCACGACTGACGATGCTGCTCGACGCCCAGACCTTCTACGAGCACATCGTCTCCCCGTTGCTCGTCGAAGTCGGCTTGCGATGGGCACGCGGCGAGCTCTCCGTCGCGCAGGAGCACCTGCTCTCGGAACGACTCGAATACGCGATGCGCGTCACGTTGCGAACGCTGGAGCGCCCCGAGGGACCGCTCGTCCTCCTGGCATGCATCGAAGACGAACACCATGTGCTCGGCATGCTCGGCGCTTCGCTGCGCTTTGCTTCGAGCGGCGCCCGCGTCGTGGTCCTCGGAGCGGCAACGCCGCCCTCGGCCATTGCCGACGCCGTTCGGAGCATGTCCCCACGCCTCGTCGGCCTCTCGGCGTGCGCCGTTCCCGCGTCGGCCCGCGCGACCATGCGGGCCTACGGCGAGGCCTGCGACGCCGTCCCGTGGGTTCTGGGAGGAACGGCGGCAAACGACCTGAAATCCGTGATCGAGCACGCCGGTGGAACCGTGGC
The DNA here is from genome assembly GCF_001263205.1 of Labilithrix luteola. Taxonomy (GTDB): domain Bacteria; phylum Myxococcota_A; class Polyangia; order Polyangiales; family Polyangiaceae; genus Labilithrix; species Labilithrix luteola. The sequence goes on from NZ_CP012333.1 coordinate 10,086,443, forward strand.
GGTCGGAACGGCGCGCGAATGGCAGTCCAACCTTCGCGAATGGCTGCGCGTGCCCACGGCGGCGACCCCCGCACGAGCAACGAGACGCGGCGGACGCTGAAGGTCGACCGATACGGCCGCGCTCGAGGGCCTTTTCCCCGAGCTCATCCTAGAGTACGCCGGCCGCCATGAAGATCGTGGTGCTCGGAGCGGGGCTGGTGGGTGGGCCGATGGCCCTCGATCTCGCACGGGACGAAGGCTTCCACGTGACCGTCGCCGACGTTCGCCGCGAGGCGCTCGATCACGTCGCGAGCAAGGCCAAGGTTCGCACCGTCGAGGTCGACCTCTCGCGCACCGACGAGGTGACGAAGCTCGCCAAGGACCACGATCTCGTCCTTTCCGCCGTGCCCGGCTTCATGGGTTTCAAGACCCTCGAGACCGTCCTCGCGGCGAAGAGGAGCTGCGTCGACATCGCCTTCTTCCCCGAAAATCCTCTGGCGCTCGACAAGCTCGCAAAGGAGCAGGCAGTCACCGCATTCGTCGATCTCGGCGTGGCGCCGGGGATGGGCAGCGTGCTCGCGGCTCACGCCCACACCCAGCTCGACACGACCGACGCGATCCTGACGTACGTGGGAGGCCTGCCGCGGGTCCGCCATTGGCCGTACGAGTACAAGGCAGTCTTTTCGCCGATCGACGTCATCGAAGAGTACCTCCGCCCGGCGCGCTACGTCGAAGCGGGCCGGCTCGTGACGCGCCCAGCACTGTCCGATCCGGAGCTCCTCGACTTCCCCGAGGTCGGAACGCTCGAGGCCTTCAACACCGACGGCCTGCGCACCATGGCCGAGACGATGAAGGTCCCGAACATGAAGGAGAAGACGCTCCGCTATCCCGGGCACATCGAGAAGATGGCCGTCTTGCGCGAGACCGGATTCTTCAGTCAGGAGCCGGTCGACGTCGGCGGCTCCAAGATCCGGCCCATCGATCTCACGGCGAAGCTTCTTTTCCCGATGTGGAAGCTCGAAGAGGGCGACGTCGACGTGACCGTGCTGCGGGTCATCGTCGAGGGCGCGAAGGGCGGCGACCGCACGCGCTACACGTACGACTTGTTCGATGCCCTCGACGCGGCGACCGGCATCCACTCCATGGCGCGAACCACCGGCTATACGGCGACCGCCGGCGTCCGCCTGCTCGCCAAGGGGCTCTTTGCCGACCATGGCGTCTTCCCGCCCGAGCTCGTCGGCCTCCGGGCCCCGTGCGTCGACTTCTTCCGCTCCGAGCTCGAAAAGCGGAACGTCGTCTACAAGGAGAAGATCGAGAAGCTCTGAGCGTCCGGCTCTCCGCCGCCCCGGCTTTGTGCTACGAGCCCCCCCACTTTGGCCTCTTCTCCGAGCTACCTCATCCACACCTTCGGGTGCCAGATGAACGCCCACGACTCCGACCGTATGGAGGAGGTCCTGCGGGCGAACGGCTGGTCGCAAGCGACGTCCGGGGAAGAAGCGGACCTCATCGTCCTCAATACGTGTAGCGTCCGCGAAAAGGCCGAGCAGAAGCTCCGTAGCGAGGTCGGCAAGCTCGCGCCGCTGAAGGCGAAGAACCCGGGGCTCGTGCTCGCGGTCGCCGGCTGCGTCGCCCAGCAAGAGGGTGAGAAGCTTCTCTCGAGGGTTTCCCACCTCGATCTCGTCATCGGGCCGGACAACATCGTCGAGCTTCCTGCGCTCGCCCTCGAACAGATGGCCGGCGCTCCGCCCCGCACGCGCACCGTGTTCGACCTCGATGCGCCGCGCTTCCTCGCCGCCGCGCCTCGCGAAGGCGAAGCGCCGGTGAGCGCGTACGTGACCACGATGAAGGGCTGCGACGAGCGCTGCTCGTTCTGCATCGTCCCGTACACGCGCGGCCCCGAACGTTACCGGCCGAGCGACGAAATCATCGCCGAGATTGGGCGCTGGGTTTCGGCCGGCACGCGCGAGATCACCCTGCTCGGGCAGACCGTCGACAGCTTTCGCGACCCCGCCCTGCCGCCGCCCGCATCCGACGATCCGGACGAGAGCCAGTTCCCGATGCTGCTCCGTCGGATCGCGAGCGAGGTCCCTGGGCTCCTCCGCCTCCGTTACACGAGCCCGCATCCGCGCCACGCGACCGTTGCTCTCGCGCGGGCCCACGCCGAGGTCGAGATCCTCGCGCATCACGTGCACCTGCCGGTCCAGTCGGGCAGCGACCGCATCTTGAAGCGCATGATTCGGCGCTACAACCGTGCAGAGTACACGGAGCGCGCACGACGGCTGCTTGCCGCGCAGCCGGACATGACGATGTCGACGGACATCATCGTGGGCTTCCCCGGCGAGACCGACGCGGATTTCGAGGCAACCTTGGAGCTCGTGCGCGACGTGGGCTTCACAGGCGCATTCGCATTCAAGTACTCGCAGCGTCCGTTCACCCCGGCCCTCAAGCTGCCTGACGACGTCGCCGAGTCGCTGAAGAGCGAACGGCTCGCGCGGCTCTTCGAGGTCGTCGAAGGGCAGACCCGCGAGCATCTCGCCAAGCTCGTCGGGACCACGCAGCGAGTCCTCGTCGAGGGGACGAGCAAGGCCGGCGCAAAAGAAGGTCGGGCGTTCGTCGAGGGGCGCACCGTGCGCAACGAGATCGTCCACATCGAGCAACCCGAGGGCCGCGTCGCGGTCGGCGAGATGGTCGAGGTCGAGATCACCCGCGCGTACAAGCACTCGCTGTTTGGCGGCGTCACCGCGTCGGCCCTCGAGGCGCTGCCCCGGCCGAACGAGCGACGCGTCGCCCCGGACAAGCGCCGCCACAAGCTCCCGCTGCTCGGAACTGCCTGACGCACCGCAGCTAGAAACGCGACGAGTTCGCCGGGCCGCGCTAAGAACGCGGGCATGAGCGACAAGAGCGAGACGCAGAACACGGAGTGCGGACGAGGTTCGAATCAGGCTCGCCCGCGGGGCCCCGTCTATGCTCTTGGCGCCCGCAAGCCCGTCCTTGGACGCGATGTTTTCGTCGCTCCGACGGCGAGCGTGGTTGGCGATGTCGTTCTGGGCGATGAGGCGAGTGTTTGGTTCGGCGCCGTCCTCCGAGGCGACTCCTTCCCCATCACCGTCGGCGACCGAACCAACATCCAGGACAACGCCGTCGTCCACGTGACGGGCGGCGTCGCAAAAGCCGTCATCGGCAGCGACGTGACGGTTGGCCACCAGGCGGTCGTCCACGGGTGCACGGTTGGCAGTTTTTGTCTCATCGGTATCGGAGCCATCGTGCTCGACCTTGCGATTGTCGAAGATGAGTGCCTGATCGCGGCGGGCACGCTGGTGCCCCCACGAATGCGCATCCCGTCGCGCTCCCTCGTCATGGGCCGCCCCGGCAAGGTAATCAAGACTCTGGGCGAGGCCGACCTCGCGCAAATCCGCAGCGCCAGCGAGCATTATGTCGCGAACGCCAAGGACTTTCTCGCTCAGCTCCTTAGCTGACCTGCGCGCTTTCAGCGGCGAGTCGTAACCACTGCATGCGTGCCGAGACGCATGCAGATGCATTCAGAGCATCCGCTCGAACGGAACGATCACGATAATCCGTTACGACGGACGAAAGCCGCCAGGTGAACGTGGTCACCGCCTCGACCGTTCACCTCTCCATGAGCGCATGTCGAGCTTTCAATAAAACCGCGCTCGGCGAAGCGAACTTAGCTCCCGATAATTTCGCGCGCACTAAGGTGGAGGGGTGACTCAGGACGAGCATCAGCGCGTCCAGCGGATCAAGGAGTACGTCCTTGCGCGGCTGAGAGAAGAACTGGGCAACGCCCCGAGGGGCGCGCAGGCACAGCTCGCCAAGCGCCTCGGAGTCTCGGGGGCTCATCTCAGCAACATGCTTTCGCCAAACCCGACCAGGCAGCCGGGAGAAGATTTCCGGCGCAAGGTCGCGGCGCATTGGGGGTTCAGCTACGCGCAGATGGAGGCCCTCGCACTCGGCGAGGAAGCGCCCGTCATCGCTCCGAGGCCCGTTGGTTTCCGCCTCGGACCGCCTCCGATCAACCTCTCGGGCGTCCTCGCCGAGTACGCGTGGATGCCGGAGCTCCCGCAGGATCTCCGGGAGATCGTGCGCGAGCAGGCGCGTCTTCATCATCGCTTCTCGGGTGTCGACTACTCGCGCGACGAGTGGCAGCGAATCGTGACCGGCCTCGAACGCGAGGTGCTCGGTCTGCTAGCTTGGCGCGCTCAGTCGTCGACCGAGGAAGATCCCGAAGCCCTCACGCGTCGGAACACGACGCGTCGTCCGCGCCGCGCACGCTCCTGACGCGCGAGAGCGATCTCGGAATCGGCGCGTTCATCAGGGACCGTCGACGACACGAAGCTCCACCCGCGTCACGCCCGTGCGAACCATGTCGAGTTCCTCGGCGGCTCGCTTTGAGACGTCGATGATCCTTCCCCCGCCTGCATAAGGTCCTCGGTCGGTGATGCGGACGCGAACGGTGCGTCCCGTATCGACCCGCCGGACTTCGACCCACGTTCCAAAAGGCAGCGAACGATGCGCCGCCGTTCGCTTGGACGGGTCGAACCGTTCGCCGTTCGCCGTCTTTCGGCCCGCGAACGCGTTCCCGTACCAGGACGCCAGGCCGACTTGATCGGCCGCCTTCGTCGAGTGCGGAGTGTCGCTTCCCGACGGGCCCCTCGGTTCGCTCGATACGCCGACCGGGCTCGCCGGAGCCTTCGGTGGGGGCCGATCGTCGTGCGCCCCGCAACCGACGCCGGTTACGGCAATCATGAGGAGAATCCCCCCGACACCCCGGAGCCGGTTGTCGAGCATGGCCGGGTTTTACCACGAGGAAACCCAATCGCCGCCGAACCGCCTCCCCTGCCTTCATTTCGCTCCATGGCAAAAATCGTGCGCCGAGACGGCCGGCGAGCTCCTGTGCTAGGAGAGTGCCGTGCGCATGGTGTCCTTTCCGTCATCGTTCGGGTGGCTCGCCCGTGTGGGCCTTCTCACTGCTCTCGTCGCTTGTGGCTCGCGAGACGGCGATCCGCACTCGAACCAAGGGGTGATCCCCAACCCGGCGGGCAAGGACATGCGCATTCGCGACGTCACGAACCCCACGCTCGACAACCATCCGAAGAGCCTCGATTCCGTCACCGTCAGCGGTGCGGCGGTGGTCGCCGTCGACACCTTCGACGAGACGGGTGACGGAAAGAGCACCGGGACGATCTACGTCCAGGATCTCGGTTCGCAGGAGCCGTACTCCGGCATCAGTCTCTTCGCCCCCACGTTCGTCCCCGGCAACCTGCGCGTCGGCGCGGGTGACGTCCTCGACTTGAGCGGGCAGTACCAGGAAAACACGCACATCGGTTCGGCGAACTTCGCGCCGGGCGCGATCCTCGCGCAGCTCGCGCGACCGACGGCGACCTTCCGCTTCGACGGCGAGAACACCGAGCCCGTGGACATCGACGTCGAGGACCTCACGGACTTCGACAAAGGTCGCAAGTGGCTCGGCATGGTCGTGCGCGTCCACGACGTGAAGCTGCAGGCCGCGCTCACGGGCAGCAGCGGACGATTGAGCTCGAGGATGCGTCCCGAGTTCCCGGGCGTCGCGAATGGCTGCGATGCGCCGTTTCCCAAGGCTCCGGCAGTCGTGAACGAGCTCGCCGACATCGGATCACTCAACCTCGATGCGGGAACGCAAGTGAAGTCGATCACCGGCGTGGTCACCTTCTTCTGCAACCTCCACCTCGCGCCCCGCACGCTCGCCGACATCGAGCCGTGATCGGAGGGCCTTGTTGGAGAGGCTCCGTCTCGTCGCTGTGGGTCTCGTGCCCGCTCTCGTACTCGCTCTCGTAGGATGCGGTGGCGGGCAAGGCGCGCAAAACGAACCCAAGAGCCCGTCGGCGGCAACGTTGCTGCCCAACGTCCGACGCGCCAAAGACAGGCCGCCGGTCGTTCTCGTATCACGCGAAGGTGATCCGAGCGGAGCCGTCGCGGTGGCGGTGTCCACAGCCGGCGTCGGAGACGTGAACGGTGACGACGACGATCCCGAACCGCCGACGGCGCTCGCTGCTGTCGTCGAAGCGCGTCTCGCGGCGCGAGGCCTTCGCGCGGCCGTCACCCCGCAGTGGGATGGATTTCGGGCCGTCGTCCTCGTCGACGGCGTGAAGAACGCCGAGCTTACGGCAGGCGCGATTCGCGCGGCGCTCGTGCCCCCGGCCGACGAGAAAGATGTGGCGGCGGCTCGCAAGAAGCTCTCGGCGCTCGCCGCGAGGCCCGTCCGCGATCCGGCGCTTCTGCGTTGGTCGCGGTGCGTTGGCTCGCCACGCGCACGCCTCGGCGCACCGAAGTCCGAGCTCGGCCTCGCTCGCCTCGAGGCATGGCGAAGCGCTGCGCACGGGCTCGGCCGCGTCGCGATCTCCGTCGCTGGCCCTGCGCCTCTCGGGGAAGCCGTCGCGACGGCAGTGGCACGCGGAGAGGCATGGAAGACCGCTGGGACGCAGGCGCCGGCGGTGACGACGACGGGCGCATCCGAAGGCGTCAGCGCCCCGAGCATCGACGCCGACGTGTACGACGCATCCGCGGACACGACGCTCGCGCAGGCCGTGGTCCACGCGACGTTCGACGTTCCCACGAGCAGTGCGGCGGTTGCGACCGCCGGGTCGCTCGGGGATCCGCACGGACCGCTGGCAACACGTCTCGCGGCGCTCGACGTTCCCTTCCGCCTGCGTGAAATCACCGGCGCGGCCCATCCGCGCGGGGGATGCGTGGGCGTCGTGCTCGAAGCTGCGCCGTCGGGCGCCTCGGGCCCCGTCACGGGGAACGACCTCGCCGCACGCGTCGCCGACGCCGTGGCCCTCGTTCGCCTCGAAGCCGAAGTTCATCTCGCGGAAGGCGGCGCGCAGGTCGACGGACGCACTCTGGCCACGCGCGCCGGAGATGCGCGCGAGGCGGCCGAGAGAGCCGCGTGGTGGGCGCTCGTCGATGGCTCTGCACCGGGTCCGACGGGAGGGGCGACGACGATTCGCCGTGGGTCCATCGCGCTCGGATTGCCTGGACGGCGAGGGTCTCCGCAGCAGGGCGCGGCCGTCGAGCCCTCGCGCGACGCGCTCGCCGCGGCGGCTGCGCGCGCCTCGGCCTCGTGGAAGAAGCCGGTGGTCGAAGGGCGCACGCGCGTCGAAGCCGGACAGGGCGAAGCGTGGGTCCTCGTGGCGTCGCCATGCGGCACGGAGAGCGAGACGGAGGCTGACGCCGGCGTGACGGCCCTTTTCGTCGCGGCCGCCGCGGAGAGCGCGAAGACGTCGCCCGAGGTGCACGTCGAGCCGTGGGTCGTAGCCGACGGCGCAGGTCTGCTCGTTCATGGCCCCGCGCTGGCGGGAGAGACGCCGGCGGCGCACGCACGGCGGCTCGCCGACGTCGTTGCGCAAGCCTTCGCCGCCGTGCCCCTGACGCCCGCGGCGCTCACGCGCGCACGCGCCGAAATGCTTTACCACGACGCCAACGCCGACGGCGCCGCGCTCGGCGTGCTTGCGAGTGCCCTCGCACCTTCGCATCCTTCGTGGGTCGTGGCGTGGGGGCGCGAAGACAGTCTGACGGCGTCGTCGGATTCGGCGGTCATCAACCGCGCGCAAGCCCTGCGCGCCGGCCCCCTTCGCGTCGCGATCCTCGCGAACGTCGACGGAGCGCAAGGCGATGCTGCGCTCCGCGCGGCGGACCGATGGATCGATCGCCACGAGGGGGCAACGCGGGCCTGCAGGCCGGCTGCTGCGGCTGCGCCTGCGCGGGCAGGCACCTACGCGGCAACTCCGCGCCCGGGCTCCCCGCCGGAGGCTCTGCTCGCCTTCCCGTTCCCCCACGGCGACGAGTCGGCGCGCGCGTCGGCGATGACGATGGCAGCAGCCCTCGACGGCGCCGGTGGACTGCTCGAGACCTCCGTGCTCGGCGCCTCGGGTCTTGCGCGGTCGGCGTCGGCGCGCGTGCTCGGCGGCCCTCGCGCGCCGGCGCTCGTCGTTCGTATCGTCGGTACGCAGGCGACGCTCGATGCGGCCGTCATGCAGACGCGAGCGCTCGTCGATCGCCTCCGCAAGGCTGGTCTTTCGGCCGCCGACGTCGAACGTGCGAATGCGAAGGTGGCGAGCGAAGCGGTTTCGAGTGCACTCGATCCTCGCGCGCGCGTCGTGGCCACCTGGCGCGAGAAACCCGTGCCGCCGGCGACCGATCCGAAGTCTCCGAGCGCCACCGCCGACGACGTGAAGGCGTTCGCGCTGAAGTATCTCGGCGAGGAATCGATGATCGTCGTTGCTGCACGGCCACCACGGCCGCCGCAACCGAGCCCGTCGCCATGACGACCGCGATGCCGAAACCGTGGTGGGCACCGACCGAGGTCTTCGGCCCGTGGTTCGACATCGACGACGACAAGGTGCGTCTCCTGCGCGACGGCGCCGAAGCCTTCCCCGCGATGCTCGAAGCCATCGCTCGAGCGGAGCGCGAGATTCTGCTCGAGATGTACTGGGTGGGCGACGACGAGGTCGGCGCCAAGTTCCGCGAAGCGCTCGCGGAGAAGGCGCGCGCGGGCGTCACGGTGCGCGTGATCTACGACGCCATCGGCAGCCTCGCGATCACCGACGGCTTTTGGTACCCCGTCGCCGCGGCCGGCGGCGAGGTTCGCGACTACCATCCCGTGTCACCCTTCCGACCGAGCTTCGAGCTCGCGCACGTGGAGCGGCGCGATCACCGGAAGATTCTCGTCGTCGACGGAGAGAACGGATTTACCGGCGGCATCAACCTCGCAAGACCGTGGTTGCCTTCGGAGGTCGGCGGCGAAGGCTGGCGCGACGACATGATCGAGGTCCGTGGCCGCGTGGCCAAGGAGCTTCGCACGCTCTTCTACAAGACCTGGCGACGCGTCTGGCTACGCAGCCTCGCTCAGGCGCCCGGTGGCCCCAACCTGCCCCATGATCTCGTCCCCCTTTCGAAGAAACCGAAAGGGCGAGTCTACGTTCTCTCGAGCCTGAGGCGCAGTCGGCGGAACGTGCGGAAGGAATACCTCACGCGCATCAATCGCGCAGTGAAGAGCATCGACATCGCGAACTCGTATTTCATCCCCGATCGGTCGGTGCGGGGGGCCCTCTTTCGCGCCGTTGCGCGAGGCGTGCGGGTGCGCGTGCTGGTGCCCCACAAGAGTGACGTGGCCGTCGTCCAGTTCGCGCTCGAGGCGATGTACGAAGCATTGCTCCGCAACGGCGTCGAAGTTTACTGCCACGCAGGTCCGATGATGCACGCCAAGACCGCCATCATCGACGACACCTTCGTCACCATCGGCAGCTACAACCTCGACGAGCGCTCGCGGACGAAGAACCTCGAGGTGAACGTTGCCATCGTCGATGCGCCATTCGCGTCGTACGTCCGACGGTGGTTCGACCGCGACGTGGCAGCGGCGATGCGCATCGATCTGTTCGAGTGGAGGGCACGACCGCTCCTCCGCAGAGGCGTGGAATACATGGCTTACGCGCTGAGGAAGCTTTGGTGAGCTCGAAGTGGTGAGAACGTGAGCAGTAACAGTCGTGAGAGTCGTGATGGCGAGCGGACGGAGTCGACGGCCCGTACCGTCAGGTTGAAGAGTCGGCAGGCCATGCGTGCGAGCGGCTTTGCGCTCGTGACGGCATCGATGCTTCCGGCGTTCCTCGCACGGATGAGTGTGACGCCCGCCGAAGAGCGACCTTCGGTGCGCGATCGCTGGGTGAAGCGCTGGGCGAACGCGCTGCTCGCGCTGTTCGACATTCATGTCGTGGTCGACGGCGCGCTACCGCCACCGCCGCGCGGACGAGGGCGACTCATCGTCGCGAACCATCGTTCTGCGATCGACATCGGTGTGCTGCTCTCCACCTTCGGCGGGACCATGGTGAGTCGCGCGGACATCGCAGGGTGGCCCGTCATCGGCGCGGCGGCGCGTGCCGCAGGCACGGTCTTCGTCGATCGGTCCAACGCGAAGAGCGGCGCCGCCACGCTTCGATCGATCACGAAGCACCTCGAAGACGGCATGACGATCGCGCTCTTCCCTGAAGGCACGACGTTCGACGGGGACGAGGTCCGCACCTTCCACGGCGGCGCCTTCGTCGCCGCGGCACGGGCCGGCGCGGAAATCCTGCCCGTCGGCCTCGCCTACCCCCGCACCTCCGGTGCCGCCTTCGTCGGCGAGTCCTTCCCCGAACACCTCGCCCGCATGGCCCGCAGCGACTCGACCCGCATGGTCCTCGCCGTCGGCGCCCCGTTCACCCCCACGAAAGACACCCGCGCCGCGGCCATCACCGGCCGCGCCCACGACGAAGTCAGCACCCTGGTCAGCCGCGCCCGCACCCGCTGCGGCCCCTGAAAGACGTCTCGGAACAGGACGTGCTGATGATTGCTCATCAGCACCAGCCCGAGAGTGTGATGGTGCATCGCTCTGCGGCCTCCGTGAGCAGATCCTCGTAGGTCTGCACGACGTGGGTCGTTCGGGAGCGAGCGTTCAGCCGCCGCCTACGAAGTGGACGATTTCGATCGCGTCGCCGGCGGTGAGTTGGCGGGAGGCGTGGTCGGCGCGAGGAACGATCTCGCGGTTGATTTCCACTGCCACCGGACCGTCGGCGAGGCCGAGGTGCGCAACGAGCTCGCGAACGGTGAGGGCATCGGGGATGTCGAGGGGGGAACCGTTGACCTGGATTTGCATGGCGTGAAGTCCGTAGGGCTCGGAAAAAGAAGCGTGCGGCATGCGCGCCCCGTCGTCGAGAACGTAGGGAAGGACAGCTGGTGCACGGCGTCAAACGTGCCTGATGGCAGTCGCACGCAACGGGTAGCAGGGCCATGAATGCGGGCGAGAAACGCTTGCCATCGCGTCGGGTTTTACAGACGATCCCTGCACCACGTCTCTCTTCCCGCGGAGGAAACTGAATGGCTGACGAGGATCTGCTTGTCCTTCCGCAGGTACCGGAAGCAAAACCCGAGGACCCGGAAGACGTCTCGTGGGCGCTCTCGACCGCCGAAGCCATGTGGGCGCGCGGTGAGCACGCCGAAGGCGTGAAGTGGATCCGCAAGGCGGCCGAAGCCGCGGCCGACGCGGAAGACGACAACCGCGCCCTCGAGCTCGCGAAGGCGGCCTCCGAGCTCACCGCGACCATCTCGCGAAGGTCACTCGCCTCCGCCGAAGTCGTCTCGTCGAACGACGCGCCCGCGACGCCATCGTCGAAACCAACGTCGTCGGCGCGTGCCGCCCCGCCCGTTCCGACATCCGCAACGAAAGGCCGCTCGGCGCCTCCGCTCCCTACGAAGAAGTCGGCGCCACCGCCCACCACGCCCACGCCATCGGCAAGCGTGCCGCCCGCTGCACCGAGGACCTCGCAGCCACCGCGCGCCTCGCAGGCCCCGCGTGGCGTTCCGCGACCTCTCGCGGTGAATGCGCCGACGCCTCTCGCTCCCGCGGTGAGTCCGAGTGCGGCGCCGCCGCCCGTCGCTCCCGTCGCTCAACCTCCTCAGCAGCCGCCCACGGTGCAAGCCGCCGAGTCACTCAAAGACACGCGGCCCGATGCGAATGCGAAGAAGAGCAAACGTCGCTCGCGCGAGAACATCGACGTCGACGGCTCACCGTCCTCACGACGTCGCAGCCGCCCCGATGCGGATTCGACGATCATCGGCAACGTCAAAGACCTCACGGGCGACGCGAGTCTGCCGCCGAGCACGAAACCTTTCGACGCGTCCCTGAACGGTCCAGCTTCGTCACGCGACGGCGATCGCATGACCGCCCTCGGCGCTCCGCCACGCGTCGAGCACGCGCACGTGAACGTGAACGTGAAGAAGAACGGCGGTTCGAGCTCGAGCGCAAACCAGCACGACCCTGGAATCCGCACCTCGCAAGCGGTGCGGGTCGTCGTTTGGCGCGACGCTACGGGCGTCCACGTCGCGCCTGCCGGAACCGTCGTCTCCGCCATCACGGTCGACGCCGTGCTCGTCGCCCTCGAACCGTCGGCCGACCTCACGGCGTGGCTTTCCGAACGAACACGCTGACCCTAGAAGACGGGATCCTGTCCGGGAGCATCGAAAGTGGCTTCGGATCGCGACACCACGACCGCCGCCCCTATGCGCTCCCGGCCACTGTGCTAGAAGGACCCCGGCATGTTCGACGAGTTCGGCATTAACGCAGGTTTTGTCGAGGATCTGCACGCGCGTTACCAGCAGAGTCCTCAGTCCGTCGACGAAAAGTGGCGACGATTCTTCGAGAGTCGTGAAGGCGGTGGGTCCGGGAAGCTCGAGCTTTCCTACCCGCCGTCTCCGTCTTCGAATGGAGTCAACGGCAACGGCGTCTATCCAGCGCCAGCGGTCGCGCGTAACGGCAACGGCGCAGCTGCCTATGCGCAGGCCCCGCACGGAAACGGCGCAGCTGCGTACGCGCAGCTCGCCGAGCCGCTGCTTGGTGGGGTCGCTCGCGACGAGCGCCTGCTCGCCGCGGCCGCTCTCCAAGGTCGCGTCTACCAGCTCGTCAACGCGTACCGCGTACGCGGTCACCTCTTTGCGAAGATCGACCCGCTCGGCACCCCGCCCGATGCGGCGCCCGAGCTCGATCTCGCCAACTTCGGTCTGACCGAAGCCGACTACGACGCGACGTTCCCCACGGTCGGCGTCGCCGGCCTTCCGGAGCGCGCCACGCTCCGCCAGATCATCGCGCACCTCTCCGAGACGTACTGCAGCTCGATCGGTGTCGAGTTCACGCACATCGAAGAGCCCGACGCGCGTGAGTGGCTGCAGAACGCGATGGAGTCGACGCGCAACCGCATCGCGCTCGATCGCAACGAATCGATCCGCGTCCTCACTCGCCTGACGGACGCCGAGATCTTCGAGCAGTTCGTTCACAAGAACTTCGTCGGGGCGAAGCGCTTCTCGGCCGAAGGCGCCGAGAGCATGATCGCGATGCTCGACCTCCTCGTCGACTACGCGGCCGGCCATGGCATCGAAGAGATGGTCATCGGCATGGCACACCGCGGGCGCCTGAACGTGCTCGCGAACATCATGGACAAGAACGTCCGCGAGATCTTCGCGGCGTTCCGTGACAACAACCCCGAGCGCAACCTCGGCCGCGGCGACGTGAAGTACCACCTCGGTGCTTCGACCGACCGCGTGACGTCGACGGGCCGCAAGATCCACCTCTCGCTGGCGTTCAACCCGAGCCACCTCGAGTTCGTGAACCCGGTCGTCGAGGGTCGCGTTCGCGCCAAGCAGGAGCGCGGCAAGCGCCAGGGCGTCATCCCGCTCCTCATCCACGGCGACGCGGCGTTCATGGGTCAGGGCGTCGTCCCCGAGACGCTCAACATGGCGGGCCTCGAGGGCTACTCGACGGGCGGCACGATCCACCTCGTCGTCAACAACCAGATCGGCTTCACGACGGTTCCGTCGGACTCGCGCTCCACGCGTTACTGCACGGACATCACGCGGATGCTGAAGGTCCCCGTGTTCCACGTGAACGGCGAGGATCCCGAAGCGGTCATCCAGGTCACCCGCCTCGCGATCGAGTTCCGTCAGCGGTTCCACAAAGACGTCGTCATCGACATGCTTTGCTACCGCAAGTACGGCCACAACGAAGGCGACGAGCCGCGCTTCACGCAGCCCACGATGTACCAGCTCATCGATCGCAAGCCGACGGTGCGTGAGGTCTACGTCAACCAGCTCGTCGGAAGCGGCCAGACCACGCAGGCCCAGGCCGATCAGATCAAGGCCGACCGTCAGGCCGCCCTCGCGCTGGCTCTCGAAGAGACGAAGCAGGGCGACTGGCTCCGCGCTCCGAGCGCGATGGAAGGCGTCTGGACGCCCTACTACGGCGGTCCCGACGCGCGCGTCGAAGAGGCCGATACCAGCGTTCCGCGGGAGAAGCTCATCGAGCTCGCCACGCGTCTCTCGGAGCTGCCGCACGGCTTCAACGCGAACCCCAAGGTCAAGGCCATCATCGACCAGCGCCGCGAGAAGGTCGCTGCGAACCAGCCCTTCGACTGGGGCACCGGTGAGGCTCTCGCGTTCGCGTCGCTCGTCTCCGAGAACACGCGCATTCGCATCACCGGTCAGGACGCGCGCCGTGGCACGTTCAGCCACCGCCACGCGACGCTCTTCGACAACAAGACGGGCGCTCGTTACACCGCGCTCGACAACTTCGGCACCGGCAAGTTCGACGTCTACGACAGCCCGCTCTCCGAGCAGGGCGTCCTCGGCTTCGAGTACGGCTACAGCCTCGACACGCCCGATGGCCTCGTCATCTGGGAGGCGCAGTTCGGCGACTTCCTCAACGGCGCCCAGGTCATCGTCGACCAGTTCATCGTGTCGGCGGAAGACAAGTGGCTCCGTCTCTCGGGCCTCACGCTCCTTCTGCCCCACGGCTACGAAGGCGGCGGTCCGGAGCACTCGAGCGCGCGCATCGAGCGCTTCCTCCAGCTCTCGGCGTCGGACAACATCCAGGTCTGCAACCTCACGACGCCCGCGCAGCTGTTCCACGCGCTTCGTCGCCAGGTCTTGCGGCCCTGGCGTAAGCCCCTCGTCATCTTCACGCCGAAGAGCCTCCTCCGTCACAAGGAGGCGGTCTCGACGACGGACGATCTCGCCAACGGCTCGTTCCAGCGCGTGATCGCCGACAAGGACACGAACCCGGCCGACGTGAAGCGCGTGCTTCTCTGCACCGGCAAGGTCTATTACGACCTTTACGATGCGCGTAAGAAGCTCGGGCGCAAGGACGTCGCCATCGTCCGCCTCGAGCAGCTCTATCCGATCAACGAAGAGCTCGCGAAGACGCTCGCGGTCTACGCGGACGGCACGAAGCTCGTGTGGGTCCAGGAAGAGCCCAAGAACATGGGTCCCTGGTACTTCATGCACTCGAACCTCCAGAACTACATCGGCGATCGCCTCCCCCTCTCCGTCGTGGCGCGTCCCGCCGCGGCGAGCCCGGCGACCGGCAGCCACTCGAGCCACGAGTTCGAGCAGCACCGCCTCGTCGACGAAGCACTCGGCAAGGACTGAGTCGCCCCATCAACCAAGCGCAAGCGAGGCCGGGGAGTCTTCTCTCTGGCCTCGTCGCTTTCCATCGCCAACCCCGCAACGACCGCACCCTAGGCACCGTCCCGTGGCGTTACACATTCGTCACCAAACCGCCGTCGGCGTGCGATCTGCGGTAAAATCCGTCATCGAATGAAACCCGAGCTCGTTTGGGCCCTGGGGCTTTTCGGGGGTGTGGTCGTCACCGCGGCGCTGATCAATCGATTCGCGCCCGCGGAGCGAGCACGCCTTCGCCGGCTCGTCATTTTGTTCGTGGTCTACGTCGTCGCACTCGGCGCTTCGCTGGGTCTCGCCGAGATCGGCGCCGTCACGTGGTCGAATCGCTTCGGCCTCGTCGCCGAGCTCCTTCAGGCCTTCACCGTCGTGAACATCGCGGCGACGCTCGGCCTCTCGGTGATCGTCCCTGCCCTCGGCCTTGCGATGCCGATGATCGCGAGCGATCTCCTCGTGGGTCTCGGCTACATCGTGACGACCCTCGGCGTCGTCTCCGGCCACGGCCTCGATCCCTCGAGCGTGCTGGCCACCAGCGCGGTCGTCAGCGCCGTGCTCGCCATTTCGCTCCAGAGCACGCTCGGCAACGTGCTCGGCGGCGTGGCTCTCCAGCTCGACGGCTCGATTCACGAGGGCGACTGGATCCAATTCGACAACGGACGCCAAGGACGCGTGCGATCCATTCGGTGGCGCCACACGGTCGTGGAGACGCGCGACTGGTCCACGATCATCGTGCCGAACGCGCAGCTCCTCGCGACCAACATCACCATCCTCGGCAAGCGCAACGGCGAGGCCGCTCCGCAGCGCATGTGGATGTATTTCAACGTCGACTTCCGCTTCGCGCCTACGAAGGTCACGCAGATCGTCACCGACGCTCTCACGGGCGCACCCATCGATGGCCTCGCCGACAAGCCTGCACCGGACTGCGTGTGCATGGATTTCGCGAAAGAGCCGGGCCAGAGCTTCATCACGTACGGCGTTCGCTACTGGCTCCCGGACATGATGCGCACCGACTCGACGGCATCGCTCGTCCGCGCACGCGTCTACGCCGCGCTCCGCCGCGCCGACATCCCTCTCGCCCTTCCGGCGAACGCGATGTTCGTCCAGCTCGAAGACGAGCAGCGCACGTCTCGCAAAGCGAAGCAGCGAGAGAACGAGCGGATGGTGGCCCTCCGCACCGTGCATCTCTTCCGCAACCTCACCGAGGCGGAGCTCGAGACGCTCTCCGAGGGAATGAACCACGTGATCTACGCGAATGGCGAGAAGATCACGCGCCAGGGTGCCGTCGCCCACTGGCTCTACATCATGACCTCGGGCACCGCCGAGATCCGCATGAAGGTCGATCCGGACGGTCCCAACGGTCCGCTCCCCGAGAAGACCAAGGTCGTGGCGAGCCTCAAGGCCCCCGACTTCTTCGGCGAAATGGGCCTCATGACGGGCGAGTCGCGCACGGCCGACGTCGTCGCCATCGGTGACGTGGAGTGCTTCCGCCTCGGAAAAGAGACCTTCGAGCGCGTACTCCTCAAACGTCCCGAAATTGCCACCGAGCTCTCCGAGAAGCTCGCCACGCGGCGCGTGGAGCTGCTCGCCGTTCGCGACGGTCTCGACGAGTCGCAGCAAAAGGCTCGACAAGCGAGCGAGCGTGAGCGAATCCTCCTCGGCATCAAGGAGTTCTTCGGACTGTGATCGGACACGAAATCGAAGTGCCCTCGGGCGAAGGTTTGGTACGCCTCGTCCGTGCCCTCGGACAGCATCGCTACGTGGCGAGCCGCCTGCATCTCGTGCACGCCTTCACGATCGAGGCGGCCTGCGCGGCTGGGCCGAGCGACGCGCTGACGGATGCGAGGGCGTGGGCCGAGGGTGTCCTCGCGAATGCGTCCATCGAACGCGATTCCAAAGACGAGCGGCTCTATCGCAAGGCCACCGACGCAGAGCTCGTCGTAGTGCTTTCGGCGTTCTGGAATCCCGGTCCGACCCGCGGGCGCGCCAAAGCCGCTCTCGAAGCGCGTCTTCGTGAAATCGGCGTCGACCCGGACGATCGCAACCGCGAGGCCTTCGACGAAGCCCACGAAGAGGATCTGTTTCCGGTGCTGGTCGATGCAGGTTGGGAGCTCCTGCCACTTCGCGCCCTCGATCCCGAGCGCCACAAGGGCGCCATGAGCGCGTTCGATGACGGCTTCGCGTTCGACGTGGCGAAGTTCGAAGAAGAGAACGCCGTTCCCCCGCTCGTCACGCTCCACGAGATGCCCGCCCTCGGCGCGGTCGAGCTGCTGCACGCGGTCGACGAGGCCGGTGCTCTCGGTGTGCCGTTCGTTCTCTGGGCGAATGGCAACGAGACCTATCTCGACTACGTGCTGCGCGGCGTACTCAAGATCGCAAAGCTCGACACGCTCCAAGCGTCGTAGGGCTGGTCACAGATCGACCACCACGTCGCCCTCGGGCTGCGAGCAGCAAATGAGCGCGTTGCCCGGCGCAGGCGGCTCGAGCGGCTCGGGATCATAAAGGAGCGTTCCGGAGACGAGGCCGCTCTCGCACGAATGGCACACGCCCGTTCGACACGACCAGCGCACGGGTACGTCGCATGCTTCGGCAAGCTCCAGAATGCTCCGATACTTCTTGCGGTCCCATCGCACGACGAGCCCGCTGCGAGCGAAGGAGACGAGTGGTCCGACGTCCGGTCCCGCGCCTGCTCCCTCGGGTGGATGAGGAGCACGCTTGGCGCGTCCCACCACGCCGGGTGTGCTCGATTCGCCTCCGCCGAACATCTCGCTGTGGATGCGACTCCGCGCGACGCCCCATCGCGCGAGCCCGTCGCGAACGTCGTTCAGGAACGCCGTCGGACCACAGAGATAGAAGTCTGCCTCCCGCGGAACGCCGAGAGACTCCACGATCGACACGTCGAGGTGCCCGACGCGGTCGAAATCGCGCCCGATGACGTCTTCGGCACGAGGGCGGCTGTAGACCACGAAGCTGCGTCCGTTGGGCAGCCTGGCCAAGAGCTCGCGCACCTCCATCGCGAACGGATGCAGCTCCCCGTTCCGTGAACCGTGAAGCCAAAACACGGGCCGAGCCGAGCCCGTTGCCACCAGAGCGTGAAGCATCGCGAGAACCGGCGTCACACCGATTCCAGCGCTCGAGAGCACGACCGGTCCCTCGCCTTCGCTCAGCACGAACGCGCCGCGCGACGAGCTCACGTCGAGAACGTCGCCCTCGCGCACGTGACCGGCGAGGTAGGCGCCTCCAGCCCCGTGGCTCTCGATCTTCACGCTGATCCGATACTGGTCCGCCGAAGGCGCGCCGGAGAGTGAGTAGCTGCGAAACAGGGCCGTGCGCATCACGTCGGGACGAAGACGGAGCACGACGAACTGCCCTGGTCGCGGCATTGCCAGCGAATGCCCGGACGTTGCCTCGAGCACGAACGAGAGAACGTCGGCGCTCTCGCGTACGATCGCCGCCACACGCATGGGGAAGAAGCCCGGCGCTGCCCCGTGCCCCGCGGCCGCGGGTTCGAGTCCTGCGTTGCCCGGGCCTCCTTCGAGAAGCGCACGGAACGACGCGCGCCATCCCTCGGAAAGAGCTTCGATTCGAAGCGCGCGCTCGAGCTCCTCACGCGGATGACGCGGAAGGTAGAGAAGTGCGTTGATCCGTTCGACGGACATCCGCTCGTCACCCGAAGCAACCTTCACGATGGCGTCGCCGGCCCCGACTTCGCCTTCTTCGATGACACGGAAGTAGAACCCTGGACGTCCTCGCCCGGTCAGGAGGGCCGGCATGCGCGGCTCGTTCATGCGCATACCAATCCGGTAACAAGTCACGCGCGGCTGCGTGACCTCGAACAGCGCGGAGCCGATGCGAAAGCGGTCCCCGATGCAGGTCGTGGCGTCTGCGAGACCTTCGACGGTGAAGTTCTCGCCGAACTGACCATGAACGAAGTCGCTGCGCGAGAGCTCCTTGGCCCAGTAGCGGTAGGAGTCGAGCTGATAGACGAAAACAGCACGCTGCTCGCCGCCGTGACCGGCGAGGTCGCCCTGACCATCGCCCACGACATTCAGTCTTCCTACGCGAACGCGCCCCGCCACCGGCGACTTCCACACCGCGGTGTGAACGGTTCGGCCCTGCCATTCGACGTCCCGAGGAAGCCCCACGTTCACCGAGACCAGCCGCGCGTTCGCCATCGTCCCCTCCGCCTCTCGGTTCGAGCGTCACGATCTCCGGCTCATCGAACGACGCTCATTGGGGCCTCACGCGATAGACGAGGCCGTTCTGATCGTCGGCGATGAACAAGCTGCCGGCAGGCCCGACGGCGAGCCCCGTCGGACGCGCACTCCGCGAGGTTCCGTCGGCTGACTGGAAGCCCCCGACGAACTGCGACCACTGCGTCGACGGATTCGTCCAGTCGACGGGCGTGACAGGGTCGTCTCCATTCATCGGCACGAGGGCAACGAACGGCGGCGCCGAGTAGACGCCGTTCGCCTTGTGCCAGGAGCCGTGCGCAGCGACGAAGAAGCCGCGTTGCGCTGAAGGGAACGCGTGTGCGCCCGCGTGACTTGGGCTGTAATGCGCAGCGCCGATGAGCGTGGAATACGCCGGAAACTCGACGCGAGGGACCACGGTCTCTGCGCAATCGGCTCCGGGGACGTACGGCACCTGGTTCTCTTCGCATTCCGGCCAGCCGTAGTCGGCGACGCCCGGATGCAGGGTCACGGCATCGAAGAACTCGTAGGGGTGGCCCTTCGGCAGATCGTCCTGGCCAGCGTTTCCGGCCCAGAGTGTGCCCGTGTCCGTGTTCGTCGTGAGCGCGATGGCGTTTCGGATGCGCGTGGCCTTCGTCTGGACGTTCGACCCGTCGAGCCCCATCTGCAAAATGACTGCGCGCGTACCATCGGCTTCGGTGCACGCATTGCACGACGATCCGACGGACGCGTAGAGCACGCCCTTGGCCACCGCCACCGACGTCGTGGAGTGAACGTCGCCGTCGCTGTTCGGTGCAACTGGCCCCGTCCGCACGCTCGCGATCTTCGAGGGGTTCACGCTCACCGCGCCGTCTTCGTAGCTCGCCGAATACACGCCGTGCTGTGCGCCGAAGAACACGGTGCAGGTGACCGCGTCGAAGGCCACGCCCTGCGTCGGGGCATCGTTCACCGTGGCGAAGACCACGGGACTACCCGCGCCACCAGCGTTCTCTGCGTTGGGGACGACATAGACGGTCGCTCCGTTCGTCGCGACCAGCAGATCGCCGTTGGGCAAAGCCGCGAGCTCCCGCGCGGCAGGGACCTGCGCGATGCGCTCGATCACGAAGCCCTGAGGGACTACGAGCCCCGTCGCGACCGCCGGCTCGACTCCCGGCGTCGATGGCGAAGGCGTCGTCCCTGGGCACTTGCCCGGTGTCCCTCCTGCTCCACCGTCGACGACCGGAGCATCGGAAGCCGGTTCCGAGCTGGTGCTCGAGCCCGTACCGCAACCGGCGGCAGCGACGAGGCCGACGAGCCCAACCACTCCGGCGAACGTTCGTAACGGCTGCGATCCCATGGAGACGAATGTAACGACGCACACGTAGAATGCGTGCGTGACGATACCGTCGTACCCGCTCGAGCTCTCCTCCCAAGACATGCGCGCCATGGTGCGCCAAGCGATGGACCGCATTGCCGCGCACATCGAGACGCTGCCTCAGCAGCCGATGCATCGAACGCGTGGAGGAAAGAAGCTCGCTCGTTCGCTTCGCGAACCCCTTCCCGAGCGCGGCGCATCCTTCGACTCGCTGCTCGCGCTGCTCTTCAATCGCGTCATCCCTGCGAGCCTCAACACGGCGTCGCCGGGCTACCTCGCCTACGTTCCCGGCGGAGGCATCTTCCACTCGGCCGTCGCCGATCTCGTGACCGACGCGACGAACCGCTACGTCGGCGTTTGGCTCGCCGCCCCTGCCCTGGTGCAGCTGGAGGCGAACGTCGTGCAGTGGTTCTGCAGCATGCTCGGGCTGCCCGACGGTTCGGGCGGAGTGCTCACCACGGGCGGGTCGATGGCGAATCTCATCGCCGTGGTCACCGCGCGTCGCGAGCGCCTGCCCAAGGACTTTCTCCGAGGCATCCTCTACGCCTCGAGCGAAGCGCACCACTCGGTGCAGAAGGCGGCGCTGATTGCCGGCTTTCCACCGGAGAATGTGCGCGAGATCGTGGTCGACGACCACTTCCGTATGTCGCCCTCCGCGCTCGAGCGCGCCGTGAGCGAGGACCGCGCACGCGGCCTCGAGCCGTTCCTGGTCGTGGCCAGCGCCGGCACGACGGGTACGGGCGCCATCGATGACCTCCCGACCATCGCGGCGTTCGCGCAGCGCGAGAAGCTCTGGCTGCACGTCGACGCGGCCTACGGCGGCTTCTTCGCGCTCACCGAGCGTGGCCGCACGGCACTCCGCGGCATCGAACACGCCGATTCGATCACGCTCGACCCACACAAGGGCATGTTCCTTCCCTATGGGACGGGCTGCGTGCTCGTGCGCGATCAGCAGGCGCTCCGGCGAACGCATGCCGTCTCCGGTTCGTACATGCCGCGTATGCAGACCGACGACGATCTGGTCGACTTCTGCGATCTCTCCCCCGAGCTCTCGCGCGACGCGCGCGGACTGCGCGTCTGGCTCCCTCTCAAGATGCACGGCGCAAGCGCATTCCGTGACGCGCTCGACGAGAAGATCGACCTCGCCCGCTACGCCGTCGATGCGTTGCGCACGATGCCGAGCGTGGAGATCGTCGCCGAGCCGGAGCTCTCGCTGCTCGCGTTCCGCTTTACGCCGCCGGGGTTCGAAGGCGAAGATCTCGACGCGTTCAATCGGCGTCTCGTCCAGCACGTCAACGCCAAGCAACGCGTCTTGCTCACGGGCGTCGTTCTACGTGGCACCGACACCGGCCGACTCGAGGGCCGGTTCGTCATCCGCATTTGCATCCTCAGCTTCCGGACGCACCGCGACCGAATCGACGCGTGCCTCGAGGACCTCCGCGCGAGCCTGAGCGAGATGCAAAGCTCAGGTCGATGAGTCGTCGCCGCCCTTCGCGTCCGACTCCGAAGATTCCGCGACGACCGGCTCCGCGTTGACCTCGAGCGTGTCCGCGCCAGGCACCCCCGGGCTCGTCGCGAGCGGGCGAGCCCACGGCTCCTTGGCCGTGCGGAGCACGATCGCGACCCAAATGACGAGGCCCACGACGACCGCGGCCGTGACCCCAATTAGCGCGTTGGCTTCAGGCATGCGAACGCATCCTAGTCGTGCGACGATGCGGCCGTGAAGTCCCATTCGGACCGCCCTAAGCGCAGCGTGTCGCAGCCGCCTCGATCAACCCAGATGGCAACCCAGACAGCGTCCCGGACGCCCAAGGCGCCGGCAACCCCAGCCGCGACCCCCGGCAAACCGGTGCTCGCCGGCGCACGCGCGCGGATCGACGCCCTCGACGACGAGATCCTCGACCTTCTCGAGAAGCGTGCCGACATCGCGCGAGAAATCGCCGTCGCCAAGCAGAAGGCCAAAATCGAGTCCTTCCACGATCCGGAGCGCGAGCGCCAGGTGCTCGAGCGCCTCGCGCACCGCGGCGAGGGTCGCTTCCCGCCCGATGCCGTGCGCGCCGTGTTCCGTGAGGTGATGAGCGCGTGCCTGTCGGTCGAGCAGCCGCTGCGCGTGGCCTACCTCGGGCCCGAAGGCACGTTCTCGCAGATGGCCGCGCGCCACCTCTTCGGCCTCTCGGCGCGCTACCGCGAGTGCGCCACCATCGACGCGGTGTTCGACGCCGTGCAGAGCCGTGATGCCACGTACGGCGTCGTTCCCATCGAGAACTCTACCGAGGGCGCGGTCAGCATGACGTCGGACGCCCTGCTCGACGGCCAGCTACTCATTCGTCAGGAGTACATCCTTCCCGTCTCGCATTGTCTCCTGACGCGCGCGTCGTCGCTCTCGGCGATCGACACGGTCTATTCGCATCCGCAAGCGCTTGCACAGTGCAGGCTTTGGATCGCCAAGCACCTTCCTCGCGCCCAGGTCGTCCAGACCACTTCGACGGCCGCCGCTGCGCGCGAAGCGCAGGCTGACGATCGTGCCGCCGCCATCGGCGCGGCGATCGCCTCCGAGATCCACGACGTTCCCATCCTCAGCCGGAACATCCAGGATCGCCCCGAGAACGCCACGCGCTTCGTCGTCCTCGGTCACGACGACGCGAAGCCCAGCGGACGCGATCGCACGACCCTCGCCTTCGGCGTGACCCACCACGAAGGCGCCCTTCGTCGCGTCCTCACCGAATTCGAGACCGCGGGCGTCAACCTCACACGCATCGAGTCGCGTCCCAGCCGCCAGAAGGCCTGGCAGTACGTGTTTCTCGTCGACGTCGAGGGCCACCGCGACAGCCCCGAGCTCGCCAAGGCACTCAAGGGGGCACGCCACAGCGCGACGTTCGTGAAGGTCATCGGCAGCTACCCGCGATCCGATCCGCCCGCTCCGAAGGGCAAGCCCTCGCCGAAGACGCGAGGGCGCAAGGGCAAGGGATGACGTTTCGCGCGGCCTCGTCGGCTCTGGCGCGCGCCATCGCGTTCGCCGCGCTCCTCGTCTGCACGGTCATCTGCTGCGGCTGCAGCTCGATCGCCGGCTCGAAGGACGTGGAGCTCGTCTACGAAGCGCCCGCGACCGCAAACGAAGGCCGACCGGACGATCTGAGGGCTCTCGTGCTCCGCCGGCTCGGCGCAGGCAACGTGGCCGCCGACGTCACCGAAGACGGTCGCTCGCTCCGCATCGTCGTGGACGAGACGAGAACCGAGAACGCCGACGAGCTCGTGAAGTGGTCGGGCACGGTCCTCGTGCTCGAGCCAGACCCCGCCCTTCCGATCACGCCAAGAGACCCGGCGGACCTCGTTGCCCGCACGACGACACACCAAGACGGAAGCGTCGAACAGTACTGGGAGGGATCGCGCGCGGCCATCGCACGAGCCATCGATCGAACCACCGTCGACCGCGATCACCGCGTGGTGGGCGAACCGATCTGGGAGACAGCGAGCAACGGCGAGCCGGCGCGCTGGCGCACGCGCGTGGTCTACGTGGAGCCACGTGCCGAGCTCGCCACGGGAATCTTCGTAGGTTGGGGCGACAGCGGAACGCTGAGGCTGCGTGCGCAGAAAGACTCGCCCGCGGACACGTCGCTACAGGCCCTCAAAACCCGAGCACACGGGAACGTCGGGACCGACGTGCTGGTCCGCGGAGAGACGTCCCTCGGCCACCCCGTCTACGAGACCGACGCCATCGTCGTCTCTTTCGGCTTTGGCATCCAAGCGTACGCTCGCGCCCAACAGGAAAAGCAGCTTCTCACGACGCCGCGCCTGCCTGCGCTCCGGCGCGTCGATGCCGTCGGACTTCCGCGCAACACCGAGCTCGTGATGGCGTGCATCGTCGTGCCCATCCTGCTGTCGTTCGCGTGGCTCGCCTTCGTCAGGCGGTTCGACCGCGCGCATCCCGAGCCGATGTGGCTCGTGCTCCTGACGTTCGTCCTCGGTGGTCTCGCCACCGTTCCCGCCGCTCTCCTCGAGTACGGCTACACACGTCTTTCGCCGTGGCTCGATCCGCGCGTGGTCACGTTCGGAGGGCAGCTCTTCGCGCTCCCGCTCGCGGTCGTCGTCTTCACCTTCGTGATCGGGGTCTCCGAGGAAGGAAGCAAGTTCGTCGGGGCGCTCTTCGCATCACGTCGCAAGGAATTCGACGAACCCGTCGACGGCATCGTCTACGGCATCGTGTCCTCGCTCGGCTTCGCCGCCGCCGAGAACATCCAGTACTTCGCGGCGGGCCGCCTGACCGCTCCGCTCGTCGTCGCGCGCTGCTTCATGAGCATTCCGGCGCACATGTTCTTCGGGGCGATCTGGGGCTACGCGCTCGGCATTCGCCTGGTCGATCGTCAGGTGCGCGTCCTCGCGTTCTTCCTCGTCGCCGCCCTCGCGCACGGCCTGTTCGACGCGTTTCTGCTGACGGACGGCACCGGCGGCCTCGCCATCGCCCTCAACATGGGTATGGCGAGCCTGTTCATCATGATGGTCCGGCGCGCACTTCGTCACGGCGTCATCGACGAGGCTTCGCTGAAAGTGAAAAGCGACGAGCGCTCGCTCTATCGCGTCGGCAGGCCGGGCCTCTTCGCGATCTCTTCCGTCGCGCTGCACCTACTCGCCTTCGGTATCTTCGTCCTCGGCGCTTCGTACCAGATGGCGCGCCATCGGCCGGGCCTCGGTTTCGTTGGAGCCTCCAGCCTCATGGTGCTGCTCCTCGCCGTGGCCGCCTATGGTGTGTCGGCTTCGATGCCTCTCGACGTGGCCGTCGATGCTTACGGCGTCACCTTCGCCGGGGCGGCGCGCGCGTGGAGGCGCATTCGAGGATTCTCGGTGCATCCGGGGCACGTCCTCCTCGACTGCGAGGACGGCCCGATCCGCCTGGGCCCTGCCTCGAACGAGCAGATCGCAGCGCTCGCCGGAGCGCTCACGGACAAGCTCGGAACGAACGGCAGCGAACGCCACTCCACGCTCGAATGCGAACGTCCCAGCAAGGACGTCGTCGCGCGCGTCTCGACCTACTGACGCGCGCGTTCACGACGAACGGCGCCGCTCACTTCACGCCGTCTTTGCCGCCCGCCTTCGGCGCAGGCTTCGCGCCCGCGTCGCCACCGACGATCTCGACGAGCTCGATGTCGAACTTCAGCGCGGCCTTCGGCGGGATCTTGTCGCCGCTACCGTTCTCGCCGTACGCCATGTCCCACGGAATGGTGAGGGTGCGCTTGCCGCCGACGCGCATGCCGGGAAGTCCTTCGTCCCAGCCCTTGATGACCTGGCCTTGGCCAATGGTGACCTGGAACGGCTCACGGCCGCGCGAGCTGTCGAACTCTTTGCCGTTGAGGAGCGTGCCCGTGTAGTGGACCTTCACGGTATCTCCCTTCTTGGCCTCGGGCCCCTCGCCGACCTTGTCGTCGACGATCTGGAGCTTCTCAGGGCCGGGAGGAAGCGGCGGAGCCTCGGTCGGCTTGAACTCGCTCGGCGCCGGCTCGTCGACTCTCTTCGAACATCCCGTCACGGTGAGGCCCGTCACGAAGCCCGTCACGAGAAACGAAGCGAGACCCGCTGCGAGCAACAGAGAACGAGAGATCTTCATGGCGCCCCGAGGCTTACCACGAGTGCGTGAGCGACGGGATCGTCCGATGCGTCAGCGCTGAGCGCCACCGGCCGGCGGCGCCACGTTCGCGCCGAGGAACGCGCCGATCGCTTGGAGAAGCGCCTCGAGCTGCTCCTGCGTGACGTTCAAGCGCAGCTTCACCTGGCTGCCGTCGGGCACCACCTTCGCTCCGTTCAAGAGGCCTCGCGTGGCGGCGCGTACGAGCACCGAATTCTGACGCCTCAGAAGATCGGTCAGCGCTTCCGCCACCTCGTCGGCGGCGGCTTCGTCCGTGCAATCTCCTTCGACGAAGACGTCCGCGCCGTCGTCACCCGCGCGCGGAGCCACCCAGAGGCGAATCTCCTTGAGCGACTGACTGAACTTGAGGCCCGGAATCGAGATCTGCTTCCAGGGATCCTTCACCGTGAGCCGCATCGCCTCGCCGGGACGAACCTTCGGCGAGATCGGTGCACGCTTGAGAACGCGCGCAAACTCGGTGGCCTTGTCCTTCGGCACGACGGCGAGCACGTGAGGCTGCACTCTCAGAAACACACGCTCGGCATTGTCGGCGTGGCCGAGCGAGGCTTTCACGCCGGGCACGCCTGCATCGAACGCTCCGCCACGGTCGTAGCGGAGCGCGATGGCGTCGACGGCCTTGTCGACGAGAGCGTCGGACGCGCCATAACGGACGATGACAGCGTCACGATCGGTGTGAATGAGCGACGGGCCGTAGATCAGGATCCACTCGGTGTCGCGAATCGGATCGACGCCGGTCTGCGCCCCCTTCATGAAGTCGTTCCATTGGGGGATAGCGAAGAGAAGCGGCCCCATGCGCTGTCCGACCGAATTGCTTCGGATGACGGACACGTTGACGAGGAGGGTCACGTTGACCTGACCGGCCGCCACGAGCCCCGGCATGCCGATCATGCCGCCCGGATCGCGGGGACCATGTCCACCGGCGCCGGCGTCGCCTTCTGCAACGAGTCCAGCGTCCGCCGACGCATCGCCTTCGCCCGCATCGTGCACAGCACCGCCGTCACCGATCGCGGTACCGCCGTCGCGCGAGGTCGCTTCGAGGCCGGCGTCTGTCGCGAGCACCGACGCATCGGGCGCTTGGGCATCCGGCTTTGGCTTCGGCGCGGACGCATCCAGCATCTTGATGGGATTGGCCGCGTTCGGATCCTTTTCGACCGGCGGCGGCGCTTCGTGCTGTTCGGGCGGCGCGGGTGGCGGCGGAGGAGGAGCTTCCTCGCCGAGCAAGTCGACGGGGATGGTGAGCTCGTCCGCGTTGTCTTTGAACTCGAGCCCCGATCGGTCGGGCAGAAGCCGCCACGGAGCCAAGAACCAGTGCAAGACGAACGAAACTCCGACCGCGACACCGAACACGATGCGCAGCGTGCGCCCGCTCCAGAAGCCGGCCGGCCCGCTCTTGTCTTTCCCGCCGGGCGGCGTCGCGTGCGGAGCGGTCGGAGCAGCATCCGCCGCGCCTCGTCCGGGGTGGCCATGCAGATGCGGGGGCGCTCGCCGCAATCGCGAAGCCCCCGAAGCTGACGACGACGAGCTCGAGCGTCCTCCCGCGCCCACGGCGCGCGTCTGTCTAGACACAGCGGACCCCGCTCACGGACACACGGTAAGGCGAAGACTTTGTGGGAACCAAGGAATTACGGGGGGCGCGCGGGGCGTTCGCTCCGGCCATGGCCTCGGCATGAGCCTCGCTTCAAGGGGCGTCCGGGGGGCGACCCCTAGCCGGAGCGCAAAACGCATCGTGAGCGCACTTTAGCGTGACGCGCGAAACGGCAAAGGACTCCTTCGAAACGCTCCGCGGTTCGTCAACGTTCCTAGAAAAGACGGCCGAGCTCGCCTTCTTCTTCCCTCACCACCTCCGAATGCGTCGAAAACTGGCTCTTTCACGGACTCTTTGGCACACATGGGGGCGCCCCGCGCCCGGCACTGCTCGACTCCCGAGCGGCCCCGTGCGAAGGCGCCCCCGCCGTATGGTGTCTCGTTCAGCTTCCGTCCTCGCTGTCCTTGGGATCGCAGCGCTTCTCGGCGCCTGTGTCGAGGAGAAGCCCGCTCCGACGCCGACCGCGAAAACCGCCAAGAGCGCGTCGCCGCCCGTGCCGACGCTGAGCAGCAGCGAAACCCAAGACGCTGGCGCGCAAACGGCCAAGCAAGACGTGAAGGATGCTGGCGCGGCTCCGATCGTCGACGGGCCGCTCATCGGAGCCCTCTTCCTCCAGACGCCCGTCATGAGCGACATGGAGTGGCCGAAAGAAGAGCGCAAGCCGGGCGATCGAACGGGCAGCGTACGGCTCGGCTATATCCGCCAAGGCTCGCGCGTCCCGGTCATTCCAGAGCCGCACGTGAAGTCGAACTGCAAGGAGGGCTGGTACGAGCTCGTCCAGGGCGGCTTCGTTTGTGGCAAGTACGCCTCGCTCGATCTCAACCATCCGAGGCTCAAGCTCGCGCCGCACGCGCCCACCCCGACGTCGTCACTGCCCTACGAGTACGGCTACAACGTCACGAACGGCACGCCTCTCTACCGCACGATCCCCTCGCGCGAAGACCGCATGAAGATCGAGCCTTGGCTCGCGCCGCGGAAGGCCAAGCCCCGTCGTGACGACGACGCCGTCGCGAACAGCGACGATCTCGATGCCGGCGCTGCGCGCTCGGCCTCGTCGAGCGATCCTTCGGCCGACGACGGCGGCGTCCCCTGGTATCTGCGCGACTACGACGGCGGCAAGCCGCAAGTCACGCTCGACGATCTGAAGGGCGAAGGCCCGGTGGCTCGCCGCATGGTCAAGGGCTTCTACCTTGCCCTCGACCACGACTTTTCGTCGAACGGCGCGAAGTGGTGGAAGACCACGGGCGGCCTCATTGCGCCCTTCGAGCGCATCTACGTCAACAAGAGCATCAGCGAGTTTCATGGCGTCTGGCTCGACACCGCCGAGCAGGCTCCGGTCGATCCGAACGCGGCCAATGCAAACGCAGCCAATGCCCTCGATGGTGGCTCGAGCCCTGCTCCCAAGGCCATCGAGAACATGTGCAAGGCGGGCAGCAAGGCCCAGGTCGGCATCATCCTCCACTACAAGGCCAAGAAGTACTCGGTCAGCGCGAGCAAGAAGGCGGTCACCACCGGTGACGCCGCTCCTCGTCACACCGTCGTGCGGCTCACGGGCGAGAGCGTCAACGTCAACGGCGCCATCTACGACGAGACCGACGAAGGCTGGTGGATGAAGGCCAGCGAGGGCGCGAAGACAAAGCCCACCGAGCCGCCGCGCGATCTCAAGCCCGGCGAAAAGTGGATCGACGTGAACGTCACGAACGACACGCTCGTCGCCTACGAGGGCGACAAAGCGGTGTTCGCGACCGCCGTGTCGACCGGCAAGCGCGACGACAAGAATCCCGACAAAGATCACAAGACGCCGACCGGTACCTGGCGCATCCGCGAAAAGCACATCGCGGCGACGATGGACGGCGACGTCGCAAGCGACGGGCCGTACTCGATCGAAGACGTGCCGTGGATCATGTACTTCAACGGCAGCTACGCGCTGCACGGCGCCTTCTGGCACAACAACTTCGGCCGCAAACAGAGCCACGGCTGCGTGAACCTCGCGCCGCAAGACGCCAAGGCGCTGTTCGGCTGGACGGAGCCGCGCATGCCCGACGGCTGGCACGGCGTGTGGTCCACGCCCGAGAAGCTGGGCACGCGCGTCGTCGTTCACGAGTAGCCCCTCACCAGGGGTCGGCGTTCGCGAGCGCGCTGCGCGTCTCCTCGAGACGCCTGCTCGTGTGCACGACGGTACCCATCATCGGGCACAGCGACGCGTCGAGTCCGTCCGACGTGAACACTCCGACCGTCCGTCGCGCTTCCACCTTGCACTTCTCGACGTTCCCCTCGGCGATCGCACGACCCATTGCGTCGAGCACCACGTCGTTCTGAACCATGGAGTCGACGAGCACGAATTCGAGGACGGCCGAACGGCCAAACCACGTCTTGTGGTCGGCATTGGCAAGCATCCAGAGGCGATCGATGCGCTCGGCTTCGAAGGGATGCCGCGCCGACCGCAAGTGCACGCCTCCGAGCAGCGACTTGCGAAACTCGCGGTCGAGCAGCGCGTCACGACGCTCGAGAAGGACCAAGGTCTCACTCACGAGCCGCGCCGAGAGCACCGCCGACGTCAGCGTCGCGCGATCGTCGAGCTCGTTGGCAATCTGGAGCGCCCTCGTGAGCGAGGGGACGGCGCCGGCCGTATCGTGGCAGTCGAGCGCGTTCTTCGCCGTCGCGATCGCCGCAAGTCCTTCGCGAAACGAAGGCCACGGCGAGGGCGCGAACGAATCGTCGTTGCATACCCGCGCATGCGCGTGACCAGGCTCCGCGCGGAACGCACGGCAGCTCTCGCTGGAAACGCTCTTGGCCGCGTCGAAGCGTTCCGAGAGCTTCCGCGAGACGAGAGTCGCAGAGACTAGCGCGACTCCGACGAAGACGAGACCGATGAACGAGGGGCGGAGCAGGAGGAGCATGCGCGCTCGTCGAGCAACGCTCGTGCCTCTGCCGTCCACGTCACGTTCGACCTCTTTTCGCGGGCTTTCGACGTCAGCTCGAGCAGGCCCGGCGACGACTTGGCAGCGCGCTCCTCCGCGAACGACAGTTCGTCAACGCGGGCGCGTCACGTCCCGCAGCCGTTGGCCAAGACCGGCTTGAGCAAGAGCGCCGGATCGGTGTGCGGGGGCGACTTCGCCGCGATCGGTTTTACCTGCTCGAGGGCGCCGAGCATGCGCGGGAGATTTTCGCCGCATGATTTGTAGAGCGCGACGAGCTCCTCGTGCCCCGACCCGTACGTCTTGTACTGGATGAGCGTCGCATTCGTGATCGGGCGCTTCATCTTCAGGTCGGTGCGAAGCTTGTCGGTGATCACCTTCTTCTGCGCGAGCTTCTCCTCGCGAGAGACGTTCGACGCATAGAGCTTCTCGAGCTCGTCGTAGGCCTCGTGCATACGTTGCCCGCGCTCCTCCCCTTCGTGCTGTCCCTCGACGAACTCCGCCTTCTCGCGTGAATCGGGTCCGACGGTCTCGTCGAGATAGCGCATGGCGAGCGTCTCGCCGACGAACGAGGCGACGCTCTCGTTGAGCGTGCTCTGCCCCGGCACGTAGAAGGTCGCGTGCAGCGTCTCGTGGAGCACGACGTCGGCGAGCTCGCCGAGCGCGTCGTCCCCCTTCGAGATCATGGTCGAGAGGATCGGATCGTCGAACCAGCCGAGCGTCGAGTACGCCTGCGAGGGTCGAACGTCGACGTCGAACCCTTCTTTGGCGAGGTCCGTCGCATACGACTTCGCCTCCTTGCGGTCGAACCACCCCGTGTATGTGATGCTACCTACGACGGGGAAGCTCCAGGTCTTCGGGCGGAAGGCGACCGGATCGCAAGCCGACACGACCCACACCACCGCAGGCCGCCCGAGCCAGACGTAGCGCTCGTAGTTTTTGGTACGACGAAGGCCCTGCGACTCGCCGAAGGCCTTGATGCGGGGAACGTGGGCAAGCAGGTCGCGTGTGCGTCGATCGAGATAGCCGTTGTCGACGACCTCCTTGATGGCAATCCCGCGCTCGTTCAGCTGCTCTTGGCCGGCCGCGGCCTGCGTCACGTAGCGCAGCGGCGTGCAACCGGACCCGAGCGCGAGCACGAGAGCCCCAAAAGCAAGCGTGAGGAGTCGTCGCGTCATGGGAAAGGCCCGATCCTCGCGTCATCTGGCGAGCCGATCAAGCAGAGCCGGCTTCGGCGACGAACCCAGCCATGGCGCTGATCCGGCTCCGGTTTCTCCTGATGTGCCGTCCGGTCCGGCCGCGTTCGATGACGATCGCGTCACCTTCGCGTCGTGTTCGCTTGACGCAGGGGGCCCCTTTGCGCAAAACCTCTCTGAATACAGATGGATCAGCTCTCCGCGCACCTAGATCGGGGCTGGGATCTCGCGCAAAAGGGTAACGCCGAGGCCGCGACCGCGTGCGCCAAGCGAGCCTTGGAGCTCGATCCCCAGTCTCCCGAAGTTCACAACCTTCTCGGCTACACCGCCGCTCTGTCGGGCGACTCGGAGGAAGCGCTCGAGCACTATCGCCAGGCGATCGCGCTCGACGAAACGTACCTCGAGGCGATGCTCAACGCGGCAGAAGTCCTCATGCACCCGCTGGGCGAGTGGGACGAGGCCATCGAGCTGTGCGACGACGCGCTCGACTACGCCGAGACCAAAGAGGAGATCGCCGACTGTCTCCTCCTCCGCGTCGACGCGCTCCTCGGTAAGGGTGACGTCGAAGAAGCCAAGAAGTGCATGTCTCGCCTGCCCGAGCCTCCGTTCGAGACTTCGAGCTACGTGTTTTTGATCGGCCGTGCGTTCTACGAGCTCGGTGAATCCGAGAAGGCGCTCCCGTACATCGAGGAGGCCGTGCGTACGGATCCCGAGCACGCGGACGCGCACTACTACCTGGGGCTCCTCAAAGACGACAGCGGCGACGTGCGTGCAGCCGTCGAAGCGTTCCTTCGTTCGCGCGCCCTCGATCTCGCGAAGCCGCCGCCCGCGTGGGCCCCCTCGCCCGACACGTTCGCGCAAATCGTCCGTCGTGTGGTCCAGAGCCTCGACGCGCTCCTCGCCCGCTGGGTTCGCGACGCGGACATCTACATCGTCGACGTGCCGGGCGCCGAGCTCGTGGTCGACGGCGTCGATCCGCGCGCCATGGTGATCGTCGACGCGCGCTTGCCCGACGAGCCCGATGGCGAAGACCTCGGACGCAACGCGCTCTCGGCGCGCCTCTTCATTTACCAGCGCAACGTCGAGCGCGCGGCGGGGTCGATCGCCGGCCTCGAGTCGGAGCTCGCGGGCGCGCTCGAACGCGAAGTCACGGCCGTCTTCCTCGATCGGGACAAGCCCCCGTCGATGGCCGACAAGCACCACCTCAATTGATCGCGTAGGCATGCGAGGCGCGTGGGGTCATGACCACGCGCCGTTGCTGAAGACGTCTTACGTGCCGCTGCAAAGAGCGGTCACCGCCACGCGCCGATGCTGAAGCCGAAGTTCTGGTAGCGCGGGGCGAGGTCGACGAACGCCGTCAGGCGCCATGTGGTCGGCGATAGAATGCCGAAGACGTCCCAGGACAACAGGCGAACGTCGGTGCCGAACGTGAAGTGCTGGCGCGTCGTGCCATCGGCGAATCGACTCGGCTCGAAATAGATGCCCGCACGTGTGCGAAGAAAGTTCGGAACGGGCTCGCTCTCGGCGGCGAGGCGTGGAGCGAGCGTGACGCTCTGTCCGACGAGCTCGCGCCTCTGATCGATGAAGCCTTCGACGGCCACGGCCGTGGGGCTCGCTCCGGTGATGAGCATGCTCGCGAGAAGAAGCACGCGCTCGCGCGGCCAATTGAGGTAGCGAGCTTTTCGTTCTTCGTAGAGGCGCTCTTTGGCATCGGCGAGCGCCATGTCTTCGGTCGCGCGGATCAGTCGCTCGTCACGCGTGAAGGCTTCAGCCCGATCGGCGCGGGCGGCGATGTCGTCGGCCGTGACGCCGGGCATGCTTCCGAGCGCGACTTGCTGCGCGGCGGCTCGCTCGGCGCGATCGCGAATGATGCGCTTCACGAGCTCCTCTTCGTCCTTTTCGGGGTCGATCCAGCGGGGATTGAGCGGACGAGGACCGAACTGCCAGGCGATGCCGCCCTCGATCTCCCACGGCTGGACGATGCGATCGGGAACGATGAAGGCCCCGGCATGCGAGACGCCCGTGACGGGATCGACCGTCGTGCGTCCCGTCGTGACGTCGCCGCCTTCGACCGGTGCGCGCGCGGTGGCTCCCACGCGCCACTGTCGGTCGTTGGGCTTGATGACGATGCCGACCTCGGGCGCCGCGCCGGCCATCTGCAAGATGGCGCCGCCTCCACTCACGCGCTGAGTGAGCTCGCCGAAGGTGCTGGTGCCCTTGGTCGAGACGTCGGCGAGGATGATGCGCGCGCCGGCGCCGATGACGATCTGGTTGTTGGCCATGCCATACGCGCCGACCGCGTGGATGCGTCCGAGCGTCAGCGAAAGCCCGGACGTCGTCGCGCTCGGGCTTTCGATGTCGTAGCTCAGGAAGTCACCCATGACGGTGACGCCGAGCTGGCCGAACTGAAGCTGCAGGCCGAGGTTGTAATAGAGGAAGTTGTTGGTCCGCTGCGTGAGGCTCTGGTTCGCGTTCTCGCCGCGATTGCTGAAGTCGGTGTTGCCGTACGCGCCGGGGAATGCCAGGCCGAGCGAGATGTCGTAGTCGAACCAGCGCAGGCTGAACGGCTCGCGCACGGCCGGCGCCGCCGCGTTGTTGTAGACGCCTTCCACGGCCTCGGCCGCGGCGGTGGTGGCGCCGGCGAGGCCCGTGATGCGCCCGGGCGCGATGAGTGGCCCTTGGAACAGCTCGAGGGCGAAGTCGTTTCGTGTGATGGAAGGCCGGCTCGGCTGCTGCTGCGCCCGCGCGGACGGCGCGCTCAGGACGAGGGCGAGGAAGGCCCCTGCTGCCGCAAGAGGAAGCGAACGAGCGGCTCGGCGTCGAGCTTGGCCGTCGCGAGGAGCGTGTCGATCAAGCGCTTGCCGAGCTTCGCGAGCTCGAGGAGCTGCTTGATGCGCTCGTACTGGAGCTCGGCGCGCTCGCGTGTCTTCGGGTCCGGCGAGTGACGAAGCTTCGAGACCTCGGCAAGCGCCTCTTCGAAGGCCTCGATCGCCGCGACGATCTCGGTCTTCTCGCGCTCGTTGAGAACGCGCGAGATCATCCTCCAGAGCTGCACTTCGGCCGTGAAGAAGTCCTTGCGCTCGCCCTGCACCCAGACCTTGCGGACCACGCCCCAGCGAAGGAGCTCGTTCAGCGTCATGCTGACCGCGCCGCTCGAGAGCTTCAGCGACAAGCGGAGATCCTCGGCGCTCAGCGGCTCGGGGGACAGAAACAAGACCGCCCAGATGCGGCCCATGTTTCGCTTGAAGCCCCAGAACTCGATGAGGCGTCCGAGGACGTCGCTCACCGCGGCCTCGCTCGGCCATAGCGCACGTTTCTCCTTTGCCACGGTGACGGACGCGTTTTTAGGCCACGGAGTGGGAAGGAGCAAGGAACGTCAGGCCAGTCGAGCGGTGAGACCGCGTGCAACGTCGGCGAGGACGTCGCGCGCGCGACAGGAAGGGACGGCCTCGAGCTTGTGGAGCGCCGAGGCGGTTTCGTGGCGAGCGAGGTCGCGCACTTGGTCGCATGCGCCGGACGCGCGCACTTTTGCCGCGAGCGTCGAGGCGGCGGCGGCGTCCCCTGCCCGGACACTCGCCACGAGCGGCGCCACGTCGGGCGAAGCCGCTGCCGCGCGCAGAAGGGGCAACGTCACCTTGCCTTCGTGCAGGTCGGCCAGCATCGTCTTGCCGGTCGTGCCCTCGTCGCCCTCGTAATCGAGAACGTCGTCGACCAACTGGAAGGCTACACCGAGGTGACCACCGAACGCGCCGAGCGCGTCGATCGCCGAGGCCGACGCTCCACCCTCGCGCGCTCCCGCGCGAAGCGCCCACTCGAAGAGCGATGCCGTCTTGCCACGAACGATCTGGAAATAGGTGTCTTCGTCGAGCGAGACCGCGAGCCGACCACGCAGCTGGATGACTTCGCCGTCGACGAGGCGGCCCAGCGTGTTGATGAGCTCACTCCACGTCTCGGGGTGCGCGCGGCTGCCGAGACGAAGCGCCTCGACGAGCAACAGGTCACCCGCGAGCACGCTCACGGCGTTGCCCCACACGCGACGCGAGGTAGGACGGCCACGACGCTGATCGCTGTCGTCGACGACGTCGTCGTGGAGAAGCGTCGCCATGTGGACGATCTCCGCCGCCGCGGCGAGCTCGCGGGCACGTGTATCGATCGGACGGAAGCACTCGGTGGCGAGCAGGAGCGCCATCGGGCGAATGCGTTTGCCACCGGCCTCGAACAGGTGGTTCGCCGATTCGGTGGCCGGAGCGACCCCGGCGGCGATGTGCTTGGCGATGATCGCTTCGACCTCTTCGAGCTCGCGCGCGATGAGCGAGCGAACGTCGGCGAGACGAGCGGACGTTCGATCACCGACACGGTCGGGAACGGCAGTGTCGTGGAGCGCGTGCAGGGAAGCGGGAAAGGTCATCGGTGCGACTTCGACTGTGCTCACCCCTGCGGACGCTCCCTTGCGCGCCAATCTGCAGAACATCCGCAGGGCGTCGGGAGCGGCTCCGGAGGAGCAGCTGGAGCAGGTGCTTTCTGGACCGTCTAAACTTTCAAAAAGTTTTGAAAGAATATATGGGTCCACCACACGGGGGGTCAAGGCTCGTCGGCCGAGCTGCTAAGTTGCCGGGACGCCGCTAGAAACCGGAGGCAGGTCCAGGGGTTGCCCCGAGACGGCGGAGGCTCCCTGCCCGTTCATGCGGCGTACCGCGACATCGGAAACGGGCTCGAGGCCTCGTACGCCATAGCGGCGGCCGCCTCGACAGAGGCCGGATCACGCGGATCGCCCGCCCGTTGTCGCGCGCGACCTCCTCCATACGTTGCCTCACCGACCGTCTCGCCGAAGGCTCGTTTGTG
Organism: Labilithrix luteola; assembly: GCF_001263205.1. Taxonomy (GTDB): domain Bacteria; phylum Myxococcota_A; class Polyangia; order Polyangiales; family Polyangiaceae; genus Labilithrix; species Labilithrix luteola. Next base: position 10,123,178 of record NZ_CP012333.1, read on the forward strand.
ACGGCCAACGAGCACGACGCGCGCTCCTCGCGCAGAAAACCCGAGGGCCACCGCACGGCCGACCGCACGATCTCCCCCAAACGAGAGCGGTCAGTCCTTTGATAGCTTCGGTCGAACGCATGGCGCCGGAGATTGACGCCCACCGAGCCGTGGCGCTACACGCTTGCCGTGCCAAACGCACCTGAACGCGCCCCGTCGAAGAAGGCGAGCCGCCTCGACCGTCTCGTCTACGGGGTGTTCATTGCGCTCACGGCGGCGTTCGTCGTCTCGAGCATCGTCCAGGTGGCCTCGGAGCTCTTCTTCACGGATGAAGCTCGACCGAAGGCAGCCGGCGCTGCCGGCCCCGCCGTGAACCCGGCTTGCGCCGAGCGCATCGGGGACATGATCCACGCCATCGACGTGGCCCGCCTCGAAGCCAGCCACAAATCCGACCGCGATACCGCTCTCCACGCCTATTCCGTCGCCAAAGACGCGGCCTGGGCGCGCTATGGCGAGCTTACGCGCGCATGTGAATCCGACCCCAACGGCGTCGACGCCCTCGCGGCGCTCGACCGTTTCGAGCGCGCCGCGGAACGCGACGCCATCCGCCAAGCCGTCGAACTCGGGCGCGTGCGTCGCTCCGTCGACTCGTTTATAAGGTAGCCCGAATGACCCAGGTGCAGGCCCCGACTCCCGGTGACACGAACGCGGCAAAGCCGACGTTCGACGCACTCCAGCTCAGCCCCGACGTCCGCAAGGCGCTCGGCAAGATGGGGTACGCTCATCCCACGCCGGTGCAGCTCGCGGTCTACGAGCCCGCGACGCGCGGCAAGAGCCTCGTCGTCCAGGCCCGCACGGGCACCGGAAAGACCACGGCCTTCGGCCTGCCCATCATCGATGGGCTGGTGAAGAAGTCGGTCGCCGGCGTCCAGGCGCTGATTCTCACGCCGACGCGCGAGCTGGCGATTCAGGTGTCCAAGGAGCTCGAGCAAATCGCCGAATTCCGCGGAGTGAAGATCCTGCCCATCTACGGCGGTGCGCCGATGGGTCGCCAGGTCGAAGCGCTCGCGGAGGGCGTGCAGATCGTCAGCGGTACACCGGGCCGCGTGCTCGACCACCTGCGCCGCGGCACGCTCGATCCGTCGCACATCCGGATCTTCGTGCTCGACGAGGCGGACGAGATGCTCTCGATGGGCTTCGCCAAGGAGCTCAACGCGATCATCGAGATGCTCCCGAAGGAGCGCCAGGGGCTCTACTTCAGCGCGACGATCCCGCCGGACGTCGAGCGCCTCGCCAACAGCCACCTGCACAACCCCGAGTACGTCACGCTCTCGAGCGATCAGGTCGGCGCCCTCTCGATCAGCCACTTCGTCTACCTCGTTCGCGAGGGCGACAAGCGCGCCTCGCTCGTCCGCATCATCGAGGTCGAAGATCCGGAGAGCGCGGTCGTCTTCTGCAACACGAAGGACGAGACCGAGCGCGTCGCCGAGGCCCTGAAGAGCAAGGGCTACGACGCCGATTGGCTCAACGGCGATCTCGAGCAGCGCGAACGCGAGCGCATCATGGCCAAGACGAAGGAAGGCAAGCTTCGCTTCCTCGTCGCCACCGACGTCGCGGCACGCGGCATCGACATTTCGCATCTCACGCACGTCATCAACGCGGACTTCCCCGAGTCCGCCGAGCAATACGTCCACCGCACGGGCCGAACGGGCCGCGCGGGCCGCACTGGCACGGCGATCTCCATCGTCGGACCGAAGGACGTGGGCCACCTCTACATGCTGAGGCTCACGTACAAGATCCGTCCGATCGAGCGCACGCTCCCCACGAAGGGCGAGCTGCGCACGCGGGAGGAGACAGACCTCATCGCCTTCCTCGCCGATGCCTACGGGGCGAAGACGCCCGATCCGATGCACCTCGCCGTCGCGCGACGGCTCCTGACGTCGGAGTCGGCGGAGACGATCGTGGCGGGTCTGCTCGGCGATCATCTCGGCGCAACCAGCACCGACGACGTCTCGCAGCAGGCGGCCGAAGCACGGCGCGCGAAGAATCCGCCGGCCGAGCCAGTGGCCACGCAGCCCCGCCCCGAAGTTCGGCGCGACGCGCGACGCGACGAGCGAGCGATCGCGCAGGCCCACACGAGCGACGAGCCCCGCACGCTTCGCGACGGCCAGACGCTCCCCGAGCGTGGACAGCGCGATTTCGGTCGCCGCCAGGACCGCCCGCAACACGAGCGTCGTGATCGTGATCGTGATCGTGATCGCGATCGCGGTCGAGACCGCGCGGACAACCGCGGCCCGCAGGCCCAAGTTCGCGGCCCGCAGTCCGAAGGTCGCGGCCCGCAGGCCCAAGGTCGCGACAGAGATCGTGATCGTGATCGCGACCGGCAGCGGCCTGCCCAGGTGCAGCCCACGAGCGAGCGGCAGCCGCAAGCGGCCCTCTCCGATTGGCAGCCGCCGGCAGACGCGGACGACGATCGCCCCATCCTCGCGGGACGCGCCGAGTCGCGCGGCGACGGACGCCGCCAGGAGCGCCCGCGTCGCAACGAGCGCGAAGGCCGCCCGCGCCACGGCGGCGGCGGGTACACCATCGGCTACACGGTCGAGGGTGAATCCAACGAGGACGCCGTCGAGACCACGCGTCATCCCCGCGAAGGCGCCCGACCGCATGCCCTCCCCGAGCCGGCCTCCGGCGGCGAGACCTTCGGCGCGACCGAGGGCGGCGATGTCGCCAACATCTTCGTGAACGTCGGACGTCGCGACGGCCTCAAGCCGGGCGACGTGCAGAGCATGCTTCAGGACGGCGGCATTGCCGACTTCGACACGCGCAACGTTCGCGTTCGAGAGCGCATCACCTTCGTCACCGTGCGCAAGGCGGAGATGGAGCAGGCGATTCGCGCGCTCGTAGGTCAGGTGGTCGGCGGGCGTACCGTCAACGCCGAACCTGCACGCGGCTGACGCGACGAAAACAAGCGACGCGGGCGAAGTGGAGTGGTCTTGCGGCGAACGTCGCAGAACCACTCCACTGCATTTTTCCTTGCGATTGACGTAGGCACGAGCGTTCGCGACGAACGGCTTGAATCGCAAGTGTGCGTGTCACGACGCGCGACGCGGGCTGGGCTTACTGTGCGTCTCAATCGGAGCTTCTTCGCGGTAACGCGTCGCGTCCTATTGAAGAGATAGGTCTAGCCCGTATAACTTTGGCTCCATGTCCGCTCTCGCGGCGCCCAGCACACTGGGCGCGTCTCCTGGCGCGTATCCCGCGCAGACATTCCGTAGCCTCCTCGATGCGCGACGCGCCGAGGGCGGCCGGCTTGGTCTCGACGACGTCATCGCGGTTCTCGTTCCAGTCTGCGTTGACCTCAAAGCTCGGCACGACCGAGGTGAGCGAGTCTTCGTTCATCCGTCGGCCATCACGTCGGGGCCTGACGGCCTCATGCGCCTTCACCCTTCCCTCGCCGTCGCGCCTCAGGCCGCGCGCGATCGCGCCGCCCTCGCGCCCGAGCTCGTCAAAACGAACGCCCCGGGAGACGCCCGCGCCAGCGTCTTCGCCGTGGGAGCGATGCTCTACGAAGCCGTCACCGGAACGCCTGTCGGGCCGGGCATGCGCCGTCCGCGCGACGTCGACCCCAACCTGCCGGAGGCCCTCGAGCTTCTCCTCGGCAAGGCGCTCGTGGCCGATCCCGCGGGGCGTCCCGACGATCTCGGTGCGCTCGCCAGCGCGATGCACCATCTCGCGCCGATGAAGAGCATCCCGCCGCCGGATGCCGATCTCAGCCACCTCGATCAGACGAACGAGGGCCAGCCGGTCGACGTTCGCATGTCGCTCTTGCCCCCGGTCGACGTGCAGTTCTCGATTCCGCCGAGCGCAGCGTCCGCGCCGGGACCCGGCGTGCAGATTCCGAAGCAGGGCGCCGCGCCGGTGATTGCACCGGTCATCGCATCGGGCGTCACGCGCGATCCCACCCGTCACCTCGCGAACCTCAAGGCGCGCCTCGAGGCCGACACGCGACCTCGCTACGTCGTCAACAAGGACCGCATGGACCACGGTCCGTTCAACGCGGTCGAGGTCCTCCAGCAGATCGCTTCCCACGCGTTCGCGGGCGGCGACACGCTGCGCGACGAGCTCACCGGTGTCTCGCAGAAGCTCGACGAGTGGGAGGAGTTCGCGCCCTTCGCCGAGCACGCGCGCATGCACCGGCAGATCGCGCAGGAGAAGAAGGAAGTCGCCAAGGTCGAGAGCGCCGAGAAGAAGGCCGGCGTCGCCAAGTTCGTCGTCGGCGGCATCCTCGCCTTCGCGATCCTCGCGGGCGGCGGCATGTACGTGCTGAAGAAGGTCGGCGAGCGCAAAGACGGTGGCGATCTCACGGACGATCCGTCGGCCATCGACCTGTCGAACGGCGGCTCGCTCAAGGGCACCAAGAAGGCCACGGCGGCCGGCGGCAAAGGTGGCGGGGGCGCTGGTTACGTCGGCGGCATGAGCTTCGAAGCAGCCCTCGCGTCGAACAACCAAGAGATCGCTATCGGCGGTAAGAACGGCGCGCCGGACCTCACCGACGCGCAGCTCGGCGCGCCGATGAAGAGCGCGTCCTTCATCAGCGGCTGCGGCGCTCCCGACAGCATGAAGGTCACCGTCAAGGTGGCCGTGAAGAACGGACGCGCCGTCGGCGTGAGCGTCTACCCGAACCCACCGAACCCCGGTGTCGCGGCGTGCATCGACAAGCACGTGCGCGGGCTCGGGTGGCCGTCGAATTCGAAGATGGACTTCGTCACCACGAACTACTGATCGGACGCGTTCGTCGGCGCTTCCGTCGACGACGCGTGCCGCCAGTTCCTACGTGGACACCGCCATGAACGCCGCCGAGCGACTGGGTCAGTTCGTTCTGTTCGAGCTCGGCGCGCTGCCCTACGCGTTCCTCACGTCCCAGCCGACGTGGCGAACGCACGGCGCGCGCCTCGCCGAGCTGACCGGCGTTCGCAGCGGGCAGCGCTTGCTCGACGTGGGTTGCGGCCCCGGAGAGAGCGCATTCGGGATGGCCGAGCGCATCCCCGGGCTTCGCGTGACGGGGCTCGACTTCAGCCAGACCATGCTCCGCATCGCGCAGGCACGGAAGCGATTCGATCCGGCGGGCGCGTCCGTGGAGCTCACGCAAGGCGACGCGCTGAATCTGAGCTTCGCCGACGGAAGCTTCGACGCCGTCACCGGTCACAGCTTTCTGTATCTCGTGCCCAACGCGATCCGCGCGCTCTCGGAGGCACGGCGCGTGATGCGTCCCGGGGCGCGCTGCGCGTTCCTCGAACCCGCGCAGATCCCGAACTCCCCGCTCCTGCCCGCCTCGATGCGCGCTCAGACACTGCGCGATCCACGCTTCGTGGCGAGCATGGCGCTCTGGCGCGTCGTCTCTCGCCGCTACGGTCGGTTCGACGTGGACCGCTTCGAGCGCGCGTTCGCCGCAGCAGGTCTTCGCCCGATCGAGATCACGCCCACGCTCGAAGGGCTTGGTGTCTTCGGCGTCGCGGAGCGACCGAAGCTTGCCGCCCTCGACGACGTCGACTGGACACGCTGGACGCCCACCGACAAGGCGACGCTGCTCTTCGTCGTTCGCGACGGGCAGATCCTGCTCATTCGCAAAAAGCGCGGCCTGGGTGCCGGCAAGGTCAACGGTCCGGGCGGCCGCCTCGAGCCCGGCGAGTCTGCGCGCGCGTGCGCCATCCGCGAAGTCCAAGAAGAGCTACGCGTGACGCCCACGGGCGTGACCGACATGGGGCGTCTTCGCTTCCAGTTCCAGGACGGCTACGCGCTCGAGGCACAGGTTTTCCGCGCCGACGGGTGCATCGGTACGGCCACCGAGACGGACGAAGCGGTGCCGCTCTGGACGCCCATCGACGCGATCCCCTACAGCGAGATGTGGGCCGACGACGCGCTCTGGCTCCCACGCATGCTCGAGGGCAAGCGCATCGACGGCAAGTTCATCTTCGACGGCGATGCCATGCTCGTGCACGCACTCGACGTTCGAACGCCGCTTGCCTGAACCGTCTCGGCTGAACACCCGTCGCCTGTTTCGGTGAGCGGAGAGCGCCCGCATGGAACGGTCGCTGCACCATCGCGAGCATGGCCCGAGCGAGAGCCCATGCACGCAAGTTGTCCGAGAAGTCCGATGCCGAGAGCGAGGAGTCGACCCGCGCACCGAGCGGGCGCGCGATCTGGTCGGGATCGATAAGCTTCGGATTGCTCCAGATCCCCGTTGGTCTCTACACGGCCGAGCAGAAGGGCGAAGAGCTCCACTTCCGGATGCTCGACAAGAGCGACCTCTCCCCCATCCGCTTCCAGCGCGTGAACGCGCAGACCGGCAAGCTGGTGGAGTGGAAGGACATCGTCAAAGGCTACGAATACGAGCGCGACAACTTCGTCGTTCTCGAGCCCGACGATCTCGCCAAGGCCAACGTCAAAGCGACGCAGACCATCGACATCCAGGACTTCGTTCCCGAAGACGAGATCGATCCGGCCTACTTCGAAACGCCCTATTACCTCGTGCCGCAGAAGCGCTCGACGAAAGCGTACATGCTCCTGCGCCAAGCGCTCGAGAACAAGGGCGCGATCGCGATCGCCACCTTCGTGCTGCGCTCGCGCGAGCACCTCTGCGCACTGATGCCGGTCGGCAATTCGATCATGCTCGAGATGCTCCGCTTCGGTCACGAGCTCAAGCGACCATCCGACCTGCCGCTTCCGACGAAGAGCGAAGCGCCCGACCTATCCGCGCGCGAGCTCTCGATGGCGGAGCAGCTCGTCGAGGGCATGATGACGAGCTTCGAGCCGAAGAAGTATCGCGATCGGTACTACGCCGACGTCATGAAGATCATCGAGGAAAAAGTCGAGACCGGTGAAGCCACGGCGCATCACGAGCCGGCGCGCGCGAAGGCCGCGACCAACGTCGTCGACCTGCTCGATCTCCTGAAGAAGAGTGTCGCCGCGAGCGGCAAGGCCAGCAAGGCGCGGGCAGCCAACGACGAGACGCCCCGCCCGAAGGGACCCGGGCCGAAGAAAGCAACGCCTCGCAAGCGAACAACGCGCTCGAAGAAGACGGAGGCCGCCTGATGGCGCGCGGCGACGGCGACGGGACTTCACGACGTCGCCGGCGCGCGCCCGCCCCAAAGAGAGGTTCGGCTCTCCGAACGTACCAAGAGCTCCGGGACTTCGAGTCCACGAGCGAGCCCACCGCCCAAATTCGTCCGTCGGCGACGGGTCGATCGTTCGTCGTGCAGCAGCACGCCGCGACGGCCATGCATTACGACTTTCGGCTGGAGCTCGACGGTGTGCTGAAGAGCTGGGCGATCCCCAAGGGCCCCAGCCTCTCGCCGACGGACAAAAGACTCGCCGTTCAAACCGAGGATCACCCGGTCGACTACCGAGACTTCGAAGGCTCGATCCCCGAAGATCAGTACGGCGGCGGGCCGGTCATCGTCTGGGATCGCGGCGAATGGCAGCCCAAGGGCAACCCGGACGAGGGCCTCCAAAAGGGGCGCCTTGAGTTTTCCCTCCGCGGAGAGAAGCTCCACGGGGCCTTCGTGCTCGTGCGCATGCCCGACCGCCAAGCGAGCCCTTCGCGGAAGAAGAAAGACACCTGGCTGCTCATCAAGCGCCGCGATTCGTTCGCTCGCGACGATGGGGCGAGCTCGGTGGTCACACGCTTGCCGCGAAGCGTCCTCACCGATCGAACCATCGAAGACATCGAAGCCGGAGCCCCCGCCTTGCCCAAACGAACCACGTCGAAGGAAGCATCGACGCGCGCCCGTACCGCCAAGATGCCTCGCTTCGGCGCTATCGAGCCGCAACTCGCCACGCTCGTGGGCGCGGTGCCCGTCGCTGGACCGACCACGGTCGGCGACTGGATCTACGAGATCAAGTACGACGGCTATCGCGCCATCACGACGCTCGATCACGGCGAGGTCCAGATCGCCTCACGCAACGGCAAGGATTGGACCTCCAAGTTCCCCGAGATCGCCGAGGCCGTGTCGCGCATCCGCGCGAAGCAGGCCGTGTTCGACGGCGAGATTGCCTACGTCTTGCCGGACGGACGCACCGACTTCCAGCACCTGCAGAACGCGCTCGGTGCAGCCGCGAAGGAGCGCGCGCAGATCGTCTACTTCGTCTTCGACCTGCTCTACTTCGACGGTGTCGATCTCCGCGACGAACCGCTGATCACACGCAAGGATACGCTCCGCACCATCCTCGCGTACGAGAAGCCGCCGCTGCGGCTCGCCGATCACGTGGACGAGCGCGGCGAAACGTTCTTCACCCACGCCTGCAAGGCCGGGCTCGAGGGCATCATCGCCAAGCGCGCCGATCGCCCGCACGTGAGCGGACGCGGGCGCGATTGGGTGAAGGTGAAGTGCCAGAAGCGACAAGAGTTCGCCATCGTCGGCTTCACGCCCCCGAAGGGGTCACGCAGCGGCATCGGCGCGCTGCTTCTCGCCGTGCACCGCGGAGGCCGGTACCAGTACGCCGGCAAGGTCGGCACGGGCTTCACCGCCCGGACGCTCCAGGATCTGCGCAAGCGCCTCGACAAGCTCACCGACGGCGCCAAAGCCCCCGATGGGGCCCCGCGCATGAAAGACGCGGTTTGGGTCGAGCCGAAGCTCGTCGGCGAAGTCCGGTTCACCGAGTGGACCAAGGATGGAGTCCTTCGCCATCCCTCGTTCGAAGGACTTCGCATCGACAAGAAACCTGCCGAGGTCGTGCGCGAGACGGGCGACAACCGCGTGCTCGGCATCACCATCACGCATCCCGAACGCATCGTCGACCGCACGCTCGGCCTGACGAAACTCGATCTCGCGCGCTACCACGAGGCCGTGGCGGAGCGCCTGCTCGCCTTCGCCAAGAAGCGGCCGCTCATGTTGGTGCGCTGCACGGAATCGTGGACCGCCGACAAGCTCGGCCCGCTCCAGGGTACGAAAGCCAAGCGAGCCTGCTTCGTCCAGAAGCACGGAGGTCGAGGGCTCACCGCGAACATCGGCCACTCCGACGTCGAAGGCGAGGAAGTGCTCTACGTGCAGAAACCTCGCGAGGTGATCGAGCTCGTCCAGTTCAACGCCATCGAGCTCCACGGATGGGGTTCCACGCTCCCGCGCTTCGATCGTCCCGATTGGATCGTGTTCGATCTCGATCCGGACGAAGCCCTCGGGTTCGACAAGGTCGTCGAAGCGGCCCTCGCCCTCCGCGCTTCGCTCGGCGCGATCGGGCTCGTGAGCTTCGTCAAGACGACGGGCGGCAAAGGCCTGCACGTCGTCGTGCCTCTGAATCGTCGCGATGGTTGGGAAGCCGTGCGCACGTTCGCCGAAGACGTCGCCCGGGCGTTCGCCGAGCAAGCGTCGGACAAGTACGTCGCCAACATGTCCAAGGCGAAGCGTCGGGGGAAGGTCTTCATCGACTACCTGCGAAACGCGCAAGGCGCGACCGCGGTGCTTCCCTATTCGCCTCGCGCCCGCCCGGGTACCCCGGTGGCGATGCCGGTGGCCTGGAACGATCTCGAGCACCTCGATCCACGCGAGCTCGACGTGTTCTCGGTGCCCAAGCTCCTCGCCAAGCAGAAGAAAGATCCGTGGGCCGGCCTTCTCCAGACCTCCCAGTCGCTCGGGCGAGCCAAGCGCGCCAAGACAAAATGAACACGCGCGCGAAGGACGCGCCTAGAGCTCGCTCATGACGAGCCCGGCGACGCGTTAGGTTCAGTCCGTCATCGGGGCTCCGACGACGCTGGCGATCACTGTCCCGGCGGCTTCGGCAAACACGCGGCGAGAGCACCGCCACCGACGAAGCACGTGGAGCCCTGGATGCAGTCGTTGTCCGACGTGCAGGGGAACGCGCACTTGCCGTACTGCGTGTTGCACTTGTGCGTCATGCACTGCGAGTCGTTCTGGCAGGGCAGCGCCGTGGGGCCAGGGACCGAGAGCGCGCCGCCGGCCGCGGGCTGCTGCTGCGGGTAACCGGGCTGCGCGCCCTGCTGCGGATAGCCGGGCTGGGCCCCCTGCTGCGGGTAGCCCTGCTGCGGGTAGCCCTGCTGCGGGTAGCCCTGCTGGCCGTAAGGCTGCGCGCTGCCCATGGGAGCGTTGGCAGGCGGAGTTTCATCCTTCTTCCCGCAGGCCGCCGTCAGGCAAGCAGCCACGGTGACGACACCCACGATGACAGCCGAGATCCTTCGCATGCGACTCTCCTTACAAGCTACCGAGGACCCGTTCGAGCGCCGTCAGCCGCCGCGCGGGTGTGCATTACAACTATCGACAGGTCGCCGGAGCGTCAACGTCCCTCCGGTGCCGAAAGGGCAACGCGGGCCTACACACAGACCTTACAGAGGCCAGTCGCGAACTTCCGTTCGCTCCTTCGGACGCGATGCAGTAGGGTCCGTGCACCATGCGCGCGCGCGCAGTCGTTCATCGTTTTCCGTACGTTTTCTCGGGTCCGAATCGAGGCCTCACGCGCAGTCTCGTTCAGGGGCTCTCTCGCGCGATCGGGTTCGGCTTCGCGTTCGGCGCACTCGTTGCGTGCTCACGTGGAGAGCCGCCTGCGCCCATGGGCATCGACGCGGCGGTCGCTCCTTTGCCGGCGCCCGCCGCGGCATCGTCCGATGCCAACGCTGCGACCGACGCATCGACGGCCACGACAGGAGCAACCGCCGCCGCAGGAGCCGACGGCGGAGTCGATCCAGGCACGCTTCCCCAAACGCACGACAAGCCGAAAGCATCGGGGCCCGCGTTCGATGCGCGCATCGCTGCGCTCTGGGAGGGCATCGCCAAAGACGATCCCGATCTCGCGCTGCCGGCGTTCTTTCCCGTGACCGCGTACGAGCAAGTAAAGGCCATCCCCTCGCCTTCCTCCGATTGGCGACGCCGACTCGTGGCCGCGTACAAACGAGACATCCACGCGCTCCACAAGCGACTCGGCGACTCGGCCGATCGCGCCAAGCTCGTTCGCGCCGAAGTTCCTGACGATCGCGCGCGCTGGGTCGACCCCAACGAAGAGACGAACAAGCTCGGTTACTACCGCGTCTACGGCACGCGCATGATTTACGAGGTTGACGGAAAGGAGCGCGGCTTCGACGTGAGCTCGCTCATCTCGTGGCGCGGCGAGTGGTACGTGGTGCATCTCACCGGCTTCAAGTGACCGCGCGACCACGCGCGTCGTGAGACGACGGGGAGCGCATCCGCGAAGAGCTCGGCCGCACGCGAATTGGACGAGCTACGACGCGCCGCCGCCGTTTTTGCTCGCCACATCGGGGCGACCTTGGCCCCGCCGGCGTCGCATCGATTTGCGGCAAATCTCGATTCGCAAAGAATTCCAAGCGAAACGGATGCGCACAGGCCGTGCAACGTCGGGCCCCCGAGGTCGATGTCATGCGGGTCTACCCCATCCACGAACAAGTGCACGGCGTGGAACACGACGATCGGTGGGACGACGAGCCGCCGACGACGCCGACACCCGGCCACCCGGCGTTCCGAGACTCCTCGGTCGGCCCGACCGACGCGCTCATTCGGATCACGTCGCACACCGATCGAGGCTCGTCGGACCGCTTCGTCCAGAGATTCCTCGCCCTGATGCTCGCCGGCGTGACGGACGAGCTCGTCGGCGAGATCGTGGCGGTCGGCTCGGGGCTCCAGAGCGTGCGTGTCGGCGATCGCGTCGTGATCCCGGCCACAGTCCGCTGCACGCGGGTGAACAACGTTGCTGGCGACAGCGCGCGCGTCCTTCGCGTGCCCGCCGCCGATCGCAACCTGATGAAGGTGCCCGAGGAGCTGCGGAACGAGTCCGACGAACGCATCCTCTTTCTCTATCGACGCCGCCTGGAGTGGCTCGACCCAGGCTGAGGAGCGCGTCCATCCGGAGAGCGCCCGTACCGAGCGGTGCCTGAAACAGCGATAGAGACGTCCTCCTCCGAGCCAAATCGACTGCGATCGGTTTCAGAAGGGGTGGACGTCGGCGCCCAGCGAAGGTATCGAGGGGTGTCTGTTTTCGGGCCTATAGCTCAGTCGGTAGAGCTGCGGACTTTTAATCCGTAGGTCCCGGGTTCAAGTCCCGGTGGGCCCACTCAAGTTTGTCGCGCTTCGCGCGAGGCGTTTCAGGGGAGGTCGCGCGGCGAGCTTCTTCCGCGTCGTGCCGTAAGTCGCACCTACGCGACTGGGAGGGCGGCCGGCTTCACGTCGGACAGACGCCAAGCCCGCGCGGGGTTCGAGGTTCGCGGCAGGCGAGCGGGCCTTCGACCTTGTGTTGTGCCCCGAGTCGCGACTACGCGATTGAGAGAGCGGCCAGCTTCACGTCGGACGGGCTCCGAGCTGCAGCAGCGGGTTCGAGATTCGCGGCGTCCGCAGGGACCTTCGACTTCGTCCCCCGAGTCGCGTGAGCGAGAACAATCGCCACAGGTCCCGCGCTCGGCGGCCTTCGTGCCACGGGGGGGCGCGTCCGGAATCTGGCGAACCTGCCGTTCGGTGCCGCCGATCGGCGCGCAAGTGGGCGACGCCAGGTGGCGCCTCGGCGTCGTGCCCTCCGCCGGAGGGTTCGCGCGCGCGTCGGCATACCCGGTGCATCGCGGCGCGCCCCAAACCGCACGTCGGACACGTGCCTGGAACGGGAGAGAGGTCCATGAAAGTCTCAGGGTTCGTATTGGCTGGGCTCGTCGCTTACGGCATTTTGTCCGCGTGCGGCGGTGGCAGTGAGCCGAAGGCGCCCGAGGTGACTCCTCCGACGGAGCCGCCGGTCACCAATCCGGCGGGCACGGCGCCAGGCGGCTCGGCAACCCCGTCGACGGGCGCCGGAACAGGCACAGCGCCGACGGGCCCGGGCGCAACTGTCCCCGGAACGTCCGGCCCGGCCCCTGGCTCGACCTCGACCATCACGAACCCGTCGCCCTCCACGACGACTGTGATGGACGCGGGTGCCAAGAAGCCGGGTTCGAAGTAATCGCGTCGCTCACCGAACGCCGGTGGGGCTCAGCCTCATCGGCGTGACGCGCTCGGTGCCGGCGAGATCGTTGGCGAGAACCGCGTCGCATAGCTCGATGACGCCCTCGCCTCGGACCTTCGTCAGCACGAGGTCCGCCCTGCGCTTGAGTGCGGGCACAGCATTCCCCACGGCGACACCGATACCGCAGGCTTCGAGCAGCGAATGATCGTTTTCGGCGTCGCCGACGGACACCACCTGCTGCGCGGGAATTCCGAGCTCGGCGAGCGCCGCTTTGAGACCGCTCGCCTTGTTGATGCCCGACGGCAGAACCATGACTGCGCCCTTGTTGAAGATGACCTCGAGCTCGAGGCCCATCTCCCGAATGACGTCGAGCACGACCTGCTCGTGCGGCTGCCACGTCGCGAGGACGATGCGTCCGCACGAAAGCGGAGTGACTCCCCGCTCCATCAGGGTCGCCGCAAAGTCAGGCGGCGGAGGTGATGCGAGGGGACGCTCGGTCGGTGGACGCGGCGTGTAGAGCAGCGCGCCGTTCTCGGCGACGATCGCATCGAACACATCGAGGTAGTGACACGCGCGCATCAGATCTTCGAGCTCGCGGCCGGTGACGAGGACAAGCTTCCGTCCGGATCGTCGAAGGCGCAGCAGCGCATCGATCACCTCGGGTCGAACGACGCCGTCGTCGGCCAGCGTTCCGTCGTAGTCCGTCGCGAGAGCCAGAAATCGCATTTGTCGCCGAGCCTCGTGAAAGAAGGTGCAACCGACGTTCCTACGGTGGAGCTCACGAAGCCCTCGAGAAACGCGTGATCCCCGCACCGAAGCGTGTGGCGCCTCCGCCGCCATCGTCCGCGAAGACGCCACACGCCTCGGGTCGTGAGCCGTCCATCAGAAAGTACCGTACGCACCAACGCCGGCTCCCCTGCCCATCGAGGTCGGGGTCACGTGAACCTCGGGCTTCGGCGGCGGCGCCGACTTCGCCAAGCTCCGCGAGTGCGACGCCGAATCCGGCACGAACAGCGACGCCACGGCCAAGCCGACACCGACGCCCTGCACGACGCCGCTCGCCACGAGGAACGCATTGTTCACGTCCTCGCGAGCACCGCACTGACCAAAGCCGCACTCGCGCGTTCCCATGTCGAGCCACGGACCGACGACCGGGATGTACAGCTTCTCGTCCGCCTCGGTGCTGCTGATCGCGGCCGTGATGACCGACGCGCCGTACGCACCGAGGAACATGGCGCCGCCGGTGAAAAGGAGCGGACGGTTCGGAATCCACGGCTTCTTCTCCGCGCCGACGTTCTCCTCGTACTCGGCCGACGTCGTGGTGGTCGGCTGCGGCGTGATCTCCGGCAACGTCGTGCTGGGCGTCGGCGTGTACGGCGTCATCGGATACTGGCCGTTCGGATACTGCGAGCTCGGAGGCGTCGTGCCAGGCGGCACGGTGTCTGTCGTGTCCGGCTTCGTCGGGTTGATCCCCGGGGACGGACCGGGCACCGAGGGCGTCTGGTCGGTGTCGTCCGCTCGGCCAACGCCCGTCCACGCGCAGGTGACGGCCGTGACGGCCAGCACGGCCAAGGGCTTCTGGAACTTCATCATGGCTCTCCTCTCCTCGGTGCCGCGGTCGAGGTGACGCCGAGGCGGCACGCAACGGCAGGACTGCAACCGAGGTGCCGCATGCCCGCGGCCAGGCCGCAGCCGAAGCGGAAACGCGCGCCCGATGGCGAAGGGGACGAGGAGATTCGACGAAGGCTCGACCGACGCGATGAAACATCGTTCCGCAGCCCACGAGATTCGTTCTCGCCAACGTCATGCGGAAGGTCGACACACAATGGAGTTCGTGGGGCGAGTGCGAGCGATCGCCGGTCGCAAGGAACGCGCCCAGGAGCATTCCGACGACGTTCTCTCGCTCGAGTCGGCAAGGGCGCAGACGGCGCGCGCTTTGCGATGACGATGCGGGAGCCGCCGTGTCGGTTCACGCGGCGAAGGAGTCACGATGGTCGTCTGGCCCGCCGAAGCAAGCCTCACCGCCGACGCCCGCGACGGGCTTCGTCGCTTCCGAGACACGAGCGCGTTCGCAGAGCTCGAAGAGTCGAATGAACGATGGCGCATCGTTGCATGGCCATGGACACGCGAAGCGCCCATGACGGTTCAGCTCGAAAACGACGCGCACGAGGCCGTCGACTTCGTCGTGGACGAAGACGGCCTTTGGCGCATGAGCCAGGATCCGCGCGTGGTACGCGAGCGAACGATTCTGGAGCTCCAAGAGGATGCCGACGCGTTCGTCTTCGGCATTCCGCCGGAGAACGTCGAGCACTGAGCGTCCGTCGGTCAGCGCAAGCGCAGGACGTCCCAGCGCACCCGGCGAGAAGTGGCGCCCTTGTCGACGACGAGCTCCAGATCTTCGTGCGCCACGCTCGACGAGGTACCGAGCGGTGTCGTCAGCCGGACGCGGTCGACGTCGCCATCGGGCCCTTGGGCCACACAACCGTCAGAGCACGTCGACACCGCTGCGGGATCGACGACGGCAAGACCGCTCGCGGGCCCGGCCGATGACTTCCGCCGCGCCGTGAGCTCGGTGCCGTCGGCGAGGACGATGTGCGCGTCCTGGCCGGGCGCGAGCGCCACGATCACGTCCAGGCGATCACGAACACGATCGAGCGTGACGACCGCGGGATCCGTATCCGCCGTCGACACGGCGAGCGTCTCGATGGATGGGTCGAGCATCGGCACGATGCCTCCATCACGCACGAAGAGCGGGAGCTTGTCGAGCGGAGCGGGCGTCACATGCGCGCCGCCCCCCTCGACGACCGTGTGATCGTCGAAGTCGACCCACCTGCCGGGCGGAAACCACGTCGACTTGCTCGTCGCGCCGCGCGAGACCACCGGCGACGTGTAGAGCGACGCGCCGAGGTAATAGGCGTCGTCCACCGCCCAAACCGCCGGCTCGTGCGGGTGATAGAGAAATGGGTGGCGCATGATGGGCATACCGGTCTGGTTCGCCTCGCGCGCAAGCACTTCGAAATAGGGCAGCAAGCGCGTATGGAGGCGGGCCATCGCGCCGTAGACGGTCACGGTCTCGTCGTCGTCCCAGAGCTTCCACTTGCTCCGATCGAAGAGCGGATTCGCACACGCGTTCTCCTCGAGCATGAACGGAGAAACGGCGCCGAACTCCGCCCAGCGCAGGTACATCTCCTTGTCGTGCGGGAAGTCGGTGATGCACTTGAACCCGCTGACGTCGCTGCCCCAGAGAGCGACACCACTCATGCCGAGGTTCAGTCCGCCACGAACCTGCGCCGGAAGGCCTTGCGTTACGTCGAACGTGGCTTCGGGGTCGCCGCTCCACACCATGGGCGCGTATTGCTGCGAGCCCGTGTAGCCGGAGCGCACGTAGAAGAGATAGTCGCCGGGGCGCTGCTTCTCCATCAAGTCGTGTGCGGCCTTGGCGCTGAGCACGGGAAAGATGTTGTGCACCTCCTCGCCGAGGCGCCCATCGCCGAAGCGCCATGGCCTCTGAACGTACTCGCCGAAGTCGTGCATCCAGCCGTCGTACCCGAGCGCCAGCGTGTGCCCGAGCAGGTCCTGGAACCAGGCCACGGCCGCTGCTTGCGTGAGGTCGATCGTCGCGAGGTCGAGAAGCTCACCGGAGATGAACGTGGTCTTGCCGACCGCGCCTTCCGGCGTCTTCGCGAAGAGGCCGTTCGCCGCGCCGAAGTCGGCATCCTGCTTCGAGCCATCCTTGCCGAACGCGACGTACGGGTTGTTGTACGCCACGACCTTGTAACCGGCCGCGTGCACGCGCTGGATCCAGCTCGAGAGAACGCCTTCGCGCCCGACCTCGGAACGCGCGGGTAGGATGTGCGTGGCGTCGTCGAGAATCGTCGTCGGCACCTTGCGCTGGCGTAGGACCGTCCACTCGTCGACGCCGTTCACCTGGTTGTCGAAACTGACGCGACGCACGGGGCCGAAGGCCCAGGGTGCCGGAATCATCGAGCGCCCGGTATCCCGCGTGAAATGCTCGAGCGAAGCCGCGGGGTCGTCGTGAACGTAGACGATCGTTTCGAGCGACGTCGTGCTCGCTGCGATTCGGTACGCATCGTCGCGTTCGCTCCCGAGATGGGTCTCGGTACGGAACGTGGTCGGGAGGTGTACGGCGTACCCCGCGCTCGAGAGAAAGAACGGCACCGGGAAGTACGTCATCGACGGACCATTCGGCGACGGATTCTGAGGACCGCGAGGCTGATCTTCGCCTTGCCCGAGGCCGCCCTCTTCGGCCCAGGAGTAGAGCGAGAGCCCACGGTGGTCCACGCTCGCGAAGCGCTCGCCGAGCCCGAAGAAATGCTCGTCCGGTCGAAGAGCGAAAGCGATGCTCGTCTTGTTCCACACCTCGGGAGATGCGGGATCGGCGAAGCGCGCGGTCGTCTTCAGGTGGACCTTCGCGCCGTCGAGAAGCACGTCGACGACGATGGCGTTGCCGTCACCGGCGTCGAGCTCGAAGGTCGCGCCGCGATCGGACTGCGCCACGGTGACGGCGCTCGAAGGACGACGCCAGGGGCGTTCATCGGCGATCCAGCCGTCCCACCCCGGCAGCGGCATGACGTTCTCGCTGCCCATGTCGCGCGTTGCCCCAGGGCCTCCGTACGGATCTCCGTCGCCTCCGGGAAGCGTGGTGAGGATCTCCTTGCCTTCCCCATCGATCACCCGAATCACGAACGGAGAAAGATCCACGCGCACCGAAGCCTCGACGCCATGCAGCTCGACGGGCGGCCCGCTCGACGCGGACATGTCACTCGAGCAGGCAGGAACGAAGGCGAGTCCCGGCGCGAGCGACACGGACGCAGCGAGGGCGAAAAGTAGGCGCGCACGCATCCCGCACAAACGTAACGCTCGCACGAACGTCCGCAAAAGAGTCCGCGCTGACGCGCCTCGCCGCGGCGAACGGCAAGGCGCTGAGAAGAACCGCGCGGTCGATCTCGAACAGCTCGATGACGGCGGGTTCCATTTCGACGGATCGACACTGCCGTCTCATTCCGTCTCAGGGCTCGCATTCCCGCGCGAGGGCCCAGGCCTACTGCTAACAGTGCCCACGTGAGCTCGCTTCCTCGACTCGGGATTCTCGTGGCCCTGGCCATCCTCGGTCCGGTCTCGATCGCACTCGCCGCTCCGGCATGTTCGTCGTCGAACGATCCCGCGGCTGCCGACCCGACGACGACCGACGACGAGACCGACTCCGGCGACGTTCCCCCGCCCTGCCCCGCGAACGGCGTCAGCAAAGGGCCGTGGTCGATGGCGATGACGCGAACGTCGGGCCGCATCCGTTGGGAGTCGTGCCGCGCAGGCTCGGAGGGCGGCCTCGTGCTCACGCCCGAAGGCGGTGGCGCCGAGCAGACGCTGACCAGCACGGAGACGATGAAGGACCTCACCGTGCGCCACACGGCCGTCCTCGGACCTCAGCGCTCCCCGGACGACTGGCCGGGGCCGGCCTGGATGCACGAAGTCGTGCTCGAGAGCCTCCCGGTGGGCACTTGCTACCAGTACGCGCTCGCCGCGGATCGCTCGCTCACGGGCCGCTTCTGCACCTCGCGCCCGGACGGGGCCGACGTGCATTTCGTCGCCATCGGCGACACGAATCCTCTGCTTGGTGAGATCGTCCCGAAGCTGATCGCGAAGGTGGTGCCGCTCGCGCCGGACTTCCTCGTCCACGGCGGCGACATCCAGTACTACGAGTCGGCGTTCGAGACCTGGACGGGCTGGTTTCCTCTGATGCGCCCCTTGCTCGCCCTCGGCGCGCTGCAGCCGGCGCTCGGCAACCACGAACACGAAACGCCCGACGAGCTCGACGACTACTCGAACCGCTTCTTCGGGTACCCGAACTTCGGCGGAGAGCTGACCTACTATCGCTACGAGTCGGCGGGCATCTGGTTCCACGTGCTCGACACCGAGCAGGCCGTGGAGCCCGAGACGACGCAGGGCAAGTGGCTCCTCGCCGGGCTCGAGGAGGTCAGCAAGAAGCCGGGCTTCCGGTTCTCCGTGCTCGTGATGCACCGCCCCTTCGTCACCTGCGGAGACAACGCACAGAACCAGGCGGCACGCACGGGCTATGCGTCGGCGCTTGCACAATACAAGGTTCCGCTCGTCCTCCAAGCCCACATCCACGGCTACGAACGCTTCGAGATCGACGGCGTGACCTACATCACGACCGGCGGGGGCGGCGGCCTCATCGGCGACATGGACGAGAACATCTCGCGGGACGAGTGCGCCATGCGCAAGTCCTCCGGTGGCTTCGTCCACGCGCTCGACGTCACCGTGTCCGGCGGTTCCATCCACGCCCGCGCCATCGACGCGAACGGTACCGAGCGCGACTCGTTCGCCATCACCGTGCCCTGAGGGGCTCTTCGCGCAATCTTGCTCGCGGGACTTGATTCCGAGGCGCGGCAGACGACAATCCGCCCGCCATGCTCGACCGCGTCCGTACCTCGCTCCACTCGGTGATCACCTCCTCCAAGGGCGACGGCTTCGTCGGCCTTCGCGTCCCGAGGGATCTCGCGCGCCGAATGAACATGATGCTCGGCGAGCCGCTTTGCTCGGAGACCGAAATGGTGCGCCGCCGCAATGCGCGCGCGAAGCTCGCGAGCCTGCGGAGTGGCACGGCCACCTCTTCGAGCCCTGCGCCCGACGCCAAGCCCGAGGCCAAGCTCGAGGCCGCGCCTGTCATGATCTACTTCGAGAAAGATCGCGGCGCCCGCCTCCTCGCGCGCATCCAGGAAATGCTCGACGCCAAGGGTATCCGCTACACGTTGCTCGACGTCGCTGGCGACGCGGTGACCAAGGATTTCGTGATGCGCGAAGCCAAGTGCAAGGAAGACGAGCTGCCCGTCGTCTTCATCGCGGGTGCTCCGGTCGGCGGCTACAACGAGCTCGTCGAGTGGGACGTCGCCGGCAAGCTCACGAAGGCGATCGATCCCTCGTCGACCTGAACGTCAGCATCACCACGCGCGCGATCGCGTGGTGTGCGCTTCCATGCGTTGAGGTCCCCAGGCATCAACTCCCGCGCGACTCGACCGCGCGGACGAGCGCGTCCGTCTCTCCATTGCGTCTCTCTTCGGGCCGTTGTCATCGAGCGCGAAGAATCCGGCCCTACAAGGACATCAAGTCAGCGAGCGAATTTGCTCGACTGAGCATCGACATGACCAGGCGGAGCGATCGTGCGCCCGCCGGCCAACGACGGAGAGACTCCGATGATGAGCGGCCTTGCGCCCGCCCAATCCGAACCCCGATCCCGGTTCTGGGCGAGCACCTCGGGATCGACCTGGATCGAACCACGCGACGTCGACTCGACGACGCAGAACGTGCTGCTCGAAAACGTGGGGCTCACGTTCAACGTGACCGCGCCCGACGGCGGACACCGCGAGCGCCTGGCTCACTGCTTCGAGATGCGCTTCGGCGCGATCGACCCGCGGGTTCTGCAAGCCACGGGCTTCGATGGCCCCGGCCCGCGCTTCGACGACGTGTTCGCACGGTTCTGGACGGAGCGATACCCGGGCGTCGCGCTCACGAGCGACACGAAGCTCTTCGTGGCGATCTTCGTCGACGCCGACCACTCGACGCAGCTCCCCACCATTACGCAGTGACCTCGGGCGTCAGGGAAACCCTGACCCCAATCACGGCAATCGCGTGAACTCGACGCTCGTACCGAGGTGACCGAGACGACGCGCCTCGAGACACGCGGGTGAGCCGACATCGACGATGCGGCAGTCCTCGGGGCGATGCTCGTAGATCGCGCACGGATACAGGCCGGGCTGGGACACGTCGAGCCCACCGCAACGCTCGCCTTCATTCTTGATGAAGCGGAAGTACGGGGGGCGCGTGTCGAGCTCCGTGTAGAGCTCGAGCCTGCGCTTGCCCATGCGTTCCTCGTCGGGCTCGAGCAGGTGCACGGTGCGCGGGCCGTGATGGCAACACCGGCCGCAAGCCACGCAATCTCCGCCGTTCGGATCCGGCGTTCCACTGATCGGCTCGAGGCCCATGGGTGCTTCCTACCCCGATGCGCCCGGCTTTTCCACGCGTTCCGAGGCCGGAGGCGCGGACCTCACTCAGCGCGGTTACCGCCGAGCGAGACGGGCCAGCGCGCTTCTTCGACCATCGAGGCCACCGCTCGGATGTCATTGCGGAGCTCTTCGGCCGTCGGGCGATGACGCGGATCGCGCCGAAGCGTGGGCACGAGCACTTCGGCGAGTGGACCGACCTCGGGGTTCGCGATGAGCGAACGCATCGGGAGGGGCGCGCCGTCGTGCGAGACGTGCATCGTGATCTGGGTCACCTCGTTCGGCGCGTCGAAGAGGACTTTGCCGGTCAGCATCTCGAAGGCGAGACAGCCGAACGAATAGATGTCCGCAGCCATCGGCGACGGCACGACGTTGTCGGGAACGACCCCCCAGACCTCGGGTGACCCGTACGGACCAGTGCCGCAGCCCGGACGGATCTTGCGCCCGGCGAGCCCGAAGTCCACGAGGACGGCCTGCTCGCCGCGACGAAGGAGGACGTTCGACGGCTTGAGGTCGAGGTGACCGAGCCCGACGGAGTGCATCGCCACGAGGCCGGCCAGCACGTCGTCGAGCGCCTTGAGGCACCGCTTCATGTCGAACGTGCGCGACCCAATCACGCGCTCGAGCGTCACGCCCTCGACGAGCTCCATGACCAGGATCGGCAGCGGTCGCGCCGCCAGGTCGAACGTGACGAAGCGCGCGAGATTGACGTGGTTCGGCAGCATGATGAGCGCCGAAGCCTCCTCGCGGAACAGCTTGAGGAACTCGTCTTGCGAGACCGAACGCGCCGCCGTTGCCGTGTAGTCGGGCACCTTCAGGGCGAAACGCTCCGCCCCCTGCTCGTGCCGATCTTCGACGCGATTCACGACGAACACCGACGCGGTGCCGCCCACGCCGAGGGCGCGCACGACGTAGAACCCGCCGATCGTACGACGCGCCGGAAGCCACGCCGGCAGCTGTTCGCCCACCATCATGGCCACGCCGGCGCGCGAAGGACGCTCGATGGGGAGCTCGACGAGCGACCAGAGAATGCTCGCCACGAGACGCGCGATGCCGACCGGCAAGCCCGTCATGAGCTCGTCGATCGCCGGCCCGAGCGCCTCCTCGACGAGCGAGAGCTCCGCGCCTGCGAGCACCCGCGAGACAACCATGCTGAGGAGCTTCGGCTGCGGCGGCGAGAGCGCCATCGTCGGAAGCTCGGGGTCGAGCCGCCCGCGCGCGCCCACGCTCATCTGCACGAGGGCCGAGGCCCAGGTCTCCACGTTGCCGAGCACGTCGGGATCGGAGGCGTCGGAGGTCGCGAGCGCACGAAGCGAGCCCGCATGCACGATCGACACGAGCGCCGCGTGCAGGCGGACGAACACGGTACGCAGGGCTTCGCTTCGCGCCGATGCCTCCGGCGCGAGCTCGTTCGCCAGCTCCTCGAATGCCTTGAGCCGCTGCTCGGTGGGTGAGCCCGGTGGAGGCGCGATGGACGGGGGATAGACCGAGTCCTTCGGATCGGAGGGCTTCTTCGCGATCGGCTTCTGCCCGTCGGTTTCACGCAGGAACTGCGCATAGCGCACGAGCACGTGGCGCAGATCGGGGTCCATCGACGCTTCGGCGAGCGTGTCGAACTCCTCGGTGGTCTTGATGCGCTGCGCGAGAACCAGGAGCGCATCGACCACGTCGCACACGCCGAGCCGTACGAGCGCGTCGAGCGCACGCGCGAGGGCCGCCAGGAGGGTTCGCTTGAGGACGGGTGCGGGCTGCTGGTCGAAATGCTCGAGCAGCGCTTTGACGGTGCGCAGCCAGAGAGCGCGAAGTCGTTTCGCGCGCTGAACGTCGGCCCCCTCCCCGCTTTCGCCGCGCGGCCGAGACACCGGCTCGGACATGGTGGCGCCTTCGCCGAGATCGCCATCGACGAGATGCAGGAGCGCACGCAGGCGCCTGAGGCGCAGCGTGGCGTGCCGCGGGTTCATGCCGGGCGCGGAGACCTCATCGGGCGTCTCGCAGGCCACGATCCACTCGGCGAGGCGCTCACGAATCGCATCGAGTGCATCTTCGACGCCGCGCACCTGCTCGGTGGAACCTCCGAGCTTGAGCAAGTCGGCCACGATGGGCCTCTCGAGCAGCGCCGCGTCGAGATCGCGGAGAACGGCCATCGACGTTCGCCGCGCCATCGACCCGGTGCGCCCTTCGGCATCGTCGTCTCGGGCGACCGCCGCGAGCGCATCCATACCGCCGCGCGCGGCCATCACGGTGTCGCGTGCCCGGGTGTAGGCACCAAGCGCGCCCTCGGTGGCAAACGCATCGAGCGCCATCGATGCCTGGACGCGGAGCGGCTCGTCTTCTCGCCGGCTCCCTTCGAGGTCGCGCGCAATCTCGTGATGGAGGGCATCCGCGCCGTCGTCTCCACCGCGCGGCTTCGCCTTCTCGGACCGAACGAGCTCGAGCGCCTTCGCCGCCGCGCGCTCCACGGCCCTGGATGCGCCGTATTCGAAACGCAGCTCGCCAATGGCCTCACCGACCTCCGGCGTGGCGACCGAGAGCAGCAGATCGAGGAGCTTGGTCGCCGCCTCCGGCTCGGCCTCGATGGCCCGCGGAATTCCCCACACGAAGGCCGACGCGCTCGCCGGATCTTCGAGCGTGAAGAATCCGCGCTTCACGAGGCCTTGCATGATCTTCAACGCTTCGCCCGGCTGGACCGCCGCGAGCGCCGCCAGCGACGCGGTTGCACGACGCCACTCGGTGGGGCTCAAGGCTTCGCGCAAACCATCGAGAATCTGTTGCTTCAGCTCCGGCATCCACGGGGCACAAAGCCCTCGCGCGACGGCCACGTAGCGCCACACGAGCGACTCGCGATCGGCGAGCAAGCGCACGTAGGCACCGCGCACGGTGTCCGATGCGAAGGCACGAAGCGCGTGGGCGTCGCCCATCTGCGCGCGGCGCGCGGCTTCACGAGCAGCGCGTTCGAGGATCTTCGCCGCCAATCGGCGCGCGGGAAGCGAACGCGTCGACGGCGTCGCCACCCATTCGCGCGCATACTCACGACGGCTGACGAGCGCGAGGGCGAGCGGCCCGTCGGCGATGCCGTGACTGACCGGCAGCTCGCAGACGAGGGCGACGCGCGCACGAATCGCGGGGCTCGACAGGCCCTTGCCCGCGGTCTGCGCCATGATGGTGGCCATCGCGGTGAAGGTCTCGGCGTTCGCAGCGAGCATGCGCGACAGAACGCGACGCCCCAGCTCGCGTTGCTCCGAGCCGACCGGCAGCGCCGCGGCGAGTGAGTAGAGCGCAACGCCCGCCGCTTGCGGCGCGAGCCAGTCGAGATCGTCGACGAGGCCGCCCTCGAGAGCGACCTGCACGCCCTTCAGAAGGACGTCCGGATGGAGCCCTTCGAGCGGACCGGGCCCGCCGTCCGCACTCGTACGGGAGAGAGCAGCCATCGCCTGGCGCCAGAGCACCCGCCGATCGTTCGGGGTGGCACTCGCAAGTTCCAGGAGGCTGGCGACGTAGAAGGAAGGATCTTTCAACGGCCTTCTGTCGACCAGACTACTTGGCTTCGGAGCCCGCGAGCAAAAAGAGGCCCAACCCGAATACGCGGCTGTTTTCCCGTCATCCGGCCCACACTGTACGTCTCAGCCTTCGGTGAGAACTTCGATAGGCGCTTCCCGATGACCCGGCGCCGGACGGACGCCCTCTACCCCTGAGCTTGCGGCGGGAATGGTGCCCTGACGCGTTGCTGCATTCCGTGGTAAGGACGGCCCGTGATCGTCCTCGATAAAGTCACCAAGCGATTCGGTCCGAAGATCCTCTTCGAGAACGTCTCGATGCAATTCGACCCCGCCAAGCGCTACGGCCTGACGGGGGCCAACGGCGCCGGTAAGTCGACCCTCCTCAAGATGCTGGAGGGGAACGAGGACACCGATACGGGATCGATCACGATCCCTGGTAACCTCCGCCTTGGCGTCCTCAAGCAGAACCACTTCGAGTACGATCAGGAGCGCATCCTCGACACCGTCATCATGGGGAACAAGACCCTGTGGGACGCGATGCAGGAGAAAGAGCGACTCTATGCCGCCGAGATGACCGACGCCGTCGGCATCCGCCTCGGTGAGCTCGAGGGCACGATCGGCGAAGAGAACGGCTACATGGCCGAGAGCGAGGCCGCCGAGCTTCTCGTCGGTCTCGGCATCCCGACCGACAAGCACGAGTCGAAGATGAACTCGCTGGCGGGCGGCTACAAGCTGCGCGTCCTCATCGCGCAGGTTCTCTTCGGCAAGCCCGACGTTCTGCTCCTCGACGAGCCGACCAACCACCTCGACCTCGAGTCGATCCGGTGGCTCGAGCACTTCCTCACCCAGGAGTTCAGGGGCACGCTCGTCGTCGTCAGCCACGACCGCCACTTCCTCAACGAGGTCGTGACGCACATCGCGGACGTCGACTACGGCACCGTGACGGTCTACACCGGCAACTACGCCGACTTCGTCGACGCGAAGTACGAGAACAACCAGCGCGCCGCCGCCCAGGCTGCCACCGCGAAGAAGAAGGTCGCCGAGCTCCAGGAGTTCGTGCAGCGCTTCGGTTCGCACGCCAGCAAGAGCAAGCAGGCGCAGTCGCGCGTGAAGCAGATCGACAAGCTGAAGGAAGAGATCGAATCGCGCGGCCCCAAGCGCTCGAGCCTCGTTCGCCCCTTCATCCGCTTCGAGTTCGACAAGCCGTCGGGCCGCGACGTCGTCCGCCTCGAAGGCATCTCCAAGACGTTCCACGACGACAAGGGCAAGGAGATCGTCGTTTACGACAACGTGTCGTTCAACGTGAACCGCGGCGACAAGATCGCCGTCACGGGTCCGAACGGCATCGGCAAGTCGACGCTGCTCAAGCTCATCGTCGGTGGCTTTGCCGGCCTCGACGAGGACACGAAGCACGACGGCCTGCAGTCCGAGACCGGTGAAATTCGCTGGGGCCACGAGACGTCGGTCGGCTACTTCGCGCAGGACACGCACGAAGCGCTGAACCGCACGGCGGCCGGCATGAACGCGTTCCAGTGGCTCTACCAGTGGGACAAGCTTCGTCCGCAGGAGGAAGTCCGCGGCACGCTCGGCAAGCTTCTCTTCAGCGGCGAAGCCGGCCTCAAGCAAGCGGCGACGATGTCGGGCGGCGAATGCGCGCGTCTGCTCCTCGCGAAGCTCGTGCTCCTCAAGCACAACGTCCTCATCCTCGACGAGCCGACCAACCACCTCGACATCGAGTCGATCGAAGGTCTCCTCGACGGCCTCAAGGGCTTCAACGGCACGATCATCTTCGTGTCGCACGACCGCCACGTCGTCAGCGAGCTCGCCACGCGCATCGTGGAGCTCCGCCCGAAGGGCAACGGCAAGGGCGCCGAGATCGTCGACTTCGGCGGCACCTACGACGAGTTCCTCGAGCGCGAGGGACGCGACAAGTGAAGCCGCGCCGAGAGCGGTGACCGCGTGAGTACGGATCCGAAGACCTACTGGAACGGCCCCGTGGGCGAGCGCTGGACGAGCCTCGC
This sequence comes from Labilithrix luteola, assembly GCF_001263205.1. Classification (GTDB taxonomy): domain Bacteria; phylum Myxococcota_A; class Polyangia; order Polyangiales; family Polyangiaceae; genus Labilithrix; species Labilithrix luteola. The sequence goes on from NZ_CP012333.1 coordinate 10,149,659, forward strand.
TCACGTGCTGGAGAAGGTCTTCGGTCCCTTGCGTGAGGCCGCTCTCGATCTCGCGGCCGCACGCCCCGGCGAGCACGTGCTCGACGTCGGCTGCGGCTGCGGAGGCACGACGCTCACGCTCGCCAAGGCCGTCGGAAAGGCCGGGCACGTGCTGGGCGTCGACATCTCGGCGCCCATGCTCGCGCGCGCCAAAGAACGCATCGAAGCCGCCGGCGTCGCCGCAGCCGTCGAGCTCGACGACGCCGCGACGACGCGCTTCGACCCCACGTTCGACCTCCTGCACTCGGCGTTCGGAACGATGTTCTTTCCGGATCCGCACGCGGCGTTCCGGAACCTTGCCACCGCACTCAAGCCCGGTGGGCGCGTCGCGTTCATCTGCTGGCGAGCCCTCGCCGAGAACGCCGGCATGAGCGCTCCCCTCGCCGCGGCGAAGCCGTTTCTGCCGCCGATGGAGCCGCCGGTGCCCGGTGCGCCGGGCCCCTTTGCGTTTGCCGACCCCGATCGCCTGAAGCGCATTCTCGAAGGCGCGGGCTTCACGGACGTCGTGATCTCCCCGCTCGATCGGAACATCTCGCTCGGTGACACGCTCGACGAAGCGGTCGAGTTCTCGCTCGAGACCGGTCCCACGTCGCATGCCCTTCGCGCCGCTCCGGAGGTGCCCCGCGAGCCCGTGGCCGCGGCCGTCCGCGAAGCCCTTCGACCGTATGCGAGCGCGGCCGATGGCGTGAGTGTGCCGACGGCTACCTGGCTCGTTTCCGCGAAGCGCTGACGCGTTCATCCGAGCTTCATCCGGGCCGTAGAGGCGCAGCGCGTCACCCTTACGCCATCGAAGTGAGAGCATCTCGCTCCCGCCGCGGGGCCTTGGTTGCGTCGTTGGTCGTGGTGTAACCTCCGGTAGAGCTCCGGATCATGCTCCACGCGTACATCGCCCGAGCGCACTCGTTGTCCGAGACGGAATTCGTCCAGGCGTACCCTGATCCCGTTCTCGTCTTCGTTCCTTCGGACGCCGACGACGAACAGAGGCGAGCCTTCCGCACGCGCATGGCGCCTCAGGTGGCGGGGCCCACCACGCTGCCCCGATCGGCGGACCGACTCGAGCTCCTGCCGATTCGCAAGCGGCCCGGCGGTATCTACCCCGACAACATCAGCGTTGGCCGCACGCGCGCGACGGACCTACACCTGTCGCATCCGCAGGTCTCGAAGATGCACGGCTACTTCAACAAGGACGAGAGCGGTGCCTGGGCCTTCACCGACACGGGGGCAACGAACGGAACGTTCGTCAACGGCCTCCGAATTGCGCAGAAGACGCGCGTCGAGCTCGGTGAGCGAGCGCAAATCTCGTTCGGCTCCTACGAGTGCATGTTCCTCATGGGCAAGGCACTGCGCATCTTCTTGACGGGATTCCCAGCGGAATAGCCGTGCCGGAATCATGACGTCACGCGAAGCGACGACGGAGACGCGAGGCGCGGAGACCCGAACGATCGCGGGCTATCGACTGCTCTTGCGGCTCGGAACGGGGAGCTTCAGCGAGGTCTGGGAGGGTTGCCACGAGGTCTCGAACGAGCGCGCGGCCATCAAGGTCCTGCACAAGACCGCGAGCCCGGCGGCGCGCGCTCAGTTCGTCAAGGAGACGCGAACCCTTGCACGCCTATGGCACGAGCACATCGCCTCGGCCTTCGCCTTCGGCGACGACTACATCGTCTCGGCGCTCATCGAGGGCACGGACCTCGAGCAGCGCCTGCAGACGCCCATCGAACCCCGTCTCGCGATCCGCATCACGGTCCAGGTGGGCTCGGCGCTCGACTACGCACACTCGAACGACGTCGTCCATCGTGACGTCAAGCCGAGCAACATCCTCGTCGACACGAACGACAACGCCTTCCTCGCCGACTTCGGGCTCGCCACGCTCGAGGGCGACGAGGCCCTGCGTGGCGCTGGAACGATCGAGTACATGCCGCCCGAACAGGCGGCCAAGGCCCCTCCCCATCCGTCGATGGATCAGTACGCGCTCGCGCGGACGCTGCTCCAGATGCTCACCGGGCGCACGCTCCCGCCGATCGGGGAAGATGCGTTTCGCGACTGGCCGAGCGCGCTCCCGAACGCCCTGCGCGACGTCCTCGCGCGAGCGCTGGCGGAGAACCCGAAAGAACGTTTTTCACGCGTGTCGGACTTCGTCGATGCGCTCGGCGCGATCGACTTGTCGGCCTATCCAGCGCCGACGGTGATCGCCGAACCGCTCCGCCGCTCCGAGCCGTTCGCGTGGGTGACGGCCGCGTCGTCCGTCGTCGATCACTCGGCCCTGATCAAGGAGGCGCGGTTTTCGCTCGTCGACGTCGTCGAACGCAGCGGAATCGACGCGGAGCGCACGGAGGCCTTTCGACGGGTTTCCGGCTACGAAAACCTAGGCTGGTCGCTGTTCACGCGAACGGATCGCCTGGGCACGCCCACCACGCCCGAAGCGCTCGCGCGTGCTCGCGGTCTCGTCGTCATGCTTCCGGGCATGATGTATTCGCGTCGCTCCTGGTCGCACATCGCACGCGCCGTGCTCCGCGATCGTGCTCAAACGGCAGTCCTGACCGCGGAGTTTCTCGGCTTCCAGGAGAGCAGGTACCAAGAGAATCCGCCGGGCACCGCGTATCGCACGCCGAGACAGCAGATGAGTGGAATCCTGGCGTGGCTCGAGCTGCTCGGCGTGCGGCCGATCCCGACCACCATCGTCGGCCATTCGATTCTCACCGTACCGCTCCTGTCGATGACGGACGACGAGCTCGGGCCGACCACGAACCGCCTCGCGGTCACGCCCATCGTCGCGTTCGCGAATCGCCAGTGGCAGTTCGATACGCTCGGCGTATCGGTCCTCGAGAAGCACGCAAAGCTCCTCGAGTGGGCCGTCAGACCGATCGTATCGAGCAAGATTCAGAACGCCGTCGAGGCGCTCGATCCCCGCTGGCAAGTCGACGCACTGGCCAACGTGAAGGTCTATCCCTTCGCAACGCTCGGAGCCTTCGCCCGCTACTGGCGCAAGGCCCCCACCGTCGCCGGCGAAGACATGCGCCGCTGCAAGTGGCTCTGCGGAACCGAAGACCCGACGGTACCACTCGACGCGGTGGCTCGCGCTCAGCGGGAGTCGGGCTTCGACCAGGCGAACCTGCACTGGTCAATCAACCGTGGGCACTACCCTCACCTTCCACGCGCCGACGAACCGGAAGCGTCGGTCCGCAACGTGGATCAGATCGTTCGACTGATTGGCGCGCTCCAGCGAGACGTCGACGACGGCTCGTCCGCCGTCACGAGCGGCACCGAGATCTCGTCCTAGGACGACGGTCAGCTTCCCTTGAGGACGTTGACCGTGTCGCCCTTGATCTCGAGTACCTCGACGGAGCCACCGAAGAAGCGCGACATGCCCACGTCGATGCGCCAAGCCTTGCCCTCGCAGGCCTGGCTGATGCCACCGCGCTGCACGGTGTGCCCCATCACCATGCGCTTCGCGTCGAGGCTCTTCAGCGTTTCGCCGAGCATCGCGCACTCCTCGCGGCCCGGCGCTGCGGAATACATGCGCGTCCAGAGCGGGCCGTCTTCGGAGACGAGCGCGCGCGGCGGCGTCGGATCCTTGCCGAGCAGCCACTGCTTCGCGTTCTCGTTGATCTTGTCGAGCCCGAGCGCAACGTGCTTCGGCAAGACACCACCGTGGACGAAGACGGTGCCGCCCACCTGGGCCACCACGGGCCGTCGCGAGAGCATCGTCGCATAGGCCCCACCGGGGGCGAATGCATAGGCGCGACTTCGTGAACGCGCCTCCATCCCCGCGAGCGCCGTCGACACCTGCGGATTCGGAGCCTGTGAGCCGTCGAACGACGTGAACGCGCCGTCCGTGACGTAGCGGAAGTCGAACTGCACGTTCATGATCTCGTGGTTGCCGACGAGGGCCACGACGGCGCCACCTGCCTTCTCGGCGTCACCCTTGAGCTTCTCGACCCAGTCGAGGATCTTGCGATCGTCGTCGCCACGATCGATCTCGTCACCCGTTTGGACGACGACGAGCTTGCCGCCGATCCATTCGTCCTTGGCGTCGGTCGCTCCGGCAAGGCGGAACGCCTTTCGCGCGGCCTCGAAGTCGCCGTGGAGATCGCCGATGGCGACGATGCGCTCGGGCGCGGGCACGGCCCCCGCGAAAGGTACGGAAGGCGGCGCAGCTGCCGCCTTCGCAGGCAGGTTCGCCGCGTTCGATGCGCTCGCCGGGGGCTTGGGGGGCGGGGCGGGCGTGGGCTCCGGAGGTCGGGAACGCTCGCACGCCGCAAGCGCGGGCACAAGAACCGCGAGAAAAAGCGCAGGGGCGAGACGACAAAGCCCAGGCGCGAGCGAACGGCGAGTGGAACTCACGGCGACACTCTATCCCCGAAGGACGGGTATACTGGCAAATCTGGGATGAAAGATGCGCGCAGCGCGGCGCCTGAACGCCGCCGTACCGATACGCTCGTCGTGCCGGGCCCTCTTGCGCCTGCGAAGACGGCGTTCGGAGCTGCTGCGGACTCCCAACCACCGCTTCCGACGATCACGACAGGCTCGGGCACGGCTGACGGCGCACCGCGCGAGCGCATCGTGGCATCGACGGCAACGGTGGACTCGCTCCTCGGCGAGGTGAAGAAGCCCTCGCACGAACGACTAGCCATCCAGGAGCGCGTCGCCGCCGGTGGCATGGGCACCATCGAAGTCGCCGTCGACCGCGCCCTCGATCGGCGCATCGCCATCAAGACCCTGCACCCGCACTTGCGCGGCACGGACTCCGCCGTGCGGATGTTCCTGCGCGAAGCTCGCCTCACGGCGCTTCTCGATCACCCGCACATCGTGCCGGTCTACGACATCGGCGAGAGCAGCCCCGATCATCTCTACTTCGCGATGAAGCTCATCGAAGGGCAGCCGCTCGGTGCGCTCATTCGCGCGCTCCCGAAGGGCCCCATCGACACGGCGACCCTCTACTCACTGCTCGACGTCGTCACCAAGGTCTGTAACGCATTGGCGTTCGCCCATAGCCGCGGCGTCATCCACTGCGACGTCAAGCCGGCAAACGTCATGGTCGGCGAGTTCGGGCAGGTTTACCTCACCGATTGGGGCATCGCCCGCCTCGTGTCCACCGAGATGTCGCCCGCGTCGACGTCGAGCGCTGGACACGCCACGAGCGAGCGCGCGCCGGCCTCCATCGACGAGGTTGCCCGCATGCCCATCTCGTCGACGGGCAACACCGTCATCGGAACGCCAGGCTACATGTCCCCCGAGCAAGCGCGCGGCGATCGCGCCTCGCTCGACACTCGCTCCGACGTCTTCCTCGTGGGAGCCATGCTCTACGAGATCGTCACGCGAAGGCCGCCCTATGCGAGCGTCGATCGCCTCGAGACGCTGCGCCTCGCCGCGCTGGGGACGTTCCCCCCGCCTCGCGCTGTGGTGGGCGAAGGCGCCGTCCCTCCCGAGCTCGAACGGATCATCCTCCGTGCGATGGCCGCGGAGCCTGCCGAGCGGTATCCGAGCATCGCCGCGCTGCGCGCCGACCTCGTCCGGTTCATGCGCGGCGGTGCCGATTTTCCGCAGCAAACATTCGTTGCGGGCGAAGAGATCGTCCGCGAAGGCGAGCACGGACACGCCGCCTACATCGTCGTGAGTGGGCGCTGCGACGTCGTCCGAAGCTCGCCGCAAGGGCGCGAGGTCGTCAGCTCGATGGGCCCCGGTGACGTCTTTGGGGAAATGACCATCCTCACCGAAGGGCCACGCACGGCCACCGTCGTCGCTGCGGAGGAGACGACGGTCCTCGTGGTGACGTCGGAGATCCTCGAGCAGGAGGTCGCGGCCCTCAAACCTTGGATGGCGACGCTCCTCAAGTCCCTCGCCGTTCGTTTTCGCGAGGTCGATACGAAGAGCCGAGCCGCGACGCCTTCGCGCGGCCATTCGCCCTCGCGAATCGCGCGTCAGGTGCTCATGCAGCTCGTGACCTGGGGTGAAGTCGGAGGCTCGCCCTCGTCGCGGACAATGAGGTGGAGCGACCTCGTGAACGAGCTCGAGGCCCTCGGGATCGCGTCGAGCGCGGTCCTCGAGATCGCCAGCCCCTACGGCATCGTCGTGGACGCCAGCGCGGACCGCATCACCGTCGCCGACACGGCAGCGCTCGCCGCACGCCTCGCGGACGAGCGCTAGAGCGCCGCTCTAGTTGGTCGACGCGGGCGGGCGCCCGACGAGCCGCGCGAACGCTTCCTTGTCGAACGCCTCTTCGAGCGCCGCCTCGAACGTGATGCGTCCTTGCGCGACGAGCCTCTCGAGCGCGGTATCGATGGTCTGCATGCCTTGCGCGTGGCTCGCTTCCATCAGGGCAGCGAGCTCTCCGAAGCGCCCCTCCTGGAGCAACTCGCGCGCGGGCGGCCCGACGAGCACGGCGTGTGCCGGCACGCGGCTCTTTCCGTCCGCCGTCCGCACGAGCCGCCGCGTCACCATCACCGCGAGCGTCGACGCGAGGCCCTTGCGCAAGGACGCGGACTCCTCGGCCGTCGTGCCACTCGCGAGCTGACGCAGCGCCGTCACCGTATCGCTCGCGCGAACGCTGGCGACGACGAGAATGCCCGACGCGGCCAAGTCGAACGCGGCCCTTGCGGCATCGACCGAGGTGAGCTCAGAAACGACGACGACATCGGCATTTTCGCGAAGCGCTCCGCGCAAAGCGGCGGCTTGCGAAAGAACGTGCGTGTCCAGCTCGCGCTGCGTGATCTGCGCGCGTGCGGCCGTGTGGACGAACTCGATGGGGCGCTCCACGGTGAGGACGTGACACGCACGCGTTCGATTGACGAGCTCGACGAGCGCGGCGAGCAGCGTGGACTTGCCCGTCCGCGGACCGCCCGCGAGAAGGACGAGCCCCGACCGGCGTGAGACGGCTCGCGCGAGAGCGTCCGGACATGCCAGGTCGTCGAGCTTCGTCGGCATTCGCGGAACATGACGGAAGACGGCGCCGATGCCGCCCGAACGCCGGAAAACGCTGGCGCGAAACCGCCCCGCTTCCTTGTGGGGAATGGCGAACTCGACACCGAGCTCGGCGTCCAACCGTTCGCGCTCGGCTGGGCCGAGAAGCTCGAAGACCAGCGCCTCGACCTCGTTCGGCTCGAGCGCGGAATCACCGAGAGGCACGAGCTCGCCCTGGACGCGCACCATCGGCATGCTTCCGCCGCCGAGGTGCAGGTCGGTTCCTCCGCGCTGCAGGACTTCGTCGAAAAACAGGTCGATCTTGGGCATCAGCCCATCCTCTCGAGCCCCGACGCGGCCTCGGGCGACTCATCGGGAAGAATCGCGAACGCACGGGCGGCCTCGAGCGAGACCTTCTTTGCGCGAACGAGCTCGGTAAGCGACTCTTCGAGCTTCGGCACGAACGCCGATCGACCTCGAGACTCGAGACTCGCGATGCGCGCCGTCTCTCCACTGCGCACGAGCTGATACAGCGCCATCGAGGACGGGAGAACCTCGATCGCCACGTGCATCCTCGTGCGCTCGATTCCGGGCACGAGACGCTGGCCGACGACGAGGCGAAGCGTGCCGGCGAGCCGCGCGCGCGCCTCGGCGCGCTCCTCGACGGGGAAGTAGTCGACGATACGGTCGACGGCGGCGCCCGCGTCGAGGCAGGTCACCGTCGCCAGGACCAGTGTGCCGTTGTCAGCGGCAGCGATCGCATGACGAGCCGATGCGAGGTCGGAGATCTCGCCCAGCGCGAGAACGTCGACGTCTTCGTGGAGCGACGCCGCGAGCGCCGCCGCCCGCGAGCGTGCGTGCGTGGACACTTCACGCTGGGTCACGATCGAACGCTTACCCGAATGCACGAACTCGATCGGGTCTTCGATGGTGAGGATGTGCCGCGCGCTCTCTCGATTCAGCACGTCGACGAGCGATGCAACCGTGGTCGTCTTGCCGTGGCCGACCGGTCCGGTCACGAGCACGAGGCCACGGTGCAGCCGCGCGAGGCTCGCAAGCGCTTCGGGCAAGCCGAGCGCGGCGAGCGAAGGCACCTCACGAGGCACGATTCGCATCGTGATCTTGAACCCGCCGCGGTGCTTGGAAACGTGCACGCGGAAACGCCCATGCGGCGCACGCTCGAGCGCGAACTGGCAGCAGCCTTCGAGATCGAGCTGCCCGCGCGCGGCGGCGGGAACGAGGTCGCGGGTGAGCCGCTCCACGTGTTCGGTCGTGATGGTACGCGTACGCGGAACCAGATCGCCGCCGAGCCGCAGGAGCAGTGGCCGGCCCGAGACGATATGGAGATCGCTGGCGCCCGCACCCACGGCGAGCGCGAGGAAGGAATCGAGCGGCCCGTCGCCACGCGGCCGGTCGTTCTCGGGAATCTCCGCGGGCGAGCGAACGCCGCTCGACTCGACCCCTTCGGGCGGTGGCGAGCCCTTCAGCGACTGGGTGATCTCCACGTCCGCGCCATCGCCGTCACCAGGCTCGACGTCGACGCGCGGGACGGGCGCCGACACCGCACGCACCGCCGACGGCGGCTGCTCGATATCCGATGCGCTCGGGGCAGCCTTCCGCGCGGGCTTGGGCTTCGGATCCGAGGAGGGAGCCGAAGGCACCGACGCAAGCGGTGCGGGCGGATGGGTCGGAGCAGCTGGAAGCAGCGACGGCGACACCGGCGGCGACACCGGCGGCGCCGCTGTCTGCAGCGTCGGTTCGTCGTCGTCGTCTTCCTCCCATTCGTCGGCCGCAGGCATCGCATCGGCCGGCGCGTCGGGCATGGGCGGCACCGGAACAGTGTTGTAGTGCGGCGGCGGAGGATCGGTCGTCGCTTCCGAACCGTCGTCGTCGAGAGCGTCGAGCTCCTCTAGGGGAATGTCGACGAACGAAACTTCGACCACCTCGGGCTCGCGCGATTCGACGGCGATCGGCGTCAGCGGCGCGGCCGACGGCTCCGTGGCTTTCGTTCGCGCGAGGACGACCGGCTCGCCCGTCCCGGGCTGGGTCTGCATGATCGACGCGTTCGCACGCGCCGCGAGCCTGGCGGCGGTGGCTGCATCACTCTCGGTCCGCGCAGGCGGAGGCCCGTCCTGCGTCGGCATCGGCGGACGCATGGGCGGCAGCTTCGAAATGTCGAACGGCGTCGGCTCCGCCTTCGCGGGCGCCGGCTTCGGCGTCTCCACCTTCACGGGCGCGGGCTTCGGCGCCTCGACGCTCGGCGTGAGTGGTTCGGCCTTCGGCTGAGAGCGGACCGGATCGCGTCGCGCGACGGTAAAGCGCGCCTGCACCACGTCCTGGCGCACGATCGCCGCGACCGAGATCACGCCCACGCCATCGAGGCGCGTGGTCCACTGTGCGGGCTTGTCCGTGAGCGAGTCGACGTGGCGACTTCCGCCCATGACGACGAGCATCCGCAGCACGGCTTCCGTGGTCGGCGCCTCGTCGTCCACCGGCTCGAACTTGCCGCCGATATTCACGCTCGGCAGCCGGTTCGTCACGAGCCCGAACTCGACGACTTCCGGGCGCGCGAGGTTCTTGAGCAGTTCCTCGATCGATTTCATCGCGCGGGCGTCGACCGCCCAAGCGACAGACTACAACGGCAATTCGCTACGGCCGAAGCAAGTAAGCGCAGTGAAAGGAATCCAGCCCGGCTGGACGCCGAAACTGCGATCCTCCGCCGAGAAACGGCCTGTCGAGCAGGGGCGCCTACACGCCCCCGCACGACGGCACATCCATCACGACGTACGAGAAACGATCAGGCGCCGGGGCGCGTGAACGGACGCTTGCCCGCGTAGACGGCGCCGGTGCCGAGCTCGAACGCGATGCGAAGGAGCTGGTTGTACTTCGCGACGCGATCCGAGCGCGAGAGGCTGCCCGTCTTGATCTGGCCGGCGTTCGTGCCGACGGCGAGGTCGGCGATGAACGTGTCTTCGGTCTCACCCGAGCGGTGGCTGATGATGCTGCGGTAGCCGGCTTCCGTCGCCATGCGGATGGCATCGAAGGTCTCGGTGAGCGTGCCGATCTGATTCAGCTTGATCAGGATCGCGTTGGCGTAGCCGCCGTCGATACCGCGCTTGAGGCGCTCGACGTTCGTGACGAAGAGGTCGTCGCCGACGAGCTGCACCTTCTTGCCGATCTTGTCGGTGAGGAGCTTCCAGGTGTCCCAGTCGTCTTCCGCGCAGCCGTCTTCGATCGAGAGGATCGGGTACTTCTCGCAGAGCTTCTCGTACGTCGCGACGAGCTCCGCACCACTGAGCGGCTTCTTGTCGAACGTGTACTTTCCAGCCTTCTTGTCGAAGAACTCACTCGCCGCGCAGTCGAGCGCGAGATAGACGTCCTTGCCGGGCTTGTAGCCGGAGTCCTCGATCGCCTTCACGAGCGCCGAGATCGCCTCTTCGTTCGAGCCGAGGCGCGGAGCGAAACCACCTTCGTCGCCGACGGCGGTGGTGAGGCCCTTGTCCTTCAGGTTCTTCTTGAGCGTGGCGAAGATCTCGGCGCCGGCGCGGAGCGCCTCGGCGAACGAGCTCGCGCCCGCGGGGACGATCATGAACTCCTGAATCTCGAGCCCGTTGTCCGCGTGAGCCCCGCCGTTGACCACGTTCATGAGGGGCGTGGGAAGCACGCGCGCGTTCGCACCACCGAGGTAGCGCCAGAGCGGGATACCGACGGTGTCTGCAGCTGCGCGAGCGACGGCCATCGAGACGCCGAGGATGGCGTTCGCGCCGACCTTGCCCTTGCTGGGCGTACCGTCTGCTTCGCAGAGCACGCGGTCGACTTCGGCTTGGTCGAGGGCGTCGAGGCCGATGACGCTCGGGCCGAGCGTCTGCAGGACGTTCTCGACGGCCTTCTGCACGCCCTTGCCGCCGAAGCGCTTCTTGTCTCCGTCGCGCAGCTCGATGGCTTCGTGCTCGCCCGTGGAGGCGCCGCTGGGAACGGCAGCCCGGCCGTGACCATTCGTCGTCTGGACTTCGACTTCGACGGTGGGGTTGCCTCGCGAATCCAGGATTTCGCGGGCGATGACGGCGGTGATCTCGCTCATGGCACGGTCCCTTCCGATGTGTTGGGGCCGCCTGCGTAGCACAGTAAGGAGCTCGCCGTCACACCCCTTCGGGCACGGGCTCGAAGAGCTCGTCCTCTTCGCCGTCGAGGTCCTGCCAGAACGACCGCACTTGCTCGACGGTCCGGACGCGTCGCGCTGTCGGCAAGCTGCCGAGCAGCACGCGACCGTAGCCACGTCGTGCAGCTCTGCGATCGAGGAGCGCAACCACGCCTGAGTCTCGCTTCGTGCGAATGAGTCGACCGAAGCCTTGCTTGAGCGTGATCGCAGCGCTCGGCACGGAGTACTGCGTGAACGGGTTTCCGCCTTCGGCTTCGATGCGCGCCGAGCGCGCTGCCACGACCGGATCGCTCGGCACGGCGAACGGAATCTTGTCGATCACCACGAGACGAAGCGCGCGTCCCGGGACGTCGACGCCTTCCCAGAAGCTCATCGTCGCGACGAGCGTTGCCGATCCGGACGCGCGGAAGCGCTCGAGCAGCACGTGCTTCGGCGCATCGCCCTGCACGTAGAGCGGGCCTGGAACACGTCCGTGGAGCTCCTCGTGGATGCGGCGCATCGCACGGTTGCTCGTACAGAGCACGAACGCGCCGCCGCCTGTGATCGCGGCGAGCTCGGCGACGCGGTTCGCGCAGGCTTCTTCGAAGCCGGCTTCCGTTGGCTCCGGCAGATCTTCGGCGACGTAGAAGGCCGCGCGCTTCTCGAAGTCGAACGGCGACGGCACGACAAGCTCCTCCGACTCGGGGAGCGCACCGAGCCGGCTCTTGGCGAAGTGGAAGCTCGGACCTGCGTGCGTCGACGTCGCCAGCGTGGCGCTCGTGCACACGACGCTCGGCACGCGCTCGAACAGGCGCTCGCGCAAGGTGGGACCGAGATCGACGGGACTTGCGCCGAGCGACACCGAACGTTCGCGCGCGTCGATCCAGACGACGCCCCCGGAGAAGCCTTCCGTGGCCTTCTGGAGCGCCCCCGCGAGCGGCTCGTCCGGCTCCCAATGCCGTTCCTCCTCACGCGACGTGGCGTGGATGCGCGCGAGGTCGACACGCAGATCGCCGGCGCGTCGAGCCAGCACGCTCACGGCATCGTCCCGCTCGTGAGCTTCGGCGAACGCGGCGACCGCCGAGAGAACGGTGTCGAGACGACCGACGGCGTCACGACGCTCGGACGTCCAGTCGGTCGCATTGAGGAGGCGCTTGCTCTCCTCGCCTCCTCCGCTGCCGTTGCGTCGGCGGACGGCGGCCGGCGCACCGGCCTTTTGCCAGGCTTGGAAGAACACTCGACCGGCGAACTCGAGGTCGTCGACGAGGGCCATCGACCGGGAGTCGAGGAGCTTGGCGGCCATGACTGCACGCCGTGCGTCACGGACGAGCGCATCGAGTCGCGAGGTGGAGATGCGCACGCCGAAGAAGTCCGTGGCGACGGACTCGATCTGGTGTGCCTCGTCGAAAATCACCGCGTCGTAGGCCGGAATCGCGCCGCCGTAGCCCGCGTTCTTGCCGGTTCGGAGCGCGAGATCGGCGAAGAACAGGTGATGATTGACGACGACGATGTTCGCCTCGTCCGCCTCGCGCCGCATGCGGGTGACGAAGCACTCGTCGTAATACTTGCAACCTGCACCTACGCGCGTCTCGGTGGACGAGGCCACGTCGCGCCAGGCGGGCGAGTTCTCTTCGAGCATGGTGAGCTCGGCGCGATCGCCCGAACGCGTTTCGAGGGCCCATCGCTCCACCTGGGCGAGCTGAGCCGAGACGGGCTCGCCGCTGCGGAGGCGCTCGTCGAAGCGTCGTTTGCAGAGGTAGTTCGAGAGCCCCTTCATCAGGGTCGCGCGGAACTCGATGCCGTGCTCGGCGAGCACCTCGCGGACGAGCGGCAGGTCCTTTTCGAAGATCTGCTCCTGGAGCGCGTGGGTGGCGGTCGAGATCACGACCTTGCGCTGGCTGAGCACGGCGGGGAGCAGATAGGCGAGCGTCTTGCCGGTGCCGGTGCCGGCCTCCACGAACAGGTGGGAGTCATTCCCGAGAGCGCGCTCGACGGCCCTTGCCATCGCGAGCTGCCCTTCGCGGAGCTCGTAACCCTCGAGACGACGGGCGAGCGGCGAGGACGGGCCGAGCACGTCGTCAATCGACATCGCCCGCTGGTCTAGCCAATGGGAGCCGAGGCGTCGAGCGCCTTCTCCCGCCCAAAACCAGCGGTTTTCCCGGGGCCCCGGCGCGCGCTTCCGCCTAAAAGCGGCGAAGTTCGGGCGGGAATTGCTACGATTGGCACCGTGACGCGATCCGTCGGTCCCCGTCCCTCTCCGCCCGTCTCGCCGGCCCGTGCCGCGCGACCGGCCGGAGGTGCGCGTGACGAGGGGGCTGCGCCGTCGATCGATCGGGAGAACGCGAACGTCGCGCTTCGGCTGGCCATCGGAAAGGATGGGCTCGGCCTCGAGCTCGCGAGGCCGGCGCGCCTCGAGTGCCTGGACGTCAGCGAGCTCGTCGTCCGCCTCCCCCACGTTCGCTTCCCATTCGACGTGAGCGGCGGGGTCGCCAAGTTCCGTCACAAGCGCGGAGAGCTCGAACGCCTCACGGTCGAGCTCGACACGCGCAAGCTCGCGCGATGGGCCGAGCCGAAGCTTCGCGGCCTGCTCTCCGCCGGGCCATCGTCCGTATCCGTGGAGGCACGTCGTCTCGGCGTGACCATCACCGTCTCGGGCCGAACCACCAAGGCGGCTGCCCACGCGCACGTCGCGGCCTTGGCGTTCGAGGCATCGCTGCTCACGAGCGGAGACGATCTGGTCGTCGTCGTGCACGACGCGCGCGGCGCCAACCTCACCTCCCCGCCGAGCGCACTCGCGCTCCGAGCGATGGCCACGCTCCTCGGCAGCACCGCAGCGCGCGAGGGCTCCCGCTTCGTGCTCTCGAAGCCCACCACGCAGCTCGTGAGGAGGCTCTTGCCCGAAGCCGGCGTGCGGGCCCCCTCGGGCGACGACGTTCGCCTGGGCGGCACCGGTGAAGCCGACGGGGTGCTCGTGTTCGTCCTGGTGCGCGACGGCGCGCCCGTCGAGATCGAGCCCGAAGCCACCCTCGCTGCGGAGGTCGCGGCGCTCGTACGCGAAGGCGACAATGCACGTTTCGCCGGGGATTTCGGGCGGGCTCGCGCACTCGACGTGGCGGCACTCGAGCGCGCGCCGAGGCATCCGGAGATCGCGCGGCGCATCGCCGAGATCGATGGTCTCGCGGGCAAGCGCGCCGAAGCGGCGCTGGCAACCCTTCGCGCAGCAGCCGGGGCGGAGCGCCTTCATCTCGGGACGCTCGCTGGAGAGCTCGCCCTCGAAGCGGGCGATCCGTCCTCGGCCATTGCTTCGTTCTTGCGCGCGGCGGAACGCGAACCTTCGCACGTGGTCAGCGCTCTGACGCATGCCGCCGCCGCGCACGTCACCAAGGATCCCTACGACGCGCTCTCGTGGCTCGACGAGGCCGTGGCGCGTGCGCCCCGACTCGCCGAACTGCGCTGGGAGCGCGCGCGACGACGCCTCGAGGGCGGACGCCTCGAAGAAGCCAAGGCCGACCTGCAGGAGCTCGAGGCCATGGCCGAGGGCACGCGCGAGCGCCTCGACGTGCTCCGCCGAGGCGCCGATCTCTATCGAAGCGTCAGCCTCGGTGATGCCGCAGCCGATCTCTACGAACGCGCACTGCTCTATCGCCCGGACGATCCCGCGGCGCTTGCCGGGCTCGGCGTCGCGCTCGCGCAAGAAGGTCGTCACGCGCGCGGTGCCGCGCTGCTCGCACACGCCATCGAAGTGGCTGGAGCTCGCGGCGAGGCCACCGCGTGGATGGAACTCGAGCTCGCGCGCATCCTCGGCGAGCAGCTTCGCGATCGGCCGGCGGCCGTGGCGCGCCTTCGCGCGATCCCCGACGAAGCCAAGGAAGCCATCGCTGCTCGCGGACTCGAAGGACGACTGCGCAGCGTGCTCGGTGACTTCGCCGGTGCATCGCTCGCCTTCGCCCGTCTGCGCGAGCGCGCCGGTCACGATCCCGCGGCCCTCCCGTGGCTCGTCGAGGCCGCGAACTTCGAAACTTCGCGCGGCGATCTCCACGCCGCGCAGCGCCACGCCGGCGCGGCCCTCGCCATTTCACCGAAAGACGAGCCGCTCCTCGCGCTCTATCGCGATCTCGGAGAGCGGATCGCCGGCATCGCCGGCCTGAAGCCTGCTCCCCTCCCCGTCGAGTCGGTCGAGGCCACGCAGATCCTCGAGCCCGGCCTCCCTGGTCTGCCTCTCGTGGAGCTCGAGCCCGCCTTCGAACGGCCCGCCCCCCCCGAACTCGACGAGGCGCAGGCGGAGGAGCGTATCGAATCGCTCACGCGCGCCGTCCAGGCCGATCCGACGAACGATGCCGCCGTCGACGAGCTCGTCCTGCTCCTCTCGCGACTCGGACGAAGCATGGAGCTTCTCGCGCTCCTCTCGGCACGCCTCGAAGACGCTCCGCCGGATCGACGCGACGAGCTCCTGCCGAAGCACAAGGAAACGTTGAAGCTGCTGGAAGCCGAAGCGCGCAGCGCCGGTCGAGAGGCCGAGGCCGATCTCTTCCGCATGGCCCACGACGCGAGCTGAACGGCGCCGGCAAGCGGTGCGCAGCTTGCATCACGAGCGATCGGCGGGCGCAGCGTGCGCTCCCCGATTCGCGAGGCCCCATCCATGCACTCTCCGCAGGTTCCCGAGCCTTCCGTCGGTCGCGCGAGGAGCATCCTCGAGCGTATTTTTGTCCCCGTCGACTTCTCGATGGAGTCGCATCGTGCCGTCGGTGTGGCGCTCGCGCTGCAGCGATCGATCCGAGCCGAGGTTTGCCTCTTCCACGCCGCCCAGAGTGACGGCACCGACGAGTTTCTCGGCGGACTCGGAAGCCCGGCAGTCCTCGGCGACTGGCGCGCCGAAGCCGAGCAACGTCTACGTCGCTTCCTCGGCAACGTGGTGCCCGGCTACCCCGAACGCGTGGACGTCGTCGCGGCCGTCGAGGCACGCTCGCCGCGCGTGATTCGCGACGAAGCACGCCGGTGGGGAGCAACGCTCGTCGTTCTCTCGGCGGACGTCCACGGTCTCTTCCGCTCGGAGGCGGAGAAGGTCGTGCACGACTTCGACATTCCCGTGCTGGTGATCCCGCGCCTCCCGACGACGGCGCAGGAGCGCGTTCGGGACTAACCTCAGCTCGCGAGTGCCGACTTCACTTCGTCGAGGGCCGCATCCACTGCGCCGTCCCCTAGCTTGCACGCCGCTGCGAGCTTCTCGAGGAGCGCGCGCTCGACGTCGCTAACGTCGTCGCTCACCTGCGCGATGAGCGCGGCGATGCGTAAAACCTCCTCGGCGTGCTCTTTTCGTGCGAGCCCGACGCCGAGGCGTGAGAGGCGACTCTCGAGTCCGTCCTCGGCGAGTTGATCGGCGAGGTCGGCGACGAGATCCGCCACGTGACGCTGGGGAACGGATCCACCGCACGCCGCGGTCACGATCCGCTCGAACGCGCCACGCTCTTCGTCGTCGAAGATCCCGTCGGCCGTCGCGACCAGGTACGCGCCCTCGACGATTGCCTCGAACAGCACGGCCGCGTGCGGGTCGAAGCCCGTCGGTACCGTCGCCTCGTCCGACGGCTTGGAGCCGTACGACGCCGCTGCGAGGAGCAGGATCGAGCGATCGCTGGATGCTTCCAGCGCGCGCGCGCCTTCGCGCGAAGCATTCGGGTTCGGCGTACGTGCTACGCGAGCGAGGAGATTGATTTTCTCGTCTGTGAGCATGGGACGGGAGGAAAGGTACAGCTTACGTTCAGCGCGGCTGTCGCGCGAGAAGGATCTCGCACTGGCCGTCCTCGTCGGTCATGGCCATGGCGACCTGGACCGCCGGACCCCCGCCCTCGGGCTGGGCAAGGATGCGAACGGTGGCCCGAACGATGGGCACGCCGTTGTCTCCGCCGCGGACCGCGAACGACATGCGCGTCGGAACAGGGACCTCGAGAGTCTGCAGGTCCTGCTCGAGGCCGCCCACGCCTCGAATCGTCACCATGCGCGGAAAGCCCGTGTTCGACTGCGGCTGAACGCTGATCTCGTAGGTGCCCTCGTCGAGCTCGAACTGGAAGCTGCCGTCGTCGGCGGTGCGCGTCCGACCAGCGCGCGGCGCCGAGGCCGTGGACCAAGAGCTGGAATCCGACGGGATCTTCGCCGGGTTGGCGACGACTTCCGCCTGTCCGAGCGGGCGCCCGTCGCTGAGCACCGCACGCCCCTTCGTCAGCGTGCGCCGCGGCGGCTGGAACGTCGGAGCGATGTTTCCCGTGACGTTCAGGACGCTCGTGAACTTGCCGAAGCCGGTACCTTCTGCGGGCTCGAGCGTCACGCTGTACACGCCCGGCGGCAGCACGGTCGAGAAGCGCCCTGCGTCGTCGGTGAAGACATCCGACGAATAGTGCAGCAGCGGCCGCTGCACGTCCTCCACGTCACGAATCGACTGGCTCTCGAAGTGCAGTCGACTGGGGACTCCCGTGAGGAAACCGAGGCCGCCTCCCGCATCGTCTTCCGACGTGATGGCCACGACGCCGTTCACGGTGGCCGGCGCGGGCAGCCGCCAGTAGATGATGTTGTCGAGACCGGCGCCGCCGATGAGCGCGCTCTCGAATCGAGGCAATCCGAGTGTCCCGTCCGGAGGCGCAACGATGACGTCGACGTTCTCCCGAAGCGCCGTTCCGCCCTCTTGATTCTGGCCCACCGTGTCGAGACGCACCTCGGCCGTGGTTCCAGAGAGTGTCCGGATGGAGGAAATTCGGGCACGAGAGGTCGAGTCTGCGAGCCAAGCACGAAAGCCGCCAAGGCCTTCTTCGCGCGCGATCTTCGCCGTGCGAAGCTCCCCGGTCGGGTTGTCGAGAGTCTCCAGCTTGGCGTCGTCGCTCAAGCCGCGACTGGATTGAACCTGAACCACGTCGACGAGTGGTGGGAATACCTCGTCGAAGGGCGGCAGCGGATATGAGTAGCGGAGGTATCGTCCCGCCGGCAGCGCGCGTCGGTAGAGCAAGGACGGAGGCGAATCCGGCTCGATCTGGACGAGGCGTGATACGGCGAACAGCGTTCCCACCGGCAAACCTTGCGCGAGAGCATCCTGACCATCGAACCGGGGAACGAACACGGCCTGGACCGGGAACGACGTGTCCTTGGCCATCGCAACCCCGAGGTCGACACCGACCGCCTGCGTGACGGTGTAGGCGCCCGTGACGTCACCGACGGCGAGCAGCGGGAGGCACGATGCGACGGGACACAACGAGGTCGCCGGGTGGTCGTACAGCATGTGGCCCGCGATGAGGAACGTCTGCCCTGCCCCGTAGAGCGCCGTGTTGGGCACGTCGATGGCGAACGTGAACGTGAAGTCCGGCCGCTCGGCGAACTCACAGCGCCCTTCGTTGCACGTCGCCGCGATGCGTGCCGGCTTGTAGGCCTCGCAGGCCTGCTCGGAGCAAGCGTTCGTCGGAGGTCCCTGACGTGGTGTTCCTTTGATGGGGTCGCACGCCAAACCGAACGCGAGGGGTGCAAGGACGGCCATCAGGCGAGCGCCCGACCTCGTCATTGCGGACCGGCCTCGCCCGCGTCGATGGTCGCGTCGATGCCTGCGTCGACGACGGGGCACCCGCTCAGATCACCACCGGGACTGTAGAACCACGTCACGACGTCGCCGCCCGGCTCCGACGGCACGTGAGGCTCGGAGGGAGAGGCGAAACGCAACGCGACGACCACCTCGATGACGTGGCAACCGTCGGTCGACGGAGGAGGATTGATCGTCACTTCGAGCGTGCGCACGCGACCTTGCGTGGTCGCCGCCTCGAACGTGCTCGTGCGCGGAAGGTCGACGAGCCCCGTGCCCGTGAGCGCGTTGTAGTCGACGAACGTCGCCCACTGGAAAGAGAGCGTCGGATCGCTCAACTCGACGGGGACGATGAACTTCTCCGGGAAGGTCCCGAGCACGGTCGACGTCGACGGAACGACCGACCCGTGGAGGATCGTCGGACGCGTGAGAGGCGTCGGCGGCAGCTCCGCCGGCTCCTCCGCCAAGATGCACGCAGCGAGGGAGACGGCAGCCAGAGACGCTGCCGTCGCGACCAGGAGCGCGCGCTTGATGCGTGAGAACCGGCGAAGCATCTTCACACGAGGGGAATACGCCCCGTCGAGTAACGCGTCGAGGAAGCTGGATTCGGAACCGCCCAGCGCGCGTCGGCGTACTCCGGCCGCAAGGCCAGCCGATAGAGGTCCGCAAGCGCGGGAAGGCTCGAACAGATGCGCGCAAGACCGCCAGGACGCTCGAGCTCGGCGACGTTGAACGAGGGATGCTCGGCGACGACGGCACGCGCGGCCTGCCCGAAATCACCCGTGAGGAACATGCCCAGGCGACGCCCGCTCTGGCGCGCACGCTCGAGCACGAGCTCGAACGGCGGAATCTCACCGTCGGTGAGAAGCTCCTTGAGACGCCGTTGCGCGCGGGGCGCGAGCGTTTGCCAGAGCGTTTCGGCGAGACGTGCGTGCTCGCGCGCGATGGTCTTGCCCGGAGGACCGAACGCCGACACGAGGACGTCGAACACCGCGCTTGCCTCGGCTGCGGGGAGACCGAGCGGGAGTGTATTTTCCGGCAAGCTCGACGCGATGGCGGCGCCCAGCACCCAGCGCAGCTGCGGACTGTCTTCGCGAGCGTCGCCGGAGAGGATGGCCGATGGGGTCGGGAGAAGGGCCACCGTCAACCCCGGGACGTCCTTCTCCTTCGCACGACTGTAGAAAAGCGCCGAGCGCGGCGGTTCGAGCAGCCGCAGGGACACCTCGTAGAGCCGCGAGAGCGGTGACATCGGGCCCGGCATGACGCGGTCGAAGCCCGACATGTTGTAGGCCTGGGGCGTCTTCGAGAAGAGCGACGGCGCGCCTTCCCAGAGCACGCCGAACGCTTCGCCCGCAGGCTCGCGCGAATGGCGCGTGAGCAACGTCAGAATGCCCGGCTGCGCGCTCTGGGCGCCGAGAGGCGGCGGAGGAAGCGGCCCCGCGCCGACGTCGAACGCGCGAATGACGTGGTCGATCGCACGCGCGTAGTTCAAGTTCTGATCGGCCTTCGCCGCATCACGGAGCGCGAGGAGGCGCGCCATGTTGCCGGGCTCCAGCTCCACGGCTTGGCGACGGACCTTCAGCAGCGCCGCGCTGCGCGTCGGATCCTTGGCCACGATTGCTTCGAGCGCGTCGGCAGCCTCGAGCGAGCCATCGCGCACCGCTTCGGAGAGCAGGCGCTCGGCCTCGGCCACCGCGCCCTCGGCGAGCATCCGCCGCGCCTCGACGACACGGGCATCCGAGGGCGTCGAAGATGTCGAGGATGTGGAGCCAGGAGACGGAGCGGCTGCGGCTGCAGAGTCGGTCGGCGGAGCCTTCGCCTCCTCCGACCTCGGCTCGTCGCCCCAGGGAACCCCCGGCGCGCCGAGCGGTGCATGACGGATTGACGATACGCCGTCGTCTGGCGCACTCGCCAGGAGGACGGGCGGCGGCGCCGGGAGCTCGGGTACCGCGATGCGCACCGACGAGCGACGCTCGGGTGGCATGGTGGCCGGCTGACGCGACCGGAATGCATCGAGCTCCTCGCGGAACTCGCTCGACTGCGGCTCGGGCGCGATGACGATCGCTTCGCGCAAGGTCCTATCGGCCTCGACGCGTTCGGCCGGGTTCGTGGAGTCGAAGAGCACGCGCGCCAGCTGAGCCAGCACGTCAGCGCGTGCGGCGCCCTCCTTCAAACCTGCGAGCTTGCGAAGGACGGTCTTCTGCGCGCCCGTGTCGTTCGTGGCCGCCGCGATCTGCGCGAGCCTCTGCAGCGCCGCGACTTGGGACTCGGCGTCTTTGGCGGCCTCTTCGAGGAATCGAGAGAGCGCCGCGCCATCACCTGCGCGCTCCGCCGCGTCCGCCGCCGCGAGCGCGACGGCCCCCGAACGACGCAGGCCGAGGAGATTGCCGAACACGGCATCGACGTAGAAGCGGAACGCCTCCACGTGACGACCACTCGCGGCCGCGCGCTCCGCGAGGCCCAGCGCAACGAGCGCGTGTGGCCCCACGCGCGTGAGACAATCGCGAAGAACGACCTCTCCTTTGCCGGGCGAAACCACGTCTTCGGCTTCGGCGAGGAGGAATCCGCAAAGCGCGATGTCCTCCGGCTCGAGCGACGGCTCGGACGCAATCGGTACGAGAGCGGCCACCGTGGCCTCCGCGTCTTCGCGCGTTCCCTTGCCACGCAGGCGATACTCGAGACCGCGCGCGAAGAGCTGCGTCGAAGCAACGTCCGGCGCGAGCTGGGCTGCCTCGCGCGCACGCGCCAGGGACGTTTCGTTGTCTCCCGTACGCGCCGCGGCTTGGGCGGCTTCGACGAGCATTTCGCTACGCGCCCGCGCCTCCTCGGGCGAAACGCGCGCGAGCTCGGAAAGCGCTTTGCCAAGCTCGGCAGCGTCATGCGACGCGCGTGCAATCTCGACGCGCGCCTCGAGGACCGACGCCGACGTGGGCGCCTCCGTGAGGAGCGTGCGAACCGTCGACTTCGCGCGTTCGAGCTCCCCCGACGCAACGAGCGCGCGGACACGACGCAGCTCGAACGCATGCCGCTCGGTGACGTCTTCGGTGATCTCGACGAGCTTGTCGAGCACGGCGATGACCTTCGGCGGCTGGCCGAGCCGCTCGCGGAGATCGGCGAGCCAACGAAGCGCGCTCGCGTTCCCCGGCGACTCCGCCAGCAGATTCTCGAGCTCCTCGGCGGCTTCGTCGAGACGCGAGAGGCGCTGCTCGAGAATCGCGGCGCGGCGGAGGCGAACGGCACGCCGCGTTTCCTTGGCCGCAGGATCGCGCGAGAGGCGCTCGGCCCTGCGCGCGAGGTGGTCGGCGAGCTCGTCGTAGCTCGCACGCGCGACGAGCAGTGCCTCGATGGCGACGTCGGCCTCGACGTCCGCCGGATCGGCCGCCCAGACCTCGCGCCACACGGCCTCCGCGGCCGCGAGCGAGCCTCGAGCGCCTTCGACCCTCGCCAGACGCTTGCGCACCGCGAGGCGCGCGTCGTCGTCGACGTACTTTACGAGGTTCTGCAGCGCCTCGACGCGGATGTGCTCGCGCATCGACGCTTCGGCAAGCCGCTCCACGGCCGCCCAGCGATCCGCGTTCGGTTCGTCGGTCGCAGCTTGGAGCGAGGCGTCGGTAGCGCCCGAAAGATCCCCGCGGTCCTCGCGAATCTTCGCAAGGTCGGCCCAACGCCTCGCGCGGTCGACCGGCGCAATCCCGGGCGCGTTGAGCTCGCGCAGGATGGCCTCCTCGCCTCGCCCGCTTCGCGAGAGCTCCTGCCCGAGCTCCGTGGCAATCGCCGCCTTGAGCTCGTTCGGCGCGATCTCGTTCGCGCGCTCGAGCTTGATGACGGCCGCTGCGTGCTCGCCGGCCTCCGACAGCTTCGTGGCAATGGCGCGGAGCGCTTCGCTCCTCCGGAAGACGCCGACCTTCTTCGAGAACCGTTCGATGAGTGCCTGATCGCCGTGCGCGGTCACCGCTTCGTCGGCCTCGGCGACGATCATGTCGTCGTCCTGGTCCTTCTCCGCAGCGCCGACGAGGGCGCGCGCACGACGCGCCGAGTCCCCCAGTCCATGAGCGATCGATCCCAGCAGTCGAAGGAGCGCATGGCCGACGTTGGCGTACGGCTTCTCGCACGAGGCCATCACGCGCGCGAGCGCCTCGGCAGCGTTCTCGGCGCGCGCGAGGTGCCCCGCATGTTTGACGAGGTGCGCGTATTCGTCGACGTCCGCATCAGCGTCGTTGGCGCGCTCGAGCGAACGCCAAGCCCACGTCGCGTCGTTGAAGAGGTCGAGCGCCATCTCGGCGAACGACAGCGCGAGGCGGGCGCCGTCGGGCCCTTCGAGGCCCTTCGCGAGAGAATCGCTTGCGCGCTCGAGACGAAGCGCGATGGCGTCGGCATCGTCGGGGGCGAGCGACATCAGCTCACGCGCCGCAACGGCGAGCATCGAGATTGTGGTCGGTGCGGGAGAGAGGACCGCCGACTTGAGGAGGAGGTCGAAACGCTGCCTCGTTCCTTCGAGATCACGCGCAGCGAGGTTCACCGCGTGGAGAAGCCACGCGGCGCGAATGCCTTGGTTGCGCGCCAGGTCGGCGACGTGCTCGACCGTGCGCACCGCAACCGATCGACGCTGGGCGCGATCGGCCGTGCGCGAGAGCAGACCAAGCGTGGTTCCCTCCGACGGCACCGCGATGAACGCCTGCGCGGCGTGCTTCAGCGCGAGCATCGGAATACCGGCCGCCTCGAAGTAACGAGCGGCGCGATGGTGGGCCGCACGACGACCGAAACGACCGCGCGAGCCGCGCGCCGCTTGATCATAGAGCGGCGACATCTCCTGGACGCGCCCAATGCCGCCGCACGCCTTCTCGGCCGTCTCCAGCGCTTCCGCGTGGCCCGGATGTCGTTCGAGCGCGGTTCGCGCGAGGGCGAGCGCTCGCGGGAACGCGCCCACCGCGAGCGCTGCCCGCGCTGCTTCGTTGGCGATGATGCCGGAGCGGCTCCGATCCGACTCGCGCTCGACGAGCTCCATCAGGCAGTCGGCGGCGTACTGCTCGTCGGCGAACGTCGAGAGGTCACGGCGCAGCGTCGCATAGCCTCGCTTCGGGTCGAGTTGGGCGGCCCGCAGCCAGGATTGCACCGCCCGGGGGCGGTCGTCGGCCATGTCCCAGAGAGCGCCGCCGAGCTCGCGGAAGGCCGTGGCCGCGTCGCCCTTGCACCCTTCGTCGTTGGCGAGCTCCGCACGCGCCTGGAGCCACGCGATCTTCGCGTCGGGGCTCATCTCGACGTCGGAGAGCGCAGCGAGGCGCTCACGAACCGGGATCAAATCCGTTCCGATACGCGCCGCGCGCACGTATGCCGAAAGCTCATGATCGACATCGCGACACGCGGCGTAATCCTTGGCGAGGGCGAGAAGGAGCGGCCCTCGTTCGGACGCTGAGGCCCCCGCCGCAAGCCATCGCTCACGCAGCTTCGCGTGCAAGGCATGGTTGTCGGTCGCCTCGGCAACGGCATCGATCGCCGTCCGCAGGCGCGCGTGGCGCGGGCCGAGGACGTCGAGCACGCGATGGCTCACGGCGACGGCGCGGGCGGGGTCGCGCGTTCCAAGCGCCTCGAGCGCCGGCGCGATGCGGTCGGCCGTGGCTCGGGAAGGCTGCGGCTGGGGAGCGAGCCATGCGACGACGTCGGCAATGGCCTCGGCGCTTCCCACGCGCGAGACGCGGTTCACGAGCACGTCGACCACGTCTTGATCGCCGGGCCTGAGCGCCACGAGGCGGCGCGTCAATGCGAGAGCCTGGTCGCTCTCCTCGAGCTGCTCCCACGTCTGCGCGAGTCGCGCGCACATCTCGGAGCTCGGCCCTGCAGAGGCGATCGCGTGTTCGAGCGCCGTGGCGGCCACGCGCCCTTCGCTCGCCGAGACCAGCGACGCGAGCACACACAGCGCGCGTGGATCGGATGAATTCGCACGAACGGCTTGTTCCGCCGTCTTGCGCGCCGCCGCGTGATCGCCGATGGCCGAGAGCTCTTCGGCGGCGATCGAAGCGAGGACGGACACGAACGCCGGCCCGCAGAGTGGAGCGGCCGCTGCAATCGCCCGCGCGCGTGTGGCTCGGTCACCGGCCGCTGCCGCGGTGATCCACGCCACGGCATACGCCCACGGCGTGCACGCGTCGAAGAGGCTTCGCGCGACGTCCGACGCGACAGAGATCTGCCCCGCGCGGCGCAGCATCGTGACGATGGCAATGTGGACGCGCGGCGCCGGCGTGCCCACGGACATACGTTCGCGGCACAGACGTGACGCGACGTCGAAGACCAAGGCTCGCTCGCAGACGCGCAGCGCCTCGAGGAACGCTCCGTCATCGGTGATGTGAGTGCGCGAAAGCTCGGTGAGCGTCTTGGCGAGGTCACGCGATGCCGAAGGCACGCTCCGCATCGCGCGGCAAGCCTCCAGGAGGAGCTCGTTGCGCGAGCCCGGCTCGCTGATCTCCATTCGCCGCTGGATCGCGGCGATCTCGTCGAGGCGCCGGGAAACGACGTCGCTCACGCGCGTCGCAAGCTCACGAGCGCGCTCGTCGGTCGGATCGAGATGCGCGAGCTCCGTCTGCGCCCATGCGGCCAGCGTCGCGTCACCGTTCTCGTCGGCGTGGGAAACGAGGGCACGAAGCGCGGCTTGGCGTGACGAAGGCTCGGGGGATGCGCCGTACGCATCCTCTCCGAGCGCGCCACGCACGAGCGCTTCGGTCACCCAGTCGGTCGCCCCCATGCGGAGCGCCAGGCTCTTCAGGGCGTGCAGTGCATCCGTGTCCGAGGCATCAGCCGCCACGCTCCGCGCATAGGCCTCGACCGCCCGCTCCGGCGCCGCGAGCGGCCCCGAGAGGAGCCGACCGATCTCCGCCCAGCGCCTGGCCGCGTCGCGACCGGAGAGCGATTCGGCACGCATTTGGAGGCGGAGCGCGAGCGACTCGAACGCGCCGGCGCGCATGAAGAGATCGTCGATGGAGTCGGCGCCGGGCGTCGAAAACGTTCCGTCGAGGCCTTCGTCGAGCGCCGCTCCGAGCGCGTGCGCGAGGTCTCCTCGGGCCGCCGACGTCGCACGCCGCTGCTCGTGGACCGTCGCGGCATCGGCCGTCGCACCGTTGGCGACGAGCGCCGCCGCGTGCCGGCGCAGGATCTCGTCGGCCGCGTGAGGTCGGTCGCGCGCGGTGAGCACCAGCGCGAGCGCCGCCGAGGCGAGCGAGCTCGACGGATCGAGCTCGAACGCGCGCAGCAGGTCCTCGAGCTCCCCTTCCGGATCGCCCGCATCGGCTCGGCGCCGCGCCGCGCGCACGTACGCTTCTGCGCTGGCGCGAGCGGGCGCGCGATCGGGCAGCGGCGCGGGTGAGCCGCCCACGGCGGTCTCCGGCGGCTCGTCGGACCAGCCTGCAACCGAACCGAGAAGCTCGAGGGCTAGCGCATCGGACTCGTTCAGGCTCGCCGCCTCGGCGAGTGTGTCGAGCGCACCTGCGGCATCACCCGCCCGGGCATGCAGCACGCCGATCCTGAGAAGAAGCGGCGCGGCAGTCTTCGGATCTGCGGGGTCGACGAGCTTTCGAAGCTCGGATGCGGCGAGTCCCGGCTCACCGAGCCCCTCGAGCCACCCCGCGAGCGCGTGACGGAACGTTGCGTCGTCGGCGCGCGAGAGGGCGCTGCGAGCGAGCTCGATCGCGGTGTCGACCTCGACGTTCCGCGATGCCAGGCGCTCCGCGAGCGCACGCGTGCAGCTGCGCTCTTCCTTCTGGTCGCCGAAGACACGAGCGAGCTCCATGCGCGCACGGAGCTGCGCCTCTTCGGCAATTTTTCCGGTCGATCGGGCGAGCGCGACGATCGGAACGAGCCCGATGATCGGGCGCACACGCGCACGGCTGCGCGCCCCCTCCCCGTTCGAAGTCTCCTTGCTCGCGGTGCCGTTCGTCGTCGACATCTACCTCACCGTGATTGCGAACGGCACGGCGACCACGGACCTCTCTCCTTCGGCGAGCGGCGCAACGCTCGCGACGAACGGAACGAGATCTGGAGCGGCGCGTTCGAGCACCGCCATGGGCGACGGCAACGCCGCGCTACGCATCTGTTCTTCCGCTGCACCCGAGGGCTCGAGGGCCTCGAGGAGCGACGGCTTGCTTCCGACGACAGCCACGTGGGCATCGGCCGGAAGGCCCGCGAGCTCGCGCGCCTTGGCGATCGCGGCCGAGAGCCCGCCGATCTCGTCGACGAGGCCCCTCCTCTTTCCCTCTTCGCCACCGAAAATCCGGCCTTCTGCGCTCTCGGCGACGTGCTCTCGCGTGATGGTACGACCACGCGTGCTTCGGCCCTCGGCAACGCGCGACAGAAAGAGGTCGTAGACCGCGGTCATGCTCTCACGCACACGCATGCGCGTGGCGTCGTCCCATTTGACGAAGAGCGAGTCGTGGGCCGCGCGTGCCGCCGCATCGGCCTTCTGCGTGTTCGCGGGGAACGTCTCGGCGTGCACGCCGATCTTCTCGAGCGCGTCGCCGACGGCGATCTTCCCGCCCACGACGCCAATCGAACCGACGATGCTCATCGGCTCGGCGAAGATGAAATCGCCCGCCGATGCGAGGTACATGCCGCCACTCGCGGCCATGTCACCGACGCTGACGACGAGCGGCTTCTTCTTCCGCAGCTTCATCAGGTGGTGCCACATGAGGTCGCTGGCGAGCGCACTGCCTCCAGGCGAATCGATACGCAAAACGACGGCCTTCACCTCGTCGTCCTTCTCGAGCTGACGAATGGTGCGGTCGAACTCCTTCTCGATGATACCGCCGCGTCCACCGAAGATGCCGTTGCCGCTCGACGTCATCGCGATGCTGCCCGTCGCACGGACCAGCGCCACCGGGCCCGTCGCTCCGCTCTCGCCCGCAAGCGCGCGCACGAGCTCGTCGAAGTCGTCGGACTTCTCTTCGGCTCCCGCGCCGAACAGGATCTCGTCGCGCACCGCGCCGGATTGCTCCTTGATCGTGTTGTAGGCGTCGTCGGGGTAGCCCACCTCGTCGACGAGCCCTAGCTCCTTCGCCCGCTGCGGCGAGTAAGGTCCGTCTTCGACGGCCTCGGCGATGCCCGGCTGCTTGCGTCCTTTCGTGATGGTGTCGAGCCATGACTTGCGCATGTCGACCAGCACGGACGTCAGTGACGCGCGTGCCTCGGGGCTCGGCCCGTCACGGGTGATGGGCTCTTCGGCCCCCTTGTATTTGCCGATCTGGAGGAAGTCGATCGACAGGTGCAGCTCGTCGGCGAGGAGACGCCGCATGTACACGACTTGTGCAGCGAGACCGACGGTCTCCACCTCTCCCGCGGGCGCGACCCAAACGGACGAGCAGCCGCGCGCGGCCGCCATGATCGTCGCGTTCGAGAAGGAGTCGCCGTGACAGAACACCTTCTTCTTCTCGCGAAGCTTCTCGAGGTGCTCGGCGATTTCCTGTGAGCGCGCCGCACCGATGTGCGAGCTGCCGAACTTCACGAGCACGGCCACGTGCTTCCTGTCGTCGGACTCCTCGACGAGCTCGTCGAGGGATCGCAAGAGCTCGTCGAAGCTCCTTTTCCGGCCCGTCATGCCGAAGAGGCTCGGAGCCTCCTTTTCGGGAACGCCGCCCGCGAGATCGATGACGGCTACGGCGGGTCCCGTCTTCGGCTTCGCTTCGCTCGACCGCTCGCCGCGAGGCCGCCCCTCGCATCCGAAAGACGTGACGCTCGCGAGGAGCGCCATCGCCATCGCGGAGCGACGAAGGAACGATCGCGCGCTCAACCGCCGCCTCCGTTCTCGGCAGGTGCAGGCGTGGCGGGCGCCGAGCCGGCTTCGAGGCGCTGGCGGACGCGCGGAGGGTACGTGCCCTCCGGAAAACGGTCGACGACGTCCTTGTAGATCTTCATCGCAGAAGCTCGGTCCCCGGATTCCCAGTCGATGTCGGCGAGGCCGACGAGCGCGGGCAGGTAGCTCGGATTGATGGATAGTACACGCTTGTACGAAGCGCGGGCGCCGGTGAGGTCGTGCTGGGCATGCGCGATGGCCGCAATGCCGTTCAGCGCTTCCGAATCGCTCGGATTCTTCTCCAGCGCGGCGGAGTACAAGGTGCGAGCCTTCTCGTAGTCGCCCTTGCCACGGAATGACTCGGCCTGCGAGACGAGCACGCGTGGATCGGTCGGGAGCGCCCCGGCCGCCTTCTCGCCTTTTTCCTTCTTCTCCGGTTTGTCGGCGCTCGTCGCCGCGACGGCCACGATGGCCGATGCGGAGGCCGACGCGACGGGCTTTGCCGCCCCCCTCTCGTGCTCGGTGAATGCGCGGAGGAGAGGAAGGAGCGGATGCGGACGCGAGAACGTGGAGAGACGATCGAGCTCGACGCGCGCGGCCGGCACGTCTCCCGAGCGCGCGAGCGCGTACACGAGCGTGGCGCGTGCTCGGCCGGGCCCCGCTTCACCGCTGGCGGCCGTCCGAAGGCGCTCGATGATCGTCGGCCAGAGCGGCTCGGCCTCGGCGAGATCGAGCGCAGCGAGCACGTAGGCCGTCTCTGCCTGGGCAGTCGACGGGTTGATCTTCGAGACGAGCGCACGCGCACCGTCGCGATCGCCGGAGATCCGAAGCGCGTCGATCTTCGCGCGAAGCGCCGAGGCATCGTCAGGGGCCACGGCAATCGCAGCCTCGGACGCGCGACGCGCCGAAACCGCGAGCTCACCGAGCATGTCCTGCGTGATGCGTCGCTCGTCGGTCGCGTCGGCAGAGAGCAACCGTGCCTTCAGCCACACGCCATCGGCCCTCACGGCCGCGAGGCGCGCGGAGTCGAGCAAGACGTGCGGATCCTTTTCGGCGAGCGCACTCGCCTTGTCGAAGCTCTCCTTCGCGAGCTCCACGTTGCCCTCGACGAGCGCCTTCTCGCCGGTCGTGAGAAGAGGCTGCACCCTCGGATCGATCGTGGCCACGGGCGCCGGACGCTGCGTGCCGAGCGTGTTTCGCAGGTTGTCTTTGGCCCAAACCGCGAAAAGCAAGCCCATTCCGGCCAAGACCACGCCGGCCACGATGAACCCACCGACGGAGCGACGACGTCCGAGCGACGCGGGGGCATCGGAGTACGAAGGGCGTCCTCCCCTCGGTGCGTCCCCATCGTCGTCGACGTCGATGGTTCGCAGGAGAGGCAGATTCGACGGCGGCAACGGCGACGAGGCCTCGAACGCCGCGGGCTCCTCCACAGCCGCCGGCGTCGCAGGCGGTGAAGACCTTCGACGGGCAGCCGTGGCGGGCGGCGGCGGGTGGGATGGCGCACGACGGGAGGACGGCGCCTCCTCGACGGTCTCCACAGCCTCCTCGGCCTGCGCGGACTCAGGCCCGGTACCGGCCAGGGTGCGCGAAGTCGGGCGGGGCTCGACTTCGGGGACGTCCGGTCCTGTCCCCACGAGCGTCGTCACGACCGACGGCACGTTCGGATACGACGTGAATTCAGCGGGCGGCGCCGGGAAGTCAGGCCGTGTGGACTGCCGTTGCCGCGGCGCCGCCAGGGGGTGGACGGAACTCGATGCCCCCGGTGGCCGAGGCGACCGGCTGCCGAACGACGCCGTTTGACGTGGCGAGGGCGGCGCCGGCGGTTCGCGGTAGGCGGTATCGAGGAACGGCGACAGCTCGGGGATCTGGCCGATCGCTTTCGGCGGCAGACCACCGCGAGAAAGCATGTCGCCACGCTCGACGAGATGCGTCTGGATCGCGCGCTGAAGCTCACGAAGCGACGTGAAGACGAGGATGCGCCCATCGCGCGTCTGGACGTTCCAGAAGTCCTCGCTGTAGTCGTGCGTGCCGCGGCGGATCTTGAACTTGTGCCCGCAGTTCGTGCACTTGACGGTGGTCCCACGACCGCTGACGAGGGCGTCGTCGAACTCGTACTCGGTGTTACAGCGCTCGCACCTGACGTCCATTCGCGGCTAGGAGGGGTAGGCGGTTCGGAGGCGGTTCGGAGGTGGGTGGCGAAGAGAGAAGCGAGAAGGTGCTGGAAACCGGTAGCCTGACAACGGTGACGCGGGCACGCGGGGCTGCGGGGCTGCGGGGCTGCGGGGCTGCGAGGAGGGGCGGAAGGCCGGCGTTCGGGGGAGGAAGCCCGGTTCTCGGGTCATTCGGACGCTATCACGCGTCCGTCGGCTGTGCGTAGATCCTCCGAAGGAGCCCGTTTTCGGGCTGGGCGCGCAGGGTGCCGTGTGGGCGACCAGAGGGGCCACCTGTGGCCGGATCATGACGCTCGGTCCACAGCCAACGTGAACGGCAGTGCACGCCCCCCGCGAGCGCCTACCTCGTACCCCTGGTTTCCGGCCGCCGGAAGCCCCGTTTCTTCGAGGCATGGCCGTTGCTACCCTCTCCCCTCGGAAAAGGCGGCCAATCCGGGGTACCCCCCCGAGCACACCCCTGTACGGGCGGGCGAGGACGAATTCATGATGATGAAGCGCGCAGTCTCCTTCGTTCTTCTCGGGCTCGGCCTCGCCGCGCTCGGTGGCTGTCCCATCTACTCCGATGAGAATGCCCACAGGGTATGCGTCGGGGCGGACTGCTACGATTGTCCAGACTCGTACTACTCATCGACCTGCGCGTCCTGGGCGTGCAGTTCGACGTACGACTGTCCATCGGGGTACGATTGCTCCAGCGATCATCGCTGCCACCCCGCCGCCAGCACCCCGCCCTCGGGCAACAGCGGCGGCGTGTGCTCCAAGCCGAGCGACTGTCCCAGCGGCAAGTCCTGCGGCGCGAACAACCGCTGCCAGGCGGGCGACTGCGGAACGACCGGCTGTCCGAGCAACTACGTCTGCACGCTCTCGAGCGGCTCGGGCGGCAAGCCCGCGTGCGTTCCGAAGCAGGACTCCACCTGCAAGAGCGATGGCGACTGCACGACCCCGGCGGGCTCGAAGTGCCTGAGCGGCAGCTGCGTCGCCCCGGCCGAGCAGTGCGCGGACGCAACCCAGTGCGCGGGCGCATCGCAGTGCGTGAACGGCGCCTGTACCCCCTCCTGCAGCGCCAACAAGCCCTGCCCGACCGGCTACGCCTGCGACACCGCGAAGGGTGTCTGCACGGGGAACCCGACGGCATGCACCAATTCGAGCCAGTGCACCGGCGGCACCGTATGTGCGCAAGAGCACTGCGTCGATCCGTGCACGAATGGAAGTTGCGCAGCGGGCCTCGTTTGCGTCGACGGCGGCTGCGTCGCCGACGAGAAGCCGAAGTTCGTGTGCGCGGACGACGGCGTCCAGGATGCCTGCCAGGCCGGCAGCGTCTGCCTACGGCACAGCTGCTACATCGCGTGCGACGCAAGCGCAGGCCCCGACGCATGCAAGAGCGCGGACACGTTCAACGTTTGCAAGACGGTGACGACCAGCTCGGGTTCGCACTCGGTGTGCGGCAGCAGCACGAACCTCGGAACGGACTGCGATCCGACCCAGGCCAAGAACTGCACGTCGCCGCACATCTGCATCGACGGATACTGTCGCTGAAAAGCGCTGCGTAGACGCCTTCGACGAAACGGCTCGGTCGCCATCGACCGGGCCGTTTTCGTTTTGTCTCGGACACTTCCGATCGCTTGGTCGAAGGCGCTCGGTATCGACCTTCGCGTTATCCAGGCAGTGATGGCGTCGTCGCTGTGAACCTGCGTGCTCACTTCGTCGTGCGACACCACAAAAAGCACGGCAGATGCGATGAATTCAGCACAGGCATATGCGATGCTAAGGCCCAACCTCATGCATCTTCGCCTGCTCCCTGCGTTCGCTGCGACTGCTCTCTTTGCGACCGTCTCGCTGTGCTCCGTCTCCGCGCACGCGGATGGTCCGGGCGCCCAGCCTTTGCCGCCGCCTACGCAGCCTGCGAACGCTCCGCAGGGCTATCGCGTCGAGCCGGTGCAGTCTCCTGGCTACACCGCGCCCCTCTCGCAGACGACGCAGCCCTCGTACGTTCCGCAGAGCATCGCGCTCTCGGGCCCGCGTGAGATTCGCGACTTCTCGGAAGGCGAGCCGGTGCCGCCCGGCTATCGCCCCGTCGAGCGCACGCGCACGGGACTCATCGTCGGCGGCGCGGTGACGTTCGGCTGCCTCTACTTCATCTCCGCGCTCGTCGCGGCAGGCAATGCCGACGCGAACTCGGGCAGCAGCAACCCGGCCGCGGCGCTATGGGTTCCGGGCATCGGTCCCTTCATTCAAATGACGAAGACGGACTCGTCGACGGCGAACGTCTTCCTCGCGATCGACGGCGTCGCGCAGAGCGCAGGCATCGCGATGTTCATCGTGGGCGTCACCGTGCCGAGGACGGTGCTCGTGCGCAACGACCTCCTCGGAAAGAGCAACAAGCTGCAATTGCAGGCGGTTCCGCTCCTCGCACGTGATGTGACGGGCGCGGGCGTCGTCGGCACGTTCTGATCGGCTGGAGCGACGTGCAGCGACGTGCAGCGAAGCGAGCGGATCAGGCCTTGCGGCGACCGCTCGCGACGCCGACGTTGACCGTGAGCTCGAAGGCTCCGTCGCTCCAGTACTTGTCGATCGCGTTGCGCACGTAGGCGAACGGAGCGGCGACGTCATCGATCCGGAGCGTCGAACGGAACTCCGGGAGGAGCACGAGGCGAGCGACGGGATCTTCGAAGAAGTCGCGACCGCTCTCGAAGCGAAGCGTTCGAGGCGCGGCATCGACCTCCACGTGCTCGAAGCCGACGGCCTCGAGCTCGCGTGCGAAGAGGTCGTCGGTCGGACGGAGTTGCACGGCAGCCTCGACCGCGTTGGTCAGGTCGCTCTGTTCGTGGCGCAGCGCGCACTCGCGGATCAGATCGGCGAGCTCACCGAACGAGCCACGCAGGGGCATGGCGACGAGCGCCTGCCCGCGAGGTGCGGTGATGCGCGCGAGCTCCTCGAGCAAGCGCCTCCGCTCAGCCGGAGCAACGTGCGGGTGGAGCGTGAACGCGTGCGAGAAAGCGCCGGCGGGAAACGGCAACGTGATGCCATCGATGACGCGGTAGTCAGCGATGAAACCAGGCAGCGTCTGCGCCTTCGCGCGCGCGAGCTCGATGGCGTGTTCGGAGTTGTCGCAACCGTAGACGTGCGCGTTCGGTAGCTTTTCGAGCAGCGCGCGATCGGGGTAGCCTGTGCGGCACTGGACGTGGCAGACGCGCGCGTCGCGTCCGGGCACGAACATCCGCAGCATCTGCTGCGCGAAGAAGGAGAGGTAGCGCGGGACGACGTACGTTTCGAAGATCGCCGCATCGGCGGATCCCAGCCGACGCGCCGGCGACGTCGCGATGTCGCCTCCGCGCATGCTCCCCGCGCCCGAGATCGCCGTCGTCCCCACGGTCATCGCCCCTTCTTCTTGCCGCCCTTCGCCGGCGGGGGCGGCGGCTTGTTGTTTCCGCCACCACCCGTTGCGCTCTCGCCGACCTCGGCGAGCAGCTCGCGCGCTTCGTACGCGAGGTCACCGATCGCGACGCGCTCGCCCTCCCCGCTCTCGTCGTCGAGCTGAACTTGGCGGCCGTCCTTCTCGAGGGGCGCGAGAAGCGGGATCGCCGCCGGGTCGCCCAGCTCGGCCATGGCTTCGATCGCCGCCGCGACGGCCTCTGCATCCGCATGCTTGAGGAAGCGACCGAGAAGCTTCACGCAGCCCGGCTCTCCAACCTCCGCGAGGAGGAACGGGAGCTCGGTCAGCGCGGGGCTTCCCTTCGGAAGTCGCTCGAGCGCGCGCTCGATGCCGAGTGCGACTTCCTTGAAGCGATCGAACGCGAGCGCTTCGAGGGATTCGCCGGCGGCCACGCGCGCCTCGGGCGAGTCGCTCGCGAGAATGTCGATGAGAAGGTCCACGACCTCGTCGCCTTCGAGGTCGCCGAGGAGCAGCGAGAGGCGCGAAAGGCGCAACGCGGCTTCGGACTCGTCCTCGAGGGCGAGGCCCGCCTTCACCGCGTCGCGGAGCTCACGAACGAGCTCGGAACGGCTCCGCTCGAGAAGCTCCGCGTGGAGCGAGCGGGCGGTACGTTCGGCGTCGAAGAGCGCGGACAGACTCTCGCGAATCGTGGACATAGCGCGTTCCTTACCACGACGGGACCGGGCCGGGATCGGTCGTTCCTACAGAAGCAAGGAATGCGAACCGTCTCGCGCTAGTCTTTCCTGAGAATGAGTGCAGCGACGGCTCCGGCAGCGCGATGGCTCTGGGCAGGCGGGTTCGCCCTCGTGTTCGTTGCCCTCGCCGATCAGCGGGCGCTGCCCCCGTCCGCGTGGCGATCGCAGGCGCTCCCGTGAAGGGCGCCTTCGCCCTCGTGGAAGGCGAATGCCCGCCCGGCACCGTCCCGGACGACGGCGCGTGCGTCCATCTCGGCGGCGGCGTCGAGGACGGCATTTTCGCGCCTGCGCAGTCGAACACGCACCACGAACGGAGCGGCACGATCCGGACGTACGAGCAGATCCCGAAGCTGCCCGATCGGCCCGGAGACTACGACGCGTATCGCTATCCGATCCCGCCCGGGATGGCGGGCGGCCACTACGTGGTGAGCGGGTACGACCTCGATCGGCCCGATCCGCAGCAGCGACGCGGACGGACCCTGAAACACGTCGGCCACGGCGGCGTCGACCTGCCTCAGGCCAAGGGAACGCCGGTCAAACTCGTCTCATTGGAGCATCAAGAGGGCGACGCGGAGGTCCTGTACACGGGCCCTCTATTCGGTACGACGGTCATCACCAGGCACACCCTGCGGGAGGGCGGGAGGCTGCGAGACTACGTCGTTCTCTTTGGCCACCTCGACTCGATCGCCCCCGGAATCGCCCCCGGCGTGGCCCTCAAGGAGGGGGATCTCGTGGGCGGCGTCGGGGACTCCGGTTCGCCCGAACTCGTGCATTTGCACTTGGAAATTCGGAGGGTCCGCGACGGCGTCGAGCTCGCACGCGTCCCTGCGGGCGGGCAGCTACTGGCAGAAACCATCAGCATCGTTTGCGATCCCCGAAACGTCCTACCTCTGAAGTAGCGTCTTCGCGCCAATTGTGTGTCGATGTCCGGGGATAGGGGATCCGCCCCCAGTTCGCCTCGCTGACAAAATGAGCAGCCATTCGCTCAAGCTCCGCTTGCGCAACTGCCTTTCGCGAGGGACGATTGTCGAGACGTGTCCCACCCCTCCGTGGCAATGCAGCCCGAAGATACGGCTCCGACCGAGCTGCTCGTGTTCGTTTGCCCCGTTTGCCGGGCGAAATGGGCCGACACGGACGCACCTCAAGCCTGCCCCACGCACGGTGTGCGCCTCGTGCGACCGCGCGATCTTCCTGAGGCGCCGTCTGTTGCGGTTGGTTCGCTTGGCTCGCCTGGTTCGCTTGGCTCGCCTGGTTCGCCCGCTTCGGCTGTTCTCAAGCCCGGGCAACCAGCACTCAAGGATCGCCCGACGAACGCTGTAAGCGGCGTCACGGGTCTGCCCGCGCACGCTCCCAAGCCGGCGACCGGTCACGGAACGAATCACGCTGCGGGTGGTGGAACCGCGCTCGCGGGCGTGAGCCTCGTAGACGACGATCCGATGGTCGGCCGTACGCTCGAAGGCCGCTACACGATCCTCACCAAGCTCGGTGCCGGATCGATGGGTACCGTCTACCGCGCCAAGCAGCACGCCATGGGCCGCGAGGTGGCGATCAAGATTCTTCGTGGCGATCGCGCCGACGACGAGTCCGCCAAGGCGCGCTTCATGCGCGAGGCGCGAGCAAACAGTCTCCTCGCCTCTCCCAATACCGTGACCGTCTTCGACTTCGGTCAGAGCGAGAGCGGTGAGTTCTATCTCGCGATGGAGCTCCTCGAGGGCGAGAGCCTCGGCCAGCGTCTCACGACCGTGGGACGACTTCCGGCGGCACTCGCCGTCGATGCCGCACGCCAGGCGCTTCGTTCACTCGGGGAAGCGCACGCGAAGGGAATCATCCATCGCGACCTGAAGCCCGACAACCTCTTCTTCGCGCGCGTTCTGACGGGCAACAGCATTCGTCCGTCGCGGCTCGATCCCTCCGAGGCCACCGGCCACACGACGCCGCCACCGCCGGCCGCGGATCCGCACGAGGAGATCGTCAAGGTCCTCGACTTCGGCATCGCGAAGATGATGGACCCCGACGCGCCGCAACCGATGGGCGTCGTCGAGACGCAGGCGGGCACCGTCTTCGGAACGCCGCGCTACATGTCGCCCGAGCAGGCGCAGGGCAAGACGCTCGATGCGCGCAGCGATCTCTACTCGCTCGGCGTCATCCTCTATCAGATGCTCGCGGGTCGCCCGCCCTTCACGGACAACGACGCCGTGGTGGTCATGGCCCGGCACATCAAGTCGACGCCGAAGCCGCTTCGCGAAGTCTGCCCGGATGCAGGCGTTCCGAAGGAGCTCGAAGACGTCGTCATGCGCACGCTTGCGAAGGACCCGCGCGATCGTCCAGAGAGCGCCGAGATCCTCGCCGGTGAGCTCTTGTCGGCGCTCGAAGCTCAAGACGCGACGTCGAGCGGCGTGCGTGCGTCGATCACCAACGCAGCCGGCATTCGAATCCCCGGCTCGATCCGGCCACCGTCGATTCCGCTCCCGAAGCCCCGGCGCAAGAACCTGCCGCTCGTGGCCATTGCGGTTCCGCTGGTCGTGATCGCTGCCGCGATCGGCGTCTACATCGGTCTGCGTCGGTCGTCGAACGCCGCGAACGAAGCGACGGCGGCCGCGACTGTGTCGACCGACACCCTTTCGGTGTCCGCGAAGAGCGCGCCCCGCGCCGTCAATGATCCGGCCAGCGCGAACGCGCAGGGCGGGATCGCGGCGTCACCTTCTCAAGGGGAAGAAGAGGCGCCGACCGTGACGCCGGATGCGTTGCCGAAAGCCTCGGCGCCGAACGCCAACGCGAACGGGTCGAATGGATCGCCGAAGGTCCATGGGCACCCCCTCGGGCGCCCGCAACGACCGACTCCCTCGGGAAAAGCATCGGCCTCGACGCCCGCGAGTCCCCCATCGCCGACCAGCTCGTACGGCATTTTCGACTGACACGGACACGACGTCCGATCGCGAGCAATTTCAGCCTCCTCACGAGCGCCTGAGATTGCTCGCCCCAAGTGCGAGGTGGTACTCTTTGCACCCCATGGATCGCGCCGAAATCGATAGGCTTGTCCAGCGTCTCGTCGAGAATCCCCACGACGAGGAGGCGCTCGGCTACGCGCACCAAGCGGGTGAAACGGACCCCAAGGCGTACGCGATGCTCCTCGAGCGTGTCGGCACCGATACGCGCGATCCGGCGTATGCCGCGCACTGGCTCGCGGAAGCGGCGAACGTCTGGTCGACCACGCTCGGCGATGCGCATCGCGCCGCGCGTGTGTTGATGATGGCGATCGACAAGGATCCCACGGCGCAAGTCGCCGCCGAACGCCTCGCGCAGCTCTATCGCGACAAGGGTGATTCGAAGGCGCTCGTCGCGCTCCTCGATCGCCGCGCGAAGGCGATCGCACCGCTGGCGATGCAGAACGACGAGATTCGTGGCGAGCTCGCGGGCATGCACGAAGAGCTCGGTCGACTCTGGGCGGAGCCGCCGCTCTCGCAGCCGAAGAAGGCGATCGAGAACTACAAGCGCGCAGTCGAACTGGATCCGACGAGCGCGTACGCGATCTACAACACGCGTGAACTCTACAAGCAATTGCAGGAATGGCAGAACGCCCTTCCGCTCTACGGCGCGGAGCTCGAACTCGAACAGGACCCCGGCCGCCGCGTCGGCCTCCTGCGCGACGAAGCGTCGACGCGAAAACTCGCCGGCGATCTCCCGGGCGCTTCGCGTGCGCTTGCCGCAGCTCGCGAGATCGACGCGTCCGATCCGGCGCTCCAGCAGGAGTACGCGTCCAGCGTCCTCGATCGCATTCAGGCCGGCGAGGCCGTTGCTCCCGCCGACCGCACGTACGCCGCCGAGTTGCTCGTTGCACTCGCCGAGACCTACGAAGGCGAACACGGGCTCGCCTATGCGGGTGCCGCGCTCGACATCGAGCCGGGTAACGATCGCGCGGTGCAGCTCTACGCGCACTACGCGCGCACCCTCGGTCAGGAAGCCGATCTCTCCACGCGCTACAACGCCTACCTCGCCGCGAATCCGAACGGCGCGATGGCCGCGGAAGTGCGTTCTGCGCTCGGCCCTGCCGCGAACCCGCGCCTCGAGTTGAGCGCTGTGTCGAATGCACCGGCTCCTTCGGCTCCGAGCGAGCTCGACAAGCTCGTCGAGCACACGTCAATCGACGAAGGCTCGCAACCTTCGCAAGGTTCGTCGCCGAGCGTTTCGAAGCGCGCGAGCGTGATGCCTTCGCAGAAGGCCGCCTCCACTCCGCCGCCGGCCCTCGACGAGATCGAAGGACTCAACCGACGTGGCGCGCTCTCGCCGGAGAAGCTCCAGGGCATTCTCGACGCGGCGCAGATGCTCGCCGGCAAAGGCAAGAAGCCCGAGGCCTTTGCCAAATACAAGGAAGTGCTCGACAGCGATCCGGCCCATCCGGAAGCGCTCGGCTGGACCGAAGATTACCTGCGCAGCAAGCGTGACTACGGTCAGCTCCGCGACGTCCTCCTCGCCAGCATTCGGGCGACAGCGAACGTGCCGGAGCATCTCGAGTCGCGCAAAGAGCGCCTGCGCGAAGTCGCGGGCCTCTGCGAGGGCAACCTCCGCGACATCGACAGCGCCATCGCCGCGTGGCGACAGCTTCTCGCCATCGATCGCTCGGACGAGAGCGCGCGGGCGGCCCTGATGCGTCTCCTCGAGAAGTCGCAACGCTGGGAAGAGCTCGCGAACCTCCTCGAGCAGGAAGCGACGATCGAGTCCGACGTCGACACGAAGGTGCAGCTCGAGCGCAAGCTCGCCAAGCTCCAGGAAGACAAGCGCAAGGACCTCGTCGCGGCGGGCGAAGCGTGGGGACGCATCGCACGTCTCCTCGGTGACGACGACCAGGCGATCCTCACCGCGTCGCGCCTCTTCGAGAAGGGAGAGCGCTCCGACCAAGCAGCAGCGATTATCGCGGAGAGCGCCTCGGGCATCGAAGATCCCGTTGCGCGCGGCCACCTCATGCAGCGCCTCGGGGAGCTCCGCGAGCAGCTCGGGCAGGGACTTCTCGCCGGCGAATCGTACGCCGAAGCCGCCGAAGCCCTTCGTAACGGCAAGCTCTGGGAAGAGGCCGACCGCCTCTACTCGGCCGCCGAGGCGTGGGAGAAGGCTGCGCACGCCGCCCACCAGCGCGGTCTTCTGACGGGCGATCTGAAGCACCAGGCAACGTTCTTCGCGCGCGCCGCGGACTACCTGGTCAAGGCCGGCCGCGGTGACGACGCGCTGGAACGGCTCGAGGAATCGACCAACCTCGATCCGCTCAACGACGACTACGCGAACCAACTCGTCGCCCGCTACGACTCGACTGATCAGGTCGACAAGCTCGTTCAGTTCCTCACGAAGCGCGGCGATCGACTCACCGACCGCAGCAAGCGCGTCAACATCCGCCGCGAGGCCGCGTCGCTTGCCGTCAATCGACTGGGCGACAAGGAGCTCGCGCGCGAGCTTTGGCTCAAGCTCCTCGAAGACGGCGATGACCGGGAGGCCCTCGAGCGCCTCATCGACGACGCCGTCGAACGTGAAGACCACACCGAAGCAGCCACGCTTCTGCGCCGCCTCGGCCAGAACACGGTCGACAAGGCCGAGAAGGCGCGCGTGGCGTTGCGCGAGGCCGAGCTCCTCGCGGACGGCGTCGGCGACGTCGACACCGCCATCTCGCGCTACGAGCTCATTCTCGCGGACCTCGATTCGACGTGCCGCCCCGCCCTGCAGGCGATCGCCGATCTCCAGGAAGCCCGCGGCAACCTCGCCGAGGCCTCCGACGCACTCGAGCGCGAGTTGAAGCTCGTCGCCGACGTGCAGGAGCGCGGTCAGATCGCGGCGCGCCTCGCTCGCCTCTACGAGAAGCTCGACGATCCGCGCAACGCGATCCGCGCGCTCGACCTCGTGCGCAAAGCGGACCTCGAAGACTTCGACGCGCTCACGCGCCTCTGCGAGCTCTGTGAACTCACCGAACAGTGGGGCCGCGTCGCCGAGTTGCTCGTCGAGCGAATCGAAATCGAAGCCGACGAGCAGGAAGTCGTCGACCTCACGCGCAAGCTCGCGTCGA
This sequence comes from Labilithrix luteola, assembly GCF_001263205.1. Taxonomy (GTDB): domain Bacteria; phylum Myxococcota_A; class Polyangia; order Polyangiales; family Polyangiaceae; genus Labilithrix; species Labilithrix luteola. The sequence continues at coordinate 10,190,402 of NZ_CP012333.1, forward strand.
TCCTCGCCGACAAGTTGGATCGTGGCGACGAAGCGCTCGGTGCCCTCACCGACCTCGCCGACGCCGGCGATGCCACGGTTCGGCAGGCATACATCGAGCTCGGCGATCGCCTTGGTTGGAAGGGCATCGTCGCCAGCAAGCTGAAGGAGTGGTGGTTCGACGCACGGCACGGCACCGAGCGCACGGCTGCTCTGCGTGGCGCATTCGAGCGCTTCGCGGAGGTCGGTCGCGATGCCGACGCAGTGGGCGTTGCCATCGAGCTCGTTCGCACCAAGGGCGCGGACAAGAAGCTCGCGGACCACCTCGAAGAGCTCGCGGTGAAGACCGGCGATCACGACGCGCTCACCGTCGCGCACGACCTGCTCGCGCGCGAAGTCCAGGGCGCCGAACGCGCGAACGAGCTCGTTCGTCAGGCCGAAGTGCGCGTGCGTGCCGGCATGCCTCGCAACGACGCGATCGGCCACGGCGAGCAGGGCCTGCCCTTCATACCGTCGGGCGAAGCGGAGCCGCTGCTCGAGCGCCTCTCTGCGCTCGCGACCAAGCCAGTGGAGGTCATCGACCTCTACGAACGTCAGGTGACGCGCAGCAAGGCGCCGACCGACCGTGTTCGTGCCCTCGCCCGCGCTGCGCAAGTGGCGTCGCTGCGCGGTCAACCGGAGCGCGCGCGCGGCTTCTTCGAGCTCGGTCTCTCGGGCGCGCCGACCGAGGAGATCCTCACGGTGCTCGAGACCAGCGCGCGCGAAGGCGACAAATTCGGCGGTGGCGATCGCCTGCGACGCGCGCTCTGTCAGGCGCTCGCAGCGGGTGGCCACGGTGCACGCGACGGCGGACGTACGCGCGCCAGCCTTCTTCGTCGGGCGGCCACGCTCGCCCATCGTGACCTGAACGACATGGATCAGGCGTTTTCGTGGCTCGCCGACGCGCTCGTCGCCCACGTCGATCCGCTCACCCTCGACATGCTCGAGGCGCTCGGCATCGACGGCGGTGATCCGCGACGCGCCGAAGGCGCTCTCACGCACGCCCTCGGTGAGGTGTTCGACGGCCCGCTCGTGAAGCAGCTGCTCGCACGACGCGCGAAGATCCGTCGCGATCAGCTGGTCGAGCCGGTGAATGCCGCCGCCGACCTCAAGAAGCTCCACGACCTGTCGCCTTCGGATCAGAGCGTGATGGACGAGCTCGCTGGCCTCCTCATGGAGCTCAGTGACTACAAGGGCCTCGTCCAGCTCTACGAGGACCAGATCCTCCGCGGCAAGGACATGAACGCGCGGGCGGAGCTTGCACGCAAGGTCGCGCGCATCTGGGAAGAGCAGCTGACCGACCCGCGCGAAGCCGCCGACGCCTGGCGCCGCGTCCTGCGCATGCGCGCGGGCGACGCCGAAGCGACGAGCGGTCTCGAACGCGCGAAGAGCGGCGTGGCTGCACTCAAGAAGCCCGAAGGCGATCCCAAGTTCGTCTACGCTCCGCCGAAGCTCGTCAGCGATCAACCGGTGCCGCCGCCCTCGCGTGCACCTGGCAAGGGTGCGTCGATCCCTCCGGCGGCAAGTGCCGAACGCACGTCGAACGGTCCGGCGAAGCCGATGCCGTCGCGTGTGCCGTCGCCCCCGCCCGCCGACGACAGCACGAACACCAAGACGACGTCGTCGGTGCCCGGCGCGAACGACAAGACCGACATCGGACCGCGTCCGGTCGCTCCCCCCGTTCGCTCACTGCCGCCTCCGTTGCCTTCGCCGGGCTCGTCGCTCGGCAGGAGCGTGTCGCCGCCGAAGCTCCCGAACGACGTGGCGACCACGCTTCGCGCGCTCTCCGAGCCCCCGCCGCCCGCCAAGGTCGACGTGGAGCTCAATGGTGAGATCGACGCATCCTTCGACCGCCTCGAGCTCGACGCGAAGCCGAGCGGGGCGACGGTCGTCGAGACCGCGTCGACTTCGACGCATGGAGAAGCCTCGGTGTCGACCTCGGCGCCTGGCTCTGGCTCGAGCTCGGATTCCGTCGTGAGTCACCTCGACACGCTCGCCAAGAGCGGTGAGACGCTCGCGGACGACAGCACCAAGAGTTCCGAGAGCAAGGCTCCGCTCGCTCCGAAGGTCGCTCCCGTCGAGGAAGCCCCTTCGAGCGTGCGCGCCCCCAATCCCACGGTCGACACGAGCCTCGAGACCACCGCGAGCACCTCCGGCAGCGTGGTCTCCCCGTTGCTCGAGAGCATGACGTCGGCGACGGTCGAGAAGCTCGACGGCGACGCGACGACGGACGACCCCCTCGCCGAGGAGCTCGTCTCGAGCGAGCTTCTCGCCGTCGATGACGCAACGGGCGCTCACAACCCGCTCGAAGCGACGATGTCGCGCCCTCAGGACGAGGAGGAGATCGTCATCGCCGACGACCTCGCCGAGATCGTCGACGACACCAGGGACAGCGTTCCGCCCTTCCGCGGCTGATACGCATTCGTCAGACGAAGCGCAGCACGGAGCCTTCGAGCACGGCGTTCTGGCCGAGCACGAAGGCTTCGTTCGGTGAGCCGTGGCCGAAGGGCGCGCCGGCGACGACGGGCACCCCGAGACCTTGCGTGAGCTCGCGGAGAACCTGCGCCACCGTCACGCGATCCGGTCCGGGCTCGCATTGATCGAAGCCACCGAACACGACTCCGCCGGCCCGCGAGAGATGCCCGCCGAGGCGCAGCGTGGTGAGCATGCGGTCGATGCGATACGGCCGCTCGGTCACGTCTTCGAGGACCAGAATGGCGCCATCGGGAACGGTGAACTCGCCTGCGCCAGCCATGGCCGCTACGAGCGCGAGATTTCCGCCGACGAGCGGCCCCTCCGCGCGACCATGGTTGATGACGTCGAGGCCACTCCACGAGGCGTGGAGCGCCAAGCCTTCGAGCGCTCCGATCACGGACAACCGCTCGGCCGGGGAAATCGAGCGACCGAGACCAGTCACGTTCGGACCGTGAATCGAGGCGATGTTCCGCCGGTTTGCCACCGCGTGGAGCGCGGTGACGTCGCTGAATCCCAAGATCCACTTCGGACGTCGCTCGAAGTCGTCCCAAGGAAGTGCATCGACGATGCGCATCGCGCCGTAGCCGCCACGCGCGCAGACGATCGCGTCGACCGTTGGGTCGAGCATCGCGTGCGCGAGATCGTCCGCGCGGTCGCGATCATCGCCGGCGAGATAGCCGGCTCGACCTAGGATTCTCCCCGAGATCCGCAGCGTGTAACGCGTCCGCAGCCACGCGAGTCCACGGAAGAGCTCCTGGAACGTCGCCACCGGACTCGACGGCGCCACGATGGCGACGACCGAGCCAGGCCGAATGGGGGGCGGAACGCGAAAGACCACGGCGCCGCAGTTTACTGCGGCGACCACTTGCACGGACCGAGAATTTCGGGGCCCACGTTAGGCGAGGGACCCGAAATCCTCGGTCCTTTGCCCACGTGTGTCGCAACTGCGTTGACGATTCAGTCAGCGCAACAGAGTTGCGCTGCGGCCCCTCTCGTTCGACGAGATCAGGTTCCGTGCTTCGAGCGCAACCGATTCGCTTGACCGCCTCGCGCGGGCCGGCGATAGGTTGGCCGTGACCACGACCTCGCGGTCGCTCGCACGCCTAGGTGGGAGGCTGAGAACGGTGGCTCCGCTCGCGCGGCGGCTGGTCGACTCAGTCGTATCCGGCGTCGACGACTGGATGACCGAAAAGCTCGGCGAAGAGTTCAACGAACGCCTCGCCCGTGTCCCGCTCAACCTGACCACGACCGGGGTCGACCCCTTCGGGCTCGATCCGCAATGGACGAAGTACGCGCTCGCTTCGGTCGCGTTTCTCCACAGGCACTATTTCCGCACCGAGGTCTTCGGTGCCGAGAACCTGCCGAAGGATCGCGTGCTGCTCGTCGCGAACCACTCGGGTCAGCTTCCGATCGACGGCGCCCTCATCGGCGCGTCCCTCTTCATGGACGTCGAGCCGCCGCGCTTCATGCGCGCGATGGTCGAGAAGTGGACGCAGACGCTACCGTTCGTCTCGCTTCTGTTCTCGCGCGTCGGCCAGGTCGTGGGCGTCCCCGAGAATGCCAAACGCCTGCTCGAGAGCGAGGAAGCTCTGCTCGTCTTCCCGGAAGGTTCTCGAGGTATCTCGAAGACGTTCGACAAGCGCTATCAGCTCGTCGATTTCGGTCTCGGTTTCATGCGCCTCGCGCTCGAGACGAACACGCCGATCGTTCCGGTGGCCGTCATCGGGGGCGAGGAGCAGTATGTGTCGGTAGGAAACTTCGGCGCGCTTGCGAAGCTGCTCCGCATGCCGAGCTTCCCCGTCCTGCCGCAACTCCTCCTTCCCTTCGGCGCCCTCCCGCTGCCCACGCGCTATCGGATCTACCTCGGCGAGCCCATGCGCTTCACGGGCGACCCCGACGACGACGATGCCATCATCGAAGAGAAGGTCTTCGCTGTGAAAGGGACCGTCCAATCGATGGTCAATCGCGGCCTCAAGGCCAGAAAGAGTGTCTTCTTCTGATGGCTGGCGTTCGCGACGAGAACCCGACGCACGGCGTGCGGACGCGCGGCCAAGAGCGCTCGAACGGAAGCCCCGATTCGGCTCCGCGCACGCCACGCTCGGGCCAAGGCCCCGGCTCGTCGCCCTCGTCGGTGCCGCGGCCGCTCGCCGCGCGGGGTCGGGGGACGGTTCTCGTCACCGGCGCTTGCGGGCGACTCGGGAAACACTTCGTCCGCGCGTTGCATCGCGAGCGGCGTGTGATTGCTGTCGACCGCCGTCCCTTCCCGGACAAGCCGAAGGACGTCGTCCACGAGCAGGTCGACATCCGGCGCAAGAAGCTCAAGGACATCTTCCGCGCCGAGCCCATCGAGGCGGTGGTTCACCTCGGGATCATGCACGATCCCCGCGCGTCGCAGGCCGAGCATCACTCGTGGAACGTGGCGGGCTTCCAGAAGCTGCTCGAGTACGTCGCGCAATTCCAGGTTCCCAAGCTCGTCGTGCTTTCGAGCTCGAACGTCTATGGGCCTCAGCCCGACAACGCGCAGTTCCTCAAGGAAGAGTCCCCGCTCCTCGGCGGCGCGCGCTTCAGCGAGATCCGCGACCTCATCGAGGTCGACATGCTCGCGCAGGGCTTCTTCTGGAAGCACCCCGAGACGGAGACCGTCATCCTTCGGCCGGTCCACATCCTCGGGGCCGTACACAACGCAGCGTCGAACTTCCTTCGCCTGCCGACGATCCCCACGTTGATGGGCTTCGATCCGATGGTCCAGGTGGTGCACGAGAGCGACGTCGTGCGCGCGCTCGAACGCACACTCACACCGGGAAAGCGTGGAATCTACAACCTCGCGGGGCCCGGACCGCTTCCGCTCTCGCACATCGTGAAGCTGCTCGGAAAGCCGAGCGTGCCGGTGCCGTACTCGCTCGGCAAAGCGGTCCTCAAGCGGCTTTGGTCGTTCCGGCTCACCACCTTTCCAGCACCCGAGCTCGACCACATTCGTTACGTCTGCATGGTCGACGACACACGCGCGCGAGACGAGCTCGGCTACGCGCCGGAGACGTCGATCGAGGACACGGTGCGCAGCGTCGACGGTGGGCGCTGGTAATCACTCGCCAACGTAACGTGCACGCGGGCGAAGCAGGAACCCCGCGCTGCGCTGCTCGAGGGCGTGGGCGATCCAACCGGCGATGCGGCCCGCCGCGAAGATGGCGAGCGGAGCGCCGGCACGCAGGCCGAGAGCCGACGACACGGCCGTGAGTCCCACGTCGAGGGTAGGCTTTTCGCGGGCGACGAGATCCATCGCACTCACGACGGCCGAAAGAATGCGCACGCCTTTCGTCTTCGGCCCGAGGCGTTCGGAGATCTCGAGAAGGCGCTCGGCGCGCGGGTCGCCATCCGGATAGAGCGGATGCCCGAATGCTGGAATCGACTCACCGCGATCGAGCCGTGCACCGACGTATGCGGCGGCGCGCTCCGGCCGAGCGATTGCTTCCACCATCGCCTCCACGCGAGCGGTGACTCCGCCGTGGAGTGTCCCAGAGAGTGTCGCGAGCGCCGAGAGTGTGCACGCAGAGAGGTTTGCTCCGGCCGATGCCGTCACGCGGCAGGCGAACGTCGACGCGTTCAGCTCGTGATCGGCCGAGAGAATGAGCGCTTCGTTGACCGCGGCGACGGCCCGCGGGGTGGTACGTCCACCGAGCGCGAGGACGAGGGCGCGGGCGACGCCGTCGGCCTCGAGCGAGCTCGTCACGGCATCGGTCCCGAGCGGCAGGCCGGCCGCGGCGACGAGCCGGCGAAGGAGCAGTGGCGCACGCTGTTTCGCCATGTCCACCGTGGGTTCTGTGCGGAGCTCCGAGGCCGTGAGAGCGGCCGACGTCTCGATCATGCCGTCGAACGGCTCGGCGTCCGAACCGAGGAGAGAGCGTAGCGGCGCGGGCGGGGCACCAAGCTTGCGATCGTCGTGGCCGAGCGACTTCGGACACGGCGCCGACCAGAGCAGAGAGCACACGTCTTCGAACGCGGCGCCTTCGCGCGCCAGCTCGACGGCGGGGCGACCGCGATAGGTGGGCCCCTGCGGACCAATGGAGCCGATGCGGGTTTCGAGAACCGGCTCTCCCCAACGCAGGGCGCTCGCGGCGACCGCGCCATGGCCGGAGCGAGCAAGACTCCGCGAGCGCAGGCGCTCGAGATCGGACCGGTGGTAGACGCGGCTTCGGTCACCACGGCCGGCCGCAGCACTGCGCACGAGACCTCGGCTGGCGTACGCGTAGAGCGTGGTGCGTTTCACGCCGAGGAGACGCGCGGCCTCGGCGGCGCTAACCCATTCGCGACCTTGATTGTCGATACGCAGACGTTGATTCACGAATCCATGATGCGAACGTGGACTGCGTTGTCCACATTGATCAACGTTGACGACGTTGATCCACCCGATGCAGGTCAGCGCCGTCGCGAACCCGCGAAGTCAGGCGAACCACACGCCTCACCCGCCAGAAACAGGAGAACGCGACCATGGCCACGGCCACCCCTTCCCTCCCCCGTATCGAAGCTAGCGGCCTCGAAGACGTCGTCGCGGCGACCACGCGCCTCAGCGATGTCGATGGTGACAACGGACGGCTCGTCCTTGCGGGGAGCCCGGTCGAAGACGTCGCCGGCACCCTCTCGTTCGAGCAAGCGATCGGGCTGCTTTGGCACGGCAGCATCCCGACGCCGTCGGAAGCCACACGCATCCGCGAAGCTCTCGGCGAGGCTCGCGAAGCCGCCTACGAGCGCATCCCCGAGCTGGGCGACGCGCTGGCCCTCCCCGACGCGATGGATGCCCTCCGCGCAGCGATGGGCCATCTCGCCGTACGAGCCAACGAGGATCCGTTCACCGAAGCTCTACGCATCACGGCGGCCACGGCAGTGTTCGCGGCGGCGTGGGCTCGTTCGCCCGCGCCCCTCAGGCCCGATCCGCGACTCGGCCACGCCGCCGACTACCTTCGGATGGTGACGGGTCACCCCGCTGCGCCGCCGGCCGTCGCCGCCCTCGATGCCTACCTCGTCACGGTGGTCGACCACGGGATGAATGCCTCGACGTTCGCGGCGCGCGTCGTCGCGTCGACGGCCTCCGACACGGTCTCTGCCGTCGTCGCGGCGATCGGCGCTCTCAAAGGGCGACTTCACGGCGGCGCGCCAGGCCCCGTGCTCGACATGCTCGACGCGATCGGCGAGCCCGCCGCCGCCCACGCGTGGATGACCAGTGCGCTCGCGCGTGGTGAACGCATCATGGGCATGGGGCATCGCGTCTACCGCGTGCGCGATCCGCGCGCCTTCGTCCTCGAGCGAGCCGTCGCGCGCCTCGAAGCCGCCGAAGGCTCGGCATCGTCTGCGGGTCGCCGCCTCCACCTTGCCCGCGCCGTAGAAAACGAAGCCGTCGCCGTCCTCACCGCCCGTCATCCCGATCGTCCGCTCAAGGCGAACGTCGAGTTCTACACGGCCATCTTGCTCGAAGCGATCGGCCTGCCTCGCACGCTCTTCACGCCGACATTCGCGGCCTCGCGGGTCTTCGGCTGGTGTGCGCATGTGAACGAGCAGCGCGCGGTCGGCCGCCTCATCCGTCCGAAGTCACGCTACGTCGACGCGCCACCACGCGTGTGAGCCCGCCGAGCGTTGACGTTCTGACAGCGTTCGCGCCAAAGTTCCGTGCATGACCTCCCGCATCAGCGTCGACCGCGACGACCACGTTCTACTCATCGGCATCAATCGCCCGGAGAAACGAAACGCGTTCGACGTGCAGATGCTCGAAGATCTGGCGGCGGCCTACGAGACGCTCGGTAAAGACGATGCGCTTCGCGTCGGCGTGGTGTACGCGCACGGCGACCACTTCTCGGCCGGCCTCGACCTCGGCGTCGTCGGCCCCGTGGTCGCCGCGCAAGGCCCTCAGGCGCTCGGCGGAAAGAGCGCTTACGATCCGTTCGGCGTGTGGGGCGACCCCGTGCCCAAGCCCATCGTCATGGCGGTGAACGGTCTCGCCTTCACGCTGTCCATCGAGCTGGCTCTCGCGAGCGACATCGTCATCGCTGCCGACGACGTACGCTTCCGACAGCTCGAGATCGGGCGGGGCATCCTCCCGTTCGGAGGTGCCACCATCAACGGGCCCGCCAAGCTGGGTTGGGGCAACGCGATGCGCTTCCTCCTCACGGCCGAAGAATTCGGCGCTGCCGAGGCGCTGCGAATCGGCCTGGTCCAGGAAGTGGTGCCCAAGGGCGAGCACGTCGAGCGCGCCAAGGCGATGGCGCGAACGATCGCCAAGCAGGCTCCGCTCGGGGTCGCCGCTACGCTCGCGAACGCGCGCATGGCACGCACATCGGGCGCCAAGGCGGCCGCCGATCATCTCCGTGCCGTACTGCCAAGCATCCTCTCGAGCGCCGATGCGGCAGAGGGATTGGCGAGCTTTCTCGAACGACGCGAAGCGAAGTTCCAGGGGCGCTGACCGCGCCGCGCAGGCTGGTGCCTCGCGCTACTTGGTGCCGAGCGAAGCGACGGCCGCGCGGAGCGACGAGACGGAGGCCGAGCGCAGGTAGACGACGGGGGCGTCGTCCGCTGCGAGGTCCTTCACCTGATCGCGCAGCGAGTGGGAAACCATACCCACCATCACGAAGATGGCGGCCACCTTGCCGAGCATGCGTCGCGTGCCGTTGGGGACGCGGTTCTCGAAGTGACGGAGCTCGAGACCGCGCTCCTCGACCACTTCGCGATACCGCTCGGACATGCCGCCGCTTCCTCCGACGACGACCACCGAGCCACGAGCCCCTTCGGGGGCGACGCCACGAGTCGAGGACTGCTTTGCCATGCCCTCGGTATGAGCAAGACCGAAGCCATCGTCCGAGGAGCTCCTGGCCCCCCAGAATCTCCAGGAGATCCGGCGTCGGCCCCGCTATTCCCGCAATTTTGGCAATCGCCGGCCCTGCCCTGTCGGCTCGGGCTGCCAACCTGTCCGTCGCCCGACAGCTCGGCCCGTCACCGCGTCGTGAACAGCGCCTGAATCGCCGGGTACGCAAGGTCGGCGCTCAGCACCTCCGTGTACGTCCCTCGTTCCAGCAGCTCCTTGCAGGCGCGACGAGCCGCCGAGAAAGCCGCTTCGGCAATGCGTGGGCCCGCGCTCACACGACGAACCCCCAACGTGGCGAGCTCCGAGACGGGCGCGAGGCCTTGGATGACCATGACGTTGACCGGCAGACGAGTCCCCGACGTGATGGCCGCGATCGCCTCGTTCGCGGTGATGCGAGGTACGAAGAAGCCATCGGCTCCCGCCGCTTCGTAGACGCGTGCCCGCGCAAGAACCTCCTCGACCATACGCTCGGCCGGTGCGAGGCCGCGGAGCACGACGTCGGTACGAGCATTCACGAACACGTGGGGAGCTCGCGCCTTGCACGCTGCAACCTTGCGCGCGAGAAGCTCCGGCCCCTCGCTGCCGTCCTCGAGGTTCACGCCGACGACGCCGATCGCGGCGAGTCGAGCGACGTTCGCGGCCACTTCCTCGGGATCGCTCGACCACCCTCGCTCGAAGTCGACAGTGACGGGAACGTCGACGGCTTCGACGATGGCCCGCGCCCTGTCCACGAGAGTGTCGAAGGCGAGCGCCTCGCCATCGGCGCATCCCTGCGACCACGCCAAGGCGGCACTCGTCGTCGCAACGGCTGCGGCCCCGCACGATTCGGCGATGCGCGCCGAAAGGGCGTCCCACGCATTCGGAAGAACGAGCGCACCTGGTCCGTCGTGGAGCGCGCGGAAGCGTGCGGCACGCGCCTCGAAGGTCATCGCGCCACCGGCTGGTAGATGCCGGCTTCGGGGCGGAAGGACACGCCGATGCGATTCCACGCGTTGATCGTGGCCACCGCCATCGTGAGCTCGACGAGCTCGCGCTCCTCGAAGTGCTGGCGAGCTTCCTCGAAGACCTCGTCGGGCACGTGGCCCTCGGTGAGAAGCGTCACCGACTCGGCCCACGCGAGAGCGGCGCGCTCGCGCTCCGAGAACATCGCCGAAACCTCGCGGAAGACCGGCAGCAGATGCATCCGTTCATCGGTCTCACCGTGCGCCCGCAGATCCTTCGAGTGCATGTCGATGCAATAGGCACAACCATTGATCTGGGAGACACGCAGATAGACGAGGTCTTTCAGCTTGCGGTCGAGGCCCGATTTGCGGACGTGACCTTCGAGCTGGACGAGTGCCTTGAGCGCTTCGGGGGCAACCTTCGCGTAGTCGATTCGAGCCATGACGTATCTCCTCGTCCAAAAGAGGTAGAACATCGATGGTCCAAGCGTTAGGACCACTTCAGGCATTTTCGACTGGTCCACTTCTGCCATGAAGCCCCTCCCTCGTTCGCCTCGTTCGCTTCGTGTTCCGGCGCCCGAGCTCGCGTTCGCGGCGCCACCTCGCGACGTTCCGCTGCATCGCTGGGCCTACGAGAGCCTCCGTTCGGCGATCCTCGACGGGCGCCTCCCCGCGGGCACGCGCGTACCTTCGACGCGCGATCTCGCACGGCAGCTCGGCGTGGCGCGCGGAACGATCGTGGCCGTCTTCGAACAGCTCACCGCCGAGGGCTACCTCACGAGCCGCGAGGGCTCGGGCACGTTCGTGGCGAAGGACCTGCCCGATGCATGGTTCGAGGTCACGTCGCCGAAGCCTCGAGCGCGCGGCGGCATCCCCGCGGCGAGCCTCTCGACCTTCGGTCGATCGCTCGAGAGTTCTCCCTTTCCGCTCGTCATCCCGCCCACGCCACGACCGTTTCGCGCCCACGTTCCCGCGTTCGACGCGTTTCCGCACGACGCGTGGAGCCGCATCGTCGCGCGCCATGCGCGTCGTGAAACGCGTGCCGGACTCCAAGGCGGGGACGCCGCCGGGGTGCGCTCGCTGCGTGAGGCCATCGCCAACCACGTTCGCGTCGCGCGCGGCGTCGACTGCTCGGCCGATCGCGTCATCGTCACGTCGGGCGCGCAGCAGTCCCTCGATCTCGCCGTTCGCCTCGTGCTCGATCGCGGTGACCAGGCGTGGATCGAAGATCCGGGGTATGTCGGCGCGCGCGCGATTCTCGAAGCGGCTGGCGCGGTGCTCGTGCCCGTCCCGGTCGACGACGAGGGGCTCGCGTCGATCTCGGCATCGCCCGCGCACCGAACGCCAAGCTTGCGTACGTCACGCCAGCGCACCACGCGCCGCTCGGCGTCACACTCCCGGCCGATCGGCGACTCGCACTTCTCGACTGGGCGGAGGCGATGCGCGCCTGGATCGTGGAAGACGATTACGACAGCGAGTTTCGCTACGAGAGCCGGCCTGTCGCCGCCCTCGCGGCGCTCGATCGCCACGGCGTCGTCATTCACACCGGCAGCTTCAGCAAGACGATGGTTCCCGGGCTTCGACTCGCGTACGTCGTTGCGCCCGAAGCGCTCGTCTCGCGGTTCGTCGCCGCGAAGAGCGTCCTCGACCGCTTCACCCCGCCCCTCTTGCAGGAGGCGCTCGCCGAGTTCATCCACGAGGGCCACTTCGCCCGTCACCTCCGGCGCATGCGTGAGCTCTATGCCGAACGACGCACTGCGTTGCTCGAAGCGATCGCAGACGAGCTCCCCGCCATCGAGGTGGTCGGCGCCGAGGCCGGGATCGACGTCGTCGCTCGACTGCCCCCAGGGGTCGACGACCAAGCGGCCGCTCTCGCCCTGGAGAAGGCGGGCCTGGACGCCATGCCCCTCTCCGACAATGCGATTCGTCCTCTCGCTCGTGGAGGGCTCATCCTCGGCTTCGCGGGCTTCACGCCCGCCAAGCTCCGTACGGCGGTCAGCGCGATGAAGCGCGCGCTCGCGCCGCTCTTGCCGCCAGTTCGCCGGCCCCGACGCGCGGGCAGCATGGCAACGAGGCATCGAGCCACATGACCTTACACCGCAGCGCGGCCTCTCGATGTGCAGCCGCGTTTGGCTTGCGGTCCAGGCCGGTGTATACGCGGCTCCAACGTGGCGTCACACGTCCTGCCTTTCGAAAAGCCCGTCGTCGATCTCGTTGCTCGCGTTCGTGAGCTCCGCGCCCTCGCGGAGAACGACAAGCGCTTCGAGTCAGAGCTCCGCCGCCTCGAAGAGAAGGCCGGCCGCCTAGCCCGCGAGCTCTTCGCCGATCTCTCGCCGTGGCAGAAGGTCCAGCTCTGCCGGCATCCGAACCGGCCTTACACGCTGGACTACATCAACCATCTCATCGAGGACTTCGTCGAGATGCACGGCGATCGCCGCTTCGGCGACGATCCCGCCATCGTCGGTGGCATCGGTCGCTACCACGGACGCAGCGTCGTCGTCGTGGGCCACCAGAAGGGCCGCACCACGAAGGAGAAGGCGATGCGAAACTTCGGTCAGGCCCAGCCCGAGGGCAACCGCAAGGCGTCCCGCCTCTACGAGCTCGCCGACCGCTTCGGCATGCCGATCTTGACCTTCGTCGACACGGCGGGCGCATACCCCGGCATCGGCGCCGAAGAGCGCGGTCAGAGCGAAGCCATCGGCGCGTGCCTCGCGGCTATGTCTCGCGCGCGAGTTCCGATCATCACGACCATCATCGGCGAAGGCGGATCGGGTGGCGCCCTCGCCCTCGGCGTGGGCAATCGCGTCCACGTGCTCGAGTACGGGACCTACAGCGTGATCTCACCTGAAGGATGCGCCTCCATCCTCTGGAAAGACGGTGCAAAAGCCGATGAGGCTGCCGCCCGTCTCCGCATCACGGCCCCGAGCTTCTCAAACTCAAGGTCGTCGATCGCTTGGTCGACGAGCCCGCCGGCGGTGCGCATCAGGACCACGAGGCCGCTGCGCGCTTTGTCGACGCCGCCATCCGCGAAGCGCTCGCGGAGCTGCTCCAGAAGACGCCCGACGAGCTCGTTCGCGATCGCTACGATCGCTTCCGCAAGCTCGGCGCGTTCGTCGCCTGAAGCGCCAAGCAGCGCGTCGAGCGCACAGAACGCGACAAGAACGCGACAAGAACGCGACAACAACGTCCCTCACGCGTGAGTCACGACGGCCGGTCGGGTCCAGACCGCGGTTCGTCTCATTTCGGACATTTCGTGTTGTCGACTGCGGCTCGACCAAAGTCGTGCTATCGGAGGGCACCCTAGGGCCGCTCCCGCTCGTTCGAAGTCTTTCGAATGCCGCGCGACACATTTGGCACTACGGGCTTCGTAGGCTCCGAATGTCGGCAACCAATCTCAACAGCGGCAGTCTCAAAATCGGGCTCGAAAACAAGGTCGCGATCGTCACCGGCGCCAGTCGAGGCATCGGCGAAGCGATCGCTCGCACCTTCGCGGAAAACGGCGCCAACGTCGTCGTCGCCTCGCGCAAGCTCGAAGGCGTCACCGCGGTCGCCGAGTCGATCGGTCCGCGCGCACACGCCATCGCCGCCCACACGGGTCGCGAGGCTGATTGCGCGGCGCTCGTGCAGGCTGCCGTGGCGAAGTTCGGCAAGGTCGACATCCTCGTCAACAACGCGGCGACGAACCCGTACTTCGGTCCGATGATCGACATCGACGAAGGCGCTTGGGACAAGACCTTCGAAGTGAACGTGAAGGGTTACTTCTGGCTGAGCCGTGAAGTAGCCAAGCACCTTCGCTCGCGCGACGCCTCGGGCTCGATCGTCAACGTGGCCAGCGTCGCCGGACTCGTCGCCTCGCCGCTCCAGGCGGTCTACGGCATGACGAAGGCTTCGATCATCTCGATGACGAAGACCCTCGCCTACGAGCTCGCGGCGAACAACATCCGCGTCAACGCGATCGCCCCAGGCTTCGTCGATACACGCTTCGCGGCTGCCGTCCTGAAGAACGACACGCTCCTCGACGAAGTCATCCGCATGACGCCGATGAAGCGCTACGCGCAGCCGAACGAGATCGCCGGCGGCGCGCTCTATCTCGCGTCGGATGCCTCGAGCTACGTGACCGGCCACACCCTCGTCATCGACGGAGGCATGACTATCGCCTGAGGCTGTCGGCGCGGTCGTGACGGTCCAACGAGAATGTTGGCCCAAACGATCGAACCAGTCTCTAGGGAGAAGAGTCGGGAGCGAGATGGTTTCGGGGAAGGTCGTCGCAGGCAAATATCGGCTGAACCAGCTGCTCGGAACGGGCGGTATGGCCGAGGTTTGGTCTGCGACCAACACCTTCACCGACCGGCAGATCGCCATCAAGTTCATGAACGCGGTGGTGGCGAAGACGCCCGAGTCCGCCGCGCGGTTCCTCAAGGAGGCGAAGGTCTCCGCGAGGGTGAATCACCCGAACATCATCGACATCCTCGACGTGGGGCAGACGGAGGAGGGGCAGCTCTTCCTCGTCATGGAGCTGCTCACGGGCTTCCCACTCGAGGTCGCCCTCCGCCGTCAGACGCCGCCGATGACGATCTACGAGTTCTGTCTCGTGATGGTCGAAGTCGCGCAGGCGCTCGGCGCCGCGCACAAGTCGGGGATCGTCCACCGCGATCTCAAGCCGTCCAACGTCTTCCTGCACAAGGTTCGCGACGGGCTCGCGATCCCGAAGCTGCTCGACTTCGGCGTCAGCAAGTTCCTCGAGGAAGACCAGAACCATGCGCTCACCGTGGCCGGCACGGTGCTTGGCTCGCCGCTCTACATGTCGCCCGAGCAGGCGCGCGGCGACAGCCAGATCGATGGACGCACCGACGTCTTCGCGTTCGGCGCCATCCTGTTCGAGGCGCTCTGCGGCTACCGCGCCTACGAAGCGAAGAACTTCAACGCGCTCATCGTGAAGATCGCCACGTCGAAGCCCAAGAGCATCGACGCCTGCGCGCCTCACGTTCCCGAGTCGCTCCGGCGCGTCGTTCGGAAGTGCCTCGAGGTCGACCTGAAGGCGCGCCTCCAGAACTTCGAAGAGGTCGTTGCGCTCTTGAAGGCGGTGCTGCCGGAGCTCGAGGGCTCCCCTGCCCGTCTTCCGATTCCAATGATCACGGCAACGTTCGATCCCGACGCGACGAACGCCCTTCCGGTGCTTCGCGCGAGCGACCGTCCGCCGCCGGCGTCGTCCGACCGCCTGCTTGCCGCCGCGCTGGCTCCGCTCGCAAGCATCCCTCCCGGCGCGGTTCCGCTCTACCCGTCGACGAGTCCCACGGGTCCGTCCTGGCACACGCCGAACACGTCCTATGCGTCGGTCACCGTCGAGAAGCCGAAGCGTCGCAGCACGGCAATGCTCGGTCTCGGAGCCGCTGCACTCGTCGTCGTCTGCATGGCCGCCGGAATCGGGGTTGGCTGGCGTTCGCGCGGCGCGAACAACGGTGCCGCCAACGTGACGCCGCCGCCCAGCGCGGTCACGACTACGGCGGCCTCCGCGCCGGTCGTCACGGCCGCGCCGGCCGAGTCTGCGTCCGCCGACGTTCAGACGGTCAGCGTCGATTCGCTTCCCGGTGCAGCGCCGAAACCGCTCGGCCCCGTTCCGCACGGATCAGGCCGCCTCAACGTCAGCGCGGCGCCCGGTTGGTGCACGCTGTCGATCGACGGCAAGGGCTTCGGGCCCACGCCGCTCGCGGGCATCGACCTGCCGACGGGCGCTCACCAACTCCGCTGCGAAGCACCGAACGGTCGCGCGAAGACGGCCAGCGTCACCGTCCAGGAAGGCGCGAACTCGAAGGTCAAGTTCGCGCTCGACGAGTAGCGGTCAGAGCATCGACACGCCGAGCAGACGCGTGTGCACGATACGGCGCGGCTTCGCGCCGATGTTCGAAGCGTCGCCGTTCGTGGCCACGGCCGTGATCTGCGACGACGGCACCGGAATCACGAGGTCGCGGTTCACGTGGACCTTCTGAATCTTGGGGTCCATGATGTCGACGGTCGTGCCGCGGTCATTGCGCTTGCTCAGAGGCGCACCGAAAGCACTGACCTTCGTTCCAGGATCGTGACCGTTCGGCATCTTCCAGCCGGACGTCACTTCGATCTTCATCTCGGCGCACTGCGCGTAGCTCGGCATGCGGAGCTTCTTGCTCGCGAGCACGCGGAGCGCGTACGTCGCCGCTTGCATCCACCCATCGCGCGCGCCGTTGCACTCGAGCACGTCGACGGACGTCACGAGCCCCGTGTGATCGGCGCGGGCGAAGAACACCGCGCGACCGTCAATGGGTGCCGTGGTGGCCGATGCGGCGTCACCGAGCGCAGCGAGCACGGGTCCCTCGGGCCCGAGACCAATGTCACGATCGTGAGCCTCGGCAGCCTGGTGAAGCGAGAGCTGAACGCGACGCTTGGCGAGCGCAGTCTGCTCCGCGAGCGTCAACCGATGCTCGGGCTTCGCGGAGCCTGCCTGAGGCACCTGCTCGGGCAGCGCGCCTCGAGCGAGGAACGGATTGGTTCCGTTGAGCCCGATGTCGGGCGGTCCGAACGTGATGCCCGGCGAATCATCGCGCGGAACCTGACCGCTCGGCGCCGGCGTCTTGGCCGAGCCGGGCTCCGGCGCGGCGGCGCTTGCGACGTGCTCGTGCATCGAGGCGCGCGACTTCACCGTGCCCTCGCCCGCAGCAGCTACGCGTTCACCGTCGCCCTCACGGGAAGCAACCGCGCCAGGGACCGCATCACGCGACGGAGCTGCATTCTCTGGCAGCGTCGGCGCAACGAGGGGCTCGTCTTGGACATCGATATCGACGGACGGAGTTTCGGTCGCAACCTCGATGACATGCGGCGGCTGGGGCGCATGACGCAACACAGGCACGACACGCACGGCCGCGAGGATGCCGGCGTGAAGAACCAGTGCGACGACGAGCGGTCGCTTCAACGACGACATTCGCAGCCTCCTGCTCGAGCTTCGGTTCGCATGAAGTCCTGGTCATAGCGGTCGAAATCGCGAACACCTAGCGGCCCGCATGCTCGCGCCTCGCGCACGAAAGGCATCGACTCGCGCCCTCGTGAGGACGAGCCAACGCGATCGCGAAGGCAATCCTGCGGTCGACGTGAAACGCGCCGATGTGGGCGAACATCGAAAGCCCGAGCGCGCTCGATTCGAAAAAAGAGCGAGAGCTCGAGTACAGCAGCCGAGATCAGCGTCGACGAAACGCGCCCGGCGAGAGCCCCGTCCAACGCTTGAACGCGCGACTGAACGTGGCGACGTCGGAGAAGCCGACCTGGTAAGCGATCTCCGCGAGCGTCAGCGTCGTCTCGCGGAGCTTTTGCCTGGCGAGCTTCTCGCGTGCCGTGTCGACGACCTCCGAAAAGCGTGTCCCTTCCTCTTCGAGACGACGCTGCAGGGTGCGCGCACTCATGTGCAGGCCGGAGGCGATGGCGTCGGCGCCCACGTCGCCCGGAAGCGCACGTTCGATCCGCGAACGAACCGTCTCTGCCAGCGCGCCGCGACGAGGCGCAAGGGCAAGCGCCGCGGAGGCGAGGTGCTCGGCCGTCGCTCGGAGCCTGGGATCGAAGTCCGGTAGCGGAGCATCCGCGTCGGCCTGCGTGAACGCGAGGCCGACGTCCTCGGAGCCGAACGCGACGTCACGGGTTCCCAAGGACTGGAAGAGCGGAACGAGGTCGCGGGGGCGAGGACACGACAACCACGCTCGTGACGGAAACGGCCGCGCGGCCTGGGCGCAGTGCGCGAGCAGGAACGCCAGCACGTATTCGTCCGCGTGGAGGCCGAGACCACGCGGGTGGCCGCGAAAGCGCGCGTGGAATCGAACTTCGTCGTTCTCGACCCGAACGTCGGCGTCGAGCGCCGGCAAGACGAGCGACGCGAAGCGCGCAGCGGTCGAGAGCACCTCGTGGACATTCGCAGCCGCTCGAAGGGCGAGTGCCACGGCGTCGTAACGACGAAACGGGAGCGCCGTCGGGAGCGTGAGCGCGAGATGAGGCTCGACGCAGTGCTCGGACGCGAGATCGAGCATGAGCGCGAGCACGTCGGAGGTAAGCGGCAGCTCGTCGACGTCGGCCGCGTTCGCGGGCAAACCGAACCGTAGAGCCAGCGCGCAAGCATCTGCCCCACGCCCCGTCAGGAAGCGCAGCAGCGCCGGCGCGACCGCCGTAGGCGTTGCAGGTTCCTTCGAAGGCCGGCCCATCGAGATGCAGCATATTCACGCGCGCGCCCGAGGTGGGTATTGGCGTTTTCGGCAAATCTGTTTGACGTCAGAGGTCATGGTGGGGCTTGGCGGGCCCCGCTACCTTCGATGCATGCCGATCGAGATCCGCCACCACGACGGACGCGTCCTGTACTTCTCGCCGCGCGCACGCCTCCTGCGGGACGCGCTGCACGAGGCGACGGATCGGAACGTCGACCTGGCAGGTGCCGATCTGGTGAACGCCGATCTGACGGGGGCGAACCTCGAAGAAGCGCGTCTCGAAGGAGCCCACCTCGCGGGCGCGATCCTTCGCCACGCGAACCTCGAAGAAGCCGCGCTCGGACGCGCCGATCTCTCGCGCGCAACGCTCGACGGGGCGAACCTCGAAGAGGCCGATCTGTCCGGTGCGCTCCTCATGGAGGCATCCTTGCAGGGGGCGAACCTCGAGGAAGCGAACCTGGCGCAAGCGGACTTGACCGGGGCCCGCTTGGATGGCGCGAACCTCGAGGAGGCCGACCTCCGAACGGCCATCCTCGTGCGCGCGTCGTTCGTGCGCGCGAATCTCGAATCGGCAAGGCTCGAGCGAGTTCGCGCCGAAGACGTGTCCTTCGCCTCCGCCAATCTCGAGAAGTGCGACCTGCGCGACGCCGATCTGCGCCAGGCCAACGCGCCCTCGGCCAACTTCGAGAAATGCGATCTGCGCGGGGCGAAGCTCGCTTCGGCCATCCTCGCGGGTTCGAACCTCGAGAAGTGCGATTTACGCGGCGCCGATCTGAGCAATGCGAATCTGACCGAAGCCTGTTTCGATCGATCCGACCTTCAAGGAGCGTGCCTCGAAGGAGCAACGCTCGACGGCGCGAGCTTCGACCGTACGCGACGCGATTCGGCGTCGCCCGTTTCGCGCGGAGGGCCTTACCGATGATTCGAGCGACCTCCTGCGGCCGGTGCGGCACGCGCTACGACGGTCATGCGTTCGGCTCCCTCGCCCCCGTGGAGCGTCTCGATCGCGACGCGCTCGCGGCCATCGTCGTGCGCTGGCCCGAGGGCACCACGGTCGAGGTCCGAGCCTGCGCGAAGTGCGCGCGCCCCATCGCGCGCCTCACCCGCCAAGCGGGCGGTCGCGCCTGAGCAGAGCCCTGGCAGGCCATGAAAACAGGCCTTGCCTGACACATAAGCGAATGCAGAACGACATCCGGCCGGTGGTCGGGCACCACTTCACGTTTCGCGCGAAGCCGATGCCGGGTTGGGACGGCATCGTCCACTGCGAGGTCCTCGAGGTAGAGCCGAACGCGCATCTCGTGTACGCGTGGCGCGGCGGAGCAAAGGACGGCCCTGGCGGGGCGCTGGACACGACCGTGACCTGGACGCTCACGCGAACGGGCGCCGGAGGCACGCGCCTGCGACTCGTGCACGCAGGGTTCACCCCGGCGAACGCCTTCGCCTACGAGAACATGGGCAAGGGCTGGCGAGGCAAGATCGCCGAGCGCATCGAGGCCACTCTGGCCGGCGCCGGCGCCTGAGCGAGCCCCATTCCAACCTCACGCGAGTCTCTAGGCCGTCCCATCCGGGAAACGGCTGAGATTCCGGTACGCATTCAAGCTCGTCCGCCGTATATGCGCGGCCGATGCGCAAGCTCATCACGGCCCTTGCCACCAGTACCCTCGTCGCGACTCTCCTCGCGTCGTGCGGAACCGAGTCCGTCACGAGCCTCTTCGGCGACTACCCCGCGTCCGGCTATGGCGGTGACGGAGGTACGAACGGGTCGCTCGTCGACGACGATGCCGATGGAGCTCCGCCCTGCGCGACGCCCATCACCTGCGAGCAGGCCGGCGTCGAGTGCGGCCCGACCAACGACGGTTGTGGCGGAGTCCAACAGTGCGGAGACTGCAAGGCGCCCGACACCTGCGGTGGCGGCGGCACCCCGAGCAAGTGCGGACACTACGAGTGCAAGCCGAAGACGTGCGCCGACCTCGGCGCCAATTGCGGGCCCGTCGGTGACGGTTGCGGAAACCAGATCGACTGCGGGACCTGCAAAGACGGCCTGACCTGTGGCGGAGGCGGTACGCCGAGCGTTTGCGGCACCGGCAGCATCTGCACGCCCCTCACCTGCGTCGATCAGGCCGTCAATTGCGGACCGATCGGCGACGGCTGCGGGAACGTCGTGCAGTGCGGAACATGCACCGGCGCCCAGACGTGCGGCGGCGGCGGCGTTGCGAGCGTCTGCGGGGCGCCTCCGTGCACGCCGAAGACGTGCGCGCAGCTCGGCGCGGATTGCGGCCCCGTCGGTGACGGTTGCGGTGGGCTCCTGCAGTGTGGAACGTGCAGCCTGCCGCAGAGCTGCGGTGGCACCACGCCGAGCAAGTGCGGTGTGCCCGCGAGCTGCACCGGGCTGTGTCTCAAGCAGGTGACGTGCAGCAATCCCGCGGTGACGACCACGGTGACCGGCACAGTCTACGCCCCCAACGGCATCGATCCGCTCCCCAACGCCGTCGTCTACGTGCCGAACGCCGACGTGCAACTGTTTCCGGCGGGCGTGAGCTGCGACCAGTGCGGGGCGCCCGCCTCCGGCTCACCGCTCGTCACGGCGACCACGGGCATCGACGGCAGGTTCACGCTGAAGAACATGCCGGTCGGCACGAAGATCCCGCTCGTCATCCAGCTCGGCCGCTGGCGCCGCCAGGTGACGATCCCGAACGTTGCATCCTGCACCAATACGCCGGTCGCGGCGGCCTTGACGCGCCTTCCGAAGAACAAGAGCGAAGGTGACATCCCGCTCATGGCCTTCTCGACCGGCGCGGTCGACGCGCTCGAGTGCGTCATCCGCAAGATCGGCGTCGACGACACGGAGTTCACGGCGCCGACCGGAACCGGTCGCGTCCATCTCTACAAAGGGCTGGACGACGTGAACAGCACCTACCACACGTCGACCGTGTGGGCGGCGGGCGGCGCGGCAGCTCCCGGCTCGCCGACCGAGGACCAGCTCTGGAGCAACCAGGCGACGCTGAACAAGTACGACATGGTGCTGTTCCCGTGTCAGGCCGACGAGTCGACCAGCAGCACACTCCGCAGCGCCGCGGCACACCAGAACCTGGTCAACTACGCGAACGCGGGCGGGCGAATTTTCGCCACACACTTCAGCTATATCTGGCTCTACAAAACCGCGCCATTCAGCACGACGACGCAGTGGCGCGTCACGCAGAACCCGTCGCCGGTGAACCAGACCGGCTACATCGACACGAGCTTCCCCAAGGGACAGGCGCTCGCGCAGTGGCTCGTGCAAGTCAACGCGTCGACGACGCTCGGGCAAATCCCCCTCGAGATCATTCGCCATGACTACGACTCGGTCGTCGCACCGTCGCAGTCGTGGATGACCATCAAGAATCCGTCGGCAAGCGTCCACTACACCTTCAACACGCCGGTCGGCCAGACGGCGGACAAGCAGTGCGGGCGCGTTCTCTTCGACGACTTCCACGTCGAGAACGCGACGTTCGCGACCACGCGTACGGCCACCTTCCCGGCAGAGTGCGCTGACGGCCCGATGACGCCTCAGGAGAAGCTCCTCGAGTACATGATCTTCGACCTCGGCTCGTGCGTGACGCCCGACGTTCCGCCGGTCTGCAAGAAGAAGACGTGCGCCGAGCTCGGCGTCGGCTGCGGTCCTGCCGGCGACGGTTGCGGAGGCGTCCAGCAGTGCGGAAACTGCACGCTCCCCGAGACGTGCGGAGGAGGCGGCGTCGCGAGCCAGTGCGGTGCACCGAGCTGCTCGGCGAAGACCTGCGCCCAGCAAGGCATCCAGTGCGGCCCTGCCGGCGACGGTTGCGGCAACCAGATCCAGTGCGGTGCGTGCCCGGCGGGTCAGACGTGCGGCGGCGGCGGGCAACCTGGCGTGTGCGGGAGCAAGCCTTGCACTCCGACGACCTGCGCGAAGCAGGGCATCGAATGCGGCCCCGCGGGTGACGGCTGCGGGAAGCTCCTCCAATGCGGAAACTGCACTGCGCCCGAGACCTGTGGTGGCGGCGGGCAATCCGGCGTGTGTGGCAAGCGGGATTGCCAGCCCAAGACGTGCCTCGATCTCGGCGCCAATTGCGGTCCCGTCGCCGATGGCTGCGGGAACATCCTGCAGTGCGGGACGTGTGTTGCCCCGCAGACTTGTGGTGGCGGTGGCGTCCCCAGCCAGTGTGGCGGCAGCGGCCCGAAGTGACCATCCGCGAGATGCCGACAGGCTCGTGACACGTCGTGAGGGCGAACGCCAAGCTCGCCCTCACGCATCGTCACACACGTCGTTCGCGACGCACGATTACCCCCAAATGGGGGAATGGGAGCTCCCTCGCATGAGCGATGGGATTGCTTCACAATGCACAGAATGGCGACCTCGCTGGTACGCACGGATGCCGTTCGGCGTTTGTGGCGCGCCGTTAGTGAAGCGCGCGAGATCCGAGACGGGCGCGCCGAGCAACAGGTGCACGTCGCGAGCGAGCTCGCGCGCATCGTGAACGCCCAAGTATGTGCGTTCGCGATGGTCGAAGACTTTCGTCCAGGCGGACAAGGCCAGGTCGTCTCCGTCCAAGACTGTGGATGGGCCACGAGCTCCGAGCGCGAGTTCGTCTGGGGAACGTTCGGCCAGCAAGGCACGATCTACGATCCGGTCAACCAGGTCATCATGCGCAACTGGAACTGGACGAGCCCGACCGAGCTCGCCGTCATCCGACGCGAAGACGTCGTCGCAAACGGCGACTGGTACGACGCGCCCATGATCCACGACACGTATCGTCCGTGCCGGATCGACCACAGCATCTACGCCATGCACGGCACCGGCAAGCCGGGGCAGGCGTACGGCCTAGGCATCAAGAAGTCGTGGGGCGAGCGCCCCTACTCCGAAGAAGATCGGAATCTCGTCGAGCTTCTCGTGGCCGAGTGCGGCTGGCTCTGGTCCCCCGATCGGCGCCTCGCAGTCGCCGCGCTGACCCCGCGGGAGCGTGAGACCCTCGAGTATCTGCTCGACGGAGCGTCGCTGAAAGAGATCGCCTACGAGCTCAAACTCTCGCGCCACACGGTGGATGGCTACGTGAAGGCCATCCACAAAACGCTCGGGGTGCACAGTCGCGCCGAGCTCGTCTCGCGCTTCCTCAACGCCAACCGCTGAAGCTCGTCGGCACGACCGCAAGCCTGGCATCTCTCCGGAACGAATCGCTTCGAGAAACGGGCGCGAACGACAAAACGAAATCGGGAGGATGCAGAGTGATCCGCATCCTCCCGACCGCGATCGAAGCGAACGCTCAGACGCGCTGCGAGTAGAACTCGACGACGAGCTGGAGGTTCACGGTGAAGAGGGCCGACGTCTCGTCCGGGAGGTTCGAGACCACGGCCGTACCGGCCTGGCGGTTCACCTCGAGCCACGGCGTCTGGAAGCCGTCGGCGACCTGGGCGCCCGCGGCGACCGAGCCGAGCTCACGGCTCTTCTCGCGGAGCGAGATGGTCTGGCCCTTGTCGACGCGGAACGACGCGATGTCGACGCGCTTGCCGTTGACGAGGACGTGGCCGTGGTTGACGAGTTGGCGGGCCGCCGGGATGGTGCGAGCCCAACCCGCGCGGAAGACCACGTTGTCGAGGCGGCGCTCGAGAAGCTCGATGAGCTTGTGGCCGGTCTGACCGCCCGACGTCTTCGCCTCCACCATGAGCGTACGGAGCTGACGCTCGCTCACGCCGTAGTTCATCTTCACCTTCTGCTTCTCGTGAAGGCGAACGGCGAACTCGGTGAGCTTCTTGCGCGCCTGGCCGTGCTGGCCGGGGGGGTACGGGCGACGCTCCGCCTTCTTGGTCGTGAGACCGGGGAGCTCGGTACCGAGGGCGCGAAGGACTTTGAGGCGGGGACCAGTGTAGCGGCTCATCGAAGTATCTCTTTCAGGGCTTCAGGGTGGCGTCGCCGGGCTTCCAGTCGATCGGGCAGAGACCACCCGTCTTGAAGGCGCGAAGCGTGCGGAGCGTCTCGTCGACCGAGCGGCCGACGTCAAGGTCATTGATCACCGACGAACGAAGGATGCCCTTGTCGTCGATGATGAAGGTGCCGCGGAGCGAGACGCCCGCGCCTTCTACGAACACGCCGTAGTCCTTCGACACGGTGTGCGTCAAGTCGCTCGCGAGAGAATAGCGGAGCTCACCGAGGCCGCCGAGGTCCTTGCCGGCGCGAATCCAGGCGCGGTGCGTGTGGACCGAGTCGGTCGAAACGCCGATGACTTCAGCGCCTTCCTTCGCGAATTCCTCGTAACGCTCGCTGAAGCCACGGAGCTCCGTCGGGCAGACGAAGGTGAAGTCGAGCGGGTAGAACACCAGGACGACCCACTTTCCACGGTAGTCGGAGAGCTTCACCGGCTCTTCGAGCGTCTGGATGTTCTTGGTCGACGCCATCGAGAAGTCCGGGGCCGGACGACCGACGAATGCGCGGGGGGTGTAGCCGAGGGATTCCATGTTGCGTGGCTCCTGGGGTTACGAGGTGTGCGGCCGCACCCTACTGCTCATGAAAACAGTTTTCAATTTCATTATGGGGATGGCGCACGGAAAGGCCGCGTGTCAGTCTCCGCCGCCGTCAGCTCGGGCGTAGCACCCGATGACGCGCGGATCTTTACTCGAATGAAGCGACCTTCCCTTCCGAATTTCGCGAATTTCGCTCTGGCCGCTACGCTCGCGCTTGCTGCGGGGTACGGCTGCTACACCGGGCCTGACAGCGTGCCGACGGCGATTCCCGTGGCGGACAAGCCTTCGAAGCCGTCCGCCGCCCCGACCGCCGAGGGCATGCCTTGCGACGTGGGCGCCCTGCTCCAGAAGTACTGCACCTCGTGCCACGGAGATCCGCCGGTGGGCGCCAAGAGCTCGCTCGTGACACGCGAAGCCTTGATGGCGTCGTGGGATGGCGGCGATTCCCTGGCGGCCCTGTCCCTCGCCCGCATGCGTGACGTGGAGAACCCGATGCCGCCGTCGGGAAACCTCTCCGAGAACGAGATCGCGATCTTCGAGCAGTGGGTGAACGAGGGCATGCCGGCCGGCAGCTGTGATTCGCCCAACGCGACGGATCCGGTGCCGATCGAGCTCACGTGCACGAGCGGCAAGTACTGGACGAAGGGCGAAGACCACGGCGACAAGCTCATGACCCCGGGTCGTGCGTGCATCAACTGCCATAGCGGCGTCGGGTCCGGCAAGACGATGGACGACGACGATGACGATGAGCACGAGCACGACGATGCGCCGCTCTTCACGTTCGCCGGCACCGTCTACCCTACGGCGCACGAGCCGGACGATTGCTACGGCGTGGACGGCAAGACGACGGGAACGACGGTCATCCTCCACGGTGCCGACGGCGAGTCGCTGACGCTCGCAGTGAACGCCTCGGGCAACTTCTTCACCGAGCTCCCCCTCGCCCTTCCCTACACCGCGGAGGTCGTTCGCGACGGCAAGAGCCGCACGATGAAGACGGAAGCGACCGACGGCGACTGCAACACCTGCCACGGCGCGCGCAGCGGCGAAGCCAACGGCCGTATCACGGCGCCTTGATCCGGACGTCCGCGCGAAGCGCTCAGAACTCGGGCGCTTCGGTCGGCCCCGGAAGGATCCACGGCTTGGGTCCGAAGCCTTCGGAGACCTTCGCGAGATCGACGCGAGGATCGATGAGCGCGTGCGGGCGACGGCCGTTCAACGCGACCTGCGCATCGACGTGCACCTCGACCCCCGGGATGCCGCGCTTCGCGTAATCGTCCGCGACGATGTGCGCGAACTCGAGGATCATGTCCGGCTGCGTGGACATCATCTTGATCTGGTAGCGCGTGAGGTAGTCGTACGGGTCGACGACCCAGCGGCGGTGCGTGGCCGGATCGATCACGGTCATGTCGACCGCGCCGTTCTTCTCCATCAGCATCACGTTCCACCCGAAGCGGAACCCCTCCTCGGTCCAGAGAACGTTGCCCGAATAGAGCACGTGGCGGAACGGCACGAGCAGCTCGAACGCCGCGTAGAACACGACGATCGGCACGCCCCATCGCGGGAAGCTCGGAAGTGCGTGCTCACGACGCTCGCGCGAAAGAAGCCCGATGCGCTCGAAGACCGCCCGCGGCCAGCTGGGGTCGAAGAACACGAGCGCCATCGCCGTCATGATCCAGGGAAACATTCCGAGCTGGAAAAGACGCGCCGTGACGACGTGGAAGAAGACGACGACCAGATACGCGAACGGGCGCGTCCGACGCCACAGCAGGAACCCGACGATGGTCAGATCGAAGACGGCTCCGCACCAGCTGAACGCGTAGGCGAAGGCCTTCTCGTGGAAGAAACGCCCGAGCCCCGGAAACTCGGTGTTCGCGCCGAGCCAGATCGTGAGGGGTTGCGCGTGGACCAGCCAGTCGGCCTTCAGCTTCGCGACGCCCCCGAAGAAGTACACGCAGGCGACTTGGAAGCGCAGGATCCACAGACACCAGGCGGGGGCCGATGACCAGGCCTCGTCGGGACGACGCCAGACGCGCACCGAGGCGGCGCGGTCGAGCGGCAAGACCGTCATCACGAGCGAGAGGCACGTGACGAGGTAGTAGTGGTTCAGGTAGTTCGTCTTGTCGACGAAGTGCGCGTACGTGAAGAGCGCGCAGAAAAGCGCAATCGCCGGTCGATAGAAGAGCCCCAGCGCCACGCACGCTGCGCAGACGACCATCGCTGCATAGTGCACGTACATGCCGTAGCCGGGCCACGGGTGCACCCACGAGAAGCCGTAGTAGTGGAAGAAGTGCTTCGGCACCTCGTAGTACTCGTGGATCCAGCGATGCGCGAAGAAGCGTAGCGCGGCCACGCACAGGAGCGTGCCGAAGGCGATGCGGAATGCCGCGAGCGCGGCGATGTCGACGGGCGCCCGGAGCAGCGCGCCCAGTCTTTGTTTCACGGCCCCGACCACTTGAGGCCCACCATGGCTTGGCGGTAGCCGGCCGTGAAGATGCCGTTCGGGAGACGACTCGACAGGTACACGTCGTCGAAGGCGTTCTTGACCGTCAGGAGGAGCGAGATCCCCGTCGGCTTGTGGCGATAGCGCGCCCCGAGGTCGAGGATCTTGTAGGCGGGGATCTGACCCGCGCGGCCGGAGACGTCGGGCTCGAGGGTGTTCTGTTCGTCGGCGAACTGACTACCGACGTAGGAGAACGAGACCTGGCCGCCGAGACCGCTCGAGTGATCGCCGTCGAGCGTCACCGTGAGTGTGTTCTCCGGCGCGTACGGGACGAAGTTGCCCTGGTTCGGTCCGTCGCTGAACGTCGAACGCACGTACGTGTACTGTGCAGAAAGGTCGAGTTCGAGCGGCAAGCCGTCGCGAACGCCGAAGTGCGTGAGGGCCGTGACCTCGGCGCCGACATGGCGCGTCTTTCCGCCGTTCTTGAACTCGGCGGTCGAGCCGCTCAGCGTGTTGTTCGAGATCAGCTGGTTGTCGAAGTTCGTGAGGAAGCCCGTGACCTCGCCGCGGAACCAGCGGAACGGCCGCGCGCGCGTGCCGAGCTCGTAGTTCATGCTGCGCTCGGCATCGAGTCCTGCGTCCTTGCCGGTGGGCGTGATCGACTGGCTCACGCGCGGCGGGCTGTAGCCCGAGTGGACGCCCCAGAACACGTTGAACACGGGCTTGCCGTACGCAAACCCGACGCCGGGCATCACGCCGGTGGTGGACGACGTACCCGAGAGATCGACGTCTTGAGGAAGGCCGACGTCGCTCAGGACCCGCCGCGAGTTCCGTCGCGAGATCGCATGCTCGACGCGGAAACTCGGCGTCACGAGCATGTTCTTGAGGAAGGCCATGCGATCTTCGGCGTAGGCCGCAAGACCGAGGATGGTCGTCGTGTCGTCGGTCTGGAGATCGCCCGTCTCGGCGGTGGGCGTCGTGCCGTTCGAGAGCTTGCGGCGCGCCGAGTCGATCATCGCGCGACCGCCGACGATGAGGCGGTGGTTCACCGAACCGGTGTCGAAACGCTGCTCGAGCTGAGGCTCGACACCGGCGACGTTGTAGGAGCGGTCGCGAAGCGAGCGGGTGTTGCGGAAGTAGAGCGCGGCGTCGTCGGCGCGCGTGTCGCCGAGGATGCGCTGGTACTGATCCGGCGGGAGAACGGCCTTGCGGTCGAAGTCCTGCTGGTAGATCCGCATGTCGACCATGTACGCGAAGGCGGTCGTACGCAGCGTGGTGAGTGGCGTGAGGCGCTGCTCGTGCTGGAGCGAGACTTCGTACCGGCGGATCCCGAACAGGTCGTCCGGTGCGACCGTGTTCTGACGCGGATCGGCCTTGTACATCGAGTTCGTCAGGCCAACGTACGTGGTGTGCGAGACCTCGTCGTACGCGGAGATCTTCAGCGTGGCTTCGCCGTTCTTGCCGGTGGGAAAGGCGACCTTTCCCATGACGTCGGTGACGTCGAAGCCCATGTTCTGGAAGCCGTCGCCCTGCTTGTGGAAGGCCTGAACGACGTACCGAACGTCGCCGACAGCGTTGCCATAGCGAACGAGACCGCGCGCGAACGAGCGCTGGCCGTAGTCCGCTTCGACGGACCATTCCTCGCGCGTCGGCGGCGCCCACGTGTACAGGTTGACGACGCCGCCGACCGTCTGGGGGCCGTAGCGAAGGACCTCGTGGCCCTTGAGGACGTCGAGACGCTGCACGCGCTCGATCGGCGTCGAGTAATAGAGCTCGGGCTCGCCGTAAGGGCTGACGACGACGGGAACGCCGTCTTCCTGGATCAGCACGAGGCGGCTTCGCGTGGGGTTGAGGCCGCGCACACCGAGGTTCAGGCGGAGGCCCATGCCGTCTTCCTGACGGACGACGAGGCCCGGAACGCGACGGAACACCTCCGACGTGCTCTGCGGCTGCGCGCGCTTGATCTCCGTCTCGGAGACGCGCGAGCCGGAGCCCGTCGAGCGCTCCAGCGTGTCGGCCATGTTGCCTCGAACGGTGACCGTGTCCGGCCCTTCCGTCGCGGCGGCGGGCGCAGCTTCGGGCTGCGCGGGCGGAGATGGAGCCGCTGGTTCGGGCGCAGGCGTCGCCGTTTCGTCTGCATGGGCGGCCCCGCCTGCGAGCACGATGCTCGCGGCGACGACCAGACCGCTCAGCTTCCCCAGGCGGCGTGCGCCGTCAGTCACCATCGTTGTCGTTGAACTTCAGCGTCGTGCCGAGCGTGCCCGCGACTTCGGTGGTGAGCGAGTTCTTCAAGGTGCGGATGGATTGGTAAGCCGCCTCGACCGCTTCGCGGTGGTCGGTGATGGCGGTGCGGAACGGCGCCGGGATGGCTCCGATCTTCGCCTCGGCGTCGGCGAGGTCGGCGATGACGCGGTCGTCGAGCGCAGGGTTCTTGGCGCGGACGAGGTCCGAGAGGCCCATGCCGTCGGCCGATCCGTAGGCGCCCGTGTAGACGCTGCGCACGCCGTCGACGGTGGCGAGCATATCGGCGATGGAGTTGTCGCTGCGCGGCGTCTCTTCCTGATCCGGCGCAGGCACGCCGCCCGTCTTCAGTCCGTACGGCTTGGCGATCTTCGTACCGGTCACGAGGTCGGCGGCGAACGTGGCGCTGTTGACGATCTGGTCGAGCGCCGCCTTCGACGTCGGGAAGAGGTCACCGGCGTCGGTGAGCTCCTTGGCGAAGTTCTGCCCCGCCGGATCCCACGCACTCACGAGCTCCGCGGTGCGCTTCTTCATGTTCTCGGTCGCGACCTTCACGTACGTCAGGCGGCGATCGGCGTTGGGCGCGGTGGTGAGCGACGTGAGGACCGCCGCGTTGCCGCCCTGGTTGTCGAAGAGGAGGTACTCGACCGCGAGCGAGCCCTTCGCATTCGCGCCGAGGGCCTCGAAGGACTCGGCCGTGATGGGATCGGTGCCGGCGATGACCTTCCCGATCGCGTCCGCCCCGGCGGGCCAGTAGTTCATGGCCGGCGTGATGCGATTGCTCTCGACCGGGCCGAACCGGAAGGCCTCGGCCTGCTCCCATGCCTTGCGGGCTGCCCGCCACGCGGCCTGCGCCTTCGACAGCGAGGCATCCGAGGGCGATGCCTGGAGCTCGGCGGCAGCCGCTCGCAGCGCGTCGACTTGCGTGTCGAGGGCGCGGTACGAGGGGAGGATCACGTTGTTCGTCAGGTCGACGAGCACCGGCTTCGCGTCCATCGACGACGACGAAGAAGCCGGACTCGAGCTGCAGGCGCCGAAGACACCCGCAGAGACCGTGACAGCCAGGGCGACAGCAAGCGAGTAACAAAGCGTACGCATCGAAGGCGGACTTCCCTTTACAAGTCTTCGAGGAAGGCGAGAAGAGCTTCTCGATCGGCCTTGGGCATCGCCCGGAAGGCGTCCCGGGCCGCCGCGGCTTCCCCACCGTGCCAGAGCACGGCCTCCGCGAATCCACGAGCTCGACCATCGTGGAGCAGGAACGTGTGTTTGTTGACCGATTTGACGAGGCCAACGCCCCAGAGCGGAGCCGTCCGCCACTCGGTGCCCGTCGCGGCGAAGTCCGGCCGGTTGTCGGCGAGCTCCGGCCCCATGTCGTGGAGCAGGAGGTCGGTGAAGGGCCGGATCGTCTGGCGCGAAACGGCCGGATAGCCGGGCAAATCGCCCGTCTGGATCTTCGGCACGTGGCACGACGCGCATTTGGCTTCGGCAAAGAGCTTCTCACCGCGCTGGACCTTCGCGTCCATCCAGTTGCGACGCGACGGAACCGCGAGCGTGAGGCTGTACGCCGTCACGGCGGTGAGCTTCTGGTCGGAAAGCTCTGGCGCACCCGGCTCACCACCCGAAGGAGCGTTTCGGCAAGCCTCCTGCGCCGGCGGGCAGTTCTCTTCCGGATCGATCGAGCTCGTGATGCCGAGGTCGCCGAGGAACGCGCCCGCGACCTGCTGCTCGACGGTGGGCTGGTTCGCCTTCCAACCGAAACGCCCGAGCGTCGCGCGGCCCTGGCGGATGTTCCAAACGTCGTTCGGACGGCCGGAGATGCCGTCACCGTCGCGATCGTCCGCATCGGCCATCCCGCGCACCACGTCTTCCGGGATCGCCTCGAGCAGCCCGAGGCCGATCATGCTGGGCGCCACGCGAGGCGAGGTCAGGACGTCGGGCGAGAGCGGCCCGAACGCGAGGTTCGAGAAAACGTAGGTCGGACGGCGCAGGCTGTACGGCTCGCCATCCGCGTACTGACCCGGCACTTCGTCGTACTGGACCGCCACGTCGCCTTCGGCAGGCACGCCGAGAATGCCGAGCGGATTGAACTGACCACCGTAGACGGGCTCGTTCGCAGGACCGCCGTGCGCGTCGGTGCCGGGCACGCTGAGGCGCACGAGCAGCCCCAAGAAGCGCTCACCGGCTTGCGTCGGCGGAGCGCCACGACCGTCCTTGAAGTGGCACGCCGAGCACGACGTCGCGTTGTAGGTCGGCCCGAGTCCGTCGTTGCCCGAGATCGAAGCGGGCGCGGTCACCCAATTGCGGTTGAAGAAGTGATCGCCCAACGAGAACGCGTTGCGCGCAGCATCGTCGAGATTTCGCGCGGGGAACGCGAACGCCGAACGCGAGACGTCGAACACCGTGGTCTGGCCGCCCAGAAGCTCGGTGCCGGGTTCGGGTCCCGCGTTCTCTTCGTCACTCGAAGAACAGGCGGCGACGAGCGCCGCCAAGAGAGCGGTGGGCAGCAGGGCGCGCCGGAGAAAGGACTCCGTACGAGAGGACCTCGTTTCCACCTGCACGGCTTCCCTGCTCACGACTCACTCCCCGAAGTTGATCTTCGCGCCGAGCGCCGTTGCTGCTTCGTGGACGCCGTTCGCGACCGGCGTCCACGCATCGATCGCCGCCTTGACCTTCTGGCGACCCGGCGAGCCGTCGTCGCCGAGGATTTGCTGATCGAAGGGTGCCGGAATGGCTTTGGTCGCGTTGAGGGCCGCCGTC
Source organism: Labilithrix luteola (assembly GCF_001263205.1). Lineage (GTDB taxonomy): Bacteria > Myxococcota_A > Polyangia > Polyangiales > Polyangiaceae > Labilithrix > Labilithrix luteola. The sequence continues at coordinate 10,222,804 of NZ_CP012333.1, forward strand.
AAGACCGTGCGCACCTTCTCGTCGAGCGCGGGGTCCTTCGCCTTGACGAGATCCGAGATGCTCGGACCGCTGAGCGAGCCGTAGCGACCGAGGTAGACGTTCTCGATGCCGAGCGCGTCGTAGATCATGTCCTGATTCGTCGTGTCGCTGAAGCAGGAGTGCTCTTCCTCCTGATCCTTCGTCTCGTAGGCGTTGTTCATGCGCTCCTTCGGGAGCTCTGTCGCCGCGAGGCTTATGACACCCTTCAGGATGTTGCTGAGCGCCTGGTCCGAATCGCCCGCCACGAACTTCGCGCCGTAGCTCTCGGGGTTGTCGAGATCCCACTGCACTTCGACGCTCTCGATGTGCTCGACCAGGAGGTCCGTCGCACCCTTGAGGTACTCGCGCCGGCGAGCCTGGTTCGAGGCCGTGCCGCCGTCGACGAAGTCGGTGTACGGACGTTGGCCGGGACCTTGCGCGTGCGGAGTGCCATCGGCGTTGAGGTCCTGGCCCCAGAGGAGGAACTCGATCGCGTGCCAGCCGGCCGAGAGGTTCTTCTCGCCGTCCTTCTCGTTGTTCTCCGCGATCACGTCCTTCGTGATCTGCGGGAACTCGGCCGTCATGTTGATGATGCCCGCTTCCGGGTTGCCAATCGTGTAGTCGATGAAGTTCTCGTCGAGCGGCCAGCCGTTGATCATGCCCTCGGGGCCGTTCTCTTCGTTGTCGATCGGGCCGTTGTAGAAGCGGAACGCCTCGGTCTGGAGGTACGCCGGACGCGCCGCAATCCAGGCCTTCTTCGCGGCGTCGAACGTCGCCTGCGTGGGGCTCGCGACGAACGCGTTGATCGCCGTCTGGAGCTTCTTCGCCTCCGCCACCGAGTCCTCGTAGTTCTGGTGCACGATCGTGGCGTAGCTCTTCACGACCGCGGCTTTGTCGACACCGCCCGTACCGCTGATCGACGACGTGTCATCCGACGAGCTGCAGGCGGCGGCGAGGAGAAGAACGGGGATCAGGCAAAGCGGCTTGAACGACATCCAGTGGCCTCCGTGAATTGGAGGGTCTCTCCGTACGCCAAGTGAAAGTCGTTTTCAACGACTAAGTGAAAATCACTTTCAACATCATTAGCCGCCGGGCCATTTTCGCCGACAAAATGAGAACGGGACGCCGGGCGCGAGGCCGTGGCGTCCCTGATTCGGCGCGGGTGCCGGCTACTTGGCGCTGGCGAAACACTCCCCTTCGCCGCGGTAGTGACCGACGGTGCGGGAGAGTGCCTCGACGAAGGCGCGGAGGTCGTTGATGCCTGCGGCGCTGCCCGTTCCGTAGGGACCGTTCGCCTTCGGGATCGCAGCGAGCTTCACCGCCGCGAGCTCCTCGAGCGTGATCACGCCATCGTTGTCGGCGTCCGCGTTGGCGATGTTGTCGAAGCGCACCTTGGCCTCCTTGGCCTGGAGGTCGTCGTAATAGAGGTGGTCGCCGTGGATGGTCAGCTGCACCGTATCGGTGCCGCCGTTCGTGACGATCGCTCCGTCCGTCTCCTTGCCGGAGATATCGCCCTTGCAGCGATCGTAGAGAGTGTCGAGCTTGAAGCCCCATTTGTAGGACTTCGTCGTCGCGCCCTTCGTCGCAGTCGCTTCGACGTACACCGCGTAGCCGTTCGAGACCATGAGCTGCTTGTCCGCGTCGGTCACGCCTGCGCCGAGCTCGGTGTCGGCCGCGGCGGGCGCGATGCGGTAGCTCACGTGCGTGTAGGCCTTCGCCGGCACGTTCGCGAACTTCACGATCGACTTCTCGCCGGGAACCTTGTGGTTGAAGAGCTTCGAGCCGGCCATCGTCACCGCGGGTGCGGCACCGTCTTCGGCAACCTCGATGTCGTGGAACGTGACGAGGAAGCGGTCGTACTTGATGGTCCAGCCGTCCGCGACGTCCGACGAAGGAATCTCCTGCTCGATGAACTCTTCACCCCAGGTGGTGAAGTTGACGTTCCCCTCACCGTCGTCCGAGCTCGAACAAGCCGCGGCGACGACGACCAAGGCACACGTCAAAAACTTCTTCATCTCCTGCTCCTCCGAAGGAGCGGCGCACGCGAGCACCGCCACGACGTTTGTCGTAGCACGAACGAAAGAATTCGTGCCACCGAAGTAGCACGAATCAGAGATCTCGTGTCACTGCGGCGAATCGCTACTTGGTCGCGTAGGAGAAGCCGTACGCGAGGCCTTCCTTCATGCCGCGCACGAGCTCGTTGCGGCCGATGGCATCCGCCGGCATGAGCACGGGCTGACCGTCCGTGCTCGCTGGGATCGAATCGAACTCGACCTGATCGAACCACTGCGTCATCGCCACCGTGACGGTGACCGTGCCGTCGGCCTGCATGGAGGTCTCGGCGAAGGGGCACCCTTCGACCGCATTCGCGTTCTCCGTGTTCACGATGTCGGCGGCGTCGATCTCCGCGCGGAACGGCCGTGTGTCGGCGCCCTTCGTGGCGGTGCCCTCGAGAACGGCGACGTGCGAACCGAGCTCGCTGGCGAAAGGCCCGCTGGCGGGCGTCTGGAACGAGAACGTGGCGGACCGCACGACGCCGGAGACGCCGTCGCCCGTGCCGAGCACGTTCGACGTGAGCAGGTCCGCGGACGACGGCGACAAGAACTGGCCCATGGCGTTGCCCGGGACGTAGTGGCCAGGGTGCGCGAACGCCGTCTTGATCCGGACCACGTCGAGAACGCGATCGAGCGGCGACCGGTGCGGCATGTTCGACGAGAAGATCGTCGCGCCGTCGTAATAATAGAACGCCCCCGTCGAGACAAACGCCTTCGTCAGCGAAACGGTCCAGCCCTGAGAGTTCGTAAATGGAGCCTTCTGCGTCGACGACGTGACGACGGCCCCAAGCGTGATGCGACGCCCGCCGGTGCCGCTTCCGCCGTCCGACGAATCGCAGGCGGCCGGCAAGACGGAGAGCAGACCGAAGGACGCGACGGCCAACGCGAGGTGCTGCAAGTACTTCATGACCTAATCCTCAAATGTACAGAGCGAGGGTGAGCCAAAGCGTGCGCGGTGGCCCGACCGTGACGTGACGAACGGGAACGCGTGACGGATTCTGCAGGCGGTCGAAATTCGACGCGTAGACGAACTGCCCGTCGTACCACTTGGCATCGAGCAGGTTGAAGACGTCGAAGCGAAGCTCCACTTCCTGCAAGCGCAGGCTGACCGACGTATCGACGAGAAAGACGTTCGACCCCGTGTCACCGAACGGCAGCGGTCGTCCGGCGAGGCCCTCGATGCCGCCTCCGATCTGACCTTCGAGCTTGCGCGACAAGACGCGCGCGAGCGTGTGCCGCAAGGCCATGTCGGAGCGCAGCACGAGCTCCGGCACGTACGGGAGTCGGTCGCCTTTCTGGAAGTTCGCGTCGGACGCGCGGAACGTCGCGTCGGTGTACGTGGCGCTGCTCGAGAGCATGAGCACATCGCCGGCCCTCGCGCTGAGCTCGGCGGCGATGCCTTTGCGAAGCGTGCCGGGAACCCGTTCGTTGCGCGCCGTCTCGGGGTCGAACACCAGGTCGTCGCTGAGCGTCGTGAGAAATCCGGCGAGCGACCCCGAGAGCGTGCGCCCATCGCTGTAACGCGCCCCGACCTCCCAGCTCGTCACGTCGGTGAAGACCGTGCGCTCGCCATCGGAGAGGCTTCGCGCTTGCGGCGAGCGGAAGCCCTGTCCGAAGCTTCCGAGAAGGTGCACGTTCGGTAGCGCCGCCCAATCGATCGTGGCCTTGGGGCCGATGTGCGATCCCTGCGCGGCCCGGCCCTGCGCGGGCACCGCATTGCCGTTGATGACTCGATCCTGAACCGCATAAGAAAGCGCGTCGGCGCGAAAGCCGCCGCGCAGTGCGAGTTTGGAGAACGGATGCAGCGCGAGGTCCACGTACCCGGCAACGTCGGTCGCGCGCACGTTGGCGTCGACGAGCGTGGCGATGGGAGAGTCGTTGACGTCCGAGAGGCGCCGTTGCGACTGGTCGATGTCGTCGTACCGACCGTAGACGCCCACCTCGATCGAATCGCGCTTCGAGAGCAGCGAGACCTGCTTGCAGTACGACGCCGTCACGCCGCCGGTCATGCTGTTGTTGATCTGCTGCGTGTTGTCGCTGTTCAACGTGCCTGCCCCGCCACGCTGCGTGTCGAGGAAGAAGCCCGTGAAGTTCTGTCTCAGATGCAGCGTTCGGAAGACGAGGAACGGTGCAATGCTCCAGCGCGAGCCTTCGTCGTCCTCGTGCAGCTCGATGAGCACTTGATGGCGCACCGAGAAGCCGCCCTGCTTGGAATCGAGCACGGCAAAGCGATCGAGGCGTCCTGACTCGATGTCCGCCGCTGGCACGACGCCCGCCGAGTCGAAGCGCCCCGTGTACGTCGAGCCGAGCACGCGAAGCGACACGCCGTTCGCGAAGTGGTGCGTACCTTGCGCGATCATCGAGCCACGCCGAGCGGCACGGTTCGGGCCAAAGCCGTCCGTCTTGTAGTCCTCGAAGGCAGCGAAGGTCTCTTCCGAGGTGTCTTTCGGGTGATACGCGAGGAAGAGCCGTCGGGTGCCGAAGCTCCCGATCGTGCCCTTCGCGGTTGCGCCCACCTCGGGATAGCCGAGGCGCATGCGGATCGTCCCGGCGACACCGAAGTCTCCTTGGCGCGGATCGAACGTCCCCGGCGTGGAGGTGACGTCGCGAATGACCTCCGGCATCACGAAATGGAGGTCGGCGTAGCCTTGGCCGTGGATGTTCGACACCTCGTTGACGGGGATGCCGCCGACCCAGAGCTCGACGTCCTGTCCGTGAACGGCGTCGAAGCCGCGCAGGAAGATCTGATGGGCCTTGCCTTCACCGCTGTGTTGGGTGACGAACACGCCCGGCACCACGTTGAGCACGTCGCTGGCCGTGCGGTGCGGCGCGGCCATCACCACTTCGCGACCGCGAACCACGTCGGACGCGCTGCGCGGCGGCGCCGTCCCCTCCACGCGGACGGACTGCATCGGCTCCGTCTTCGGCGGATCGGCGGGACTCGCCGCGACAGGTGGTGCCTCCTTCGCAGGCACGCCCACGAAACGAACCACGGCGCGAATCTTCGCGGCCACGGGCTTGCCGTCTCGCAAGGCCGGCTCGAACGTCCACGTCTTCGCCGCGGCAATCGCTGCCGCATCGAGCTCCGCGCCGACCGAAACGTCGATTTCGGCGGACTCCACGTGCCCGTCGTCGTTCACCGTGAGAACGAGCGGTACGACCACGTCGTGCGTATCGGCGCGCCCGCCTGGCCATGCCCCGGGGGTCTCCGTCTTGACCTTGGGCGGCGCTACGTCGTGCGCGTGCACCTCGTACGCCGTCGCGACGATCGCACACGCGAGCAAGCTCGCGGCGAACGGCCGGACAGTACGACGGTGGCCGCGACGGTGGCCCATGGAGCCGCTCGTAGCATGATTCTCAACGAACGTGCTACCGGCACGTCCTTTCGAGCATCAGAGCACGTCGTCACACGCGTGCGCGCATTCTTCGGGTGCGTCCGGAGGCTCCACTTGCAAGGTCGGATGGTGAATCTGGAAACGTCGCGTCAGCTCTCGCCCGACGTCGCGCAAGAACGCGTCGTGGCACGCGCCGTCGACCATCACCAGGTGCGCCGTGAGCGCAGTCTCCGTCGTGCTCATCGCCCAGATGTGCAGATCGTGCACTTCGACCACCCCGGGAAGCTCCTCGAGGAACGTCTCCACGGCGTTCGGGTCGATCCCCTGCGGCACGGCGTCGAGTGCGAGATCGAGCGAGTCGCGAAGCAGCGACCACGTGCTGACGAGGATGGCGAGCGAGACGAGCAAGCTCACCACGGGGTCGACCCAACGAAGACCGGTCGCGAGAATGACGATGCCGGCGACGACCACGCCGAGCGACACCGCGGCATCGGCCATGAGATGGAGGAACGCGCCGCGCACGTTGGCATCACGCTCGCGCCCGTGGAGAAAGAGCAACGCCGAGCCGCCGTTGACGACGACGCCAGCGGCCGCCACGGCGAGCACCACCACGCCGTTGACACTCGGTGCGTCACGCAGACGCCCGATCGCTTCCCAACTCACCCCGCCGACACCGACGAGGAGCAAGATCGCGTTGGCCAGCGACGCGAGGATCGTCGTTCGGCGGAGACCATAGGTGCGGCGCTCCGACGGTTTGCGCTTTGCGAGGTAAGCCGCGCCCCAGGCCAGTCCGAGCCCGAGAACGTCGCCAAAGTTGTGCGCGGCGTCCGCCACGAGCGCGACGGATTCGGAGAACACGCCGGCCACGAGCTCGACGACGACGAACGCGACGTTGAGTCCAACGCCGATCGCGAAGGCGCGGCCGGTCGCGGCCGCCGCATGCGCGTGTGCGTGCCCGTGACCATGCCCGTGCGCATGTCCGTGCTGCGCATGTCCGTGCTCATCCTGGTGAGCGTCATGCTGGTGGTCGTGAGGCGCCATACCGAACACGTTCACTTTAGCCCGCATCAGGGTCGCGGGCATCGCTTGCGCTCTTGCGCTCCGTGCTCGAGCTTGCAGAAGACGGCCCGCATGAATTTCGCGCAACGTGGGTGCGCCCCGTCGGTCTACGATGCACGAGTGGCGATCTCTGCATGACGACCTCCATTCCTCCCAAGGCGAAGCAACGAGCCGAGGAATGGGCGGGTTATCCGCTTACGGCTAGCCCGCGTTTCGACGCGAAGGCGTTGCTCGGCCGTGGTGCGAACGGGGTCGTCTACGAGGTCATCGATCAGGAGACCGGGCGCGACATCGCGCTGAAGACCCTCAGCGTCACCGACGCCGAGCGGCTCTACCAGCTCAAGACCGAGTTCCGCGCGCTCGCTCGGATCTCGCACGCCAACCTCGTCCAGCTCTACGAGCTCGTGGCGACGGGCGACGAGTGTTTCTTCACGATGGAGCTTCTGCGCGGCGTCACCTTCGACGTCTTCGCGCGCGAGCTCTCCAACGAGACCCATCCGCGCGTCTTCGACGAGCCCAGTCTCGCCCGCCTCAAAGACGTGACGCTCCAGGTCGTGCTCGGCATCGGGGCCCTCCACGGCGCGGGCAAGCTGCACCGAGACATCAAACCCAGCAACGTCATCGTCACGACGGACGGTCGCGGCGTCGTCGTGGATTTCGGCCTGTGTACCGAGCTGCAGAAGGTGGAGCGCGCGCGGCATCCTCTCGTCGGCACGCTCCTCTACATGTCGCCCGAGCAGGCCTGGGGAAAGCCGCTCGGGGCGTCCGCCGATTGGTACAGCCTCGGCGCCATCCTCTACGAAGCCCTCTGCGGAGAACCGGCCTTCCGAGGGCAGCGCGGGTCGAGTCTGCTGTTCGCCAAGCAGACCGGCCCGGCCATCCCCGCGCACATCCCCGACCACGCGATCCCGCTCGCGAAGCTCGCGACGCAGCTCATGCACCCCGAGCCGGCCGAGCGTCCCGCCATGGAAGCGATCGTGGAGGCCCTCACGGGAAGCGTTCCCTCCTCGCGCTCGCGCGACAGCCTCTGGGTGAATCGTGCGCCGCCCTTCGTCGGACGCGAGGGCGAGCTCGCCGTCTTGTTCGACGCGCTCGGCGACATCGAGAGCGGACGTCCCGCGGTCGTCGATCTGCGCGGAGCCTCGGGGATCGGGAAAACCGAGCTCGTCGAGCGATTCTTCACGGAGCTCGATTCCGCACGCATCCACGCGGCCGATCCCGTCGTCATCCTGCGCGGGCGATGCCATCCGCAGGAGTCGGTCTCGTACAACGGATTCGACGGGATCATCGACGACCTCAGTGAGTGGCTGACGTCGCTGAACGACTCCGAGGCGGCCGAAGTCATCCCCGCGGACGGCGGCGCACTGGTGGCCCTGTTCCCCGTCCTCGGGCGTGCCCGCACGATCCTCCGCGATCCCGACGCGGCGAACGCCGATCCCTTCGCCCTTCGTCAGCGCGCATTCACGGCCCTGCGCGAGCTCTTCGCGAACATGGGCAAGCGCTACACGGTGGCCATCGCCATCGACGACGCGCAATGGGGAGGCGCCGACACCGGCCTCCTCATGAGCGAGGTCTTCGGACCGCCCACGCCGCGTATTTTGCTCGTTCTCGCGTATCGAACCGAGGACGCAGCGTCGTCCACGCTGCTCTCGGTCCTCGGCGAACGCGCTCCCTTCCTCCTCAACTCGGTGCACGCGGTCACGCTGGGCCCGCTCGACGTCGCCGCCAGCTCCACGCTCGCCGCCCACGTGCTGTCGGAAGCCGAGGTCGACGTTTCGAACGTCGTCCAGCGCGTCGCCATCGAGGCGAACGGCCACCCGCTCTTCTTGCGAGAGCTCGCGCTGGCGGCCACGCGCGCCGCGGAGACGAGCCCGCCGATGCTCGCGCCACTCGGTCTCCGCGAGCTCCTGAGCGAGCGCATCGCGGGGCTCGAGCCGGCCGAGCGAAGGCTTCTCCACATCGCCTCGATTGCCGGCAAGCCTCTCGCACGCCGCCTCTTGCTCGCCGCCGCAGGGCCCGGCGAACACGGACGTCCCGACGTGTTCCGTCTCGCACGACAGCGTCTCGTGCGTGAAACGGTGGCGGGCGGTGAAGCCGCCGTGGAGCCGTATCACAGCCACGTGCGAGAGGCTGTCCTCGGTTCGCTCGACGAGGCGCAGCGACGACTCTTCCATCGCGAGCTCGCCGACACGCTCCTCCGCGAGCCCGAGCCCGACGCCGACGCCCTCGTCGATCACCTCGTGCGCGCCGGAGACGAACCTGCGGCCGCGCGCTTCGCGGACATCGCCGCCGAACGCGCGGCCAAGACGCTCGCGTTCGATCGCGCCGTGCAGCTCTATCGGCTCGCGCTGAGCCTGCAGACGAAGACCGCCGGGCGCCATCGTCTGCGCGCACGCCTCGGCGATGCGCTCGCCAACGCCGGACGAAGCGCCGAAGCCGGCGATGCCTACGCCAGCGCCGCGCGCGATGCGCGCATGACGGCGCCGTCCGAGGCGAAGGATCTCGAGCGCGAAGCCGCCGAGCACTACCTCCGCGGCGGACGCTTCACGGAAGGCATCGAGCGCCTGCGCCGCGTTCTCGACAGCGTCTCCGTCCCCTACCCCGCGTCCGGGGTGGAGGCGTTCGGCACGGTCGTCGCGTTCCGCTCACGCCTCGCCATTCGCGGTCTCGAGTTCCGTCCGCGACGCGCCGAAGAGCTTTCGCCCGAAGAGCTCGCGCGCATCGACGCCCTCTGGACCGCCGGCCTTGGGCTCGGTTGGATCGATCGAACCCGCGTCGCGGCATTCCAAGCGCGCTACATGATCGATGCGCTCGCCGCCGGCGAGCCCACCCGCGTTGCTCGGGGCTTGGGCACCGAGGCCTCGCAGCTCGCATGTCTCGGCGGGGCCTCGCGCACGCGCAAAGCGCGCAGTCTCATGGAAACCGCTCTGCGCATGAGCGCAGACAGCGGAGACACCGTGGCCCACGCGTTCAATCTGCTGATGGGCGCCTCCGTCGAATTCTACGCATCGCGATGGCGCGAGAGCGTCGATCTCTGCCGGCGCGCCAACGCGATCCTCCGTGACGGCAAGCGACGCCCCGAATGGGAGCTCCTCACCGTCCACGCGCTTTCGCTCGCCTCTCTCGGCTACCTGGGCGAGCTGCGCACGATGCGCGCGCAACAGACCGCCGAGCTCGCCGAAGCGCACGAGCGCGGAAATCTTCTTGCTGCCGGGTGCCTTTCGTCCGGGCCGGCCAACATGGGCTGGCTCGTGGCCGACGATCCGGACGAAGCCGAGCGACGCGCGAAGGAGGCCATCGCGCCGTGGAAGAAAGACGACTTCCAGCTCGCGCACTACTTCCACCTCGTGGCTCGCACGCAAATCTCGCTCTACCGCGGCGACACCGACGAAGCGTTCCAACGCATCTCGCGCGAGTGGTCGCGTGTGGTGCTCTCGATGAACCTCCACGTGCAGAACTTCCGCGTCACGCTCCGCCATCTGCGCGCTCGCACTGCGCTGGCGCACGCGGCGAAGACGAGCTCGCGCATCGAGCGGTTCCGCCTCGTCCGTCTCGTGCAGAGCGAGGCCAAGAAGCTCGGACAGGAAGACGTCGCCTGGGCCAAGCCCATCACGGCGGCGGTCGAATCGGGTCTGCTTGCGATTGGAGGCGACACCGAGGGCGCGATCGAGCGGCTCGGCGTCGCGGCCGACGGCTATCGCGCGCTCGAAATGCACCTGCATGCGGCCACGGCCGACTACGAGCGCGGTCGCATGCTCGGTGGCGATCGCGGACGTGCCCTCCTCAGGCGGGCCGAGGCGTGGATGATCGACGAACACGTCGTCGCCCCCGAACGCCTGGCCGCCCTGCTGGCGCCGCCTGTCCGCTGATTAACCCCAGAGCTCTGGGGTTAGAAGCCGAGCAGCCCGCGTACGCGTCGCTCGATCGACTTGATGTCTTCGAACGTCTCTGGGAAGAACCCTCCGCCCGACGAGGGCGGCGGCGGATTGCTGCCGGGGCCCGGACGCGGCCCTCCTCCCCCAGCGCCTGCCGGATCGAGGAAGACATGCGGGGTCTGCGCGAGGAATCGCAGACGATCGAGCTTCTTCATCGCATCCATGAAGGGGCCCGCGTCTTCGTCCATTTGGTAGACGTCGCACGGCTGCGCGGCGCTGTCCTCGCGCGCGAGGATGCCGTTGACCGCACGGCGGGCCGCCTCGTTCGCGCCCTCCATGCTCGCGAGATCGGTGTTCGTCTTCACGTAGTCGGACGCGATGACGACGTTCTCGATGTCCGGAACGGCCCCCGGGCGATTCCACCACGAGCCGGGCGGATGCACGAGGAGCGGCGTCCGGTTGATCGGACGCCCGGTGTCGAACGACACGTTGTAGTCGAGATGCGCGCGCACGAGGTTGTCGCGCGACAGCCTGCTGCCGAGCCCGTCGGTGAGCTGCATCCACACCTCTTCGAGGATCTCGTCGTAGGTGCAATCGCGCGCAGCCTTGCCGAGACGCGGGGCGACGGTGTCCCAGTCGGAGATATCGACCGAGAGAATGTCGCCGACCGACCCGTCGCCGTAACGCGCGGCGACCTCGTTGCTCCAGAACTGTCCTTGCGAGACCGAGCTGAGCGCCCAGTACGAGTCGGGGAACGCGACGTGGCCGTGGCAGATCTTCGGGTCCGTCTTGAGGAAGAACTGTGCTCCACACATCCACGACGTGGCGTTCGCGAGACGACGGATGCCCGCAAAATCCGGATCGGCGCCGGCGAGCGCATCGCTGATGACCGCCTGCACGCGGTCGAGCGGCAGCGCGAGAACGTAGTGATCGCCCGTGACCACTTCGGTTCCGATCCGCGCGCCCTTCAGCCGCTTGCCGTCGAGCAGGAGCTCGGTGACCGCATCGCCGTAGTGGAAGCGCACGCCGAGCGACTCGAGGTGCGTACGCCAGGGCCTCAGCCAACGCTCGGAGGTGGGGCCGTCGAGCACGGCATCGGTGCGGGTGCCGTTGCGGACGAAGTCGAGCAGGATCTGGCAGGCCTTCGTGCCGATCGTGCGCGCACTACCGTGACGCGGATCCATGGCGACCATGAAACGCGGCGTCTTGATGTATTTCTGGAACTTCGGCTCGTAGCTGTCGCCCTCGACGAAGTCCCAGAAGCTGACCTGCTCGAAGTCGGCTTCGCGGCGCTCGTCGCACGACGCGAGGAACCGCAGCATGAAATAGGAGAAGCGAGCCATGTCGCGCTCGCTCACCTCGGTGCGCGTGAAGAACTTGTCGACGGTGTTCGTGAGCTTCACGAACTCGCCGACGTCTTCCGGCGGATGGCGGTCGAAGACGAAGATGCCGCTCTTCTCCGCCATGCCCATCTCCTGGCTCTCGCGCAGGCGATCGGCGACGGTCCCCTTCTCTACGGGAATGCGCTGCATCGTGTCGATGACGTGCCGGTAGAACGAAGGGAAGAACCGGAAACCGTGCTCGCCGGGGAGATTCTCGCGCCCTCCCGTTCCCGTCCCCTCGAGAAACTGACTCTTGGCTTTGCCGCCAACGTCGGACGTCTCCTCGTAGACGTCGACCTCGAACCCACGCGATGCGAGCTCGTGCGCCGCGGTCATCCCGCCGATCCCACCCCCTAGAACGACGATTCGCTTCGGCATCCGATCTCCTACGCTTGCAATTGACGAATGGTCTTCACCACGTCGCTGCTCTCTCGCGCGCGAATGAACTTCGCGAGGAGCTTGATGGCCCCCATGGGACGAGCAATCGCCCGCCCGACGAGCGCCGTCCGCTTGTCCATCGTGGTGATGTGAGGCTCACGAGCCGAGCTCTGGAGCCGCGCCAGATTCTCCGCCGAGCGCCACGCGATCTCTCGCGCGACGTAGATCCCGAATCGATTCGCCACCGCGTACTGCACGCCCGCGACCTTGTCGAGCACGCCAACCCACGGCGAAACGCGACCGATGGTGGCGTCCATGTCGTGCATGAGCCGGCCCACGATCTCGTTGACGTGATCGAAGTCGCCGCGAAGATCTCCGATCAGGTTGCCCGGCGCGACTTCGGCCGCGGCGATCCCGAGATCGAGCAGCTGATGGGCGGCGAGCCCCACGTAGAGATGCTGCAGAACGGTGGGCTCCTTGTCGCCACACATGTCGAACGCCACGCGCCACGAATCGGTGACGGTGCGCCCGCCACGGTAGGCTTCGAGAGCGTCCAGATAACGGTTGGCGAACGCCACGTCGAGGCGCTCCATCCGCTCGCAGTCGAGGAACTCGTTGCGATGGATGCTGTCGCGCACGGCGACAGTCATCTTCTTGTAGAGCACCGCGAAATAGCCAATCCGGCTTTTGTCCCGGATCGAGTCGGCGATGATGGTGTCGAGTGCTTCGATGACTTCGTTGATCCTGCGGACCCCCATGCCTCAGAACTCTCTCTCCCCCGCGCGCTCGAGCCCGTGCGCGCGAATCAAGTTGTAGACGTGCGAGCGCGTCACATCGAGACGACGCGCGGTTTCGAGGATGTTCCACCCCGTGTCTTCGAGCGCGCGCTTGAGAAGCTGCGCCTGAAACCGCCGGGTGGCCGCCTGGAAGGTCTCCTGATGCTCACCGTCCGAGGCCGCATCGTCGGTAAACATGTGTCCGCGCTCGATCTGCGTGGCGCCTTCGCCGGCAGCGCGAATGACCGCCGCCTCGACCGCGTTCTCGAGCTGGCGCACGTTGCCGGGCCAATCCGTGGTCTCGGCGGCGCGGATGGCACCCGGCGAGATGGTGAGCGGCCCGATGCCATGGGCGTCGCACGAGCGCGCGCAGAAGAGCTCGAGCAGATCGCGAATGTCCTCTCGTCGTGACGCGAGCGCCGGCACGCGAATGGGCACGATCTGCAAGCGATAGAGGAGGTCTTCGCGGAACGTTCGACGTTCGACGGCGAGCCGAAGATCCACGTTGGTCGCGGCGATCACACGGACGTCGGCGCGTAGCGCCTTCGTGGCCCCGAGCGGGAAGTACTCGAGCGATTGGAGAAGCTGCAGGAGCTTCGATTGCGCGCCGAGCGGCAGCTCGCCGATCTCGTCGAGGAACAGCGTTCCACCTTCGGCCGCCGCCACCTTGCCTTCGATACGCCGCGTCGCCGTGGAGTGCGCGCCGGGCATCGCCCCGAAGAGCTCGCTCTCGACGAGGGGTTCCGGGAGGGTCGCGCAATTGAGCTCGACGAACGGCTTGCCCGCGCGAGGGCCGTTCTCGTGGATGAGGCGAGCGAGCTGCGTCTTGCCCGTGCCGGAGGGTCCCGTCAGCAGGATGGTCACGCGCCTCGGCGCAACGACGGACATCTCGCGGAGCACGCGGGCGATGGCCTCGCTTCGTCCGGCGAGCGATTCGACCTTGAGAAGACTCCGGTACGGGAGCGTTGCGTCGACGGACTCGCGGGCGCGGCGGCGGAGGAGCAGCCGATCGACGAGCGGCGCGAGATGATGAGCGAAGACCTCGGCGCGGACGCGGTCGTCTTCGGAGAAAGGTCCTGCCTGCTCGCGGTCCTGCAAGTAGAGGACGCCGATGGGCGGATCGGCACCGATCGGCGCGCAGAGGACCGCCTCGATCCGGTTCGCCTTGACGCTCTCGAGCGATTCGAACCGAGGATCGGCAACCGCCGAGGCCGTCGAAATCGTCCTACCGGTTGCCAGGGCTTCGGCGATCACCCCGCTCGAGATGGCCGCACGCACTTCAGCGAGGTCGTTCTCGGAGAAGCCCTCCGCAATCCACCAAGGAGCGTCGTTGGGGGCGGCCCCGTCACGGAGCTCGATGTATCCGCGCTTGGCTGCGCTCACCTGCAGAACGAGCGAGAGCGCTTCACGAAGAAAGACGTCGGGCTCGTCGCGCGAGGCAAGCTCCAAGAGCTTGCGGTAAAGATCTCGTTCAGCACGCAGCGAGGCAAGGTCCCCGCCAGAGTCCATGGTCGACACTGCCACAGGGTACGCGGCAATTTGGCTACGTAAATATACAGCCCCGACCGCCTCGTCCGCTTTCTGCCTGATTCGTCGGCCCACGCGAGAATCGCTCCCGTCGGATTCCGTCAAGGATGGGTCAAAGCGCGCGGGGGGCGGAGCCCGCAACCTGCACGCGAAACAGCGGTGAAGCCGCGCGGGGGCCCTGGATCAGCACCGGAGACTGACGGTTCCCCGACGTGTGCTCGACGGCGAGTCGAACTTCGCGATGCATCGCGCCGAGACTCAATGCCGCATCTTGCGATGAGCTCCGTGAGAAGATCTCAAGCAGATGGTGGGTGAAGACGCCATGACCTAGCTCTGGCGCTTCGCGGGCAATCTCGTCGTCACCGCATGCGCTGAGGATGGCGCACGTCTCCCCGACGGGGAGCTTCTTGAGGGATGGTCGCGCGATCGAACGCTGTCGGACGCCAGAGCGAAGGCGTGGTCCCTCGACGGTGCGTCCTCCGGGCTCGCCGGTGAACGACGCATCGATAACGAGGAAGACGCCGCTGACCGGCAACCGACGGATCCACGCCGACAGCTCGGACACGAGATTGATCGACGTCGAGACGAACCGGTCATCGTCGGTGTCGTGCGCCACCAGATGAATCGACGGCTCGAGCCCAGGTCGTTCGATCTCCGCGCAGCCGAGGCCCGCGAAGTAGAGAATCACGGCATCCGCCGGACGTGCGCGATGCGGAAGCTCGCAGGTCACCGCGTGCGCAATGGCGCTCTTGGTGGCTGCACCGTCGAGGAGGACGGTCGTCTGGCATCCCGGCCCGTGTTGGTCGGCAAGAACAGCGGCGAACTCTTCGGCATCTTGTCGAGCGAAACGCGGACGGGGCAGGCCCCCATTCGCATGCTCGTTGATGCCCACACACAGAGCATGAAGCATCCCCCCCGTTTCTAAGCACGAAGCGTACCGGTAACGGCTTTGCGACCAACCCCGCGCAAGTGTGCGTGGAGGCGTCCCTCGAGTGTCCAGAATCGTGGACGACAGCGTCGACGAAAGTGGACACAGGGTGGCCCCGTAGATGGGATGCGATGCCTACCCGGCGTCTCGAACCACAACGTTCGCCAGGAGGAAAGAGAGGTTTCCACCACGTCGGCGCGACAGTTGCAGTGAGCGACTGCACGGCGTTGACAACGAACCTTCCCCACCTCCCTCCTCTGCGTCTCGAGCCCGCGCGTCTCGAGCCCGCGCGTCTCGAGCCCGCGCGTCTCGAGCCCGCGGGTCCTGAGCCCGCGCGTCTTGAGCCCGCTCAGCCCCAGCCATCCCACCTGATGTCGCTCGGATTCTCGAAAGCTCACCTGCCTGACGGTGCCATCGTCGGTGATATCGCGATGGCGCTCCGAACCGTCCTCGAGGCGGTTCCGGGTGGCGTCTTCGTCCTCAATTCCGACGCGCACGTCTTCCAAGCGAACGCCAGCGGGCGACGCTTGCTGGCCGCCGGCTTCGACGTCCGCGCGGCGATGCGAACGGCACGAAAGGGAGCAAGCGCCACAGTCTCGATCCGGCCCTTCGCCATTCCAGGCCTTGGTCCGCAGACACTCCTCGTCGTGACGCCGCCGGCAAAGCCGGGTCGGCGCGATACCGAGGCGCGCGTGGCGTATGCGTCCAACGTCTGGGAGCTCACGCGGCGCCAGGCCGAGGTGCTCTCGCTCGTCGTCCATGGGCACGCGAACCGCGCGATTGCCGAGCGCCTCTCTTGCGCGGTCCGAACCGTCGAGGTTCACATCAGCTCGTTGCTGATGAAGGCGTCCGTCGACAGCCGCGCCGGCCTGGTCGCCCGATTCTGGACGTTCGGGCTCGAAGGCCCGGAGGACGATACGCCGCCTCAAGCCTGAGCTCGACGAGCGCGCGCGCGCCAGAGCCGCCAGAGTATCGAGAAGGGGGCTCACGCGGGCTGGCGCGCCTCGCTTGGCCCTCGAGACGAGTCGTGCAAGAACGTACGGGCGCATGCGGCCCGCCGCGCTCTTCTTGATCCCCGCTCTTGCCTTTTTTGGTCTCGCCGGCCTGTTCGCTTGCAGCAGCGACGGCGACGCCGATGCGAAGACGTGCACGACCGTATCGACGGACTGCACCCCGCTCTACGAGCCGTCGTACGACCAGATCTTCGAAAACACGCTCAAGCCGACGTGCGCGAAGTCCGGCGTGAGCTGCCATGCGTCGACCGGGCACCAGGGCGGCCTCGCGTTCGAAGACGCCGACGAGTCGTACCGGATGCTGGTGCAGGAAACGGGCGACGCACGCCCCGGCGACCCGGCGTGCAGTGAAATCGTCGTGCGCATCACGGCGACGGACGGGAAGGTGCGCATGCCGCCGGGGGCATCGATCGACCCCGGCGCCCAGTGCGCGATCATCCAGTGGATCGCCGCAGGGGCCAAGCGATGACGATGCGCGGCTGGAGCTCCGCGGCGCTGCCTGTCGTGGTGGCAGCGACGATCGTGGCTGCGTGCAGCTCGAGCGACGAAGCCCCTGCGCCCACACTCACCGGCCAAGCACTGCTCGATCCGAACAACTGCCTCCCCTGCCACGCCGATCAGTTTCGCGAGTGGTCCGGCAGCATGCACGCGTACGCCGGCGAGGATCCCGTCTTCACGGCGATGAACAAGCGTATGCAGCGCGAGACGAACGGCCAGGCCGGTGACTTCTGCGTCGCCTGCCATGCGCCCGTCGCCGTGCGGCTCGGTCTCACCAAGGACGGCCTCAACCTCGCCGAGCTCCCCGCCTACGCGCGCGGCGTCACTTGCTACTTCTGCCATTCGACGGACGCGGTCGAGGGCACCCACAACAATCCTCTGCACCTCGCGACGGATGACACGCTCCGCGGCGGGTTCGATCGCCCGATGAAGGGCACGCCCCACAAGGCGAGCTACTCGACGCTGCACGACCGCGAGCAACGCGACTCGGCAAGGCTCTGCGGCGCGTGCCACGACGTGGTGACGCCCGAGGGCGCTCACATCGAGCGGACGTTCACCGAGTGGGAAGGCTCGCTCTACAGCAAGCCAGGGCAGCTTCCGTGCGGCAAGTGCCACATGGACGGACGCAGCGGTTTCGCCGCGAACGTGGACGGCGCTCCGCAAAGACGCGTGCACGACCACTCGATGGCGGCCGTCGACGTCGCGCTCACGCCGTTCACGCAGATGGAAGCGCAGCGTGCGGCGGTCCAACAGCTGCTCGATGCGACGCTCCTCGGCAAGCTCTGCGTGAAGCAATCACCGACGGGCATCCTCGCCGAAGTGACGCTCGACAACGCCTTCGCCGGCCACAACTTCCCGAGCGGTGCGAGCCAAGACCGCCGCGCGTGGGTGGAAATCGTGGCCTATCGCGAAGGCGCCGTCGTGTTCTCGAGCGGCGTGGCCGAGGAGAAGAAGCCGATTACCGCGCTCGCCGATCCGAACTTGTGGCTCTTGCGGGACAAGATCTTCGGCAAAGACGGCGCCGAAGTGCACATGTTTTGGCAAGCGGCGAGCGTCGAGTCGAATCAGCTCACGGCCTCGGTCACCACCGATCCGACGGATCCGGCGTTCTACCATTCGGTGACGCGCACCTATCCGCTCCCCTCGCCCGCCCCCGACCGCGTCACGATGCGCGCGCGCATGCGTCCCGTCGATTTCGATCTGCTCGACGATCTCGTGGCCACGGGCGATCTCGACGCGGCCATCCTCGACAAGATCCCGACCTTCGATCTCGCGAGCACCGTGAAAGAGTGGACGCGCGACGGCGGTTTCCGCTGCGTCGAGTGAGTCAGCCGTCCAGGCAGAACTGGAACGCGACGTCTTGCGCCGCTGACGAGCCAGGAAGCGTCACGCTGAAGGTGACGCGCCAGAGCCCCGCCATCGGGTAGTAGAGCGAGGTCACGGCGTACTTGCCGTCGCTGCCGGCCGGCGTCACCACGGGCTTCACCGCGCTTCCGTGCGCGTGGTCGGGCATGAACGGCGTCACACCGACGACCGCATCGTCGATCGGCGCGCCCGCCAGATCGACGATCTGAATCGTCATCGTGTTGGTGCCCTTCGCGGGCGGCGCAGGCGTCGCATCGAGCACGCGAACGGTGAACGACGTGCCCTGCTTGGACATGCCTTGGGCGTAGACGTCCTTACGATTGTCCTGATCGCAGCTCGTCGGAACGCCGCCGCTGCTCGTCGAATCCCCCTCGCTGCTGCTGCTACATGCAGCACCGAGCGTGAGGAGCCCGACGAGAGTGAGGAGCGCAACGCACGCGAGAGGCGCGCTCATGGGGCCAATCCCAGGTCGTCTTCGTGCTCGCATGGTGGTCGGCGTCCTCGCCCCGATACCTTACGACCTGCGCGCGAAAGCGCCGCCTGGTTTCGCACCGGGGAATGAAACGACGGTCCGGACGGGAGCCGTGCCGTGACGAGCGGGTCGTCGCGGCGGCATCCCGTCCGGAGCGCGTGTTTACGCTCTCAGGGTACGTCGACCACGACGACGGCTTCGTCGTCGCGACCATCCACACGGATCTGGAAGTGCAGTTCCCAACGGCCTGACATGTACAGAACGACGTCGTGGACGAGAAAACCCTCGTCCGTACGTTCGATCGTCGGAGCCGGCGAACCGTGCCCGTGTGCCGGCATCAACGCCGACACGCCGTAGAGCTCGGTGTTCGGGCGCGACGGAAAATCCACGGCCAGCTCGTTCTTGCCGAGCTTGATGGGCGCGGAAACCGTGATGTCGACGAGCACGCGCTCGCTCGACATCACCTGCACCGATCCCTGACGCAGCTGCGGGGGATCGGCGGCCTCGTCGCTCCCGCCACCGCACGCGGCGGTCAGCGCGACGAAGGCCAACGCCAGAAGCGTTCGCATCGATGTGCCTTCACTCGTGAGCAGCGTCGGCGCTGCCGTCGCTCGCGCCGCTGTCGGCCGTGCCGGCGTCCGCCACGCACGTCTTGAGGCACTCGTCCTTCTTCGCGACGCACTCCCCGTCGCCCGTCGCCTCGGTCGCGTCGTGCCCGATCTCGTGACAGTCGTGGATCGGGCCTTCGCCCACGTCGAGCTCGTGGCAGGCATCGATGATCGTCTGGCACGAAGCGAACGGGCTCGTGTGGCCGCCCGTCTCGCTGTGCGAGTGATCGTCGTCGCTCGAGCACGCATACACGAATCCCACGGACGCGATGAGCGCCGCGCAAATGACCTTCTTCATGAACACTCTCCGAATTCGTCTCGAAAGGCGCCGGCACGCGCGAGCACACGAAGACTCGGCGACGCGGGCGCATGCCAATGGCAAACACGACGAACACGAGCCCGTGCTCGCGCTCGTCAGCTGGCAAACGCGGTAGAGAGGTTCGATCGAGGCGGTGGCAGCTCCGGGCTTCGTGCCCATTGCGAAGGCTCGAGGCTCGGTGCCTGAGGTGTTTCGATGCGCGAGAGCGGCGGCAACAGAACGAAGCTCGCTGCGGCGATCGCACGAAGGGAGAGCGCGCGGAAACCAGGGTCTTCGTCTCCGCAGTTGCCCTTCATCTCACCGTGGCCGAGGTCGTCCGTCTCGCGGAGCTCGGGCACGCAGATCGGACAGCCACAATGCGAATGACCACCGCGCACCTCGCAGTGACAGTTGTGTGGAGGCGGCCCTCCGAGGACGCGCGCAATCGCCGGCAACGAAGCCCCCGCCGCCACCAGGACGGAGAGGCACGCCGCAGCGAGCCGAATCCAACGAAGCCACCGTGCACGCAGCACGTGCGCACACTAGCACGAGCAGACCACGAACGGCACCGGGCGTGAGACCGGCGCCAGGCCGAGCCGTTACCGCAGCTCAGCCACGTGCGCCGAGCAGCACTCCCCGCTCGCCGAGGTCCGCGAGCAAACGGGCCGCGCCATCCAGAACGGCCTGATCCAGCGCGTGTCCTTCCGCCTGAGCGGCCTGGACCATCGCCTGCGCCAGCGGTGCGCCCGCGAGCAGCCGCTCGAGAATCGCGGCCGCGAGGGGCGACAGGTCGAGAAAACGTGTCTGATGCTCGGCATCTCGGTACACGAGCAGAGCCGACGCGCGGGCGTCCGGTTCGGCGGCAACGTCGTTCACAGAGAGCGCGTGAACAGCATACGCGAGGCGCACGATCGCGACGGGCTCCGCGAAGACGAGCGGAAGATCGGCAGCAACGTCCACCAGCGGCGGTGGAGGAGCAGGACGAGGCGCAACGCCGATCGTGAAGTCGACGAGCTCGAGTTCGGCGTGGTCGGCGATCCACGAGGGCAATCGAGCGTCGTCGCGCCACCGCGGCGCCGCCCACGTCAAGAACTCGCGCGGCACGTCACGGAGATGCGGGGTACGTGGCCCGCGTTCGGCGATGAATGCGTCGACGCTGCCATCGAACGCGCCGGCCCCGTGGTGTTCGAGACGCGCCTTCGTGCGCTCGAGCATGGCTGCGATCACGTTCACGATGTTGTGCCTCACGAGCCGTCGATAGAGGCCGAGCCTCCGCTTCGACGCCAGGATGGCAGCCGCATCCTCGGCGTCGACCGCGTGCTTCGCGAGGTAGCCCCGCAGGTCACGCTCGAACGACTCGGACGCGTCCACCCCGAGACAGGCCTCGGCGAACAGCGCATGCAAACGTTCCGTGGAGCTCATCGGGCCTCCGCAGGCGAAGGCGCGCGCGCGGCGGCCTTCGACGTCGCGCGCGTCCAGATGGCTTCGATCCGCGCCACCTCGGAGAGCAGCTCGTCGAGCGGCGGGATGCTCTGATCACGTTCGAGCAAGACCGGCACGGGCCCAGTTTTCTCGAGCGTTCGTTCGAGAAGCGCCAGCACCTCGTCTTCGCAAGGCGCTCCGTGGGTGTCGACGATCAGCTTGCCCTCGCGCTCCTCCGCGGACGTGGGACGCGCGGCAGGCTCCCACTCGTCCTCGGTGTACCAGTCGTGACCGGCCACGTGCATCTGCACCACCCGATCGAGGGGAACGGTGCGCATCCACGCGTCGACGTCGTAACCGAAGTTCGTGGCGTTGACCCACGCGTTGTTCACGTCGAGCATGAGCCCGCAATCGGCCTCTTCGCACACGCGCGCAATGAACTCGGCCTCGGTCATCTCGCGCTTGCCGGGGTGCAGATAGAAGCTCACGTTCTCGATCGCCATCGGACGCTGCAGCACGTCCTGCGCGTGCTTGATGCGATCGGCGATGCGAGACACCTCCGAAGCCTTGAACGGAATCGGAAGCAGGTCGTGGAGCATCACCCCGCCGAACGTGCTGAAGCAGAGATGATCCGAATGCCACGGGGTCTTCACCCGCTCGAGGAACGCGGCGAGCTCGCGGAGATAGTCTTCGCGAAGGGGATCGACGCCCCCGAGACTCATCGTCAAACCGTGCGTGACGATCGGCCAGACGGCAGCCGCCCGATCGAGCGCCTCGTCGAAGTAGCCTCCGCGGCCCATGTAGTTTTCGGGCGAGATCTCGACGAACGAGAGACGTGGCTTTTGCTCGAGCAGCTCGTCGATGAACTCCCAACGAAGACCGAGCCCGACGCCCTGAATGCGTTCCTGAGTGCGCGTCTGCCGCGACTCGCGAGACTGCTTCTGCGCTTCCGTCATCTCCGCGTTCCTTCGCATACCACTCACGCGCGACAGCGACCAACGCCGACAAAAGCGAAGGGGCCGAGCCCAAGCACGCGTGAGGCGCGAGTGGAGCCCGACCCATCCGTCCAGCGTGGAGCGCTGGGTTCAGCTCACTTCTTGGCCGAGCACGTGCCGGCGCCGCAGCTCGCGCCGCCCGCCTTCTTGCCCGCTGCCGGCGGGGTCGCCGGCTTCTTGCTCGAGCCCGTGGGGGCCGCGGCAGGGGCCTTCGAGTCCGCCTTCGCATCCGCCGCTGCAGGAGCGGCCGCTGCGGGAGCCGCCGCCGCGGGGGTGGTCGCCGGAGCGGCCGCCGCCGGATCCGCCTTGCCCGCACCGCAGCTCGCCGAGCCCTTGCCCGCGCCGCAGCTCGCCGAGCCCTTGTGGTCGGCCGAGCAGTTCGCCTCACCGGCCTTGTGCTCGCCGGCCTTCTCGCCTGCGGGCGCCACTTCGGTGCCGGAGACGGGGGCCTCGGCGGGCTTGCTCTCGCCGCCGCAGGCTCCCATGAGAACGCTCGTGCCGAGGACGGCGAGCGCCCCCGCGATCTTGTCGATGGAAAGATTCGGTCGCATCCCTATCACTCCTTGTTGAAGAACGTGGCGCATGACACGCGCCTCGAGCGGTGCCCCTTCCGCGTGGCCAACGTTCGAGTGCACGACGCGCACGCGCGCGCACGAGAAAATCGACGTTCGGCGTACGGCGCCATCACGGTCGGGGAGGCTATCACGACTGGGGTAGTGCGCGTAGATCGAGCGAAATATCCGCGGTGTCAGCCACCTTGGTTCCGAGAAGATTGAACGCCCCCTTGGCGATCTTGCCGAAGCCGTCGCGCGGCTTCACATCGTGCTCACCAAGCACGACACGGAGCGGCTTCTTGGTCTTGACGAGCACGGCCTTGGGCTTGTCGGCCGGCGCACCAGGCGCGTAGACGAACTTCGCCTCGACCTCGGCGTCGCGATCGACCTTGTGGCCGTGGACGAGGAGCTCACCGTGCGTGGTCATCGTGACGGTACGCACCTCGTCGGTGCCATCCTTGGTGACCGGCACCTTCGTCAGGTCGCTCGCGCTCACGTTGTCGATGGTGCGGATCGCGTAGACGGCAAACTGGTTCGCCTTCTTCACGTCGTCGGGGAGCTTGCCCTCTTCACCGTCGGCCACTTCGAGCCACGTGCGCGCATGGGCCGTCTGCGTCTTGTCCTTCGCAGCGTCGTCGAAGGTCTTCGTCACGAGCGACGCGAGGTCCACCTTCACTTCGCCGCGCGTGTTCGCGAGGTTCGTGAGGTCGATGTCGAGTGCGCCCAGCGCCGCGTCGGTCGCCGCCTTGATGTGCTCCTTCGGAGCCGGCATGTCGATCGACGACGTGCTCTTGGGATCGATCGTGAACTTCAGCGCCGCCGCCGGCTTGGGCGCGGTGGAAGGCGCGAGCGAGCTCGCGGCGGGCGCGAGATCGGTCTTCGCTTTCTCTTGGCAACCGAGTGCACCGAGCGCGACGAGCACGACCATGCCAACGCCTCGGCGTGCCCAGTGTCGGGCCACACTGGAATCCATCATTCCGCGTCCTTTTTCGTGGCTTCCGCCAACCCGTTCGAGCGGGCCGAACCGGCCAGCCGCTCACTCTACGCGCCAGCCTCGGAAGCGGTTTCGCTTTTCTTCGAAAGATTTCGGAGCCGCATGGAAAGTGCGGGAGGAGCGACCAAGGTGGTCACGAAGACGGCGATCACGAGCGCCGAGTAGATGCCCGGAGAAAACAGAGGATTTCCGTCCACGACGAGCCGCGCTCCTGCGTCGGCGAAGATGAGGCCTACCTCGCCGCGCGGCGTCATCCCGAGACCCACGGTCAGGCGGTCGATGCGCTCGCCGGGAGCGCTGCGCACGCCGAGGCCACAGGCAAGCTTGCCGATCACGGCCACGACGACGAGCACGATGGCGAGGAGGAGCGACGTCATGTCGAAGCCCGAGAACTTCACGTTCATCCCGGTGCGCACGAAGAACACCGGCGCGAACACCGCGACGATCGGCGAGACGAACTCCTCGACCTTGTGGACGCCGTTCTCCCCGAACGGACGCAAACGAACCTCGTCGAGCAAGAGGCCCGCCGCATACGCGCCGACGATAGCGGCGAGCCCAGCCCTCTCGCTGGCCCCTCCGAGGAGCAGACACACGGCGACCGAAACCGGCCCGAGGACTTGAGGGCTGCAAAACTTCGCCGCGAATCGATACACGCCGCGCGTGACCCAGAGGCCGATCGCGAGCGCACCGATGACGAACCCCACCGCCGTGCCCGTGATGCGCCCGATCGTCCACGCATCCGGAGCGCCACTCACAGCCACGGCGGAGACGATCGCGAGGACCACGAGACCGAGAACGTCGTCGATGACTGCCGCGCCGAGAATGACGTGAGCCTCCGGACGGCCGAGCGCGCCCGCGTCCTTGAGGACGCTCGCCGTGATGCCTACGCTGGTCGCGCAGAGCGTCGCGCCGATGAAGAGGTGCGCGGCCATCGGAGCCGACGGCAAGATCAGCATGCTCGCACCGACACCGAGCACGCTCGGTACGATCACACCGATGATGGCGACGACGCCCGCACGCGGCGCGACCTTCGTCATTTGCGCGACACTGGATTCGAGCCCAACCTGGAAGAGCAGGAGCATCACGCCAAGCTCGGCCGCGAATTGAATGGCCGGCCCGCTCGCTTCCGCCATGAGCGCGGGAAGCGGCAAATTGCCGAGAATCATGCCCGCGATGAGCTCACCGAGCACAGCCGGTTGGCGAAGTCGGACCGCCGCCTCTCCGCCCAACTTCGCGACGAGGATGACGACGGCGAGCGTGAGCCACGTCATCGCCGAGAGGCCGTGTTCCATGGCCTTCTTCTAACGAGTTCACCACCGAAAGGCGACCGCATAGCGCCGAGGCGCTTCGCGCAGATATGCCGAGGTCCTACAATGGTGTCGCGATGCTCAACGTCGTCGACGCACTCACGACCGCCCGCATCTGTCCGTGCGATTGTCATGCGGAGCTGCCGCTGGACGAGCGCGTGAAGGGCATCGCTGCGGTCTACACGCTCGACGACGCGCTCCGCGGTTGGGGCTACACGCCGCTCTACGACGTGCACGGTGACCGAATCTGGCGCCGTACCCAGGAGGAGAACCCGCCCGAGTATCGAGGTGTCGCGGTTCGCTTCGGCGAGTGCATCTACCGGCGGTTGCTCGGCAGCATGATCCACGAGTGCATCCACGCCGTCTGCGGTGACGTCACCAAGCCGAACTACGGTGTGCTCTTCGGCCTGCCTTACGGCGTGCCCGTCGACGTCCCCGAGAACGACGAAGAAGCCTACCTCGCCGAATTCAACGCTTCCGAGGCGCGTGCCTGGGCCGGCGTGTGGATCGTCTCCCGTCACCTGTTCGGGCTCGACTGGGATCTCCGAACCGCGCGCGACATCGGAACGTATTGCTTCGTGGGTGGCAATGCGCTCGTGCCGGTGCCGAAGGGCTTCCGACCGGTGGCGCACATCGATCGCCAGCACCACGCCGAGCGCTACTATGCACGCGGGCGGAAGCTCGAAGACGCCGCGCGGACGTGGTTCGAGACGAACCTCGACGACGTCGCCTCGCGCATCCGTTCGGCGGCCGTGATCGGCGAGAAGAAGCGTCCTCGAAAGTATCCGAGCTCCGACTCCGTGGCCTCGTCCTCGCCGAAGAAGATCGGCCGCAACGAGCCATGCGTGTGCGGGAGCGGAGACAAGTTCAAAGACTGCTGCTCCTCGCGAGAGTCGCTGTCTTGGTTCTTGCCCGCGAACGCTCGGTAGCGCGCGAGGGTAGCGCGTTCACCATGCGGCGCACGGCTTCGCGTGCTTCCCGTTCGTCGTGCTGGGCGAAGCCGACGCGCAGGAACGGGCGCGGCTTGCCATCGAAGGCAAAGCGCTTCGCGCCCTGCAAGATCAGCCCGAGCTCGAGGGCTCGTTCGCTCCACGCATCGACCGAAACATCGCTCGCCACCTTCGCCCAGATGGCCGTTCCGCCACTCGGCAGCTCGAAGGAGAGCACCGAGCCGAGATGCCGTTCGAGCAAGCTTGCCACGTAGGCTCGCCGCTCTCCGTAGATGCGCTTGGTTCGGCGGATGTGCCGCTGGATCTCGCCTTCTTCCAGGAGGTCGGCGATGGCGCGTTCGAGGAGTCGATCACCTTGACGGTCGGTCGTTCTCCGAATGGACGCCAGGCGGGCAACGAGCGGCTCCGCGGCCACCAGGAAGCCGGTCCGCAGTCCCGGCGCGAGCACCTTCGACAAAGTACCGACGTAGATGACCACACCATTCGCATCGGCACTCGCCAGCGGCAACACGGGCCGACCTTCGTAGTGGAACTCGTGGTCGTAATCGTCTTCCAACACGAACAGCCGGTGCGCCCTCGCGAGCTCGAGGAGCCGAAGACGGCGCGCCGGGGCAAGCGTGACCGTCGTCGGGTACTGGTGATGAGGCGTGACGTACACGCCACGCAACCGGCGCTCGCTCGCGAGCCGCGCCAGCGCATCGACGTCGATCCCTCGAGCATCCACGGGCACGGGAACGATCGTCGCCCCCGCAGCTCGTAACGCGGACCATGCGGGCCGGTAACCGAGCGCCTCCACGGCAATGACGTCGCCCGGAGAAACGAGCGTACGCGCCACGAGATGGACGGCCATCTGGCTGCCACGGGTGACGAGCACGTTCTCCTCGCGCGCAGGAACCCCTCGCGTTGCCGCCACCATACCGGCGAGAGCCTGACGCAGCTCGCCGAGACCTTCGGGCTCGCCATACGAGAGCACGTCGAGGGGCTGGCGCGCGAGGACACGTCGCATCGCGCGCGCCAGAGCAGCCGCGGGGACGAGCCGTACGTCGGGGATGCCTCCTCCGAGAGACATCGAAGGCCCTTCGGCATGGCTGGTCCGCGGCGGAAGCTGCGCGCTCTGAGCGTGGGAGTCGTCGAGTCGGTCCTCCGGCGTCTGCGGAGGAATGTCGAAGCCCAGCGTCGTGATGCTCGTTCGCGTTGCGGTCGCGACCCGCTCGGCTCTGCGCTTGCCGTCGAAACGCCTGGGCGCAACGTCGGGGATCTCCTTCGAGACGAAGGTTCCTCGCGCCTCCTGCGTCTCGATCCACCCCTCGGCCTCCAGCTCCCGATACGCCGCGAGCACCGTGTTTCGATGCACACCGATCTGGTCGGCGAGCGTGCGACTCCCGGGAAGCGCATCGCCGGCTCGAAGGCGCCCGCGACGGACCTCGTCGGAGATGGCGCGTGCGATCCGCAAGAAGGCAGGCCCTTTGCTCGCGTCACCGATGTCGATCGTCACGGTCCAGGTGCGCATCCACCTGGTCTAGCACAAATGTCCAATCTGGACCTTCTCGAGGTACCACCCAGGCGTGAGACTCCGGTGCATGCGAAGGGCGATTTTCGCGGGTTCGAGCGCCGAGGGCCGAGCTCTTCTGGCGCGCGCACGCGCCATCCATCTGGCTATGGTCTCCGAAGCTGGGCTGCCCATTCTGCGAACGGTCAATGCCGTGGTGCTGGACGACGCCATCGCATTCCACGGAGCGCCGGCGGGCGAGAAGATGGAAGGCCTCGATAGGCCGGTCGTGGTCTCGGCCGAGGAGACGGTCGCCACGATCCCGAGCTGGTTTCTCGATCCCGAGCGGGCGTGCCCCGCAACGACGCTCTACGTCAGCGCGCAGGTCCACGGAACGTTGCGCGAGGTCACCGACCCGGCTCGCAAAGCACGCGTGCTCCAAGCGCTCATGGAGAAGTATCAACCCGAAGGCGGCCACCGTCCGATCGACGCCGAACACCCGCTCTACGCCAAGGCGGTGCGAGGGCTCCTCGTCGCCGAGGTATCGCTCGAGAACGTCGACTACAAGGAGAAGCTCGGACAGAACCGCACGGAGGCTGACCGCCTGACCATCCTCGAGAAGCTTTGGCAGCGTGGCGAGGATGGCGACGTACGAGCCATCACGCGCGTCGTCTCCCGTTTTCCCGAGCTCCCCCGCCCTGCCTTCCTACGCTGCGCGATTCCGGGCATCCGGCTGCAGTGCTGGGTCGACGAGGTCGAGCTCGTGGAGGCGCGCGCGCTGCTCGAGGACGCCTATTGGCTGCAGGACATACCGGCCCAGGACCACGTCACGGCGATGGCGCGATCGCCGGTCCGTGTGGGGGCACGCGACACCTCCGGCAAGCTCGTCGCGTTCGCGCGAGCGCTCTCCGACGAACGCCGCGTGGCGTGGATCTTCGACGTCGTCGTCGACGCGAGCCTGCGCAAAACCGGCGTCGGCTCGGCCATCATGGAGCTTCTGC
The DNA here is from genome assembly GCF_001263205.1 of Labilithrix luteola. GTDB lineage: Bacteria > Myxococcota_A > Polyangia > Polyangiales > Polyangiaceae > Labilithrix > Labilithrix luteola. The sequence continues at coordinate 10,251,102 of NZ_CP012333.1, forward strand.
TCGACCATCCCGCCGTCCGTCGCGCGCGACGTGTTCGGCTTGCGACGCGTGACGCGATGGAATTCTACCGGCGCAAAGGCTTCTGCGAGCTCGCCGAAGCTCCACGCCCGGGAGCATGGAGTTCGGTGGAGATGGTGCGCACGAACGCCTAGAGCACCGAACAGTTTGCGGACCGAGTATTTTCGCCGAGTTCCGAGCAGCGCGAGGCGCTCCGACGATAACTGCTCCTGCCAATTCGAGGAGGAGCAACGAAGCGCTGCGAAGGAAATCGGCGCAAAGAGCGGACGAGACCGCGGAGCAAACTGTTCGGTGCTCTAGCCGTCGACCGAGGCGCGAGCCGACGTGCGTGTCAGAAGCTCGTGTGGAATCCGAGACCGGCCGTGCCGTTGCCGAGGATCGGAACGACCATGGGCTTGTTCGCCTGTCCCGTGGTCTTCGACGAGCCCTGCGACGTCAGAATGAGCGTGACGCCGACGCCGATGAGGACGATGCCGCCGGCTCCCGAGACAATGGCCACGAGTTGGTTCGAGTTCGCCGCGCTCTTGTGGGAGTCGCGCGAGTCGATGATGGCCTTCTTGTTCGGATCGCCGTCGGGTACGGCGGTCATCTGCGCGAGCTGACCATCCTGCTCCTTGCGCTTGTCGTCTTCGCGCAGGGCGAGAAGCTCGAGACCGATGGCCACGGCGCCCGCGACGATGCCGGCGCCGCCGAGGATGAAGCCGACGTTGCGCTGGGTGCTGCTGCTGCCCTTGTCCGCCGCGAGGGCGTCACCGCCGACCACGGTGCCCGCCACCGGCGTCGCCTTCTCTTCGGGTTCATCGTCGAGCTTCGGAAGCTCGAACGGCGTCACACGAGCCGCCGACGCGATGTCGACGGAGCCTTTCCACGTCTTCTTGCCCTTCGCGCTCACCTCGATGGCGTGCGAGCCGGGATCGACGGGCACGTCTTTGCCGATGGTCGCGGTCGGGACGACGGTGCCGTCGCGGAGGATCGTGAGGGTGCTCGCAGCGTCCTTCGTCGTGATGCGAAGTTTCGGAAGCAGCGGCTCGAGACGCGACGCCTCGCTGCGGGCGCGCTCGGCACGTTCACGCTGGCCACGCTGATCAGCGAGGCCCGCTGCCGTTCGATACCAGCCCCAGGCCGTCGCGAGCTTCCCTTGCTTTTCGTTGCAGAGTGCAAGATTAATCTCGGTACCCGGGGACGCGTCCGCTTCGTTACTCCCGAAGAACGCTTCGCAGGCCGCCTTGTAGTCCTCACGCTTGAGAGCAGCCATGCCCTCCTCGAAGAGGTTCTCGGCGGTCGACGTGTCGCCTGCGTAGGCGAGCCCCGGTGCTCCGACGGACAAGACAAGAGCCGCGAGGGCGGCGTGGCGCGAGAAGGACGTGCGTCGCATCACGACGATCTATACACCAACCCTCAACGTCCCGTCGCGCAACGCGAGGTCACGAACGTGCTTCGTGAGGGGCGCGTCGGACGTGGTCGTCGCCGGGTCGCCGGGTCGCCGCCCCGCTCCCTCAGCGACTCGTCTCCGCGCCGCCCGCCGCTGGCTTCGACGTCGAGGCCTTCGGCTTCGCCGTCTCGGCGGGCTTGGCCGTTTCGGCCGCCTTCGGTTCCACCTTCGCGACGGGGTCCTTCGGCCTCGTTACCGAGGTGGCCTTCGAGTTCTGTCCCACCGGCGCGGTGACCGCGACGACGGGCGCCGACGATGCCGCTGGAGCCGCAGAAACCGCTGCGCTGGCCGGTGCAACGACGACGTTCTCCGCCGGCGGAGGAACCGGCGTCGTCGCGAGAACCGACGGAAGCGAGCTCGCCGAGGGCGCCCCGGACGAGGCCGTCGTCGAGGAATCGTGGGAGTCGTGGTTGCGACGAAGCGCAACGCCCACCAGCCCGAGACCGACCACCACCAGCACCCCACACACCGCAATCGCCCCGACGAAAACCGTACGCGACTTCGAGCCGGCCGACGTCGTCTGCCACGACTGGCTGAGCGCACTGTTCGTCTGGTTCGGTTGCGGTGTGATCGCGCCGATCGGGACCGTGCCCTTGACGACGGGAATGTTCACGGCCGAGCCCGTGCTCGAACCGACGGGCGCTCCGTACGGCACGTGCGCCTGATGCGCGCCCGTGCCCTGAGATGCGTGCTGCTGGGCATGCGCTTGGGCATGCGCTTGGGCCTGCGCGACGTGCGCCATCGCCGACGATGCGGCCCCCGGATCCATCATCTTCGTGCGGTTCGGACCGAACGGGAAATTTCCCCCCGTCATGGCGCCGGACACGAAGGGCATGAGAGACGCGGTGAGCTCGGTGACGCTCGAATACCGGTTCTCGAGGCGGCGCTGCAGGCAGCGCATCACGATGGCTTCGAGCTCGGGGGGGACATCGGGCGCGCGGACGCGAACGGCGGTCGGCTCGGTCTCGAGAATCGCTGCGAAGAGCTCGCCGAGGCTATCTCCCATGAATGGGAGCGTTCCCGTGAGGAGCTCGTACATGATGACGCCGAGCGCCCAGATGTCCGCGCGAACGTCGACGCTCTTCGAGCTTCGCAGCTGTTCGGGCGACATGTAGAGCGGCGACCCGAGCATCGCCTTCGTGGACGTCAATGCGCCCGGCGCTTGCCCGAGTGTCGACGACGACTTGGAGATGCCGAAGTCCAGCACCTTGACCACGCTCGTCCCGTCGTCACGGCGCGCGAGGAACAGGTTCGACGGCTTGAGGTCGCGATGGATGATGCCCTTCTCGTGGGCGAGCCTCACGCCCTCGAGCGCCTGCATCATGTAGCCCACGACTTCGGGGGCGGGCAGCTTGCGCTTTCGCTCGAGCACCTGCGCGAGGTCTTCACCCTCGAGCAGCTCGAGAATCATGTACGCGTAGCCCTTCTCCTCGCCGACGTCCTCGACGCGAACGACGTGCTCGCTCCGGATCTTCGCCGCCGCGCGTCCTTCGTTTTTGAAGCGCGCGGTCGCCTCCACGTTCGTGGTGTCGGCGAGCATCACCTTGATGGCGACGACGCTTTCGAGCTCGCGATGGCGGGCCGCGAACACGGCGCCCATGCCTCCCTGCCCGATGAGACGTTCCACCACGAACTTGCCGGCGACGAGGTCACCGACGTTGGGCATTTGAGTGGAGGTGGAGCCTGCGCCTGTCATCCCAGTTGAGGAGTCTAGGCGGCCCGCCCCTGCGCTACAAGAGACCCCCTTCAAACGGGGGACAATCGGGAGCCGGGGAACGCCTCGAGGTCCTCGGCACCAAAGGCGAGACAAAAGAAAACCGGCGGCCGACACGTAGTCAGCCGCCGGAGTACGCTACTGCCCGACACGCGAGACCCGAGACGCCCCGAAACCTCCCCGCGTCAGACCGTCCGTTGGGTCAGGGGCAGATGAACGTTCCCTTGAGGGCCTTCGCCGTCGCGTCGTAGGACTGGCTGGTTGCGTCGTTGAAGTACGGCTTGTTGGTGTTCGGGTCGTTGGAGATGCACCACACGGTGAAGTCCGAGTCCGCTTCGCCCGTCTGCGGGTTGAAGTCGAGCGGGCCGGACGCGCCGTTGAAGTCGACCGAGCCGCCACTGACGAGCGTGGAGAATCCGGTGTTGATCTTCGCGGGGCCGACGTCGAGCGACGTGGAGCCCTTCGCGATCAACTTCGTGAAGCCCGAGGCGATCGACGTGCCGGTAATGGGCTGCTTTCCTCCGCCCGACGCGATGCTGTACGCAATCATGTAGGTCGCGTCGTACGAGCCGGCCATGCCGAAGACGAGCTGCGGGTTGTCCGGGTGGGCGGCGGTGTAGCGGTAGCTGAAGAAGTCCTGGCCGAGCGTCGTGAGGGTGCCGGGGACCGTGCCGCGAATGCGGGTACGAAGCTCGGGGCTCGCAGTGACGGCCGTGATGAGCTCCGTCTTCCGGGGCCCGTCGGGAATCATGTAGAGCGGCTTCTTCGCCTGGCCCTCCGCCGATGCCTCGTAGGGCACGAGGATCTCCGTGATCGCTTCGGCCGTTCCATTGAGGACGATGATGTCCGGCTGGAGGCCCTTCAATGCAGTCACCGCCGCGGCCGTCGTCTTGTCCACCGGACACGCGTCCGTCGACGTCGGTTGCTGCCCGGCCGCCGGACTCGGGTTGAAGCACTGCGTGAGGCGGTTGCTCGCGTTGGCAGGATCGTCGTAGCCGGCGCCGTTGAACTTGAGGTTCTTGCGGAGCTCGCTGTCGAGGCCGACACCGTACGCATCGCTCTTGCTGATGATCGCCAGCTTGACGGTGCCCGTGACCTTGCCTGCGAGCTCTCCGATGACGAGCTCCATCGCCTTGCTCTGGATGACGTCCGACGGCGCCGCTCGCCACACGAGACGAACGCCATCAGGCGAGGCCGCAAGGCCCGTGATGGAGATGGCCGTGGAGCTCGGAGCGAAGAGGAGCGCTTTTGCGGGGATCGTCGACTTCGTGGCGGCGTTGACGGTCTTTCCGCTCGTGCCAGCGCCGATGACGGCAGCGAACCCGAGGTCCGTGGTGAGGTGGTTCGCGGCCTTGACCTCGTCGGGCTGGTCGTCGCAACCGACGAACGCGAGCTTGCGCGGCTTCGCGCACTTGTCGGCAGAAGGAATGCCGCCCGCGTTGTTGATCTCGTCCACCGCGAGCTGGACGCTGTTCTGGCGGTTCAAGCCGCTCGACGCGTTCGCGCCGGTCAACGAAAGCAGCGTGCCGAAGAAGATGGCGTCGTCGTCATCCGCGGCGCCAAGCACGTTGGGGCAAAGGTCGGACTTGAGCTTCACGCACTGGTTGTTGACGCAGGTCGCCGGCTCGCCGAGCTGCGCACTGCACTTCGTGTTGGTGCAGTCTCCTTTCGGCGCAGGCGGAGGTGCGTTGGCACACTCGTCCTGGGGGTCCGGCCCCGTCTCCGCGCCCGTACTGCCAGCGTCCCCCTGCGTTTTGGGGGTCGCCTCGTCCGACGAGGAGCACGCGACCGTGACGGTCATCAAGCACGCGCCAACTGCAACGAGTCCAAACAGAACGTGTCTCTTCATGCTGCCTCCAGTGCCAAGCAAAGCGCTCGGCCGAGAGTCTCAGGCACTCAACGGCCGAATCGCATTTCGAACTTCACACCCGAATTCCACCCATCCGCGCGCTCGACCAATCGATAGCGGACTCGATAAAACGCACGAATCAGCAACAACCCGCGAAAACGAGCGCAGGGCACGCGGCCCCTGACACAGTAAAGTACCCGCCTTCCCACGGCCGCGGCTACGGAAAGAATTGTTCCGTAGCGCATTTTTTTGAACCGAGAACCAACCAATCGGTTGACGCCAACTTCACGAACTACCCGTTCTCACCACCACCCTGGTGGCATTGAGGTGCCATTGCAGGATCGGAATTGATGAATCCGGGGCTAATCACATTTCGGATAGTGCAATCACCGTCTCAACAGACGATGCAATTCTCAGACTGCCCCGCGATTCGCAATTTTGACGCGCATTTTCCGCGCCGATTTTTCAACTCAAAGTGCGGGACTCAAGTCCACAACAAGTCGAGATCCGCGCCGCCGCCCGACGTCCGGGATCGCTTGTGACGGTGCACGTCGCACGTTCGACACCGTACGGCGGACGCTCCGGTGAGCGCGTCGGCCCGACACCCGCGTCGAGTCGCGAAGCGACGCCCGACCTCTCTCCAGTGTGGACGCTATCGGGCTCCGAGCAAATGACGAGTGGGCGGTCACCCAGCACGGACAGAATCCGACGAAGGCACACCTCACGCACACGAGCGGGGCTGTTGAACCGAAGGCTCCACGATGACGCGCAGCGCCAGCGCGCATCGTCCATCCTTAAGAGTCCAGCAACCCGAGTCGCTCGACAAGGCCCCGTGGCCACGAGGCTACGAATGCGAGGTGCGAGCGCGCACCGGTCCTATCGTGACCTCGGGCCCTCGCGCGCTATGTGACGCTGGCAGCGCGACAGACCGGGCGGCGCGCCGACCAACGCCGCCGCCCAACGTCGCGTGGCGCGTGGCGCTGCGTGGTCGCTACGACGGCCAGCCGACAAAATGAAAAACTGCCGCGTACGGGCATCCGCTCTTACCAAGCGAAAGGCTACCGTTCACGACAGCTCTTGCGGCTCCCGCGAGGAAACCGCATCTGTTGGAGCCACCTTCGAGACTTGAACTCGAGACCTACGGTTTACGAAACCGTTGCTCTACCACTGAGCTAAGGTGGCGATTGGTTTTCTGCGGTTCCGCCCGCTGTACAAACACCAGGGGAACCAGCCGTCCGAAGCGCCGAGAGCGCCGTCGAACATGGGCACCAAGTACGTCGAGCCACGATCAGAGTCAAGGAATTTTCGATCGTTGCCTGCGCCGATTCTTCGAACCGCCTGGAAAGCAGGGGGCGCCGTGGCGACGTCTCGACGTCCACCGATCGGGTGACATGCGCGGGCTCTCTCTGGCTCGCGGCTCGCGACTCGCGGCGGGCTCCTCTCCGGCGTCGGCAGACGACCACGCGACGTCGCCACGCTCCTCGGCCACCCCCGACGTACGTCGTCCTGCGTTACGCGCGGCGTCTCTCTCTTCGCCAACGAGCACGACGACCGTCCTGCGCGTGGATGGCGGGGACGCCGTGGACGGGCGTGGAGGGCGCGGAAGGACCGGAAGCACCGGAGGGAGAAGCGCGGAACGGAGTGGAGTGGCTGGCGCGCAGGAACAAACGTTTCCGCAAAACCGTCTCCGGCGCCGCAGGTCGCTTCACGAATTACCTATGCACGCCCGCGTAGAGGCATTGTTCAACACGAATCCGACACCCACTCCTTCGTTGTCGCGACCTGGTCGTTCGAGTGACCTCAATTGGTCTCATTGCGTCTCAGGGCGTCGCCAGGGAATGCCAAGTTTCAAGTTCGAAATTCTTTGCTTCTCTGAGCTAGCCAATTTCATCGCATGGAGGTTACGCTTCCTTTTGCGTCTCCCATGAACAGACTTGCCCTCTCGCGTATCTCGCTCACTGCTGTTGCACTTTCGATCAGCGTGGCCGGCTTCCTCCCGGCCTGCAGTGACAAAGGCGAAGCCGTCACACCGGCTCCGACCGCCGCGAATGCGAACGTGGTGCAGATGGGTCTCGTGCTCTCGTTGAGCGGAGACTTCAGCAGCATCGGTTCGGAAGCGAAGCGCGGAGCCGAGGTCGCCGTCGCGCAGATCAACGCGCTCGGGGGCATCCTTGGCGGCCGACAGATCCAGCTCGTCACGGTCGACGACCGGAGCGATCCGAAGCAGACGCGTGCTCGCGTCGAGGAGCTCGCTGCGAACGGAGTCGTCGCTGCCGTCGGGCCGTCGACGAGCCAAGCCGCGCTCGAGTTGAAGGATCTGATCGTGAGCGACAAGATCCTCTACGTCTCGCCGAGCGCAACGTCCCCGTTGCTCGATCACATCAACGACGGTGTCACGGCGGCGCCCAACACCAGGGCCCCGGTGCTCTTCCGCACGGCCGCGACCGACGCATTCCTCGCGGCGGCGCTCTCGCAGTGGTCGTCGGACTCGATCAACAACACGCGGCGCTGCCCCTATCTCGCGCTCGTCGTGCAGAACGATTCCTACGGCTCACCGATCGCCGAACAGCTCACGCTGGCGTACACGCGCCTGCACGTGCAGGTCAAACAGACCATCACGCTCGACGCCGCCACGGCGAACTCGCAGACGCTCGCGAGCGCGGCCGCGCAGGTCGGTGCGCTGGCGATGCCGACGCAGACCAACGCGGTCCAGTGCCAGGTGGTCGTTGCGCAGCCCACGCTCGCAGCCGACTACATCCGCGCATTCAAGGACTACACCGGGAAGGACACCCAGCGCGGCGGTTGGACCGACTTCGTCACGCTCGGCTCCGACGGCTTCCGGCAGAACGACTTCCTCTCCGCGAGCCGCGCCGATCCGGCCGACAAGGCCTCGCCGACGGCGGCCGAAGGAAGCTTCTCCGCGGCCGCCGACACCGTGCCTCCCAAGCGAGACGACTTCTCCGTCTCCCAGGAGTTCGCTGCCTTCAACAACCTGTTCGCGGCGCAGTTCCCTGGGCTCGATCTGGGGCGCTACAGCTCCACGGCATACGACGCCACGGTGATGCTCGCCATGGCGATGGAGCGCGCGCAAACTTCGAGTGACGTAAAGCAGCTTCGAGAAGCTCTCTTCCAACTCTCGGGGACCGGCCAAACCGTGACCCCTGCCAAAATGGGTGACATGCTCGAGAGAGTCCGTCGCACCCCAACATTGAATTACCAGGGTGTGTCTGGTTCGCTCGATTTCCAGGACAATGGATCGGTGCGGTCGGACTTCTCGGTGTGGAGGGTCCAGGGGGGCGTTTTCACGCTGGTGTCGACGCTGAGTGAGTCCGTGCTCTCGACTTCGAATTGACGTGAGCGGAGGTTAGGGCTTGAAACTGGGCAAGTACCAGCTGGTTGCGGAGATCGCCCGGGGCGGGATGGGCATCGTGTATCTGGCCGTCGCCCACGGTCCCGCCCGGTTCAGCAAACTCGTCGTCGTCAAGGAGCTGAAGCCGGAGCTCGTCGAGGATCCTCAATTCCTCGAGATGTTCCAGGAGGAGGCGCGGCTCGCTGCGCGTCTCAGTCACCCGAACATCGTGCAGACACACGAAGTCGGGAACGAAGGAAACCGTCACTACCTCGTGATGGATTACCTCGATGGCGTGACGCTCGCGCGTCTGCTCCGTCGCAAGAACACCCTCTTCACACGCGACATGCACCTGCGAGTCATCTGCGAGATGCTCGACGGCTTGCACTACGCGCACACGCTCACGGACTTCGATGGCTCGCCGCTGGGCATCGTCCACCGTGACGTGTCCCCGCAGAACGTGTTCCTCACGTACGACGGGCAAGCGAAGCTCGTCGACTTCGGCATCGCGAAGGCGCTCGACTCGAACATCGAGACGCGCACGGGCATGCTGAAGGGCAAGCCGGCGTACATGGCACCGGAACAGATCGGTGGCGACATCGATCCCCGCTCGGACGTGTTCGCTGCTGGCGTCATGATCTGGGAAGCCGTCGCTGGCCAGCGCATGTGGCACAAGAAGAGCGACGTCGAGGTGCTCACGCGGATCATCAAGGGCGAAATGCCCTTGCTCGCTGACGTTGCGCCCGATGCGCCGCCGGCGTTGATCGCGATCTGCAATCGCGCGATCACGAAAGATCGCGAGACGCGCTTCGCGAGCGCCGCGGAGTTGCGTGCGGAGCTCGAGACGTTCCTTCGCGAGAACGCGCCGGCGGTGACGATGCGCGAGGTGGGCGCGGTCGTGGGGGAGGTGTTCACCGCCGAGCGCACGACGACGCGCAGCACGATCGAGGCGCATCTCTCGCGGCTCAAGTCGGGATCAGAAACCACGGTCGAGAAGCTCCCGAGCCTGCGCCCAGCCGCCCCCTCGCCGGAGTCGATTTCGAACCCGGGCTACGACGGCAGTGCGCCGAGCAGCTCGCTCGCGGCCACGCCGCCGGGCTCGACGCTGGCAAGCGAACCTCTTGCGGCGCTCAACCTACCGAACCAGAAAGAGCGCCGTCTCAAAGGACTGCTGGTGGCAACGTTCGTCGGCATCGGCGCCGTCGCCGCGGCAACGTTCGTGATCGCGACGCGCCACCACGACGATGACGACGCCGGAAAGAAGGCGTTGAGCGCCGCGATCGCCCCCAGCGAGGCGGCCTCGGCGGGCCCCGAGATCCACGCCGACTCCGGTCCACGCCTCGCGCTCAACGAGGGCGAATCGGCCGCTGGCGCAGCCGTCCCAGCGGGCCCCGCGCGCCCGGATCCCAAGCCCGAAACTCGACGAATCGCCGCCGTTGCGCCGATCCCGCAGCCTCGCTCGACCGGTTACCCCACGCCGCATTCCGCGCCTCCCCCAGCCCCGACGCCAAAGGCTGCGCCGTCGGCAGCACCGTCGGTCAGCGTCGATGCGCCCGAACGCCCGGGCCCGGCATCGACCGGATACCTCACGATCGACACGTATCCGTGGACGCGCGTGACCGCGCAAGGACGCGTGCTCGGCGACACTCCGCTCGTTCGTGTGCCGCTTCCCGCAGGAACGCACGTGCTCACGCTCGAGAACCCCAACGAGAAGGTGCACCAGACGACCGTCGTCGTCATCAAGGCCGGTGAAACCGTCTCGCGTCGGCTCGCGTTCTGATTCCGCGACGCCCCTCCCGTCCTGCTTCCAACGTCCTCTCGACGAGTCCATCGATGAACATCCGAGCTTCGATTCTTGCGTGCATCGGAACCGCCCTCACGCTCGCGGCCTGCGCGGCGAAAACCGAGTCGGATCCGCCGCCGGTCAACTTCAACATTGCATTTCCATCGACGTCGGCGGCCGTCCTCACCGACTCGGTCAAGGTGTACGTGTTCGCTGGAACGCCGGCGTCGTGCAGCGAGCTCGTTCGTCTGCGCCAAACGCAGCAGCCGCTCCCGCCGACCGTCACCGAGACTGGCGCGCTGTCGCCCTGCCAGCTCGCGGGCGGGCAAGGCAGCACCTTCCAGCTGCCCATCAACGAGACGTACACGATGCTCGCCGTCGGTCAGATCGGCAGCGCGGATGTCTTCGCAGGTTGCGTCGTGCAGTCCAACTACGGAGCCACCGAGGCTCTGCCGATTCCGCTCAGCTTCATCGACAACAAGCAGAAACTCGCCACGACCCAGTGCGTGAAACTCTCTGACAAGTGCTCCGGCGCGTGCCAGTAACCCACGAGATCGCCATGCGTCCGACCCGCATTTCTCGCTTCTTCGCCATCGCCGGTTTCGTCGCCGCCACCGCCCTCGCGGGCCCCTCGTTCGCGGGCGTGGAGAGTGATCTCGCATCCGCCGAGAACGCTTACGCGGCGCTCGATTACGCGACCGCAACGAACGCCGCCGAGGCCGTTCTTGGCCAGCGCGGACTGAGCCACGACGTCCTCACTCGCGCATGCCGCGTGGCTGCTCTTGCGCATGCTGCGCAGGGGCACGGCGAACAGGCCAAACAGGCGTTCGTGCTCCTGCTCCAGTATGATCCCGAGTTCAAGCTCGACGGCAAGCTCGGACCGCGCTTTTCCGACCCGTTCGCCGAGGCGCGCGGTTACTGGCAGGCGCAGGGCCGCAAGCCCGGCATGGACGTCGAGACGTTCGTGACCTACGGCCAGGTCGGTCAGATCCGTGTCGCCACGCGCGATCCGCTCGGCACGGTCAAGCGCGTCACGGTTGGCTATCGCTGGGCCCCCGCACGCGACTACGCGATGACGACGGTCGAACCCGGAACGAAGCAGATCGAGGTCGAAGCGAATCCTTCGAGCTCGACGCGCCTCGAATACTACGTGCGCGCGGTCGACGCGAAGGACAGCGCCGTCTTCGAGGACGGCTCGCCCGAAGCACCGAAATCCACCACCGTCACCGAGCCCGCTCACGCGACGAAGGAAGAGAAGAAGTCGATCTTCGCGAGCCCGTGGTTCTACATCGCGGGTGGCGCGCTCCTCGCCGCTGCGGGGACCTACGGCTACTTCGCCCTGCGGCCTACCGAATACACGCCGGCTTCGTCGGGTCGCACCACGCTCGGCGCTGCGTGTGGCGGCGCGCGCTGCGACTGACACGATTCAGAATCGGAAGGGAACACGGAAGGCGGGACGCACCGGCGTCTCGCCTTTCCTTTTTGGGCGAATCGCCGTTCAGAACGCCAGGCGTTTGGTGGTCGTCTCGCCGCTCTTGATGACGACCGTCGTCGTCTGACGGAGCCCCTCGGTGGGGTTTTCGAAGACGACCGTGTGCGTCCCGGGAGGAAGCGGAACTTTCACGAGCGGCGTGTTGCCGAGCGCGCGACCGTTCACGCTGACTTTCGTCCACGGATAGGTGTCGAGCGTCACGTACCCCGGCGGGGCGGCGATCGTCGGCTCGGCCGAGTCCTCCGCGGGAGCGCTCGCCGCTCGTTTCGGTGGCGGCGCGGGCACGATCGGAGCAATCCGAGGCTTTCCAGTTGGCGCGGTCCAGCCTCGCGCGACGGCAGGCTTCGCGGCAGAAGGCTCCGACTCGAAAACCTCGGCCTCCGCCGAAGGAGCCGGCGCGGTTGGCGGCGTCACCGTTTCGACCACCGCCGGACGAGGCGCGATCGCCGCCGCTGCGAGAGGCGGGGGCTGGGGCAGTGCTTTGGCCTCGACCGGCGTCTCCTTTTTGGACGACGCAACGATGACGCCGATCAGCGCACCGATGCCGAGCAGGAGGACGCCCACCGAGGCCACGAGCATCGGAACGAGACGGCTACTCTGTGGCGCCGGCGCAAGCGACTTCGCGTCGACCTGCACGAAGGGCCCGACCGAGCCAATCGACTCGAGGCCCGCGGTGGGCAGGCTGACGATGTTGCTCATGCTCGGCCGCCTCGGCTGCTGCTGCTCGAAGTGCTCGTCGAGGTGGACGAAGATCTCCGGATCGTTGGGCACGGCGACCCTCCCCTGCCCCTCGGAGCCGGGGCTTCCGGACACGCGCTGCCGAATCAAGGACGCGATCTCCTCGCGGTGAGCCTTGAACAGCTCCGAGACGATGGCGCCGAGATCGCCTTCGCCGGCGTCGAGCTTCGGCATGGTCGCGAGCAGTGCCTCGCGCATTTCGGCGGCGCTCTCGTAGCGATCGCCGGGCTCGCGTGCGAGCGCTTTGTGGACGATGGCGTCGAGCTCCGGATCGATGTCGGGCACGACCGTCGAGAGGCGAGGCGGCGTGGCCTTCACGGCTGCAACGAGCTGCTCGACCATGTTCGCCCCGCTCACGAGCTTGCGCTGCGCGAGGAGCTCCCAGAGGATGACGCCCGCCGAATAGATGTCCGCGCGACGATCGACGGCCTTTCCGAGAATCTGCTCGGGCGGCATGTAGCGCGCCTTGCCCTTCATCGTTCCCGCGCGCGTCTCGGTGGACCGGAACGCCGCCTTCGCGATGCCGAAGTCGACGAGCTTGATGGCGCCGTCGTACCCGACGATCACGTTTTGCGGGCTCACATCGCGGTGGACGATGTTCAGCTTCGCCCCTGCATAGTCCTTCAATTCGTGTGCGTAATGAAGGCCCGCGAGAACGTCGGCAACGACGCGGGCCGCAAGCTTCGCCGGCAGCCTGCGACCGCGCTTGACGAGCTCGCGCTGCACGCGATTGAGCGAAGGCCCCTCGATGTACTCCATGACGAGATAGAGGCTGCCGCCCTCCTCGCACGCGTCGAACGTCTGCACGACGTTGGCGTGGTTGAGGAGCATCGAGAGCTTCGCCTCGTCCCAGAACATCTTCGCGAAGTGGTCGGCCTTGTCGCCATCGCGATCGTCCTCTTCCTCTTTCACGAGGTCGGTTCGGAGACGCTTGATGACGGCGAGACGCGAGAGCCCTCCCCCGCTGGACTGGGATATCGCGAGGTACACGTCCGCCATTCCGCCCTGACCGAGTTTCAGGAATGGCGTGTACTTCCCAAGAACTGGAAGCGAGGTCGGTTGGGTCACGGGCCGCACAATCATGGCGTTAGCTCGGGTTCAGCCCGGCGCCCGTCACGCTCGACTTACTTCGTCTTACGGCGTCCGCCCGCTCGGTCGACCACATACCTTACAGCGTATCATTTGCCCCCCTCATGCCGCAATGCGACCTCCTCGAATGCGGGCAGCAAGCCTCGACGCCGCGAGCTTGCTCATGCCCATGATCGAGTGCTGAGGATTCACACCAAGGTTCGTAGGGAAGACACTCGAGTCGACGACGAAAAGACCTTCCGTGTCGTGAACGCGGAAGTCGGGATCGACGACGGAGCTCGAGGCATCGTGCCCCATGCGCGCGGCGCCGAAGAGGTGCGTCGCGATGAAATTGTACGCCCGAGGATCGAGTGGAGCCTCGTCCACCAGCGCCACCTCGTCAATCGATCGCAGGATGCTCGGTACTCCGAAGATGCTCGGCCAAACCTCCCGCGCGCCAGCCTCGAACATCATGCGGGCGATGAGCGCCGTCGCTTTGCGGGCCGCGCGCAGGTCGTCCTCCTCGACGGAGTAGCGAATGCGGTCGCCACCTCCCCATGCTTCGCCGACCGTGCCTTCGGCGCGCGAACGAACCTGGGCGGCCCAGACCGCCACGTGTCCGAACTGCGCGAGACGCGAGCCGAGCTCGTAACCGACGCCAGGCAAGCGCGCCCCTGCCAGATGAGGCGGCAGCGAGATCGTCTCCAGCTTGAAACGATCGGTGGATCGGAAATGGATGCTCTCGGCGCCTTGCGTCGCGCCGAACGTCATCTCGATGGGACGGTCGAAGAGGCCGCCCAGCGAGAGCGCCGGGTGCACCTGGAAGTGCCTGCCGAGCGCGCGGCTTCGCACGCCGCTCCGGCGGAGAATGTTCGGCGTCTGCACGGTGCTCGCCGCAACGACGACGGCATAGCGCGCATGAACGGTCACGTGATGGCCGGTCGCCGAACGCGCCAGCACCGAACGCGCTCGTCCCCCACGGACGTCGACCCGCTCGACGCGGCACGAGGTGAAGATGCGACCGCCCCGCGCGAGCGTCCACGGCACGTACGTCACGCTCATGCCCTGCTTGGCGGCGTGCGGGCAGCCCGTGAGGCATTGGCCCGATCCTTTGCACCCGCGATCGTAGCGGCGCATCGGTTGGGTCACGATCCCGCGCCTCTTGGCTTGTTCGACGAAGAGACGGTTGTTCTCGCCGAGCACCTCGTCCGAGACCTCGCTCACGCTGAGATCGCGCTCGAGCGCATCGAACTGCGGTTCGAGCGCGCGCATCGTGATGTGCGTTCCGAGGCCGAATCGCGCATGCCATTCGTCGACGACGTCTTCGGGGATCCGCCACGCGATGGCGGAGTTCACGAGCGTGCTCCCGCCGACGCAGCGGCCCTGGAGCACCGGCATGAAGGCCTTGCCGCGGAGCATCTGCAGGCCGGACATCCGCATGACGCGGCTGAAGACGTCGTGGACGTCTTCCTGCATGTCCCGCGTGCGCATCCAAGGGCCTTCTTCGACGATGCCGACGGAGAGCCCTGCGCTCGCGAGCGTGTACGCGGCGGTACCCCCCGCCGCTCCCGAGCCGACGACGACGACGTCGAAAATGTCGTCGATCGCTCGCGTCAGCGTCTCGCCGTCGACGACCGCGCCTTCGGGTAGCGCGTCGTCGACGTGATGGGGCTTGCCGGCGTGCTCATGCCCGTCATTCGGCCGCGTGCTCATGGGGGGTCCCTCCGAACATCCGAGGAGACTTCCTGGCACGAATCATACGAAGCTCGACGAGCTTGCCCGGCCCTCGATGGGGCGACACCATGCGCGCGCGTACCGAGGGCGAACGCGCGTAGAGCAACGTTCCGATCGACTTGAGAGAAATGACGAGCTGACGAATCACGTAGAACGGGCTCGCCACGAGCCGTTCGAGAAGCCGCACGCGTTCCGACGTGGGCAGTGACGCGATGGTCCCGAGCCTACGGAACGTGAATATCGGCGCGAAAGCGACCATCCATACGGCGAGCCGCAGGCCGAGCGATTGCTCGAGGGGAACGTCCACGAGCAGGTCGTCGAAGAACCGTGCCGGATGCAGCTTGACGATGCCATGCGGTAACCGCGGGGCAGAAGGCACCGTGAGCGCAGAGGGCTCGGGGAAAATCGCGTCGAAGGCCGCATCGGTCCAGGCGAGCTCGAACGAACGAAGACGCGGCCTCATGCAGTTTACCTCCCTTTGATGCCCTTTTTCGGCGTGCGGCGCACAGCGGCGTCACGCTTGTCGGTAGGCTTCTTCGGCGTAGTGTCGGCGGGCGGCGCCGTCGACACGGCCTGCCGGGGACTGCTGCCAGTTCCGTACCCATGGCGACGGAGCCAGTCGTCGTCGATCGCCGTCAGGACACTCTGCACCGCCGTGCGCGCGGTATTGCCGTCCCCTGCGCGCACCAGCTCGATGACCGCGGCGTAAAAGCCCGTCCCTGCTTCACGGCGATCGTAGAGGGTTGCGACGAGCGACGGCTGCTCTTCGGGAAATCGCGCGAAGGAATTCAAGATGAGCTCGATGCCGACGTTGCGGGCCGCCCGTGCCATGGCGCGTTGGAACGCGAGGTCGCCGCGGGCATACGCGATCGGGTCATGAAGGCGCGTTGCCTGCTCGTCCGCGATCCGTTGCAGCGCGGCAAGGTCTTCGTTCGTGCGCCGTTCGCACGCGAGCGCGACCGCCTCGGCCGCCAGAATGCGACGGATCTCGAGCAGCGATGTCAGCAGCTCGAACCACGCAGGCTCTTGCGGGTCGAGAGAGCTCATCACCATCCCGAGCGCTTCCACGCCGGCACGCTCGCGCCAAGGCGCGACCTCCGTGCCCGAACCGTGGCGCGTCGTCACGAGACCCATCGCCTCGAGTCGCGCCAGCGCCGCGCGCAAGGTCAAGCGGTTGACCCCGAGCGCGAGCGAGAGCTCTCGCTCCGAAGGCAAACGCGACCCCGCTGCGAGCCGCCCCGCGAGAATCTCGGTGCGCAGCCGATCGGCGACGGCATCGACGACGCTCGAGCGTGCGACCGGCCCGAGAACCGAAAGAGTGTCGACCGGCTCGTTGGACTCGCTGGAAGGAGGGGGTTTCTTCATCGGCTCATCAAGTGGTTCAACCAATTATGCGCACAACGCGTGCCGCCGCAATACGGCTGCGCAAACGTCTTCGCGCCGGACGTTGGCCAAGCTGGAGCGTGTCCGTCGTTCGGATGCCGCGAGGCTAGACGAGACTAGAGCAGGCATCGTTTGGGCGGAGCGACGATTTCGGACGACCTTGCTTTGACGCAAGCGCTCGAGGTCTTGCGCTTCGCACGTGAGGGACGAGCCGCAAGCTCGTATCCTGCCCGTCCCGATGATCGACCTTCGCAGCGATACCGTCACCCGTCCCACCCCCGCGATGCGTGAAGCGATGGCCCGCGCCGAGGTCGGAGACGACGTCTTGGGCGAGGATCCGACCGTGCGGGCGCTCGAGGAGGAAGTCGCGAAGGTCGTCGGTAAGGAAGCCGCGCTCTTCGTCACCTCGGGCACCATGGGCAATCAGCTCGCCATCGCTCTCCACACGCGCCCTGGTGACGAAGTCATCGTGGGCGAGGGCGCCCACGTCGTGTTCTTCGAGAGCGGCGCAGGGCCTGCCCTCTCGGGCGTCCAGTTCGCCATCGCCGGCGCGGGCGGTCTGTTCGACGTCGCGGCGATGGAAGAGCGCGTGCAGGGCGGCGCCTACTGGTCGCCGCGCACGAGCCTCGTCTGCGTGGAGAACACGCACAATCGCGCGGGCGGCCGCGTCTTCCCGCAGGCCGACGCAATCGCCATCGCCGAAGCTGCCAAAGCGCGCGGACTCGGCGTCCACCTGGACGGTGCGCGCATCTGGAACGCGAGTGCGAAGACGGGCCTTTCGCCGCGAGAGCTCTGCGCGCCGTTCGACACCGTGAGCGTGTGCTTTTCGAAGGGGCTCGGTGCCCCGGTCGGCAGCGCGCTCTGCACGACGAGAGAGAACGTCGAACGCGCGCGACGGCTTCGGAAGATGTGGGGTGGCGGCATGCGCCAGGCGGGCATTCTCGCCGCCGGCGCGCTCTACGCCCTCACGCATCACCGCGATCGGCTCGGCGAAGATCACGCCAAGGCCACCATTTTCGCGGAGCACGTGGCGCGCGTCGCGGGGGCTCGCGTGGACCTCGCCGGTGTCGAGACGAACATCGTCAACGTCGACCTCGATGCGGCCATGACGGCCGACGCCGTCGCCTCCGCCGCGCGGAAGCTCGGCCTGGCGATCAATCCTTCCGGTCCACGGCGCCTCCGTGCCGTGACGCACCTCGACGTGTCCAGCGCCGAGATGGTGCAGGCGGCCGACATCCTGCGTCTCGCGATCGAAGAGGTAAGGCGGGCATGAAGCGAGCGTCGGCCCTTCTGCTCGCGGCACTGGTCGGCGGCGCCTGCGCTCCGAATCGGGGCGAAGCGTACGAGAAATCGCTGGCGGAGGCGCGGCGTGCCATTCACGCGGGTCACTTCGATCAGGCCGCCACGCACTTCGACGAGGCGAGCAAGTCGGCAAGGATCCCGCGTGATGCAGTCTACACACGTTACGAGGCGGCGCTCGCGTGGGCCCGTTCGGGGAACGTCGGGCGCGCACGAAGCGAGCTCCACGCCATCGCTCAGGCGAGGCCCGCAAGCGAATACTCGGCGCAAGCCGCCTACAAGGCGGCGGAGCTCACGCTCGGCGTCGACGAGGAAGCGGGCTATCGCGAGCTCGAGCAGGTGATCATCGACTATCCGCAGAGCGGCGTGGCGCGCGTCGCCCTCGGGCGTATCCTTCGGCACGACGAAGAGACGGGCGGTGAGGCGGCTGCCCTCGCCCGGCTCGAGCGACTCGCGCCGCGGATCGTCGAGCCGGACAAGGATCCCAAAAACGTCGGCATCACCGAGGCCATCGTCTACGAACGCGCCAAGCGTCTCGCGGACCAGGGAAAGACGGTGGAAGCACGCGACGCGATGCTCGACGTCGCGAATCGCTGGCCCTACCCGTTCGGGGCCTATTTCGACGACGCGCTCTTCCGCGCGAGCGAGCTCGAATCGAAGCTCGGGCACCCGCAGAAGGCCATCGAGCATCTCGAGCGCCTTCTCTCGCACCGCGAGAGCTCGTCGATGCTGGGCACCTACGAGCGACCCCGCTACTCGCCCGCCATGTTCCGCATCGCGGACATCTACGAGAACGACCTGCACGACCGCGGGAAGACGCGCGAGACCCTGCACCGCTTCTACAAGGAGTTCACCACGTCACCGCGCCGCGCCGAAGCGCTCTGGCGTGAGGCGGACCTCTGGCGCAAAGACGGAAACACCGAGGTCGCGTGCGATCGCCTCGCGACCCTGACCAAGGAATTTCCGGATTCGCGCTACGTGCCGTGCGCGCCGCTCGACTGCCCGAACCTCAAGCGCCCCGAGAAGAGCAAGGCGCCGAAGGAATGCCACGCGTACATCACGCGTGAGCCGGGCAGCGAGCGGAGCGACCCCTGAGCGAACGGACGTCCGTCCCTCAGGGGCACCCTAGATATGTGAGCAACGAAAAAGGGGAAGACGGGATCGCGCCCCATCTTCCCCTCCCAACGTGACGAGCTGCGGCCTAGCCGCGAGCCGAAGACTCAGTCGTCTTCGGCTTCCTCTTCCTCGTCCTCATCCTCGTCGTCTTCGTCCTCGTCGTCCTCGTCGAGGTCTTCGTCTTCGTCCTCGTCGTACTCTTCGAGGCTCTCTTCGTTTTCGTCTTCGGCCTCTTCGGCCGCACCCTTCTTTTCGAACTTCACGTCGACGCCGATGTCGCCGAGTTGCGCATCGAGAAGTTCGAAGAGCTCGTCCACGTCGTCGCCCGACCACTCGTCGAGCATCTCCGTGAGGAACTCGTAGAAGTCACCACTGTCGAGACGACGCTCGATCTCCTCCACCTGCTCTTCGGTGAAGGCTTCGAGGATGTCCTCGCGCAGGGTCTCGGTGTCCCCTTCCTCGATCGCATCCTGCGCCGAGAGACGAATCTGCCGAACCGCACGTTTATCGAGAACGATCTCCATCAGTCTTTCTCCGAGATTCCGGGAGCCAGCGAACGCCACGAATACGCAAAGGCATCGGGCGCTGTCAACGCTCTCTCGGGCGAGATCGTCACGAAGATTTGTTTCGCCGATTTGCAAGCCTCCCCGAACGGTCTCGGTTGCAGCGCGTCAACGGCCCGAGGTTATGATGCACACGTGGCGTCCGGAGTACGGCTGAGCCTCCGCATTTCACATCGTATTTTTCGATACGATGTCGCGATCGGCGTGCTCGCGTCCTGGGCCGCAGCGACAGCGTTTCTCGTCCCCTCCGAAGCGCGATCACAACCTGCGACCGCGGTTCCGGCCGCGCCCGAGCCCGACGGCGGCGCACCCACCCCTACGACGGCAACGCCTCCGCCGGGCACCGAAGGCGAGCCCGCGGCGCCCTCCATCGCGCAACCGGAGTCGACCACGCCGATCTCGCGCACGATCCAGGACTTCGAACGCGCACCGCCTCCGCCGACGAACGTCGTGTACCTCCAGTACGGCGTCGCGTTCACGGCGGAAGTTCTCAGCTCCGCGGGCGCGATCTGTAGCAACACCACGGTGCCGTGCATTCTCGGCACGGGCGGCGGCATCACGATTCGCGCAGGTTGGCGGGGGACCGGCTCGCTCTACATCGGCGGCGCATACGCGTTGTCGAAGCAGGATCCGAACAAGCTGCTTCGACTCGCGATCCTCCAGCAGGCACGCGCCGAAGGGCGCTACTACCTGATGACCGGGCGCGATACGGAGCCGTATCTGATGCTCGGCCTCGGGGTTGCGGGCTACGGCAACGAGTGGAGCGTCGACACCTACGGGCCGGCGGCGTCGTTGGGTGCGGGCATCGAGGCGCAGGTGACCCGACGCACCGTGGTCGGGGTCGCTGTCGGCTACCGCGTCCTTCACTTCAACAGCTTCACGGACACCAGCGGTGCCGATCGCGAAGCCGGAATCGCGCAATTCGTGGGGCTCGATCTCGTGCTCGAACAGCGAGATCCGATCTTCACCGAACGCAAGCGCTGAATGCAGACCTCGCGAAGGTCCTCGAAGGGCCGCGCTTTGCGACAACGCTGCTTGACGGTCCGTCGCACGTGATGTCCCATCCGGAAAGCGAATGACGTGCACGACGTGCGGCCGCGAGAACCCACCGCACCTGACGTTCTGCCAGGAGTGCGGGCAACGACTTGGGCCCCGAATCGCGCCGCCGACGCCCCCCATCGGGCTCGGCGCGGAGTATTCGGCGCCAGTGGCGCATGCCATGAAAGCAGGCGAAGCACCGCCTCCGTGGCTTGCGCCGACCGCACCCGCGGAGCCTCCCGTGGCCGCTCCGCAAGCGCCACAAGCCCCCCCCGCGACGACGGCTCCTGTCCGCTGTCGCGTCTGTGAGACGCCGAACGCGGCTGGCCTTCGCTACTGCACGTCGTGCGGAAGCACGCTCGAAGCGCCGCCGCCGGTGACCACGGCCAAGCCCCAGGGCACGCTCGGTCTCGCGGCGCATCCCGCGCATCCCGCCCCGTCCGGCCCGTCGGCTCCTCCGCCAGCGCAGGCGGCCCCGCGGTCGCGCCGGCACCAGGTTTTCCTGCCATCGCGCCGAATCGCGTGGTGGAGCTCGGTGGCGGAAGCCCTGCGCCGGCTCGCGCACCACGCACGTGCGGGCGATGCCGCGGAACGGTCGACCCGGGCGCGCAGTTCTGCAAGTTCTGCGGCGCGCCGCTCGCCGACGCCGAGCCTGCCGTCGAACGGCCGCCCGTCGTTGCTCGCCCCGCAGACGTCGCTCCGCTCCTGCCCCACGAGCGCCTGGAGCTGCCGAAGGCTGCCCCGAACGCGACGCCGCCGCAGCCGGCTGAGGCCTTGGTTCGCCCCGCGACGGCACCGACACCCGCGGTCGCCCCGCCGGCCACATCTCCCCCGGCCCAGCCTGCCCAGCCTGCCCAGCCTGTCCAGCCTTCGGCACCGCGGGCGCTGACGCGAGGTCGGCTCGTCGTCATCGCCAAAAGCGGCGCGGACGGCCCGAGCTACCCGGTCGGGGACACGCTCGATATCGGCCGAACGGAAGGCAATGTCGTCGTCGGCGAGGATCCGTATCTCTCACCACGTCACGTCCGGATCGCGTGGACCGGTACAAAACTCGTGCTGCGGGATCTCGCGAGCACGAACGGCGTGTACCTCCGGCTCTCTCCAGCCCGGGACATGAACGCGGTGCGTCGCACCCCAGGTGGGCGGGGCGCTCACCCGGAAGCTGAGGCGTCCAGTGAGGTCGCCGTTCCGCTCCAGGACCAAGATCTGATACTCGTCGGACAACAGGTCTTGAAGTTCGAGGTCGTCCCCAACAGCTTCGATGCAGGACTCGGCCCCGCGGTCGAGCACAGTACCCTCTTGTTTGGCTCTCCAGCCGCTCCAAGGTACGCTCGGCTTGGTCAGCGGACCGTCGAGGGGATCACCCGCGACGTTTACTACGTTCGGAAGATGGAGACCGTGCTCGGCCGAGAGTCGGGGGATATCGTGTTCACGGAGGATCCGTTCCTCTCGCGAAGGCACGCGGCCGTGCGCGTACTCGGCCGTGATGGCGCTCCCCTCGCCCCGAGCGCCAAACCGACCGCGGAAGGCGAGATTCAGTTCGCCCTCGTCGACCTTGGTTCTTCGAACGGCACCTTCTTGCGCATCCGTGGAGAGGTCGATCTGGTGTCCGGAGATCACTTTCGAGTTGGACAGCAGCTGTTCCGAATTGACTTCGAGGCCCCCGGCCAGCGCGCCGGCGATGACGGCGTGAGAGCCGGTTGAAAGGATGAGGGTTTGCTCGTGACGCAGCCCGAGACGTCCGTTCCGAGCCCCTCCTCGGCAGAGGAGGAGGAGGAGTCGCCCAGCGGCGAGGTCCGCGTGAACCTGTTCGCGCGTACCGACGTCGGACAGGTGCGCGAGCACAACGAGGACAACTTCCTCGTTGCCGACCTCACGCGTCGGACCCGCGGCCTGCTCGAGGCCAACCGCGCGACGGCCGTCGGCCCGCAGGGCGCTGTCTTTGCCGTTTGCGACGGCATGGGCGGCGCGGCGGCCGGCGAGATCGCCAGCCAGCTCGCGGTCGACATCATCTACGAGCGCCTCGTCGACGGCCTCGCCGAGCGCCCCATCCGACGGGACGAGCTCGCCCGTCGCCTCGTTCGCGCTGTCGAGACCGCCGGCCTCCGCATCTTCCACGAGGCGAAGGCGGATCGTTCGCGACGCGGCATGGGCACCACGGTCACGGCCGCGGCGCTCGTCGACGAGGTCCTGTTCTTCGCCCAGGTGGGTGACTCGCGCGGCTACGTGCTCCGCGGCGACACCCTCGTGCAGCTCACGCGCGACCAGTCGCTCGTGAACCAGCTCATCGAAGCCGGCCAGCTCACCGAAGAAGAGGCCGAAACCTTCGAGCACAACAACATCATCCTGCAGGCGCTCGGCACGTCCGACACGGTGCAGGTCGACCTCACCTACGCCGAGCTTCGACGGGGCGACATCCTGCTCCTCTGCTCCGACGGCCTCTCCGGCATGGTGCGGTTCGAGGAGATCCGCGAAGCGCTGCGCTCCGGCGCGGAGCCGCTCGAGATCTGCAAGGCCCTCACCGAGCGCGCCAACAACGCCGGTGGCCACGACAACATCACGGTCATCATCGTTCGGTTCGACGGCACGGGCCTGAAGCCCCTCGAGGCCGAGACCGAGCCGCTGAAGTACCGCAAGTACGTCCTCGGCGACGAAGGCGGCGAAGGCGGCATGGCGGGTCCGAACTCCTCGCCATCCGGCACGTCGCTGGGCCCGAGCGGCTCGGAGCCTGCCATGACCGGCGCCAGCAACAGCTTGCGCCCGTCGGCGGGTGCGGGCGCGTCGGCATGGCAGGAGCAAGGTGCCCACGGCGCTTATGACCACGACGACCGCATCGACATTCCCGGCACCCACGTGCCGATCTGGATGGTCGTCGGAATCATCTTCGGCGTCGTCGTTCTCCTCGCCGGCACCGCGTTCCTGCTTCTCCGCTAATCGGTGTTCTAGGGCGCTCAGTGCGCCTTCGCGAGCACGTCGCGCGCCACCGCATCCTCGCGATCGATGGCAAGCGCTTCGTGCGCCGCGTCGGTTGCGCCATGGCGATCGCCTCGGGCGAGTCGAGACACGCCGATCCACGCCCAGGCGGAGGCCGCGCGCGGCTTGTCCGCATCGTCCGTGAGCGGCGCCAGGATTTCCTCGGCCTCCGCAAACGCCTCGCGACGGAGAAGCTGGCGGGCCACCAGCATGGTGAGCTCGGGGGTATCGCCGAATCGCGCGCGCGCGCGGGCGAGAACATCGTCGGCCTCGGGCTCGCGATCGAGACGCAGCAAGCACTCGGCCAGACCGATGTAGCCTGCCGGAACGTCGGCCTGGACCTGCGTGAGCCTCAGGAACTGTTCGCGCGCATCCTCGAAGGCCCCGCGCGCGAAGAGACGACGCGCCAGGTTCACGCGTGCGGGGGCGAAGCCCGGGTCGACCTTGAGCGCCTGCCTGTAGTTGGCCTCGGCTTCCCTTCCGAGGTCGCGTCGATCGGCCAGCACGCCGAGCGCGTGATGGGGTGCGGGGAGATCGGAGTTGAGGTCGCGCGCTTTGACGAAGTGCTTGCGTGCGAGCGTGAGGTTGCCGCGACGAAGCTCGACGTAGCCAAGGTTCACCCACGCCTCCGTAAAGCGCGGGCTGTACTCGATCGCGACCGCGAGGCGAGCCTCCGCCGTGAGGAGATCGCCCGCAGCGAGGGCCGCGGCGCCGTCGCGGTTCAGCTCGATCGCCTTGGGGGGCAGAGGCGGCACCGAAGCGCAGCCCGCCGTCGAGAACATCCCGAGCACCGCGAAGAGGAAGGCCGCCGCCGTCAGGAGCTCACGCACCGTTTCCTTGGAAATCAGCCTGTCTGCGCGATGCATGACGGCCCCATCGGCCGGCGCGCGCGAAGGTTGAGTACTTTTGGCATCGGTCGAATCGAGTCGGCACGGGAAAGAAAAACGGGCGCAAAACGGGCGCAGAGCGTGCCGCGTTGCAGCCGAGCCATTTCAATGGCAGCGCTCCTGTACCCGTCACCGATGAACTCAAGCGCGCGAGCCCAACTCCATCGCGTCTCTTGATGCGTGAGAGCGTCGCCCGCCGTGCCCTTCAAGGCGCCGTGCGCTATTCTCGACCCGCCTTCCATGAGCGAGCTACCCAAAGGTTTCGTTGCTGCCAGTCACTCGGTTCTCTTCGAGGACACGGAGTCGGTTCGCTGTGACGTCTGCGCCGAGCACCTCTCGAATTCCTCCTCCGACACGAACGGCGACGAGGGCTACGACGTGCAGGGTCGCGGGCTCCTCGTATGGACGCGTGGCGACGAGCGTCGCTACCAGGAGCCGCCGCTTTGTCCGAGTTGCGCGGCGGCGATCGGCGTGAGCGCTCTCCAGCGCTGGGAAATCGAAGAAGAAGAAGGCTGAAGGCGCGCAGGCCCGCTCGAACCCGCTCGAACCCGACCAGGCTTGCGAGAGGACGCGCAGCTACTGAAGAACGTCGTCGTCGTCGGAGAACTGGCCAGGCGGACGACGCTGCAGATGCTCGAGAGCGAGCGCGCGCACCGCGGGAGCGACGGTCGGCGAAGTCGCCACGAGGCGAAGCTCGTGACGGAGGAGTAGCCCAAGGATGGGCCCCGCAATCTCGAGTGGCGTGTCGGGATTGAGCACCAGCGCCATGCGAAGTCTCGGGCGGTGTGCCCATCGCGACGAGCGCGCAATCTCGCTCAGGACGTCCGGACGAGACGGACGGCGCGCAGCCATGCGCAAGACGTCGTCTTCGGTCAAACGCGGATTGACGAGCAGCTGGCGAATCACGTCGGGATGCGGATCGCGCAGCAGCCGCTCGAGCATGTCGCGATCGGGACGACGCGCGAGCGACTTCCGCTCGCCGAGCGTCAGCGGTCGGCCGCGCCCGTAGTCGGGAATGCGATCGTCCTCGGGATCGGGGACGTCGCGCGCCGTCGCCGGAACACGAAGCGGCTGCCTCACGAGGCGTTCGAGCGCAAGGTGCGGAGCACTCGCCGCCTGTTCGCGAAGCTGCTGCACCACTTCCTTGCAGGCAGGATCGTTCAGCGCGTCGACCAACGCGACGAGCACTTCGCGCGGCGCCGCCTCCGCCTGCTCGGCGCGCCCGCACACGATGTCGAGACACGCCGCGAGCTCCACGACGTCGTTGGCGAGGAGCAAGCTCTTCAGATACGCCGCGCGCAGAGTCGCTTCGGGGAGCGAACGGGTCGTGCGGACGAGCGCGTCGGCACCGCGGCTGGCGCCGGCGCCACCTGCGCCGGTAGGGCTCTCGCGCGGAGCGTCGGTCATCGCTCCAACCATAACCTCAGAATCCGAGGTCGACGCGCTTCGGTTTCGGTTTCGACGATGCCGTGGCCTTCGGGGTCGCCGTGGCGCCTCCGGTCGATCGCGAACGAGCTTCGGCGAAGCGGGCGACGTGCGCGACCGACACCGCCGCCGAAGCAGCCCGCCTGGTGTGCCTTCGCTGTTGGACGCCGAAGTCGAAGACCTGGACGATGTACTGCGTGCGAAGCTGAGCCGCGGCCTTTGCCTCGCGCTCGAAGCGCTCCCCGAAGATGCAACGAGGAGGTTCATCGAACCTAACTGTCGTGGCTGGCGGCGGGAAAGGCGCCGGAACGGACGACAGTGCGGCAACATCGGTAAGTACCTAGCGCTCGGACGCGTATCCTCCGCTGGCGCCCGAGCACCTCACCGGACCGCGCCGGGGGGGCGTGCACCGTATGAGGCTCGGATCCGGCGTAGGCGTCGGTGTGGGGTGACGGGAAAACGGCCGCCGTTGGGTCTTGCGAGCGGCACTGGGGGACGCACAATGGTGGTTCGAACGTGGAGGACGACATCTTGCATGAACTTCGCTCGCTGACGGGGCCCACCGGGGGCTCCACGACCTTCCTCCACCGCCCGCGCCATGGGCGACCGGAGGGTCTCGGGCGACTCTGGGACCGCGACCCGAGCCGCGCTTCGGGCGGGGATCCCAACGATCCCAACGATCCGGACGGGCCGCCGACGACGCCCGAGCATGGCGACGACGTCGAGCTCGAAGACAAGCCCATCTCGGCAACGCCCCGTCGCTACAAGGTCATTTTTCACAATGACGACTACACGACGCAGGAGTTCGTCGTGTTCGTGCTCATGCGGTTCTTCCACAAGAACGAAGCGGAGGCGCGCCACATCATGCTTACCGTTCATTTCAAAGGTGCCGCCGTCGCGGGCGTCTACACGCGCGACGTCGCCGAAACGAAGGCCCAGCAGGTGATGGACGTCGCACGCGAGAATGGCATGCCCCTGCTCCTCACAGCAGAGCCGGAATGACGGGCGCCCCCGCGCCATCGAAGAATTTTTCCTACGCGAACGTCGAAGGTCGAAAGCGATAAGCCCATGCGAATCAGTCCCGAGGTCGAGATCGCGCTCTCGCTCGCAGCCAACGAAGCTGCGCGGCGGCGCCACGAGTACGTGACGCTCGAACACCTCCTCTATGCCCTGCTTTTCGACGAGGCGACGGCGGCCGTCGTCCGTCACGCCGGGGGCGATGCCGCGAGCATCAAGACCGAGCTCGAACAGTTCCTCACCGATCAGCTCGAGAGCGTCCCCGAAGACAACTACACGACGCCCACCGCGTCGCTCGGCGTCCAGCGCGCGATTCGTCGTGCCGTCAGCCACGTCCAATCGAGCGGCAAGGATCAGGTGACGGGCGCAAACGTGCTCGTCGCCATCTTCGCCGAGCGCGACTCCCCCGCGGTCAGCATCCTCGAAAAGAGCGGCGTGACCCGCCTCGACGTCGTGGCGTATGTCTCCCACGGCATCTCCAAGCTCGACGACGGCGAGACCGAACGCGCCGAGAAGGAGCCCGCCTCGCTCGAAGGCGAAGCCGAAGGCCCGCGCTCGCGGCGCGACCCGCTCAAGGCGTACACGATCAACCTCAACGAAGAGGCGCAGGCCAAGCGCATCGACCCGCTGGTTGGTCGTTCGAACGAAGTCGCGCGCATGATTCAGATCCTCGCGCGGCGCAAGAAGAACAACCCGCTGCTCGTCGGTGACTCCGGCGTCGGCAAGACGGCGGTCGTCGAGGGCCTTGCGCTCAAGATCGTGAACGGCGAAGTGCCCGAGGCGATCAAGAAGTCGACCGTCTACTCGCTCGACATGGGCTCACTCATCGCCGGCACGCGTTATCGCGGCGAGTTCGAAGAGCGCCTCAAGGGCGTCGTGAAGGCCCTTCAGAAGATCGAAGGGGCCATCCTCTTCATCGACGAGATCCACACGATCGTCGGCGCCGGTGCGACGAGCGGCGGAAGCATGGACGCGTCGAACCTCCTCAAGCCTGCCCTCGCCTCGGGCCGCATGCGTTGCATCGGTTCGACCACGTTCGAGGAGTTCCGCCAGCACTTCGAGAAAGACCGCGCGCTCTCGCGTCGCTTCCAGCGCGTCGAGGTGAACGAGCCGTCGATCGAAGACACCAAGAAGATCCTCGAAGGTCTCCGCAGCAAGTACGAAGAGTTCCATGGCGTCAGCTACACGAACGAGGCGCTCGACGCCGCAGCTACGCTCTCGGCTCGCTACCTCCACGACCGACGCTTGCCGGACAAGGCGATCGACCTCCTCGACGAGGCCGGCGCCGCCGCCAAGTTGAAGCTCTACGAGGGCGAGAAGCCGCCGAACCTCCTCCGCGACGAAAGCGAGGCGTCCGACGCGGCGAAGAAGGAAGCAGCCGCCGCGAGCCTCAACGGAGGTCCCGCGACCACGCCGACCGGCACGGCCCCGGCCGTCTCGGTGAGCGGCGGCGGGAACGGGCAGGCCGCCAAGCCGCGCATCATCGTCGGCGTGCAGGAGGTCGAGACCGTCCTCGCGCGCATGGCGCAAATCCCGCCGCGCGAGGTCAGCTCGAACGACAAGGAGAAGCTGCGCAACCTCGAAGGCGACCTCAAGAAGGTCGTGTTCGGTCAGGATCGCGCGGTCGAGCAGCTCGCGGCGGCCATCAAGCTGGCCCGCGCAGGTCTCCGGTCGCCGGAGAAGCCGATCGGCAACTTCCTCCTCACCGGCCCCACCGGCGTCGGTAAGACGGAGGTCGCCAAGCAGCTCGCGAAGATCATGGGCATCTCGTTCGTGCGCTTCGACATGAGCGAGTACATGGAGCGCCACACGGTCTCGCGCCTCATCGGTGCGCCACCGGGCTACGTCGGCTTCGATCAGGGCGGTCTCCTGACCGACGCCATCGCGAAGACGCCGCACGCCGTGCTCCTCCTCGACGAAATCGAGAAGGCTCACCCCGACGTCTTCAACGTGCTGCTCCAGATCATGGACCACGGCAAATTGACCGACAACAACGGCAAGTCGACCGACTTCCGCCATGTCGTCCTGCTCATGACGAGCAACGTCGGCGCACGCGATCTCGGCCGCCGCGCCGTCGGCTTCGGCGACAAACGGGCGACGGGCGACGCAGAGCGCGAGTACAAGCTCCTCTTCAGCCCCGAGTTCCGCAACCGCCTCGACGCACGCATCGCCTTCGACGCGCTCTCGCCGCAGACCATGGGCAGCATCGTCGACAAGTTCCTCAAGGAGCTCGCCGACCAGCTGAAGGAGCGCAAGGTCACGATCGAGGTCAGCGAGGCGGCACGCTCCTACCTCGGCGAGAAGGGCTACGACGCCGACTTCGGTGCCCGTCCCCTCGCCCGCGTGATCCAGGACGAAGTGAAGCAGCCGCTCGGTGAAGAGCTGCTCTTCGGCAAGCTCGAAAAGGGCGGCAGCGTCGTCGTGGACGCGGAAGACGCGATGATCGAGGACGAGCGCGGTGGCGGCGGAGAAAAGAAGCCGGGCAAGAAGCTCGTGTTCCGATGTACGCCGGCCGAAAACACGGAGACGAAGGAAACCGTGTCACAGAACTAGTAACCTCGGCGATGAGCCGACATGACGAACGAATCGGAGTGGACCGAGTCCAGCCTAGCTGGACAGAGTCCGCGGAGCTCCAAGCGGACTCGGCGAAGGCCGAGCCGCATTGAACGCGCGGGGTGGCCGAAGACGTGTGAACCAGCACGGAGCGGCTACCCTGCTCGTTTTTTGTCGGCGCGCTTCTTGTGGGTCTTGGTTGGCTTGGTCGGCAGCGCACTCGCCAGCGCGAGTTGCACCGAGCGCTCGGATCACCGTGCCGTCAAGTCGGTCACGGCGCCGGTGGCTTCGGTCGACGTCCCCCGTTCGCCCGAAGACGCCGCAGCTCCCAGCGCTCCCGATACCGCGGCCTCGCGGGGAGCGAACGTCGATCCCGAGCAGGTCGGCTTCATGCGCGACGGAACGGTCATCGCACTTTCGGACCGCGAGGTCGTCTCCATCGACCCCCGAGGCGCGATCCAGCGTAAAGCGCTCGCCAAGGGGGAACGCGCCACGATTCCCTTGCACGGCTCCGGCCAGGGAGTGGTCGTCGAGGACAAGGAACACGTCACCCTCCTCGACGTGCCGAGCCTCAAACCGCTCTTCACCGGCAAAGGTCGTCCCGTCACCAGCTCCTCGGGCGACGGCATCCTGCTCGACAACCCCACCCCCGGCGTCGTCGTGAAGGTCGGGGACAAGCTGCTCCACCTCGAACCGAAAACCGACAGCGCTCTCAGGCACGTCGAAGACTTCACCATGACGAGCTCGCGTGCGTTCGGCATCGTGACGTGGGGCCTCGATCGCGACGACAATGGTCCGCTCTACGAAGGCGAGGTCTTCTCCCTCTCGACCGGCCAGCGCATCGGAAAGGCCGTGGGCATGCAGCCCTATTCCATGCAGCCAGCGGCCTTCCTCGACGACAAGTTCCAGTACGGCATCGCGGGCGACGAGATCCGCATCGTCGACCTGGGCACCGGCAAGATCACGCGGCGGAAGCAGATGTACTGCGGCAAGGACCAGATCCTCGCCAATCCGATCCCGAGCCCTGACGGCGCCTTTCTCCTCGTGACGTGCGCCGACGATCTCATGGTGCTCGACGGCGCGTCGCTCGGATTGCGCCGAAGGATCACGCGCGTGATGCCGGGGTGCGACAACGGCATGATCCTGCCTGCGCACTTCGACGAACTCAACAAGCGCGAGCTCGTCGTCGAGGGCTGTGGCGGCGAATCCAGGCTCGACGTCTCGACAGGCAAGTATCGCTGCGGCGACAGCGAAGGCGTCCTCGGCGCGCCGTACGAAATGGGATTCGGCGTGGGATCGCCGCCAAGAGCGCCAGGCGAACGCGCTCACCTTCCGCGGTGCACGCCCGAGGAACGGACGAGTGCGATGCCGCTCGGCAATACCGGCAAGTACCACTGGGGTATCGAAGAAGCGGCGCAGGTCGTCGGGCCTCGAAAGACGATCTCGCTCGAAGAAGGCGCCTCTATCCCGTCGTTCTCGGCGGACGATACGAAGATGGTCTACCTCCACAAGGGCAGCGTGATCGTGCGGGCGCTCCCCGAAGGCACGAAGGTCTTCGAGCTCCCCCACTCTCCCTGATTTGCCGGGATTTTTCAGGAGTCAGCCGCTCGGCTGGACACTGAACATCCGTATGGTACCACCAGGAGGTGCGATTCCTCCCTGTCGCCAATCCACCCAATCCGTTCTCGTCGACGACGCTCGAGTACGACCTCGCGGACCCCGAAGACCTAGCGCGCGCCCCGCTCCAGATCTTCGAAGATCACGCGAAGAGCATCCTCTCGGGCAACGACAGCCCCGACATCGGCTTCCGATGGAGCGTCAACCCGTACCGTGGATGCTTCCACGGATGCTCGTACTGCTACGCGCGGCCGTCGCACGAGTATCTGTCGTTCGGGGCGGGGACGGATTTCGAACGGAAGATCGTCGTGAAGCCGAAGGCGCCGGAGCTCTTGCGCGAGGCATTCGAGAAGAAGTCGTGGAAGGGCGAGCTCGTCGTCTTCAGCGGCATCACGGATTGCTACCAGCCGGTCGAAGCATCGATGAAGCTCACGCGCGGGTGCGTCGAGGCGTGCATCGAGTATCGGAATCCGGCGGGGTTCATCACCAAGTCGCCCGTCATCGAGCGTGACGTGGAGCTCCTCGCGGAGCTCGCGCGCGTCGCACGGTGCCGCGTCACCGTCAGCATCCCCTTCTGGGATCCGGACACTGCGAAGGCCATGGAACCGTACGTGACCACGCCGGCTCGTCGCATGAGGATCGTCGAGACGCTCGCCAAAGCTGGCGTACCGGTCGGCGTCAGCGTGTCGCCGATCGTGCCGGGACTCAACGACGAGGACATTCCCTCCGTCCTCGAGGCCGCGAAGGATGCCGGCGCCACACACGCGTTCTTCGTGCTCCTGCGCCTGCCTGGGTCCGTCAAAGCCGTGTTCGAGCAGCGCCTGCGCGACAAGCTACCGCTTCGAGCCGAGAAGGTGCTCCGCCGCTTGCGCGAGGCTCATGGCGGGAAGCTCTACGATTCGCGCTGGGCCGTCCGCGGCAGCGGCGAAGGGGTCTACGCAGAAACCATCAGCGCTCTTTTCGCGCGCACGGCAAAGCGCCTCGGCCTCGGCGCGGACGAACTTTCGGCGTTCGAAACCGCCACCACGTTCCGCCGGCCAAACAAGGCTGGCAAGCCAGACAAGAACGGGCAGACGTCGTTCGGGTTCTGAGCGTTTCCCGCTGCGAAAAGCACCGATTCAGGCGAGCACCGACTCTGCTAACGTGCGCGACGATGACTGGCTCGTCCGTGCGATGGCTCGGGGCCCTGTCCGCGAGCCTCGCGCTCGCGTTGACGGGTGACGACCCGCGTGACGCGCACGCGGACGACTTCTCCGTCGCGGCGGCCCTCGAGAACGTTCCCATGCTCGCGCATGCGGAAAAGGTCGTCGACTACACCTTGCGCGCAAAGCTCGACGCCACGGCGCACACGGTTCACGGCGAAGGCACGATCGTCTGGAAGAACGTCAGCACCAAGCCCGTCAGCGAGCTCTGGTTCCATCTCTACCTGAACGCGTTCAAGAACCAGTCGTCGACCTTCTTGCGAGCGCCCATCGGTGGCTTCCGCGGAACCACGGTGCCCGCGGACTGGGGCACGATCGACGTCCGCAAGCTCACGCTCGTCGATGGCGAAGAACGTCACGACCTCTGGCAGGCCGCCGAGACCAAGCGCGCCAACGACGACGACGAGACCGAAGCGCGCGTTCCGCTCCCGCGCGAGGTGCAGCCCGGCGACAGCATCACGCTCGAAGTCGAGTGGGACGACAAGCTGCCCGCCATCGTCGAACGCACCGGCTACGACGGCAGCTTCCACATGGTCGCGCAATGGTTTCCGAAGCTCGCGACCATCGAGCCCGACGGAACCTTCGCGCATTTTCCCTTCCACCACCTCGGCGAGTTCTACGCGGACTTCGGCCACTTCGACGTAACGCTCGACGTTCCCAAGGACTACGTCGTCGGCGCGACGGGCCCGCTCGTGGAAGAACGCACGGAAGGTGACCGCCGGATCGAACGCCACGTCCAGGACGACGTCCACGACTTCGCGTGGACCGCTTGGGACCAGTTCGCAAAGCGCACGGAAAAGATGGGGAACGTCGACGTGACGGTCCTCTACCCGAGGGGCAACGACGCGGCGGCGGAACGCCAGCTCGAGACGATGCGCTTCGCGTTCCCGCACTTCGGCTCGCTCTACGGCGAATACCCCTACTCGGTGTTGACGCTCGTGCACCCGCCGATGACCGCGGATGAAGCCGGCGGCATGGAGTACCCCACGCTCATCACGACGGGCGTGCGTGGAATGCCGTGGACGCCGAAGGGCCTTCTCGCCCTCGAGCTCACGGTCATCCACGAGTTCGGACACCAGTATTTCTACGGCCTCATCGCGTCGAACGAAGACAAGTGGCCCTTCCTCGACGAGGGGCTCAACACCTACGCCGAGAGCGAATCCATGGGCGCCTGGAAGGGCCCGGGTTCGGCGTTCGACATGTTCGGACTCAAGATCGGCGACGTCGACGTGCACGCGGCGAGCGCTCGTCAGTTCGCGCACGACGAGCCCATCGCTCAGCCCGCGAACGACTTCGAAACCGGCAGCGCTTACGGTGCGCTCGTCTATAGCCGCACAGGCACGATTCTCGAGACGCTGAGGCGCGTCTACGGCGACCGCGTGATGCAGCGCACGCTCGGAACCTACGCTCGCAAGTATCGCTTCCGCCATCCCCGGCCGGACGATCTCATCGAGGTCTTCCGCACCGAGATGGGCGAGCGCGCGGCCAAGACGCTCCGCACTGCCCTCTTCGACAAGGGCTGGGTCGATTACGTCGCGACGAGCATCTCCTCGTATCCGTCGCATGCGCCGTGGGGCATTTTCGACGTCAACGGCAAGCGAGAGACGATCGCGCGCAGCGGCGCCGCGAGCAGTCGCTACAGCGGCTGGGCGCTCGTCACGCGACGAGGCACGCTCTCCTTCCCCGTCGACATCGAGCTCGTCGCCGAAGACGGAACCCGCACGCGCGTTCCCTGGGACGGCGAAGGTGAGTTCGTGCGAGTCCCGTACTCCGGTGCGAGCCCGCTTCGTTCGGTCGTGATCGATCCCGACGATCGCGTGCTTCTCGACGAAAAGCCCGAAAACGACTTCGCCACCGCCGGGAACCAGACGCCCACCGGGGCTCCGCGCACCCGCGAGCGATCGACCTACTGGGCCCAGCTGCTGACGGGGTTGGTTGCTCCATGACGGACGACGCGACGACGGACGGCGAGCTCCGCGCGCTCGAGCCCACGGAGGTCCGGGCCCGGCGACGTCCTCTCGCGATCGCCCTGGTCTATGCGTGGCAGCTCGCGTGGGGCTTCGTGCTCGCGACGCCAGCGCATGCGTGGGCCAACCGAAGCTGGGGCGCGCACCCCGACGGCGATGCCGTCCTCTTTCGGCCCGGCGGCTACAACCTCGTGTCCTGGTTCCTCGGAGCCGACGCTGCGCTTGCGGTCGTCACGCGCACGACGCTCGTGCTGTTCGTGGTGGGCGTCCTGCTCTCGCAGATTCCCCTCGGCGCCCTGCTCGCTTCGCTCGCGACGGGTCGTGGGTCCGTCGGTATCGCACCGCGCCCGGCGTCTGCCCTTCGCGCGTCGATCGCCTCGTTCTTTCCGCTGCTGGTCGTCCTCGTTCTCACGAGCATCGTCCAACTGGCGATCGTCGCGGCCGGCGCGTGGGTGGGCTCGTCCGTGAGCCGCGCCTTCCTGCCGAGCCTCGGAGAGACGCCCGCCTTCGGCGTGAACATGGTCGTCCTCGCGCTCTTCGT
The DNA here is from genome assembly GCF_001263205.1 of Labilithrix luteola. Taxonomy (GTDB): domain Bacteria; phylum Myxococcota_A; class Polyangia; order Polyangiales; family Polyangiaceae; genus Labilithrix; species Labilithrix luteola. Next base: position 10,285,860 of record NZ_CP012333.1, read on the forward strand.
CCTCGGCGCCTGCATCATCGGCGTACTCGGCGACGTGGCTCGCGCAGCCGTCGTGCACGACGTCGTGACGAACGACGACGACGAACGCCGCGCCTTCTCACGCGTCAAGAATGCGCTGGTGATGACGCGCCTCGTCTCACGCAACGCACTGACGGCCACGTCGCTCGCCTGGGGTTGGCGCGCGGCCATCGGCGTCGCGCTCGTGGTCGCCGGGTCGGGCGCAGCGAACATCCTCGGCGGCCAAGGTGGAGGCGCGCTCACCGCGCTCACCCTCATTCATCAAGCCGTCGTCCTCGGACGCACCGCGCTCCGCGCTTCGTGGCTCGCCCGCGCAACGAGGCTCGTGGCCTACGTCGCGCGGGCTCGCCGCGGTGTCGACGCGAGTGATTAGCTAGAGCACGATTCTGCTACGGCGAACGCCGTTTCAGCGCGAGGTGCCGAGCGCCTTGTAGGCCTGCTCGTACTGGCGCGCGGCGCGCTCCCAGCCGCGATCGAGGCGCATCACGCGGCGACGAAGAGCAGGCCAAGCACTCGACTCCCACGCCGAGATGGCGCGCGTCGTGGCGGCGAAGAGCGCATCGGAGGTCGCCTCCTCGAAGAGGAAACCAGTACCGGTCTCGAGCCGCGCATCGCAATCGACGACGGTGTCGATCAGGCCACCGGTAGCGTGCGCGACCGGCGGAGCGCCGTACCGCTGGGCATACATCTGGACGAGACCGCACGGCTCGAAGCGGCTCGGCACGAGCGCGATGTCCGCCGCGGCGAACATGCGATGCACGAGAGCTTCGGGGGCTGCACGAACGAACACGGCGCGGCCGTGGCTCTTCTCGATGGCCGCCTCGAGCTTGGCGATGAGGGCGGAGTCTCCGTCGCCGGCGACGACGACCTGCGCGTTGCTCCCGCGGAGGATGCGCGGCAGCGCGTCGATGAAGAGGTCCGTTCCCTTCTGGGGAACGATGCGCCCGACGTTGACGAGAAGCGGCGCGCGCTCGTCGAGCGGAAGGGACAGCTCTTTCTGGAGCGCGCCCTTGCAGCGAGCCTTGTTCGACGCGTTTTCCGCGTCGTAGCGTGCCACGAGATTCGAATCGGTCGCCGGGTTCCAGACGCCGTAGTCGACGCCGTTGACGATGCCGACGACGCGGCCCTTCGACTGCAGAACGCCGTGGAGGCGCTCGCCGCCCGCTTCGGTCTGGATTTCCCGCGCGTACGTGGGGCTGACCGTGGTGACGACGTCGGCCGAGAGGATGCCCTGCTTGAGCACATTGACCGAGCCGTAGAACTCGATGCCGTCGACGGTGAAGTCGTCTTCGGAGAGGCCGAGATCGGAGAGCGTGCTCTTCGGAAAGATGCCCTGGTGCGCGATGTTGTGGATCGTGAGGAGCGTCGGCGTCTTGAGGCCGAGGTCCTTCATGTACTTGGCGACGAGCGCCGACGGCCAGTCGTTGACGTGCACGGCGTCGTATGGCGCACCGGACTCCTCGCGCTGCTTCGCGAGCTCCGCGGCCGCGCGCGAGAGCACGGCGAAGCGCAGGTGGTTGTCGGCAAAGTCTTCGCCGCGCTCGCCATAGACGCCCTCGCGGTCGAAGAGACCGGGCGCGTCGAGCAGGACGAGATCGACCTGCGACGAGAGGCGGCCGTCGAAGACGGTGACTTCGTGCGAGCGCGAACCGAGCTCGAGCCGGAGCGGCGTGAGACGGCGGGCGACCAGAAGGCCGGCCTGCTCGAACGCGGGGTACCGAGGCACCACGACGGTCACGCGGTGGCCGAGGGCTTTCAGCGTCTTCGGCAGCGCGGCGCTCACGTCGGCAAGGCCGCCAACTTTCACGTACGGCGCAAGCTCGGTGGTGACGAACAGGATCTCCATCGCGGCCCAGCTTCTACCATGTTTTTCCAGTCCCCAGTGCCCTGTGTGAGGGGCCCCAAACCCGTCCCTTCGGCTACTTCGAGGGGTGGAAGCACGGCCCGAGAAAAGCTAAAGAGCCCTCGGTGACCCGGCTCCGTGTGTCCGAAAGCGACTTCGTCCGCCCCGAAGGGGTGCCGGAGGGTTCGATCGTGAGCGTCTTTCGGGTCCCCCCGGAGCTCGCCGGGCAGCGCTTGGACGTGTTTCTCCAGGGCCAGCTCAAGCGCACGAGCCGGACGCGCACGCAGTTCATCGTGAAAAACAGCGCGTTCGACGTCCGCGGCAAGCGGCTGCGCTCGAATCACCGCGTCCAGGAGGAGGAGCACGTTCTGCTCTGGCGCCCCCCGTGGGACGAGGAGCCCGTCCCCACCGAGGTGCCCATCCTCCACGAAGACGAGCACCTGTTCGCCGTCAACAAGCCTTCCCTGCTCCCGGTCCACCCCACCGCGCGCTACCACAAGAACACGCTCATCAACGTGCTCAAGCGCGAGCGTCCCGGCGTGTTCCTCTCGCTCGGTCACCGCATCGATCGCGAGACGAGCGGCGTGCTCTTGGTATCGAAGTCGCCCGATTGCGACCGCACGCTCAAAAAGCGTCTCGAGGAGCGCGCAGGCATCACGAAAACGTACACCGCGATCACCTGGGGCGTGCCCGATCCCGCGCTCGGCCCGCAGGTCGGCGGAGCGGTCTCGCCGGCCGACGACGCGCCCAACGCGTTCCGTTTCGAGCGATCCCTCGAGCTCGATCCGGTGAGCCCTTACAAAGTGAAGATGCGTCTCGGCATCACCGACGACGCGATGTCGGCCTCGACGCGCTTCATCGTCGAAGACACACGATCACGAAAAGACGGGCGCACGTATGCCCGCGTGCGCTGCGAGCTCGAGACCGGACGGCAGCATCAGATCCGCATCCACCTCGCGTCGCTCGGCGCCCCCATCGTGGGCGACAAGCTCTATGGCCCGGACGACACGTGCTTTCCGCGCGGCGCCGACGGCCTGCTCACGGACGAAGACTTCGAGAAACTCGAGCTACCGCGCCACGCGCTCCACGCGTCGCGCATGACGCTCGCTCACCCGATGACGGGCGAGCACCTCGCCATCGAAGCGCCGCTCCCGGCCGATCTTCAGGCGTTCTGGAATTCGCTCGCCGAGTGAGCGAGCGCGTCGTTCCAGAAGCGACGTTCAGGGACAGTCGCTCGCCGCTCCGGGCGTGCCCTTCGCCGAGCCGCTCGTCCAGGCCGTCGCCGACAGGCACCAGCCCGCCGCCGAGTCGCTCGTGGCGCCGGTCAGCGACTTCAATTGAATCGAGCTGCCGCCCGACTGGCTGAACCAACCTCCGTACGGCACGTTCGCGAGCCGAACCGACGCGTCGTACAGGGCAATGCCGCCCGAAGCGCCATTCGCGAGAATCACGCCGGAGCTCGAGGACAATCCGGCGCCGTACTCGTACAGAATGGCCGACGCCGGGACCGCATTCGCGATCGCCGTGGCCTTGTCGCGCACGAGCACGCCGTACTCCCCTGCGCCGAGGGTGACGCCCGCACCGATGACGTGCGAGCGGCCGCCGCCGTCGGTGATCTTGAGGCCGCTCAAGGTCCGCGCGGCGGACGCGAGGTTGTAGACCTCGAACCACTCCGACATCGGCTCGGGCGTGAGCGTGGTGTACATCACCTCGGTGATGAGGATCTCGCCGGCCGCGGGCGTCGTCACCGAAGGCGTGGAGGGCGTCTTCGTGCTGCCCGCATCATTCGCGTTCGCGGCGGGGGCCGACGCGTCTTTCTTCGCTCCGCCCGTGGTCTCGCCGGACGACGACGAGTCATCACCGCTGTTTCCGACGACGGGGTGCGACTCCAGCGAGGCGTCGACCGTCGGAAGCGAAGGATCGTAGTCCGGCGTCAGATCGGGCTGCGGGCTGTTCGCGCAGGCTGCGCCTCCCAGCGCGAGCGCGAGCGCGACGGCGACAGATGCAGCGACGGAGGAGGCGAGCATCACGCTCGTGGCGACCGTTCTGGAGAGCGCCAGGGCGCGAAGCGACCTCGACATGCAGGGCGCGTTATGTTGCGACCTCGATCACGACGCAAGGCGTCGCCACTGTTCGGGACGCGCCGGAGACGCCGAGAAATGTGGGCATTTGCAGGGCATCGGCCGACACGATTCTCGTGCCTACCCTCGCCAGCCTGCGCCCGTCACGCGTTCGTCACGGACGCGTCTCGTAGGCAGCTCAGAGTCCGCGCGGAACCTTGTCGAGATCGAGCTGCTCGAGTGCGACGCGAATGAGCGCGCTGCGGTTCGCCTTGGTGATGCCGCGCGCCTTGAGCTTCTCGACGAGCTCGTCGAGCTGATCGAGATCCTTCGTGTACATCGAGATGCAGATCACCTTGTAGTGCGTCGGCTTCTCTTTCGGCGTCGGGCGCTCCGCACGGAGCATCCGCGTCGACTCCGGCGGCGCCTGGTAGAACGCGCCCGAGAGCACCCCCTGCACTTCGTCGCCATCGAGCACGCGTGCTGCTCCGAGTCCCGCTTCTTCGTCTCGCGCTGCCATCGTATCCTCCACCAAGTCTAATCTTTACGTCTTCGCAGGCCTTGAACGGCTCTTCAGCCGACCATCGCCTTCGGGTTCTCGTCTTCGAGCTCCTCGTCGCTCATCTGAGCAACGTGGCCCGTCACGAGTCGGTCGACCACGCGCTGGTAGTCCACCGCGGCTTGCGAATCGGCCGCGTATTCGAAAATCGTCTTGCCCTGAGCCGGCGCCTCTTTGATCTTGATCGTCGAGCGCACGGGCTGAAAGCAACGGTCGCCGAAGTGCTCCTTCAGCGTGCCCCACGCGTCGCGGCAGATGCGCGCGCGTGCGTCGTAGAACGTCGGAAGAACGCCGTAGATCTGCACCGGGTGGTGGAGAAGCGAGTTGACGTTCTTCACCGTCTTGATGACCTGGCGCACGCCGACGAGCGAGAGGAAGTCACACGCGACCGGAACCACGATGCCCTCGGCAAAGACGAGCGCGTTCTGGTTGAGGAGCGAGAGCGACGGCGAGCAGTCGAGGATGACGATGTCGTAGTGCGCGAGCGCCGGGGCGAGGCGATCACGCAGGATTCGATCGCGGTTCTGACGACCGGCGAGGTAGAGCTCGGCGGCGGCGAGGGTCTCGTTCGAGGGAACGAGGTCGAGGTTCTCACGAACCTTGATGGCGACGTCCTGGGGCTTCAGGCCCATGACGAGCGAGTGGTAGAGCGTCTTCTCGGCCTTCACGCCGAGCGACACGCCGACGTTGCCCTGCGAGTCGGTGTCGACGAGGAGGACCTTGTAGCCCTTCATCGCGAGGCCGGCAGCGATGCTGACCGTGGTGGTGGTCTTGCCGGTGCCGCCCTTGTGATTGAAGATCGCGAGGCGGCGCGGGCCTGCGAACGGGAGTTTTCCGATCGAGCTGATCGAGCCCGAGGGAGCAGGCGCGGCGCTCGCGGTCGTCGCGGCGGGCGAAGGCATCGTCGGGATTGTCGCGCTGGCGGGAGGCGCGCTGGCAGGCGGTGCGCTCGCGGGCGCAGCCGACGCGACGGGCGCGGACATCGAAGGCACAACGGAGCTCGGCGTACGAACGGGAACCGGCGGCGGCGCAACGCGCGCGGGCATGGCTGCGGGGATCGCCGGAACGGTCGGGGCGGCGAAGGCGGCATCGCGGTCGGCGCCATCGCGCTACCGAGACGAAGACCGCCGGCCTCCGCGAGGAGCTGGGTGCGGCATCCGTCGGAGCACGCGTAGCGCGCCTCACCCTTGATACGAAGAACCTGCGAGACGAGCTCGACGACGAAACGCTTGTTGCAGCAATCGCAGACGACGCCACTCGTCGTCTCACCCCTCAGGCTCTTGCCGTGGCAAGCCTGCGAGCAGAAGAACGAGAACGCGTTGTCGCGCTCCTCCATTTGGTAGCGGAACTGCACCTCGAAGTTGCGTCCGCACACCGTGCAGGACTCGTGCATGCCAGCCATGCCCACCGAATGTCATAGTCGGAGTGAGATGGCCAAATAAGTGACGTGCAGTTTTTCCGAGGGGCGGCGTTTTTCGTGCGCGGCTCGTCCCCGAAACGACACGAGCGGCGACGCCTCGTCAACCGAAGCAGCTGCCGCTCGTCCTCTCGCGTTCCGCGAGTGCCGTCGATCAGTGACGGAAGTGGCGCGCGCCCGTGAAGACCATCGCGAGGCCGAGACGGTCGGCGGCGGCGATGACGTCGGGATCCTTCACGCTGCCGCCGGGTTGCGCGACAGCCGTGACGCCGTTTTTCGCGGCCGCTTCGATGCCGTCCGGGAACGGGAAGAAAGCATCGGAAGCGAGGACACTTCCCTTCGACTCCTCACCCGCCTTCTCGCCTGCAATCTGGACGGAAACGACGCGAGACATCTGGCCTGCGCCGACGCCGACCGTGCGCTCGCCCTTGGCGAGGACGATGGCGTTGGACTTGACGTGCTTGCAGACGCGCCAGGCGAACTCGAGACCGGTGAGCTCCTCGGCCGTGGGCTGACGCTTGGTGACGACCTTGCCCTTGGTGACCTCGCCGGGCGCCGTCGCGTCACGCGCCTGGACGACGAGGCCGCCCGAAACGCGCTTGTACGTCAGGCCCGCGTGATCGGCGGGGAGCCACGCGCCCGTCGCGAGGAGGCGCAGGTTCTTCTTCGCGCGGAGCACTTCGAGGGCCGAACCGCTGAAGCTCGGGGCGACGACGCACTCGAGGAAGGTCTCGGCGAGGATCTTCGCGGTGGCCTCGTCGACCTCGCGGTTCAAGGCCACGATGCCGCCGAAGGCCGAGAGGGCGTCGGCATCACGCGCGGTCTTGTAGGCGCTCGCGAGGTCACCGGAAACGGCCACGCCGCACGGGTTGGTGTGCTTCACGACGACCGCCGCGGGGCGGTCGAACTCACGGACGGCCTCGAGGGCCGCGTCGACGTCGACGAGGTTGTTGAAGCTCAGTTCCTTGCCGCCGGCGCCGAGGCTCTCGGCACGGGCGATCGTGCCCGGCTCTGCGCTGCGCTCGACGTAGAACGCGCCCGTCTGGTGCGGGTTTTCGCCGTAACGAAGGCCGTAGGCGCGCTCGAAGGGCAGCGTGAGGTAGCGCGGATAGGGATTGGCCGACGCTTCGTCGCTGGTCGCCGCGCGCGGGCCCGAAAGAACACCGCTGATGGCCGCGTCGTAGGCCGCGGTGTGCGCGTAGGCCTTGGCGGCGAGCTCGCGACGGAGCGAGGTCGAAACTTCACCCGTGCTCTCGATCTCGGCGAGGACGCGCTCGTAATCACTGGGGTCGCACACGATGGTGACGCGCGCGTGGTTCTTCGCCGCCGAGCGCACCATCGAGGGACCACCGATGTCGATGTTCTCGATGAGCTCCTCGAAGCTAGCGTTCGGATTGCTCGCGACTTTTTCGAACGGGTAGAGGTTCACGACGACGAGGTCGATGAACTTCGCGCCGAGTCGCTCGAGGTCGGCGTTGTCCGTTCCTTCGCGCGCGAGAATGCCGCCGTGCACGCGCGGGTGCAGGGTCTTCACGCGTCCGCCCATGACCTCCGGCGAGCCCGTGTAGTTCTCGACCGTCTCGACCGGGATGCCCTCGGCCGCGAGCGATTTTGCCGTTCCTCCGCTCGAGAGGATCGTGACGCCCTTCTTGCTCAGGGCCGCAGCGAACGGCATGAGGCCAGTCTTGTCGGAGACGGAAAGCAGCGCGGTGCGGATGGGCATGCGCGCCGTCTAGCTACCCCGCCGGGCCAGGTCAATCCCAGGCGAAGGCTGCTTACAAGCTCAGGAATGCAGGCGCTTTAAAAAATGACGGCCCGGGGGCTGGCAACCCGGGCCGTCTGCAGGAGTGACTCAAGGAAACGTGACGAAGCTGAAGTCTCAGACGAAAAAAATCATTCGGCGTCGAGCGCGTCGCTCGCGAACTCGTCGGCGTCGAAGTCGGAGTCGGCCGTCTCGGCCTCCTCTTCCTCTTCCTCCTCCTTCTTCGCCTTGGTGAGCACGGGGAGGCGGCGCTTTCCGACGGGACCCTCGTCGACGTAGTCGCGGAGGGCGTTCATGTCGCTGAGCGCCTGGAGCTTGGCGAGGCCCTTGACCTCGACCTGGCGAATGCGCTCACGCGTAAGGTTCATGATCGCGCCGACCTCTTCGAGGGTCGTGCCGCCACGATCGGCGACGTCGAGCGCGCAGGTCTCGTTCATTTCCCAGACCTCGAGGTCCGGGAAATTCAGCTTGATGGCGCCGGTGCGAGCCGACACGTCGAGGTAGAGGTGGTGCTTGCAGGAGACGAAGGGGCACGGACGCTCGCCGTTTCCGCACTCGGCGCGCGTGCGCGGCTTCTGGACGTCCTCGACGTCCGGGTAAAGCATGCGGCCCATCTCGAGCTCGCGCTTCGTCATGCGCTTCACGCTGATCGTGCGCGCACGCACGTCACGCTTACGACGCGAACGACGCTGCTCGCGGGTGACCGTCTCTTCGCCCTGCAGGTCGTCGACCTTCAAGGCCAACGCGCCCTCGGTGACCGGGGTCACGTCGGATGCGTCCTCGACCAAAAGCTCGGCACTCGCGTTCTTTGCGTCCATTGCTCCTCCAGCGCTCCAGCTACGTCCTTGATGCCGATCTCTCGGCGGAAGCGGTGCGCAGGGCACACGCCTCCCGTGGCAGCTGCTCCGAGGACCGACGTCCTACAGAGCGCTACCTTTTCCTCCCCGCTTCGAATCGAACGAGCGCCAGCCGGCGCTCAGTGTCTCTTCAGGCGCTCACCGGCTGCGCAACTCGCGCGGCGACGAGGCCAAGGATCTTCGCGACCCGATCACCGGCAAGCCGGCGTTCTTCCACACCACGGAAGCCACGAGAGAAGATGCGCCCGAGCCGGCGCCCGAGTTCCTCCACGTCGCTCGACCCGACGTTGAGTTGCTGCTTGCTGCTATCGAACGTGTGCTCGGTCATCTTCGTTCTGAGGCCTTGATCCGGCGTTCCGCGAATACTTATTGAAGTCCGTGGGAGCCATCTGCGTCCTCTTGCGGGGCAAGACGAAACGCGACCGCTCGCACGGGAGTAGGCCTCGCTGCCGGCAAAGACTGCTGCAGCGACTGCCCCGTGACCGATTCCACTACCTGGTGAGAAGACCGGAAGTCCCTCGCTCGTCGCACCCCCATGCGCTCGCGTTCGTGAGACCAGTCCGTCTTGCTCGCCTACCTCGTCCGCAGTCGACTTTCGAAGACTCTTGGAGGTTGCCTGGACGGCGTTTCCGAATGGAAAGCTCGTCCGGCGTCAGGTCCGACCCGAGCGACTCTATTCCGACCAAAAGACGAGGGTCAACGCGGTGATCGCGTTTTTTTTGCGCCTTTCCATTATGGAACTGTGTTCGCGCGTTTAGATCGGTGCCGTGACAGAAAATGTCATAGCAATGGACGCACGAAACCCTTCGTGAAGGTCAGCCGCTAGGCGCGAATTTGACCCCCTCACGGCGACGCGATCGGGCGGCTCGAAACGTCTCCCGGAGGCTCGCTCGGAGCGCGTGGTGAAATCGTCGCGCACTCCATCGCACAAGGTCCAAATTCCGGAGGTCGGGCCCGTGCTATCGTCGGCGCGTGTCACGGACGCCCGGACAAGGACTAGGTTTCTCGGGCTCATCGTCACGCTCGTCGAAGGACGTTTCGGCGCGCGGAGCCCGCATTCGCGTCGTCGAAGCAGGCGCGGGGCCCGCGCTGCTCCTGATCCACGACGCAGTTGTCCACAGCGACACGTTCCACGAGACGATCGCGCACCTCGCTGGCTCGTTCCGCGTGGTCGCGCCCGATCTTCCCGGCTTCGGTGCGAGCGAGAAACCTGATCCGCAGCGCTACGCGTACGGCTACGACGCCTTCGCCGACTCGCTCTTCGATCTCGTCGCAGCGCTCGGGCTTGGTCGCATCAGCGTCTGCGGCCACGGCATGGGCGGTGGAGTGGCCCTGACGCTCGCGGCAAAGCACCCTTCCCTCGTCCACAAGCTCGTGCTCGTCGACGCGCTCGTCTATCCCGACGACGAACACTTCCTCGATCGCGCGGCCCGCACGCCGATCGGTGGAGCGCTGCTCTGGCGTCAGCTCATGGGCATGGCGCTCTTCCGTAAGTACTTGCATGGGACGGTCTACGCCGGCGCTTCGCGTATTCCACAGGGGCGCGTGGAGTCGACCTACGCGAGCTTCAATGCTCCGGCGGCCCGTCAAGCCGCGCACGCCACCATCGTCGCGAAGGCTGACACGCGCACGCTGGTCGCTCGCCTTCCGCGCGTGACGGCCGACTCGCTCGTCGTCTGGGGGCGCGATGATCGACTCGCCCCGGTCGAGCGCGGCCGTCGACTCGCACGCGAGCTTCGCGGGCGTTTCGAGGTGCTCGAGTGCGGTCGGTGCCCGCCCGCAGAGGTGCCCGAAGCCTTCGCCACCACCCTGACGTCGTTCCTCGAGGCGGTTCCCTCACGCCGTCAACCGACGGCCCGGTCCGTGCAATCGCGGTAAAGCCCACGATGCTCGTGCCGCCGATCCGGACGACGAAGCGCGCCCTGCCCGGCTCGAGAAACCGTGCGGCGGTCGTAGGCTCCGCCATCGTGGCAGCCATCCTTCTGTTCGCCGTCTTCGGGCCGCTCCTCGTTACGAAGGATCCGAACGCAAGCGACTTCGCGCGCGGGATCTCGCCTGATCATCTCCCTGTCGGACCAAGCTCCGCCTTTCCGCTCGGCACCGACCGCCTGTTCCGCGATCAGCTGAGCCGCCTTGCAGTGGGCGCTCGCGTCTCGCTCTTCATCGGCATCGCGGCCACGGTGGTCGCATCGGTCGTCGGCGCCGTGGTCGGCATCGTCGCCGGATGGTTCGAGGGGCAGACCATCGACACCGTGCTCATGCGCATCGTCGACGTCGGCCTCGCCTTCCCGTTTCTGCTCATCGTCATGGCGCTCGGCGCAGCCCTCGATCGGACGACGTCGACGACCATCTTCCTCACGCTTGGGCTCACCGGCTGGCTCGGTACGGCACGCGTTCTGCGCGCCAAGACGCTCCAGATCCGTCACCACGACTTCGTGACGGCCGCGCGTGCGCTCGGCCAGAGCACGCCGCGCATCTTGCTTCGTCACGTTCTGCCCAACGTGATGGGCCCTCTCGTCGTCGTCTCGACCGTTTCGGTCGCGCAGATGATTCTCGCCGAGAGCGTTCTCTCCTATCTCGGCGCCGGCATCGCGCCGCCCACGCCGACGTGGGGGCACATGCTGTTCGACGGTCAGGACTACATCACGACCTCGCCATGGATTGCGGTCGCGCCCGGCGCAGCGATCATGCTGAGCGTCCTTGGCTTCAACCTCCTCGGAGAAGGCCTGCGCGATGCGCTCGATCCGCAGAAGCATTGAGGCGTGCCTGCTCGGCGCCGACGTCTTGTCGAGCGGCTGCACCCAGGAGATTCCGGCGCCGATTCCTGCCGCCCATCCGGACACGACGGAGCCGCGCCGCGGAGGCGTGGTCACCGTCGCGAGCTTCAGCGATCTGCGCGGGCTCGATCCGGCGAACATCAGCGACGGCCTCGCGCCGCAAGTGCTGGAGGCGATCTTCGCAGGACTCGTCGACTACGACGCGAACGGCAAGATCGTCCCCGATCTCGCCGAGCGCTGGACGGTCGAAGACGGAGGCAAGACGCTCCGCTTCTATCTGCATCAGGGAGCGCGGTTCCACGACGGCGAGGAGGTCACCGCCGACGACGTCAAGCGCTCGGTCGAACGCGCGCTGCATCCCTCCGCACCGAATCCGTCGTCGTCCTACTTCGAGTCGCTCGTCGGCTTCGGCGAGTTCGCCGCCAAGAAGACCGAGACCCTCGAAGGCGTGCAGGTCGACGGGCGTTACGTCGTCTCCTTCCACCTCAAAGACAAGGACGCCGCCTTCCTCTCGGTCCTCGCGCTGCCGACGCTTCGCCCCGTCTGCAAGAGCGCGGGCACGCGCTACACGGACACCTGGCATCCGTGCGGCGCGGGCCCGTTCAAGCTTCCTCCGAACGGATGGGAGCGTGCGCGCGAAATCAATGTCGTTCGCCACGAGGGCTACTTCCGCCCCGGCCTCCCCTATCTCGACGGCGTTCGGTTCCTCTTCAACGTGAACCAGACGAGCCAGCGCTTCCGTTTCGCGCATGGCGAGCAAGACATTCTGCGCGACTTCCTCGCGCCCGATCTCCTGAAATTCCAGGCCGATCCTCGCTGGAAGCCGTTCGGCGAATACGAGGCCGAGCTGCAGATCGCCGGCGACGCGATGAACACCGAGATGCCGCCGTTCGACAACGTCGAGGTTCGGCGTGCCGTGGCCGCAGCGGTCAATCGCGACGAGATCCGGCTCGTGCGCGCGGCCAATCTGAACGCGGCGAACCAACCGGTGCCGCCCGGCGTGTTCGGCCATGACGACACGTTGCGCGGACAGACGTACGACTACGAAGCCGCGCTCGAGCACATGCGTCGCGCCGGCTACCCGTACGATCCGGTCACGAAGACCGGCGGGTACCCGCACGTCATCCCGTACATCGCATACAAGCAGAGTCTCTCCGAGTTCGTGGCCCAGGTGCTGGCGCAGCAGCTCGCGAAGATCGGCATCCGCATCGAGATCCGGATCGTCAACTACCCCACGTTCCTCGCCATCCGAGGGCGTCGCGGTCAGTCCGCGTTCGGTCCGGCGTTCTGGAAGCAGGATTATCCGGACGCGGGGAGCATCCTCGAGCCGCTCTTCCATTCGCGCTCGATCAACGACGAGGACTCGAACAACTGGTCCTTCTACAAGAACCCGCGCGTCGACGAGCTCATCGACCGGGCGCGCCACGAGCTCGACGACGACAAGCGCAAGAAGATCTACGTCGAGACGCAGGAGATCCTCTGCGACGACGCTCCTTGGGCGTTCTCGTACTACTACCGGTACTACACGCAGCGTCAGCCGTACGTGCGGAACTATCACTCGCACCCCATGTGGACGAACGACATGACGCGCGTGTGGGTCGATCGCGCGATGGGCCCCGTCGCGGCGCGTGCCTTCTCGCCCGAGAACGTGCTCGGCAGCCTCCTCGGACGTCCGGAGGGTTCGCGGTGATCCGCAAGCTCGCGCGGAGGCTCCTTTGGGCCGTGTTCGTGGTGTGGGCCACGGTCTCGCTCGCGTTCCTCGTCAACAACGCGCTGCCGACCGATCCGGCACGCATGGTGGCCGGCCCACAAGCACGCCCGCAAGACGTGGAGCGTATCCGTAAAGACCTCGGGCTCGATCGCCCCGTTTACGTGCAGTACGCACGCTTCTTCCAGCGGCTCGTCCACACGGGTCCGAGCAACGTCGAGCCCTCCGACAAGGCCCACGGCACCTGCGCGACCTTCGGCCCGATCCACGTCGATTTGGGGAGGAGCTACCAGCAGCGCCGGCCCGTCGTGACCATTCTCGCCGAGCGCTTTCCGCGAACGGCGCTCCTGGCGGTAACGGCAGCCTGCCTCCAAGCGCTGTTCGGGGCCATCGCGGGAACGCTCGCGGCATCGCGCAAGCGCACGCTCGTCGACCACCTCGCCGTCACCGGAAGCCTCGTCGGCGTGAGCGCCCCAACGTTCGTGATCGGCCTATTTTTGCAGTGGCTCTTCGCGTATCGCCTGCGCCTACTGCCCCTCGACGGATACGGCGACACCTTCGCATCGCACGCGGCGAGCCTCGTTCTTCCGGCCATGACACTCGGCGTGTTCGGGGCGGCGTACTACACGAGGCTCGTTCGCGACGAGATGCTGCGCGAGCTGAACCAAGACTACGTCCGCACCGCCCGCGCCAAGGGTCTGTCGGAGGGCGGCGTCGTCCTCCGGCATGCCTTCCGCAACGCGCTCATGCCGATCGTGACGGTCCTCGGCCTCGAAATCGGTGCGCTCATCGGAGGCGCGATCGTGACCGAGGCCATCTTCCGCTGGCCGGGGCTAGGCTCGCTCAGCGTGAACGCGATGCTGGATCGCGACGGCCCGATCATCATGGGATGCGTGATCGTGACGTCGCTCGCCGTCGTGCTGATGACGATCGTCGTCGACTTCGCGTACGGCTTGCTCGACCCGCGCGTTCGCTAGGCGGCGCGCTAGTCCATGCCGGCGAGCGCGCGGCACTCGGCGACGCGCGGGCCCTGGGCCTTCTTCGCGCACGAGCGGTAGGCTTCGAGCGCCTGCCACTTCTTGCCGAGCTGCTGGTACGCCGCACCGAGCGTGAGCCACGCCTCGGCGTTGCCGGGATCCTTCTGCGTCGCCTGCCAAGCGAGCTCGGCGGCGCGGCCGCTCGCGTGCTTGTCGTCCTTCTCGAGTGCCTTCTGGGCAGCTTCGGTGAACGACTCGGAGCTCGGCGGTCCGGGAGGCGCAGGCTTGTCGGAAGCCGCGGACTTCGCGTCGGCCTTGGCTGCCGTCGTGGTCTCCGCGTTCGTGCCCGAGACCCCCGATGCTCCTGTCTGGTCCGACGAAGGGCGCGTGCGTTCACGGGTCGTCGGGGTGGGTTCGGCCGCCTTCACAACGGGCGCCGCCGGCGTTTCGGAGGGCGGTTCGACGGTCGTGGGCGCGGACTCGGGAGCCTCGTTCGTCGGAGCAGCCGCCACCGTCGCCACCGGCGAAGCACTCGACGTTGCTGTCACACTCCCGGCATCGCGAAGCGGCAGGCCAAGGCCCTGGGCTGTGTCGTGTTGTCCGCGATAGGTGGAGCGCGCGAAGAGCGCGATGACCGCGATGCCAATCGCCGCCCCCATCACGCCGATGGCGACCTTGCGCCCACTGACACGCGGAGCGCGCGTGGGGAGCTCGATCTCGTCTTCCGCCCACGCGTCGACGGGCGAGCCGTTCTCGTCCGATCGTGCCGAGGCCTTGGGCGCCGCGTCGGACGCGACCGTCTTGTTGTTCGCTTCGGCCCAATCGACGACCGACGGCGTTCGCTTCGCGAACACGATCGCGGGCGGCTCGGGAGCAGGTGCGGGCGGCGGAGGTTCAGGTGTAGGGGCGGTGACGGCCGCCGCTAGCGACGTCGAGGAATCCGGCGCGTCGACGACGTCCGCTTCGTTGGCGAGCGGTTCCTTCACGACGAGGACGTTCGCCGACGCCGCGGCATGCTCGATCTTCGGCGCTGGCGGTGGCGCGAGCACCACGTTCATCTTCTGCGTGCGGACGAGCGACGACGCGGGCTGCGCCGAGGTCTCGATCGGCTTCGACGGCTCCGGAGCCTTGGCGACCTCCGCCGGCTTCGGCTCGCCAACCTTCGGCTCGCCAGCCTTCGCTTCGGCAGGTTCGGTCTCGACGCGGGGTTCGCCGCTGGTCTCGACCGGCTTCGTTTCGGGAGCCTTCGCTTCGCCGTTCTTCGCCTCCGGCTTCGCGTCTCCCGCCTTCGCAGCCCGGGCGGCCTTCGCGTCGGCGACGAGCGCACCGAGCGCTGCAGGATTGAAGGGCTTCGTACGTGTCTTGGGAGAAACGCCGGCCCCGCGCGCAATCTGGCCTGGGCGCGGAATCGCGGCGTGTGGCGGCGAAGGCGAAGGCATCGCGGCGGCCGGCACGACGGGCGGCGCCGGCACGGTGACGTCTTCGTGCGGCGACCGCGCGAGCTCGACCATGGCTTCGGACGCCGTCTTGTCGACGATCGCGGGCTCGTTGGTCGAGGGCACGACGCGTTCGGGCGGAGGCGAAACGACGCCGACCAGAAGCCCCTCGAAGTACAGCTTCGAGAGCGTCGTCAGCGTCGAAAGGTCCTCGAACGGTGATTCGTCGACGACCTCTGCGAGCGTGCGCCGGCCGTCGAGGAGGCGGAGGATGCCGTTCAGCTCGTCGGGGATCTCGCTGAGGCGATCGACGAGGCGTTCAGAATCGACCTCGAAAATGCCGGCGAGCGGCGGGATCTGCTCGATCAGGCGGCCCCACTCGTCGGCGCGGCGCATGCCTTCCATGACGAGGGCCGACGTCTGGGTTTCGACCACGTCTTCGCGATCGATGTTGCCGAAGTCGACCTCGAAGTCCGCTTCGCTCCACACGAGGAGGCGGTAAACGGCCTCTTCGCCACGAAGCCCACCGACCTCGGCATCGATGACCTTGCCGTCGCGGAACCAGACGTACCCGAGGCGGCTGCCGCTCTTGAACGTGATCGTGCCGCTCTTGCGCGAGATCTCGAACGTCTGCAGGAGGTCGATCACGGTCATGTCCGCGATCGAGCCAGAGAACCGTGTTTTGAGCAGCGCCGACGAGGGCTTCGCCGCCAAGCTCTCCTGCGTGCGTCGCGCGAGGACCACGTTTACGCGAGCGAGCAGCTCGCGGACGAAGATGGGCTTCGTGAGGTAGTCCTCGACGCCGAGCTCGAGGCCGCGAATCTTGTCTTCGACCGAGCGCTGACTCGCGAGGAAAATGACCGGGATGTGTGCCCAGTCCGGGTGGTCCTTCAGGCGTCGCACGAAGCCGTAGCCGTCGAGCTTGGGCAGCTTCGTATCGCAGATGACCAAATCGGGCTGCTGGTGCTCGACGACGTCGAGCGCCGACTGACCGTCGTGGACGCACGTCAAGTTGTAGCCAGCCTTGCGCAGGCTGACCTCGAGGACCCGCAAGCTGCGCTGGTCCGCATCGACGAGGAGAATCTTCTTCTTGGCCAAGAGGGCCTCGGAAGGATCCGCCTCGGGCCCTGTGACTGTCAACGTTTCCGTCCGCTTTTGCGAGCCACGGGGACGAATTTTGCCTTCCGACGTCACGCTTCACGCGCACGGCTCAGCAAGACGCGCGTCCGTTTCCGTAAGTCGTTATTGGGCGCGCGGGGCCCAGGGATCGGAAAACTCATCCGCGCGTCGGGCGGGCGAGGCTGCGGGCTTGGGATCCTTCGGCGTCACCGCCGGCCCGACCGGCCCCTTGAACGGTTTCGGTGTGGGTTCGACGGCGGAAGTGGAGGACGCGAGCGCGCTCGGAGCGCTCGAAGGCTCGGCCGTAGGCGTGGGCTCCGACAGCTCGGCGGTCTCGACCGGTGGAGGCACCACGGTCGCGCTCGGCGACGGCGGAGCCGCGATCGATACCGTCGATACGGGAGCCGGGGGCTCAGGGGCACTCGTCGATCGACCACGGAGGATGCCGAACGCGCTGACGGCCAAGCAGGCCACGAACGCGGCGGTCGTGAGAACGATGGCCACGAGTCGCTGCCGACGCTCGCGTTCCTTCGCCTCGAGGTTCCGGATCGAGCGCTCGATGTGGTCCGCCGTGTCGACCGTTTGAAGGACGAGCGTGCGGCCCGCCCCAGGTCGTGAGCGAACGACATCGACGGCTTTCGCCGTTAGTCGCGCGAGCGCCAGTGCCAACTCCCCCGCACTGTCGAACCGCTTGGCCGGCTCCTTGGCCAGCGCCTTCATGATGATCGGCTCGAGCTCGCCGAGGTCCATGCGTGTTCGCATCGCGGGGCTCTGGGGGACTTCGAAGAGGTGCTTCGTGAGCACGCCCATGTACGTGTCGGCCCCGAATGGCACGGTGCCCGTCACCATCTCGTAGAGCACGACGCCGAGCGCGTAGACGTCGGTGCGCGCATCGACGCGCTCACCGCTCGCCTGCTCCGGCGCCATGTAATAGGGCGTTCCGAAGACCACGCCTGGCCGCGTCAGCTTGTTCGTCTTACCGACGATCTTCGCCGCGCCGAAGTCCACGATGCGAATGTCGGCCTCGGGCGCGCGGCCGAGTGAGCGTCCGACCAAGAACACGTTCTCCGGCTTGAGATCGCGATGAATGACGCCCACAGCGTGCGACGCTTCGAGCCCGTCGGCGATCGCGCGCGCCACGAGCGCAGCTTCGAACGGCGCCAAGGGCCCGCGCGCACGCAGGCGCGTCGCGAGCGTCTCGCCCTGGAGCAACTCCATCACGAAGTACGGGGCGCCGTCCGGCAAAGCGCCGAAGTCGGTGATGGCCACCACCGAGGGATGTTTGATGGCGGCCGTAGCGCGCGCCTCCTGGACGAAGCGGGCCGCCAGCTGGGCATCCGACGCGAGCTCCGCCCGCAGCACCTTCAGTGCAAAGAGGCGATCGAGCGTGACGTGGCGAACCTTGTAGACGGTTCCCATGCCGCCTTCCCCGAGCGGGGCGACGACTTCGTAGCGACGATCGATGACGGTTCCGAGCAGGCGATCGGCGCTCGGATCCCACGTGCTCGTGACGAGGCCCGCGCCGTCGAACGGGCAGAACGCAGCATCGGCCCGGAAGCGCGAGCCGCACTCGGCACAGCGCTTCACGTCGACGAATTCTTTGATCGTGTCAGTCGCCGGCATCCGCTGCATCCACGCCGGCGTCCGCGCCCAGAACCGATGCATCGGCGCTCGTGCAGACGCCCTTCTCGCAGATCAAGTCA
This sequence comes from Labilithrix luteola, assembly GCF_001263205.1. GTDB lineage: Bacteria > Myxococcota_A > Polyangia > Polyangiales > Polyangiaceae > Labilithrix > Labilithrix luteola. The sequence continues at coordinate 10,304,096 of NZ_CP012333.1, forward strand.
CGCTCACAATCCTTCGATCGCGTGCATGGCGCGTTGAGCCCGCTCTCGCCGCGGTCGGATCCGCAGGCGGGAATGGCGAGGAGGCCAAGGAGGACGACACCGACGACGCTCACCTCGCGGATCACGTCGTCAGTTTATCCTCATCCGGCTGAAAAAGCCGCTTCAGCGCGCCGACAGCGGGGCGCTCGCGCTCGTCGAGGTGCCGCAATTTGCACAGAACTTCGCGGCCGGCGACGTTTCCTGCCCACATCCCGTGCAGAACTTCTTCGCCTGTGCGAGGGCGTTTCCGCACTCCGCGCAGAACTTCCCACCCGGCTGGCGGGTGTTGCACTTCGAGCAGGTCACGGTCGCGCCGCCCGGCGAGAACTGGGGCTGCTGCGCTTGCGCAGGCTGCGCTTGCATGGCGCCCGCCATCTGGTTCGCCATGTTGACGCCCAGCGCCATCTGGATGCCTGCGCCCGCAACGCCGCCGTCGACGCCGTGCTGCGCCATGCCCTGGCCGGCGCCGATGATCGCCTGACCGGCGGCGTAGTTCTGGTAGTTGCCGGCGAGATTCTGAACGTAGCGCGCGTCCTGGCTGTACTTCTGATCGAGCTCGAACTGCTTCGCCTTGGCCTGCGCCTCGGCCACCTTCACGCCTCGGTTCGCCTTCGCGATCTCGGCGTTCGCCGCCACGAGACGCTGGCGATCGTCCTCCGAGAAGTTCAGGTTGAACTGGCCCATCTGCAGGATGCGCACGCCGATCTCGTTGAGATCGGGCGCATTCGCGACGAACGCGTTCGCGAGCTTGCTCGTGAGCGAGACGGCCTGGAGCACGCTCTTCTGCTCGACCTCGCAGAGCTCTCCCAGCGTGGTCTTCACGCCGTTCATGAAGAGGCCCTTGATCCAGGAGAGGATCGCGTCGTTGTCGCCCTGCGCCGCCTGGCCGGTGTAGCCGACGATGAAACGCACCGGGTCGGTCACGACGAGCGAGAACTCGCCGAAGATGCGCGGGATGACCTGCTCACCCGTGAGCGGGTCGATCATGTCGCCGATCGGACCGCCGAACGGCACCGAGCGAACGGGCGAGGTCTTCACGAAGAAGATCTCGCTGATGAACACGTCGCCGCCGGTGAAGCGGTTGACGATGTTGTTGAGGAACGGAATGTTCTGCGTCGAGAGCGTGTGACGCCCCGGCGGAAGCACGCCGACGACGCGACCATCCTTGAAGAAGACGGCGCACTCGTCGCTGTCGACGGTGAGCTGCGTCCAGTTCGGGACGTTCTGGTCCGGGTGCTTGTAGATGATGAGGTGCTTGGCCTGGTCCGGACGGGCGACCATGATCTCGCGCACGCCGTTCTTCACGAAGTCGAAGACACCCATCGTCGTTTGCTCCTGAGGCTCCTGTGAAACGAGACCTACTCTGAGACGAGACCGGACTCGTATTGATTCGAGGTCGAAGATAAATCGCACGCCCCGGCAGCGCTAGTGCTTGCGTGCCGCGCGTCCTCCGAACGGGTGACACCTCCACGCAGCAACGCCGGCCGCCACCTCCTCCAAAAGGGGTATAGAATCCGGCTCCTCCCGTGACGCTTCCGATCGACATCGCCGCCCTCCCTGGCCCTGCCCAGAAGATCCTCGATCCGAACGGGCCGGCCCCGCTCAAGGCCATGGCTGCCAAGGGCGTCGTCCCCGGCCTCAAGCCCGGCGACACGCTCGCGGTCGTGGTGCTTCTCTCGCTCGGCGAGGGAGCACCCGCCGAGCAGGCGAAGAAGACCCTCGAAAACCTCCCGGCGCCACTCCTCAACGGCGCGCTCGGTGGGTCGCTCCAGCCGGGTGTCCTCGACGTCATCGCGCCACTCTGCGCGAAGGACGCTGCCGTCGCCGAGAAGGTTCTCCTCCATCCATCGTTGCATCCCGAGACAGTGGCCTCGATGGCCGCCGTCAGCAGCGAGCTCGTCTGCGAGCTCATCGCGACGAACGAAGAGCGTCTTCTCGCAAACCCGGCGATCATCGAGAAGCTCTACCTCAACAAGCACACGCGGATGTCGACGGCGGACCGCATCTTGGAACTCGCCGTCCGCAACAAGATCGAACTCAAAGGCATTCCCGCGTTCGAGCAGGCGGCCGCCGCAATTGCCGGCGAGCTCATTGCCGAGGCCACGGAAGAGCCATCGTTCGACGACACGCAGTTCAACGACGTCGAGAAGCTCGCGAGCGAGGTCCAACTCGCCGACGGCGACGACACCCACGCGCTGAACGACGAGACCGGTCAGGAGGAAGTCACCGAGCTCCTCAAGCCGCTGCACGCGATCTGGGCCGACCTCAGGCCGCCCGCGAAGATCCGGATGCTCCAGCTGGCAACGCTCAAGGTCTACGACGAGAAGGGACGGGAGGTCGACGAGGTTCGACTCGATGCGAAGGCCGTACGCATGCTCGGCGTGCGCGACGCGAACCCGCTCGTCGCCGTAGCTGCGATCAAAGCGCCGGGCATGGGTGACAGCGAAGTCGTGCGCATCGCCGGTCTACGCAACATTTGCGAAGACGTGCTCCGCGAGATCGCCATGAACCGCGAGTGGACGCGCCACTACATGGTCAAGTACAACCTCGTCGCCAACCCACGCACACCATTTGGGCACGCGGCGAAATGGATCACGTACCTTCGCGAAAACGACCTGAAGACGATCGCCAAGAGCAAGGAAGTTCCGGGGGCGGTTCAGACCGCGGCTCGTCAGCAGCTTCAGCGCAAAGGAAAGTGAGCCCGCTCGATTCGAGTGTCGAGAGCGGCGTCGAAACCCGAGCGCCGGCGTCGGCCGCCGGCGACCCGCGCGCGAATCGCAAGCGGCTCGTCGCGTGCGTGCTCGCCATCGCGGCATCGCTCGCCATCTTCGCCGCCATCGTCATTCGCAACTTCAAGGGACCGATCGGCGACCACGTCGAGTCGTTCCTCTACGAGTACCTCAGCTACTACGTCTCGAAGAACCTGACGTTCACGCCCCTCCCCCACCTCGGGCTCGAGAACGATCAGGTCTTCTATCCGTTCGGAACGAACCAGGCGCTCCAGAGCTTCTGCGTCGAGCGCGACCTCCTCTTCACGCTCCTCGCGCACCTCTTCGGTCGCGGGCCGTGGCTGCAGTTCTATTACCTCGGCGGCCTCGTCGTTTCGGCATACGGCACCTTCGCGCTCCTCCGCAAAGACCATGGTGACGTCAAGGCAGCGTGCGCGGCGATTCTCGCGAACTGCTTCAATTTCTACGGTGCGCAGAAGTACCCGTACCACTTCAACATGGCGTGCGTTCACTGGGCGACGCTCGCGATCGTCTGTGACTTCGTCATCGTGGAGCGCCTCGTCGCAAGGCGCCCCATCACGCTCTCGCTCGTCCTCGTCCGCACGCTGCTTCTCGTCCTCTGCTTCGGCCTCGAGCTCGGGCACGTGCTCGGCTACTCGCTCACGTCGCTTCTCGCCACGTGCGTCTTCACGGCCTGCTTGCTCGCGTTCCGCGCGGTGCAGCGTAAGCGCGGCGTCGATCACGCGGAGTCCGACCTCGCACGCTTCGGTCGAGAGGCACGCATCGAGCTGAAAGAGCACTGGCCTCGAATCGTCGGACTCGTGGCGGTTATCGGCGTGTTCGCCGTTCTCTACGGCTCGATCGTCGCGCAGATCCTCGCGGCCACGAAAAAGTACGACTTCAAGAGCGTCCCCCTCGGCGTTTGGTGGTCGCAGCCGATTCGCCTGCTCATCCCGTATTTCCCCTGGATTCATCCTTCGCAGCAGCCGAAGTTCCTCCAGATTTGGGGAGACCAAGCGGAGGTCGGCATCGGCTCCGGCGGCGCGGGCCTCTTCCTCTTGCTGCTCGGGATCCTCGGTCTCGTCCAGGCCAAGAAGCGCTTGCGGTACGTTCCGCTGGTCGGGGTCTTCGTGGCGTTCGTCGTCAGCCGTCCCGACTTCGATCTGGTTCGCTGGATGCCGTGGTTTGCGTTCACCCGCGTCTTCTCGCGCGCCACGGTCATCTACAGCACGGTGCTCGCACTCTTCGCGCTCGGTATCGCGCCTGCTGCACTCCCCACGTTGGTTCGGCGCGGGCTCGTCGGGTTGCTCGCGGCCCTGTGCCTCCTCGAGGTCTACACGTTCTCCACGATCAAGATGGCGCACCCGGCGTTCGCCTTCGACGACCGCTTCATGGCCCACATGAAGAAGATCGAAGAGCTCCCCGGCGAAGCGGTCCTCGACTTCCCGTTCTGCATCCTCGGTGGCAACGGGGACCTCGCCTACTTGTGCCCGTACATGGAAAAGCTGAAGAGCGTCTACGCGCTCCAGCGCTTCCACCACAAGAAGGTGATCGGCCAGTACCTCGGTCGCGTGCACCCTTCCCAGACGCAACCCTTCGTCGACGAGGGCTGGCCGAAGATGTGGGATCCGGACGATCCCGATCCGGTCGACGCCGACAAGCAAACGCGCTGCTTGACGGATGCCGAGTGGGACTTCTTCACGGACTTCTTCTACGCCAACGACTTCGCAGGGATTCAACTCGCAGCGGATCGCCTTCCCGCGGGATGTCCGGAGCAGTTCTACGAACGGTTCGGCCAGCCGATGGGCGACGTTTCGATCCCCAAAGCAGGGCGCCTCGTTTTCATTCCACGAGATCCGAAGACGTTCCGTCGGGTCGACAAGGAAGCCGCCCGCAAGGCGCGACTCGTCGTCGTGCTCACGAACCCGATCGATCTGGTGCGCCGTCGTCGTTCGCCGATGATCGACGAAAAGCGAGGCCTCTCCGGCTGGGAGTGGCTAGGCGACGCCAAAGCTCCCCAGGACTCCTGGCGCTGGGCCACGGCCCCGTCCACGGACCTCGAATTCGAGGTGAGCGAACCGCGCGATCTCGTCGTCGACGCACGCTTCCGGAGCCCGATTGCCGACCAACGGGTGACCGTTGAACTCGACGGACAGACGATTGGTATCTGGGAAGATTTGTCGCGGGATGGGGCCATCACGCGTTCCGCGCGTGGAAAGATCGGGCCTGGACGGCACGAGCTGCGTCTCCGCTATGCCCGGGGCAACGCCTCTCCCACGCTCTTCGCGCCCGGAGATCCGCGTCCGATGTCGGTCATGTACCAGTCGCTCGTCTTGCGCACAGAGCCCGTCCGCGACTAGTTTTCCGCCGGCCGGGAGCCCGGCCGCAGCAAGGAGCGTCATCGTGGAGCGGGATACGTCCAGCGCAGGGAGCAACGGCAACGCGCACGGCACCAACGGGATGCGAGACGCGCAAGGATCACGAGACGCGCGCCCGATGCGCGACGACGCGCGCTCGACGGACAACAAGGGCTTCAATTACGACGGCATCCCCAAAGGCTACTACGACACCGTCCTTCGCCAGGGGAACCCGATCCGGCGCCTCTGGCACGTGTCGAAGTTCGAACGCGTCCTGGACTACCTCCCCGAGCGTCCGAACCAGTCCATCCTCGACATCGGCTGCTTCGCGGGCACGTTCCTCTCGCTGATCCCCGAGCACCGCTTCGCTCGCCAGGTCGGCGTCGATATCCTCCCCGAGCAGGTCGCCTACGCGAACGCGCAGTACGGAACGCCGTTCCGCGAGTTCCGGCACGTCGTCTCGATCGGCGAGCTCTCGAGCATCGACGAGCAGTTCGACTGCATCACGTTGATCGAGGTCATCGAGCACCTTCGCCCCGACGAGATCCGCGCGCTGTTCTCGGGCATCGTCCAGCGCCTCAAGCCGGGCGGGAAGCTCGTTCTCACGACGCCCAACTATGCGAGCGCCTGGCCCGCCATCGAGGTGGTGCTCAACCGCATGTCCGATGTGAGCTACGAAGAGCAGCACATCACGAAGTTCACGTTCTTCAACTTCGAACGGAAGCTCGCGAGCATCTATCCGGACCTGTTCCTCTACTTCAACACGGTCGATTTCAAGACCACGACCCACTTCGTGACGCCGTTCCTCGCGGGGTTCTCGTTCGACGTCGCGCGCGGCCTCTCGCGCGTCGTGCCCCATCAGAAGTGGCGTCATCCGTTCGGCAATCTCGCGCTGATGGTGCTCACGCGTGGCCCCGCGCAGTCCGAGCCCTGAGCACCACCTTCTACATCGACTCGCGCGGCTCCGCCGCGTAGGGCGTAGAGCGACTCGAACGCTTGGCGCGCGCTCTGTGACGGAGGCGCTCGATGGCGTTTGCTCGCAGGACCTAGCAAGGTCGTCAGGAGGGGCGCCGCTGCCGGCTCAACGGGGAGCTCGACACGACGTGTTTGTCCCGCCCTCGAGCAGTATCCCCCTCCATCGAATCCCGCGCGGAGGCTGTCGCAAAGACTTGGACGGACGACTGGGAAACGTCCGACATGCGGCCGGATTTTTCGCTCCGCGGACGGCTCCTCCGCCGTTTCATCATGGCGGTCGGCGGGACGTCGAGCGCCGCTATACGCTTCGCATTCTGAAGCGCATCCTCGGGAACTTTACCGGGAAGACGGTCCTCGACGCTGGTTCGGGGACGGGTCTGAACTCGCTCGCACTCGCCGCGCGCGGCGCTCGCGTGACGTTGCTCGATGTCGCCAAGCCCGCGCTCGAACGTCTCGGGCGCGGGGAGGTCGGATTCGAGCTGCCCATCGAAACCGTCGAACGTGACATCGATCGGGACGTTTACGTCATCGAGGAGACCGACAGGGCTGGCTGATGCAGCTCCACTTCCTCGAGTTTCTACTGCCGCGGCCGCTACGCGTGCCCTACGCGGCAACCCACGAGCTCGTTCAGAACGCGCTCCCGTTCCTCAATCGACTTCCGGGATACCGGAAGATCTCCGTGGTACGCCGCAAGAAAGAAGCAAACGATGGCTGACGCCCTGGATGTATCCGTCGTCATTCCGACGTTCGAAATGGCGTCGCACCTGCCGGCGCTGTGGAGCAGCCTGGACCGTTCCGGGGTCCTCGAGCGCGTGCGCGAGGTGGTCATCGTCGACGACGGCTCGAACGACGGCAATGCCACGCGCGACGCGCTCGACGAGATCGCGAGGGGTCCTCGCGGCGAGCTCCTGAAGGTCGTTCACCTGCCCCAGAACGTTGGACGTTTCCGCGCGCGCCTCACCGGAGCCAAGGCCGCACGGGGCGAGCGCGTGCTCTTTCTCGACACGCGCCTGGTCCTCCCCGACGGCTTCGGCGCCGCGGTTGCTGCCGCCGGCGCCAAACACCGATCGGTGATGGGCCACGTCGACATCGACGTAACCCGGAACGTCTTCTGCCTCTACTGGGACCGCTCGCACAAGTTCATCTTCCGTAGGCACTTCCGTGACACGCAAGACGTCCTGATCCTGACCGCGGAGAACTACGACCGGTACCTGAAGGGAACCACGGTCTTCTTGTGCGAGCGCGAGCTCTTCATCCGCGCGAGCGAGTGCTACGACGACCTCCTCAGCGACGACACGATGCTCATGAAGGACATGGTCGCAACGACGCCCATCGCGATCGACCCGAGTGTCCGCATTCAGTGGGTCCCGCGCGAGAATGCCCGTGACTTCCTCGCCCGGCTCTGGGAGCGGGGCCCGGGCTTCGTCGAGTACCATGTGATCGAGCACCAGGGACGATTCTTCTGGTTCGTCGTCGCCGGCGGCGTCGTACTCCTCGCCTTCGCGGGCCTGGCCGCGATCGCACCACCGGTCGCAGCCGTCGCAGCCGCAGGAGGCGTCCTCGCGACGGCGGCATCGACCGGGCTCTTTGCTCAATCCATCGTCGAGTTCGTGAAGATGGCTCCGCTGCACGTCGCCGTCGTCGGAACGTTCGGCGCGGCCGCCGTGCGAGGCCTCGGCGTCAATGCCGTTCGTGCACTGTCGAAGCGTTACGGACGCGCCAATCCCTCGGCGGCCGCCCATTCGGGGTGAACCGCGTCCTGGCGCCGTCCGTCGGCAAGGTCGTCGGCCACGATCGCACTCGGGCTCTCGCTCAACCGAACGCACGGGCGCGCCCAGCGAGACGGCACGCGCATGAACGGCTCGATCTCCGTCACCGGGTCGCGCGAGAGGAGGACGTTGCTCCCGAGGCCCTCGATGCGTTCCGTGACCTTGCGCATGAGTAGGCACGGCAGGCCGAGGTAGTACGCCTCCTCCTGGTTACTGCCGCCGTCCGTCACGAGATAATCGGCGCGCGCCAGGAGCTTCGAGAACGCGATGTACGGCTGACGCGGGAGGAGAAGAAAGCTCGGATCGCGTTCGAGTTCGCCGAGCAGGCCTTCGCGCTCGAGCGCCGCCTTCGTCAGCGCGTGCATGATGAACACGCACCGCGGCCTCTCGCGCACCGCACGCACCTTCTCGACGATGCGTCGAAGGAACATTCCGCGGAGGAGGTTTTCCTGACGATGCACGACGAGAACGAAGAACCGCTCGTCGAAAGGAACCGCCGGGGCCGCCACGTCTTCCGTCGCGAGCGCAAGGGCGAGCGAGTCGTAGAGCGTGTTGCCGTGCGTCAGCACCTTTCGCAGCCCGTGTCGATGAAGATGGCCTGAAGCCCATACATTCGGGCAGTAGGCCACGCTCGCCAGGCGTGAGACGAGCACGCGGCAGATCTCTTCAGGAAAGGGTTCGAGCGGATCGAAGCTGCGGAGCCCGGCTTCGACGTGATGGACCGGCACACCGAGGCGGTGGAAGAGCAGCGACCCTAGGAGCGTCGAGACCGTGTCACCATGAACGACGGCCTTTGCACGCGCCGGGGAGACTCCCCCGAGGGCATTCCGAAGCTTCGACGTGGCGGTCGCTCCGGTTCGGGCGAGAAATGACGCCAAACCGAGGGCATGCGGTGGGATTCGCTCCGTCGAGAGCGTCACATCCGCGCCGTGCACGTTCGCGAGACTCCAGAGCTCCGAGCCACGCAGATCGTTCTGTCCCGACGCGACGACCGTGAACGCCCGACCTCGTCGCTTCGTCTCTCGAATGACGGGGGCCATCTTCACCAGCTCGGCGGCGGTCCCCACGAAGAAGACGATCATGCCGCGTGGTCCTCGCCGAGGCGCGCACGCGCGGGTTCGTCGATGTTACGAGTCCCGCGCACGAGGAAGAGAGGACGACCGAGTACCTCCTCGTGGATCCTGCCGACGTAGAGCCCGACGACGCCGAGGGCGATGAGAACGATGCCGATGAGAAGAGTATTGAACACGACGGCCTGCGCGAGCGGTGTGTACCACCACTTTGGGTCGACGTAATAGAACGCGAGAAACATCCACATCAGCGAGAGCGTCGAAGCGAACGAGATGAGGAGACCGAGGTAAAGAAGAACTCGCAGCGGCACGGCGGACCGCGAGACGATCATGTCGATCGCGAGATTCCAGAGCTTCGGAAGCGAGTACGTCGACCGCCCATCGTGGCGTCGGGCGGCGTCGAAGGGGACCGTCTCACGCACGAAGCCGAGCCAGTCCACGATCTGGCGATAGGCCCGACGGCGCTCTCGAACCAGCAAGAAGGCAGCGCGCACCCGGCGATCGATCAACCGGAAATCCGTGCCTTCGAGCACCTGCGAGTCTCCCGAAAACAGCCGCGCGAGAGCGTCGAACAGGTGTGAGCTCGCACGGCGCAGAAACGCTTTGCGCGCCGTCCGGCGACGCACGGCGACGACGACCTCGGCGCCCGCCCTCCACTTTTCGAGGAGCGCCGGGATCACCTCCGGAGGATGCTGCAGGTCCGCGTCCATCGTCACGACGGCATCGCCTGCCCCGTAGGTCACGCCGGCGGAGAGCGCCACCTCCTTGCCGAAGTTCCGCGCGAGGGAAACGACCTTCACCTTGGCGTCTCGGTCCGCGAGGCGGGCCAGAACCAAGAGCGAGTCGTCACGGCTCCCATCGTCGACGAACACGTACTCCCAGCGCTCGCGGGCATTCGCGATCCGAACGCTCTCGAGCGCGTCGTAAAGCGGCTCGACGTTGTTCGCCTCGTTGAAGAGGGGAACGACGACGCTCACGAGCCGATCGGTAGCTGAAGCTTCCCTCGTCACCGGCGACACGTTACCTCAGGCAGCGTCGGCTGTGAGCGCTTGTGCACGACTGCTACCGCGAGAAGCACAACCAGGTCGGCCGCCAGTACCCCGAGCGTGTAGCGAGTCACCACGTTCACGCGGCCGACGGCAGCCAGCGCCGCCGTGGCGGCGCAGGCAACGATCACCGCGGAGAGGCTGGCGAGGCTGCGATCGAGGCGACCGTCGACGGCGAAGCGCTGAATGTAACCAAGGACCGCGACGAGAACGGCGGTACCGAAACAGGACGCGTAAAGCCAGATGGCCTCGTCTCCGCGGGCACGGAGAAGCGCGTGATCGACGACGACGGCGAAGACGAGCGCACCGCTGAGCACCGCTGGCGTCAACCCGCGTTCGGCAAGGCGCACGAACCAAGGCGTCGCCAGCCGGGGATCCCCGCGTGGAGCTGGTAAGGCAGAATCGTCTGCAGGGCCGACGCGCCACCGAAGAAGATGATACGCGCCGCGAGCGCCATACGCATGTAGCTCCCGGTCGTCGCAGCGTCGCTCGTCGCGGAGACCGCAAGGACGTCCAACGTAGGCAAGGCGACGGCGGCGAGTGCGAGGAGGAGCGGACGCCAGAGACGTAGGTGCAAGCTCGGAGCGCCTTCCCTGCTCCGCAGCGCCGGGGTCGGAACCGAACGACCCACCACGGCAAGGATGACGAGAAGACCGACGAGCGCCGACACCGCGTGCGAAAGGTAGAAGCCAGGCCCGCGCGCCGCCTTCGCCCACGCGAACGGCAGAGCACACCGGGTGACGGCGACCGCGAACAGCGAGAGCGCGACGGCACCGAGCTGCAGCCGTGCCTGGAGCTGACCAACGACAGCAAAGAACAGCACGTTGCCAACGACGACGACCGCGGTGAGCACGCCAGGATCGAGCACTCGACCGCCGGCCTGCCACGCGGTGATGCCGGCAAGCAGGACGAGCGCCACGGCCGCGCATGATCGTACGAGACTGAAGAGCGAACGCTCCGCGAGCGGAAAATCGAGCGACAGGAACTGCGCAACCGTCGCGACGGTCGTGAAGATCGTCACACGCGCAAACCAGGCGCTGAGCAGGCCAAACGACGCGGCATCGAGCACGGTAGCGGCATGGACCTGGAAAAGGTAGTTGAGGACGCCCGCGAGAACGTTGGCCACGAGGAACGCGAAGGCGCCGCGACCGCTCACGGCAGACACTCGCGGGGAGAGCGCACGCCAAGGTCATTGGCCGGCGCCCCTCGACAAGCATCGGGCGTCACGAACGTCCATCCCATGTCCGCACAGAACGCTTGCTTGTAAGCCTCCGGCGCGTCCAGGCCGAACCGTGCCCACGACGCGCCCGTGCAACGGGCAAAGTTCTCCTCCAGCGCCCGGTCGCCATCCGAGAAGTCGCGCGTCGAGAGCTTGGCGCGAAGTGCGTCGTCTTCGGGAGAGAGATACGCAGGGTGGATCAGCTTGCACGACGTGCCGCGAAGCTCGGACATCGCTCCGTAGTACTCGTCGACCTGGAACGCGAAGGTCGTGTACGGCACCAGCACGCCCGCTCCGCACTCGCCCGACGGAGGCGTGAGCTCGGTTCGCGCGTTGGGAATCGACCACGTCGGTACCGGGTGGAGCGGCAGATACTCGACCACCACGAGACCGAGCACGACGAGGCCGACGGCTCGCCCCGCCCAGCGCGATCGGAGCGTGGAGAGCAGAAACGAGAGAAAGACCCCCGCGCCGAGCAGGGCTGCAAGGTGCACGAACACGCCTGCTCGGTTGGCAACGCGGAACGCGGGGATCACGCGCTGGACGAGGATCGCTGGCCCCAGGTCTTCGTCGTAGTAGCGGAGGCCTTGCGGCCCGAGCGAAACGGCAAGGGCCACGCTCCCGAGGACGAGAGCGAAGAAGCCGATCGCGCGAGCTTCCGGCGCGAGCCTTCGACGGAGCCGCGAACGCGAGAGCAAAACGATGGTCACAGCAGCCGCGCCGAGCACGGTCCAACGGATTCCGTTCGTCCGCTCGTGGTAGTTGCCCGAGACGGAATCGCGCACCGAACGCGTGATCCCGCGCCGGGCGGCGATCAGATCGCGATCGCCGTAGCGCACATCGCCCGCCACGTAATCGACGAGGCGCGCGCCGAAGACGTGGAGATAGAGGTGTTGCTCTTCCCTGACCTTCTCCGGTTGCGTCACCGCGGGGAGGTGGCGGGCATCGGAGGGCGCGACGGGAACGAGTGCCGTCCACGCGAGGAACAAGGTGGCCGGCAACCCCGCAAGCACGAGACGTCCGAGAGCCCGTAGGCGCGACGCTCGGCGCGGCAGCAGCGCTGCATAGAAGGCGATGAAGATCGGTGCAAAGACGACGACGAGGATGACGTAGTAGTGCGCGGCAAAGGCCACGAGCAGGAAAAGCGCCGCGGCGACGACGACCTCCCGTCTCGCACTCCAACGGAACGGCGGTGGAGCGCCCGCAAGGATCCGGATCCCGGCAACCGCGAGGGGCGCAAAGTAGAGACCTACGAGCGCGATGTGACACGCGGCACGCGCGCGCGTGTACGGAGAGATCGCCCACGCGACCGCGAGGGCGAACGCGACCAGGCGCGTCCAGCCAAGGAGCCGTCCGCACGCGTACATCGCGAGCCCACTCGTGACGAGGTAGGTCCAAACGACCGCCGTGGGCATCAGCTCGGCGCGCATGAACGGAGCGAGCGCGAGGACGATCAGGCGCTCGTTCCAAGGGATGTAGACCGCAGAACCGTCGGGCGTCGTGATCTGATCGGAATAAATGGCCCCGAAGAGCAACTTGTGCGGCTCGTGACGGAACGTGTCGAGGACGAGTTGGTACTGCCACGGGTTCGTGACCGAGTCGCTTCCGTCGCCGAGCATCGACGACGCGTTCCCCCGAAGCAGCTCCACCGACGCGGGATGCAGCCAAATGAAGCCGAGCACCGTAAACAACACGGCGACCACGACCAGCTCCAAGAGATACGCGCGGCGCATCGAGAGCGCGTTCTAACGAGGAGGCGTCGAGATGGCGAGGACCGAGGCTTGGCACTGCAAAAATTCACCGTCGAAATCCAAGGCGGCCCGGACGCCTGGACGCGAGACGCCGCGATGCGTTAGATGCGAAGGCAAAAGAGGCCGCGCTTGAGCAGGATCCAGGACGTCGACGACTACGCTCGAAAGTGGCCCCAGTTCGACGACGACGTCGTCCCGCCCCTTCTCGAACGCTATCTCGCAGCGCGAAAGCCGCCGACGATCCTCGACGCCGGCTGTGGCGAAGGTTCCTTGGTGCGCGCGCTCGTCCGCCGCAAGCTCGTCTCTGAGCGCGTGCTCGCTTGCGATGCCTCTTCGGTCCGCATCGCCCGCCTCGACAAGCCCGGCACAGCCGTCACCGCGTTCGTCGACGACGTCGAGAAGCTCGAGAACGTCGACACCAGCTCGATCGATTTCTTCGTCTCGTCCCAGGTTATCGAACACGTCGACGACGAACGCATGCTCCACACCGTCGCGCGCGTGACGCGCCCAGGCGGGCTCGTCTACCTCTAGACGGTGCAGAAGCGTTGGTATGGTTGGTACTACCATCGGAACGAAGCCGGGTGGGTCCTCGACCCAACCCATCTTCGCGAGTACCGCTCGGACGGCGAGCTCCTTCGCCACGTGAATCCGGATCAGTTTCTGGTTCGCGAGAACGTCAAGAGCCCCATCGCATATCCGGTCGCCGACTTCCTGCTTCGACGACTACGCCACGACGCCTACGCATACCGCAAACACACCTGGTTGCGAGCACTCCGCGCGGCGAAGGTGCGGCTGCCTGGCTATGCAATCTGGGAGCTCGTACTCGAGCGACTCTGAGCGCACCTCGCGGTCACGCCAAAGACCGATCGATCGATCGCGCGCCCCCGCGGGTGGCACAACTGGCACACGCGAATTTGCGAAGAACTGTAGCATTCGCAACTCCTTCGCGCTCAAAAAGGTCCGGTTCGGGAATTGCAGTCATCCTGGGACGATGGGAACCGGATGGTGGTTCGCTGCAAGCGCTCTCGGCGCGATGCTCGTGTTGGATGCTCGACACGAAACGCTGGAAGCGATGGCGATGGCGTGGACTTCGCGCAATATCCGACGGAGGTTGCTGGGAAGACGTCGCTGGAACGCGCGTCGTCTTCACGACCGTCACCGGCGAAACGAGCTACCTCGGCGAAGAAGGCTGGTGCAACGACGCGGGGCCGGCTGCCGTGAGGGGCATCGATTCCGTCCTCGCGGAGCTGTCGAAGCTACCTCGCTGAAGTTCGTTCTCGTCGAGGACGCACGGCGCCTCGGCGAGTGCCGGCTGCGCGGTGCTCCGGAGCGGTCGCGTTCTTCCATTTCGAGCGAACGGCCATCGCTTGAACCACTGGCTCTACGCGGATCCCCGTGGCAATGCTTCCCACTTCGCGGTAGACCTCCGCGGGGGGCGTAGGGGTTGGCGACGGGGATCAGGAAGCAGCGGATTGCCGTCGTCACCGTTGGCTTGCTGGCCAGCGCGGCGTTCATGTATCTCGCGGTCCGTCGGCTGGACTTCGGTTCGCTCCGATCCGTCCTGGCGAGCGCACGAATCTGGCCCTGGGTTCCTCTCGGAATCCTCTCGTACGTGGGCGGGCACGTCCTCCGCGGCCAGCGTTGCCGGCTCCTCGTGAGCAAAGACGCGAGCCTTGGCCTCGGCACGGCAAGCAACGTCGTCGTCGTCGGCTACGCGTCGAACAACGTCTTCCCGGCTCGACTCGGTGAGTTCGTTCGCGCCGGCATGCTGGCCGAGCGAACCGGCATGCCCGTCGCTCAATCGCTGGTCGTCACGTTCATCGAGCGCGTCTTCGACGGCCTCGCGATCCTCGTCTTGCTCGTTCTCGGCACGTTGAGCGGCAATGCTCCGCCTTGGATGCACGAGCTCGTACGCGTCGCACTCGTTGTCTTCGGTAGCGCCTGCGCGGTGATGGTGCTCGGCGCCCACTCCCCCAGCTTCGTCGTCACCGCGGCGTCGCGCATTGGTACGAAGCTCGGTGAGAAGTGGCACGACCGGCTCGTTGCCCTCGCCACGAGCATCACGAGCGCCGGTGCATGCCTTCGTAGCCCACGCGACGCGATCAGCATCGCGCTCTACAGCTTGCTCATCTGGACCTTGGAGGCTGGCCTCTTCATCGCCCTTCTCCCCGCCTTCGGCTTGCCCCTTCGGTTCGCGACGGGCGCCGTGGCGATGAGCGTGACGAACCTCGGCCTCCTCGTGCCGTCGAGCCCGGGCTTCGTGGGGCCCTTCCACTTCTTCTGCTCACGTGCGGTCATGGCGAGCGGCGTCGCCGAGGCCACCGCGCTAGGCTACGCGACGGTGGTCCACCTCGCCTTCTTCGTCCCGGTCACCCTCTGGGGCGCGGGAGCGATGCTCTGGTACGGCGTGCAGGTCGGCGCCACGGCGGCCATGGCGCGCGCCGCGCGGAAAGAGGCCAAGACCACGCTCGTGCAGGGCATCCAGGTCCACGAAGTGGCGTCGCTCCCCAGGGTGCGCGTCGAGGAAACGACCACCCCGTTCGTGCGGGCCCTGGTCGAAGCAGTCGTCGTGCCAGAAGGAACGCAGGCCAGCACGGCGGTGATCGACGATACCGCGGTCTTCGTCTACGGCCAGCTGCGCGAGCTGCCTCCCTCGCTCGGCCTCCTCTTCGAGTGCGGGATGACGTTCTTCCGATTCGTCACCCGCCTTCGCTATTTGCGTGGATACTGCAACCTTTCGCTCGACACGCGGCGCCGCTGGCTCCACGCTTGGGCGGAGAGCCCGTACGCGCTGTTCCGCAAGCTGATGAAGCCCATTCGCGGGGTTGCGCTGCTCGGCTACTACGACCATCCCATCACTCGCGCCTCCATCCTCGAATCACCCGAGGCGCTTCTGGCGCCTGCATCGCTGGTGCGAGGCAAGGAGCTCGACACGAAAACCGCGGCTGAAGCACAGTCATGACCGAACGCGCCGTACGCACTCAGGTGCTCATCATCGGGTCGGGTGCTGGAGGCTCCGTCACCGCTCTCGAGTTCGCTCGCGCGGGCGTCGACGTCACGATTCTCGAAGAAGGCAAGCGCCACGACCGCACGACGGACTACGCGCTCGGTACCACCGAGAGCATGAAGCGCCTCTATCGCCGACGCGGAATGATGCCGATCGTCGGACGCGTGCCGATGGGCTACGTCGAGGGGCGCTGCGTCGGCGGTAGCACGGAGATCAACAGCGGCTTCTGGCATCGCACGCCGCGCGAAGTGCTCGTGCGCTGGCGTGCACAGTTCGACCTCGAAGGCGCCTCCGTCGAAGACCTCGCCCCGCACTTCGACTGGTGCGAGGAGCAGCTCTCCGTCGGTCTCTCCGACCGCCCCTGGGCGAAGAGCACGGAGATCTTCGCTCGAGGCGCCGACGCCATGGGCTGGGCTTCGAAGGAAGTCCCCCGCGCGGCAACGAACTGCCAGAACAGCAACGCTTGCGCGACCGGCTGCGCGACCGGCGCCAAACAAGGCATGAGCATCTCGCTCCTGCCGAAGGCCGAAGCGGCCGGCGCTCGCCTGATCACGGGCGCCCACGTGAAGCTGCTCGTCAAGAGCGGCGATCGAATCACGGGCGTGCTCGCCGAGCTGGACGATCCGGAGAGCGGCACGCGGCGCATGGTGCGGATCGACGCCGAGCATGTCTTCGTCTGCGCCGGTCCGACCGAGACGCCTGCCCTACTTCGACGAAGCGGAATCAAGTTCCACGTCGGCGACACGCTGCTCGTCCATCCCATGCTCAAGGTCGTGGCGCGCTTCCCCGAGCGGATCGACGCCTACGACAACGTCCTGCCGCTCCTGCAGGTGCGAGAGTTCTGGCCGGAGGTTTCGATGGGCGGCGCGTTCTTCACGCCGGGCCACGCCGCGCTCTCCCTGAGCGACAACTGGGCTCCCAAGCGCCTCCAGCACCTCCGCAACATGGCCGGCTATTACGTGGCCGTGCGAGGTCGGGGTCGCGGCCAGGTCCGCCCGGGCGTCCTCGGCGACGACAGCACGGTCCTGCGCTACGAGCTGGCCGACGAGGACGTAGTGAACCTCTCCGACGGCCTTGCGCGCCTCTCCGAGCTGCTACTCGCCGCCGGTGCCGAAGAGGTCTTCCCCTCCGTCCAGGGGCTCCCGAGTATCAAGACGGAACGCGACGCCGTTCGCTGGCTCGACGACCGAATCCCGCGGAGCGCCCTCAGCCTCACCACAGTGCATGCCTTCTCCACGTGCCCGATCGGCGAGCGCGTCGACCGGTGTGCGGCCGATTCCTTCGGGAAAATGGCTCGTTTTTCGAACCTCTACGTCAACGACGCGAGCATGTTGCCCGACTCGCCGGGCGTGAACCCTCAAGGCAGCGTCATGGCCTTCGCGCGTCGCAACGCTCTTCACTTCCTCGACGCGCAGTCCTAAGACACCACCCCGCATGACTCTTGCCATCGTCACTGGCGCGCCCGGCTGGCTGGGTACCCGCCTCGTGCAGTCTCTCATTCGAGGGGTCGTCGACGTTCCGTCGCTTGGACCGTCGGATCGTAAGGTCCGATGCCTCGTCCTGCCGGATGCCGACATCACGGAGCTCACCGCTCTCGGTCCTCAAGTCGAGATCGTGCGGGGCGACGTGAGCGACGCGAACTCGCTCGTTCCCCTCTTCGAGGGCGCGCGCGGCGCCACGGTCTTCCACGCCGCCGGTGTCATCCACCCCACGCGCGGCACGAAGCAGTTCTTCGACGTCAACGTGCAAGGCACGACCAACATGATCGAGGGCGCGAAGAAGGCCGGCGCGCGCCGCTTCGTCCACGTGTCGTCGAACTCGCCCATCGGGACGAACCCCACCGAAGAGCACGTCTTCGACGAGAAGGCGCCGTACAACCCGTACATGCTCTACGGCAAGACGAAGATGCTTGCCGAGCAGGTCGTCAACAACGCCCACGCCACGGGCGAGATCGAGACGGTCATCATCCGGCCGCCGTGGTTCTACGGGCCCGGCCAACCGCCGCGTCAGACGCTCTTCTTCCAGATGATCCGCGACGGCAAAGCGCCCATCGTCGGCAACGGAAAGAACCGTCGCTCGATGGCCTACGTCGACAACATTTGCCAGGGCCTGCTCCTCTGCGAGCGCGTCGAAAAGGCCGCCGGGCAGACGTACTGGATCGCCGACCGCACGCCTTATCCGATGAACGACATCATCGATACGATCGAGCGGGTGATGGAGAAGGACTTCGGCGTTTCCTGCGTGCACAAGCGCATGAAGCTACCGGGCTTCGCGAGCGAAGTGGCGTGGGTCATCGACGCCACGATCCAGGGCGCCGGCGCCTACCACCAGAAACTCCACGTGCTCAGCGAGATGAACAAGACCATCGCCTGCACCATCGCGAAGGCGGAAGCGGAGCTCGGGTACGACCCGAAGGTGGACCTCGAGCTCGGCATGCGCCGCTCGATTCAGTGGATGCTCGATCGAGGTGAGAAGCTATGAGCGGAATTCAGCTGGTCACGGGCGGCGCGGGCTACTTCGGAACGCTCCTCGTCGAGGCGCTCGTCAAAGAGGGCAAGAAGGTTCGCATCCTCGACATCCACGATGCCGACCTGCCGAACGGCGTCGAGAAGATCCGCGCGGACATCCGTGACGCCGCGGCCGTCGAGCGCGCGTGCGAGGGCGTCGAAGTGATTCATCACAACGTCGCGCTCGTGCCCCTCGCCAAGGACAAGGAAGCGTTCTTCGCCGTCAACGAAGGTGGAACGAAGAACCTCCTCGAGGCGGCTCTCAAGAAGAAGGTCCGCAAGGTCGTCAGCACCTCGTCGAGCGCGGTCTACGGCGCCCCGGCCAGAAACCCCGTCGACGACAACACGCCCACGCTCCCCGCCGAGGACTACGGCAAGGCGAAGCTTGCCGCCGAGCACCTCTGCCACGACTACGAGAAGCGCGGTCTCGACGTCACGATCATCCGTCCCCGCACGATCATGGGCCATGGCCGCCTCGGCATCATGCAGATCCTCTTCGAGTGGATCCGCCAGGGCCGCAACATCCCGGTGCTCGGCCGTGGCGACAACGTCTACCAGTTCGTTCATGCCGACGACCTCGCGAGCGCGTGCCTCAAGGCCGCCGAACGGCCCGGCTCGACGATCTACAACGTGGGCGCCGAGAACTTCGGGACGATGCGTGGCCTCCTCGAGTCGCTCGTGCGTCACGCCGGAACGGGCAGCCGCGTGGTGTCGGTCCCCTCCTCGCCGGCCGTTGCGATGATGAAGGTCACGAGCCGTCTCGGCGTCTCGCCGCTCGGGGCGTACCACGCGCTCATGTACGGCAAGTCGATGCACTTCGACGTCTCGCGCACGAAGCGCGAGCTCGACTGGAGCGCGAAGTACTCGAACGAGGAAATGTTCGCCGACTCCTACGACTGGTACATCCGGCACCGCGACGAGGTCCTCCATCGTCGCAACGCCTCGCATCACCGGTCGCCCGTTCGCCAGGGCGTCCTGTCGGCCGTCTCCGTAGCGCTCAACTTCGCGCGCTGACCTCGCTACTGCGAGTAGGCGACAGGCGATGTCTTCGCAAACGTCATCCGGTACGACGTTTGCGAGCACATCACCCGCTGCCTGGCAGACCCCTCGGGTCCGACGCCAGCAGATGCGCCTAGCGGCCGATGCCCCAGATTTCGCCCGTGGCCCAGGTCGCGTCGAGAAGGGCCAGGACGACGTGAACGACTTCTTCCGGCGTGCCGAAGCGGCCGAGTTGGGAGCGCGTCGCGAGGCGGTGCTGACGGAGCGGATCGGCGTCCGCTTCGGGATCGGCGACGATGCCGAGCTCCGCGATGTTCACGCGGACGTCCGGCGCCAACTCCACGGCGAGAGCACGGAGGCCGGTGCGGACAGCGCCCTTCGCCGTGAGGTACGCGACGTGGTGCTCGTACGGACGCGTGGTGCCGGCGTCGCCGAGGGCCACGACCGCGCCCTTGGCCTTCGCCAGATCGCCGGCAAGCGCGTGGACGAGGAGCAGCGGCGCGATGCAGTGAACGGTGAGCGTGCGCTCGAGATCTTCGCGACGAAGCTCGTCGAACGGCGTGCGGGGGAATGGTCCGCAGGCGAGGACGATGTCGTCGATGCTTCCGCGCTCGTCGGTGGCCGGGATGGCGGTGCGCAGCCCCTCGACGATCTGCGAGACGGCGTCGCGATGCGTGAGATCGGCACAGACGACCTGGGCCGGACCGCGTCCTCGGTCGAGGCTGATCGCCATCTGCGCCAGCTTGTTCGGATCGCGCGCGGTGAGCACGATCTCGTCTCCCCGGTTTGCGAGAGCTTCGCTGATGGCGACGCCCAGGCGACCGGTCGCGCCCACGACCAAGACCCTTCGGCTCTTCCGAGCTGCGGCGGACATGGGCTCGGGTATACCTGAAACGCCACCTTTCCGGATCGGGAATGCCGCAGGGGTCGGTCGTCCGGCGAATGTCAGGCGGGGGACCGGCAAGAGCATGGTGTCCCTCCGGCCGGATCACGTGTAAAAAGGGAGGGCATGGGCGGCATGAGCGACACGCGCAACACGGACTCGAGCTCGGGCTCGGGCTCGCTCTCGCACGCGGACGTCACCCAGCTCTGGGCGAAATTCCGGGCGGGAGAGACGGTGCATTGCCCCCGCGATGCCCACGGAATCGCGCTCGCGGTCGACGGTGCGGCCAAGGCCTACCGGCTCGTCTGCACGAAATGCGGGCTCGCTTCGCCATGGTTCAGCACGGGTCCGTCCGGCGTGGTGTTCAAAAGCCCGCCTGCAACGCTGAACCCGAACGGCAACGCTGCGGACGAGTAGCGCGGGCGGTTCGAGCCCCGGACGCTCGTGCATTCTGTTTGCGCGGGCGGCTGAGCCGCTGTCCCACGCTCGAGCTGTCGCGGGACGGCGAACGATCGCGACCGGGACACTTCCGCGCGCTCGTTTGACGAAGCTCCGCTGGTCTGTCATTTTCTCGGGCAAGGCGATGTTCACGACCCGCGAGGCCCAGCTCCAGACGATGTCTTACGGACACAAGCGTCCGAATGACTTCGTTTGCGGCGTCGCTCTCGCTGCGGTTCCGGTGGTCTCCATGATCCCGGCGCTCTCGAAGGTCGAGGACAGAATTTAGTCGCCCTGCGTGTTTCCCGGAGCCCCCGGACGCTCGTGGCGTCGAAAGGGGGCTCGCTGGAGAGACACGTCATGACAACCGAAGAAACATTGGAAGAGGCACTCGAACCTCGGCGGAAACGCGAGGTCGCCCCCGGACCGCGCTCGGGCGCGGACGACACGACGGACGGCGAAGCACGCCGCCCCGTCGATCCGGTAGGGCGACCGAAAGCGCCGAACCAGGTCTCTGACCTCGACGTCATGAAAGACCCGCTGCGTGAGCTCGTTCAGCTCGCGTGGCCCATCGCAGCAGCGATGCTCGGCGAGACCGCGATCGGTCTGGTCGACACGAAGCTCGTCGGTGGGTTGGGCGCAAGCGCGCTCGGCGGCGTCGGCATCGCGACGACGATCATGTTCCTGTTCTATTCGCTCGTCTTCGGGTTGATGCGCGGCGTGAAAGTGCGGACCGCACACGCCATCGGAGAAGGACGCGGCGACGACGGCTTCGCCTATGCCAAGGCGGGCATGCTCATCGGCGGCGTCCTCGGCGTCGTCGTGCTGTTCGCCTGCCGCAACGTCGAGCCCGCCCTCGCCTTCCTCGGCGCCGAGGCATCGATCGTCCCCTTCGCACGCGACTTCGCAGCGGCCATCACGCTCGGCGCACCGGCCACGTGCGCGCTCGCGGCCCTCATCCAACACCGTCAGGCCATCGGCGATTCACGCACACCGATGGTCGTCGGGATCACGGGCAACATCTTCAACGCAACGTTCGCATACGGCCTGATTTATGGCCGTTTCGGGCTTCCTGCGCTCGGCGTTCGAGGTGGTGGTTACGCCACGGCCACGACCGAGATGCTCGAGCTCGCCGTGATGGTGGCGCTGCTCGTCCGCGACGAACGTCGCATGCGGGCGAAGGCCACGGGTCCCTCGATGACGCTTCGCAAAGCGATCACCGACGTCGCGGAGCTCGGTATCCCGACGGGTTTGCAGTTCGGAGCGGAGATGCTCGCCTTCTCCACGTTCACCGCGTTGCTCTCGGGGATCGGCAAGGAGGAAATCGCGTCCCACCAGATCGCGCTCAACGTGATCCGCGTCTCGTTCCTCCCCGGCATCGCCGTGTCCGAAGCCGCGAGCGTACTCGTTGGACGCGCCCTCGGACAGAAGCGCCTCGGAGAAGCCGATTCGGTCGCAAAGCGCGCGCTGCTCATCGCGGTCGGCTTCATGGCCGTGTGCGGCGTCGCGTTCGCGTTCTTCGGCGGCTTCATCGCCGAATTCTTCTCGAGCGATCCGACGGTGGCGTCGATCACGCGACGGCTGCTCTTCGTCGCCGCGTTCTTCCAGGTGCTCGATGCCGTGAACATCGTCCTCCGCGGCTCGCTCCGCGGCGCGAAGGACGTGCGCGCGGTGGCGATCATCGGCATCGCGGTCGTTTGGACGTGCGTGCCGACGAGTGCGTACCTGTTCGGCAAGCTCGCCGGACTCGGCGCCCTCGGTGGCTGGCTCGGCTTCATCGCCGAGACGACCTTCAGTGCCGCCTTCTTCTGGCGCCGATGGTCGCGTGGAAGCTGGCGCGCCAACTACGTCACGCGTTGAACGCGAAATAGGGTGAAGCCCGCACGGGTCGGGGTCCGTGCGGGCTTCGGAGGGTTCGGAATACGCGGAGAGAGCTTTTGGGAGGAGGAGGACGCCTCTCCGCGTATGCCTTACCAAAGTCGAGTCGCCTGACGAATCAGGCGGCGTTGCGCCGGCGGCGAATCATGACCGCGGCGCCGAGTGCGGCGAGGCCGATGCCGGCCCAACCGGAAGAGTTCGTGGTGCCGCCGGTGGTCTTGCAGCCGCAGCCGCTGGCGGTTGCCGGCGTGGGAAGATCGGCGTCGCCTTCCGTCGCGCCGATGTCTGCGCCGTTCGCGCCGACCTTGAACTTCTGGGCAGGCGAGTCTGGGTCGTTCGACTGAATCGTGATCTCGCCCTCCGCAGGGCCGGCGTTGTCGGCGGCAAACGAGATCTTGATGTCCGTCTTGCCCTTCGGCTCGATCGTGATCTGGCCGCTGGGAACCTTGAACTGCGAATCCGACGTCTTCACCGTGAACACCGCGGCCTTCTCACCGGTGTTCTTGATGGTGACCGACTTCGTCGCGGAGCCGCCCGCCTTCACGTCACCGAAATCGTAACCCTTGGTGGGCGCCTTGACGTTCGGAAGCGGGAGGTGAACGAGGACGCTCTGGAACGCAACCTTCTGCGGCGGCGTGGTGTAGTCCATCGCGAAGGCGGTGATCGACGGCTCGAACGTGATGTCGGTACCGTTGATCGACGTGATCCTGATGAAGGGCTGAATCTTGATCGAACCGTTGACGACCATCTCGCCTTCGAGCGAGAGCATCGTCTCGAGATAGTCGCCGTCCTGGATCGTCACTGTGGTCTGGCCACCGGAGCTGGATATGACACCGTCGGCCCCGTCGAACCGCACGGACTTCGACGCATACGTGAAGGTCGGGTTGGTGATCGCACGAACGCCCATGGTGCCCGTGACGTAGTCGGAGATGAGCTCCGGCAGGACGCTCAGATCGACTTCGAAGAGCTTCGCGTTCTCGAGATCGGGCGCGTTGAGCTTGGTGTCGACCTTGGTGAAACCCCAAGGCGCGAACGCCTGGGTCGCCTTCGAGTCGTAGTTGAAACGCGCGCCGGGGATCTTGTTGATGAGCTTCGTCGCGTCGTAATCGAAAGACGCATTCATTCCCCAGCCGCTGAGCGACGCGCGAACCGTCGGCGCGAGCGAGTGGCGAACCGCCACCGAGCCGTCGGTCGTCGCGCCGTTGACGGCGGTGAGGACGATCTTCTTGTCCCCAGTCCAGCTCGCCTCGACCGTCGCCCCCTTCGGCATGTCGATGATGAAGAGCGGGCCAGCGTTCTTGACCGGCTCGATTTCGACGAGGGCCTCGAGGCTCGCCGTGACGCCACCACCGCTGAGTGAGTAGGTGCCCGTCGAGATCGACGTGCCGAGGCCCTTGTTGAACTCGTAGCGGAGCGCCGTGCTGGCGATCGCCGAGTTGGCCGTCTCCTCGACGTTCACGTCCGCCTTGGCGTTCGCTGCGCTAAGCATCGTGCCCGCGAGCGTGGCGGCCACCAATCCAAACCGGAACGCAGTGCGAAGAGAGGTGTGAGCGCGCATAGTGTCCTCCGGCTGCTGACCGCGGCGGCGTCGCCGAAGGGTCAGAGTCCTTCCCGTTTGGCCTGCCCGTCTGAGCCCCGACAGCCCCGAGCTGGCGTGACGAGGCTTAGAGCATGAGTCGTGCCGTCGGGGTGTGACCTTCACCGAGATGTCAGCTTCGATGAATTTCAGCCAGTTACCAGGATCCACCCGTCGTTGTTACAGGTACGCTGAACGGGGCCCCTCGAGTACATGATCCACCCCTGGATCGCGACGACAACCAGCTGACGGCGGTAGGATCGGAAACGTGGCGTCGGCCGCAACTGCGCAGAAGAGAACGTGTCCTCGGTGTGGTGGAGCGTTCGATCAGGACGCCGCCTTCTGTCCGCGCGATGGGACGAAGCTCCAGCCCGAGGGCGACGCCGTCGTTCCGGCCGACCCGTACCTCGGAACCGTCATTGGCGACGACATCGAGATCCGCGCGGTCGCCGGCGTGGGCGGCATGGGTCGCGTCTATCGCGCTCACCAGCGTCGCGTCGATCGCGACGTCGCCGTGAAGATCCTCCACCGCGAGCTCTCGAGCAACACGCAGCTCGTGCAGCGCTTCCACCGAGAAGCGAAGATCGCGAGCAAGCTCCAACATCCACACGTCGTCGAGATGTACCTGGCTGGCCAACTGCCGGACGGCGCGCTCTACATCGTGATGGAGTACCTCGACGGCCTCTCCCTCGCGTCCGCGCTCGCCTCGGCGGGTGGAACGATGCCCCTCGGCCGCGCCATCGGCATCATCCTGCAGATCTGCGACGCGGTCGGCGAAGGGCACGCGCGCGGCATCGTCCATCGCGATCTCAAACCCGAGAACGTGATGCTCGTGCGCCGCGCCGAGATCATCGATTGGGCCAAGGTGCTCGACTTCGGCATCGCCAAGGTGAGCCTCGGCGAGCAGTCGATGGAGACGGCCGCCGGCCACATCTTCGGAACCGCACGCTACATCTCGCCGGAAGGCGCGCAGGGCGCGATCGTCGGAACGCCGGGCGACGTGTATTCGATCGCCACCATCTTCTACCAGCTGCTCGCCGGCCGAACGCCGTTCCACGCGGATCAACCGGTGGGCATGCTCATCCAGCACATCCACGAGACGCCTCCCCTTCTCCGATCGTGGCCGAACGCCAAAGACGTTCCGGAGCCCATCGCGAACGTGGTGATGACGAACCTCGCGAAGGACCCCGCGCAGCGCGCACCCAACGCACGAGCGTTCGCGACCGCGATCGCGGCGGCGGCCTCCCAGGCGGCGATCGCCTACGACAACACAGGCCTTGCCTCGCGCTTCGCGGGCAGCGCGGGAGAGTCTCGGCCCAGCGCCTCCGGGATTGCCCTCGCGCAAGCGCTCGAGCCGACGCTGGACGACTCGTTCAAGCCGCCGCCCATGCCGGCCATCACGCCCGCGGATGGGCCAGCTGTGACGCAAAGCGACCCGAGCCCACCGCCCACGGCGAGGACCGGCTCGCTCGTTGCCACGCCCGAGCCCTCGAAAGATCGCAAACACTCGCTCGTCGTCGTGGTCCTCGCGTTCCTTCTCGGTATCGCGATCGCCGTCATCGTCACGCAACAGATCGCCAAGCACGGCGAGGAAGCGCACCGATCCTACGTGGCGAAGACGCGACGCGCGCTCGCCGAGAGTCGCTATGTCACGCCTCCCGGCAACAACGTGAAAGAGCTCGTCACCGCGGGTCTCCAGCGTTGGCCCGACGACGGCGACCTCGCCGCGATCCGGTCCGATGCGGCGCACGAGATGGTGACGCGCTCGATGGCGGCGCGCTCCGCAGGCGACGTGGGCGGTGCACTCGCCCTCGTGCGTGACGCCGCTCAGCTCGATCCCACGGATCACTCCGCGCGGATGCTGCGCGGACAGTACGAAGACGACCTCCGCGCGCTCGAGAACGGCACGATGACGACCGGATCGCCGAGGGTCCTCGTCACCGCGCCATCCATGGCCAAGCCTTCCGCCCCGATCACCATCGACGTGCGCATCCTTCCGGGGAATTCGGGCCCGAACGCCAAGGTCGCCGCGATGACGCTCACGATCTTCCAGAACCTGAGGACGACGAACGGCACCGTCGTAGCGCTCGTGCCCGTGGGCGATGCGTTCCACTTCAAGGCAGAGGCGAACGCTCCCGCCCTCGGCAGCTACGACGTCGTCTTCGAAGCCACGGTCGATGGTCGTGCCATCCGAGCGGAGCGCGACCTCGACGTCCTCGAGTGACTCACCGATCGGGCGTGACGAGCGACATCGCGCAGCGGAAACCCACGCCATGGCTACGCAGGCCGGGCTGGCTGCGGAACCGATACGTGGGGCGCACCCAGCCCACGTCCGCGCCGTTCCACGAACCGCCGCGCATGACGCGCTCCTTGCCTTCCGCTGGCCCCTTCGGATCGGCGACGGCATCCGGCTTGTAGACGTCGTACCAGTCCGAGGCCCACTCCCACACGTTGCCGACCACATCCTGAAGGCCGAAGGGCGACGCTCCCTTGGGGAACGAGCCGACGGGTGCCGTGTTCGCGAACCCGTCGTCAGCGGCGTACATCGGGTCCATGGGCTCGCCGTTCTTCTTGCCCCAGGCGACACATTCCTTGCCGCATGCGTTGAGCCGGTCGCCGTTCATCGGAGGGTCGTCCCCCCACGGGTAGCGGCGCCCGTCGGAGCCGCGCGTCGCGAACTCCCATTCGGCTTCGGTCGGTAGACGCTTGCCGGTCGCCTTGCAGTACGCCGAGGCGAGCTCCCAATCCACGCAGTTCACCGGGTGCTGAGCGCGGCCTTCCGGGTCGCGCATGTTGCAGAGCGGGTCGTAGACTTTGTGCTCGCGCGGCGTGATGCCGACCCATTCGTTCTCGATCGGAGCTCGCTTGCAGTCTCCCCGATCACTGCATTCCTTGTATTTTGCAACGGTCACTTCGGTGGTGTCGATGCAATAGGTCGGAAGAGTGACCTGGTGAGCTGGCCGCTCGTTCTCCTCGTCCTTCTTGTCGTCCGAGCCCATGAAGAACTTTCCGCCGGGGATCGTCTTCATTCCCTCGGGGCACGCTGGTGCCGGCGGCTTCGCGGGTGGGACCGAAGCCGATGGAATGGCCGACGACGAGCTCGGGGCATCCGGAGGGATGATGTTCTCGTGGCCGCGGAGCGCGAACATGTAGACGCCGCCGGCGACGAGTGCGGCAGCGGCAATCGTCGCTGCGCCGAGTCCGACGAAGAGGACGACCGGCGAACGCTCACGTTTGCCTGCCGGCGGAACGGACCTCTTCGGCGGTCCCGATGGGATGCCATGCTGATCGGACGACGCGGTCATCCCGGGCGCAAAGGGGACGTTGCCGGAGATGGGATCGGCGGCAGCGGCTCTACCCGAGCTGCGTTGCGCGTCCGTCCACGTCATGCCGCGCATCGGCTCCATCGCGAGCGCCGAGCGAAGCGCATCCCAGAACTCGCCCATCGAACGGAAACGGTCGTCGGGACTCACCGCGAGCGCGCGGGCGACGATTGCCTCGACGCCATCCGAAACCTCGACACCGAACGCACGCGGCGTGGGACGCCGTTTCGGGTCCATCGCGGCGAAGGCTAGCTGCGTGAGGTTGTCTCCTGCGAGCGGCTCTCTTTGCGATACGAGCTCGGTGAAGATGAGCGCGAGCGCAAAGACGTCCGTCCAGGGGCCCGTCGCGCCTAGCTCTCGGGAGAACTGTTCGGGCGAGCCGTAGGCCGGCGTGAACGACGACACGAGGCCTTGCGTCTTCGCAAAGCCGCCGTTCATCCGCTCCATGTCTTGCACGACCTTGGCAATGCCGAAGTCGAGCAGCTTCACCGTGAAGTCGCCGCGGGGATCGCCGAGAACGAAGATGTTCGCCGGCTTCACGTCACGATGCGCGATGCCCTTCTTGTGCGCGAGCGCGAGGGCGACTGCCGCAGGCTCGAGGATGGCGAGCGCCTGCTCCGGCGTTCGCGGAGGAAGTCCGCGCGCACGCTCGTCGTCGAGAACCTGCTCGAGCGACGTGCCCTCGAGCCACTCGAGGACCATGTAGGGCATCTCGCGACCGTCTTGCATGCGGAGCATGCCGACGTCGCGCGCCTGGCAGATCGCGGCGGACCGCTCCGACAGCTCGGCCAGCAGCGCACCTTCCTGGATGAAGCTCTGCACGAGCTCGCCGCGCCGCTCGGGCGGGAGATCGCCGAGCGTACGAAACACCTTGATGGCCACCGGTCGGTTCCAAACGAGGTGCATCGCGCGGTAGACGATGGCGAAGCCACCCTCGCCGACGACGCGTTCGATGGCGTATTTCTCGGCGACGGTGGTACCGATGAGCGAGAGCGGATCGGGCAACGACATCTTCGAAGATCCCCGCGAGGGCAAAAGGCTCGGCGAGATTACCTCAGAGCCTACGCGTGACCCCTCCTCTCGGTTTCGAGATCGCTCCGAGATCGCTCGAAGCTCGCGCCAATCGTTCGCTTTCGATGCCGAACACCGTCAGAGCGACTTCGCGCACCGGAAACCGAAGCCGTAGCTCCGATCGGTCGGGAGCGCGTGATAGCGCACCGACGGTCGAACCCAGGACGGCATGGCGCCGTTCCAAGCTCCGCCGCGAATGATGCGATGCGTTCCGGACTCGGGCCCCTTCGGATCGACCGCCGTGGCCGAGGGCGCGCGCTGGTCGTAATCCGCGTGCCAATCGGCGACCCACTCCCACACGTTGCCGACGACGTCTTGGATGCCGTAACGCGACTTGCCCTTCGAGAAGCTCCCGACCGGCGCCGTGTTGGGGAAGCCGTCATCCTCGGTGTACATGCCCGCAGGAGGCGTCGTCGGATCGGGGTGCTTCTTCTGCCACGCGACGCATTCTTTTCCGCAGGCGTTGAGGAGCTGCGCGTTGGGCGCTTCGTCGCCCCATGGATAGATGCGTCCGTCCGGCCCGCGCGCCGCGAACTCCCACTCGGCTTCCGTCGGTAGTCGCCCGTCGCGCGCCTCGCAGAACTGACGCGCCTGCTCCCAGTCGACGCAATTGATGGGATGGGAGGCCTTGCCGACCGGATCGTTGATGTTGCAGAGCGGGTCGTAGATCTTCTGCTGCACGGGCAAGATGCCCTTCCACACGTTCTCTTTGCCCGCGCGCCGGCACGCGCCGCGGTCGCTGCACTCCTTGTACTGTGCAACGCTCACCTCGAGCTCGTCGAGGCAGTACGGCGACAGCTTCACCTTGTGGGCCGGCTTCTCGGAATCGAGGGCGTCCTTTTCGTCGGAGCCCATGAAGAACTCACCGCCCGGAACGCGAATCATGCCCGGTGGACACGTTGCCGGTGGCGGCGCGGCACTCGCGACCGCGCTCACCGGAGCCGAGGCCGAAACGACAAGCGCCGAGGCCGAGGCGATCGCAGCGCTGGCTTTCCCGCTCTTCGCTTTCGACGCCAGGAACGCCCCGCCTCCGCCGACGACGGCAAGACCGACGAGCGCCACCACGGCGACGAGCCCTGCGCTGCTCTTCGGCGTGGCCTGCGGGGCCATGGCCATCGCCGTCGCGCCCTGGGAGGGTGGCACCGGCGGCGTCGTCCCCAAAGACGTCGGCCCGGGGCCCGTGTGGGAGAAGCCCGTTTTGCCGAACGCGTCGACACTACCCGTCGCCGAAAGGCGATTCGCCGAAGCGAACGCGGCGGACACCGGCTGACCTGCCACGGCGACACGCAAAGCCGTCCAGAAGTCCCCGGCCGTCTGGAAGCGCTCCTCGATCCGAACGGCGACCGCGCGCAGGAAGACCGCCTCGAGCGCGTCGGAGATTGTCACGCCGAGCGTTCGTGGCGTCGGACGACGCTGCGGATCCGATGCCGCGAACGCGAGCTGCATCAAGTTGTCGCCGGACATGGGCTCGCGCCCCGAGAGCACCTCGGCGAGCACGAGCGCTAGCGCGAACACGTCGGTCCACGGCCCTGTCGCGCCGTAGCCGCGATTGAACTGTTCCGGCGCGCCGTAGAGGGGCGTGAACGACGTGATGTGACCGGCGGTCTTGCCGAAGCCCATCTTCTGCGCGTCCTGCACGACCTTCGCGATGCCGAAGTCGAGCAGCTTCACGCCTGCCGAGTCCGTATTGCCCGCGAGGGTTGCCGGATCACCGAGGACGAACACGTTCGCCGGCTTCACGTCACGATGCGCGATGCCCTTCTTGTGCGCGAGCGCCAGGGCTTCGGCCACCGGCTCGAGCAGCCGCATGGTCTGATCGAGCGTACGAAGCGGTAGCCCTTGCTGCCTCTCCTCTTCGACGAGCGCCTCGAGCGGCTTGCCCTCCAACCACTCGAGCACCATGTAGGGCACGTTCTCGCCCTTGGACGACGTGAACATCCCGACGTCGCGCGCCTGGCAGATCGCCGTCGAGCGCTCCGAGAGCTCGGCGAGCAACGCGCCTTCCTGGATGAAGTCGTCGAGCAGACGTTGACGCTGCTCCGTGCCCACCTCGCCGAGCGCGGTGAACACCTTCACCGCGACCGGTCGCTTCCACAGCACGTGGGTCGCTCGGTACACGGTTGCAAAGCCGCCCTGACCGACCACCGCTTCGATGGCGTACTTGTCCGCGATCGTCGTCCCAACGAGCTGGAGCGCGTCGGCAGACTCAACGTTTTCCGAGGTCATGGCGACCTCAAGGGTAAAGGACACACGGCGTCACGCGGGATCTTTCGACGAGCCCAGCCGTGCACGCGACCGTCCCATCCGCGCGGTATGCTGAGCCCGTGCAGGAAGCTCGGATCTTCGTCTACGGCACGCTGATGCGCGACGCCGCCAACCACCGCGTGCTCGTCGACCTCGGCGCACGCTTCGTCGCCACGGCCCGCACGCTCGCGCCCCGCACACTCGTCGACCTCGGCCCCTACCCGGCCCTCCTGCGCGACGCCCAGGGCCCCTCTGCAGTCCACGGCGAGGTCTGGACGCTCGCCGAGCCCGCCCTCGCGCCGCTCGATGCCTTCGAAGGCTGCCCGACCCTCTACGTCCGAGAGCTCGTGGAGCTCAGCATCGACGGGTCCACCGACGAAGAATCTTTCGTCGAGAGCGTCTGGACCTACGTCTTCGCGCGCCCCGCCCCCACCTCTGCGAAGGTCATTTTCGAGGGAAAGTACCGGGCGAAAGGGCACGTTCTGAAAATCGACGCGACCGAAGTTTCAGAACTGCTTGACATTGGGGGCGAAAACCAAGAGATTGCCGCTCCCGCAGGCGGAAAAGTCCGCAGGCCCAGGTAGCTCAGTTGGTAGAGCAGGGGATTGAAAATCCCCGTGTCGGCGGTTCGATTCCGTCCCTGGGCACCCATGCCGGGTGCTTGCCGCTACGCGGTTTGCCGGCGCGCTCTCGAGAGCGGACGTCATCTGTCTTCATGCACTCGTCCAGCTTCGTGGACTCGTGCAGAGAAGAGTGATTCTAGCGTCACCCTCCACATCGCGATTGCGGTGCCTGCAGAAGGCAGAAGCAGCTCTCGCTCTCGTCTTAGTAAGACGGCTTCGCTGTTTGCTGCACGACGCCTTCGGCGGACGGCTGGGCGGACTCGAGCGGAGAAGATTGACGCCGTTGGCGGTAACCCCGCGCGCCTGCGGAAGGCACGTGAGGGGCTGCAGGAGCGGCGTCGCTCTCCGCTGTGTGATGCTTCAGACGGCGTGGCGCGGACTCGTTTGGCGCGATTCGTTGCGCTGCCGCGACGTCGTGGTGGTTCGAGAGCGCGAGCGAGGACTGGCGTTCGCTCGCCCTTCGTTCGAGGGCTTCGCGAGTTCGTGCGGTGGCGGCGACGGGCGGGAGTGACGGCTGCTGCGGTCACGCTCGATGTCGGAAGTGCGGTCTCCGATAGCGTGGGCACCGCACGCTGACGTGGAGCGCTCGACTCGTAGACGACGGACCACGATGACGTGGTGCGGGCGAATTCCTTCTCGCTCCGAGCGTCATCGGCAATGATTCGGCCTTCGAGGGGCGTCGATATTCGACCGATGGAGGATATCGAGTTCGTCGAACTGTGATGTTCACGGTCGTGGACACGCGCGTATCGACTCTCGAGTACGTCGTCGCGCGCGCCTTCGTCTCAGCGCTCGGCGTCGTTCCAAAGCACGGCGTCGTTCCACGTCGACGCGAGAAACCAAGGCGCGCCCCCGGTATCGAGTGCGATGGCCACGAGACCGAGCACCGCGCAAGCCGCGCACCCGAACCCGAGGAGAGCGCCTACGACGATGATGATCGTGCCGATGACGGGGAATCCCGACACGTGTCTGAAATCCGCACGCGATACGCGTTCCCGCGCCTGAAGGCGGTAGCGCACGATGCTGAGATAGAAGTTCAAACACGCAATCACGGCGCCGGAGACGACGATCACGAATCCCATCGGACTGTGACGCTCCGCCCGCATCAGGGCGTACGTGAGCGACGCGCCGAGCAGCACGATGGGCGCGGCTCCAATGGCAAGCCCAATGCATCGGAATCCATAATTCCGTCGCATGCTGTCCCCCCCTGCGTTACTCGCTTCGACAGGTCGAAGCGCACCGACTCACGTCGGCTCGATGAGCCTAGCGACAAGAGCCGCCCTGCGCGAGCGCGGAGAGAACTGGAAAGGCAGGACCCCAGCGTCCCGATCGCTTTCCTCGAACGTCACGGCTGCCCGGCGGCTTCGAGCCGCGGTGCAGCGCTGGGATTCATCGTCACGCGGCCGAGAGACGTCGACCGCGACATGCTGCGTGTGGACCCGCCGAGTCCCGGTGGGTCCACGCGAGCTGGGCGTTCGTCGAACGCGAGATCAGGCCTTCTTGCCCTTCTTGCCGCGGCCGAGCGTGTAGACCGTGGCGCGCTTCTGGCCGCTCTTGGCGAAGCGACCCGAGGCGAGGCCTTCCTTCAGCGGACGCGGGAGCTCCTTCGCCTCGACGCCGAGGGCGGAGCGGATCTGCTCGGCGCGGAGACCGGCGGTCTCCTTCGCGAGGACGACTGCGATCTGCTCGACCATCGACGCGAGGTCGCCGGCCGAACGACGCTGGAGACGACCGCCAACGCCAACCTTGGCAGCGGGCTTGCGGACGCCACCGCGGCCACCGGAGGTGATGCCTTCGATGTCGGCGAGCGACGCCGTGCGGAGGGCGGCGAGGACGTTGGTAGCGAAGTCGGAAGCGAGAGTCTCGATCGTGCTCTGGAGCTTGCTCATCGCTTCCTCCTAACGCGCAAAGTAGCCGTTGGGCAAGGATGGAGACGAAATCTCAACGTTCGAATTCGAGATGAGACGAATTCACGTCACCCCAAGTGACAAGTCGACCACATCCGTGCTCTCCCAGTCGACCGACGCAGATCTGAAATGCTGAATCGTTAGCTTCTGCGGAGTTCGACGGAAGTGAATTGCGTCTCCGCGTGGTGTGCAGCATCTCGCGCTGACCACGTCCCACGGCGCCTCGCGCAAATCAGGCAACGAAAATCGGAAAGCAAACGGAGCCGCGAACGCGCGGCAGTCCGGCTTCCGAGCATCCGTACGCGAGAATACGTACTCGAATGAGATCGAACGAAAACGACGAGAAAAACGCTCTTCCGCGTTCTTTCTCGTCGTTTCGAGATCGCGTGTTTGCGCGATGAGAGGCGCTACGAAGCAGCCATATCCGAGCGGACGAAGACAGCGGCCGTCCCCTTGCCCGTCGCACGGCGGATGCCCGCGTCGCGGACGTCTCCGCGCTCGACCAACGCAGTGACGACGTCGACGTCGCCCTCGAAGCCACTCGCCTTCAGGTGCTCGTCGACCTGAACCGCAGTGGCTCCTTTCGAACCTCGCATCTCGAAGAAATCGAGAGCAGCGGTGATTCGTTTTTGATCCAGGCGCGCGGGAGCGGGTGCTGCCTTTGCCGCTTTCGCTTTTGCTCCTTGCGATTTCCCGCCAGCGCCTTTCGTTTTTCCGCCAGCCTTGCGACCTCGGGTCTTCGGCGCGGCGGCCTCGTTGAAGAGCTCTTGCTGGACCGACTCGCTCTCGGTTCCGGTGGCCTCTTCCTCGGTCGACGAAGGCGGCGACGGCGCACGGCCCGCAACATCGTAGCCCGGCGGAAGGGGCTTCTTCGTGAGCGCGGTGAGCTCAGCCAACGGCGCAGCCTTCAGGGCCGCGATGACCTCGGACGCAAAGTCGGATGCGAGCTCCGCAATCCTCTCCCTAAGCATGAATGCGACATAACCCGGTCCGCCTAGGCGCATCAAGGTCACTCTCGTTGCCGCGCTCCAGGTTCCATCGTTCCCCTCCCCGAACGGAGGCACGGGTGGTCGCACCCGACGTGTCGAGGATCAGACACCGAGGGCGTGAGCAGCACGCAACACACACACGCGCAGGTGCCCATCCGCTAGGAAGCTCGCACTTCGCGCTGCATCGGCAAGCTCGACCCAAACGAGCGATCGCGAAGCCTTCTCGATCGCCGCGACCGAGACTGCCAGCGGATGGACGGCCTCAGGCGAGAGACCAGCGCTCGGCAGAAATCGACCACCGAGCTCGAAAGACTCCTTGACCACGACGCCGTATTCCGCGCGCAGGCGCTCGTTCACCCATGCGCGCGCCTTCGACGTCACCGCCACGTCGCGCGGTAGGCGCCACGCCGGTGCCACGAGAAGCTCGCTGTTTCCGGAGAAGCATTGCGCCGCCGGGAGGTCGTCGTCATCGATGCCAATCCAGACGGAACCGTTCGCTCGCAAGAGCGGAGCGACGGCCATCGACGTCGTACTGCGGGTGCGTGGCAAAACGAGCTCGAGCGGAACTTCGGAGAGGATGTCGTCTTTCGAATCGATTTCGGCGAATGCCCGACATCGAATCTCGAGAAAGTCCCCTGCCCGTTTGCCATCGTCTCGTTCGAAAACCCGGCGGGAGGGCCTGGCGAGCAGCGATGCCATGGTGCTTTTCGAAGCATCGTCGAGGGGGACGTCCGCCACGTCGATGGTTTCGCCAATCCATGGACCGCGATCGCGTCCGTTTCGCGCGAGCAGATCGTAGGCATTGAGCTCGAGCCGCGCGTCGGGAATCCCACCGACCTGCGCGGCACGGAGAAGTTGCCGTGCTTCGATGGCACGGAGACGCCCTGCCGTCGAAAAAGCCGTGTTGCGAGGAAGGTTCTCCTCCACGAAGAGCGGCTCGATGGCAACCTGCACCGGGGCCACTTCTTCCTGAGTGCCGCCGGGCGAGGGGTAATACGTCGAGCCGGTATGCATGCCGAGGATGCGGCCACTACCGATCCGCGCCTGCGCCGCGAGGGCCTCTTCGACGGTCTGGCCGAGGGGCTTGTCCCCTTGCACGACGATCAGCGGCTCCGCCATCCACGAAGGGGACTTCGCGCCGTCGATCGAATCCGTCGCGAGCGTGCACGCGACGATGGGACGCGGGTAGCTCGTCCGTGCGAGGACGAAGAGATCCCCGCCTCGTTCGAACCAAGGAACGACATCCACAGTCCGGTTCGGTCGCCTCACGAGATCGCGAATCGCCCCCGTCCTTCGGTCTCGCCACGCGGAGAGCTCGAGAAAGCCGATGGCGTCCGCATCGCCGCGATCCTCGAAGCGAACGCCCTCGCCTCGGGGCACCTTTTCACCGACGACAACGATGTTCGTCGCCGGATCTTCGCAAGGCTCTCCGCCGAGCGTCGACATCGTGAACTTTCCTCGGAATCGATGACGCACGATCCACGGATTCTGGATCGGCGTGGATGCAAGCACCCGCATACCGAGTCCGTGCACGGCTCCTTCGAATTGCTCTTTGGTGAAGTACGTGTACTCTTCACGCACCTCGGCCTCCCAATCCGCCCGGTAGTCCTTGCGCAGGACGAACTCGACGGCATGAACGAGCCCACACCGATAGCGTTGCCAGCCAGCCCTCGCGCCTGCGAGTCGTTCGTACGAGAACCCGGGCACCGTCGCGAGCGAGCGGAACTCGGAAGCGAATCGCTCGAACAGCGCCGACGACGAACACGAGCGAGGGTCGCGCGAGGAGTCGCCGTCGTCGGTCGGAAGGTCGAGAAGTACGTCTCCTTCCCCGGACGGACGAAGTCACGCACGACGAGAACACCGTGCTCGCGCAACGCCCTGGCCTGCGCGGCGAGCGCCTCCGCGGCGTTCGCGTGGCGATACCCGCCGAAGGACGTGACGTGATGCAGAACCGAGCTGTCGAAGATGCCGTCGAGCGATCCGTCGGCGAAACACTTCTTGGCGATGTCACCTTGGATGAACGACAGGTTCGGCAGCTGATGCGTCTCGCGCGCGAGCGTCACCATCTCGGGATCGAGATCGACCCCGACCACGTCGAGTTGAGGATAGAGCGCAGCGAGAGCATGGGAGCCTGCCCCCGACCCCATCCCCATGTCCGCCACGCGCCCCTCACAGAGAAGATGTGCTGCCGTGAGCGCAACCTTCTGGCGCATCGAGGCATCCATCCCTGCGAGGTAGCGAGCGTAGGCCGAGCGATCTCCACGACCGGGCTGAGTCATGGCCCGCACCGTACCGCGGAGAGCGTCGCGCACGCATGCTCAGCGTGCGCTCGAGGACTAGGACGCGCTTACCTGAGGTCGTGAGCTGCGCAGCAGCCTATCGAGCATGTCGTCGGGGACGGTGGACTCCTCGTCCACCATCACGACTTGCTCGCCACGCCCCAACCACACGAACGTCTTGGAGCGTCGCCGAATCTGAAAGCCCGCCAGCTCGAGACCAGCGACGAGTTCACGTCCAGTCATCCGGCGACAAGAATGCCCGAGGTCGCGGACTTAGCCCATAGTGGGAATCCGTATGCGGCCCGATGACACAGTTAGAATGTGCCAACGATTCTCAACCGCTACGTCGCGTGCGGTTGTCGCTAGACGCGGTCAGTACGAAGGCGTCGGATCGGTCGGTTCGGTGGGCGCCGCGGGGCACGTCTGGGTTTGCGACGTGTAGCAGGTCGAGGTTGCCGTATCGCAGCAGCTCACCGCGTTGGCGACCGCCGGACAGCTCTTCGAGCAGTCACTGTCGACCGTGCACTTCGGCGCACAGACGGGAGCCGGGTTCGACGACGCCGAGGAGGACGGGGCCGGCTTGTTCGGAATGGTCGTCGACGCATCGGGCGTGGGGTTCGCCTCGTTCTTGCTTTGCTCGGTCATCGGTCCGGGATCGGACTCGGCGCACGCGGCGAGGCTTGCAATAACGACGGAGAGGGTCAGACCAAGTAGACTGGCGGTCCGCATGAGATGTGGCGCACTCTACGGTGCGATGTGCGCATCGGCAACGCCGGATCAGCTTGATTCTTGGCAGCACGGGATGACCCGATGACGATGGAACATCGCTCAGCGAGCGAAAACGTAGAGGAACTCGATGGCGCTTCATCACGCGTCGCAATCAAGACGAGCCACGTAGAGACACGTTCGAGACCCATTCTCGCCGATTGGAGGGTTCCGAGAGGCCTCGCGCTCGCGGTGATCTTCGCGGTCGGCGTGCTCGCATTCTTGCCCGCGCTCTTCACGCCGTTCTTCCTCGACGACCATCTCCACGCCGCGATGGTCGCCGGGACGTTCCCCGTTCCGCGCAGTCCGTTCGACCTCTACGACTTCATCGGCGACGACAACCGAGCGCTCTTCTTCGAGCGAGGCCTCCTGCCGTGGTGGGCGCATCCGAACCTGACCATCCGCTTCTTTCGGCCGCTTTCGAGTGCGCTGCTCTGGCTGGATCACCGAGTGCTCACCGTCCATGTACTCCCCATGCACGTGCACTCGTTCGTGTGGTGGGCGCTCGCCGTGCTGGCCGCACGCGCGCTTTTCAAGCGCACGTTCTCTCCACGCGTGACCGGCCTCGCCACGGCCATTTTCGCGCTCGCGCCGTGCCATGCCCTACCGCTGGCATGGCTCGCGAATCGCGAAGCGCTCGTCTCGCTCGCCTTCGGCGCCGTCGCCACCGCGTCCTATGCGTCGTTCCGCCAGGGCCGGAGCCTTCGTGATGCGCTCGTCGCCGCGCTCGGCTTTGCGTTCGCGCTTCTCGGCGGAGGCGAATATGCGCTGTGCTTCGGTGGCTACGTCGTGGCCATCGAGCTCGTTCGCCGCGAAGGCTTCGGGCGCCGCGCGAGCGGGCTCTTGCCCTTCGTCCTCCCCGCCTTTGCCTACCTCGCCGTTCGATCGTCGCTCCACTACGGAACGAAGGGTTCCGGCTTCTACTCCGATCCGCTGAGCGATCCCGGCGCGTTCCTCCGCGCGGTCCCGTGGCGCGCCGTGGCGCTGGTCGGTGACGGATGGTTCTCGCTCGGAGCCTCCTCTTCCTTGGTCGGCTGGGAGCGCGCGGTCATCGTGATGGTCACGCTCGTCGCCACGCTGCTCGCCTACCGGCCCATCCGAGACGCCATCCGCGCCCTCCCCGAGGACACCGCGCGCACTGCCACGTGGATGCTCTTCGGCTCACTCTTCGCGCTCACGCCCGTCCTCGCCGTCGTCCCCGCCGCGCGTCTCCTGGGCGTCAGCATGCTAGGCATTTCGGCGGTCGTCGCCCTCGTTCTCGACCGCGCCTGGTTCGGCGAAGAGCTCCCCGCGAGCTCGAGTCGAAAAGCCCTCGTCCAGCGCCAGATCGCCGGTCTCGTTGCCGCGGGGCTTGGCTTCGGCCACCTCGTGCACGATCCGGTGACGTCGTGGCTCGCAACGCACAACCTGCGGCGGGACACGACCGAGTTCGCGCGCCGAACCCATGACCTCCGTAACTTTGTCGGCGACCTCGACACCGCAAACGTGGGCACCATTCGCGGCATGACAGGAACGTTCTTCGCGCCGTTCGCGCTCGATCCGCGGGGTGTCACGCCACGTCGCTGGGTCTGGCTCTCGCATGCCGGTCACGTCCTGCTCAAGCGCGTAGATGAGAAGACGCTCGACCTCATCGTCGGCGAGGGTCGGACGATCTATCCGAAAGGTGACGACAACCTGTTCCGCGACGAGCGCTCGAAGCTCCAACCTGGCGACGAGATCGTCCGGAAGGGCATGCGCGCCACCGTTCGCGACGTCAGCGCCGACGGCCCCAGGGTCGTACGCTTCGTGTTCGACGAGAACCCCGAAGCCGTCACGTGGTTCGCCGATGGAGCCGAGGAGAGCCGCCAGGCAACGCTCCCGCAGATCGGGTTCGGAAAGCCCTTCGATCCCTGACTGTTCAGAGCACCAAACTGTGCGGTGCTCTAGGCCGCGAGCCACTCGCGGATGCGGAGCGACGGCTTCTCGATGAGCACGTGAATCAGGTAACCGGCGCCGAGCGATCCGGCCATCAGCGCGGCGAGAGAAAGCGGCCACACGAGCAACATCGAGACGTGACGCGCTTCGAGCGTGCGCGCCATGGGCACGATGACGTGATCGCACAGCGGAATGTGCACGAGGTAGACGCCGTAGCCGAGCGTCGCCACACGGCGGAAGATCGGCGCCGAGAGGAAGTCGGAGATGAAGCCGCCGCCGTGGAAGAGGAGCAGGAGCCAGCCGATGTACATCACGCTGGTCACCGTTCCCCACGCGAAGATGTGGACGAGCTGCACGTGCTCCTTGCCGAACATCCACGGACGCAAGAGCAACCAGAGGCATCCGAGCGTCGGAAGCGTCACGAGCGCACGATGGAAGGGATGCGAGAGGAAGCGTGAAATGGGCTCCTTCCAGCGGTTTTGGATGAACGCGAGGAAGATGCCAGCGATGAGCGTGTCGAAGCGTGTCAGCGGACGGAAGTAGAGCGCTTCGTAGAGCGCGAGGTCCGTCCACGGCCGCTTCGCGATGAAGAGCACGAGGCGCATGATCAGCGCCGAGCTCCAGAGCGCGACGAGCAGCAAGGCGCGGGCTCGATCGCTGCGAAGCCGCTGCATCACGAAGAAGAGGAGCGGCACCGTCAGGTAGAACTGCTCTTCGAGTGCGAGCGACCACCCCCAGAACATGACGACGTCACCGCGCGCCAGCGAGATGAAGTTCGTCGCGTAGAGGTACTCCCAGATCAGATGGCTCCGCTGCATGGCCGTGAGCGGGGTCACGACGGCCAGCAGCGTCAGGATCACGTAGTACGCCGGGAACGTGCGCGAGATGCGTCGGATGTAGAAGCGTCGCAGGTTCTGCGTGCCGTCCGTCTCGAGCGAGCGCAGGAGGATGGATCCGATCAGAAAGCCGCTCAGGATGAAGAACAGATCCATCCCGAAGAAGACCGTCAGCGACGATGCCACCCACTCGCGATCGAGCACGATGCCCTGCTCGCCCGCGAAGATCCACGTCACATGGAACTGCACGACGCTGACGATCGCCAGCACGCGCAGCCCGTGGAGGGACGGATAGCGGTTGTCGAGGAGCTCGAGCGAGAAGAACGACGCGAGCGAGGACCGACCCGATTCCGAAACGGACATGAAGCTCGAACAGCATACACGGCGGAACGGCTATCGTGGGTACGAGGACATGTTCGCCGGCGGGCTCGATCGGATGGAGACGTGGCTCACGCCCGAGGCTGGCGGGCTCATCGCGCTCGGGCGCTCGCGCCCGCCTTGCTCTCTTACGCCGTTTTCCGAGGGCTCCGGCCTTCGGCCCTGCTCGCGAAAGGTCGCTGGCGCGAAGCGCGGGAGGCCGCCGAGCGTCTCGGAAAGAGCCCGCTACGCTGGCTTCCCACCATCTCGAGCGACGCGGCCTATCTGGAGAGTCTTTGCCTGCACTTCGAAGGCGACTTCGAGGCGTCGGAGAGACGACTCGGCTCGGTGGCCGACGTCCGCGGCCTCCGCTATGCGCGGCTCACGCTTCACGCGAGCAACCTCGTCATGCTGGAGCGCGATCCCGAAGCCGCCGACGCGGCGCTCGACGAGGCCCGCAGGCTGCTCGCCTACCCCGAAGACGATCTTCTTCGCGCCTTGGCGAAGCTCGCACTCGGTCGATCCGACGAAGCCGAGACGTTCTTTCTCCGCGCGGGAACGACACGATCCCAAGCGGCGCCTTCACCGAAACTCAACGATCCGGTCTTCCACTTTTTCCGTGGGCTTTACCTCGTGAAAACCGGGCGGGTCGACGAGGCCCAGAGAGACCTGGAAACGGCGGCAACGATCGGGCACGCGAGCGTCTATGCCGCGCGCGCCCGGGCCCTCCTCCCGAGCGCCGAGCAAGCCGAGCGCGAACCACGGTCGTCGCTCGTCCCCGTCGTCGCGGACGAGTGACGCGCGCACTCAGCGCATGCCGAGCTCGTGGAAGAGGAAGGCGAGCATGTCGGTCATCTCCTCGATCTCCGCCGAGAGCGGCGTGCCCATGCCGTGGCCCGTCCCGCTGCGCGACTGGAGCAAAATGGGATTCGGTCCTGCATTCGCTGCACGCAAGCGTGCTGCCATTTTGCGCGATTGGTACGGATCGACGCGCGGGTCGTTCTCACCGGTCGTGAGGAGGACCGACGGATAGCGAACGCCGTCTTTGACGTTGTGCAGCGGCGAATAGGCGTACATCGCGCGGAACTGCGCTTCGTCCTTCACCGTACCGTATTCGGTGACGTTGAACGCGCCGTTCGGCGAGAGCTCCGTCCGCAACATGTCGTAGATGCCGACGCCCGACACCACGGCGCGATACGCCTCGGGGTGCTGGACCAATGCGGCGCCCATCAAGAGGCCCCCGTTCGAGCGGCCCCAGATGGCGAGCTTGTCGGGCGTCGTGTAGTTGCGAGCCACGAGCGTCTTCGCGCACGCGTAGAAGTCGTCGAAGACGTTCTGCTTCGCGAGGAGCTTGCCGGCGCTATGCCAGGCTTCGCCCATCTCGCCGCCGCCGCGAAGGTTCGCTTCGACCATCACGCCGCCTGCGTCGAGCCACGCGCGATACCAATTCCGAAGTCGAGGTTTGCGGCTCAAACCGAAGCCGCCGTAACCGGTGACCAAGGTCGGATTCGTTCCATCGAGCTTCGTGCCGGTTCGCCGGAGGATGCTCATCGGGACCTTCGTGCCGTCCTTCGACACGCAGCTCTCGCGCACCACTTCGACGTCGCGCATGTCGGCCGGCGCCGCCTTCGCCATCGCCGTCTTCACCAGGCGATGCTCGTCGGCGCGGTATCGGAACCACGCCGGCGGCTCCGTGTAGCTCTCGATGCGGACCAGCAGGTCCTCGCCCATGCGAACGACCGCAGTCACGCTCGAAACCGGCGGGATCGGCAGCTCGGCGGCGGCAACGCCACGCGCGCCAGGAGCGATCGTCGTGGGCGACGCGGGCGGCGTAGGACGCGGCGCTGGCGCTCCCTTCTTCGGCTTCTTGGCGGCCGTCGAGGTTTTGCTCGTGTCGCGCGCGAGCGGCTCGGCTTTCACGCCGAGCGGAATGCGGCGGATGCGCGACGGCCCTCCGAGGAGCTCGACGACGTAGAGCGCGCTCTTGGTGACGACGACCTCTTCGATGACGCCCTCGCCCTCGGGGAGCACTACCTCCGCGGGCTTGTCGAACGGCGCCGTGAAGGCCACCACCTTGCCGCGAGGCGCCCCCTTTCGCGACACCGCGTAGATCTTTCCGTCTTTGCCGGGACCAAAGGTCGCGAACGTCAGCTCGTCGTCGAACTTCGAGAGGCGCCTCCAGCCGGGTGAACTCGTGGGCGCGCCGTCGCGACTCCTCGACACGTCGAGGACGTGGTGTTCGTACTCACCGCCGTCGCCGTTGGCGACGATCGCCATCACGAAGCGACCATCGTCGCTGCGTTCGAGCTCCCCTTCGGCGATGCGCGGGAAGTCCTTGCCGATGGAGTACGTATCGCTCGAGGCGGAGGCGCCGAGCTTGTGGAACCAGACCTGCTGGAAGAAATCGAGGTCGGCCTCGGCACGTTCGCCCGCTTTGGGATAGCGCGTGTAGAAGAAGCCCGAGCCGTCGGCGTTCCACGCGAGGCTTCCGCCGGCGGTTCCACCGTTCACGTGCTCGACGACGTCGGCGCCCTCTTTTCCCGTCGCGACGTCGAAGACGTGGACGTCACCGCGCTCACTGCCGTCTTTCGAGAGCGAGACCGCCACCAATTTTCCGTCCGGCGACGGAACGAAGAAATCGATCGTCGTGCTACCGGTCGGATCGAGCTCGTTCGGATCGACCACGCGGCGGCCCGGAGCGTTCGGGTCCGGTCGGATCATGAGGACAGACTGCTGCTTCGGCGGCTGCCGCTCGAGGACGAAGAGGGGCCCGGTCTCACTCGTTCGACGCACCGCGAGGTAGTCGACCGATGTCGCTCCGAGGAGCTCGGCGAGGCGCTTCCGTAGCGCAGGCCGGACGTCGATCGACTGCAGAACACTATCCGCGTAGGCGTTCTCGGCATCGAGGAACGCGCGCACGTCCGGATTTTTGGCGTCTTCGAGCCACTCGTAATCGTCGACGACTGCAGTTCCGAAGTAGCTGTGCGTGACGGGACGGCGAGCCGCCGGAGCAGGGCCGGCCTTGGCCGCGGCTGCCGCCTTCGACGGCGACTCGGTCGCGGATGACGAGGCCGATGGAGGAGGAGCCGACGGTGTTGGCGCACTCGCACCGCACGCCGCGAGTGTTCCCATCAAGCAGGCAAGAGACGTCGAAACTGCGAGAAATCTCATTGGCATCTTCGAACGGAAGAGGTTTGCGCGACCGAAGAGCCAAACCTATACCTGCCGCGGGCGGGAAAACAGCGCTGCCGCCGGCTCCTTGACGAGCGCGGATCTCGTCGTCATTGGCCCGCAGTACACGTTCTGACGTTGCGTCGAGCCATGGTAGGCTCCGCGCGATTTGGGTCCCTTGCTTGTAGTCGAGGACGACGAAGGCGCCCGACGGCTCCTCGTTCGGTTCCTCCAGCACCATCGGCCGGTGCGCTGCGCTGCAACCGCCGAAGCGGCGATCAGCGAGATGGGCGCGCACGACGATTGGTCGGGCTTTCTGATCGACGTCGGGCTCGGTCAATGGAACCGCGCAGGGCTCGACGTGCTCGCTGCCGCGCGACGTGTGTTCCCGAGTGTGCCCGCGGCGCTCGTCACCGCGTCGAACGAGCGTGACATCATCAACCGGGCCGCGTCGCTCTCTGCCTCGTTCCTCTGCAAGCCGTTCGGCCCCACGGAGATCGCCGCCTTTCTCGAGCGCGTCACCGCCGCCGAAGCAGGAATCGACGAGCGGCTCGAAGGCCGCCTCTCCGCACTCGCGAGGCGCTGGGACCTCGCCCCCAAGGAGACCGAGATCCTGGCGTGGCTCATCGCCGGACGAACGCGGGAGAACTACCTCGTGCGCAGCGGATCGACGGCCCTGACGTGGCGCGTCCACGTGGGACGCCTCCTCAAGAAGGCAGGCACCGCTCGGACGAGCGACCTGGTGACCGCCGTGCTTCGCGACGAGGCTCGAGCACTCGCGCGCCGGCGCACCTGATCCCACGATTTGCGCGTCGAGCGTGGACTCCGCGTAACGCTCTTCGCGCTGCAATTCTCGGCATGCCGCGAACGCACCTGCGCAGTGATTCCGAGAGGAAATTTGGGAGCCGGGCCGTCCGGCGACGACGCGCGGTCGGGTTCGTGGGCCAATGACCCGAGCACGAACGGATTTCGGACGGTC
Source organism: Labilithrix luteola (assembly GCF_001263205.1). Lineage (GTDB taxonomy): Bacteria > Myxococcota_A > Polyangia > Polyangiales > Polyangiaceae > Labilithrix > Labilithrix luteola. Next base: position 10,348,797 of record NZ_CP012333.1, read on the forward strand.
GTGAAGGCGGGTGGAGGCGTAGGGAACACGGTGGGATGACGAAGAAAAGAGCGCGCGCCTCCTTGCCCCAGAGCCGATAGGCCGCTAAGGCCATACCGCAATGCTGCCGCGGAACCGAGCCGACTACCGCACCCTCCTGTGGGCGATCCTCATGCCCGCTGTCCTCATCGCGCAGTACGCGAATCCGAAGCTGCTGCCGTACCTGTCCTGGCTCTCGTTCTATTTCGCGATGGCGGCAGGAACCATCGCGCACAACCACAATCACTGTCCGACGTTCAAGAACCGTCGGCTCAACTCGTGGTTCGCGACGTGGATCTCCCTCTTCTATGGGTACCCCACGTTCGCCTGGGTTCCGACGCACAACCTCAATCACCACAAGCACGTGAACCGTGCGGGTGATGCGACGATCACGTGGCGCCACACCCCGCGCAACGTTTGGTACATCGCCTTCTCGTACTTCTTCGTCTCGGCCTACTACCAGTCGGGTCCGATCAAGGAGTACATCGCGAAGGCGAAGCGCTCGAACCCGAAGCTTCACCGCCACATCATGACCCAGTACACGATCTGGGGAACGGCGCTCGGCGGCCTGCTCGTCCTCGCGATCACGATGCACGGCTTCGCGCTCGGCACGAAGGTGTGGCTCCTCACCTACGGTGGGCCGTCGCTCTTCGGCATGTACACGATGATGTGGTTCAACTACATGCAGCACGTCCACGCCGACCCGTGGTCGGAGCACAACCACTCGCGTAACATCACCGGCCGCATCTTCAACTTCCTCGTGTTCAACAACGGCCTCCACACCGTTCACCACGAGCACCCCGGCGCGCACTGGAGCAAGCTCCCCGAGCTGCACGCGAAGATCGCCGACCAGATTGACCCCGCCCTGAACCAGCCCAGCTTCTGGTGGTGGGTCATCCGCGGCACCATCATCCCCGCCTTCATCCCGAGCCTCGAGACCAAGCAGATCGGACGCGCCGCGTACGATCCGCCCGAGGGCAACGTCGTCTCGATGAAGGAAAACGGCTCGCTCGTCACCGACTCGGTCGACGCACTCGACGCCGGCAACAACGCTCAGATGGCCTGATCAGAGATATGGCCGCCAAAAAGAACGCAGCAAGCAAGTCCCCGAAGAAGGCGCCGGCCGTGAAGGCGGTGCCTGCAAAGGCCGCGAAGGCGAAGCCGGCGAAGGCGCCCGTCGCCAAGCCGGCAAAGACCGCCAAGGCCAAGCCGGCGAAGGCGCCCGTCGCCAAGCCGGCGAAGACCGCCAAGGCCAAGCCGGCGAAGGCTGCCAAGGCGAAGCCCGCGGGCTCGCAGGGGCTCGACGTCGTTCGCGCCGTGTTCGACGAGCTCGGCTGGACGTACAAGGTCACGACCGACGCCGACGGCGCCTCGGAGATCTTCGTGAACACGCGCGGCACCAACGTGTTCGCCGGCGTGAAGGCAATCCACTACCCGGGTCGCTTCATCGTCTTCGGCGCAGCGCCGTTCTCGGTGCCTGCGAAGTTCCTCGGTGAGGCCTACAAGTTCGTCTCGCACGTGAACAACGCGCTGCAGGACGGCTGCTTGATGGTGCGCGAACCGGGCCCTGCCGAGGTCACCTTCCGCGCCGCCGTGAACTACACGCGGGTCTCCGGTCTCGAACCGGGTCTCGTCACGGGCGTCATCGCCGACCTCGTCGAAGGCGCCAGCGCCACGTTCGCAGGCCTCTCGCAAGTCGCGAAGGGCACGTCCGCCGACAAGGCGTTCGCCGCGCTCTGAGTCTGCATTTCAGGGCGTTCGCGGCTCAGTCGCCGTCACGCCGACCACCACCGAACGATGCCGAGATGCACTGTCGTCTCGGCATCTTCGTTTTGTGCTGCGCGCAGTTCTTGGCCGAGAGCTGACGTTGCACAACGCCGCTTTCTCCGATCGGCGAGGTCCTCTACGCTCGGCGAATGGCTAGGACCACACTGGAAGGACTGGCGAAGAGGCTTCTCGAGAACGAGGACCTCGAGCCTGCCGACTGGCTGTCGGACGACGCCGACGAAGACGCTGGCCGCTTCGTTCCGCACGCGGACCATGGCATCGCCGCGTCGCGCGAGCTGATCGACTACACGAAGCTCGCCGAGGATGGCACCTTCCGCGGGGAGATCGCCTCCATCCTCCACAAAGGAGGGTTCTACTGGGGGATCGCTCCTGTGCGCCTGCCGACGAAGCTGATGTTCGCGCTCCCCGCGGCGAACGTGGTCGCGTTTCTGGCGGGCACGAGCGTGCTCGCATCCGATCCTGACTCCGGCGCGCTCCTCGTCGCCTCGTGGAACGTCGGCGCATCGACGTCGACGGTCGCGTCGTTCCTGTTCGACGACGTCGTTCCCTCGGACCCGACGCCCGGGGACTTCGTCGTCGAGGCGCTCTCCATCGCCGAGCACCTCGAGAGCTATGGCGATCCCGAGGCGCATCCCGAGTCTGCGAATCGCGAGGTGCGCGACCTTGCTCGACTCTATCGCCGCGGCATCTGGCTCGCGCACGTCGTGCAAGACGACGCGGTCGACTCGCGGGACGACCTCGCACGAACGATTCGCGACGCTTCACCGCTCGCGCTCTACGACACCGAACGCGCGCAATTCGACACGCATCCGCACTTGGCAGCGTACTGGCTTCTCTCCCACACGCTCCTCGGCGAAACCAATGCCCTCGTCGACGCGCTCGACCAGACGAGCACCTCGAAGAGCCCGGTGATCGTCGACCTCCGGAAGCGACTCTCGCAGGTCGCGGCGGAGCCGACTCACCTCGAGCAGGTCTTCGCGCAGCGAACACCGCGGCTGAAGGGCAGCGACCTCGCGGAGCTACGACGTTTGGCGAAGGCTCGATAGTCGAGTTTCGGCTCGCACTTCGTTTACGCGGGGATCAGGCGGCGCGCGCGGGTCGTGATGCCGTGCCGGAAGGCCTCGATCGCCGCCGAGACCTCGAACGCGGACTCCGTTCGCTCGATTGCTCCGCGGTAGAGCGTCGGCCTGGTGTTCGCGCGCACCTCGTGCACGCCATCGCCGAGCGCCGTGGCCTCGGTCGCGCCGAGATCGGTGAACGTCAGATTGGCGAGATGAACGGTCTTCCCCATCGCACGCAGCGCGAACGCGATGGGGAGTCCGCTCATGATGTCGAACCCGCCGCCCGCCCCGGCGACGAGCACGCGCTTTGCCGTCTCGAGTCGCTGAAAAAGCGGATTCTGGAGCACGACGCAGGGTCACACGCGCTCTTTCGACGCGCAACTCCCCTCTATGCGTCGGGAGCCCGCTATTGCGTGATGGGAATGTTGTATGCACCGAGCCCCCAGGGCGGGAGCGTCGAGGACCATATGTTCGTTGCGTAGTCGTCGCCATGGGGACAGAGGATGACACCGAATACGGAGTTGTTCCGGGCCCCAACCTGCAACGTACATGGCCGGTCCGATAGCTGCCCCGCGAGCATTAGTGCTCCGGGCGGGACGAGGTAGCTACCTTCCTCGCCCTGATAGCAATCGATGGTCGCGTCCATGACCGTCGTTCCTTCGCTCTTGCACATCAGGTGGAGGCGGTTTCCCTCGAGTGTCGCGGACGATTCATCGGCCTCGACCATGGGCAATGGACCGGTCCCCACAGGACCAGTCGCAACCATGCAGCCCGCGGGGCCGATATCGCGGAGGAGAGCGCTAGTGCCTTTCGTGTACTCCGCACACGCCCCACCGTCCGCCAGGGGCGGAGGGGTCGGTGATCCGTCAGGCACGTCGTTCGGGTCGCCGGCATCGGAGTCGACCGTCAAACCTTGTTTGATATCGCGTTCGAGTGACACGGCGTCGTTGCACGCGAGGGCATTGACCGACGCCGCGAGCGATACGAACACGACCACAGCGAACTTCTCAGGGAGCTTCAGCTTCATATCGATTCATGGCGCGTCGTGGTTCGAATCGATCACGGGCGCGCTGTCGGGGCTCGCAGTTTTTCTCGCGAGTGCAGACCGCACGCGCGTTTCGAGCGGCGTTGCGCTGCGCGATTCGAACACGAACGCAGCGAGTGCCTCGGCGTCGCTCCGACGATCGGAGGCGAGCAACGCTTCGAAGCGGGCGAGCGTGGCTTCGTCGGTGAGCGACGGGTTCGGGAACCGACGGCCGTGTTCGTCGAGGAGGGCGAGTGCCTGGGAGGGTTCGCTCTTGGCCAGCCGCATCGCGCGACCGACGAGCAGAACCTCCTCGGACAGCGGCGGCTGCACGGGGCGCGCGACGGGTGACGCGGGCTCGATGCGATGCTCGACGATCGGTGCGGTCTTGGCGACACGCACCGCCACGTCGTGGGAGGTCGTCGACGGCAGTGACGCGACGTCCACCGAAGGATACTCGAGCTCGATGACCGGGGGCGTGCCGTTCGCCGCCTCGTCGCGCATCGCCGCGCCGGGTAGCGCCGCAGGGACGACCGCAGGAGTTCGGGCGCTGGTCGCGACCGTGGCCACGACAGCGTCGCTCGGCGACGCGCTCGCCGTGGCCAACTTCGGCGGAAGCACGCTCGCTCCCACCGCAATCGCTCCCGCCGCCAGCGCAGAGGCGGCGGTGACGAGGACCTTCGCCGGTGCCACTCCAAGGGCAACCGCATGAGGAACGATCGAAACACTCGGCGCGGCCACGGCGTGTGATGTCCCGCACGCGAGCTTCGTCAGCGAAGTCCCGACGGGAGCCTTGGAAGGCGCGTCGCCGATGCCGGCGGCAACCAACATCGCGACGAACGAGTCCGTCGACGTGCGTGACGATTCGGCGTCGAGCTTTTGCCTCAGGCGCGCCGCAGCCTCTTCGAACTGTTTGCGCCCGCGGCGCAGGCGAGAAGACGCCGTGCCGGTGGCGATGGCGAGCATCTCCCCGATGGCCGGGCACGAGAACCCCTCGAGCTCGTGGAGCACGAATACGTCGCGCGCGGCGTCGTCGAGCTGCGCGAGGACGTCGTCCAACATCGCGCGCTCCTGGGAATCCGCGAACAGCTCCTCGGGCGTCGGTGCGGTCGTTCGAGCGGGGCGCGCGAGCTCTTCGACGCGCGACCGTCGCGTGTCGGAGCGACGAAACTCAGAGGCGACCTTCGCCGACACCTGCACCAGGAACGCTCGTTCCTTGCCCGGGATGACGGCGTCTGCCTTGCGAGAGAACACGTCGAAGACGTGCGAGACGGCCTCGTCGACGCGCGCATGTGCGACACCGAATCGGCGGAGCATCCGCCAAACGAAGACGCGGTGCGTTTTGACGATTCGCGAGAAGCGACCGAGCCCCGCATCGGCTGCAGTAAGCCCTGACGGGGCGTTGGGCCGTCTTTCGGCGTCGTGAACCGGAAGGCGAAGCGTCGACATGGGTTCTTCGACCTTCTATGGCCGATCAGGCACGAAATCGATCATGGGAGCGGAAATGAGAGCCCGACGGCGGCGGATGGCAAAATCGCGCGAAATGCGACGAGATTCGACGCCGTAGGGGTGAGGCGGTAGCCGAGAACCGCCACGTCCAGGAAGAGCTCCGCCTCGAGCACGACCGGACCTACCGACCACCCCACACGCGGACCGAGCCCGGCCGTGAGCCACGCCAACGCACGCGCATCGCCTTCGACGGTTGGCAGGAAGACGCCTGGCGAAAGCCTCCCACACCCGGTGAACGAGAAGGGCTCGCCTCGCGGGCGGCCGAGGCATCCATCGAACGCCAACGTGTACCAGCGATACGAGGCGTGCCCCACGTCGGCTGCCGAGTCGGCGCTCGACGCGAACCTCGCAGCACCGCGAAGCTCGAGCGTCTCTGTCGAGAACGCGAGCGTGACGCCTCCACCGACGGCGGCGGCGCCGACGCCGGTGAAGACGAGGCCATGTGCGCCGATCGCCAAGGGGCCTCGCGTCGGACGCGTCTTTATGGGGGCGACGTTTGCGTCGTTCGTCCTCTCGGGCACGGCGACGCCACTCGACGCGGGCGATGAAGACTTCTCGGCGGAGGACGCAGGCTCGGCGTCGAGCCAGGTGCCGGCAACGAGACCGAACGCATCGCGGAGCTCGTCGCACGACGCCGCCACGAGCGTCCGTTCGTCGGCGCCCGAAGCCCCCTCGAAGCGGGCCTCACCGCGCAGTCGCTCGCCGACGGCGTCAACGGTCAGGCCGACATGGGCCTGCGCATCGTTTCGAACCTGAACCGTTCGGCTCGATGCACCAAGCACGGCCTCACGAAACGCCTCGAGCGAGCAGGCCTTCGACGCGGAGACGTCGATGTCGATCGCGACGACGACGCTATCGAGGTGCGCTTCCGCGACATCCAAAAGCAGCACACGCGACAGCTACCATCCGACGTCACCCACGCCAATCTCGTGGCGACGGAATCCACACGCATCTCGTGGATGGTCGGACGAGCACCGCGCAGGCCCGGTTGCGACTCGACGCCGCAACCGGACGTGTTCGTCCCGCGACGTAAACCTCAGGGCGTGACGTTGGCCCAGTCGGCCGAGTCGCTCGTCTGCGAGGTCAGCCATGCGCTGAGCGTGGTGTTCGCCGCGCCGCTCGTGACGCCGAGGGTGCGAAGCATCGTGTGCTGCTTGCCTTTGACGACGAAGGCCTTGGCGTTGGGTGCGTTGTAGCGGCTCGAGACGATGCCGGTCAGCGCGGTCTGGAACGCCGCCCCGTCGAGGCCGTAGAACTGCGAGATAGTCCCATCCTGATCATAGGAGAGGAGCGAGAACCGGGACTTCGGGTACGTCGTTGCGTAGTAGCTGATCGAAGCCGTGAGGTCGCTCTTGCACTCCGCGCAGCCCGGGGGGAGCGCGCCGAAGAGATCCCACGCGTCGGCCCAATCGGAGAGATAGCCGATCTGATCATTGGGGAACGGCGGCCCCGAGTCGTCGACGAGGTCGACGCGCACGGCCGAGCCGAAGGCCTTGGCCACGCGCCAGTAGTTCACCATCGTGCCGAAACCGCCCGCGCTCGAGCCGGTCACGAAGACACGCGACGCATCGGGAAACGTCGGCGCAATGCGGTTGAGGAAGGCCGCGACGTTGCGACGACCGAAGTGCTTCGTCTTGATGCCGCCGTAATCCTGCTCCTTGTCGCCCGCGTGGACGTCGCCGGTGCAGTACGGGATGTAGACGATGCTGTCGTCTTTGAAGGGGTTCGTGGCCGACGTGCGGTCGAAGATCGTGTTGCCGTCGAACGATTTCTTCTCCGCGACGAACTCGTCCTTGCCGAAGCCGCTCTGGATGTACGTCGCCGTGCCGGCGCTGTAGCACGTGAGCTGGTTCCAGCAGGCGCCGCCGCCTTCGAAGAACAGCACGACGCGCTTGCTCGTGCCGACGTTGATGCCGATGCCGGTCGGCTTGCCGTTCGCGCAGGAAGAATCGGGGAAGTCGACCCACGTCCACTGGTTGGCGACGCCCTCAGTGATCGGGGCGCCCGTGGCGTCACCCGGCACCGGAGCGGTGTCGCCGCCATCGTTGTCGTTTCCCGCATCCGTGCGATCCGACGACGTGCTGCTCGCATTGTCCGAGCTGCTGCACGCGGTCACGAAGACCGATGCCAGTGCGATTCCGATCACGAGACCCACGCGCGAGACGCGACGAACCAACATGGGTCATTCGATTAGGCTACGGCCGTGCATTTCACAACGGCGGCGACGTCTCAAGTCCGGCACGTGCGCGACAACGTACCGACACTGCGCACTCGTACGGACGCGTGACGCATCGCGTGGCTCATCGTCCTCAGGGTCGAGCTACGGCATCGTGCGAGCAGCGCGCGATCATCCGGAGCGTTGCGTCACGACGTCCTCCGGCGGCCCCCTTGAAGGGATCGCTCGGCGATTCGATCTGTGCGCGGACCTTTCCGAGGGCCGTCGCGTCGTTCAGCGCGCACGCGGCGATGGCGCGCTGGCGGAGCGTCTCGCGTTTGATGCGTGCGAAAGGAAGCTCGTCGAGGCGCTCCCATACACCGTCGAGGACCTTGGCCCCGTCTTCGAAGAATCCGCGGCCGATCAGGTTTCTGCCGATGAGATAGCCGGCGAGCGCCGACGGCGCCTTCGCATTCCAGCTACCGAGCTCGACGCCCCCCAGGAAGATGTCGGGGCCTCGCTTCTCGTCCCCCAGCAAGAGCGCACGAACCGACGGCCGGGCGGCCAGATGTCTCGCCCCGTAGGCCTTCACTTCGAGGGTGCGCGCGCCGTCTTCGTCGAGCGAGCGCGCGGCCAGGCCTTCGTAACGCTTCGCGGCCTGCTCGTAGTTGCCGTCGATGAAGTCGGCATCGGCCAGCGCTTCCTCGGCGCGATCGCGGTAGGTGCGAGGAACCTTGTCGCTCTTGGTCATTGCGAGGAGGTCGGCTTCACCCGCCGCCCGATCCCCGTGTCGGCGCTGGACGACCGCGACCGATTGCTGCGATGCAAAGTCGGAGGCGTCCTTCGCGAGGACCTCGCGGTAGAGGCGAATCGCTTCTTCGAAGCGCTGCGTGTCTCGGCACACGTCGGCTTCGTGCCGGAGAGCATCGACGAGGTGCGGGCACTTTCGACCGAAGATCCCAGGGCGGGCGAACTTCGCTTTGGCGAAGCTCTCCGCCTCCTCGGGGAGCGGCACGGTCGCGAGGTATTCGCGAAACGCGCGGTCGAGGGTGGGCCAGTCCTTCCCGGTGAGGGCCGTGAGATCGCCGCCGCCGTACCACTGCCGGACGGTCGCCATTCCTTCGGTCTTCGCGAGCCACTCGATGAACGCGCCGGCGAGCGTGTAGCTCTTCGCCGAGGCATCGCCGAGGAAGCCGAGCGAGAAGACGCGGCCCATGTTCGGCAGCAGCCCGAGCTGCATCATGGCCCGCCCCCATTGCGCGTCGCTCAGGTCTTCGTCGTCGGGCGAGGCGGCGACGGCGATGCCTTCGATGAGGCCCGGGTTCGGCAAGAAACCACCAAGATCGCCGGCGATGCGGAATGGACCGCGACCGAACGTTCCGGCCACGACGTGCGCGAGCTCGTGGCCGAGCACCGGATGCGGATACCCGCCGAGCTGCAGGTACACCTCTTCGCGCCACGGCTTCGCGATGTACGTGTGCGCGGCGCCCATGAGCCGCTTCTTGTCCTCGGCGTCGCGGAAAAAGAAGGCCCGCACGCGCGCCGGCCCCGGCACGCCGAGGGCCATCGAGACGGCCGCGAGCTGCTCGTCGCAATCTTTCACGAGCAGCCTCGCCTCTTGCTCACGCGTGGTCGCGGGATAGACGACATCGCATCGCTCTCCGTGCTTCTCCGCACCGAGATCCGTGGCGATGGAGGCGGCCGTGCTGAAGTGTCCGAGCTTCGTGCCGAAGAGCACGTTCCCCGCGCTCGCCAGCGTGGCAAGGAGCGCGAGCGATGCGAGCGCGCGCGTCCTCGTGGTTCGAAGGTCGAGCACGAGGCCGAAGGGTTTGTCGTCACGACGCTCGAGCACCGAGGCCCACAGCGCCGCTGCACAGATCGTCGCGAACGAGCCAAGCCGGTAGGTCAACATCGCCGGGCCGGGCTCGATCACCGTGTCGTAGAGCGTGCCGCTGAAGTAGCCGACGAACGGATCGAACGCGAAGATCATCGGCGACGAGAAGAATCGCCAAAGGCTCACGACGACGCCGGCGAGCGGCCCCCGAGCGAGAGAAGGACGGAGAGAACCTTGCGACGACGACGACGCGTCACGTGCCCACGGCGGACGAGGGCGCTGACGAGCTCACCGACGAACGCACCCCAAACGCCGCCGACGATCGCGCCAAGCCCGGCGTTGAGCGCGAAGTAGAGGAGCGCGCCCCAGAGCTCGCAGATCCCGACGCGCGCGGCGTGGAACAGCGCCGTCAGTAGCGAAAGCCCGGCGTAAACGATGCCAGCGAGGACACCGCGTCCGACGGACTGGAGCGGTGTTCGGCTCTCGTCGCGCGAGCCCGAGGCATCGAGCGCCGTCGCGATTGCTGCCGCGCTTGGTGCCACGAGGCCCGTGGCAAGCGAGTGCTCGTAGCCCGGGCCTCCGAAGAGCGGCAGGAATCCGATGCCGCCCATCGCGACGACGACGACCGCCGCGCCGAACGCGTACGGTCGTACGTCACCACGTAGCCAGCGCCTCGATCGCCCGAACTTCGACGACGCTCCCGTTCCGTCGGGCGACGAACTCACACGCGACTCGTTCAGGGGTCCGAAGGCTGCGCCGGCGGAGGCTCAGGAGCGGGGGGCGCAGGCGGCGTCTCTTCGAGGACGATGGGAAGGACCTCGTCGACGCGCTTGATGAGGTGGACCTTCATGTGGTCGAGAACGTCCTTCGGGACTTCCTCGAGGTCCTTCTCGTTGCGGCTCGGCACGAGCACTTCCTTGATGCCCGCGCGGTGTGCCGCGAGGAGCTTCTCCTTGATGCCGCCGACAGGGAGTACGGCGCCGCGGAGCGAGATCTCGCCCGTCATCGCCACTTCCTTACGGACCGCGGCTTGGAGAAGGAGCGAAGCGACGGCCGAATACATCGTCACGCCGGCCGAGGGTCCGTCCTTCGGGGTTCCGCCCTTCGGGACGTGGAGGTGCAGATCGATCGTCTTGAGGAACTCGGGATCGAGCCCGAGCTGCGCGGCGTGGCTGCGGACGAACGACATCGCCGCGGCGGCCGACTCCTTCATGACGGACTTCAGGTTGCCCGTGATGACGATCTCCCCTCGCCCCGGCATCTTCGATGCCTCGATGAAGAGGATGTCACCGCCCGAGGGCGTCCACGCGAGGCCCGTCGCGACGCCCGGCGAGCTGGTGCGCTCGGCGAGCTCCGGCGTGTACTTCGGAGGACCGAGGACGATCTCGGCGAACTCCGAGTTGCACGTGAGGCGAACGTCTTCGCCTTCGGCGAGGCGCATGGCCACGTGACGACACACCGCGCCGATCTCGCGCTCGAGACCACGAACGCCCGCTTCACGGGTGTAGCTCTCGATGATCGTCTCGAACCCCGAGTCTTCGAAGGTGAGGCGTTCGTCGGTGAGGCCGTGCGAGGAGAGCGCCTTCGGGGCGAGGAACTCCTTCGCGATCATCTTCTTTTCCGCGCGCGTGTAGCCCGGAACTTCGATGACCTCGAGGCGGTCCCAGAGCGGGCCCGGGATCGTCTCGGCGTTGTTCGCGGTGGCGAGGAAGGTGATCTGCGAGAGATCGAACGGCGTGTCGATGTAGTGATCCTGGAAGGTGCCGTTCTGCGCGGGGTCGAGGACCTCGAGCAGCGCGGCAGCCGGATCGCCCATCATGTCGACACCGAGCTTGTCGATCTCGTCGAGGACGAAGACCGGGTTCTTCACACTGACCTTCTTGAGGCCCTGGATGATTCGACCCGGGAGCGCGCCGACGTACGTGCGGCGGTGACCGCGGATCTCGGCCTCGTCACGCACGCCGCCGAGCGCGATGCGGTGGTAGCGGCGACCCATGGAGCGCGCGATCGAGCGGCCGAGCGAGGTCTTGCCGACGCCGGGCGGTCCGATGAAGCAGAGGATCGGGCCCTTCTTGTCCGCGCGAAGCTTGCGCACGGCGATGTACTCGACGATGCGCTTCTTCACCTTCTCGAGACCGAAGTGATCTTCGTCGAGGCAGCGGCGCACGTCGGCGGGGTCGAGCAGGTCCTTCGTGGTCTTGTTCCACGGCAGGTCGGCGAGCCACTCGAGGTACGTGCGCGTGACGTTGTACTCGGCCGACTGCTGCTGCATGCCGGCGAGACGCGAGAGCTGCTTCTTCGCGATCTTCATCGCGTCTTCGGGCAGCTGCGCCAGACGAATGCGGTCGCGAAGCTCCTCGACGTCGTCCTCGTCGGTCTCGCCGAGCTCCTCGCGAATGCTCTTCATCTGCTGGCGCAGAATGAGCTCGCGCTGGTTCTTGCCCTCGTCGGCGACCATGCTCGAGATCTCCTTCTTCACGCGGAGAAGCTCGAGCTGCTTGGTCACGAGAGCGAGCACGATGCGAACGCGCTCCTTCACGTCGAAGGTGGCGAGTACCTTCTGCTTGTCGGCCACGCCCACGCTGTCGATCGTGAGGTTCGACGCGATGAGGTCGGCGAGGGCGCCGCTCTCCCGGACGTTCTCGAGAATGCCACTCGTCTCCTTGGGGAGATTCGGCATGAGGTTGAGGAGCTCGCGTGTTCCGTCGCGGAGCTGCGCGCCGAGGTCGTCGAGCTCCGCATCGCGCTCGAGGTCTTCGGCGATGCGCCGAACCTTGGCACGCATGTAGGGCTCGAGGCCGACTTTGCCGGCCAAGCGCAGGCGCGAGAGGCCGTGGAGCACCACCGAGTAGTTCGACGGTCCGAGGCGGATGACCTTCACGACGCGGGCGACCGTGCCCACGTCGTAAATCTCCTCGAAGCCGGGCTCGTCCACGTCGGCGTCGCGCTGGCTGACGATGCCGACGACGGCGCGGTCTTGGCCCAGCAGATCCTCGACGAGGCGCACACTGCGGGCACGGCCGACGTTGATCGGCACCACGCTCGCAGGGAACACGACGCTGTTGCGAAGCGGGAGAATCGGAAGAGTTTCGAGATCGGAGCGCGGATCCTGGGTCACGATCGTCCTCTATAGTTCAAGAGCCAAGGTACCGCGGATGATTCCCTCCGCGCGGAAAAACGAAGTCTCGGCGGCTTGGACGTCGCGCACGCACGCGCCCGCGGTCCTCGCTCCTTGGCCTGGAGCGTGGTAGTCCTCCGTCCCGTATGTCCGCCATGAGCTGGAAGGCCGCATTGGGCATTGCCCTCGCGTGCGCTGCATGTGCAGCATGCGGGCCTCCCAGAGCGGAGGATCCGCAGTCCGTGCTGCGCTCGTATTCCGTTGCGCTTCAAGAGGGCCGCGCCGACGACGCGTACCGCATGCTCAGCGAAGAGGCTCGCCGCGGGATCTCGCTCGAAGCGTTCCGTCGGATGGTCAAGGACAACCCCGCCGAGGTGCAGGAGATCGCCCGAGCCCTTGCGCGGCCGACCGCCACACCCGTCGTGACGGCCACGGTGACGAGCTCGAACGGCCAGGAGCTTCAGCTCGTGCTCGAGAACGGTCGCTGGAAGGTCGAAGCCACGGCGATCGATCTCTACGCGCAGGACACGCCGCGTCACGCCATCCAAGGCTTCATCCGAGCGGTGGAGCGAAAGCGTTACGACATCGTCCTCAAGTACGTTCCCGATTCGCACAAAGAGGGGCTCGACGCGGCCAAGCTCAAGGCGGCCTGGGAGGGCAACGACAAGGACGAGATTCAGCAGGTCATCGCCGGCCTCAAGCAGGCCCTGCCGAGCAGCTCGCCCGAAGAAACCGGGGACCGGGCGACCATGGCTTACGGTGACCGGACGATTCAGCTCGTCCGTGAGCGCGGACTGTGGAAGATCGAGGATTTCGACTGAGCGCCAGCGTTCGGCACCTTCACGAATTCCACGTAGCCCTGCATTCTGTCGGCACGCTTGGTAACTCGGCTTCAGGCCCGCATTTTCGGGATCCGGCCTAGTCCCGAAGCGACGCCCCCCGCGCGCCCCCTGCATTTTGGGGCCACAACACGAAAGTATTGATTCGACGCTGGCTGGCCCCCGTCCAACCGCTACCCCTCTGGAGAGCCTGATGCGAAAGCTTTTCGTTCCCTTTGCCTTCCTCGCTGGAACCACTGCCCTCGCGTGCAGCATCCAGGTTGGCACCAACAAGCCGGCCAACCAGCCGGCGCAGCAAGCTGCCGCCACGCCGTCGACCGTTGCGCCCAAGACCTCGCCGGCGCCCGTCCCCACCCCGAAGGTCACCGGAACGCCGATTGGCGCTCTCCGCTTCCGCCGTCCCGGCGTGACACCCACCCTGCCGTCGGGTACGGCAACGGCCCCCGCCGGTTCGGCGACGGTTCCGACCACGCCCGGCACGCCCGCCATCATGACCGGGACCAACGCGTTCGGTTCGGGCACGGCCGATATGAACGGCTTCGCCGGCTACGTCTTCCCGCTCCCCGCCGGCCACACCAAGCTCCCCGACCTGACCACGATGCAGCCGACCGGCGTGCTCTTCGCGCAGACGCTGAACGTCACCCAGCGCGCGATGACCGGCGGCTTCCCCGGCATCGACGCCACCCGCAACGAGAACTTCGCCATCCACTGGGAGGCGCCGCTCGTCGTCGACAACGAGGCGGACTACACGTTCCGCATCTCGTCGGACGACGGCTCGATCCTGAAGATCGACGGCATGACGATCGTCGACAACGACGGCAACCATGCGCTCGCCGAGAAGAGCGGCCCCGTTCACCTCGTGAAGGGCACGCACGCGATCACGGTCGACTACTTCCAGACGACCGGCAACGTCGCGCTGCAACTCTTCTGCAAGCGCGGTACGGAAGCCGAGATCGTCTGCCCGACCAAGCTCTGATTCGCTTCGAAGCCCGGCTCTGACGAGGAGATGGCGGACTATTCCGCCATCTTGTTGATGTCCCCCAAGACTGGCGGGTTCATCCCGCCATCTTGTTGATGTCTTCAATGGCCTTCGCGAGCACGCTCGTGAGGGCCACGTGAGCCGCCTGCGGCTCGTCGCTCGCGCGCTGCACGGGTGACAGATCGACGCCGTAGGTCTCGCCGATCTTCGCGAGCACGGTGGCGAGATCGGGCGAGACGCGAATGCCTTTCAGCGCGAGCAGCGCATGGAAAGTGCCGCGCACCTGACGGACCTTGCGGTTGACCGCACCGCCAATGGCCTCACGCGCGCCGAGCGCGTCGGTGACCGCACGGCGAAGCCGAAGTTGCGCTTCACGGAGCTCTTGCTCGATGCGCAAGCGTCGATAGGTGTCATGCACCTCGACGGTCGCGAACGGATCGCGCCCGGAGAGCAGAATGTGGCGCTGCTTGATCTCGTCGTAGAAGAGCGGAAAGACGTCGCTCGCACCGGCGATCTCGTCTTCGGTCACGATGATCGCCTCGATGCGTGCGGCGTAGCGGGCACGCTGCAGGGTGTCACCGATGGCTTCGAGCTTCTCGAAGCTCGGATCGACGACGACCACGATCGCGTCGACACCGCTCTCACCGACCCGGTACTCGCCACGCGCGACGCTACCGTGGAGGATCACGCCGACGAGCTCCGAGCCGAGCACCTTCACGAGGTCTTGGTTGAACTCGTCGAGCCGCGCACGGATGTGCACCGGCAGAGCGGCGAGCGCCTTCTGGTCCTGACCCGTCCTCTCCGTCATGTCCTTCGCGTCCATCGTGAGGCGGTCGCCGCACGAGGTAAAGTCGAACCGACCATCAGGTTCGCGGCGGAAGCGACGCGGCCTTCGGGACCGTGATTTCCGGGGGCCTCACGTACGCCGGCTCGAGGGCGTCGGGATCGGTTGCGGGCTTTCGACGCGCGGCGAGCGCGATGCCGCGGGCATGGGAGAGCGCATGGTCTCCTTCGGTGAGGCGGGCGATCCGGATCCCCGGCGGCGCTTCCCACGCAAGACGGCCCGCCCCCTCGCCGACGAGAAGGATCTCCGTCATCGGCAGACCGGCACGCTCGGCGTGCTCCGAGATCCACGCGAGCGTCGTCTCGGGCTTCATGCATGACGGCTCGCCCAGCGCCCGAAGCTCGGCGCCCGTCCCCGCCCAGACCTGCACGAACACCTCGCCTCGAATCGCCTCGATGACGGGAACGACGAGGCGCGTCCCCTGCTCTGCAGGATTCGCGGCGTCGGCGAGTGTCGCCATCGCTTCGAGCGAGCCCACGCCCACGAGCTCGGCGCCGGTCCCGAGGATGATGCCCTTGACCGTCGAGACACCGATGCGAACGCCCGTGAAGGATCCGGGCCCGATGCCGACGGCCCAACGCTGAACGTCGCCCGGCTTCCACCCGGCGCGCCGAACGAGCTCGTCGAGCATGGGGAGCAGGGATTCACCATGCGCGTTGGACACGCGACGAGCTTCCTCGGCCACCAGCCTGTCGCCGTCGTAGAGCGCGACCGAGCCGAGAGCCGTCGAAGTGTCGAGCGCGCAAACCTTCATTGCGAGCGCTTCTCTAGCACCAAGCCACGCGAGCGACGCCGCAAACGCGAAACTCCAGAGCTCGGTCCTTTGGAGAGCTCAGAGCTGGGCGAAACGACCACTGCGGAACGCGGCTTCCAGGAGCTGATCGACGCGCTGGACGAGCTCGGGAGCGCGCGGGTCCGGCGATGCGCCGAGTGCGGCTTTGATCTCGTTCAGGGCCTTCAGCTGACTGAAAAGCTGGACGTCGGAGAGGCCGCCGCCGCCCGTCAGAACCTGACGGACGCGATCGATCTCGCCGGCGAGCGCCTCGATTCCGATGCCCGCGGCCCCGACGCGACGTGCGTTCGGATGATCGCGGTAGTGCGCCTCGAGGACCGGGGTGACGATCGACTCGAGGATCGCGGCCTGATCTTCGTTGTTCCAGATGTGCTTGAGCACGAAGAAGTCGCTCGCATCCGGCTGCTGGCGGCCGTCGAGAAATGCGCTCGCCGCGAACAGCTTGAGCAGCTTGACCACGCGGCGGTCCGACAGGCTCACGCCTTCGGCGCGGATCTGGAAAACGAGGCCCTTGTACTGGCTGAAGAACTCCTCGGTGAACCGCATGCGCTGCGCGAACGCGCGATGCAGCTCCTGGATCTCCGCGGCCGACGCGAGCGGCTGAATCGGCGCGTCGGTGAGGGCCATGATCTCGTGCTGGACCCCCTTCGTCAGAAGGTCCTGGAAGTGGTAGGCGTCCAGATTGTCCGACCGGATTCGGAGCAGGAAGCGGTCGAAGATGGCCGTGAGCGTCTCGTCGGTCGGAACCTCGTTCGAGGCACCGAAGCACGAAAGCAACGGGCAGCGCATGACGACGCCGCCCGACGTGTAGCGACGCTCGTTGAGGAGCGTCAGCAGCGCGTTCAAGATCGCCGAGTTCGACTTGAACACCTC
This sequence comes from Labilithrix luteola, assembly GCF_001263205.1. GTDB lineage: Bacteria > Myxococcota_A > Polyangia > Polyangiales > Polyangiaceae > Labilithrix > Labilithrix luteola. The sequence goes on from NZ_CP012333.1 coordinate 10,365,632, forward strand.
GTCGAGGAAGACGACTTCCGCCGTGGGAAGCATGTTCTCCACGCGACGCTGGTACTTGCCTTCGCGGAACGCCGCGATGTCGACCGGTCCGAAGATCTCGTTCGGCTCGGTGAAGCGCGTCAGCAGGTATTCGAAATACTGCGCGTGGATGAGCCTCGCGAACATCCGGATGAGGGCGCTCTTGGCCGTACCCGGTGGACCGATGAGGACCGCGTGCTCGCCCGCGACGACCGCGATCAGCAGTAGGCGGATGACTTCGTCTTTACCGAGAAAGCGCGATTCCAGCGTGCGCGCGATCTGACCGAGACGGATCGGAAGAGCTGCGGCAGCGGCGCCCTGCGTCTGAACCATGGGGAGGTCTCACGCTATCAAAGTTTCGCGCCTGTCGTGCACGACGTGCGCTTCCGGGGCCGCCCTTCAGCCGGGCGACGCCTCTTCCGCATCCGAAAGCGACGGGCTCGGGGCCTGCGTCTCTTTCGTCCGGTCGAGGGCGAACTTGAAAAGAACCGGGCCCACGAGCTCGTTGATGGCCACGCACGCGAGCGCGATGTCGCGGAAGCCCGCTCCGAACGACGGGAACTGCCGCACGATCGTCGACGCGATGCCCAATGCGACACCCGCCTGGGAGATGAGCGGTGACCAGCCCCAGGTGCGCACGGCGGGCCCGTCCTTCGCGATGCGACTCGCAACCTTGCCGTTCATGAACGTGATCAGCGCACGCGTGCCGGTGAAGAGCACGGCGATGGGCCAGAACTCGCGGAGAAGCGGCACGTTGAGGTGCGCACCGGCGCCAGCGAAGAAGATGACGTAGACGATGCCGCCCGTCTCCTCGATGGCATGAAGGAACTTCTCACCCTGCTTCGACAGATTCTGGACGACGAATCCGGCGACGAGAAACGTGAGGAGCGGCTCGAGCGAGAGGTAATGAAGCACCTCGGTGGCGCCGAAGCCGAGCGCGATCAGAACGACGAGCAGCTGCTTTCCGATGACCTTCAGGTAGGCGGCCAGGAGCAGCCCGAGGGTGGTCCCCATCGCCACGGACCCGAGAATCTCGTGTCCCAGGTTGCCGAACGCCGCAAACGACAGCGCGACGCCCGGCTCCACCATCGGACGGGCGATCGTGAGCACGGTGGCCAGCACGACGACGACGACGACGTCGCTCGCCATGACGAAGGAGAGCGTGAAACGCGCGAGTGGGCCGCTCGCTCGAGTCTGCGAGAGAATGCCGAGCGCGGCCGAAGGGCTGCGCGTGATCGACACGACGCCCCAGAGTAGGCCCACGCCGAGGATGCCCATGGCCGGCATGTCGCGAACGAAGGCCGGCTTGGCGAAGACGAAGACGGCCGTAGAGAGAGCGAGCCCGACGAACGTCTGGATGATCGTGGCGACGACGAGGCCCTTGAGGCCGTCTTTGAGCGACGAAAGACGCAGCTCCGCGCCACCGGCGAGCGCGATGAGGGCGATCGCCAGCGAGTTGACCGCTTCGAGGCGGTCCGCCGACTGGTGATCGATGATGTGCATCACGTACGGGCCCGCGATGATGCCTGCGAGCAGGTACCCCGTGAGGTGAGGAATGCCGACGACCTCCACGAGCTCGCTCATCAGCGTGCCCGCGAGCAGCAAAAAACCGAGGGCACCGAGAATGGCCGCGCCGCCACCGAACGACGGAATGATGCGCGTCGCGCCGTACCCGATGAGGAACACCATGCCCAGGCTGAACGCGTCCATCGCGTGCCCGAGCCCCGTTTTGCCGTGCTTCTTCGCGCCGCTCACGTGACCGCTCCCTTCTGCGAGGTGGGCTCGACCGCATCGGGCACCTCGCCGAGATGCGTGAGCAGTCGCTTGAGCGCCAACGTCGATACGAGCTCACCGAGGACGGCCGAAGCCATGGCCGCGAGAAGCAGCGTGTCGCCGACCGGTCCAGGAAAACGAAGCGCGAAGACGAAGCCGCCGCTGATCGTGAAGGGCCCCGAGGCGAGCAGCACGATGCCGAGCCACGGTCCCGCGGGACGCGCCGCCGGCACGAAGACGCGGAAGAGCAACCCGGACACGAGCTTGCCGGCGATGCGTGCGAGCAGCACGAGCGCGATGACACCGAGCAGCAGGCGATTTTCGATGGCTGGCCTCGGGTCGAGCCAGGCGCCGGCAAGAAGGAGCATCGGGAGAAGGACGGCGCGCTCCGTCGAGCCCACCATGCGCCGGAGAATGCGCCGGCTCGGCGACACGGCCGCGAGCGCGATGCCCATCACGAACGTGACGAAGATCGAGCAGAGGCCGAAGCGCTCGGCGGTGCCCACGCCGAGCAGCAGCGTGCCGATGAGCGCGCCCCACACGGCGTAGCCCTCGGCCCCTCGAAGGAGCAGCGCGGTGACCGTGCCGAGGAGGGCGCCGAGCGCGAGGCTGACGCCGAACCAACCGACGGCCGGGAGATGCACGGTCGTCGACGCCGTCGGCACGAGCGTGAAGATTGCGCCAGCGGCAACGAGCGGAGCAAAGTCGTCGGACGAGGCGACCTCGACGAGGAGCGACGAAACGGGCCCCTTGGCATTCCAGCGCGCCGCCACCCATTGCACGGCAAAGCGCGTGGTCTCGGCGGTGACGACACCGGCGCCTGCGGCGAGGACGATGCCGCCCGTCGCGTCGACGCCGTCGATCTTCGCCGTCGAGAGCATGCGGTGAACGGCAAGCGCGACGATCACGCCGGTGAGAAGCGCGCAGCCGATGCCGAGAAGCATCGAGCCGACGCGCACGCGCCGCCCTTCGACGCGACCGAAGTCCAGGCCGACCATGAAGGCTAGCCAACCGAGCGACACCTGCACGACGGGGGCAAACTCGGCGATCATCGATCGCTCGAGGAGCCCGAGCGCGTGAGGCCCGACGAGGAACCCCAGGCCCACGTATTCGACGCCCGAAGGCAGGCCCCGCGCGGCCTTGCCGCCCACAATCAGGCTGCCCAGGTAGGACAGCAAGAGCAGGCCCATCAAGAGCGCAATCGCGCTCACGTCCGTGCAGCTCCGTCGCTCGAGCGCCCCTCGCGGGCCTCCGCCGCGCGTCCGATCGGCGCGCGACCGAGGCCGACGCCGATCTTGGCGAGCCCGTCTTGGACTGCGCGCGAGAGCGAAACACCGTCGCGCGAAGCTGCACTCGTGATGCGCCAGTGAGCGCCCGCGCCGTCGAGGTACAGGAGCTCCACCTTCCCTCGCGCGCTCAGCTGACGAGCGGCCTCGAGGAGGACGCGCTCGACCTCGTTTTGCGGGGCCATTCCGTCGACGACGACGTCGAGGGCGGAAAGCGGTGCGTGTCTATGGACGCGCGTGGGGTGGAACAGGCCGAGCAGGTGCGGAACGCTGACCACGGAGAGAACGTCGTCTTCGACGCGAACGTCGAGCAGCGTCACGTCCACCACGCGCCCCGCGCGCCCGCCGACTTCGACGAGGTCGCCCTTCTTGAAGCGCTGGCTGAAGACCACCGTCACGCCGACCGCCGCCGACGCCGCGAGCGGCGTGCACGCGAGGGCTACGGCAAACAGCGCCACGAGGCCGACGCGCGAGAGCGCTCCGTCGGACTCGCCCGTGATGAGCGGCGAAGCGACGACGAGGGCAACGACGATGATACCGAAGCGAACGAGGGCGCTCGTGGGCCGCGCGAGCTCGCGCGGCAGCCAGGTGATGCGCGTCTCACCGCGCGTGACGCTGTCGAAGAACAGCCCCACGAAGCGCACGAGCACGCTGACGGAGAAGACTGCGATGCCCGCGACGACCGCGACCGGCAGCGCACCGCTGACGCGCTCCGCCAAGCTGTAGAGCGGCTTGATGACGAGCCCCGTGAGGCGCTCCGTGTAGCCGTGCGTCGCGTCGAACAGCGAGAGGCCGAAGATCAGCCAGCCGTAGGCAATCGCGACCTGGAGCAGGCGATAACCGAGCGTGAGGGCGATCGAGAGCGCGCCTCTTGCAGCGCCTGCGCTGACAAACTCGATCTTCCCGAGCCGAACCGCGGTCACGCGCTCGGGATTGTCCGCGAGCGATCCGCGAAGGCGCCCTGCGAGCTCGGATGCGCGTCCGAGGAGCAAGAAGGCGATGAGCGCCGAGAAGACGAGCAGCGAGAACGAGAAGACCGTCTTCGCGATCGCGCTTCGTTTCCGTTCGGTCGAGATCGCGTCGCCGAGGCGCGTGTTGACCTGCGCGGCGAGAACCGAAAGGCTCGCCTCGCCGGACGCCTCCACGTCTTCCGGCCCGAGGGTGAGCACGGGCGTCTTGGCGACGTAGATGACCGCCGTGCCCTGCGTCTCCTCGAAATGGGTCTCGCCGATGTCCTCGGGGTGGGCCAGGAGCGCATCGATGGCGAGCGTCGCAGCGCGCGCTCGATCCACCGGGCCCCGTCCACCGCGCGAGGCGCGTACGACGAGCACCGATTTGTCGTGAACTCGGACTTCACCAACCTGGGGTTTCGCTGGCGCGGCCGACGATGCCGGCGTCGATGACGACGCGGCCGAAGACGGCGCGGGCAATGCTCCCGAGTTGACTGCCGAGGGTCCGGCCGAGGCAGCCACTGCAACCGCACTGGGTGCGGGTGAGTGATCCTCGGCAAGTGCAGACCGTCCCCATCCGAAGGCGGCGAGTGTGACGCAGATAACGACCAGCGCCCACAAGCGCGGCTTCCACACGTGGTAATAGCCCCGCATGCGCGAGCAACGACGCTATCCGATCGTTCGCGGTCCGTCACCGCTTCGGTTCGATCGTCGCACTTTGCTATCGGGGGTGCTGGGTGCGCTGGCGACCAAGGGCGTCACGAGTGCGCTCGCGCTTTCGGGAGGCGCAACGAGCGGTTGCAGCCCTGGAACGCGGCAAGTTCGAGGGCGATCGTCGCGGACGGGCGCGCCCGAACCGTCGTGGGGACTGCAGATCGGAGACGTGACCGACAAGAGCGCGGTCGTATGGAGTCGGTCCGATCGGCCTTCCCACATGGTCGTGCAATGGTCGACCTCACCTTCCTACGCCGCCGCCGTGACGCGCGAGGTCCGAGGCGCCCTCGCCGACGCCGACGGCGACTTCACCGCCAAGGTCCGGCTGCCCGACCTTCCGTCCGACACGCGGCTCTTCTGCCGCGCGCGCTTCGACGCCGAGCGCTCGTCTCCGTGGATCGAAGGAGCGTTCTCGACGGCGCCGGCGGAGAACGAGGCGCGCGACGTGGTGTTCGCGTGGTCGGCGGACACCAACGGGCAAGGTTGGGGCATCGATCCTTCGCGAGGAGGCATGCCGGCGTTCAGCGCCCTTCTCGATCGAGCGCCGGACTTCTTCGTGAGCTGTGGCGACGCGATCTATGCGGACGATCCGATCCCCGAACGACTCGCGCTCCCCGAGGGCGGCTTCTGGCAGAACGTGGTGACGCCGGCCAAGTCGCACGTTGCCGAATCGCTCGACGACTTCCGCGGCGCCTTCCTCTACCCGCGGCTCGCCCCTCAGGTGCGCGCGCTGTCCGCGAAGGTGCCCCTCTTCGCTCTGTGGGACGACCACGAAGTCCGCAACAATTGGTTCCCCGGGCAGGAGTTCGACGATCCCGCCTATCCCCACGAACACCGTGTCGACGTGCTCGCGGCACGGGCACGTCGAGCGATGTGGGAGCACACCCCGACGCTTCGCGATCCCCGCGCGCCGATGTATCGCTCGGTCCGCTGGGGAGCTCGGCTCGAAGTCTTCACGCTCGATGGTCGCTCCTACCGCACGCCCAACGAGCCCGTGCCCCCCGTCGAGCGATTCCTCGGTGACGAGCAGCTCGCGTGGCTCGCCGATGCAGTCGCGCGCTCGACGGCAACCTGGAAGGTCATCGCGTGTGACATGCCGATCGGCCTCGTCGTCTCGGAGCCGTCGAAGACGGGGAGCGGTCAGGCGTTCGACGGCATCGCCAACGACAATGGGCCACCGAAGGGGCGCGAAAAGGAGATCGCGCGCCTCCTCGGTATCTTCGCGGAGCGACGTGTGCGCAACGTGGTTTGGATCACCGCGGACGTGCACTACGCCGCCGCGCATCGTTACGATCCGTCGCGCGCTGTTCCCGGCGCCCTGCCCTTCTCCGAGTTCGTGGCAGGACCGATGCACGCCACCTCCTTCTCGAGAAAGCCGTTCGACGACAGCTTCGGCCCCGAGCTGATCTGGGCATCGGCGGACTGGAACACGCCGTTCGGATCGCCCGCGTCCGGCGAGCAGTACTTCGGTGTCGTCCGAATCGACGGACGGACTGGAACGCTGACCGTCACGCTGGTCGACGCACGCGGTCGCGATCTCCACGTGACCGTCCTACGTCCCGATATCTGACCATTCGATCGTCCACCTGGTTCAACGGTGCACCTGGATCGGCGGCCCACGGTCGCGCGCGAGGGTGTCCACCGCAAGGGATGGTGCCTCGACGCCCCAACCCACAAAACCCAGGCTTCTGAGGCCGTTCCAAGGGATGTTCCGCAGGTCGGCGCCTCGGCACATGGGCTGCAAAGGTGTGCATCGGTACGACATGGACGACTTGAACGGCTACCACCAGGACCCGACCAGCTCCCTCCTCGCTCAGATCGCGGCGCAGTCCGCGGCGACCTGGCATGCCCTTGCGGCGCGAGCTTTCCCGGGGGAGCTGTCCGTCGAAACGGACAACAGCGTATACCGGTTCAAGGACAGCGTTCTCATGGGCCGCTCGAAGCGCGGGAGTGATGCGCCGGCCCGCGCGACGAAGCGCGGTCTCAAGTTGATCGGTTTTCTCGCGAACGAAGGCGGCTTCTGGTCCCTCTCGCCGCGCTTTCGGCCGGGCTCGCACGCCGTGCTTTGGTCGCCCATCGCATGCGCGAGCACCAACGGTCAGCCCGACCCGGCGTCATTCATCCTGACCTCGAAGGCGCTCGCGGCGACGGTTCCGGATCCGCAACCGGTCCCCTGGGTCTCGCGCTCAGCCGTGGCGGACCGTCGTTCCGCCCCGCATATTTCCGGTATGTACGCAATCGCGCGTCCGCCCCGTGCGATGCGGCCCGCACCGGCCTCGGCAACGCGCATTCATGCCGCGGAGGCACGCACTCCCCATTGACCGAATCGCCCGGGTGAACGAGCGTTGGTGCCCTCATGGCGATCCGGAGGGCACGACTCGGCGCTCGTTCTCGCGACCTCGTCCTCGTTCACGCGCTCGCCAGCGCGCTGGCGCTCACCGCGTGCGGGGCACCTTCCCCTACCCCCGTCGCGCCGCCACCCGCCGCGTCGGCGGCCCTGACGACGCCCCTACCGCCTCCGCGTGAGGACGGGCACCTGCCGGCGCTCGCCACGCCCTTGAAATACACGCTCGCGCTGGATGTCGATCCCGCGAGCGCAGGCTTCCGAGGCACCGCACGGATCGAGCTCGACGTGGCCGAGCCCACCTCGTGGCTCGTCCTCCACGCCCGCGGCCTTCGTGTGACAAGAGCGCAAGTGCTCGCGCAAGGCGGCGTGTTCCCGGCGCGCACGAGCGAGCGGGCATCGATCGGAGGCAAGAGTCCCGAGGAACTCGTGGTCGCCCTCGACCGCGCGGTACCGCGTGGGCGCGCAACGCTCGAGATCGCCTGGGAAGGTCCGTGGGACGAAGAGCTCTCCGGACTCTATCGCGTGAAAGACGGCGACCGCTGGTACGCCTTCACGCAGTTCGAAGCGACCGACGCGCGGCGTGCCTTTCCGTGCTTCGACGAGCCCGGCTACAAGGTTCCCTTCGACGTCTCCATCACCACGCCGAACGGGCTTCTCGCCGTCGCCAACACGAAGGAAGCGTCGCGCGAGACGAACGGCGGCAAGACGACGTTCCACTTCAAAGAGACGCTCCCTCTACCGACGTATCTCCTGGCCTTCGCCGTCGGCGACTTCGATGTGCGCGAGCTCGAAAGGCCGCCGGCCGGGACATCATCGCTGCCGCCGATTCGCCTCGTCACCACGAAGGGAAAGAGCAACCTGGGCGCGCTCGCGCTCGAGACCACGGCGGGCCTGACGAATGCGCTCGCCAATTGGATCGGCATCCCCTACCCGTACGAAAAGCTCGACATCGTCGCAGTCCCCGAGTTCTCGGCAGGCGCGATGGAGAACGCCGGGCTCATCACGTTCCGCGAGGAGATCCTCCTGCTCGATCCGGCGCGCGCGTCGGTGCGGGCACGACGCAACCAGGCGATGGTCGTCGCGCACGAGCTCGCCCACCAGTGGTTCGGCAATCTCGTCACGGCATCGTGGTGGAACGATCTCTGGCTCAACGAAGGCTTCGCCACGTGGATGGAATGGCGCATCGTCGACAAGTGGCGGCCGCAATACCAAGTCCGCTTCGACGCCGTCGTTTCGACCCACGGCGTGATGGATCTCGATGCACTCGCGTCTGCGCGGGCCGTGCGTCAACCGGTGGTTTCGACCAGCGACGCGCACGAGGCGTTCGACGGAATCACCTACGAGAAGGGCGCCGCCATCCTCGCCACGATCGAACGATGGATCGGCGAGGATGCGTTCCGACGCGGCGTACGTGATTACCTGCGCGACAACGCGCACAAGAGCGTCCAGGCGGACCGCCTCCTCTCTTCGCTCGACAAGGCCTCCGGCAAGGACGTCTCGAGCATGGCCGCGTCGTTCCTCGATCACGCCGGCATCCCGGAGGTTTCGGTCGAAGTCGCGTGCGAGCCGGGTTCGCGCTGGCACGCGGAGCTCGTGCAAGAGCCATGGAGGCCGCTCGGCTCGAAGGCCGAAAATGATGGGGGGCAGAGCTGGACGATTCCGGTCTGCGTGCTGGCACAGGGCGAGAAGAAATCCGCGTGCGCCGACATGCTCGCCGGCGCTCCTTCGCTCGTCGCGGGTCGCGGTTGCCCGACCTTCGTCCACCCGAACGCCGACGCCAGCTACTACCGCTTCTCGCTCCCCGAGAGCGGGTTCACGAAGCTCGCCTCCGCACGCACGCAGCTCGACGTGCCGGGCCGGATCTCGCTTCTGTCGAACGCGTGGGCGCAGGTTCGCGCGGGCCGTCTGAAGGCCGAGGCCATGCTGAAGCTCCTCCCATCGTTCGACGCCGATCCGTCGCGACAGGTCATCGAAGAGGTCGGCGGGATCCTCGGTGCCATGAGCGAGACGCTGGTGGCCGACGAAGGGCGCGCGGCCTTCCGAAAGTACGTGGCGGCGCGATTCGCGAAGCGCAAGAAGGAGCTCGGCTGGCTGCCGAAGAAGGAAGAAGCCGCGGGCAGCGGTGACGAGACCATGCTTCGTCACGCCGTCCTCCGGGCCATGGGAGACCTCGCCGAAGACGAAAGCACGCTGCGCGAAGCCGACGATCTCGCGCGACGCTGGCTCGCCGACCCCACGAGCGTCGACGAAGACACCGCCGCCATCGCCGTGGACCTCGCCTCCCGGCACGCCGGTCCCGCGCGGCTCGCCGAGCTCGTCCAGGCTGCGGCGAACTCCAAGACGCGCGAAGACCGACATGTCGCCCTTCGCGCGATGATGGGCTTCGACGACGCCGCCGTCCTCACGAGCGCGCTCGACACGACGCTCGGCGAAGCCGTACGCGCGAACGAGATGCGCTACGCGTTCGGCGCGGCGTTCGCCCGACGCAAGTCACGACCCGTGGCCGAAGCCTGGATTCGCGCGCACTGGGACGAGCTTCGGAAGAAGCTGCCCGGCTCCCTGGGCGGCTCGCTGGTTCGGGCGGCGAGCATCGCCTGCACGAAGAGCGAGATCGACGAGCGCAAAGCCTTCTATACCCCGCGCGCGGCCACCATCGAGGGAGCGGAGCGGCCGCTGGCCGAGTCGCTCGAGAGCGCGAGCCTTTGTGCCGAACTGCGTGCGCACTCGGCCGCCGGCCTGACGCGAGCGCTTCTCAACGCGAAGTGAGAGAAGCGCCCGCGCGCGGACGTCAGAGGAAGAACGAAACGCCGACGGAGACCGACGGGTAGCCGACGCGCATCGTCAGCGCGATGCGGTCCGTAAAGTGGTAGCGACCACCGAGCATGAAGACGGGGTTGACGACGTCGCCGTTGCCCCACGGGTTCGCGGCGATGCCGAGGCCCGGCTCGCCGAACACCGACCAGTGCGTGGAGAGCCAGAAGTTCCACTGCATGACGACCGGGATGAAGAGCGTGCCGTGACGGAAGAAGACGTCACCGCCGAAGCCAATGCCGACGCTGTTGTTGATCGTCTTCACGAAGCCGTTGTCGACGAGGACGATCGTCCCGCGGAAGCCGGCGCCGAAATCGGTGTGTCCCGCTTGGAACGGGCCGCCGAAGCCGATGAGACCGTGCGGCTCGGCCTCGAACCGGTAGCTGGGGTGATCACCCGGGTTCTTGATGATCGACTCGTCGGCGCGCGCCTCGGACTCACCTGCAAGGCCGGTTGCTGCGGCGGCAGCGAGGACACCCGCAAAGATCGAGCTGACCAACCTGAAGCGTGTCGAACGCATGATCGCATATTGGTCGAACGCCCGCGTGAGGGGAAGCCCCTTCGAAAAAACTTGCACAATACATGTAATAGCCACCGTGGTAGGAATGGCGACCTGTCGCCCGCGCGACCCGCGCGACGCTCGAAGGGCGGAACGCCCGCTACGACCAGGCAAAGAACAGTCTGACGTCGAGCGCGCGGGACGAACGCAGGCCCGATCCGCTACACTGCCAGCACGGCCCCTTGGCGGAATGGCATACGCAGGAGATTTAAAATCTCTGGTCCGGAAGGACGTCTCGGTTCGAGTCCGAGAGGGGCTACAAGGCTTTTTTCTTGGCGGATCGCTGACGTAGTGGTGCGCCACGGGCCGGCTTCTTCTTCACCCGGTTTTCACCCGATCTAGGGGTCTTAGAAGCTCGAGCTTGTCTGCCGCGTTCTCCGCCGGCTCGCTTCATGTCGACGACGGTGGGCAGCCGGAAGTGCTCGTCGGCGAGCTCTGGGATCGACTCATCGAGCGCCGCGAGCCAGCCGAGGTTGAGCTCTTTCGCGGTGGCCGCGACGACCGTATACCGAGCGATCATCGTCGACGACTTGTGAGCCGTCCGACGCATGATCCACGCCTCGCTTCGGTCGTTCGCGAGAGCGAGCGTTACGAACGTCGAGCGGGTGTCGTGCGCTCGGAAGTGGATCCGGCGATCGCTCTGCTTGAACAGCTGGGGTCGCTTCACGTCGCTCGCCTTGAGCCAATCGCGAAGGCTCGTGCCGAGGTGCTGAACGTCGAGCCCTTCGAACGGCCCCCTGCCCTTCGCGATCTGCTTCCAGCGAATGAGGGCGCGGTGGACTGACGGATCGAGAACCCACGACCTCGGGCAGTCGGTCTTGTTCTCGTCGAGAGTGACGGTCCCGTTCTCGAGGTCGAAGTCCGACCACTCCATCAGCTTGGCCTCGGTCTTACGCGGCCCCTCTCGGTTCAGGAACCCGAGCAGCATTCGGTACCGGACGTCAACGTCTCGGTTCGCGAGCAACTGCGCCTCCTCCTTCGGGTAGAGGAAGCTCTTCGCCTTCGGCTTGCCGATCTTCGGAAGCCATCCCTTGGGGAGTGGTGAAGCCCGGATGATCTTCGCCGGGTACACCGCCAGGTGTAGGACGCGGTGAACGACCTGTGCCACCGCACGTCGGTATGACGGCGAGATCTCCGGCGCCGGCGGGAGCTCCCGCATCACGCGGTCGGCATCCTCCAGAGAGAACATCGTCACGGGGATCGGTCCGACGATCGGGTTGACCCGATTCTTCAAGATGTTGATGTCGCCAGCGGACTGCTTCTTCGGGACGTGGTCCGGGTGGTCGAGGTGAAGCTGCCCCGACGTCCACCGGCCGGAGAACTCCTCAAACGTGATGCTCTCGCCGTAGGTGACGCTCGCCGTCCGCTCAGCGATGATCTCGGCAGATCGGACAAGCAGCGCCGCCGCTCTCGACGAGGTACAGGCTCCGATCTTCTCTGCGTACTCCCGGACCCGACCGGCACGCTGCGCAGCGACGAGGATGTTGGCAACGGCGGCGATCTGTCCGGCCCGCTCGGTCGCAGTCGCGTCGTCCCGGACCCCGCTCATCCGAGGCTCGATGCGACCAAGCTCACCAACGCGGATGCGCGCATAGTAGGCGCCTCCGCGCAACGTCCAACCTCCAGACCTGCGAGCGTCACGCTTGGCCATCGTCAGCCGTCTCCCATTTCAGCGGCGAGCCGCTTCGCCTCGGCCTCGAACTCGGCGTCTTCGTCGATGCTGACGACCTGCTTACTCTTGAGGTAGGCGTCAATGTCCGACCGTTTGATGAGCACGCGCCGGCCGTCCTTCACCGACGGCAACTTCTTCTCGCGTGCAAGGTCGCAGTGGCGGCGACGTCCGAGCGGGGAATTCTTCTGGTCAACCCACTCGGATTTGGCAGCGCCCTGCGCCATGTAGGCCTTGACCATCTCGCTCACCGCATCCGAAAGCATACGCTTCGCGGTCTCGAGGCGGGCCTCCGGCGTCGTGTCTCTTGTATCGAGACTCATCGCCCATGACCTCCCCTCGCCGCCGTGGACGAGGCCTCTTCAAGCTTGCGCGCGACACGAGCCAGCGCCTCGACGCGTCGATACGCGTTCGCCTTCATCGCCTTCTGCAGCTCCGCGTGTACGCGCTTTGGCTGCCCTGGCACGAACCGACGCGTCTCGATCGCCGGATCCTCGCATCGGAATAGCTCTCGAGCCTGCGCGTGGACGCCGCGGCCGTGCGAGATCAAGATCCAATTGTCGTTCGGTCCCGGCCGGGCAACACCTCGGAAGAGTCGGCCGCCGCGGCGGCAGTACATCGTTTCGCCACTCACGAGCGGACGCCCGTCCCTGTCCTTGCCGCCGTACCCCGAGTTGACCGACGTTGCTGTCGGCCATCCGCTCTGGTCGCGCTCGAACCGATCCTCGCCCCATCCGCGATTGAAGGTCGCGAGGGGGTCGCCCTCGTCCGTGCGTCCCTGAGCGTGGCGCAAGACGGGCAGGAGCTCCGCGCTGGTGATGCCCTGGCGCGTGCCCTCGAGCACGTACCCGAGCTCGAGCAGCTTCCGCAGGACGTGGCTCATCTCGACGGCGCACGCGAGCTGCATCGTCCGAGGCATGCGAGCGAACTTGTCGAAGTCGTACCGGCCGCCGTTCCGGTTCTCGACGTTGACGTTCTGGAAGAACTCGATTTTGAACGTCCGGCCCACCGCCTCGGCGTGAAATTCCAGATCGCCTTTGCGCCCGACGTAGTAGCAGCGCCGGATTCTCTTGTTGACGTTCTGGTCCTGGTGGACGCGAAACCCGCGGTGGTCTCGTAGGCGCGCAAGGACAGAGAGGAACCTTTCGTACATGGCGGGGAGCACTAGCTCCAGCACGGGACCAGGCGGTTCCTCCCACGCTCCGATATGCGTTGCGTGAAAGTTGATGGTGCCTCGAATTTCGCTCACGGCTTTGCCCCTTCCGCCACGCCACGCGGCGGCTTCGAAAGGTCTCGCGCGGCGTCCCGCACAAAGCGGGCGAGCGATTCGAGCTTGCACGCGAGCTCTTCCGGATCCTCGCCCGTGGCCCCGTCGCGAAGGAAGTCGTTGTGCACGTAGCGAAAGCTCCGCGACGGATCCCCTCCGACGACCAAGAGGGTTCCGCTCTTCAGTGAGTGAACGCGAAGCTCCACGGGCGGCGTTGCCGGCGGCGCACACGCGCTGCAATCGCCCGTGCACGTCTCTCCCATGGCGACGTAGGTGACTCGCCCGGTCCCATTGCATGCGCTGCACAGTCGTCCCTCGAGAGCTCGCTCGAGGTCGATCCACTTCGCCGAGCCAGGCATGCAGCCTCCGGCCTTGTGGGCCGCTACCATCTCGCGCGCGATCCGAATCACGTCGCGCGTTCGCTCCCCCTCGTTCTCGGTGCCGGTCCGCTTGCCGGCCTTGTAGCCAGCGGACCAACCGATGTCGCCAACGACGGTCAGCTCGGCAGCAATGGCCGCGATGAAGCTGTCGGTCGTGCCGCCCATCTCGCGCTCCCATAGGGTCCGAGCACGCGCCTTGTCGTCGTTCTCGATGTAGAAGCCGGTCGACTCGGAACCTCCAGGCCCACCGAGACCGGAATCAGGGGCAGACGTCGGGGCTTTCGTGGCCGCTTGCGAGGTCTGCGGGGTTTCCCCATCGCGCGTGTTCCTCGACGTCTCCGAGAAATTGGACTGTACACCACTCGTCGTCATGTGAGCTCCTTCGGCGTTGCCTCATCGCGCGACGCGATCGCTTCTGCCATTCGGATAAGCCCAACGCAGACCGCTGCGCCGGCCGCCTGCCACTCCTGAATGCGGTCCCCTCGCAGCACGCGACGGGCCTCCTTGACCTGTGCAAGCTGCGGTCGAAGCTGTGTTGTTACGACCTCCGACAGCGACCGGAACCCTCGCTCGTGAGGTTCGAGGTAGGCGCGCCCCAAGCGTTCATAGAAGACCGCAAGAAAGGCCGCCGAACCGTAGCCGCAAATCGCGTCTAGCGCCCTCGCCTCACTCTCATTGAGAACGAGCGTGACCTCGAAAGACGCGTTGGTGGATGGCTTGATCCTCATCGCTCGGCGCTCCTCTTCGGCGTGGGCTCAGACGGCGCGCCAGCGCGTTCGCACGCGGCCTTGATCCCGCGCCACTCCCGATGCTGCTCGTTCGGCGCCGTGTTGAGCGTGACGCGCAGCCACGCGTGGCGGAGGAGGCACCTCGCCTGCGCCTCGGTCAACTCGATCCTGTAGCGTTTCATCGGAAGACCTCTGCCGCGCGGACGCGCCCGTCGTCCGGCGCTCGAGCGAACGCGTCTCCTCGAGGCGTCGGCGACACGTCGTCCGAGTACTCTTGCGACGCGTCTGCCGACGGCGTGGGCGACCCGTAACCTCGATGTCTGAGTGACGCCGCGCGCCATGCCCTCGAAACCATTCCGGTTCCAGGGAATAGGTCGACGAGCTCGTCACCGGGGAGCATGCCGAGAAGGTCGAAGAGCCACGCGCAGAAAGCGATCGGCTTGCGGCCTGGCAGCGTCCCGCCAAAGCGTGCGGGCTGGGCGCTCAGCCAGTCGCGGACCCCGCCTCGTAGCTTGCGGCCGCCGACGACGATGAGCGGCTCCCATGTGTTGTGAATCCCGAACGTTCGTGGGCACGCGCCAACCGGCTTCACCCACGAGCAGACGCGTGCCCTCTCTGGGCAGAGCGGGAGCACCTGGCGAAGTGCATCGGCGGCCGTGGAGATCGCCCAACCGTCGTAGGCAGAGGCCTCGAGCGACGCGACGAGATCGGCATGATCGACCTCGCCGGCGTAGGTTGGCTCCTTCCCGTAATACTTCCGAGCGCGCCCGGGATATGGCGGGTCGGCGTAGGCGAAGCGCATCGGCCGGTCGTTCGCTGCATCCGTCGCTCGGCGCCGTCGGAGTCGAAAGGCGGCCTGCCGGCACCGACGCGCGCAGAATGCCTGGTGTGGACGTCCCGTCGCCGGGAGCGGCTCGTGACACCAAGAGCATCGACGCGCCTCAGCCACGGTCGTTGCTCCTCTTCGGCGTGGGTACGCGCTCCAAGATGCCATCCGCGGTCACGATGAACGCGAACGGTCGCGGATCACGCATCCGGCGATGGAACTCGAGCTGAATGGCAAGGCGTCTTTCATGCGCCAAGCGCCCGATCCGAGCCGTGAGTGGATCCAGCTCGTGCGGATTGGACTCCGACAGGAGACGCGCGAACGTCTCGAGCATTTCGCGCTCGGTCTGTCGGATGACCTTTTCGGTCTCGCTTTCCTCCGGCGCTTCCGCCTCTCGATACGGGTGCATCATGGCTTCGAGCCCTCCGCGTTGGACCCGGTCTGCGATGCGCGAAACGCGCGCCACGCCTCGAGCGCCTTCCAGAGTTCGACCGTCGACGCTTTCACCATGCTCTGTTGATCGGCCGCCTCGGCCACCGTTCGGAGCCTGTCCAACTCGAGACGAAGCGTCACGTTCGCCCTAGCGAGAAAGGCGATCTGCTCGCAGACGTCGTCAGGTCCGTCGAGCGGGTCGAGATCGAGAATGGCTTTGACGCGTTCCCAGCCGTCGCCCTTCGGAGTCTTTGAGCGTTGACGCGCCGCCACCAGTTGCCCGTTGACGGGGTCACGCTCCTCGTCCGTGTCGTGGTCGTACTCCGAACACCCGGGCTCCGTGTGAAGGACCCACTTGCCATCACTCGGCGTGATCGGCAAAAGGCCGCCGATAGACCGGTAGTACCATCGGTTTTCGTTACGCCGGTAGACCAGGAATTCCGGATCGAGGCGAACGAAGACGGGGTAATCGCGCCCTTCGACAGGAACCAACTCGCCGACGCCGACGCGCTCACCAGCCATCGAAGTCCCCCAGCTTCTCGAGCTCTTCGTCCGTGAGCTCGACGCACTCGATCACGTACGACCCGCCCGGCGATGCGCCGTCGTCGATCGTCGCGGAGAGCGACGTCAGCGAGCGGTCGTAGCACCAGCCTCCGCCGATCGAAGGGCGGGCGCGCCAGCAGCGCCGGTCCTCCGAGGCGCTCACCGCAACGACCGGAGCGGGGTGCGCCTGAACGAATGCCTTCGCGCACTCGAGCGCCGTCGACAGATCCTCCGCGAGCGTTCGCTCGTTGGCTTCGATCTTCTCGAGCAACGCGCCGAGGTGAATGCCCGCCAGGATGCGCCCGGCACGGTTCGCCCGCTCGAACTCCTTGGCGCCGATGACGATGCGCCATCCGTCGCCATGACGAATCCACGAGAGGGTGAGATCGCCCATCGTGACCTGCGCGCTCACCCCCTTATTGCGTGAGCGAAGAAACGCCTCCGCAGCGTGGAGCGAGTCCGTCAACGCGTCCGTAGCCTCGCCGAGGCGGTCGGGCTCGACGGCGCTCATCGGTCGCACACATCCTCGATGAAGCGGATGGCCATCGCCGCGACCTGGATCGCCTCGGCGCGCATGCGCGCCTTGCGGTCGGGATGATTGCCCTTCACCTCGTCCCAAAGCTCATCGCGCTCCTCGTCGAGGACCGCGAAGCCCTCGTGCGCGGAGACCTGCGGTCGCGGGAACTTGGCGCGAGCCCGATCGAGCTCCGCGGCGACGTCTTTCATAACCTCAGAACGGGCATTCATCATCACAGTCAACCTCCTCGTCGTACTCGCGATCATCGTCGTCGTAGTCGTCGTCATCCGACTCGAAGCAGCCAGGCGCGCAACGCCCCGCAACGACGTGGCAGCCGGGGCACACGTAGGGGCCCGCGTCGAAGTCGTCAGGCGGCTCGCCGAGCTCGATCTTGAATCCGAGCGTCGGGACCGGGCACACGTAGATCGTCCGGTTCGGCACGTCGATGTAGGCACCGACCCAGAGGTCGAACCATCGGAAGAACGGCGTCAGGCGCATGACGTCGCCTCATCGTTCGGATCGCGCCCGCATTCGGAGCAAGAGAGAAGCGGCTCGACGCAGCCATCACACGGCGGCCTGATATGGCACGAGCAATCACGCTCGTTCTCGAAGCTGCCTTGACACCCGGGGGTGTCGCAGCTGTCGCCGACGCGGAAGCCGCTCACGAGTCGTCCTCCTCGCCCTCGTCGCACGGCATCCCGTTGGCGACGAAATTGCGGATATGCACCGCGACCTCGGCCGGAGACGCGTCGTCCTCGGGCTTCCCGTCGTACTCCTCATCCGATGGTGTGAAGAGCCACTCGAGCTCCGAAACCGACAAGCCGAACACCTCTTTCGCGGCCTCACGAACCCGTTTCCAATACGTAGTTTCGTTGGTCGAAATGAGACTGGGCGACGCGATGCCGACGCCATCCTTAAGGAGTCGCAATCCGAGCGCTCGAAACTCCGGCATCGTCGTCGCCCAACCAAACGCACACGCGGTGGTTCCGCAGGAAAGGGCTCCGTCGTCACCAAACTCTCCGCTGACCCAGCACGCGAAATCGAAACTCTTCTCCGGAATCGTATCGAGGAAATCGGCGAGTCTGAGCAAACGCGCCTTGTGAATCTCTTCCACGGTCACTCTCCTTTTGCGAATTCGCGAACCTCTGCATACGCGCGCGCAGTTCGAGCGAGCGCGACGGCAACGGCTTCGGTCACGGCCATGGCTCCAACGATCACCATCACGGTGGCGTTGAAGAGAATCCGGTCAACCATTCGAACCTCCGAGGGGCGCGCCGGAATCGAACCGACGCAGCGCTCACGCGTGGGGCCATGACCAAATCCCCACGAGCGAGCGCGCCACCTAGGCACCCCAATTGCGCATGCACGTACTTCGCCCCGAGGAGTGGGCCGGCCAAGCGCGTGGCCGTGTGTTGGTGTCCTCGTTCTGCCTGTCGTGGGCAGCCGGCGCCGAGTGCCGACCTTCCCGCCGTTACAGCGGGTGCCCCATGGTCACCTCCCTAGTTGGTCGGCTCAGCCGCGTCGCTCGTGCCGTCGTCCGCCTCATCGAAGTCGGCGTCGACGGGTAGATCTTGTTGGGAGTCAGGTTCCGCAGGAGGAAGCATCGATGCCGCGACCTCATCGACCTTCTCATCGAGCGACCGCCGGCGCTTCTTTGGCGCGGTCACCTCGACGACCTCGTCGAAGGCGTTGACGTCGCTCTCGTCGCTCGCGTGCATCGCGCGCTCGAGAAGCGGATCGTAGGGGAGGTATTTGCAAAGCCGGCGCACGGCCGTCTTGCGCGCCATCTCCTCGCCCCACGTCGACCAAGGCCCGTTCTTGGCGCCCATCGCGCGGATCTTGTTGAGGTCGCGACGCGTGACAACCTCGATCTGGATCCCGCCGTCGACGAACTCAGCGACGGCGTAGGCCGCGCGAATCTCGCCCGGATCGTCAAGTTCACTCGGGACGTGATGCAGCGTCGTGAGAGGCGAACGCTCGTACGAGAACACGTCGGCGGCGTGAACGACGTGGGCCTCGATCCGGCGAACCTTTCCGCCCCTCCGAGCGATATCGATGAGACCTCGCCAACCCGGGTCGAAATGACACTCGGTCGTGTTGTTCTTCGTGTTCTTTCTTGGCACCAGATAGCCCCGCCCCATCAAGCCGCCCGGCATGATGTTGAGGGCGGCGGAATCGAGCAAAGATCGAAGGACCGACTCCTTCGAGCACTTGGCGAGATCCGGCGTGCGCGATGCTGCGACGAGGGCAAACCGGATCAGGTCCTCCGGGCGCATCACCTTCCCGGCCGCTTCGGCGAGCTTCTTTCGCACGGCGTCCGAGCCGAGGAACTCTTTCAGGTCGCCGCCGCCACGGCGCGCGAGGGGCGCGGCGCCTGCACTACGAGTCATTTCCGTCGATGCCATTCGAATTCTCCTCACGCCCACCGGGGCAAACTCAGTTTCTTGATTCCGTTGCCGTACGCCGGCCACTCGTCGACCTCGATGCAGTCGCGCAGCGAACGGAGATTGCGATCGACCGCTTCGCGTCCTTTGAAAACCGCCTCGTCGTCGAGCGTGTAAACCGCGCACGCGTACGGTGGCTGCTTCTCAACAGCGACGAAGACGAAGTCTTCGATCTCGATGCCCGCCATCGAGAAGCCGTGATCGTAGTGCGCGTTCTGAACGTGGTATCGGTACTTCGCGCACGATCGCGCGAAAGCGTCCTCGCGGGCATCTTCGGTCGTTTTCAGGTCGAGGATGATTCCGAGGTTCGGCACGAGCCAATCCGCGCGTGCCTTGCAGATGATGCCGGTGTCGAGGTCCTCCCATCGCGCCGTGACCTCGGCTTCCCCGCGCGACAAGAGCGGCGCGACCTTCGGGTGCCGCCGGATCGATCGGGCCATGCCTTCGCTCGCGATCCAATGCTCCTCGCTTACCGGCTTCTTGCCCTCGTTCGCGGCCTTCCACTCGGCCTTCTTCTGCTTGTTCTCTTTGAACCGCTGATCGCCGTGGTCGGGCGCCTGCACGTACGTCGAAGCGAACAGGTCCGGCTCGAACACGCGAGCGTGAGTGATGACGCCGAGCTCGAGAGCGTCGGTCGCAGGACGCTCGTGGCCATCGAGCCAAGCCTTGTAGTGGGCGGCCGAGCGCTCGAGGATGTCGAGCACGGTCTTGCTTACGACGCCGGGCGCGCGAGCGTGGTAGATGTCCGCCGGCATGCCTCGGTAGATGCCCGTCGCGGCGTGGGCAAAGTCGAAGTCGGCGTAGGCGGCGCCGCTGGTTACTACGCTGGTCACGATGCGACTCCCCAGAGCTCGCGCGCCGCGTCTCGCATCTCGCGAACGACCATGCCAACACTCGACGATGACAGGTCGTTCAAGCTCACGACACGGCCGGAATCGGGATTCGTGATCTTCAACTTGCTAATGTTGAAGTTCGTAATCCTGACGGTGGCCTGACAATGCAGTTCGCGTTTTACGCCGCCAACATCGAGACTGAGATATCGCTCTACGATGCTCTCGCGTGGCGGCGGAGGCAAAAGCGTATGTGGCCGACTGGCCGACGGTGCGAGCATGACTGGTCCTCCACGCGCAGATCGCGTGCGGCGTGAGTTGACGGAGCGATTGCGCCTACGACCTCGCGTCGTCGCGCCCGCACCGTTGAACCAATCAGTACGTCAAAACTTTTACGTACGCAAGGTGACGTGACGAAAAATCGTTACGGGGCCTCGAATCTCTCGTCGAGATCGAGCATCACCCGGCGAGGATCGTCACGGAACACGACCCGTCGCGTGCCTTCGACCGGGCGCCTTGCCCACTGTCGGAGCGTTCCTTCGGGAGGCCAAACAGCGTCGGACGGGCCTCGAACACGCACGCGCGCGGGGCTGATCACGGCAAGCGGTCGGCCGGTGACCTCGCCAAGCCGAAGAGCGGCGCCGGTCTCGGTCGTCCTGAATGTGCTGGAGAGCGCGGGCAGGTCATCCCCAAGCGCCCGCCGCGCAGCGAGGAACGCACGGCGAGGCGCGAGAAGAGCGCCCGCGAGGTAGTCGGCCGCGCGCTCCTCGTCGTCGTTGCGGAAGTGGTGTCGACCGATCAGCCAGTGCCCGAGCTCATGGGCGATCGCAAAGAGCGCATACTCGTCAGGCAGGGAGCGCGCGATCATGATGCGCCACTCGCCCTCGACGCGAACGAGCGCAGAGGGGCCGTGGAGAGGTCTCTTGCCACGGACGATGGAGTGTCGGCCCAGCAGTGCACGCGCGACGCGCACGACGTCCGGTCGTTCCTCCTCGATGCCGCTCTCGCCGTAGGCGGAGCTCGCGATTCCCTCTAGTTCGTACGGCTCCAAAACACCCCATGGACGCTCCATCCCGCGGGTGCCGCAATCCTCCCTGGGTAGGATGGGCCAACTTTTCGGCGATGCGAGCTAGCTACGGCGGCGCTTGTTGACCTTCGGAACCGAGCTCAGCCCGCCACCGATGTCGTCGCCTTCGATCGGCGCGCCGCCGTACCGGCGCGTCCAGCGCGAGCGCCCGTCACGAGCCTCGTGGAGCCAGTCGAGCGCTTGCTCTTCTGTGAGATCGGCGCCGGTGAGGCCGCGGGCGAGTCCGGAGGCCGCTACGACTTCGTCGTCGGTCCAACCGTGCTGCGCGCGCGTGGTGCGAGCGACGTGTTCGATCGTCGGCAGGATGAGATCGGACACGGTCGTCGGCTGCGGCCGCCGTGGCGTTTCGCGACGTCGCCTCAGCTCCGCGAGTTCGATGCGTCCGCGCAGGTAATCCGCCGCGGTCTGCGGGTCCACGCCGACAGCGCGGGCAACGCCCTCGCTCCACCGTTGAGTCTTCGCGAGCGACTTGCCGTTGGCGGCGTTGTTGATCTCGACGCGGCGCAGGCCTCCCGGGTCGCTCGAGGGGTCGCCTGAGGACTCCGCGAACGCTTCCTGCGTCATGTCGAGCGCACGAAGCAGCGCCCGCACGCGGAGCGCGACCTCGCGATGCTCGCCCGTTACCTCGTCCAAGCCCTCTTCGATGTCGTCCCGCGCCGGCATGACGTACAGATTTGCACGCATCATGTCTGACCTCCAAGAAAGCAGAGTTTTGCGTCACGCTTGACACGTAAAACTTTTTACGGCACACCTGGAGCATGCTTCGACCGCCGCGCCGCATAGTTCGCGGCCCGCGATTCGATGGTGCGCGCGTGCTCGATCAGCTCCTGCGCGACATCAACGAATCCGTGCCGACGTTTTGCCGAAAACACGGACTCGACCGATTACTGATTCAACGAATTCTCGGGGGACGCACGAAGCGGCCGCCGGACGCGGACGTCGCCCACAAGATCGCGATTGCGACTGACAGTCGCGTGGATACTTCGATGTGGAAACTGGCAAGTCTCCGCTGGGACGAGACCAAGAATACCGACGTTCGCAAGGTCGGTTGATTCGTCGCGAGTCGCGGCCGACGCGAGATTGCCGAAGTTCATAGCGCCACGGTGAGGCCAATCGAGTGCCTCCGCAAGATGGCTCAGCCGTTCAGCTGACCATATGTATGCATTATACACTCAACTGTCATTCGGTAGGCCGGAGTAATTCGATGGGAAATCGTGGCATTTTGGACGATCGGCACCGCCGGCACGGGCTTCGTTTTGACGAGGTCTGTTCCTATCGCGACTGCACTGCACAGGTGCCCCCCGGCGTGTCACGGTGCGCGAAGCACAACGAGAAAACCGGATACGACCGAACGTCAGCTCGCTTCTGGTCGGATGCGGCGATGCGGGAGCTGTGCCGCCGGACGCGGCCGCTCCCCGATTGGATGCTCGATCCGTCGTTGCTGCCGAAGCGGCCGCCGTGCGCGCCGGGAGTGACGTCGTGAGGCGCCCTCTTCTCGCGCGCGGCCTCTTCTGCCCGATGTGCGGTCGGCACCCGACTGCATGGGTGCACGTCGAATACTGCCAACGGCGAGGGTCGAAATGACCGGCGATGGGCTGCGAGCGATCCCAGGCTGGCCCGGCTACTTCGCGTCCGAGGACGGCCGCATCTTCTCGACGTGGCATCGCGTGCACGTGTCCGGCCTCACGTGGCGAACGTCGCCCGATGGTCCTCTTCGCGAGGTCCCGCAGTTCGACCGACGGAGTTCGCGCGGCAAGCCGACGCCCTATCGCACCGTCGCGCTACGTCCGCGCGCCGCCGGGAAGGCGCGATCGGTGAACAAATACGTTCACGAGCTCATCGCACTCACGTTCATCGGACCGCGTCCTGAAGGTACCGAGATCCTCCACGGCCCGGCGGGGTCTGGCGTGCACCGCGCATCGAATCTGCGTTACGGCACGCCGGAAGAGAATAGCGCCGAGCGGCAACTCTGCTCGGGCGAGGCATGGTACCGAGCGCGTGGCCTCGCCGTGCCCGAGCACGCGTTCGCCGACCTCCTCGCCAGGGCGTCATGACTCGATGCATCGTCCGAGCGTCGGCGCACGCGCACTTCCCTGAAGAGGGAGCGCGGCTCTACGCCGGTCCGTGCCGGTGCGGTTCGCTCGAACGCTGCGAGGTGTGCAGCGTCGAACACGTGCTCGTGACGCGCTGCCGTTCGTGCGCGCGCAGCGGGCAACTTCCTCTCTTCGCCGCCGGGTCGGTAGCCCTGACGGCTTAGGCCAATACGAATCGGAGGTGAGCTTTGAAAGACGTTGAACGTGACTTGGTGGTCGAGCTTCGAGACGTGGTCAATCGCATACGTCGCGACATCCCGACTCGTGTCGACTTTGACGATCTCCTGAGTCGTTCGGCCGACTCGATTGAGAATCTCTGCAACGCCGCCGACGCAAGGGCCGACAACTTCTTTACTGGCGACGACGACGAGGAGGGGTGATGCAAATCACGGCCGCAAAAAAGGACCTGGTGCGCGCCCTAGCGCGCGCGCAGGGCATCGCGAACCGAAAGAGCACGATCGCCGCCCTCGCGTGCGTGCTCCTCCAGACCATCGAAGGCGACAGGCTGCAGATCGCCGCCACGGACCTATTCGTGACGGTCGTCGACGTCGTCGCGCTCGACGGCCCGCCTCGCCAAACTGGCGGCGTCGCGCTGAACGCACGCGATCTCCTCGATCGCGTGAAGGCGCTCCCCGACGGGCCTGTGCATATCGAGACGTCGGAGCGCGCGACGGCCACCATTCGGGGGACCGGTAAACTGAAGTACACACTTCGCGGACTGCCGGCCGACGATTACCCCTCGTTGCCTTCGCCGAAGGCGAGGGCCGCCGAACTCGAGATTCCCGCGAACGCACTGGCGGGATTGCTCGACCGCGTGCACTTCGCGATTTCGCAGGACACGACGCGCGCGCACGTCAACTCTTCGTTGCTCGCCTGGGGGAACGGCGAGGCGCGCATGGCTGCAACGGACGGTCATCGCCTGTCTGTCGCGGCGTGCTTCGCGACCGCGCCGAAGGACGGCCGCGCACTGCTCTCTCAGGCGGCGGTGACGGAGCTCCGGAAGATCGTCGGGGAGCTGGGGGACGAACCGATCACGGTACGCCGTGACGGTTCGGTGGTCTTCTTCGTGCACGGCAATGTCACGTTCGGAACGAAGCTCGTGGACGCCGAGTTTCCGCCGTACGAGCAAGTCATCCCGAACACGTCCGCGAGTGCTCGAGCGCAGATCCCTCGGAAGGCGTTCGCGGACGCGGTCCGCGCCGTTGCGCTCGCTTCCGATTTCTCGGCCGACCAAAACGGGGCCTCTGGCGTCGGCGTGATCATCGCCCTCGGAGAGGGCGTCGCGCATGTGTCGTGCGAGTCCGCGCGAAAAGGGTTGGCGACGAACGAGGTCCCGATCGAGTACGCGGGTAAACCTCATCGTGTGCGCGTCGAACCTCGGTACGTCCTCGAGGTGCTCGGGTGCCTCGAAGACGAAGAGGTAGAGGCGTTCTTTACGGGCGAGCTTCACCCGATCGTGTTCCGTCCGGCGACCGGCGACACGTTCGTGGTGATGCCGATGAGGCTTTGAATCGAAATGCGCGACTACGCAAAAGTTTCGCCGCTCTTCTGGATTCGAGGCTCCGGGAAAGCCCTGCGAGGCGATGCCGATGCGCTCGTCGTCGCGCTCTACCTCGTGACGTGCCCCGCCGCGAACATGATCGGCGTCTACTACGTGCCGGTCGTGACGATCGCCCACGAGACCGGCCTCGGCGGCGAGCGCGTCGCGAGCGCGCTCGCGAGAATCGGCAAGGCCAACTTCGCCCACTACGACGCCGAAACGGAAATGGCCTGGGTCCCGAACATGGCCAGCTACCAGATCGGCGACGAGCTGAAGCCGGGGGACAAGCGGCGAGGCGGCGTGATCGCCGAGCTCGCGAAAGTCTCCGGAAGCCCCTTCGCCGAGGCATTCCTGACCAGATACGCGACCGCGTATGGCATCGAAGCCCCTTCGAAGCCCCTTCGGAGCCCCTCCGAAAGTGTGGCGAAAGAGTCCCTTCGAAGCCCCTTGGAAGCCCCTTCGAAGGGGTTGCACGATCCTCGGGAAGAGCAGGAGCAGGAACAAGAGCAAGAGCAGGAGCAGATCCCACCTACGCACTCTCGGCTAAAGGACCGGAAGAGCGCGCGTGAACCGTCGACGCCGAGTGCGCGCGGTTCGGATCCCGAGTCGAAGTCGTCGACGCCGATTGCTCCGCCGACGTCGAGCCAGGATCGCGTTTCGTCGCCCGATGCAGCACGAGGCGCATCGGCGAACGAAAGCGCGTCTGGGGGCAACGTCGGCGAATTGCCGGCGTGGTTCCGAGAGGCGGCCGAAACGGTCGCGATGAATGCCGGGCTCCGTGCCGACAACCTGCCGGCCCTGTGGCTCGAGTACGTCGGCTCGCGAGGTCGAAAGACGCTGAGCCCGAATGCCCAGGACGCCACGGGCTGGCTCGCATCGGTGCTCCGCAACGAGCGCTCGCGGGCGACATCGCGTGCCGGATCGAAGCGCGGCGCCGAGATCACGAAGCAGCCGTCTGACCCCAACGCCCCATGGCTCCGGGAGTTTTCTCGATGACTTTCCGATTCGACGAATTCGCACCAAACATCGCGGCCATCGTGGCCGAGCACGCCGAACACGCCCGCTCGTGCAAAGCGACAGCCTGCGAACGGTGCGGGCGAGTTCCGGAGCCAGAAGCGCTCTCGCCGGAAGATCAGGCGCGACGCACGTGGATTCGATGGGCGCGTCCGGCGCTCGAGGGGCTCCCGCTTGGCCCCGACGGTCAGCCGCCCGCACGACTCACGGACGCGTGGCTCGTTCGGCTCGTGGGACCATCGCGCATCGCTCAAGCTCGACGGACTCTCTCGAAAACGAGAGTGCTCTTCGTCGGTGATGCTGGAACGGGCAAGACGGCGCTCGCCGTCGCGATGATGCAGGCGGTCCTCGCCGCCGAGGTCGGCACATCGACCGGGCGAGCTCGGCACCGATTCGTGTCCGCGCATGCACTCGCAAAGGCCCGCGCGGGTCACCCCCTCGGAGCCGGCGAAGCGCCGCTCGTCGTCGATGCGCTCGCGAGCCCGCTCCTCGTGATCGATGAGCTGGGAGGCGAGGACGCTCGGTTCGGTTCATCCGTCGCAGAGGTCATCTACGAGCGACACGCGCGTAACCGGCAAACGTGGATCACGACGGGCGTTGCCACGCGCCTGCTCGGCGATCGTTACGGCGGCGGCATCGCTCGACGCATCACCGAAGGCGCCGAGCCGTTCGAATTCTGGAGGTCACCGTGAGCATCCGCATCGAGCGATTCAGCGGCGGCGTGCGCGTCACGTTCCCGCTGCACACCGAGAATCCGAACAACGGCGCGCGGGGCTGGTCGAAGAACGCAGCCATGGCCCGAGCTCGCGAGGACAAGCGCCGACGCGAGACGACGAAAGCCGTCGTGCTGGCCGTCCGTCCGCACCCGCCCTTCCCCGTCATCGTGACGGTCACGCGCGGCGCGCCTAGCTCGGGGCTCGACGAGTGGGACGGCCTCGGCGCGGCCCTCAAGCGCGTGATCGACGGAGTTGCCGACGCGCTCGGCCTCCCCGGCGACCGCGACCCTCGAGTCGAGTGGCGGAAGAAACAGAGGCGCACGCCGAGCGGCGTCTACGAGGTCACTGTCGAGATTGTTTCGGCTCCGTCCGGTACGACCGACCAGCCACCGCGCGATCGAAACTCGAGGAAACGGAAGGGGTCAAGTCCCGAAGCCGTCGCGCGCGACATCGCTCTAGTAAACGAGAGTTTGTGCCATCCTGCTGGAGGAACGCAATGAGACGGTCGACCTTGAAGCGCCTCGCGGCGACGGTCGTTCGCGACGTCTTCGATTCGCCCGGCCCCGTCGTGTTCCCGAGTGGGCGAGCGGTCGGGATGTCACGCATGGACGAGCGCACTCAGCGGCTCTTGTTCGGAGTAAGCGTTCGAGAGGTAGAAGCACGTTTCAACGGCGTGCCTTTCGACAGCGTTACGGAGGTGTCTTGGGGGCAAGCGGACCGTCTCGAGCGGATATTGCAACGCGAGCTCTCCGCATCGCTCGCCGTTGATGAGCGCGAATGGAGACGGGCATGGTGGGCAACGTTCGGGGGCTGGACATGAGCAAGCGTCAGTGGAAACGGAACCGAGCTCGCGTTGAGAGACGCGTGCGGTCGAAGGAGCCTATCGCTGCGTTCGGCGCGTTCAACGTCGTCGCGGTGCATGACCACACGAGGTGCGAGCACTGCTACGGCCGAGTGTCGGTCTACGGGCTAGGCCAATGCCCACCGTGGTACGTCACCCAGCATCACTCGCGGTCGGGCTGCATCATCGCGCTCGACTCGACACGTCCGATGCCGTTCGGTCCGGTGCCGCCGCCTCGACGTGTCGCACACGGTGAGACCCCGGGAACAGTGTTTGGGGGTGTTCATGCCACGGGGCAGCGCGAATGCGTGGACGGAGCCTCCGGCGATGGGAAAGTCCGTACCCGTACCGAGGTGCAGCCGTGACCGCGCCCCGTCGTACTGCCGGCAGTCACCTCGTCGCCGAGCTCGTCGCGCGCATCGGAGCGGCCGAGTTCGGCCGACGCGTCCAGACATCCGAAGGGATGGCGCGCCACATCGCGACGGCTCGGAAGACACCGGGAAAGGACCTGCAACAACGCATCGCCGACAAGTTCAAGATCACCGTGGACGCTTGGTCGATCCCGATGACCGAGGACAAAGCGTCGCCGCCACGCAAGTCGAAGGCCGCGCCGAAGGCGCGTGCGAAGCCGGCACCGGCACCGCCCGAGACGAGGACGGCGCCGTCGGTCCCCGCGCGGTCGTCAAAGCGCGTGTCGGGCATCGAAAACCTTCGGTCGGTGATCGAGAAGTTCGACGAGTGGATCGATGCGGCCGACGAAGATTCTGACGTCTCGATGACGGCGCGAGCAGCTTTGGCCAACGGCAAGGCGAACGCCGCCGACAAGCTCGCCAAGCTGCAAGGCGAGCAGGAGATCACTATGAGCCAGATCGTTCGGTCGAAGGCCTGGCAGGAGATGCTCAAGGCGCTCGAACCCGTGTTCGCGAAGCACATCGAAGCGGCTAACGACTTTGCCGCCGCGCTCGAGGCGCTGGAGGCGCAGTAGTTCGTGGGAGCCGCCCTCAAAGAGCGCGAACGACGAACACGCGCACGCACGCCGGCAAGCGACCTGCGGCGGATGCTTCGCCGCGTCGTCTCTGCGAACCCGGTGTCGTTCGGCCTCTACAGGGGGCGCCCTGTCGAGTTCTTCCGCGAGGTCCTCGGGCTCGAGCCGAGCGAGCAGCAAATCAAAGTGCTCGAGGCGACGACGCGGAAGCGGTCGAACGGCGGATGCCGCGTGAGTGTCCCGAGCGGACGCGCGACCGGAAAGTCGGTGCTCGACGTTGGGCTCGCTCTGCACTTCGCTGCAACGGAGGGGCCAAACGCCCTCGTCATCTTCACCGCGCCGACCTTCAAGCAGATCCAGCGCATCCTCTGGCGCGAGCTTCGCCAGATCCTGGCGCGCGCGCCGGTCCCCGTGTGCATGAACGTGGCAAAGCTCGCATCAACGGGAGCCGAGTTCTTTGATGGCTCGCTCATCATCGGGCTCGTCGGAGACTCGCCCGAGGCCTTCCAGGGACTCCGAGCCCCGAAAATGCGCGTCATCGGCGACGAGTCGAGCGGTATCGAAGATGACACTTTCGTTGCCCTCGAAGGCAATCTCGCCGGTGGCGGCGATTTGATTTTGACGGGCAATCCGACGCGCGACGAGGGGTATTTCTTCGACAGCTTCTCCGGCAAGCTCGACTTCGACGTAATCCGCCTGTCGAGCATGCAGAGCCCGAACGTCGTGCACGGCAAATCGATCGTGCCGGGCATGGCGACGCGCGAATGGATCGAGGCGCGCAAAAAACAGTGGGGCGAGGACTCGCCCATGTTCAAGATTCACGTGCTCGGCGAGGCAGCGAACCTTGCCTCGTCGCGGCTCTACTCGAAGGGCCTCGTGGATGCAGCCGTCGCGCGGTGGGCGAAGGCGAAGGCCGCCGGCCGTATCGTCATCGGAGTGGACCCCGCCGGAGAGACCGGCATGGGCGACGAGAGCTCGTTCGCGCCGCGCCGTGGCGACAAGGTGCTTTGGATTCGTCGACGCCGTGGGTTGAGCGCGGATGGTCATGTCGTCGAGGTCAACGGCATGATTCAAGAGATCCGAAACCACCGTTCGAACGTGGGTGACTCGTCGGTTCGGCGAAAGGCGCTCGTCGTCGTCGACCGAGACGGCGACGTCGGCGCGAAGGTCTACAACGCCCTCGTTGCCGAGGCGGAGAAGCCTGACGCTTTGTTCGAAGTGATCGGCGTGCGCGGCTCTGAGCGGGCGCGATCGGCGGACATCGACAAGGTCCGTGACGACCTGGCGATCTCACTTGTTGCCCGGCTCCGCACCCTGGGCATCCCGAACGAGCCGAAGCTACTCGAAGAGCTCGCGAGGATTCGCGTCATCGAAATCGAGAACGGGCGCGCGAAGATCGTCGGGAAGAAGACACTCCGAAAAGAGCTCGACCGTTCGCCCGACAGCTTCGACTCGCTCACGCTCTGCGCGTACCACGACGACGACGCCGAGGGCGTGGGCGGCGAGGACGTAGGCGCCACCGACGACGTCGAAGAGCTGGACATGTGGGACGCGGCTCAGGCCATGGATCCGTACCAGGGGGTAGCGTGATGCGGTCGGAGGGAGCCCGTTTGCTTGGGGCCGTCGAGGGGACACAGAAGGACGTCGCCGCGCGAGTAGGCGTGTCGCAAGCGACGGTTTCGTCATGGGTGAGCGGCAAGCGCGTACCCGATCCGGACCAGAGGGACTTGCTCCGCCGGGCGTTCGACATCCCATTGTCGGCGTGGCCTGGCGTGTGGAACGACGCGCTCCAGCGCATCGTCGACAAGCTCGCAGAGCGCGATCCGGACCTACTTGCGGAGCTCGCCGAAGATCTGAATTCGCTTCTTTGATGATTATTCGTGGCGTTGATAATCGGTGTGGCAGCTTCCTAATCGATGGGAGAGCGCCACGATCCGGGCGTTGCGTTGGTGCGCGAGTTCGTCTCGCGGGCCCGCGAAGCGTTGGCTTCGAGAGCGCCGACGCGAGGGTCCACACATGAGCTGAAACCAGGTGTTTCCGGTACGGCCTCGCCCACCGTCGACGACGACGTCTTCGCGCTTCCGGTCCCATCGCACGACCCGTACGACGCGATCGGCGCGTGGGGTGACCTTTGAGCCTCCGGACGCGCCTCGCTGCGCTCTTGGGGATTTCGACGTTCACGGCCGCCGTAGGCGCCTCGTCGCTGCCGTCCTTGGGCGACCCCGAGATCGATGCGCGCCGCGAGCAGTACGGCGGACAGATCGCGCAGCTGCCTACGACGCAGACGCGGTGGAATCTTTCCGACCTCGAACACGCCGAACGTATGGCGGACACGGGCGACCTTTCGAAGGCGGCGCAGCTCATGCGAACCGTTCGAAAGGACGGTACGGTAGCTGGCGTTCTCGAGGCTCGAGCCGGCGGCGTCGTTCGCTTGCCGAAGAAGTTCCGCGGCAATCCCGAGATCACCGAGGCCCTCGAGGTCGGACACGACTCCGTGCGCTCGGTCTTCGATGAGATGTTTCCCGCGCAGGAACTCCAGACCTTCGCGGGAGACGTCATCCTGCTCGGCGTCGGCGTCGGCGAGCTGGTCCCGGTCGAGGGCCGCGACTACCCGGTATTCGTTCGCCTCGATCCGGAATTCCTCGTCTATCGGTGGAGCGAAAACCGCTGGTACTACCGCGCCGTCATCGGCCTACTGCCGATCACGCCCGGCGACGGGCGATGGGTCCTTCACACGGTAGGCAGGATCTCACCGTGGAATAATGGGCTCTGGCGCGCGATTGGCCGTGCGTGGATCGACAAGGAGCACGCGCGCCTAAATAAATCGAACTGGGAAAACAAGCTCGCGAACCCTGCGCGCGTGGCTGTCTCCCCGTCGGGCGCTTCGCAAAAGCAAAAGCAATCGTGGTTCCGCGCCGTCATGGCGTGGGGCATCAATACCGTCTTCGGCCTCGAGCCTGGCTATGACGTCAAGCTCCTCGAGAGTAACGGAGTCGGATACGAGTGCTTCCTCAAGACCATCGAGAAATCCGACCGCGACATTGTGATCGCGCTGTCGGGGTCCACGGTGCTCGTCGACGGCGGCGCCGGGTTCAGCAACTCGGATATCCACGCCTCGATTCGTGCCGACATGATCAAGGGCACGGCCGATGGCCTGGCGTACACGATCAACACGCAGGGTATCCCGCAGTTTGTGCTCGCTCGATGGGATGAGGACGCGCTCGAGCAGTCCGCGATCGTCGAGTGGGACGTGTCCCCTCCGCAGGATCGGTCGGCCGATGCGGACTCCCTCGTAAAGGCAGGCCAGGCCCTCGCGGCGCTCACGACCGCGGCTACCGCCAGCGGACACGAGATCGACATCGAGGCCTTTGCTCTCCGCTTCCGAATCCCGCTCCGTCAGAAGACTCGTCAGAAGACCGAGCAAACGACGGTGACGTCGCTCCGCCTGCCTGCGCAGGGCGCCGCGCCGATGAAGGAGGCCGCGTGAAGCGCTTCCTTCCTATGGGCCTTCTGGCTCTCTCTGCCGACGCGTGGGGAATGGAACTCACGGCGGGACCGAAGGCGACGAAGCCGTTTCACCTCGAGGGGGATTTCGCGGTCGTCAAGGTCGTCGGTCCGCTCGTTCAGCACCCGGACGTTGACGAAGTTTGCGACAGCTACCACGGCATCGCGGAACGCTTCGTCGAGGCGTGCAAGAGCGCCGCGCCCGCGATCGCGCTCAAGATCTCCTCCCCAGGCGGTCAGGTTGCCGGTTGCTTCGAGCTCGCGGCGCAGATGCGGGACCAAGCGGCAGCCGCAGGCAAGCGCCTCGTCGCGTATGTCGATGGCCTCGCAGCGTCGGCGGCCTACGCGTTGGCGTGCGCCGCGAGCGAGATCGTCATCCCGCCGAGCGGCGTCGCGGGCTCCATCGGAGTGCTTCACGTGCTCATGGACACCACGAAGCTCGACGGCGCGATGGGAGTTGGTTACGCGATGATCGCGTCCGGCTCCCGCAAGGTCGACGGCAACCCGCACATTGCTCTCTCTGATGAGGCGCGCGCGGCCGTCCAGACCGGCGTCGACGACATGGCCGAGCGGTTCTTCGAGCTCGTTGCCGAGAGCCGACGGATCGGCGCGGACGCCGTCCGCGCGCTCGAGGCGGGCGTGTTCGTAGGACAGAAAGCGGTGGCCGCGGGTCTCGCGGACCGCGTGCAAACCTTTGCCGAGCTCGTCAGCAGCCCGGCGAACCAAACCACGGCCCACGCGGCCACGGAGGAAAGCATGGGCTGGAAAGAGGCGATGCAGAAGGCCGCCGACGAAGGCGACGAGGACGCAAAGAAGGCACTCGCCGCGCTCGAGGCCGACGAGGAAAAGAAGGACAACGGCGACAAGGCCGAAGGCGAGTCGGACGAAAAGAAGGACGACGGCGACAAAGCCGAAGGCGACTCGAACGACGACGAGCAAAAGGACGACAAGCCGGCCGCCAAGGCGAACGCGGCGGCGCCGTCCGCGCGCATCGTGTCGCTCGATGACGTTCGCGCGATCGTTGCGGAGAACGACGAGCGAAAGGCGCTTCTCGCGTCGCGCTCGGACCTCCCGAAGGAGACGATCGACTCGTTCGCCAAGCTGCCGATCGCGAACCTTCGCGAGGTGGTGAAGAGCACGCCGCGCGTCGCCTCTAAGGGGCAGGTGAACGCCGCGCGCGCTGCGCTCGCGGTGAATCCGACCGTGGGCGACCCGAAGGTAGCCGCCTCGCCCGAAGCGGACAAGGAGGCTGAGGAACTGCGTGTCGCGATGGGCCTCTCGTCTCCTCGCGCGCTCACCGAGATGCGCATCGACGAGAACGGAGTGACCACCTTCCCGCTGATGACCCCGACCCTCGCGCGTGAGCGAGCAGCGAAGAAAGGAGCCGTCTGATGGCTGCCATTACGACTCAGCGCGACGGCTCGATCCGGATCGTCGATTTCGACAAGCGCCCGCTCGCCGCTGGCGTGGTCGCCCGCAAGGGAGGCCGAGTTGCTGTGAACGCGACCGGCTTTTACTGCCCCGCAACGGGGGCGGCGACAGAGCTGGTGCTCCACGCCATCTTCGTCGAGACCGTAGACAACAGTGGTGGAGCGGCTGGCGCGAAGAGCGCGAACGTTCGCTTCTTCCGCGAGCGCACGCTCCTTCTCCAGAACAACGACGCGGGGACCGCGGTGACGACCGCCGCCCGGGAGCGAGTTTGTTACCAGCTCGATGACCAGACGGTCACCGGCGACAACGCGAAGGCTCCCGCCGGCGTCGTTTACGACGTCACGGCGGAAGGCGTGTGGGTCGACGAGGGCGTGTCGGGAACCGGCGTCACGGACGTGGACTGAGGAAGGGACGGAGCCATGCAAATCACCCCGACTTGGATCGGTAATTTCGAGACCAACCTCCGCACGCTGATCAACGGCTCGTCCGAGTATCAGGCTCGAAACCTGTTCTGGGACAAGTACATGTCCGTGCAGCAGTCGGCGACTCTGCGCGAGCTCTTCTTCTTCATCATCGAGGCCGCTCAGATTCGCAACGAATCGCAGGGCGGAAACAAGCGCTTCGACGACATGTCGGCGGCGATGCTCGAGATCGTCAACGAGAACTTCGGTGACGGCCTCATCCTCACGAAGAACGAAATCAACGACAACGTCATGGCGAACCCGGGTCTCGGGGGCGTATCCGCCATGAAGTTCGCCGAGAGCTGGGCTCGGCAGATCGGTGCAGCGGCCACCCGATGGCCTCAGGATCTCCTCTTCCAGCTACTCGCGTCCGGCGAAAGCGCCAACGGATACGACAACGTTCCGTTCTTCTCGACCGCGCATCCGGTCCACCTCTACCGATCGAGCGCTGGCGTGTTCGCCAACCTGTTCACCGGAGCCGAGGTCGCTCCTGTCGGGGCCAACGCGGGGTCGCCTGGGAAGTGTCCCATCGACGTCACGAACGCGGCCAGTCTCGACACGGCGGCGGCGAATCTCTGGCGTGCGGTGGCATACATCCAGGCGCTCAAGGGGCCGAACGGCAAGCCGCGAAACCTCCGCGTGCGCCGCCTCCTTTGCGGGACGGGTCTCACGCAGCGCGCGATCCAGGTCGTCGATACGAAGATGCTGACGGCGAACGGCATCGAGAACGTCCTGTCTCGATACCAGATCGAAGTCGACTCCGCCGCCGAACTGCCGGCCAACTCCGTCGACTACTACCTCGCGTGCGAGATGGTCCCCGGACTCACCGGGCCGACGGTCCTGCAACAGCGTGAACCGTTCACGCTCACGAGCTTTACCCCAGACACCCAGGTGGAGCTTGCGCGCAAGAAGGTCTTCCAGTGGGACTACGACGGCCGCGGCGCTGGCGCGTACGGCATGCCCGAACTGATCTTCAAGGTCAAAGCGACCTGACGCGCTGACGACGCGCTAACGACATCACCCACCGACGTCCGAGCCTGCCCTCTCAGTGAGGTGCGGGCTTGCGGCGTTGGAAGCATGCCGCTCGCGAACTCGTATCTCGACGTCGACGGTCTCAAAGCGTACGGGCTCGCGCCCGATGCGCTCGTCGACGGCGCGCACTTGCCGCCCTCTCCGCCGGCGTTGCGGGCGGCATGGCGCACGTTCGTCGAGGCGCGGCTCCGCTACTGGACGTCGGAGATCAACGCGAAGCTCACGAAGCGATACGCGGTCTCTCTGAAAGAGCCATTCGTCGAAACCGTCCTTGGTTGGCTCGCGGCCCTCGTGACGCCGGACCTGTACCGCAAACGCGGATGGGACCCCTCGGACGCGCAGGCCTCGGACCTCATCGAGCAGGCGGACAAGGTCGCCGAAAAGCTGCAGGAGGCCGCCGACGCGAAAGACGGTCTCTACGAGCTCCCGCTTCGACAGGACACCAGCGAGAGCGGTGTCGAGAAGGGCGGGCCCCTTTTCTATTCCGAGGCGGATCCGTACACGTGGACCGACGTCCAAGCGGAGGCGATCCGTGGGCGGTAAGCAAGCGCTCGACGCCTTCATCGCCGGCATCGAGAGCCTTCGCACGCTCAACGAGCAGGTTGCGCGCGAGGCTGAAGAGCCCGTCGCCGACGTGTTCCGCGAGAACGCTCGGCGCGGCGTGACGCCCGACGGAGACGCGTGGCCGGAGAAGGCCGACGGCGGTCGTGCGCTCCCGAAGGCCGCCGACGCGGTCGAGTCGAGCGCCCAGCGCAATCGCATCACCGTGAAGGTCGGCGCGCCGTACGTCTTCCACAACTGGGGCGCCGGCGGCTCGAGCCAGACAAAAGAGGCGAAGCGCCGACGCAAGCACGCCGCGAAGCAACGCGAAGAGAGCGGCAAGAAATCGAAGTTTCACGCGCCGCGTCGGCAAATGCTGCCGGACGCGGGCGCGGACGTTCCGGCCGCCGTGTCGGAAGTGCTCAAGGACACGGCCGCGCGGGTCTTCCAAGACGCGACGAAAGGGGGCGGCTGATGTTCGTCAAGATCGTCGACGACGCCCGTGCCTGGTTCGCCGCACAAGGTATCGACGCGCCGATCGTCGAGGAGGTCGAAGAGCTCGTCGCGCAGGACAACTACAGCCCGACGACATCGAACCGCGTCGCGTTCGTCACGGCGTCGAACCTCGACATCATCGCGCCGACGCAGGTCGGCGACGGCGACGACGGCGAAGGCCGCCAGCTCTCCAATCTGGATTACGCATTCGAAGTTCACATTGCAGGGTTCGACCCGGATAGCCCGACGCGAATGCTCGCGCACCGGCGCGTGTGCATCGCGCTACTCGAGGCGCTCGAACAGTCGTTCGTTCGGAGCGCGTCCGGTCTCTACGCCCTCGGAACCGGTGAGTGGAACGACGAGCGAAAGCACGGCCGCCACGGCGCCGAGCTCATCGTCCCGCTGAAAATCAACGTTCCGCTGTCCGACGTCGACAGCGCGACGGCCCACCCCGCTCCGAAGCCCGGAGCCCCCAAACCAGTCCCGTGAGGCGTTCATGATTCCTGGCGTTTCCAATGACAAGACCGACGGCAACATCGCCGCTACTTCGGACACCGATCGCATTCTGGCCATCATCGGGCCGGCCTCGGCGGGGCCGTTCGATCAGCCAACCGCGCTCACCAGCAAGAACGACGTGCTCTCGACCTTCAAGTCGGGCTTGCTCGCGCATATCGGGACATACGCGATCAGCAAAGGCATCCCCGTCGTTCTCATCCGCTCGAATCCCGCTATGCCTGGCTCGTACGGGACCATCGTCACGTCCGGGGTGCACGGAACGGTGACGGTCACCGCGGGCGCCACGAAACCCGATGACGATTACGACGTCATCGTCGAGACCCTCACTGGGGGCGCGCTCGGCACCGCAGGGATCACGTTCCGTTACTCGCTCGACGCTGGCGTGTCGTGGTCGGATGAAACCGCTCTCGGAACGTCGCTCACGCTGACATGCGATGGCGGCGTCTCTTTCACGCTCGCGGCCGCGGCGGCGACGCTGCTCAAGGGAGACTCATGGTCCGTGTCGACCAAGGGGCCGCAGGTCGGGACGTCGGATCTGGAGGACTCGTTCAACGCGCTCACCGATTACGCGGGCGAGTGGCTCCGGGTGCTGGTCCTCGCCGATGCCGACGCGACGATGCTCGCCCAGGGCAACGCGTTCGCAACGAGCTTCCACGCCGAGGGCAAGAACCCCGAGGTCATCATGAACACGCGCCCGCGCGGCGCGACGGAGACCGTGGCGGACTACATCGCCGCGATGGCTCTCATCCGAAAGGATGTTCAGAGTCTCGAGGTCAGCGCGAGCGTCGACCAGTGCGAGATGGTGATCAACGGACGCCGGCTGCGTCGTCCGCAGTCCGTCGGCTTCGCCGTTCGCACGATGATCAACGACGATTCGCAGGACGCGGCGGCGAAGTCCGATGGCGCGCTCCCCGAGGTCTTCCTCACGACGGCCGCGGGCGAGAAGAAGTACCACGACGAGCGCCGTACTCCCGGCCTCGACGTCCTCGGCTTCACGACGCTCCGCACGTGGGGCGGCCGACCCGCGAGCCCCGGCGCCTACGTCAACAACCCCCGCGTGCTCTCGGGGCCTGGAAGCGACTACCGATACTTCCAGCATTCGGCGATCACCAATCGAGTGATCGAGACCTCGTTCCGTAAGCTCGAACCGCGGCTTTCGTCCGGAGTGCAGCTCAATAAGAACGGAACGATTCGCGAGGACGTCGCCGCGGCGATCGAGGCATCAGTCAATGCCGAATTGCGCTCGCTCTACGTGGACTCCGGACGAGTCTCTGCAATTCAGCTCTCGCTGTCGCGCACCGATGACGTGTTGGCCACCGACACCGTCTCGTTCTCCACGGCCATCGTCCCGCTCGGATACCTCAAGAAATTGAAGGGAAAGACCGGGCTCGTTCGAACCCTTCCCGCCGCCTGAGGTCACACCATGGGTCTTCCCGTCGTTGTTCGTGTCAACAAGCAGATGTTCACGCGGAAGTCCGTGTCGATTCGACCGAACGGGCTCGCTCGACTCACCGAAGTCGATTCGCTTGAGTGGTCCGACGAAGTCGCAAAAGAGCTAGTTCCGGGCATGAACGACGGCGGCGCGCCGCTCGGTCAGGCACACGGCAACTACAGTTGCGCGGCTTCGATTTCCGTCTATCTCGACGCCTGCGACAAGTTCGAGACCATCATCATGGCTCTCGACCCGATCGCGACGGCGCAGGGAAACCTCGCAGCGGCCGTATTCCAACTCCCGATCATCACTCGTGAAGAGTTGCGCGTGTCCACGGCACTCCTCGTCGATTGCACCATCGCGGCCGGCGCGATCTCAGTCGGAAACGACGGTAGCGCGCTCGTCCGGCAGTACACGATCCAACCCACTTACATCATCGAAAACGGCCGCTCGAAGATCAATTTGCTGCCGGCGGTTTGAGAGGAAATCACAATGGAACTGACGAAGGAAGAACTGGCCGAACTCATCGAACTCGAGAAAGATGTCGATGCCGAAGCGAAGGCCGCGGCGGACGCCGCGAAGCGCCAGCACCTCGAAGCGCTTCGAGCGCGAAAGCGAAATTCGAAGCTCGGCGAGTACGGAAAAGACTTCACCGTAGTCGAAACTACGCACGCGGGTAACTTCGTCATCCGGCGGCCGAGCGACGTCGCGCTTGATGTCATCGAAGGCAACTCCGACGACCGTGCCGAGCAAGAACAGTTCGTGCTCGCCGTCCTCGTCGAGCCTGACGCGACCACTGCGCAACGGCTCATGTCCGAGGACCCCGGCGTGTGCAATGCCGTGATTCCCGCAGCCTTCCGCCTGCTTTCGTCCGTTCGCGAGGCTGAATCAAAAAAATAGATGACCTCGTGTTTCGGGCGCTGAACCACGAGGGAGTCGCGACCGTCGCGCTGTTTGAGCTCTTCGCCGGCGGTCGTCAGATGACGAGCAATCAACGGGTGCACGCGATGGCCGCGTGCGCCGTGCTCGCTTGCACGATGAGGAAGATCCGTGGCTGAGTCGACCAACGAAGCGAAATTCAGAGTCACGATCGACGGCAACGCCGATTCGTCGATGAAGAACGTCGCGCAGTCGGGTCGACTCGCCGCGAAGACGATCGAGAAGTACGAAGCCGAGATCAAGACGCTCGGCGGCGACCTTCGCCGGCTCACGGGCAATTCTGAAGAGGTCATCGAAGCAAAGAAGAAGCTTCGCGACCGGATCAACGCCGCGAAGTCGTCGGTCACAACGCTGACGCTTGAGCTGAACAAGCAGGGCCACAGCTACGAGAAGGCCGCGAAGGCCGCCCGCGAATACGACAAGGCCTCGACGTTCAAGCGCGCCGCTACGCGAGCGAAGGAAGTCGGCGGCGATCTGCTCGGCAAGGGCGGCAAGGCGCTCGCGCCGGTCGGCAAGAAGGTGTCGACGGCACTCGCGCCGGTGGGGGAGAAGCTCGGGAAAGTCTTCGGTCCCGCCGCGAAGAAGGTGTCGACGGCACTCGCGCCGGTCGGCAAACGCGTCGCTAGCATGGCGGCGCCCGCGGGGCGGGCGATCGGAGGCCTCGGTCGGCTCACCGGACGCGCCGCCGGCGGCCTCGTGAGTCTCGGGAAGAAGGCGGCGCCCATCGCCGAAAAGGGCCTCTCGTCGCTCGCGAACGTCGGGTCGCTCGCCGCCACGGGATACGCCGCGCTGGTCGTCGGGGCCGGCGCCGCCGCCGCTGCGGTTGTCGCGTTCGGCTTCGCAGCGTCGGACAGCGCCGCGAAACTCGGCCGGCAACGTGAGGCGTTGCTCGGCAACGCGAAGGACTCGAAGGCGCTCGGCGACCAGATCAACGCGCTCGCCTCGAAGGTCCCGCAAGGTGTCGAGGAACTCAACGACCTCTCCAAGTCGCTGCTGAAAACGCGCCTTTCCGGCAAGGACGTCGTCAACACGATGAACGCCGTCGCGCAGGTGACGGGCGCGGTTGACGCGACCGCCGGCGCGAAGATTCAGGAGCTCATCACCCGCAACCACCGCATGGGTCGGATGGCGATCGGGCAGTTCGAGCTCGAGGGCACGGGGATCAATTTTGACGAGGTCGCGAAAGAGTACGCGAAGGGTACGAAGAAGAGTGTCGCAGCGGCCGCCGCTGAGCTCCGCAGCGGGCGCGCATCGATCGAGGCCGGCTCGGAGGCGCTTGCGAAGGTCGCCGAGACGAAGTTCGGTAAGCTGAATATCGCGAACGCGTTCTCTCTCGAGAATGCTCCGAAAAAGTTCTTCGAGCAGGTCCAACACCTCGCATCCGGGCTCGACCTCGAGCCCGTGACCAAGGGCTTCCAGTACGCATTTGGCCAGCTCACACCGGAGGCCCCGCTCGGTCGGGCCATCAAGGCATTCTTCGAGGGCACCGGTTCGGACATCGCGAAGATCGTCGGCAAGTCGATCCCGCTCCTCGTCGAAGGCTTCAAGTGGATCGTCGTCGGAGCGCTCCGAGTCAGCACCTACGTCTACGAGATGAAGGCCCGACTCCAAGAGGCCTTCGATTCGAAGGGGTGGGTTGCCGCCGGCAAGGAGCTCGTCGTCGGGCTCGTAGAGGGCATCATCGGTCAACGCAAGTTCGTGATCGATGCCGTCGTCGGGCTCGCCAAGTCGGTGAAGGACACGTTCACGGGGAAGATGGAGATCCACTCCCCGTCGAAGGTGTTCAAGGAATACGGCGAATTCACGACCGAGGGATACGCGCAGGGTGTCGAGCGCGGATCGCGCCGAGCGAACGCCGCCGTTTCCAACATGGTCCAAGCGCCCACGGCGAACTCGTCGTCGCCGGCAACGTCGACGGGAGCGCCGCGGGTCGGCTCGATCACCGTCCAGATCAACGGCGCGCCGGTCGACAACATCCAGGCGATGCAGTCGCCGCAGTTCCTTGGCGGCCTCACCCGCGCGCTCCGCGACTCGCTGTCGATGCAAGGGCTTGCAGGGGGAGCGGCATGATCGACCCCACCGCGAAAGACCTTAACTACGTGACGGTCGCGGGCGTTCGCTCGCCCGGGCGCGCGCGCATCTCCGGAGCGGACATCGTCTACCTCTGGGACGTCCAGCAGCCCTTCGGAATGAGCGGAGGCTCGACGCGCTTTCGTGGTCGCGGCCTGTCGAAATTCACGCTCGCGATCGACCTTTGGCGCCGCGAGCACTTCATCGCGTGGGCCGCGTTCAAGAAGCTCTTGGAGCCGCCGACGCTGACGAAGCCGCTCGTCGTCGCGATGGGGCATCCCATCCTTACCGACGCGAACATCAAGGCCATCGCCATCGAGAAGCTCGGACAGCCCGTGCGCGGTGACAACGGGATCTGGACGTCGACGTCGGAAATCCTCGAATACCGCGATCCAGTCCCCGCGATCGTCAAGCCGCGCGGAGCCATCCCCACGACCGACAAGGGAGTGCCGCAACCGCCGAAGACTGCCGCGGACCTCGCGCTCGAGAAGGCGATGCAGGACAACGCCGCCGCTCGAGCTCGCGCGTCGGGCGTGACTCCGTCCGGTGGAGGTGCGCCGTGAGCCTCACGATCAACGGACTTGTTGCAACGTCGATGCGCTGGCTCGCGGGCTGGTGCGGGCCGTGGGTCGCGGAACTTCCCCTGTCGGGCGACATCGTGCCGACCGGTCCGGCGATCATTGCATCCACAACTGGCATCGCCGCGCGCGGAACCATCGACGCCGAGCACTCCGGCGAATTCGCCGAGAAGCGCTTCGTGCGCGTCATCGGAGGGAACGGCGGATGGTCGAAGGTTGTCCGGGCTCAGCCGTATCACTCCGACATCGGTCTGCGGCTCGACGAGCTCGTGACGACGACGGCGGCGGAGGTCGGCGAGGCAGCTGTCGTGCTCCTGCCGAAGATGCTCGGCATCGACTTCGCTCGCCGCGAGGATGTCGCTTCGCAGATCTTCGCCGATGCCGGCGTCGACTGGTGGGTCGGCCTCGACGGCGTGACGAAGGTCGGGATCCGTCCGCCGCTCCCATCGCCGACCTCGCTGCTCGTCCTCGATTGGGATCCCGCCGCGGGAACGGTGTCCTTCCAGGCCGACGCGCTCGTCGAGCCAGGGACGGTCGTTGTCGACCCTCGATTCGGAAGGCGCGTCGTCCGCGAGGTCGAAGCGAACGTTGCAAACGCGTCCGTCACGGGAACCCTATGGCTCGTCGAGGCGTCTCCGGAGGCGGGAACGGTCTCTGAGTTCGTCGATTCGATCTCCGCCATCGCGCGGCGTGCGACTCGGATCGAGGCTTCGCGCCTCTACGAGTACCGCGTGATCGCGATGGCAGGGGACCGCGTGCAGTTGCAGGCGATCTCGCCAGGCATGCCGGACCTGTTGCCAACGAGCATTTGGGCAGGCGCGAGCGGATACAAGGCCAAGCTCCGGCCGTCGTCGACGGTGCTCGTAGGCTTCCGCGAAGGGAAGATGTCGAAGCCCTACGTCGCGTTCTACGAGGCGCCGGAGGGCAATAGCTGGCGGCCTGTCGAGCTCGAGCTCGACGCCCTCGCTTCGCTCCAGATGGGCGCGAAGGCTGTCGTCGTCGCCCTCGGGGATTTGGCGTCCGCGAAGCCGATCGCGCGCGCGCCCGCCGTAGTTGCCCACGCGAAGGCCACGAAGGCGGCGTTCGATGCGCTGCAAACGTCGCTGGCTGGCGTCACTGGAACCATCACCGGGACCGCTCTTGCAACGATGATCGGCACGCTGTCGACCGCAATCGGCACCGCAAACGACGCGCTGTCGCTGGACTGCCCGAGCGCGAAAGTGGTGTCGTCGTGACCGAATACTTCGACATCAAGTGCGATGACGACCTAGACCCGTTCGCGCGTGACGTCGGGCCGCTCGAGGCGCTTGGCCAGGATATCTACCACTGGCTAATTACTAATACGAATTCGCTTTTGCTCGATCCGGGGTGGGGGTTCGGTCTCGAGCAGTACCTTGGGAAACCGCTCCCGTCGTCGTTCGCCTCCGACATCGAAATCGGCGTGCGCGACACATTCCACGACCGAGTCTCCGACGCTCGGTGCGTCGTCACGCCTGTCGCTGGTGAGCTTGATTCGTACCGATTGGATCTGACCGTCGAAGTGGACGGAGAATTTCTCGAGCTCGCGCTCTCAATGACGCCTTCCGGCGTTCGGAGGCTGTAGCCGTGCTGCCCATCGAAGCCCTCATCAATCCGCCGTCGTCGGATGCCATCTACGACAAGGTCGCGGGCGTCCTCGAGACGGTGAAGATCCCCGCGCGATCGTGGCGACCTGGCGGCGTCGCGCGAAGCATCCTCGGTGCACTTTGCCAGGTCGGCGCGCAAGGTGCCGCGCTCGTTTCGGACATCACGCGCGGCGGATTCCTCTCCCTAGGAAGGGGTGACTACCTCGCTAGCCATGTAAAGGACGTCTACGACGAGGACAAGATCGGGGCGACGTTTGCGTCCGGCAAACTGAAGCTCACGAACAGCGGCGGCGCGATCTACGAGCGCGAGGCGGACACCGTCATCGCAAAGACTATGTCGGGCGCTCGATACCGCATCACGCAACACTTCGTGCTTGGCTCCAACACGTACGAGATCGTCGACGCCCAAGCTGTTACGGCGGGCTCGGGAAGCACGGCGGCCCCCGGCGAGATCAACGACCTCGAAACGCCTCTGGCGTTCGTGAAGGTCGAGAATGAATCGGCGTTCGTAGGGCTCGATGCCGAGTCCGACGACAGCCTCGCGACGCGCGCA
Organism: Labilithrix luteola; assembly: GCF_001263205.1. Lineage (GTDB taxonomy): Bacteria > Myxococcota_A > Polyangia > Polyangiales > Polyangiaceae > Labilithrix > Labilithrix luteola. The sequence continues at coordinate 10,409,178 of NZ_CP012333.1, forward strand.
CGGGCAAAGAAAGGGACGTGGTCGCAGCTCGGCCCACGCAGCGCTTATGAATCGGCTGCACGGTCGGCGAAGATGTCGGACGGGACCTCAGCGGGCATTACGCGCGTTGAGATTTCGCCTTCGGGGTCGCCCGTTCGCGTCGTTTGCGCAACGGCCAGCGGCACGCCAACGGAGGAGCAGCTCGACGCCGTTCGAGCAGGCGTCGAGGCGCAAGCGAGGCCCGGCGGAACGTCCGCGGTCGTTACCGGTGCTACGCCGGTTCCTACGACGCACTCGATCACGATCTGGTGCAGGAACGCGGTCGCTGACACGGTGCGGGCCCGCGCAGAGAGCGCAATGGCGGCATTCATTGCGACCTACCCCATCGGCGGCATTCGCAAAGAGGACGGCGCGCAGGGGTACCTGTGGTCGGACTCGATCCGAGGCGCGCTCCTCGGCGACCTCCGCGTCACGTGGGGGATTGCTGCATACGATCTCGACTTCGCGGACGACTCCGACATCCCGCTTGCCTGGGACGAAATCGCGACGAACGTGACGACGTTCACCGTACGGGTGACGAAATGATGAACCTCAGGGACTACCTGAGCGAATACGTCCCGTCGTGGCTGGCGGACGATGGGCCCGAGTCCCCCTCCTACGGTTTTCGCTTCCTCTGGTCGGTGGCGCTGCTCGTCGATGCCGCCGTCGACGTCGCAATGCAAGGACAGCTCGCGGCGGTGACGAGAGGCACGCCCACGGCACTTCCGCTGATTGCCGACGAGCGAGGTATTCGCCGCGGTCAGGAAGAGTCCGAAGAGTCGTGGGCCGAGCGACTTCGCGGTTGGATCGCTCGGTGGAAGGACGCCGGCTCAGATCGCGCGGTCGCTCGCGGCGTGCACGAGTACCTCAAGGACCATCCTCGCGTCCGCGTGATTTCGCGCTCCGGTCTGTTCGTCACGATGAACGCGGACGGGAGCATCACGACGAAGCAAAGCTCGTGGGACTGGGACAGCGTCTCATACCCTGAGCGTGCCTCGTGGGACTGGGAGTCGTGGGTGGTCATCTACACCGACCAGTTCCCGCACTGCCCAGCGTGGGGCGAGGACGGCGACGTGTGGGGCGGCGACGAAGGCTTCGGGCAAGACGTACCGCGCGTCGTCGTCGACGACATCTTCGCTGATATCGCGCAGTGGAAGAGCGCTCACCAGCGCGTACGCACCGTGATCGTTACGACGGACCCGACGCGGTTCGACCCGGACAACCCGGCGTCTCTGCCTGACGGAACGTGGGGGCACTGGATCGGAAATCGCGACCTCGAGACGTGTCGCTACTGGGAGACGAACGAGCCATGATCACCTACGTTGGACGAGCGGCAAACGGGGACCTGAGCGCCGGGATCACGATTCCCGACGACGGAGTCTCGAAGCGCAACGCGGCGAGCGTCGGCGTTCCGTTTCAGCAGCTGGCTGACGGAATTGCGTTGCAGAGGTCACGCATCGACGACGCGCAAGCTCAGAGTGCCGCGCTCGCGATTCGGAGCGCGCAGGCGCTCAACTGGCAGGCTGGAAAGATCGTCGGGGCCAGCGTGACCGTTGGGGGGAGCGTGCTTGGGGCCACGAAGGTCCAGGGCGGCGCGTGGGACCCTCAACAGAGGTGGTGGGCAATCTGGGGGATCGATGGGATCCGAACCACATCCGATGACGGCGCGACGTGGTCCACATGGTCAACGCCGCCGTTCGCAACGATTACCGACGGTGCATTCGGCGGCGGGAACTCCGTCTTTGCGACACAGGGCAACCGCATCCATCGAAACTACGGCACTACGACGGTTGACGTGCTCGGGACGGCATCCACCGAGTATTCGTGCGTCGCCTACGCAAAGGGATTCTTCATTTGGCTTGGCGACGGCGGAGCGATCTACCGGTCTCCCGACGGAACGGCCGGGAGCTGGGTCCGCGTGGCGACGCTCTCCGGCGGCACGTTTGCACAGCGAACGCGAACGCTGAGCGTCTCCCCGGTCACTGGCACCGTCATCGCTGCCGCCTTCGACCAGGTGACGGGGCGGACGCTAATGCTCCGGTCGGAGAACGGCGGACTCACGTGGAGCACACTCGCCACCGCGAGCGTATTCCCGCGGAGCGACGTGGCGACTATGCGGTGTCTCGACAAGGGCAACGGGTCCACTGTTTGGATGTTGAGCAGCGCAAGAAATGCTGCTCCGAGCACAGTCCAGTCGTCGGTATTCGTCTCGCGCGATGATGGGGTTACGTGGTCTCTGGCCTGGCAGTCGACCACGTCGGCAATCGTAGGCCAGGCGGCCACGAACAATGGCATTTACAGCTCGTGGGTAGCGATCGACGCCAATACGAATCGGGTTATCTATTCGCTCGATGATGGGGCGACGTGGCGGTACGCCGGCGTAAGCTTGTCGATCGCATCTGGCATAATCAGCGTCGCGGGTGGGCACCCCAACGTGGTAATATCTAGTCCGTACGGATTGGCGATTGTCCAAACGGACGACGCCGCCGCCGCAAACAATCTATTCATACCCGGACTGAGGCTTTCTGCAGCCGGAGAGGTGGTGCCGTAATGGGCATTCGTACCTGGCTCGACTCGTTCTTCTCGCCCGCGCTGCTTCGGTATCTCGGGGCGGACCTCCCGCAACGCGGCGTGATCTCGTTCGAGGGGACTGGCGTATCTGTCGCCGACGACCCCGCGAACGGGGCGACGAAGGTGACGATCGGTCCGACGGCGACGACGCCGACGGCCTCGGGTTTCCCTCGCATCGTCAACGGCGTCATGCAGGCCATCGCGAGCGCCGTGAACCTCGCGAGCTCGGACGTGACCGGAACGCTCAAGGCGGGCAACGGCGGAACCGGCATCAACGCGGGCCAGATCGCGAGCAATCCCTCGAAGGCGCTCGTCTCGAAAGCGGACGGCACCGGATTCGACCTCGTGTCGGTGCTCGACCTCAGCACGGGTAGCCTCGGCCAGTACCTCGGCCCCGACGGTGCCGGCGGTGCTTTGTGGCTGGACTTCCGGACCGACGCGATCAGTCACAACGGCTATCGTCTCTCGCTCGCGACCGGCAATTCGACTCCGAGCGGCGATGTCATCGGCGCGAGCACGCTCTACCTCACGCCTCACACGACGACGACCATCGCTCTCTTCGATGGCACGTTGTGGCGCATGCGCAAGTCGCCGGAGGTCTCGCTGTCGCTCGCAAGCGCCGGTCTGACGGCGAACAGGAACTATGACGTGTTCGCGTACTGGACGGGCACGGCGCTCGCTCTCGAGCTCGTTGCATGGGCGACGGACAGCTCTCGTGCAACAGCGATTGTGAAGCCGGATGGCGTGCCCCTGAAGGGTACCGACCTCACGAGACGATACGTGGGCACGGTTCGTACGACCGGAGCGACAACGATCGAAGACTCGGCCGCAAAGCGATATGTGTGGAACGCAAGCAATAAGGAGCCGCGTTCCGTCGTGTCGAGGGAGACGGCGTCGAGCTGGGCTGGTGTCGGCGCGATGGTCTGGCGTCAGTCCAACGGGTCGCCAGTGAACTCGTTTTCGTACGTCACCGGCGACCCGGCATTGCTCGAAGTCGATGTCATGGGAGAGGCGTCCTACAACACGACGGGAATTCCGACGGTCGGCGTAGGTGTTGGGATCGATGGCAGTGCCGCCAGCAGCGCCAACGTCGGTGGCCAGCTGATCACGGCCAACGGCATGTACACGCCGCTCCGCGCATCGTTCCGAGGAGCTCTCGCCGCGGGACTTCACACGATCTATGCGCTGGAGATTTGCTCGGGGCCTGCGAATACGACGTTCTACGGGTCGAGCGCCGGTTCCGGCATGGTCGGCAAGGTGCTCGCGTGAAGATGGTGATGCTTGCGCGGATCTCGCCCGGCATACCCGCGCCGATCGTCACGTCGGTACTTGATAGCGCGGTTGACCCGGGCGGCGGCGGTCGAACACAGAGGATCTTTGGTTCGAACTTCGTGGCTGGAGCCACGGTCTCGATCGGCGGCACGGCTGCAACCGGCGTAACGTTCGTCTCATCCGGCGAATTGCAATGTAAGAATCCGGCCCACGCGGCTGGCATCGCAAATGTCGTTGTCACCAATCCCGACACTCAGAACAGCGGAACGAGTGGAAACGGCCTAATCCGGTATTGGCATCCGGGCCTGGTGACGGGGGCAGCTCGCTACATTGACGCGCGAAAGAACGTCTTCCTTTCATCAGGGGCGAACATCAGCAAGGTTACGGACGTCGTTGCCGGCGCAGACTACACGGCGGCGAACGTCAGCGGCTCGATCGCACGCACAACGAATGCATTCGGGACAGGTGTTCCCGGCATCACGTTTACGCCTCAGGGGCGTTTGACGAGTGCGTGGCTGGCCCTCGACCAAGGCACGTCTGTCTTCTGGGTGTCGAAGCATGCGGCGACCGGCTCGCCACCCGCGTATGCGGGCAACGTCCCCTTGACGGTGATGGGTGATTCGACGGGCAGCGTCGATCACAACGCGGGATTTGATGGCGGACAGCTCGCCTATTCCCAATACACGGGTGCGTGGACGCAGTTTCGTCGAGGCTCTGGCCTGAACGACGGGCAGGCCCGTCTCGTTGGGTGGACGCACACGAAGTACGGCACCGGCGGCCCGGGAAGCTCCGAGCTGAGAGCCTGGGTCGGTACGACTCAGCAGGGCGCCACTTTGGTCGACGCCACGACGACCTACCAGGACGCCGGCAATGGCTTCGACTCGATCGGCATGTCGTATCAGACGAACGACGCTGCATTCGACGGAACGCTGGGCTGTTTCGTCGTCATCAACGGAATCATCAGTCCCGCCGATCACGCGCTGCTTGCGGCGTGGGCTCGTCAGTCGTGGAGCACCGTTTAGGCGCGAGGAGAATTCGAATGAGCGATCAGGACATCCACACGCGCCCGACCGCGGAGATCGATACCCGCTCTGTGGCGATCCTCACTGATCTGATCCAGTCGAACCATCGAGAGACAAAAGAGGCGATTCGCGTAATTCGCGAGGAGTCCGCGCGTCGCGGTGCGGAGACAAAGGAGGCGCTCGAGACGCTCGCGAGAGCCGACCACCGCCTTTTCGAAGCTCACTCGCAGCTCGAAACGAAGGTCGACGGAAAGCTCGAGGCGCTCGCGGATCGCGTCAAAAAGCTCGAGGACGACCGGACGTCAATGCAGACGACGGTGCGCGAAGGGTTCGCCGAGAATCGGCGGTCTGTCGACGAGCTCAAAGAGACGTTTAAGTCGACGGAAAAGGCCATGGTTGTTCACGTCGAGCAAATGCAATCTACGCTCACGTCGGCGGCCGAGGCGGAGGCCATCGCGCGCCTCGAGTGGTCCAATAAGATGGCCGAGGTAGCTCGAAACGTCGACGCGAAGCAAATCGCGAAAGTCGTCCTCTACTCGATGGGCGCGGGCGCGTTCGTCGTCGGCACCATCGTCGCAATCGTGAAGTCGGTAATCCTTCCACTCATGGGGCATTGATATGTCAGGCATTCGTCAATTCATTCTCGATCACGGGCTCACCGTTGTTCTCGTGTCGGTCCTCGGGGCGCTATTCACCGCGCTCTTTCACCCGCGCTCGAGGGAGGAGTTTTCTCGATATCCGGTCAGGATCGGGGCGCTATTCAAGCTGCTCGCGGCGTTCACGGTCGACTCGCCGAAGGCGGCGAACGCTCTGATGGGTGTGGTGTTTGCGTCGGCGCCGGCTGAGCGCGCCAAGGCGATGTCGGCGCTCGTCGCCGCCGTCACGTGGGACCTCCCCAAGGGACTCGAGGCAATCGGCCAGCTCATAACCGGTAGGGAGGTACCCCCGGGCGCCGAGCCGGTGAGCTCGCCGCCGGTCCTGGCGTTGGCGTTCGCCCTCCTCCTCCCCACGCTATCGGCGTGCGCGGCGTTACGCTCGAGTGCGGAGACGCCGCGCGAGACCGCGCGCGCCGTCGTCGTCACGCTAGCGAAAGCGGTGCAGGTCGCGGACGTCACGTGCGCGACGATCGCCGAAACGAAGAAAGATGCCGGGCTCGCGTCGAAGTGCGCCGACGCCTACGACGTCGCCCGCCCCGCGCTGCTCGGCGCTGAGTCGGCGGTCGATGCCTGGGAGAGCGGCGGGGCCGGTAACGTCCCGTGTGCGGTCGCGCGGAGCGTCTCGGCGCTCGTCTCGATCTCGCATGCTGTCACGGCCGCCGGCGGCACGGTTCCACCCGTCGTCGACGACGCCCTCAGGCTCGCCCCCGCGCTAACGGTGGCCTGCCATGGGTGAGGCGCTCGACGACGCCGCCGTGGCGCTCATCGGCGCGCTGGCGGCTGCGATGCCGTCGATCGGCCGATGGCTCGCCGACTTGATCGACAGCCACCCGTCGCCATCGGCAACGACGCTGCGAGTGCGTGACGTTCTGCCTGAGCGGAGCCGCTCGCGCGAGGTCTTCGACGCTCTCCGGGGCGGCGGATGAAGCGCCCGCGCGTGCGAGTGAACGCGCCAATGATGGCAACCCACGGGCTCGAAGGCGAGCTCGTGGCGGCGTTCGAGGAGGCCGGCGAGCGCGCCTGTTACGTGCGGCTCGACGATGTTCCGGGCGACCCGATCCGGTTCGGGTCGCGTGTTCTCGTTCCGATCGATGAAAACGGAGATCGTAATGGTTCGTGACTCGGTCCGCGCTGCATTCGTGCCGTTCACCGTTCCGCTTGAGGGGTCGGTCCGGTGGCTCTACCTCGACACGAAGGGGCTAGTCACCATCGCGATCGGGAACCTCGTGGACCCAGTCGAGCTCGCCGTCACCTTGCCGCTCGTGCACGAGGACGGTTCCCCGGCATCGCGAGATGAGATCCGGGCGGCGTGGGCTCGCCTCAAGTCTCAGGCATGCGGCGACTACAGGGACCCGCGCGTATGCGTGTGGAAGGGGAGCGGCCGCGTCTGCCTCGCGCACGCTGGACACCTTGCAGCGGAACACCTGACGACGTTGCGCCTGACTCCGGACGGGGTTGGCGTCGTCGTGATGCGAAAATTCGACGACATGGCGACTCGGCTGCGGGCGCGGTTCCCAAGCTTCCCCGACTGGCCGGCGGACGCGCAGCTCGCGATCCTGTCGCTCGCGTGGGCGTGCGGTCCGGCGTTCCACTTCCCTCGGCTCGAGGCGGCCCTTCGCGCTTGCGACTGGCGCACGGCCGCCATCGAGTGCCGAATCGCCGACGACGCTGGCACCGTCAAATTGCGCAACGCTGCCAACCGGACGATGCTCCGCAACGCTGCGGCCGTCGTCGAGTCCGTTCGCGACCCGTCGGCGCTCTACTACCCAGAGGACCTCACGCGGACGCCCGAGAGCGAAGCGCCGACCGAGCCCGACCTACCGAACCCACCGAGCGAGCCGAAGATCGTCGTCGACTTCGAACGCGTGCACCCGAAGGTGCCGCTCGGTCGGCCCGCGCTCGACGGCTAGGCGTTTCGCGCCGACTCGTGAAGCGGTAGCGTAGGACCATGCGAAAACTGTGGATGGTCCCCGCTCTCGTGATCTTGGCCGCGTGCGGCGAGCCTGAGCCCGTCGTGCCGAGCAAGGCCGAGATCGCCGCGCAGCGTCGAGCGGACGTCGCCAGACAGCGCGAAGCGGAGGCCGCTGCGATGCGTGGCGGCGTGACCGAAGCGCAGAGCCGCGCAGCCGAAGAGAGCGCTCGTCAGACCGCCGCGAACGATCAGGTGGCGGTCGAGAAGATGCAGAGCGATCTCGAGCAGCGTCGTCGCGAGGCAAACGAGAAGGTGGCGAAGGAGCTCGCGCGGACGACGGAGGACCTGCGCCAAGCGTGCACGAATACGCGCCCAAAGCGAGCCGAGTCGTTGAAGGTTGCGGCGAAACAGCGACTCGACTTCGCGCGCCGGGCAGCAACTCACGCACGCGAGATCCGATCGTCGTGCAAGCTCATGGTGCAGCCAACGGGGCGCGTGGACGTCAGGCGAACCGGGTCGGGCTTTCAGATCTTGCCGGAGCAACGCGACAGCGTTTCTTGCCCTGGCGGCGTGCCGCGTGGTTTCACGCTGGAAGAGGTTTGGGTCGTCCTCGCGCGCGAACAGCCAGGCGGCTCGGGCCCGCTTGCGGGGAGCGACGAGGCGATCTTGACCGACGACGATCGATCTGATGGTGATCGAGCGTGTCGTGACTTCGACGCGGAGGCTGGGCTCGACAGCGGCGTCCGGTACAACGACGCGGCCGGCATTCAGCGCTTCCTTGGGTGGTCGAAGAACTAGGCGTCTTCGACGAAACCTTCGCTCAAATCGGCCGATGGGCGAGCATGGCAAGCAAGGCGCGTTGCGGAGAGGTGGACGATCGCATCGTCGAGATCCTTGACGAGCTCAAGCGCAAGCTCCCGAAGGGGCGACGGCGAGAACTCGAGGCGGAGCTCGACGACGTCGTCCAGTGGATGAGGACGGACCGACCGAGCGAGGCGAGACTCCGGCCGTGGAGACCCTAGCGCCGGTCGCGCGACCGCTTCGACTCCCAGCGCTCTGACGGCGTCGATTCGACCCTCCGCGGCCCCGTCGGCTCCTCGGGCTCGAAGTAGCCGGCGGCGCGCGCCTCGTCGTAGGTGCCGGGCGACTCGACCCGAACGCGCGCCCAGAGCTTGCGCAACTCGACGATGTCGTACCACTCGCGTTGGTTGATCACGCGATCCTCGAGTAACGACTCGTGCAGCACGACCGTCGTCTCGACGCGGTAGCGGCGCGCGTCGTCCCTCACGACGTAGCGATGGTGGATGTCCCCGCGCTCGTCACGAGCGAAGATGAAGCACGCGTAGCGGACCACTGCCCTAGCCCGTGACCGTCGGTCGTATGCCCGCCTTGCGAAGCGCGCCATCCCAAGCGCACCCATCGTGGTGTTTTGGCATGTACTGACCGCATGCGATGCAGCATCGCGCGCCGTTGAAGTCTCGATCCGTCCACTCGTACTCGAGCAGCACGCGCGCCATCTCCGGCGCAGCGGCGGCAAGCTTCTCCTCGTCCCAACCTTCCGGGGTCATAGCCATGCCTCCGATGATGTACTCTATCCTGCGCACCAGCGCCCTCCCCTCCCCTCCCCGCCAGAGTGGGTGAACGACTGGGTGAAGCCCCGGTTCAGCGGTGGCGCCACGGGGCGAGCCCCCGGTTTTCCAGCTACACGCGGCATGCCGAAACCTTCTCGGCACATTTAAAATCTCTGGTCCGGAAGGACGTCTCGGTTCGAGTCCGAGAGGGGCTACCAGGTCGAGCTCGGCCGCTCGTTCTCGGGTAGGTGTGCAGCAGACTGGGTGGGTAGGACGAACGAGAACGTCGACCCCTCGCCGAGTCGGCTTCGCACGGTGAGCGTACCGCCGTGGGCCTCGACGATGGCCTTGGCGATCCACAAGCCGAGTCCGATGCCGGCCGCGCGGTCGCGCGTCCAGTAGCGCGCGAAGATGGCCCCGAGCTCTTCGTCCGAGATGCCCCTACCGGTGTCGGTCACGGCGAAGCGCACGCCGGCGAGTGCGTCTTCGACCGAGAGCACCACCTGGCCGCCGGCAGGCGTGAACTTGATTGCGTTGCCGAGGAGGTTCGACAGAACCTGCAAGACGCGCGGTGCATCGCAATCGATCGTGCGCGTCACGTCGATGCGCATCGAGAGGCGAACGCCTTTGCGCTGCGCGAGCACGTTGACGGCATCGATCGCCTCCGCCGACAGCTCGCGCGCGTCGTAGGAATCCCGCTCGATGGGCATCGCGCCTCCGGCGAGGCGCATGGCGTCCATTGCGTCTTGCACGAGATCGCGCGCGCGCGTCGTCGAGCGCTGGATCACCTGCACCGCACGCTCGGCGCGTTCGACGTCGGGCTCGTCGTCCTGGAGACGCCTCTCCAGCTCGCTCGAGCTCAGCTGGATCACGTTGAGTGGGGTACGCAGGTCGTGGGCGATCATCGACCACGTGGCCTCCGTGGCGCGTCGCGCGAGCTCCGCTTCACGCGCGGCCGCGCGCTCGCGCCGAAGAGCCGCGCGGAGCCGCCCCATCGCCGCGCTGATTCCTGCGGCGACGGACGCGAAGAGCCCGAGATCGAGCAAGTCGGAGGCATCGCTCACCGCGAAGAACCCCTCCGGGGGCAAGAAGCCGTGCGCGATCCACACGCACGAAACGAACGTCGCGGCGAGCCCCGGCCCCGTTCCGCCGAACCAGGCGGCGAGGAAGATCGCCGGGTAGAAGAAGAGCTGAGGGGACGGCGGGATGTACGGCCAGATCGCGCGCTGGATGACGTACGCGACCGTCGTGATCACCACCGCGACGCCATAGCGAACGACGCGTCGCTCGCGGATCTGATCGACCGTCAGGTCGCGAAGGTCGAAGGCGCGCGCCGCAGGAAGATCCGACGGCTCTCGAGCCGCACGATCATCGTGAGATGGACCTTTCGAGACGACGCTCGCCATCATGCCCCTCCGCCGGGTCGGGCCCCGAGCCCACGAGCCTCACGTCACCGTGAGCGCCCATGAGCTCGCCCCCTTCGTGCCCCAAAACGACCAGAATGGCTTACCCTCTACGCAGGGTTCGCGCCACGCCGCCGAGCTGGACTTCGTCATCCCTGGACGCCGAGGCGTTCACCCCAAACGCGTGTGCACCGTCGCGAAGAGACCTCAGGCGAGCGCGCCGACGCTGCTTTCGACCGTGCGGACGAGCTCGTGTGAGGCCACCAAACCGCTGACGGACTCGATGTCTCCGTAGAGCGGGCGGTCGCCGACCATCGGAGCGACCTTCTCGCGCACTTTCTTCAGTGCCGCAGCCACGCCCTTGCTCGGCGTGAGCGGAGCGCGCTGATCCAGACCCGCCGCCGCCGTCATGATCTCGATCGCGAGGCACGCGCGAACGTTCTTGACGACGTCACGGAGTTTCTTGGCACTCACGCTTCCCATCGAGACGTGATCTTCCTTACCTGCTGACGAAGGAATCGAGTCGACGCTCGCCGGATGGCAAAGGACCTTGTTTTCGCTGACGAGCGAGGCGCTGGTCACCTGCGCGATCATGAAGCCCGAGTGAAGACCGCTGCCTGCTGCGAGGAACGGCGTGAGCCCTGTGGAAAGCGCCGGGTTGACGAGCTGTTCGACGCGCCGCTCGCTGATGTTCGCGAGCTCCGCGGCGGCCATCGCCGCCAGGTCGAGCGCGAGCGCGAGCGGTTGCCCGTGGAAGTTTCCCCCGCTGATGATCTCGGTCTCGCCGCGGTCGACGAACACGCTCGGGTTGTCCGTGATGCTATTGACCTCGCGCTCGAGCACACTGCGCACCCAGCCGAGTGCGTCGCGCGAGGCGCCGTGGACTTGCGGCATGCAGCGCAGCGAATACGCGTCCTGGACCTTGCCGCAGTCACGATGGCTCTCGGCGATCGCGCTGTCGGCGAGCAGCACGCGCAGGTTGTTGGCGACGGTGGCCTGCCCCGGATGAGGTCGCGCGATGTGCAAGCGCTCGTCGAACGGACGGCTCGATCCTTTCAGCGCCTCGAGGCTCATGGCACCGGCGAGGTCGGCCGCGACGCAGAGACGTTCGGCCTCGAGCAATGCGAGCGTTCCGAGCGACGCCATGTATTGCGTGCCGTTGATGAGCGCGAGGCCTTCCTTCGCCTCGAGCGTGACGGGGGTGACGCCCGCCTCCCGAAGCACGTCGGCGCTCGGACGAATCGGACCATCGCCGAGCTGCGCTTCGCCCTCGCCGATCATCGTGAGCGCGAGGTGCGCGAGCGGCGCGAGGTCGCCCGAAGCGCCGACCGAGCCCTGCGAGGGGATGCGCGGGTGGACCTTGGCGTTGAGCATCGCGACGAGCACGTCGACCAGCTCCGGACGCACGCCCGAGTGGCCGAGGGCGAGCACCTGGGCTCGCAGGAGCATCATGCCGCGCACTTCGGCGGGCGAGAGGTTCGGGCCCACGCCCGTCGTGTGCGAGCGAACGAGGTTCTGCTGCAGCGCACGAACGTCGGCCGCGCCGATGCGCGTCTCGCTGAGCGCGCCGAAGCCTGTGTTCACGCCGTAGACGCGGGGAGCGCCGTCGCCCGCGTTGGCGATGGCGTCGATGGCCGCGCGTGAGCGAACGACCTTCGCGCGAGCTTCTTCGGCGAAGGCGACAGGGCGACCTCGAACGGCAACGTCTTCGAGATCCGAGAGCGAGATGGGCCGACCGATCTGAACGGGCATGCCGCCATCTACCGCCCAGCGCGCGAGAGGCCAAGCAGACAAAGCGCTGGAGGCACTGCGTCAGCGGACAAAATAGGAAAGCCGACCGGTCCGACGGAGCGTGAGCTCGCTAGAGCTCTTCCCTGCACGCGGCGTGAACGCGTGCAAGGTCCGGCTGGAACGGTCGGCGAGGAGTGCTCGAAAGCTTCGCGCGACGCGCGTGGACGAGACGTTCAGTTTTTCAGAAGGCGAACCACGAAACGAAACTCAGGCACACACGAACGACGGGTGGCGGGAGGCTCCTTCCCTTTCGGCTTCGATAGGCAACGATTGGCAAGGCACCGTAAAAGGGATCGCTTGGGCGGATGAGTCATCGTGCGATTCTCGGAATCGGACGTGCTCGATCAGGCTTCAGCGTCCTTTCTTCGGGGCCCTGGCTCGCGCTGACACTGGCTCACATGTGTGCACCAACTGCGCCAGCTGTGCTCACTTCCGCCTTCACGCGTAAGTCCGCGAAAGTTCGTCAACCGCGCCAGATCGCATCGACAATGGGGCCCGAAACGGGGGCTATCCGCGATCCAGAGGCTGGTTCGCGAGCGATCCATAACGCTCTCCAAACCTTGCGATGCGCGCCTGGCCGAGAGTGGGTAAACGTTCCTGACGATGTCCTTCTTCGCGCGTGCATGGCGTGAGCTTCGGCAGGGGCCGACGCGCGAAGACGGGGAAGACGCACTGCGCCGGCTCCGCGCACATCGCGTCCCAGCATCGGCTTCGCTGGCTTCGGTGGCGGGTATCGCCGTCGGCTCCGAGGTGCTCGAGATCCGGAAGCAGGAGAGCACGGCGGAGAGCGACACGTCCGTCGACGAGCTCGGGACGGCGAGCGCAGACGTGGTGCACGTCGTTCGCGGCGTCTACGAGAGCATCCCTTCGGCCGACGCACGAAGCCACCTCCTCTCGCTCGCGAGCCGCGCGGCGCGACGCGCGATCGTTCTGCACGTGCCCGTCGTCGACGACGGAACCCATCTTGGGCGAGCCCTCGTGGATGCACCGCGGCGCATCCTGCGACGCGTCGGCGTTCGTGCGCCCGAGCCTGGCGATCGCTTCGGCCCAGTCGGCTATGCGCACTGCTTCTTCGACGAAGAGCCACTCGCCTGTGAGCTCGCTACGGCCGGGCTCGTGATCACCGGCCGGCACGACTTCACCTTCGTCGCCGAGCGAGCCGCCGACCACCCGGACGTGATGGCCGAAAAGGCAGACCGCTTCGCGCTCGAGATCGCGCGCACGCTGCGCGAGGTGCGTTACGCGGAACGGAAGCGCCTTTCCGAGTTGCCCGAGCACGCCGTTACGTCGATGCGCGTTCGCGGGAGCAAGAAGAAACAGCGCGGCCCCATCGGACGGGCGCGCCTGCGTCGTGCCATCGGCTGGGTCGACGCCGTGATGCCGAAGGGTGGCAATTGCTACCGCCGCGTTCTGCTCGAGCTCGGTCTCGATGGGGGCGCCGCCCGCGAGACGATCGTGTTCGGTCTCGACGTCGGAAAGACCGGGCATGTGGCCTTCGACGGGCACGAGGAACGTACCTTCGACGTAGCCTTCGCGATGCCTGCACACGGCGCGGCCGCCACGAGCACACACCGACATGCGTTCCGGCCCGACGACCGACGGCCCGCTTGACGGGCTCGACGATTCGGAAGAATGTCGGGCGCGAGCATGCGCTATTTCGTGAACCTGGACCCCGCGCCCGGCGCGGAACCGATCGTGGTCGACGTCACCGAGTTGCCCTCCGGCGAGCTCGATGTCCGCGTGGGTAACGAACGCCTCCCGGTCGACGTGGTTTCCGTCCCTGGCGCGCTCTCCGTTCGCGTCGGCGGTCGCATGGTCGACCTGACGACCGAGGGCCATCCCCCGGAGCTCGGCGCCGTCGCCAGCGGTCATCGCTCCTACGTGCGCGTCGAAAGCGAACGCCAGCGCGCGGCGGCCGCGGCGAAGAAGGGCGCGACCTCGGGCGGAGACAAGCACGTCAAGTCGCCGATGCCCGGTCGCGTGGTGCGCATCCTCGTCGCCGCGAAAGACGAAGTCGCCGCCGGCCAGACGCTCTGCGTCGTCGAAGCGATGAAGATGGAGAACGAGGTCAAGGCAAAGGCGGCGTGCACCGTCCTCGAGGTCCACGTGACCGAGGGCGCGACCATCGAAGCCAACGGCAAGCTGTTCACGCTCGGATGAACGACGCGCGATGAGCGACCGCCGCCCGCGCCTCCATCTCGTCCACGGTCCGACGCCGCTCGTTCGGCGCCAGGCGCTCGACGAAATCGTGGGTGCCAACGTCTGGGTCAAACGCGACGACATGACCGGGGGCCCCGAGGCGGGCAACAAGCTCCGCAAGCTCGAGTTCCTGCTCGCCGACGCGGTCGAAAAGCGCGCGATGACCGTGATCACGTGCGGCGGTCTGCAGTCGAACCACGCGCGAGCCACCGCGCTCGCGTGCGCGCAGCTCGGTCTTCGCAGCATCCTCTTTTTGCGCGTTCCCGATCCCGCCGCCGCGCGCAAGAGCTCGCTCGATCTCGTGGGGAACGTGCTGCTCGATCGCCTCGCGGGCGCGGAGATCCGCTTCATCTCGCCCGACGAATACCGAGAGCGCAACGCCATCATGGAAAAGGCGCGCGCCGAGCTCGCCCTGAATGGCGAGGCCGCGTACATCGTGCCGGAAGGCGGTTCGAACGGCATCGGAGCTCTCGGCTACGTGGAAGCGATGCGTGAGACGAAGCAGCAGGTCGACCTAGGCCTCGCGGACGCCACGGCCACGTCGCACACCGGGCGCGGCCGATCGCCGGAGGCTCCGCGGTTCGACGTCGTCGCGCACGCGTGCGGCTCGGGTGGAACGGCCGCTGGCGTCGCGCTCGGAGCCGCGTATCACGGCGTGGCGCGTGAAGCGTGGGCATTCGCCGTTTGCGACGACAGCGCGTACTTCACGAAGATCATCGCGCGAATCACCATCGAGCTCCGCGGGCTCGACCCGTCCCTTCCGGAGGTGGCGTTCGTAGAGCCGGGAAGCGGCGATGCCGTCGCGCCCGACGGCGCAGCACGCCTGGTCGTCGACGATCGCGCGAAGGGGCCTGCATACGCGAGCATGTCCGACGAGCAGAAGCAGTTCCTCGTTCGAGTCGCGCGCGCCACCGGGCTCGTGTTCGATCCCGTGTACACGGGTAAGGCCCTCTTCGGTGTCGCTCGCGCCGTCGCGCGTGGAGACATCCGCCGCGACGCCAACGTGTTGTTCCTCCATACCGGCGGTCTCCCGGGACTGCTCGCGCAAGGCGAAGAGCTCCGTCGAGCAATCGGCTGAGGGTCGTCGTCGCACTCGAAACATGGGTAGCTCCGCGGCAACGTCCGAACGTCCTTGGGCTCCGCTCCGCATCGCGGGCTGGGGCGTCGCAATCAATGCCGCGGTGCGCGTCGTCGGCATGCTCCTCGAGAGCCGGTCGCTCGCCGCGTCGGTGGCTCAGGCCATCGTCGCGGAGTGGGGAACCGGACGGCTCGACGTTCGCTGGACAGCGCCCGATGACATGGAGCGAACGAGCGGCCCGCTCGTCGCGCGGCGCATCGCGATCGGAGCAGCCTTCGGCGCCGGAGCCGGGGCGATGGTCGCACTCTTTCTCGTGTCGACGCGCGCGGTGGTCCTCGAACGCGCGCCTGCGCAGATCTCGATGATCGCCACCGCGCTCCTCGCCGCCGGCCTCACCTCCGTGCGCGACGAGCTCCTTCTGCGTGGCGTCGTGCTCCGCGCGCTCGCAGGAACGTCGTCGGCCGTCCCGAAGGTGATCGCATGTGGGGTCATCGGCGCGGCAGCGGCGATCGGCGAGCCTGGAACGGCGCTCGCGACGGTCGCGGTCGAGCTCATCCTCGGCCTCGGCTTCGGTGCCCTATGGATTCACGACCGTGGTGCTTGGCTCGCGTGGGGAGCGCATACGTCATGGCTTTTCGTCAACGCACTTTTGCTAGGCGGTGGCATGTTCGAAGCGAGGGTGGCAGCGACCTCGTGGGGTGGTGGGAACGCGGGTCCACTCGGTGGGATGGCGGCGGTCCTCGCACTCCTTCCGGTCGCAAGTGTATCAATCCTGTGGGCGACGCTCGCCACGAGCCGCGCGGCTCGTGTACGCTGACATGAGTATGCGCAGCCAGCGGGGCGAACCTGACGCAGGCGATGTGGAGCCGCTGGCGCTCTCCTCCGCATTCGGAATGGGGCAAGGGCCGGAGAGCGAAGCGCCGACGGATGGAGCCAACGAGGACTTCCTCTTCCATCTCTATCGAGGCAGCGAGCTGCTTCAGGACAACCGTGTCCACGAAGCGAAAGAGGAGTTGGAGCGCGCGCTCCATCTCCAGCCTCGTGACGCGAAGGGCCAGGATCTCCTGGCGGTCGTCTATTTCCGGCTCGGGCTCTACCCGCGCGCCATCACGATCTACGAGCAGCTTCGCCGGAAGAACCCGCGTGACACCGCGCTGCTGCTGAACCTCGCCCTCTGTTACCTCAAGACGGGGCAGGCCGCGTTGGCGCGGCGCGATCTCGAAGCTCTCCTCGCGCTGAATCCGAACCACACGCGCGCTTGGGGCTATCTCGGTCTGGCATGTGACCGCCTCGGAGATCTCGCCGAGGCCGAGAAGGCGTTCACGCACGGCGGCCACGCCCAGATGGCTCGTCGCGTCGCGCAGCGTCTCTCGGGTTCGTCGATCGCGCCCGCTCCGCCGGAGAGCATTCCGTCGCGCGAAGTTCGCGATGTGGTCGCCGCCGCCTTCGAGGAGCTCGACGCCGGCGAGTTGAGCTTCGGCCTGGCCGAGGGGAAGAGCGATTCGACCGAAGAGACGGGCGACTGGCGGCAAGTCGAGCTCGGCCAGCGCCAAGACGCGCCGCCCGCCCGCGTGCCGACCAAGAAGCCGCCCACGATGGACGGGCCTCCCCCGCCCCCGATCCCGCAGCTCGGCGCACCTCCGCAGGAGGAGCGTCGGCCGACGCTGATCGTCGGCGTTCCTCCGGCCGCGCCCGATGCGGATCTGGCTGCGCTGAGCGCCGTGCCGTCCCCTCGTTCCCCTTCGTTCGCCATCGACGAATCCGGCGCGCCGTCACTTCGCAGGCCGATGGTCGTTCCGGTGGTGCGCGTACCTCCGCCGAGCCAGAAACCGCCGGCGCACGAAGAATTCAACGGCGCCAAGCGCACGCTTCCGCCGCCGATGCTGCGCGTGCCGACGCCCCCGCCGCCGAACCTCGCTCCGATCGGTGTGGTGACGGCGGCGCCGCCGGCCGTCGTCCCGATCGGACCGGTGCCTTCGATCACGTTCCCGACGGCGAGCCGTACGGCGATGCATCCGTCGGGCGTAGCACTCGTTCAAACGACCGCGCCCGGCTTCGCCGCGCGACTCGAAGCGGTTCGCGTGCTCGCGAACGGTCTTTCGACGAAGGTGCTCGAACGCCAGCTGAAGGGCAAGTCGACCGGCGAGTCGTTCGGTGGCGTCGGAAGCCCGGTCATCCACGCGAACGGCGAGGGCCAGCTGGTCCTCGGTCCGCGCCCCGGTCGCAAGATCACGCCGCTCCTCCTCCAAGACGAGATGTGCTTCGTCCGCGAAGACGTGCTTCTCGGCTGGGACTTCGAGCTGACCTACGAGAATGGTCGCCTCGCGACAGGTGAAGGTGAATCCGTTGCCATCGTCCAGCTCCGAGGCAGTGGCGCGGTCCTGCTCGAGGCCATCGGCGACGTCCTTCCGCTCGAGGTACAGGGTGGACGCGGCCTCACCGTCCGGCGGGAGGTGGTCCTCGGCTGGTTCGGCCGGCTCGTTCCGCGCGCACTCGCGCCGAACGAAGCCCCCTGCGGGCAGCGCGGTCTCGTGAGCTTCGCCGGCGAAGGCCGGATCTTCGTCACTGGCGGTTGAACGCGAACCTCGCGATCCTGCACAGAAGTCTCCCTTCGGGGATGACGCCCGCCTCGCAAAGGTCTACATCCTCGGTCGTGCAGGATCAGAGTTCGCCACAGCTCGACCCGCGACAGCGCCGCAAAGAGGTGCGGCGTTCGCTCGCGCAAGACGCGGTGAACATTCCGAACCTCCTGACGTTCGGGCGGATCGTCATGATCCCGCTCTGCCTGTGGTTCCTCGACAAGGACACACCGCGATCGGGGTTCTGGGCGGCGATCGTCTTCACGCTGGCGGCACTCACCGACGTCCTGGACGGCTACCTCGCGCGCAAGCTCGGCGTCGTCAGCATTCTCGGCAAGCTGCTCGATCCCCTCGCCGACAAGCTGATCGTCATGGCCTGCCTCGTCTGGATGGTCCCGATGGGCCGCATCCAGGCGTGGGTCGTCATCGTCCTTCTCGCGCGTGAAATCAGCGTGACCGGGCTTCGTGGCGTCGCCGCGAGCGAGGGCGTCGTGATCTCCGCCGGCCAGGAAGGCAAGACGAAGACGGCGCTGCAGATGATCGGCATCATCTTGCTGCTGTCCGGCTACCCGTACCACATGTCCTATCTGGGCCTCGATCTGGGGATCGTCGACATGGTCCACGTCGGGCGCGCGCTCGTTTACATGTCCCTCGTGTTCTCGATGGCGAGTGCGGCGCAGTACGTTTCGCTTTTCGCGCAAGCCGTCGAGGCCAAAGAAGAGAAGCTCGGACCTCGTCGCGGCTGAAACCTGCCTGAAAACGGCCCAGAAAACGCCTGGGTGAACGCCCTTGCCATCCGGCGAGCTTCCGTGCCATCAAGGAGCCGATGAAAACGGCTCGACGCCCCAGGAACCTTCGTCGTCTGCTCGGCTACGCAGCCGCTGGCGCGATCTTGTCGACCGTTGCGCTCATCGCCTGCTCGAACAGCGGTGAGGGTGATCGCTGCGAGTTCCTCAACGGCAACGACGATTGCCAGGACGGCCTCGTCTGCACGCCGGCGAGCCAGTTCACCAATGCCGGCGGTTCGAATACCGACCGCTGCTGCCCGGCCGATCGAAACCAGGCCACGGTCCCGATCTGCAAGCTGAACACGGTCGGCGGCGCCGGCGACGGCGGACCGACGACCGACAGTGGGCCCACGCCCCTCCCCGATTCGGGCTCGGACGCTGCGAGCGATGCGTCCTCGGACGCCGACGCTGCGGACGCCGCGGACGCCGACGGGGGCTGAGGTGCCGCCGGCGGCGCTCCTCGAGCAAGCGCAGAACGCGCTCATGCTCTCCGTCGCCGTTGCACTGCCTGTTCTCGGCGTCGCAGCCATGGTCGGCTTGGCGGTCGCTGCGCTGCAAGCGGCGTCGCAAATCCAGGATCCGACGATCGCGCACCTACCGCGCCTGCTCGCCGTCATTGCCGCGCTCGTGCTCCTTGGCCCTTGGATGGGCTCGCAGATCGCGACGTTCGCCGAGCGCATGCTGATGATGGCCGCGCGCTGAGCAAAACGCGCGCTTCACGCTCGGTGCCTGGAGGCCGGGAGCCGCAGGTCGGGCTTCCGCGTTGACCTGCGCCTGCCCGTTTGGTACCTCGCTCCTCAATGAGTGAATCCTCACTCAGTTTGCGGAAACGCGAGCGGGGGCCCGCGAAGAAGGGGGACGCGCGCGACTCACGCCCTTCCCTCAAGCCGCGCGCCGCCCAGTCCGTAGTGCGCGAAGGGGCCGTAGCGCGCGAGGGGCCGAAGCGCGCGAAGGGGCGAAGCGCCGCCGTTCGGGCGACAAGCGCGACCGCATCCTCAAGGCCGCGGTCAGAGTCTTCGCGAAGAACGGCTTCCACGCGACGCGCGTGAGCGATGTGGCCAAGGCGGCCGGCGTGGCGGACGGAACGATCTACCTCTACTTCAAGTCGAAGGAGGAGGTCCTCATCTCCCTCTTCGAGGATCGCGTCGAGAAGCTCCTCGCGTTCATGAGCGATGAGCTTCCCAAGCTGCCGACGGCGCCTCAGCGCCTGCGCGCCGTCATCGACATGCAGCTCGGTCTCCTCGAGGGCGAACGCGAGTTCGCCGAGGTCGTCACGGTCATCATTCGCCAGTCGACGAAGCTCCTCAAGGAGTTCGCGGCACCGAAATTCACGGCGTACCTCGATGCCATCGCGCGCATCGTCTCGGACGGTCAGGCGAGCGGCGACTTCCGCAAAGACGTCTCACCGCATATCGCTGCACGCGCCGTGTTCGGAGCGCTCGACGGGATCACCCTGACCTGGGCGCTCGGGCGCGCCGAGCATGGCGCCTTAGGACGCGCCGCTACCCAGCTCTCCGACGTGCTCTTGCGCGGACTCGCTCCGTGAAGCTTCTCGCCGCGCGCGCGAAGATCCTCGCCCAGACCCGCGCCTTCTTCGAGGGCCGCGGCTACATGGAGGTCGAGACGCCCCTCGCCGTTCCATGCCCTGGGCTCGACGTTCACCTCGACGCATTCGAGGCCGTTCCCACCGGCATCGTGGTCCCGGAGGGCACGCCCCCGCGCTATCTCATCACCTCGCCCGAATACCAGATGAAGCGGCTCCTCGCGGAGGGCCACGGGCGCATCTTCCAGATCACGCGTGCGTTCCGCGCGGGCGAGCTCGGATCGCGGCACAATCCCGAGTTCACGATTCTCGAGTTCTATCGTCCTCACGCTGGCGTCGAAGCCATCATGCGCGACACCGAGCAGCTCGTCGCGCGTGTCACCGGCGGCTGGGTGCGCCTCGGAGACCGCACGATCGACGTCAGGCCGCCCATCGATCGCCTGACCATCGTCGAAGCCTATCGTCGCTTTGCGGGCATCGAGCCCGAAGAGACGCTGCGCCTCGCCGAGCATGACGAAGACCGCTTCTATCGACTCCTCGTCGACGTCGTCGAACCTGCCCTCGCCAAGCTCGATCGCGCCGTGTTCGTCACCGAGTACCCCGCAACACAGGCATCGCTGGCTCGGAAAAAGCCATCCGATCCTCGCGTGGCCGAGCGCTTCGAGCTGTACGTCGCCGGGGTGGAACTGTGCAACGGCTTCGGCGAGCTGACCGACGCCCGCGAGCAGCGCGCGCGATTCCTCCACGATCAGGCCGAGCGCACACGACTCGGCAAACCGGTTTACCCCATCGACGAGCGCTTCCTCGAGGCCCTCGCCAAGGGCATGCCGGACAGCGGCGGCAACGCCATCGGCTTCGACCGCCTCGTGGCCCTCGCGTGCGGCACGACTTCGATCCGCGACGTCATGGCCTTCGCGGCCGACGAGCTCTGACGCCCTTTCCGGGAACATTCCCAGGAGCGCGATTGTCGGCGCTCCGTGTACGTTCGTGATCGCGTGTTGCGAGCCCATGATCTCCTCGGCCGGGGCCTCCGCAGGATCCCGCACGGATCCGTCGCGATCCCCTTCGCGGTAGGCTTGATCTGGCTCTGGTACACGACCACGCAGCCCTTCGTTCGCGCTGCCGACAACGTCGCGACGCCGCCCATTCCCGTCGAACCATCGCGGCTCGAAGCCGACGTTCGAGCCTTGAGTGAGCGTTATTTTCCACGCGATTCGACATCGCTCGAGAACCTGGAAGCAGCCGCGAGCTTCATCGAGACGACAGCGTCGAAGGCCGGCGCACGCATCACCTCGCAGTCTTTCGACGTTCCCGGTGCGAAAGGCCCGTTTCGGAACGTCGTTGCGTCGTTCGGCCGTGCCGACGAAGCCGCCGAGCGCATCGTGGTCGGAGCGCACTACGACGCCTGCGGGGCCCACCCGGCCGCCGACGACAATGCGAGCGGAGTGGCCGGACTACTCGAGCTGGCGCGCCTCCTCGGGGCTTCGCGCACGGCACTCGATGCCCTGCCCGTTCGCATCGACCTCGTCGCGTACTCGACCGAAGAGCCGCCCTACTTCGCGACACCGCACATGGGAAGCGTGCATCATGCACAGTCACTCGCGAACAAAGGCGTGCGCGTTCGAGCGATGCTCGCGCTCGAGATGATCGGGTACTTCTCGGACGCCGAAGACAGTCAGCACTACCCATCCATCGCGGTGCGCCCCTTCTACCCGAGCCGCGGCAACTTCATCGCGCTCGTCGGACGCGACGACGACGCTGCCATCGCGCGCACCGTGAAGAGCGCCATGCTCGGCACACGAGCGATTCCGACGTACTCGATGACCGGCCCCTTCGTGCTGCCCGGCGTCGATTGGTCGGATCACCGAAGCTATTGGAGCGCGGGCTATCCGGCACTGATGGTCACGGACACCGCGTTCTTGCGGAATCAGGCCTATCACACGGACGGCGATCGTCCCGAAACCCTCGACTACGCGCGGATGGCCGCCGTGGTTCAGGGCGTGCATGCCGCGGTGCTGGCGCTCGCGCGCTGAGCGTGCGGAACGAGGCAGCGAACTGTGTTAGCGGTTCTGTCGATGCTTCGATTCGAAGACGCGCTCGCCCGAATCCTCGCACTTGGTTCGCCACTTGGTTCGCCACTTGGTTCGCCACTTGGTTCGCCGGAGCTCGCATCCGAGTCCGTCGAGCTCGAAGAAGCCGAAGGGCGCACGCTCGCGGAAGACGTGGTCGCGCCCGGCGATCTGCCCGCGTTCGACTACAGCGCGATGGACGGATACGCGGTATGCACGCGCGATCTGGAAGGCGCCGAGCCCTACCGCCTGCCGGTGGTCGGCGAGAGCAAGACCGGTGAGGTCGCACCGCCTCTCGCCTCGCACACCGTGATGCGCATCTTCACCGGCGCACCGCTGCCGGAGGGCGCCGACGCCATCGTCATGCAGGAGAACGTGGTGCGCGAAGGTGACATGGCCATCCTCGGCACGCGCCCGCGGGCAGGCCAACACGTACGCGCGCGCGGTGCTGATCTCGCTGCAGGTGCCGTCGCCATTCCACGAGGAACACGCCTTCGCCCGGGTCATCTCGCGCTCGCCGCTGCCGTCGATCGCTCGGTGCTCACCGTCACCACGAAGCCGGTCGTCGCGATCCTCGCAACGGGTGACGAGCTGCGTCGCCCGGGAAGCGAGGCCGTTCCCGGCACCATTCCCGAATCGAACACCGTGGCGCTCCGATCCATGGCTCGTCGCGCCGGCGCCACGTGCCGCGTGCTTCCTTACGTGCGCGACGACAAAGGGGCGCACGAGCGTGCCTTCGCGTCGGCTCTGGAAGACGCCGACGTGCTCGTCACCATTGGTGGCGTCAGCGTGGGCGATCACGACCTCGTTCGGCCCGCGCTCGAGGCTGTCGGTGTGACGCTCGAGTTCTGGCGCGTGGCGATCAAACCCGGCAAGCCACTCGCGATCGGTCGCTTCGCTCGACCGGGCCGCCGCGACGCGATCGTCTTCGGCCTGCCCGGCAATCCGGCCAGCGCCATCGTCACCTTCGCGCTCTTCGGCATTCCGCTCTTGCGCGCGCTCCAGGGCGACGCGCGCCCATTCCCCCCGTTCGTTCGTGCCCGCATGACGCGCGCGCATGCCCACGATCCGGGGCGACTCGAGCTCGCCCGTGCCACGCTCGGTCACGGACCGCGCGGACTCATGGTTACCACGTTCGGTAACCAAGCGAGCGGCGCGGTCACCAGCATGGCCCAGGCCGAGGCCCTCGCCTTCATCCCCGAAGACGTCACGGGCGTCGCCGCCGGCGAAGAAGTCGACGTGGTCCTGCTGTCCGATCTCTGCGACTGACCGGACACCATCCGCACGCCAGCGGCAGCGCGCACGACGAGCGCGGGGCCTCGAAAAAGGCGGCTCAGAACGCCGGCCGAGGTGCGATCTTCGCCCCTCCGAAGATCACGTTCTGGGTCATTGGCTTGACGAGGAAATCATGCGGGAAACCGAGCTCGATGGCGCTCGCGCGATCGAGTCGCTCGCGGAAGGAGCCGTCCAGCACCACGTCGAGCGCGCCGAGGTTGTCCTCGAGCTGCTTCAGCGTGCGTGCACCAATGATGGGCGCGGTGACGCCCGACTCGAGGAGCGTCCAGGCGAGGGCAACCTGGCTCGGCGTCTTTCCGAGCTCCGAGGCGACGCCCTTCACGACGTCGGCAATGGCGAGACCGCGCTCGTTCAGTGCGCCGTTCGCTGCCGCGACGTTCTTGCGCGTTCCCGCGGCGCTCGCGGCGCCCTCTCCGACCGCGAGATCGGCCTTGGTGTACTTGCCGGTGAGAACGCCGCTGCCGAGCGGAGACCACGGCAAGACGCCCAGTCCCATCTCCCGCGCCATCGGAATGAGCTCCCGCTCGACGGTGCGCTGGAGGAGGCTGTACTCGATCTGGAGCCCCACGAACGGAGACCAGCCTCGGAGATCGGCGATGGCCTGCATGCGCGCGACCTGCCACGCGGGAGCATCGGAGATTCCCGCGTAGAGGACCTTGCCGGAGCGCACGAGATCATCGAGTCCGCGAAGCACTTCGTCGACGCCGGTGGTTCCGTCCCAAGCATGCACGTAGAGGAGATCGATGTAGTCGGTTTTCAGGCGCTCGAGGCTCGCTTCGACCGAGCGGAACATGCTCTTGCGGTGATTGCCGCCCGAGTTCGGATCGCCAGGGCGCATCGAGAGAGTGTACTTGGTGGCGATGGCGAGGCGCTCGCGCTTGCCCTTCGAGAACTCACCCACGAGCGTTTCGGCAGTGCCGTTCGTGTAGAAGTTCGCGGTGTCGACGAAGTTGCCTCCACGGTCGACGTACGCATCGAAGATGCGTCGGGACTCGGCGGCATCCGCGCCCCAGCCCCAGTCGGAACCGAAGGTCATGGTGCCGAGCGCGAGCGGCGATACGCGCAGGCCGGAGCGTCCGAGCAAGCGATAGTGATCGAGAGAGAGCGTCGCGTTCATGGTCGTGTCTCCTTGCACGCCACGAACTTAGGCCCGCGCAGCCCGTCCGATAATGCTTTCGAATCGGCATGCATCATGAAGCAAATCGTACACAATCCGAGCTCGGGCCCGCGCGAGCGACCTCCCCTCCACCCGATTCTTCCGATAGGGTTCCGGCCATGAAGATCGCGCCCGTGACCGCGCAGCTCCGAACCGGTGAGACCGTGGAGCTACGTTCCCCGGTCGGAACGGACGCCGGGCCGGTGCTCACCTACGTTCGCGAGCTCACGCGGCAGGCCTATCGGAACCTCAATCATCCGCCCGAGTACTTCGAGGCCATGAGCGTCGAAAGCGAAGCCGCCTTTCTCCAAAGCAGCGCCGCGCATCCGAAAAACGTCTTCATCGCGGCGTACCTTGGTCGAGAGGTCGTCGGCACGACGAACATGGCCGTCGATGCCGGCAGCTTCTCGGCTCACTGCGCAGAGCTCGGGCTAGGCGTGCTCGCCGCGCAGCACAGCAAAGGACTCGGCCGCCTCTTGCTGCAGACGTTGATCGCGACCGCGCGTGACAACGGCGTTTGGAACATGAGGCTACGCGTGCGGACGTTCAACGAGCCGGCGATCGCCCTCTACGAATCGATCGGCTTCCGGCGCGTCGGCGTGCTCCACCGTGTCGCAAAGCTCCCCGATGGCTACGCGGACGAGTGCGTCTACCAGCTCGAGAGCCCGCCGCACTAGAGTGTCCCCCATGTCCGACGACGCAGGCGATTCGAAGTTCACCCTCACCCATCTCACGGAGGGCGGCCATGCGCATATGGTCGACGTCGGCGAGAAGGCCGTCACCTCGCGACGCGCGGTGGCTCGCGCGCGCGTGAGAATGCAGCCCGAGACCTTCGTGAAGCTCGCCGCCGGGGACACGCCAAAGGGAGACGTGCTCGCCGCCGCGCGCATCGCGGGCATTCAGGCCGCCAAGAAGACGAGCGAGCTCATCCCGCTCTGCCATGGGATCCAGCTCACGCGCGTCGAGGTCTCCATCGTCCTCGACGGCGGCATCGCCGTCATCGACGCAACCGCCGAGGCTCGCGATCGAACGGGCGTCGAGATGGAAGCGATGGTCGCAGCAAGCACGGCCGCCCTCACGCTCTACGACATGGTGAAGGCCATCGACCGCGGGATGACCTTCGACGTGTGTCTCGTGCAGAAGAGCGGCGGCAAGAGCGGCGACTGGCGACGCGAGGGCGAGCCGTGAGCTTCGTCGACTTGCGAGAGGCTCCTCTCTCGGTCGACGAAGCCATCGCCCACGTCCGCCGCCCGGGCGCGGGAGGCATCGACGTGTTTCTCGGCGTGGTTCGCGACCACAGCGATGGGCGCGAGGTGACGCGCCTCGAGTATTCGGCCTACCTATCGATGGCCAAACGCGAGATGGCGCGCATCGCAGATGCCATCGAAGCCGAGATTCCGGGCGTCCGCGTCGCGGCCATCCATCGCGTCGGCTCGCTCTCCGTCGGCGACGCCGCCATCGTCTGCGCGGCGAGCGCTCCTCATCGCGGCGAGGCTTTCGCCGCTTGCCGAGCGCTCATCGACCGCATCAAGGCGGACGTTCCCATCTGGAAGCGTGAGTACGGCCCCGACGGCGCCGCCTGGGTAGGCTGGGTCGATGCGCGCTGCGAGCCTCACGGCCACCACGAGCACGAGCACGCCCACCATCACCACGACCACGACTGACGGTCAGGCGTTCCAGACGCCCGTGGCCGCCGCTTCGCGCGCGTACGAAGCGAAGTCGCGTGGGCTTCGACCGAGCACGCGCTGGACGCCGTCGGTGAGGTGCGAATTGTGTCCGTCGAGCACGTGGCGGAACAGGTCGGTCAGGAAGCTCGCCTCCGGGGCGGGCATGAACGCCGCGAGCGCCTGGGCGTATTCTTCGCTCGTGACCGGCACGTAGCGAAGGTCGCGTCCGGAGGCCTTGGCAATCTCGCCGACGGCCTCGGCGAACGTGAGGAGCTTCGGCCCCGTCAGCTCGTAGATATGACCGTTGTGACGCTCGTCGGTGAGCGCCTCGACGGCGACGTCGGCGATGTCCTCGGCGTCGAGGAACGGCTCGGCCACGTTGCCCGCCGGAAAGGCGAGCTCGCCTCCGCGCAGCGGATCGAGCAGGTGGCCTTCGCTGAAGTTCTGGCTGAACCAGGCCGCGCGAAGAATCGTGAACGACGCGCCGCACTCCCGAACCGCCTTCTCCGCGGGCAAGACCTGCGGCTCCCCGCGTCCCGAGAGAAGGACGATGCGCGAGACACCTCGCTCGACGGCGAGCTTCACGAAGCGCGCGACGTCGTCCGACGCGCCCGGCACGGCAAGGTCGGGGTAGTAGGTCAGGTAGACGGCCGTGACGCCGTCCAGCGCGTGCGTCCAACTGTTCTGCTCTTTCCAGTCGAAGCTCGGCGAGCTCGACCGCGAGCCGATACGAACCGCGTGGCCCCGCGCCGCGAGCTTCTGGGCGACGCGACGCCCCGTCTTGCCCGTGCCGCCGACGACGAGAAACGTTTCGAGAGAGGTACGCATGAGATTCTCCTTTTGGCCGCTGCGCTGGATGCGCGCCGCGTCGCCGAGGGAGAGATTGCATCGTGCGCGAATGCATCGCCATCTGCGATTCGACAATGTATCGTTGCGCACATGCATCGAAAGCCCGCGGTTCGCCAAGAGGACCTCCACTGGGACGACGTCCGGCTCTTCCTCGCGCTCTGCCGCTCGCGCACGGTGCATCGAGCCGGTCAGGCGCTCGGCGTCGACGCTTCGACGGTCTCGCGAAGGCTCGCGCTGCTCGAGCGCACCATGAGCGCGACGCTCTTCGATCGCGGCCGCGAAGGGATCTCTCCGACCAAATCCGCCGAAGATCTGCTGCCCGTCGCCGAGGAGATGGAACGCGTGATGACGCGCTTCACGAACGCCGCCGAAGGCCTCGAGCGTGAGGTCGCCGGAACCGTTCGCATGACGTGCCCGCCCGACGTCGCCGAGGTCGTGCTCGCGCCGCTCCTCGGGGACCTCCTCGGGCGTCACCCTGCCCTGCGCCTCGAGATCGATCCGGGAGAGGCACTCCGCGACTTGACGCGACGCGAGGCGGACATCGCGCTCCGAACGGTCTTGCCGGCGCGCGGCGACCTGCTCGTCACGAAGCTCCGCACCGTGCGGTGGGTGCTGGCCGCGTCACCGAAGGTGGCGAAGGAACTCGGTGGCCTTCGGGCGTGGATCGATGCGCCGTGGATCTCCTGGGGTGACCGCTTCTCGAACGTGCCGCCCGCGCGCTGGTTCGCTTCCCACGTGAAGGGCGTCGATCCGGTGGTTCGCTCGGACAGTCTGGCCGTGCAGCTGTCCGTGGCCAAGGCGGACGTCGGCGTGGTGCTCGCGCCCGAGCCGAGCGTCGAACACTACGGTCTCGTTCCCATCAAACCGAGCGCCGCGCTCCGTGAAGAAGCGGCGAGCTGGCCGTCCGACGAGCTCTTCCTCGTCACGCATCGTGCGCTCCGCGACGTCCCGCGCGTGCACGCCGTCTGGGATGCCATCGTCGCGAAGCTTGCCGAACGAGCCAAGCGCTAGAGCGCTCTAGGCCCGCTCGCGAATGGTGCCCGCGTCTTCCAGGGCGAAGCGAGCGATCTCGTCTTTTCGCATGAACACCACGCCGGGGTGCTTCTGGGCGTAATCGATGAACGCTCCGAGCGCCTTCACGCGCGCGGGCGTCCCGCCGATGCGGTCGGCACTTCATTCGGTCCATTCCCGACCGAATCACCAGGCTGCCAGGGCCCGACTACATGGGAACGGGATCGGCGTCCGGTGCGGACTTGCGCCAGGGCGCAAGCGGAGAGCGAACGCGCTCACGTCGTCGCTCGGCGCGAAGACGCCCGGCATGGGCTTCGAGCAGGTCGCTACGCGTGAGGATGCCGACGATCTTGCCGGTCTCCGACAGAACGACCACGCGTCCGACCTCGGCGGCGACCATGTGATTGGCGGCCTGACGGAGCGAATCCTCCGGTCGAACAGCGATGGGAGCTCGCCGCACGAGGGCGCCGACCGTGATGTGCCCTGCCTCCTTGGAGGTCAGCACGTCACGACGGGTGACGACGCCCTTGACCTTGTCGCCCTCCACGACGGGGTACCCCTGGTGCTCGGCCGAGGGAGCGCCGCTCGTGAAGAACGCACGCACGTCCGCGAGCGGAGTCCTCGCCTCCAGCGTGACCACCTCCCTCGTGGCGAAGTCCTTCACGCTGAGGGTGTCGAGGTAGTCCGTTCGATAGTCCGACGTGACGCGCGCACCGCGGCGAACCAGCTTCTCGGTCATGATCGAGTTGGCCATCATGAGGCTGGAAATCAGGTACGCCGACGCGCAGCCACCGAGCAGCGGCAAGAGACCGATTGGCTGACGCGTGCACTCGAAGGCGAACACCGCCGACGTGAGGAGCGCGCGCGAAGCGCCCGCGAACATGGCCGCCATACCGACGAGTGCGCCGATTCGAGGATCGATGGCGTGGCCCGGCAGCGCCCACGCCACGACGGCCGTGAGCAGAGCGCCCGTTGCGCCGCCGATCGTGAAGAGCGGAGCGAGGGTTCCTCCCGAGGTGCCGCTGCCGAGCGCGATCGCCCAGGAGACGAGCTTCGCCACGCAGAGCACGACGAGCGCCTTCCCGACGATCTGTCCCTGGAGGGTCAGCGCGATGTTCGAGTACCCCACACCGAGCGTACGAGGCTCGACGAGGCCCATCACGCCGATGGCGATACCACCGAGCGCAGGCCACCACATCCAGTGGATCGGCAGCTTCTCGAACGCATCTTCGATCCAGTAGACGAGCCGCGTCACGAACACCGACGCGACGCCCACCACGGCGCCCACGCCGATGTAGACCGCAAGGGCGGTTCCTCCGGGAGCGAGCAGCTCCGGCAAGGGGAAGACCGGCGCGTAACCGACGAACGCTGCGCGAACCCCCGTGGCCGTCGCGGCAGCGAGCGAGACCGGAATCACCGATCGCGGCCGAAACTCGAAGAGCAGGAGCTCGACGGCGAGGAGAACAGCCGCCACGGGACTGCCGAACGTGGCGGACATGCCGGCGGCAGCTCCCGCGGCGAGGAGCGTCTTTCGCTCGTCAGCCGTGACGTGAATCAGCTGTCCGAACACCGAGCCCAGCGCGCCGCCGGTGGCGATGATCGGGCCCTCGGCGCCGAACGGTCCGCCCGTTCCGATCGCGATCGCGGCCGAGAGCGGCTTGAGGAACGTCATTCGGATGGGAATGCGGCTCTCGTTGAAGAGCACCTGCTCCATCGCTTCGGGAATTCCGTGCCCGCGGATCGCCTTCGAGCCGAAGCGCGCCATCAATCCGACGACGACGCCGCCGACGACGGGGATCGCAACGAGCCCCATCCCCAGGCCGTGGCCCATCGGCCCCACTTCTTCGAGCGACAGCCGATGGTGGAAGGCCAGGTTGGTGACGAGCGCGATGAGGGCCCCGAGGAGCCGCGCGACGAGACCGGCGAGCAGCGCGATCCCGATCGAAAGCGCGCAGATGAAGACCACGCGTCGATCGACGACGGCCGTGTGACGCGGCAGCGCCAGGTTCTCGAGAGTGGGCGCCATCGACGGAGCGACGGGAAGGCCATCGTTCGTCGCGCCCGGAATTCGTTCGTGCTCGGGATTCATCGTTTCCTCGCCGAGCTCGTTTTCGAGCCCCTGCTGCGCGAAGGTTCGTCTTCGAAGAAGAACTGGGGTTCCGCGGCCTCGGCACCGAGCGCGGTCACGAGATCGGAGAGCGCGCTCACGATCGCGCGTCGCCGAGCAGTCGGGAGCGCTTCGACGGCCTCGAGAAGGCGGACCTGCGGCAACTCGGGCGCTTTGGCGAGCAGCTTCTTGCCCGCGGCCGTCAGCGAGAGAAGCGCACGACGGCGATCGGTCGCGTCGGGCGTTCTCTCCACGAGGCCACGCGCCTCGAGCTTCGCGACCACGACGGACACCGAGCTCGGATCGGTCATCGTCCGCACGGCGAGCTCACGAATCGAGGTGGCCTTCGCCTCCGCGAGCCGGGACAGAACGAACAGCTGCGCCGTGCTCATGCCGGCGGCGGACTCGGAGGCGTTCGCCGCGAGACGCAAATGCCTCACGATACGGCGGAGGGAATCGAAGACTTCGTTGGCTTCGGCCCGGGGCACACTCGGACCATCAGCCTCGGATGGCACCCGGGTTCGACCAGATACATGGGATCCCATGGATTGAACGCCCGTATGCCACGACCTGCCCTCGCGAACAAGGACGCGCCTCGCACGACCTCGATTTCAGCCTGATTCCTGCGTGACTCGTGCGACTGTACGGCTCAGGTCGTGCGCGATCGAAGAATCGGACGCACGTGCCGACGCGGCAGACGCTGACGCGTTCGGACGCGCCCTGCACGGCGATCGGCCGGGAACATCGCCGCCCATTCGGAGCGAGGGCTAACGACCGTCCATCCCGCTTTTCTCGCCGTATCGAGCCCCGCATCGAGCTTTCCCCAGAAGGTCCCGTCGCGGTCGTAGGCGAACTCGCGTTCGCCGTCGTCGTGCCGAACGAGCATCGACAAGTGTGTTCCCGGCGCGTGGTCCGTGTACGTGAGCATCGCGAGATCCCCGTCGGCATTGGCGATCGCGAAGATCGGACGCTGACCGATGTGGAGATGGATGTTCATGACCTTCCCCTCTCGATCGTCGACGCTTCCGAGGTCGGGAAGCTTCACCAGCACCGGGGCTCCGTCGCGTAGCTCGTGGCGCGTCTTGCTGCTGCTTCCGATGACCTGCGCCGGGAGCACGCCATAGAGCTGCTCCGAGAAGACCCTGATGAAGTCGATGCCACCGCCGGACACGATGAAGGTACGGAACCCGTTCGAGCGGAGGAACGTGAGCAGCTCCAGCATCGGCTGGAACACGCATTCCCCGTACGGACGGTCGAAGCGCGGATGCTTCGCCGTGCTGAGCCACGCGCGGACGACTCCGGCGAATTCCTCGGTGGTCATTCCAGCGTGCGTGGCCGCGATCACCTCACCGATCTCGTGATGGGACATGCGCGAGAGCGCGTCCATGTCGCCTTCGACAATCGCCTTGTAGGGCTGGCGCACGGCGTACTCGGGATGCTCGGCGCAAGCGCGCGCAGTCGATCGACGATGAACGCCGCCTGCACCGGAATGGGCATCTCGCTCCAGAGCGTGCCGTCGTTGTCGAAGACGGCGATGCGGTCGGCCGGTCGCACGTACGTCGACGAACCGCGCGCCGTCACCGCGCGCACGAAGTCCAGGATCGCGCGCCTGCTCGGACCGTCGTTCCACGAGGGAAGCGCGTCACCGCCTCGAAGCCGCGCCAGGACCGAGCCGACACCGACCACCGATGCAAGCGCGACCACGTTCACGAGCGTTCCCGCCATGACCGTGACCAAGCAAGAGCGAGACCGGACGGCGAAGCCGCAGCCCTCCGGATCGTTCTATCCGCCTGCGACCGGGGGGATGAGCGCGATCACGTCGCCGCTGACGATCACATCGGAGCCCGAGGCGAACGCCTCGTTACGTGCAAACCGAACGTACTCGAGACGCCCCTCGAGCGAGGGATGGATCGCACGGAGATGCCTCGACAGGTCGTCGATGGTCGAGACGCCGAGCGGCACCGCAAGAGTCTCTTCGGCGACGCCCACGAGGTCGCGAACGGCCGCGAAGTAGAGGATCGTAAGGGTCATCGGCCGTGTTTTCCGTGGTGCTTCGTTCGGCCATGGAGCAAGTCCACGGCGTGACTCAAAACGGGCGCAATCAGCGCGCGCGCGCCGAGCCTCGCGGCCTTCTCGCTGCCCGGGAGCGAGAAGACGACGACGTTTTCGACGGTGCCCGCGGTCGCGCGGGAGAGGATGGAACGCGGGCCGACCTCGTCCCACGACAGGCGCCGAAACGCTTCGCCGAAGCCTTCGAGCTCCTTGTCGAACAGCGCCGAGAGAGCTTCGTACGTCCGATCGCGAGGGGCGATGCCCGTGCCTCCAGTAAAGACGATCGCGTCGGCCTCGGCGGAGGCGATCACGCCACGCACCAGCTCGGTGAGCCGAGCGGGTTCGTCGGGAAGGATCGCGTGACGCACGTGCACGAAGTCTGCGAGCTCCTCCACGAGCGCCTTGCCGGAGGCATCGTCCGCCTCGGTTCGGGTATCGCTCACGGTCACGGTCACGAACCTGGGCTTGTCGGAAGGCTTCTCCACGGCGCTGCGATCCTAGCGCGAAAGATGGGCTCGCCGTCGCTGCGCGCGTGCCACGCGCACGCCTTTTTCCGCTAAGGTTGGGGAGCGATGTACGCCTTGCGTGTCATCCAGAACGGGCCGAGTGGGCCCGCGCACGCGCCCGAGGGCGCAGCGCCTCCGCGATCGGTTCGCCTTTCGTTGACCGACCGCTGCGACCTGGCCTGCGTCTACTGCCGCCCGGACCGACGCGACGGCTACCTGCCCGAACGGCTCGACCTCGCCGCGTGGAAGACCATGGTGCATGGGCTCGTGGGTGCGGGCGTCCGGCGCGTTCGCCTGACCGGCGGCGAGCCGCTCATCCATCCCGACGTCGTGGAGGTCATCCGCTTTCTCGGCACGCTCGACCTCGACGACCTCGCGCTCACCACGAACGCCACGCAGCTCGCGAAGCTGGCACGTCCGCTCCGCGAAGCTGGGCTCCGGCGCCTCAACGTGTCGCTCGACACGCTCGACCCCGTCCGCTTCGAGCGCATGACGCGCGGCGGAAAACTCGATGGCGTACTCGCCGGCATCCATGCGGCCCTCGACGTGGGCTACGACGAAATCAAGCTCAACGCCGTCGTCGTCCGCGGCGAGAACGACGACGAGATCGCATCGCTCGTCGCGTGGTGCTGGGAGCGAGGCATCGTCCCTCGCCTTCTCGAAGTCATGCACATCGGGGAAGGCGCGAAGCTCAAAGACCGCGTGGTCACGGCACGCGAGATGATCGCGAAGCTCGCACACCTCCTCGAGCCGGGAGACGCCGAGCGCGAGCCCGATCGCGGACCGGCGGGCTATCTGCGCGCACGACACGACACCACGAAGAAGGTCGGCTTCATCACTGGCACGAGCGACACCTACTGCAAAGGCTGCGACCGCCTCCGCGTCGCCAGCGACGGCACGCTCAGGCCCTGCCTCGCGACGAACGACGGTCTCTCCGCCGCGCACGAGGCGTGCACCGGCAACGCCGAGGCCGTCGCCGACGCGGTGGGCCGCGCCTGGGCGATGAAGCCCGATGGCGAAACCTGGAAGGGCTGTACCGAAGACTCTGCCTCGCACGTTTCGATGCGAGGCATAGGCGGATAAGGTCAGGTCACTTCGAGGCCGACGATCTTCATCAGACGAAGCGCGTTCGAGCTCTGGACGACGCCTTGACGGAGTCGATAGTCGAACGTCATCACCTCGCCTTCGACCTGCTCCTCGAAGTGCACGTTCTTCACGAAGCCGGGCATCTCCGTTTCGAGATCGCCGAGCGCGAGGTCGTGCGTGGAGACGGCACCCATCGCGCCGAGAGACAGGAGCTCGCGCAGAATGGCGCGCGCCCCGATGAGCCTTTCGCGGGTATTCGTGCCGTGGAGGATCTCGTCGAGCAGGAAGAGCACCGTGGCCGACTTGGCCCCCTCGCCGCCCGCCTTCTCCGTACGCGAGAGGTCGAGAACGAGCTTCAGCTTCTTGAGCTCGGCGTAGAAGCGACTCGTTCCCTCTTCGAGCGAGTCCGACACGCGCATGCTCGTGGCGACACGCAGGCGACCGAGCCGCATCGACTTCGCGCACACGGGCGCGCCGACGTTGGCGAGCACCGCGTTGATGCCAATCGCGCGGAGCAGCGTGCTCTTACCCGACATGTTCGAGCCCGTGACCACCATCGCGTGGCCGGGTCCTTCGATCCCCACGTCGTTCGAGACACGCTTGCCGCTCTCGATGAGTGGATGTCCGAGAGACTCCGCCTGGAGGATCGGCTCATCGACGAACTCGGGGAACGTGAAGTCCGGCTTTTCGAAGGCGAAGCCCGCGAGCGACGCGAGCGCTTCGAGCTCGGCGAGCGCACGGAACCATCCGAACGCTACGCGCCCTGCGCGCGCACGCCACGCATCGAGCGCCAGCGCGCACCAGACATCCCACATCAAGGCCGGGCCGATGAAGATCTTGAAGATCTCGTTCTCGCGCGCATCCAAGAATCCGACGATGCGCGAGAGCGACGCCATCTCGCGTGTCGCCGAGGCTCCGCTCTCTTTGAGGCGCTTTTGCAGCGCAATCAGGGCCTCGGCTTCGAACGTCTCGTTCTCGAGAATGGCGAGCATTCCCGCGTACCGCGACAGCGCCCCCTCCTTCGACGAGGCGGCTTCGAGGATCGGCTGCAGGCGCTTGCGCTGCGAACCGAGGAAGAGCAGCGACACGATGAAGCTGGCGACGAACGTGAGGCGCGGCACGAGGCCGAACGATCCGGCCACGGCGGTGCCGATCGTCACGATCGGCATCAGGATCGCGACGACGCGCATCCATCCGGGCAGACGAGTCTCCGCCGAGGTCGCCTGGCCAGCCCACATCACGAAGGGACGCGGATCCGGCTTTCCTTCGTCGACCAGGCTGCCGGCAACACAAAGCTCTTCGCGCACGCGCACACGCGCGGCCAGATCGCGCACGGCGGCCTGCCGAACGATGATCGCGTTCTTCGCCTCGGCGGCGTCTTTCGAGCGAGCCTCGTCGCCCGAGAGCCACTTGGCGAGGACTTCTTCGCCGAAGCGCGTGGAGGTGGCATCGATCAGCTGGAAGAGCGACGCGCGACCGAAGACGTCGAGGTCACCCGCGTAGGGATGCATGGCATCGGCCCAACGTTCACCGGTCTGCGGGAACGTGCGCCACTTGCCGGCCATGCGCGCAAGGGCCCGCTCGTGGAATTGAACCGCCGCGTTCATCCGATCGCGCTGCTGATGGACGCGCGCGTGGATGACCACGAGGGCGCCGAACGCCACGACGAGGGCGAGCTCGCCGAGCCAGGCGATCGAGGGCAGCCGCGCGAAGACGATGGCGCCAAGAAGCGCGAGCGCCCCGAAGAGGGCTAGGAGCCGGAGATTCGCGATCGCGTTTGCACGTTGGTCGAGCTCCGCGACGGATTGTTTCCGCTCGTTGAGCGCCTTCGCGTGGATGTCACGCGGATCGGACGGAGAGGCATCCTTCACGCTCCGACGCCTACCACGGAGGCGGCGAGGCGCGGACACCAACCGTCACGATCAGGCCGCGCGGCGACGGCGCACGAGCGGAATGACGCGTCCGCCACTCGAGGCCTTGTCGGCCGGTTCGGGCGTGGGCGCGGGCTTCGGAGCCTGCTTCACCTTGCGCGCAACGGGAGCCGCGCACGCCGCGGCTACGGCGAAGCCCGCGAGCGAGAGACGCGGGCCTCCGGCGGTGCGGTACACGAGCTCAGCGCGCGCGAGCGCGGCGAGTGCACGACGGACATCGGCCTCTTCGCCACCGACGCGGACGAGGATGTCCTCGACGGTTGCGGGCGCACGCCGACGAGCGAGACGGAGCAGGGCGCGAAGGACGGTGATTTCGTAGCTCATGGAGGGGCATTATGTTCAGCACTGAACGGACGACCAACTTTGTGCAGTCGATTTTTCCCCTGTGTTTCCTGTGGTTTGATCGATCGGCAAGATCTCGAAGAGATCTCACAGGTTCGAACGTTCAGTACAAACCGTTCAGTACATTTACCTACATCGCGCCGAGCTCGTGGAGCAGGAACGAGAGTTCGTCGGCCAGCTCGTCGGCCAGCTTCGTGACCGGCTTGCCCGCTCCATGCCCCGCCTTCGTCTCGATCCGGATGAGGATCGGGCGCGTGGGGTCCTTCTGAACCTCCTGCATGCGCGCCGCCATCTTGCGCGCGTGCATCGGATCGACGCGCGAGTCGCTCTCCGCCGTGGTGAAAAGCATCGACGGGTACTGCACGTCTTCCTGGACGTGGTGGTACGGCGAGTACGCGTAGAGGAAGCGGAAGTCCTCGGACTTGTCCGGATCGCCGTACTCGGGAATCCAGAGCTTCGCGATCCGGAAGTGCGGATAGCGAACCATGTCCGTGAGAGGCACGAGCGATAGGCCCACGCGGAAGAGCTCCGGACGCTGCGTGACCGCCGTGGCCACGAGCAGCCCCCCGTTCGAACCGCCCACGATGCCGAGCTTCGACGAGTTCGTGATCTTCTCCTTCACGAGCGCCTCTGCGCACGCATAGAAGTCGTCGAACACGTTCTGCTTCTTCTCGCGCATGCCGGCTTGGTGCCAGTCCTCGCCGAGCTCCCCTCCGCCACGGAGGATGGCCGTGACCCAAACGGCTCCGCGCTGCACCGAGGCGAGCGCGCGCGCGCTGAACGCCGGCGTCTGGTTCACGTTGAAGCCCCCGTAGCCGTAGAGCACCGTCGGGTTCTCGCCGTTCTTCACGAGCCCCTTCTTGGCGATGACGAACATGGGCACCTTCGTGCCGTCCTTCGACGTCGCGTAGAGGCGTTGCACTTCGATTCCTTGCGCGGAGAACTGCGCGCCGACCTTGTCCCAGGGCTCGAGCTTCGCCTCTTTCGACCCACGCAGGTCGAGTCGAAGCACTTCGTAAGGGACCACGTACGACGTGAACGTGACGAACGCTTCTTCCCCGTCCCACGCGCCCGTGGCGCTCGCGGAGCCGATGGAAGGCAGCTCCACGGGGCCGCGAGACTTGCCGTCGAGACCGAAGCGCTCGAGACGCGTCGCGGCGTCGTGCATGTAGCTCGCGACGATCTCGTTCTTGAGAATCGCCACGTCGTCGAGCACGTCGCTTCCCTCCGGGAGGATCTCCTTCCACGCCGAGCGCGCGGGCTTGTCGTACTCGACCGCGTAGAGCTTGTAGTGGGGCGCGCCGTCGTTGGTGAGGACGTAGAGGCGATCGTTGCGCGGAATGGGCTCGAAGATCGCCGACTTGTTCTCGGCGATCGCCACCCAAGGAGCGCCGTCGCCCTTCGAGAGATCTTTGACGAACACCTCGCTCTTGTCCCAGCCCATGTGCACGCGCGCGACGAGCCAGCGGCCGTTCGGCGAGATCGAGACCGAGGGCGAGTCCGTCTTGGCGCGCCCCTCACCGAAGACGAGCTTGTCGCCCTTCGAATCCTGGCCGAGCACGTGGTGGAAGATCTTCGAGAAGTACTTCTCGTCCCCCGGCGGCACCGACCCCGGTTCGGGGAAGCGCGTGTAGTAAAAGCTCTTGCCGTCCGGCATCCACGCGACCGACGCGTGACGCGTGCGATCGATGTGGTCCGGGAGATCTTTGCCCGTGCCGACGTCGCGGACGAACAGCGTGCTCTCCTCGCTACCCGATTCGCTCCGCCCCCACGCTACGAGCTGGCCGTCCATCGACGGGAACCACCAGTCGACGGCCGTCGTGCCATCCGCGGAGAGCGCCGAGGCGTCGAGCAGCACGCGGTCCTTCCCCGTCAGCCCGTCACGCACGTAGACCGTGGGTTGGTTCTGCGCGCCTTCCCTCTTCGTGTGGAAGTAGCGCTTTGCACCGGCGTGCGTCGTGCGAATCGCCGGCGCCGTGACGTAGCCGATCTGGAGCAGGTCCTTCACCTCGCGCTCGAGATCGGCGCGCCCCGCGATGGTGTCGATGACCGCCCGCGTGTGCGCGTTCTGCGCCTCGGTCCACGCGTGGACCTCGGGAGAGTCACTGTCTTCGAGCCAGCGATACGGGTCCGATACGCTCTCGCCGTGGATGGTTTCGACGAGGTCCTGCTTGCGGGTGGGCGTCATGGGCGGTGGGTACTTCGTAGAGGCTGAAGGAGTGGGGACGAGCGCGACGGTGAGCGGAGGAACGTTGGGCTTCGGCGCTTCTTTGCAAGCACCGAGAGTGAGCGTGAGCACGCTGAGGGCGCAAAAAACACCGGAAGCGCTTCGCATCCTTCGCATGACGGCGCATCCTATACTGCAGCGACTACTTTGCACGGACCGTGGCCAAGTCTGTCGCGAACTCCGTTTGATGGTTCAATCAGCGCAAATGAGTTGCTGCTGCGCTGTAGCCCACGCAGGGAGCCGCCATGGCGGCTGCTCGTGCTAACGTCCGCGCCCCATGCGACCTCTCGTGCTTCTTTCGAACGACGACGGCTATGCGAGCCGCGGTCTGCGCGCTCTCCGTGACGGCCTCTCTACCTGGGCCGACGTCGTCGTGTGCGCGCCGGAAACGGAGCAGAGCGCGAAGAGCCACTCGCTGACGCTCCACCATCCGCTGCGAGCACGCGAGATCGAGCCCGGGATCTTCGCCGTCGACGGCACGCCTGCCGATTGCGTGTACATTGCACTTCACGCCACCGAGCAGCGCTTTCTTCCGCGCTGGCCCGACCTCGTATGTTCGGGCATCAACCGCGGGTTGAACCTCGGCCAGGACGCCTTCTACTCCGGCACGGTCGCGGCTGCGCGCGAGGGCGCCCTGCGCGGCATCCCTGCCATTGCATCGAGCGCCCACGCCAAAGCCGACCTCGAGAAGGTCGCGGAGCTCACGTCGCGCCTCGCTCGCGCCCTCTGGGATCAGACGCACGGCAGCATCGGCCCGATCACGCGCACGACGCCCTCGCTCGCGCGACGCACCCCGCTCCTCAACCTGAACGTGCCGCTCGACTGGAGCGGAGAGATTCGGCGCACGCGACTCGGTTCACGTCTCTACGAGGAGATCATCGACGTGCGCGTCGATCCTCGCGGTCGCGAGTACATGTGGCTCGGCGGCCCCGGCGTTCGTCACGAAGCAGACCCCGGCACGGACACCGACGCCTACGACGCAGGCGCGGCATCCATCACCCCGCTCATCCTCGACCTGACGAGCCACGAAGGCGCGCCCCTCACCGACACGTTGATCGCCGGCATCGGCGAGCGCCTGGCGGGCGACATCCTGCACGGTCGCGAGTAGCCCTCGTCGCCTCGCGTTCTGTATCCCGATCGGCTAAGTCACGCGCGCGATGCTTTCGGCCGATACGCTCGCCTACGCGAAGAGCAAGATCCGCGACATTCCCGACTTTCCGTCGCCCGGGATCCTGTTCAAGGACATCACCCCGCTCCTCGCCGATCCGAGGGCATTTCACATCGTGCTCGACTCCATCGCGGAGCGCTTCATCGGCTCCCACGTCGACGCCGTCGTCGGTGTCGAGGCGCGCGGGTTCATCTTCGGCGGCGCGCTCGCCGCGCGACTCAACGCGAGCTTCGTGCCGGCACGCAAGCCGGGCAAGCTGCCCGCCAAGAGCGACCGCGTCTCCTACAAGACAGAATACAGCGTCGCGGAGCTCGAGATGCACGTCGGCTCGATCCCGCAAGGGGCGCGTGTCCTCGTGGTAGACGACGTGCTTGCCACCGGCGGGACGGCCAAGGCCGCCGCGGAGCTCGTGACGACGCAGGGCGGCAACGTCGTGGCGTTCGCCTTCGTCATCGAGCTTGGCTTCCTCGGAGGTCGTCGCGTCCTCGAACCGTCCCGCATCGAAAGCGTGATGGCGTACTGATACGGCGTAGCGTATCTTTCACGGCGTGGCCGGGAGGGTGAGACGCGTCGTGCTCGCAACGTCCGCCGGAGGCGTGCTTGTCGCCGTCCTAGGCGCCGGCGCATGCGGGACGCCGTACGGCGAAGCCAAACTCCAGGACAACGCGGCAGATGCGTCGTTCGAAGGAACCGCCCCGGGTATCGAGTCCTGCCCGCTCCTTCATCCCATCGGTCAGCCCGACGACGACGACGACCCCTTGACGGAGTTGCCAGCGTTCGTTCTCGCGATCGACAACGTCAAGCTCGCGAGCGACACGGATTCCTTCGGTTACGACATCGACAACGTGTGCACCTGCGACACGCGCGATCGCGGCCCGCACGACGCGGGTTCGAGCTGCGTACCGAAGAAGGCCGTGCATTGCGACGGCGACGGCGGCGTCGACAACTCGTTCAACGCCTTCCTTCAGACGTTCCCGACCGACTACAGCTTGGACGAATCCGTCGGCCTGCAGAAGAGCATCACGACGGGCGCGCAGAGCTTTCTCCTCCACTTCCATCGCTACAACGGGCTCGCCAACGATCGCGACGTCGAGGTCGGCTTCCTTCCCTCGAACGGAGTCCGCACGGCCGGTTGCCCTGGCTCGGTCGCGGACGACGACGGCAACTACCCACCTCAATGGTGCGGCGACGACGTCTGGACCACCCTCCCCGACGCGACCTTCCGTGACGGCATGCCGGTCGCGTTCGCGAACGGGTACGTCCGCAACTACCAGTTCGTCGTCACCCTCCCAGCGACCGTCCGCATTCCGTTCGGGCCCACACCGCTCGAGTTCGGCACGCCCATCGTCACCGGAAAGCTCGTTCCGCTCGCGGAGGACATGACCCCGCGCCCCGCCGATCAAGCCCCGAAGACAGATCGCGAGAAGCGATACTTCAAGGTGGAAGGTGGGGTGCTCACGGGGCGTATGAACGTCGAAGCGCTTCTCGGTGCACTGGGCGCGGCCTCCATGGGGGACGGCACGCGTCTCTGCCAGTCGCCGCTTTATCGCGACGTCCGCAAGCGTGTCTGCGACGCGGTCGACGTCGCGCGAACGCCCGCACTCGACTTCCAGGCCGACCAACCGTGCGATTCGATGTCGGCAGCCGTTGGCTTCACGGCCAAGCCCGCCATCCAAGGACCGTCCTACCGCGACCCGGGCAAGAACAACGACTGCCTACCGGTCGACGGCAAGCCCAAGGTTCCGACGAAGTACGCGCAGACGTACTCCTGCGACGACGGCGAGCTCGATGCGGGCGCTGGCGCTGACGCGAGCCCGTAAGCACCGAGCCGCAAGCGCATATCAGAGACCGCGCTGGGTCGCGCGAAGAACGCCGCGGGGGCACACGACGAGACAGATCGCCGGCGCGAAGACCACGGCGAGAATACCGACGAGGGCCGCCGCCGTGCCCAAGGTGCCAATCGTTGCAAAGAGGTTGTCGAGAAGCATGTCGCTGCCTCCAGCTGCGCCGTGAATTTTATCCGGCCGGCCAGTATGTTTTGGTCAGGTGGCCAGTTTTGTCAAGGCCGCCCTCAACGCTTTGCGTCAATAAGCTAGAATTACGAAGGATTTTTCTGACACGGTCCGTCGCGGTCGGCGTCCGGGTCGCAGCTCCTGGGCATGCGCGGTGCAGCCTCCCCGTCCGGAGGTGCTCCCGTGCTGCCCAACCTGCGCGTCCTCGTCGCCCTCGTTCCCGTCACCATCGCCGTCGGCTGCGGTGGCAGCAGCAGCCAGCCGCGGAGCGCATCGTCCCAGACGACCAGCGGCGCGACGAACCCGTACAACGATCTGCGAACCGTCGACTCCGCCGGCTACGTGGACAACGCCGGCCGAACCGAAGAAGTCACCGCAGGTGCCACCCCGACGGTGCGTGGCCGCGGCGAGGGCATCGTCGCGCCGAGGCCCCCCGAGAGCACCTCCGGCTCGAGCGAAGTGCCTCCGAGCGGTGCGCCCGCCACGGCGCCTGCGACGGCGACCGAAGCCGTGCCGCGCCTCGTCCGTGCCCTGTGCGACCGCGAGTCGGCGTGCGAACGCGTCGGCACCGCCGCGCGCTACGCTTCGGCCGACAGCTGCATGGCGGAGAAGCGCCAGAACGTCGAGTCGCTCCTCGAGGCCGGCTGCCCGAAGGGCGTCGCCAGCTCGGCGTTCGGGGCGTGCCTCGGCGCCATCCGCGTCGCCTCCTGCGAGCCGAGCGCGGTGCAGGTCGGGACCCTTCCCGCGTGCCGCGCCGAAGCGGTTTGTCCCAAGTAAGACGCGTTCAGAGCTCGAAAATCGCGATCATCATCGCTTCGAGCGTGCGGAGCATCTCCGTCTGCTCGGACGTGGTGATCGGATCGACGGCGTGGTGCAGCGAGAGTCCGTCGAGGGCGGCGAGGAGCAAGCGCGCGGCGACGTCGACGCCCACCTTCGGCTTCAAACCGAGCTCGAGCAACCGAGCGAAGCCGATGTCGACAATCTGCTTGCGACTCCTCTTGAGCGCGTCGGCGAGCGCCTGCCGGATGGCCGGGTTCTGGCGCGACAGGGTGAAGAGCTCTTGGAGCACCTGCAGCTCGGGAAGGCCGTCGCGTCGCTGCGACCACATTTCGAGAACCGCACGGCGGACGCGCTCCATCGGTGCGCCGGGCTGCTCGAAGACTTCGACGACGCGCTTCTCTATCGTCTCGCAGCAACGTTCGAGCACACGCTCGTAGAGCTCGTCTTTGCTGGCGAAGTGGTAGTGGACCGAGCCCTTGCTGAGCTTGGCAGCATTCGCGATGTCCTGGACGCTCGTGTCGGCGATGCCGCGCTTCGCGAGCGTGGCGATCGCCGCGTCGAGAACCTGGAGCTTGCTGTCTTCGCTCTTCTTGTAGACCGACCGCCTCACGAACTGACCATCCAGTCAAAATGTAATCGGCCGGCGGAAGAACTCCAGGCCGCGCTGCGTCAAAGGACTATTTCGCAGGCTTTTCTAGCTCGGCCCGAGGACTGGCCGAGCGGCCGGATTTCAGCTCGCGCATGCGCTTCGGCATGAGGCTCAGGACCGAGAAGATCGCTCCGATGCGCGCTCCGAAGGACGACGCGCCGCCACGAATCGCCGCGAAGGCGAGAGCGAGCTTTCGCAGCGTGTCGGTGTACGGGTACCACCACACCTCGCGCGGCGCGCGGTTGTGGTCGACGAGCAGGAAGCGCGGGCGCGTGAGGGTGTCGAGTGCCAGCGGCGAGCCGGTGATGCCCCACCCCGTCTCGCCCATGCCGCTCCACGGCGCCGAAGGGATCGCGCCGGTGAAGGAGTGATTGTTGACGGTGACCACACCGGCGCGAAGACGCTTCGCGATCGCCTCGCCGCGAACCGTGTCCTTGGTCCAGACGCTCGCCGTCAGCCCGTAGCGCGAAGCGTTCGCGCGCCGAATGCCCTCCTCGACGTCCGCGATCTCCGCGATGGGTACGACGGGACCGAACGTCTCGTCCGCAACGAGCGGATTGGCGTCCGCCTCGATGGTCACGACCGTCGGCCGGTAGCCGAGCTTGGCGCCGGGTTCGTCGCACGCCTCGCCGCCGGCCAGCACTTGCCCACCACCGCTGCGGGCGGCCTCGACGTGACGCTCGACGACCGAGCGCTGAGCGGCCGTCGTGAGCGGGCCGACGTCGGTGCCGACGCGGAGCGCCTTCGTGTGCGCGATGACCTTCTCGACGAAGGCCTTCGCGA
The DNA here is from genome assembly GCF_001263205.1 of Labilithrix luteola. Lineage (GTDB taxonomy): Bacteria > Myxococcota_A > Polyangia > Polyangiales > Polyangiaceae > Labilithrix > Labilithrix luteola. The sequence goes on from NZ_CP012333.1 coordinate 10,453,272, forward strand.
CGGACTTTTCGACGTACACGCGCTCGACGGCGCCGCAGTTTTGCCCGGCGTTCATCATGCCGCCCCACACGATGCCGCTCGCTGCGCGCTCCAGATCGGCGTCGGCGAGGACGATGGCGGCGTCCTTTCCGCCGAGCTCGAGCGCACACGGAACGAGCCGCTCGGCGCACGCGTGCGCCACCTTGCGTCCGGTCGTGGGGCTACCGGTGAAGACGACGAGATCGACGTCGGCGTCGCACAGCTTCGCGCCTGCCTCGCCTCCTCCCTGCACGAGCGCGAGGAGCCCCTCCGGCAGGAGGTCGGCGAAGAGATCGACGATGAGCTTTCCGGTGCGCGGGGTGATCTCGCTCGGCTTGAAGACGATGGCGTTGCCGACCATCAACGCCGGAACGATCGTGCGAAGCGGCAGCGCGAAGGGGAAATTCCAGGGCATGATGACGGCGAGCGTGCCGCGCGCCTCACGATGGATCGTGCCGATCTTGCTCGGATACGACAGCGCATCGATGTCGGCCTCGACGGGCTCGAGCTCCTCGGGGAGCACCTCGGACCAGTACGAGACGACGTCGGCGCTGGCTAGCACTTCGCCGAGCAGCGCTTCGACGTCGGGCTTGCCCGTCTCTTCGTGGACGACCTTGGCGATCTCCTCGGCACGCGCGAGGATGCGCTGCTTGACGGCGCCGACGGTCTCGATGCGTGTTTCGAGCGACAGCGCCGCCCATGCTTCACGCGCCTCGCGAGCACGGCGGACGACGTCGTCGATCGAGCTGATCGGGGTGGCATCGACCGCGGAGAGGGCTTCTCCCGTCGCCGGACTGGTGGACGCAAACGGTGACGCGCTGGCCGCTTCCATGAGGCTGGCGACTATACTGGATCGGCGCCCTTTTTCGGCGGCGATGCGTCGGGCTCGGCGAGGAAGGTCGCGACCGCATCAGCGACCTTGGGCGAAAACAGGATCGCCAGGTGGGCGTGGTGCTCGACCTCGAAATCGCGCCCGCCTCGCTTGACCAGCGACGACGTTTCCTTCGGATAAACGATGTTGTCGTGCGCCGAGTAGATCGACAGACACGGCACCGCGAGCATCTGCCCGGCCTGGGTCTCGAGCAGCTTCGAGCCACGCCGCAGGCTCGCCGAGCCGAGACCGAAGATCGGACCGCGCCACACGATGCCGGCATGCGGCGTGGCGATGGTCACGCAGCGGCGCACCTTGAGCGGCGCGCTCGTCCCGTCTTTTTTCAGCGCCGCCGCGCGCATCATCTCCGTGGCCACGAGGCCGCCCATCGAATGGCACACGATGTCGACCTTCGCCGCGCCCGTCTCGCGGATCACGCGGTCGACGAAGCGATCGAGCCGCCCGGCGTTCGATGCGATCGAAGCCAGCCACGGGTAGTTGAAGCCGTAGAGCGGCCCGAAGCCTCGATGCGCGAGCGCCCGTGCGAGGCCCAAGAAACCAACGCGGTTCTGCATGTAGCCGTGCACGAAGACGATGGGCACGTGCGACACGACGGGGACGCCGGCCTGGGTCAGCCCCTCTCTGCCCCGCCGCGCGAGAAAGCGATCCATACGGTAGCCGAGCACGTAGAAGAGAGGGAGTAAGGGCTGCGTGAGAACAGCGAGGGTGGCCTCACGAAACACCGCTCGGAACGAGGAACCGAAGGCGCGCCGCGTCGTGTAGCTCCCCGTCAGCGCGAAGGAGCCGAGGACGTAAATCGCGATGCCGAACAAGAACGCCAGCCCAAGCGCTCCCACCACCTCGAGCAACTCAACGACGATGCGTTCCCAGTGACTCATTGTGCCGCGACCAAGAAGATACGTCCGATCGACGACGTTCGTAGCCTCGCACGGCTGGGTTCGAATAGCCTCCCCTCCATGGACCTCACGGCTCGATTCGACGACGCACAGACCCGCGTCAAAGGACTTTCGAAGGCGCCCAGCAACGACGACCTGCTCGAGCTCTACGCGCTCTACAAGCAGGCAACGGTCGGCGACGTGTCCGGCTCGCGCCCCGGCATGCTCGATCTCAAGGGCCGCGCCAAATTCGACGCGTGGACCAAGAAGAAGGGCGTCGCGAAGGATGCCGCGATGACCTCGTACGTCGCGCTCGTCGACCGCCTGCTCGCGAGCTGAGGCGGAAGGCCGGTCCAGATCGGGGCGGAATCGGCGCGGAGACGCGACAAGGCGGTGCTACGTTGCCGCTCGTGGATATCGAGCATCTCCGCAGCCTCTATCTGGACCACGTCCGCACCCTCGAAACGCGCTACGCGAAGGCTCTTGCCGGCGCGGGCTTCGATGCCGTCGTCGTGCACTCGGGCACGCCGGTCAAGCGCACCGCGTTCGACGACCAGTACTGGCCGCTGCGCCCGACGCCCGAGTTCCAGCTCTGGGCGCCGCTGACCGAGCCGGACTGCTTCGTGGTCGTCCAGCCGGGTTCGAAGACGAAGCTCGTGTGGCCCCACTGCACGAGCTTCTGGGAGCGGCCGGCCGAGCCCGAAGTGACGTTCTTCCAGGACGGGCTCGACGTCCGCCGCACCGACGCCTCCGAGCTCGCCTCGCTCGCGGGCGGCTCGAAGCGCGTGGCCTGGATCGGCGAAGACACGGCGCGCGCGGCAGCCCTCGGCTTCCGCGACACGAACCCGAAGGCACTCCTCGACGCGCTCGAACACGGTCGGACGCTCAAGACCGACTACGAGGTCGCTTGCCTCGCCGAGGCCAACCGGCGCGCGGCGCTCGGTCACGACGCCGTCCTTCGTGCCTTCGAAGGCGGTGCGAAGTCGGAGCTCGAGCTCCACCTCGTCTTCCTCGGCGCCACGCGGCAAGACGACTCGGAGACGCCTTACAAGAACATCGTAGCGCTCGGCTCGAACGGCGCCGTCCTCCATCACGTCAGCTACGGACGCGACGCGACGCGCGCCGAATCGCTCCTTCTCGACGCCGGCGCCACGTACCTCGGGTACTGCTCGGACATCACGCGCACGTGGGCTCGCCCGCAAGGTTCCGCCGGCAAGACCTTCGGGGGTCTCGTGGTCGCCATGGAGGCCATGCAGAAGCGCCTCGTCGAGCGCGTGGCCGTCGGCATGCCGTACGAGGAGCTCCACGACGAATCGCATCGTCAGGTGAGCGCGATCCTCAAAGAAGCGGGCATCGCCAAGGGAAGCGTCGAGGAGATCGACAAGCGCGGAATCAGCCGCGCGTTCTACCCGCACGGCCTCGGGCACTCGCTCGGTCTGCAGACGCACGACGTCGGCTGCGCCACGGTGAAGCCGCGCGCCGACAACCCCTTCCTCCGCAACACCTCGAAGATCGAAGTCGGCCAGACGTTCACGATCGAGCCCGGCCTCTACTTCATCGACGGCCTCTTGCGTGAGCTGCGTGGGAAGCCGGAGGGTGAGCTCGTCGACTGGCAGCTCGTCGACGCCCTCGCGCCGTTCGGTGGCATCCGCATCGAAGACGACATCCTCGTGCGCGAGTCCGGCGTGCGGAACTTCACGCGCGAAGTCCTGCCGACCGGCGGCAGCACCGTCTAATCCAGAGAGCTCGACCGCGCTCGGTCGCGTTCTTGCTTCACGGTAGAGCACCGACGGTGCGCCGTGATCTCCGCCTCCTCGCCGCGAGCTCTAGCCAAACACGAAGACGACATCGGGACCGGCGCGCCCCACGGTAGCGTCGCGACTCTCGCGCTCGGCGCGCTCGGGGTCGTCTTCGGCGACATCGGCACGAGTCCGCTCTACACGCTTCCGTCGTGCATCGAGGTTCTCGGCGGCAAGACCGATCGGGCCGACGTGCTCGGCATGCTTTCGCTCGTCTTCTGGTCGCTCACGATGGTGGTGACCGTGAAGTACATGACGTTCGTCATGCGCGCCGACAACCATGGCGAGGGCGGGATCCTCGCCTTGCTCGCGCTGGTTCCGAAGCGCATGCGCGGCAGCAAGACCGGACTCGGTTGGCTCGCCTTCCTCGTCGTCGTGGGCGCCGCACTGCTCTACGGCGACGGGATCATCACGCCCGCCATCTCCGTGCTCAGTGCGATGGAAGGACTGGAAGTCGCGACACCGCGGCTCTCGCCTCTCGTGCTGCCCCTCACCTGCGCGGTGCTCCTGGGCCTCTTCGGCATCCAACATCGAGGTACGGGCAGAGTCGGCAACATCTTCGGCCCGGTGATGGTCGTGTGGTTCGTGACCATCGCGATCCTCGGCGTGCACCACATCGTGAAGTACCCCGCGGTCCTCTCCGCGCTGAACCCGATCCACGGCGTTCGCTTCTTCGTCATCCACGGCGTCCGCGGCATCTTCGTGCTCGGCGCGGTCGTGCTCGCCGTCACGGGAGGCGAGGCCCTCTATGCGGACATGGGCCATTTCGGCAGGCGACCGATTCGCGTCGCGTGGATGGTCATCGTCATGCCCGCGTTGGTGCTGAACTACTTCGGCCAGGGCGCACTCCTCCTCACCGACCCTCACGCGAGTGCGCACCTCTTCTTCGCGATGGTCCCGCCGGGACCAGCAACCTACGCGCTCGTGGCGCTCTCCACGTGCGCGACCGTCATCGCCTCGCAGGCGCTCATCTCTGGGGTGTTTTCGCTCACCCACCAGGCCGTCCAGCTCGGGCTCTTTCCGCGTGTCGACGTCGAGCACACGTCCGCCCAAGCCGAAGGCCAGATCTACGTGCCCGTCATGAATACGGCGCTCGCGATCGCCTGTCTGGGGCTCGTCATCGGCTTCCGCAGCGCGAACCGACTCGCGGCGGCGTACGGCATCGCGGTGACCGGCACCATGGTCATCACCTCGGTCGTGTTCTTCGAGGTCTCGCGACGAACCTGGCACTGGCCGATCTGGAAATCGCTCCCGCTGCTCCTGCTCTTCTTGGCCTTCGACATCCCGTTCTTCGCGGCGAACGCGTTCAAGTTCCGCGACGGCGGCTACATCCCCGTGCTCGTGGCGGTACTGCTCACGCTCGTGATGACGAACTGGAGCCGAGGCCAGCACATTTTCCACGAGCAGGAGGCGCGGCTCTCGCCTTCGCTCGCGAACTTCCTCGACGGGATCGATCGAAAGCTCGCCGCGCGCATTCCCGGCACGGCCATCTTCCTCGCCAGCGCGACCGAGGAGGTTCCGCTCGTCCTCGTACGCTTCGTGGAGCGCGTTCGTGCATTGCCGGAGCACGTGCTCGTTCTCTCCATCGTGATCACGCACGAGCCGCACCTCCCACCCGACACCGCCACGCTCGAACCGCTCGGCAAGGGCATCTCGCGGCTCACGATCCAGCGCGGCTTCATGGACTCCACGAAGCTCCTCCCCGTGCTCGAGTGTGCCGTCCGAAAGTTCGCGCTGTCGTGCGATCTCCGAAGCGCCACTTACTACTTCGGTCGCGAGACCTTCCTTGCGACCTCCGAGGGTGAGATGTCTCGCCTGTCCGAGAGCTTCTTCGCGTTCCTCGCCCGCAATGCCAGCACGACGACGGCGCAGTACCGGATCCCGCCCACGCAGGTGGTCGAGATGGGCGTCGAAATCGACCTATGATCCGGCCTCGAACGCGTTTTTTCGCAGTCTTAGCCCCATAATTTCGAGCAGTTACGATTCTTGAAATTTTCGACCGTGCTCCACCGACTGGACCGGTAGAGATGTTCACGGCCCTCATGACAACGGCGGCGGCAGCTCCGGCAAAGGCTCCCGAGCGAGAGCTCGAGACCGCCGCCCTCAGGCCTCTCGTGCGCGCGGTGGTCGCGTGCGTGCTGCGAGAAGCGGCGGACCATCCCGACGTCCAGGACTGTACGAACGAAGCGATGCGTCGCGCGCTCGAGAGTTCGGCGACGGCGCGAGGTCCGCTCCGCCCCTGGCTGCTCGGCGTCGCTCGACACGTTGCGCTCGACACGTTGCGCGCACGCCAAAAGCAGCGCGCACGTAACGTCGACATGCCCGACGACACGGCGAGTGAATCTCAGCTCGCCCATCGGCACGTCGTCGAGCGCCTGGTCGATCCCGCAGCAGGGGCCGACGAACAACTCGAGCTCCGCGAGCGCGCCCTGCGGGTCAGGCGCGTGCTCGCTTCACTGCCGGAAGGTCCGCGTACGGCGCTCTCGCTCTTCCACCTGGAAGGGCTCTCCTACCAGGAGATCGCCGCACGACTCGACGTACCGCTCGGAACGGTGGCCACCTGGGTCACCCGAGGACGCAAGGCCATGGCCGAAGCACTGGAAGACGAAGTCTCGGAGGGGAAAGGAGGAGTCCGCCCATGAACCACGAACGGGGCAAATCCCTGGAAACCATGCTGCCGGAGGAGCTCCTCTGGGCCGAAGGAGGTCACGCGAGCGACGTCGTGCTCACCGCACTCGCCGACGGTCAGTTGGCCATCGTTCCGCCGAACGTGCGCGCACACGTCGAAGGCTGCGATCTCTGCACGACGCACCTCGGCCACGCTGCGCTGCTCTCGATCCACACCGGCGCCGGCCTCGCTGCGCCGCGCGAAACCGCGAGCCAAACCGAGCGAGCGCCCTTCCCTCGCCTCGCCATCACGCTCGGCCTCGCGGTGGCCGTGCTCGGGCTCGTGCCGACCCTGCTCCAAGCGCCCTCGACCGCGCGTGCGTTCGCAGGCGACGTGCCGCTCGTCGCTGGCGCCGTCTCCACGCTGAGCCATCGCTTCCTCGCGCCGGGAAGCCCCCTGATGCTCGCCTCGACCTACGGCGCGGCGGTGCTGCTCGTCATGGTCGCCGTCGTCGTCGTTCGTCGTTTGCCGAAGAAGGAAATCTCGTCATGAGCTCGCTTCGTCGTTTTGCCTGGATCGCCTCGGTGTTCGCGCTGTCGGCCGTACTTCCCGCCACCGCGGGCGCTGCGCTGCGCAAAGACGGGACGTGGCCGCCCGACAAGACCGACAAGACCGTGTCGCTCGCCTTCGACGGCAAGCCGAGCGATGGTCTCTCGAAGCTCGCGAGCGAAGCGGGCTGGAGCCTCGTCGTCTCGAAGGCGGTGGCGGTCGACGAGCACGAGGTCCACATCGACGTGCAGAATCAGCCGGCCGACGCCGTCCTCGAGGCCCTCTTCATCGAGGGCAACGTCGTCGCCACACGCAACGGCTCCCTGATCACGATCACGCCCGCGACCGCGACGCCCAGCGCAGCTCAGGCTCCTGCACCAGTGCCGTCGGTACGCGGAGAGGATCGCAACGTCGTCGGCGACTCGGTCGTCATCGAGAAGGACGAGGTCGTTCGCACGCTGACCGTCACCGGCGGCTCGGTGAGAATCCTCGGTACCGTGACCGGCGCGCTCGTCGTCTTCGGCGGCAACGCCCGCGTGGAGGACGGCGGACACGTGGTCGGAGACGCCACCGCCATCGGCGGCACGCTGACGATCGCCAAAGGCGGTCGCGTCGACGGCAAGGCAGGCGTCGTGGGCGGCATGCTCACGCGCGAAGACGGAGCCATCGTCGACGGAACGAAGAAAAAAGCCGCGACCGTGGTGAAGAGCGACGACGAGGACGACGACGACGAGGCGCCTTCGACGGTCGCCACCAAAGCCGCCGCGGTGGGCTCCTCCATCACCAAGATGGCGCTCCTCTTCGTCATGGGCTGCGTTCTCCTCGCGCTCGCCACACGCAAGATGGAAAGCCTGACGGGTGAAATCGCCGCGCGTCCGATGCGAAACTTCGCGCTCGGCATCGTGGGCTCCATCGCGGCGACGATCGGGCTCTGCGTGCTCTGCGTGACGATCGTGGGCATTCCCGTCGCGATTCTGGGCTTGCTCCTCGGGGTCTTCGCCGTCTACGCAGCCATCACCGCGGTTCTCACCACCGCCGGAGCGGCCATCATCGGCCACAAGACGAAGAACTCGTATCTGCACCTGCTCGCCGGCACGGTGGGCTTCCTCGTCATCGGCGCGATTCCCTGGATCGGCGGCCTCGCGACACTCGCCGTCACCATGATCGCGATGGGCGCGCTCGTCTCCACGCGAGGGGCCGGCGCCTTCGCCTCACGGCGAAAGCTGCCCGGCACCTTCTGACGAACGCTGGGCGAGGGCCGGTCGCGTGATCGGTCGCGTGATCGGCATCCTCGCCCCCTCTGCTCGTCACTCCTTCTTCAGATCCAGCGAGGCCGAATTGATGCAGTAGCGCAGGCCGCCACGATCGCGGGGTCCGTCATCGAACACATGCCCCAGATGCGCGCCGCACGAATTGCAGTGGACCTCGGTGCGCACCATGAAGTGCGATCGGTCCTCTTCCTCGTCGACGGTGGCGGCCGAAGGCTTCGTGAAACTCGGCCAGCCGCAACCAGAATCGAACTTGTCGTCCGACGAAAAGAGCTCCGCTCCGCAGCACACGCAGTGGTAGCGGCCGTTGTCATGGCAGTCCCAGTACTTGCCAGTGAACGCCCGCTCGGTGCCCTTCTGGCGCGTCACCGCGTACTGCTCCGGGGTGAGGATTTCCTTCCACTCGCTCTCGGACTTGTTGACCTTCATCATTCACGCTCCGACACGGATACGCACGAGGGTAGGCCACGGTTACGCGGCTCCAAGTGAATTCCAACGTGCGGACGAGGTCGATGCGGGAATGGGCGGAACTGACTGCCGCGCTCTCGCTGGCGAGCTCAAGCGGAGGTGCGAACCTTGCCGGTGGGGTTGACCGGGGCACCTCCCACATCCTCGAAGCGAGGAACCACACCGCTGTCTCGCTTGTGGTGGCAGCACATTCCGAGCTGTTTTGCGGCCTTGTCGAAGACGATGGCCTCGCACAGATGGCAGACGAGCAGGTCCGCGTATGGGGCGGGCACGTTGAGATGATCGACGGCGAAGAGCGACTCCACCCGATCCCGAAGTCGCATCCGGACGATATCGCGAGGGATCCACACCTCACGTCCCTCGCGGTCGACGGCGCGACGGATCAATCCCCGGCGCACGATGTCCGGGACGAAGCCCAGTGCCCCGCCGTCGAGCGCCGCGTTCTCGAGCGCCGCCAAGATCTGCCCGCGCACGCGGGTGACGAGACGCTCGACTTCACTCTCGGCAAGGGGTGGCCCGTACGAGAGGGACGGTACGCGCTCCCTCGCGACCCCATGACGAACGGCCGCCGCATAGGGCCCGGTGAGCCAGAGAGCGAGGTCTAGCTTGTCCCAGCCGGTGGCGACGCCCGACATGAACGAGAGCGCCGCCGCACGACAGTCGGCACTCACGGTTTCGGCCGTGACACCTTCGTCCAGCAACGAGCCGCTCCGCGCCGCGCCCACGAGCTCACGCATGGCAACTCCTCCTTCCAGACCCCGTCCCGTTGCTCGCTCTTCGGCCGACGGGCGTGCGCCGGGCCGAGCCCGACGCGCGGACGCCGAAACTCCATGCAAGATTGATGACCGCGCGGGGGGTCGTCGCCGGGTAGAATTGCGGCGGTGAACGGTCGCTGCTCGTCGTCGTCGCGCTGGACGACTTACGCCTTCGCCAGTGTGCGCGCGGACAACCAGGCAACGCACCCCGCTCGCACGAAGAGCCGCTGGCTCGTCGCTCTGTTCGCGATCGCGATCGCGCTCGTGGCGTGCGGGCATCAGACGTCGACGCCCGTGACGGGGCTCGCCCGTATTCGCGCCGCCGGAGTGCTTCGCTGGGGTGGCGACATCCAAGGAGGCGAGCCTTACGTCTATGACGATCCCAAGCATCCCGGGCATCTCGTCGGCTTCGAGGTCGACCTCGCCGAAGCGCTCGGCCGCGAGCTCGGCGTACGCACCGAGTTCGTACAGAACGATTGGGCGAACCTCGTTCCTTCCCTCGAGCGAGGCACGTTCGACGTGATCATGAACGGCCTCGAGATCACCGACGCGCGCGCCGGACGGATCCTCTTCACGCGACCGTATTACGTGTTCGCCGAGCGCCTGATGGCGCGCAAATCCGACAGGTCGATCGCGCCGGCCCTCCCCTCGCTCGAAGGTCGCAAGGTGGGCACGCTCGCGAACAGCCTCGCCTTCGACATCCTGCGAGGCCACGCCGACACGGTCGTCTACGAGGGCGTCGAAGAGCCCTACACCGATCTCCAACGAGGTCGCGTCGACGCCGTCCTGCTCGACGACATCATCGCGACCCGTTACGGCGTGCCCAAAGAGGACCTGCACGTGGTCGGCGATCTGCGCGACGGCTTCTATGCGATCGGCGTTCGACAGAACGAGCCCGACGTGAAGGAGGCGGTCGACGCCGCGCTCGAACGCATCGCCGCACGCGGCGAGCTCCATCGCATCCTCGAGAAGAGCCAGCTCTGGAACGATCGCCAGACACGCCTCGAGCACTGGAGCAGCGAAGGCAGCGCGAAGCTCACGAATCCGGCACCCGCGCCTGCCACGTTCGGAGTGGGGCACGCGCTCCTGTTCCTCAAGGGCGCCTCCATCACGCTGTTCGTCTCGGTGCTGGCGATGGCGATCGCGATCCCGCTCGGGCTCGCGCTCTCGATCGCGCGCCTCTTCGGCGGTGCCGCGGCACGACGACTCGCAGGGGCGTATGTCGAGATCTACCGAGGCACACCGGTCCTCCTGCAGCTCTATTTCCTCTACTACGGCCTGGCGCCGGTGCTCCGGCTCGGAGCGCTCCCCGCCGCCATCCTCGGCCTCGGTATGAACTACGCCGCGTACGAGGCGGAGGTCTACCGCGCGGGGTTCGCCGCCGTGCCCAAAGCGCAGATGGAGGCGGCCCTGTCACTCGGCATGAGCACGCCGCTCGCGCTCCGGCGCATCGTGTTGCCTCAAGCCTTCCGGCACGCGATCCCCAACGTGACGAACGACTTCATCGCGCTCCTCAAAGACAGCTCGCTCGTCAGCGTCATCACGGTCGTGGAGCTCACCAAGCAGATGAGCATCACCGCCATCGACGTCCGGAGCTGGGTCGTCCCCGGGCTGGCATGCGCCGCCCTCTACTTCGCGATGAGCTATCCCCTGGGCGTGCTCGCGCGGCGCCTCGAACGAAAGCTCGAAGGCGAGCACGAAATGGCCGCCGAGATCGAAGCAGGCCCTGCAGCGCGGGCTGCGGCATGATCGCCCTCGAGAATCTCACCAAACGCTTCGACGGCCGAACCGTGCTCGATGGCGTGAACGTGCGCTTCGAAGAGAAGCGCATCTCGTGCCTCGTCGGTTCGTCTGGCTGCGGAAAGTCCACGTTGCTCCGGTGCATCAACGGCCTCGAGCGCTTCGACGCAGGACGCATCGAGGTCGACGGCGTGAGCCTCGGGCCCACTTCACGCGGCGGCGAAGACCGCGCGGCGCTCGCGAAGATCCGCGCCATGGTCGGGATGGTTTTCCAGCAGTACGGCCTCTTCTCGCACATGACCGCGCTCGCGAACGTGATGGAGGCCCCCGTCCACGTGCGCGGAATGGCGCGTTCCGAGGCACGCGAGAGAGCCTCGCACTTGCTCGAACGGGTCGGCCTCGCGCACCGTATGAACGCCTTTCCCCGCGAGCTGTCGGGTGGAGAACAGCAGCGCGTGGCCATCGCGCGCGCCCTGGCCATGCAGCCGCGCGCCCTCCTCCTCGACGAACCGACGAGCGCGCTCGATCCCGCCCGTAAGGTCGAAATCATCCGGCTCCTCGGCGACCTGGCCAAGGACGGGACGACCATGATCATCGTCACCCACGAGCCGTCGCTGGTCCGCTCCGTGGCCGATCGGGCCATTTTGCTCCGTGACGGCAGAGTCCGCGCCGAGGGGGCCCCGTCCGAAGTGCTCTCCTCGCACGAGTGATCTGGCTGCGAATCGCCCGGTTCTCGATATGATCCGGATCGCGTGGAACCCGGCACGATCATCGCCCAGAGATTCGAGATCGCCCGTCGTGTGGCCGCAGGCGGCATGTCGGCCGTCTACCGCGCACGCGACTTGCGCCTCGGGGGCACCGTCGCCGTCAAGCTCCTCGCCGGCGAAGGCGCGACGGAGCACAAGGAGCGCCTCTACCGCGAGGCTCGCACCCTCGAGAAGCTGAGTCACCCCGGCATCGTTCGCTACGTCGCGCACGGCGAGACCGAGACCGGCGTTCCCTACCTCGCCATGGAATGGATCGTCGGCGAGACGCTCGGAAAACGTCTCGCTCGCACCGGCCTCACGATGGCCGAAGCCGTGCGCGTGATGACGCGCATCGCAGAGACGCTCGCCGTGGCGCACGGCAAAGGCGTCGTCCATCGCGACATCAAACCAAGCAACGTGATCCTGCGCGACTGCGACGTCGACCGTCCCACGCTCATCGACTTCGGCATCGCGCGCATGGGCCTCGGCCCGAGCCCCATCACGACCACGGGCGTCATGCTGGGCACGCTCGGCTACATGGCGCCGGAGCAGGCGCGCGGAAACAAGCTCATCGACGCGCGAGCAGACGTCTTCGCGTTGGGCGCCGTGCTCTTCAAGTGTCTGACGGGCGTGCCTGCCTTCGCCGGCGACGACGAGATCGCCGTGCTCGCCAAGATCCTCTTCGAAGCTCCCCCGCGCGCACGCGACGTCCGCCCCGACGTTCCCCCGGCCCTCGACGATCTGCTCGCGCGCATGCTCTCGCGCGATCCACTGCAGCGCCCTCGCGACGGAGGCATCGCCGCCGCGGAGCTCGCCGCACTCGGCCCCCTCGCCGACGACGGCTCGGTCACGCGCGAGACCAGCGAGCACGACGTCATCACGCGCGGAGAGCAGCGCCTCGTGAGCGTGGTGGCCGTGGCCTCGCACGCCCATGCCGACGAGGAATTCACCATCGCCGACGGCACGTGGCAGGGCATGAAATCCCTCTCCGGGCGCCTTCGCGCGGCGATCCAGCCTTTCGGTGCACACCTCGAGTCACTCGCGAACGGGATGATCGTCGTCACCCTCCCCGGCCGTCACAGCGCCACCGATCAGGCGACGCGCGCCGCCCGCTGCGTGCTCGCCATGCGCGCGGCCGCCGCGAACGTGCCGATGGTGCTCGCCACGGGCCGCGCCGTGCTCGAAGAACGCCTGCCCATCGGCGATGCGGTCGATCGCGCGATACGCATGCTCAAGCAGCATTCGCCCGACGACGTTGCTCACCTCGCCGCCGGAAAGAAGCAGCCCATCCACGTGGACGAGGTCACCGCCGGCCTGCTCGATGCGCGGTTCAGCGTGCGAGGCGACGCGCAGAACGGCCTCGAGCTTCTCGCCGAGCAGCCCGCCGTCGACGCCGGACGCATGCTCCTCGGCAAGCCCACGCCCTGCGTCGGACGCGAACGCGAGCTCGTGATGCTCGAGAGTGTCTTCGCCGAAGTGGTCGCCGACGACGTGGCACGTGCCGCCCTCGTCACGGCGCCGGCCGGGGTCGGCAAGTCGCGTCTTCGCTACGAGCTGCTGCGCATGCTGAGCCACCGTGGCGATCCTCACGAAGTCTGGACGAGCCGCGGCGACCCGATGCGTGCAGGATCGCCCTTCGGCATGCTCGCGCAGATCCTCCGCGCGGCCGCCGAAGCCCAGGACGGCGAGGGCCTGCGCGTGCAGCGCGAGAAGATTCGCGCGCGCGTCAGTCGTCACGTGCCTCCGCGCGACGTCGCTCGCGTCACCCAGTTTCTCTCGGAGATCCTTGGCGTCACGCTCCCGGAAGACGACGACGTCCAGCTCCGCGCCGCACGTCACGATCCGATCCTCATGGGCGACCAGATGCGCCGCGCCTTCGAGGACTGGTTGTCTGCAGAATGCACGGAGCACCCGGTCGTCCTCGTCCTCGAGGACCTCCACTGGGGCGATCTCCCGAGTGTGAAATTCGTCGATTCGGCCCTCCGCGCCCTGGCCGACAAGCCGCTCATGGTCTTCGCGCTCGCCCGGCCCGAGGTGAAAGACCTCTTTCCGGACCTCTTCGTCGAGCGCGGCGTACAGGAGCTTCGCTTGAAGGAGCTCTCGCGAAAAGCAAGCGAGAAGCTCGTTCGCCAGGTCCTCGGCGAGACCACGAGTGACGACGTCGTGGCCCAGGTGGTCCAGACCGCCGGCGGCAACGCGTTCTACCTCGAAGAGCTCATTCGTTCGGTGTCGATGTCCGGCGGGAAGATCCCCACCCAGGCGCGTCCGACGAGCGTGCGGCCACGTGCCTCGAGTGTCTCGGAGATCCCTTCGCTCGATGCGCGGCGACCGGCGAGCCTCGCGCCGATGATGCTACCCGAGACCGTTCTCACGATGGTCCAGGCCCGCCTCGAGGCGCTCGAGCCCGAAGCGCGCCGCGTGCTCCGCGCGGCGAGTGTCTTTGGCCAGACCTTCTGGCGCGGCGGCGTCATCGCCCTGCTCGCCGGCGAGCACCAGGATGCGCACGTGACGGCTTGGCTCGACGAGCTTTGCGAGCGCGAGATCTTCACGCGACGCGACCGCACGAAGTTCCGTGGAGAGCAGGAGTACGTCTTCCGCCACGCGTTCATCGCCGAGGCGGCGTACTCGATGCTCACCGACAAGGACCGCACGATCGGCCACCGACTCGCCGCGCAGTGGCTCGAGAAGGTCGGGGAGAGCGAAGCGGTGGTCCTCGCCGAGCACCTCGAACGCGGTGGCGAGCCGAAGCGCGCCATCAGCTTCTATCGACGCGCAGCGGCGCAGGCGCTCGAAGGCAACGACCTCGCGGCGTGCCTCGCCCGCGCCGACGCCGGCATTGCGTGTGGTGCCGAGGGAGAGGTGCTCGGACGCCTTCTCTTGCGCAAGGCCGAGGCCCACCGCTGGCGCGCCGAAAACGCGCTCGCGCAGCACTGCGCGGAGTCCGCGATGACGCTTCTCCCCCGCAACGGACGACGTTGGTTCCTCGCCTCGGGAGAGGCCGTCGAAGCGAACGCGCGACTCGGCAACGACACCGCGCTGCATCGATCGGTCGACGTCCTTTGCGAGGTCAGCTCCGCCGGCCCGCTCACGCCGCCCCATCTCGTTGCCCTCACGCGCGCCGCGTGCGTCTTGATGGAAGCCGGCAACTATCCATCGGCCGACGAGCTCCTTCGCACCATCGACGGCGCCTTCGAGTTCTCGCGCAAGCACGACGACGATCCGCTCGCCGGCGCGCACGTCTACCGGACACGCGCCTATCGCGCCCAAGTCGCCGGCGACGCGGCGTCGGCGCTGTCGCTCTACAACATCGCCATCGCGCGCTTCGAAGAGGCGGGCGACACGCGCGCGGCATGCCGGCATCTCGTCAGCGCCGCCGCCGCGTGCGTGGAGCTCGGCGCGTACGCCGATGCCGAGCGCGCCCTCGATGACGCCCTGCGGTCGGCAGCGCGCATGGGGCTCTCGGGCGTGGCGGCCAGCGGTGGCCACCATCAAGCCATGTTGCTCGCGCGCCAGGGCGACACGAAGGCGGCGCTCTCGCGTGCCGACGCGGCCATCGACGCGTTCCTTGCCCAAGGCGATCGACGCATGGAGGCGGCGGCCCGCCTCTATCGTGCCGTGTTCCTCTCCTCGGTCGACGAATTCGCCGGTGCCGAGCGCGAGGCGCGCGCAGCCCTCGAGGTGGCCGGAAGCACGTCGCCGCTCGGTGCGTATGCCTACGCCGTTCTCGCGCGCATCCACCTGAGCGACAATCGCGCGGAGAAGGCGGCCGAGCCTGCCGCCGAGGCCATACGCCTTCTCGATGCGCTTGGCGGCGTCGAAGAAGGAGAGTCGTATCTGCGCCTCACCTTCGCCGAAACGCGGCTCGCACTCGGCGACCACGACGGCGCGCGCGAGGCCCTCGCCACGGCGCGCGTCCGCATCCTCGAACGCGCGGCGATGATCCACGATCCGGCATGGAAGAGCTGCTTTCTCGAGCGTGTTTTCGAGAATGCGCGCACGCTCGAGCTCTCCCAGCAGTCGCAGCAGTGGAGGCGCGGCGACTGACCGCGACGCGGCGTCGCAAAGCGACGGCACGACAGGTGTTAGCTCGCCTGTGAATGGAGGCCGGACACGACTTCTTGAAGGCCTTGGCGACCGTCCTTCTCGTCGCCGCCGTCACGACCGTGCTGTTTCAGCGGCTCCGCCAGCCGGTCGTGCTCGGCTACATGATCGCGGGCATGGTGATCGGACCGTACGTTCCGATCCCGCTCGTCGCCGATCCGGACATTATTCACACCCTCTCCGAGCTCGGCGTCATCCTGCTGATGTTCTCGCTGGGCCTGGAGTTCAGCCTGCACAAGCTGGTCGAGGTGGGGCCTGCCGCAGGCATCACCGCCGTCGTCCAGTCGAGCTTGATGTTGTGTCTGGGCTTCGAAGTCGCGCGCCTCTTCGGCTGGACCACGCGCGAGGCGATGTTCACGGGCGCGATCGTGGCGATTTCCAGCACCACGATCATCGCCAAGGCCTTCGAGGAGCAGCGCATCGGCGGAAGTCTTCGCGAGATCGTCGTGGGCGTCCTCATCGTCGAGGACCTCATCGCCATCCTCCTGATGGCTGCTCTCACCGCCATCGGCTCGGGTGGAGCCGTCTCGGTGCGCGAGCTCGGCGTCACGAGTCTTCACCTGGCCATCTTCCTCGCGGCCCTCATCGTCGTGGGCATCCTCGTCGTGCCGCGCGCGATCCGCGCCATCATCGCCATGAATCGCCCCGAGACCACCCTCGTCGCGAGCATCGGGCTCTGCTTCGGCGTCTCGCTGCTCGCGCGCTCGTTCGGTTACTCGGTGGCCCTCGGCGCCTTCATCAGCGGCTCGCTCGTGGCCGAGTCCGGTGAGCAGCATGCCATCGAAGGTCTCATCCGACCCGTGCGCGATCTCTTCGCTGCCATCTTCTTCGTTTCGGTCGGCATGATGCTCGATCCGTCCATTCTCGTGGACCACTGGCGCGCGATCCTGGTGCTCACCTTCATCGTCATCGTGGGCAAGGTCCTCGGCGTCGGCTTCGGCGCATTCCTGACGGGCCACGGTGTGCAGACCTCGATCGGTGCCGGCCTGAGCCTCGCCCAGATCGGCGAGTTCTCGTTCATCATCGCCGGCCTCGGCATATCGCTCGACGCCACGAGGAACTTCCTCTACCCGATCGCCATCGCGGTCTCCGCCATCACCACGCTCACCACGCCGTGGCTCATCCGCGCGGCGAAGCCGGTCGCGAGCTTCGTCGATCACAAACTCCCCCAGCCGCTGCAAACCTTCGCGGCGCTCTACGGGAGCTGGATCGACAGGCTTCGCAGCGGCAGCGCGAACAAGGCGGATCGCACCGCAGGCACCATGATTCGCAAGCTCCTGAAGCAGCTCGTCGTCGATGCCCTCCTGCTCGGCGCGGTCATCGTGGCGGCGTACGTGGCGCGACCGCGCATCGTCAAGATCGAGATCGAGCGGCTCGGCCTGCCCTGGGAGTTCGCCAACAGCATCGCGCTCGCGTTCTCGGTGCTCTGCGCCCTGCCCTTCTGCATCGGCATCGCCCGCGTGGCGCGGCGACTCGGCATCTTGCTCGCCGATCTCGCCTTCCCCGGCACCGCAACGCCCGAGGGTCTCGACCTCGCTGCCGCTCCTCGCCGAGCGCTCATCGTCACCCTCCAGCTCGCGTGCGTGCTCCTCGTGGGCATCCCTCTCGTAACCTTCACCCAACCGCTCTTGCCGGGGTTCCAGGGCGCGCTGATTCTGCTCATCGCTCTCGTGCTGCTCGGCATCATGTTCTGGAAAACGACGACGAACCTCGAAGGGCACGTTCGCGCAGGCGCCGAGATCGTGGCCGAAGCCTTGACCGCCGGCACTGTCACCACCGACCCCGGCGCCGAAGACGCGCGCAAGAAGCTCGACCAGCTCCGGAGCGGGCTCGGCACGCCGGTCACGGTCATCGTCGAGGGCGGTAGCCCAGCCGACGGTCATTCGCTGGCCGAGCTCGACTTGCGAGGCCTCACCGGCGCCACGGTCCTCGCCATCTCGCGCGAAGATCACGCCATCGTTCCCTCGGCGAAGGAGCTCCTTCGCCAGGGTGATGTCCTCGTGGTCGCAGGCAGCCGTGAGGCGGTCCACGCGGCGAAGGTGCTGCTCGAGGGAGCGCACGGGAGCCCGCGCGAACGAGGCTGAGAACCAGCTCGTCCGGGCTCGACATCGCGACATAAAGAAGGGATCAGGATTGGCGCCCATGCGATCTTTGTCGGTGTGGAAGGCGCGACCGCGACATAAGATGAGGCCGCGATGAGCGATCGGCGTCCCACGCCGGAGGAGTTGCTCGCGCGCGTTCGCGAGGAGCAGAGCCGCGCGCACCGCGGCAAACTCACCGTCTTTTTCGGCGCCGCCCCAGGCGTTGGCAAGACGTACGCCATGCTCGAGGCGGCACGCTTCGAGCGCGAAGAAGGGCGCGACGTGGTCGTGGGTCTCGTGGAGACGCACGGCCGCTACGACACCGGAGCGCTACTCCTCGGCCTGGAGATCCTGGCGCGCCGCAAGACGGTGCATCGCGGGCTCACCCTCGAAGAGCTCGACGTCGACGCCGCCATCGCTCGCCGCCCTGGCGTCATCCTCGTCGACGAGCTCGCGCACACGAACGCGCCCGACTCGCGCCACGCCAAACGATGGCAAGACATCGAAGAACTCTTGCAGGCGGGCATCGACGTCTACACGACGCTCAACGTCCAGCACCTCGAGAGCCTGAACGACGTCGTCGCACAGATCACGCACGTCGTCGTGCGCGAGACGGTGCCCGACGCGGTCTTCGAGAAGGCCTACGACGTCCGCCTCATCGACCTGCCGATCGACGAGCTCACCGAGCGCCTGCGTGAGGGCAAGGTCTACGTCCCCGACCAAGCACGTCTGGCGAGCGAGGGATTCTTCCGCGAAGGCAACCTCATCGCGCTTCGCGAGCTCGCGTTGCGCGTCACCGCTCAGCGCGTCGACCTGCAGATGCGCCGCTACCGCGCCGAGCACGGCATCGAGCGCACGTGGCCGGCGGCCGAGCGCATCTTGGTCTGTGTGAGTCCGAGTCCGAGCTCGGCACGCCTCATACGATCGGCACGCCGGCTCGCCACGGGCCTGCACGCCGATTGGATTGCCGCCTACGTCGAGACGCCCGGCGCCCTCCGTCTCTCGGCAAAAGACCGCGAACGCGTCAACCAACACCACATTCTCGCCCAAGGCCTCGGCGCCGAGACCGTCACGCTCGGCGGAGGCAGTGGTCCCGCAGAAATCGTCCGATTCGCCCGCTCGCGCAACGTCACACGCATCCTGGTCGGCAAGCCCACGCACGCGCGCTGGCGCGATTTCTTCACGCGCTCGTTTCTCGACGAGCTCGTACGAACGAGCGGCGACATCGACGTGCACGTCCTCGCAGGCGACGAGCCCGAGGGCCGGGCAAAGCGCGATCTTACCCTCCGAGTGCCGCGCGGCTCGTCGAACGTCGCCGGCTTCGTTGCCGCTGCGGTGACCGTCGCGGTCGCCACCTTCCTCGGCCGCATGGTTCTCGGTCAGGAGCGCGCCGACATCGTCATGCTCTACCTTCTCGGCATCGTCCTCGTGTCGATGCGTTGGGGGCTGGGTCCTTCGCTCACGGCCGCCATTGCCGCCGTGCTGAGCTTCGACTTCTTCTTCGTTCCGCCCTACTACACGTTCGCCGTCTCCGACATTCGACATGTCGTCACGTTCGCGGTCATGTTCCTCGTTGCATCGGTCATCAGCGGTCTCACGAAGCGCGTTCGCGATCAGGCGGATTCGTCGCGCGAGCGCGAGCTTCGCACCTCGAGTCTCTACTCGCTTAGCCGGGCGCTCACGACGGCCAAGACCGCCAAGGACGTCCTCGCCGTCGGCATTCGTCACGTGCACGAGGTCTTCGGCACACGCTGCGTGGCCCTCTTACCCGGCGACGACGGCAAGCTGGTCGCCACCGAAGGCGGGCCGACCACGTTCGTCCCGGACGAGAAGGAGCGCGGTGTCGCCGAATGGGTTTGGACGCACGGCACGCCTGCCGGTCTCGATACCGACACGCTCCCCTCGGCGTCGGCGCTCTATCTGCCACTCGAAACGTCGAGCCAGCGCGCGGGCGTGCTCGGCTTGTTGCCGAGCGACAAGAAGCGCATCGCCGGCTACGAGGCGCGCCAGCATCTCGATGCGTTCGTCGGCCAGATCGCCGCCGCGATCGAACGAACCAAGCTTGCCGAGCAGGCGCAACAGGCCCAGCTACGCGTCGAGCGTGAGCAGCTGCGAAACTCGCTTCTCTCGTCCGTCTCGCACGATCTCCGGACGCCCCTCGCCGTCATCACCGGCGCCGCCAGCACGCTGCTCGATGCGCGCCTCGAACCAGACGTCGCGCGCGACCTCACCGAAACCGTGCTCGTCGAAGCCGAGCGCCTCAATCGGCTCGTGAGAAACCTCCTCGACATGACCCGGCTCGAGGCCGGGGCCGTGGAGGTCCACAAAGAGTGGCAGCCCGTCGAGGAGGCGGTCGGCGCCGCGCTCGAACGCACGCAAAGTGCCCTCGGCGATCGGCCGGTGCAGATCGACTTGCCCGACGATCTGCCGCTCGTCCCTTACGATTCGATCCTGCTCCAACAGGTGCTGGTGAACTTGCTCGAGAACGTCGCGAAGTACACACCGAGCACGGCCGAGGTCCACATCGCCGCGCACGTGACGGATAACGGCGTCGAGATCGACGTCGCCGATCGCGGTCCCGGCTTGCCCGAGGGCGAGGAGGCGAAGGTGTTCGAGAAGTTCTATCGCGCCGAGAAGGGGCGCGGCGGTGGCGCCGGCCTCGGTCTCACGATCTCGCAGGGCATCGTCACCGCGCACGGCGGTCGTATGTGGGCACGCAATCGCGACGGTGGCGGCGCCGAGTTCTCCTTCACGCTACCCATCGAAGGCGTCCCGCCGCAGCTCGACGAGAGCGAGCCCGTGTCCCAAGCTTCGGAGCCCGCGAGCGATCGGAGCGCTCGGCAATGACGGATGTATCGTTTCTCGTACTCGTCATCGAAGACGAGCCGCAAATGCAGAAGTTCTTGCGTACGGCCCTCGCGAGCGAAGGCTATCGCACGCTCGAAGCCGAGACGGGCGCCGAGGGTCTCGTGCTCGCGCGGACGCACAACCCCGATCTGGTGTTGCTCGACCTCGGCCTACCAGATGTCGACGGCATCGAGGTCACGAAGAGCCTGCGGGAGTGGTCGAGCAAGCCGATCATCGTGATCAGCGCGCGCGGCCAGGAGAACGACAAGATCAGCGCGCTCGACCTCGGAGCCGATGACTACCTGACGAAGCCTTTCGGAACCGGCGAGCTCATGGCCCGCATCCGGGTAGCCCTCCGGCACACGTCGCGTTCGGGCGAGGCGCGGGTCGAACCCGTCGTGGAAGTGGGGGAGCTCCGGATCGACCTCGACAAGCGGCAGGTCTTCTCCGGCGTCACCGAAGTCCACCTCACGCCGAATGAGTACAAGCTCTTTGCGTACCTGATGAAGAACGCCGGGAAGGTGCTTACGCATCGGCAACTCCTCAAGGAGGTCTGGGGCCAAGCCTACGCGTCCCAGACGCATTATCTACGCGTGTACATGGTGCAGCTCCGTCACAAGTTGGAGGGCGATCCTGCGCGCCCTCGTTATCTGGTGACGGAGCCTGGCGTCGGCTACCGGCTCAAGGTGCCCGCCTGAGCGCTCAGTTGCTGGCGCGTCCCGCGAAAATGAGGCTGCCGCCCTTGAGCTGATCGATGATCGAGTCCTTGGCGGACTGGGCGAGCGCGAAGCAGCCCCACGAACGTCCCTGCTTGGCGCGGCCCTCGGACACGTAGTCGGCACCGTGGATGACGACCGCGCGTGCGCGCACGTTCGAGTTGGTCGTCGAGAGACCGTCCATGCGGAGCGAGCGACCGTGGTTGCCCGTGTACGTCTCGGCGGTGAGGTAATAGCCGAGCGAGGACGCGTTCGAGTTCGCCGTGTTGCTGAACTTGGTGGCGATGCCGTCGTTGTCCGGATCGCTGCCGCTTCCGTGCGCGACGACGATGCCCGAGACCTTGCCCGTCTTCATGTTCATGACGAAGAAGCGGTGCTTGCCCGAGCTCTTCGAGAAGTCGACGACGGTGAGGTACTTGTCGTTCGGCAGATTGTCTTTGTTCGTGTCGTAGTAGACGATCGCGTCGTCGCGTAGGGACTTCGGCACGACGTCGTCGGGATCGACGTTGGTGTAGTGGCTGAGAACGTCCGCCCGCTGGCTTACCGAGAGGCTCGGTGCCACCATCTTGCCCGCCGCAGCCGACGCACCGCCGGGTGCGCTGAGCGCGTTCTCGTCACTCTCCGAAAGGGTCTCTTCTTCGTCGTCCCCGGCCGGAGCCGCACACGAGCTCACGGTCCAGAGAAGCGACGCAGCGACGAGCACCCAGGTTCGGCTGTTCATGCATCCACTCCGTCGATGCACAGGCGTCCTCGTGGTCCTTCCACGATGGCCAGCGCAGGTAGGCGGAGCGCGCAGACTGCAACGGCAGTGCCTACAGCCCAGCTGGTTGGCGCCTTCGAAAAATCCGGACAATTTTGGATCTGCGCGTTCCGCTTGCCCCAGGGATCGATGGACCACCGCCCTCGCCTGGTGGTGAATCGATCGCCCATCGAATTCGTGGATTCCGCGCTCAGCGGACGACGCCGACTTCGGCATGCGCCACGTGGAGTCGTCTTGAGGGTTCCTTGATGCGAGCGGTGCCAAGCTCAATGCGGGCTTGAGGTGCGGTCCGATACGGGTCGGACACCGTGCACCCCTACCGAAGCCCGATGCCGATGAGCGATCCCGAACCCGCTCCCCACGTTCGCGAGGCGCACCCCGTCCCCGGGCTGGCGGGTCCTTTCATCGCGATCGGAAGTCTCGGGCTGCTCGTCGGCATCACCCATCCCGGATGCGTCATCGAGCTCGTTGTCGGATTCTTCCTCTTCGAAGCGGGCGTCCGCGCGATTCTCGAGGAACGACGTTAGTCTGGGTGTCCGCGCTTTCATGCGAACGACTGCTGCCTTCTCCTTGCTGCTCGTCGCAGTCTTCGCGGTCAGTCCTGCATCGGCGCAGGAGGAGCCGTCGTCGCCCTCCCCCGCCCCCGAGCCTCCTCCCCCGTCGTCGCCAGCACCACCACCGCCTCCAGCTTCGCCCGCCCCCGCCCCCGCGCCGTCGGCGCCCTTCGCGTGGGGTGACTTCACGTGGGTCAACGGGCAGAGCCGGCAGAAGGACTTTCCGCTCAAGCCGTTCGGCGACGCGGTGACGTTGAGCCTCTACCTGGACGTCAACTACGCCTTCTCGGCCAATCACCCGATCGACGACACGCTCACGGGAACGGCCTCGATTCCTCGGCACAACGAGATCGAGATCAACCTCGCGTCGGTCGGGTTCGAGTGGAACTACCGGAACGTCATCGGCCGGCTCTCGCTGCAGTACGGCTCGATGCTCACCATCGTCCAAGACCTCGACGGCACCGCGCAGCGCGGTCGTGACTTGTCGATCCCGAATCTCAGTTACATCCGCGAGGCCACGGCGGGCTATCACTTCGACGTCGGCCACGGAATCAACGCCGAGGCCGGGATCTTCCTCTCGTACATCGGGCTCGAGAGCTACCTGCTCGCCGAGAATTGGAATTACACGCGCTCGGTGCTTTGCGACGCGACGCCGTTTTACTTCCAAGGCATTCGCGTTCAGTACTTTCCGACCGACCGCATCAAGATCGAGCCGTGGCTCATGAACGGCTGGCAGACGTTCGGCAAGTGGAACTACGCGCCGGCGGGAGGGCTCGCACTCCGATGGGCTCCCACCGAGTCACTGTACTTCATAGCGAATTCGTACGTCGGAACCGACATCCGCGGTCAGCCGAGCCGCATTCGGTTTCACAACGACAACAGCGCCGTCGTCCGTTACTTCAACGATAGCCAAGCGTCGTTCCTCTCCAAGGCCGCCGTGAGCATCAACAACCACCTCGGCTTCGAGGCAGGCGGTAGCGCCGATCTCCCAGGACCTTCGGGCGCGCACGTCGTCGGCACAGCGGTCGTCAATCGCGTTTGGTTCTATCGCGATCATCTCGCTCTCTCCGTACGAGGCGAGGTGTTCTCCAACCCCTCGCGCTACCTCGCTTCGTATCCGCCGCCCGGCTTCGTGATCGCCGGCGGGATACCCGCGCTCCAGATCTGGGGCGTGACCGGCACGTTCGACGTGATGCCGACCGACTTCATGGCGCTTCGCTTCGAAGCCAACTACCGGCGCTCGAATCTCCCCTATTTCGCAGGCCCCGGCGGCACCACCTCGCCCGACGGCTTCTTGCCGACGCCGGACGGTTTCGTGCCCGACGCCGTGAAGGACCAGCTTCTCGGCGTGGTCGCTGTCAATTTCCGGCTCTAACGAAAGGCGCAACGCCGTTCGGATAAGGCAGCCGGAAACAGAGCTGCTCTGATGGCCAGCGTCGTTCGAAGCGACTTCGCCCGGTGCCGGTCGATGGGAGGGAATGGCACAGGAAGGGCGCAAGGGCGGAAGATTGAGGAGGGTCAAGAGCCGATCGTCGAGACTCATCGAGGTCCTGCAATGGCTGACGCCTCCCCCTACCCCCTTCCGTTCTTCCGCCCTTCTGTGCCCTCTCTCAGCCGAATTCCCGCATGGGCAGCGACGAGGTCGGCGTACCCGAACGGCACTGTCTCTAGCGCGTCGTCGGGGCACGCACCGAAGCTCGACGCGGGCGCGTTGCCGCGGGGAAAGGTTGCGCTCGTGCTCGCCCATGCGGAGCCGCGGACGCACGACTTAACAGAACCCTGATCTGGCTATCTCTACCCTGTCGTTCCACGGGGGCTCGTTCGGAGCGATTCATGGATCTCGTCTACCTCTGCATGACCATCGGTCTCCTCACGTTCTCGCTCGGCCTCGTGCGCCTCTGCGAGAGCGTCTAGCGGCGAAGCCCCAGGGAGCCACACATGGCCGTCCTCTACATCATCGGTGCATCCGTTTCGGTCGCGCTCGCGGCCTACCTCTTCTTCGCGATGCTCAAGCCGGAGAAGTTCGAATGAACTGGCAAGGCTACGCCCAGATTCTGCTCTTCTTCGTCGCCGTCCTCGCGACCGCGAAGCCGCTCGGCAGCTACATGGCCCGCGTCTTCTCCGGCGATCGCACCTTCGCGACGCGCATCTTCGGTCCCATCGAGCGGCTCATTTACCGCGTGCTGCGCGTCGACGCCGCTGCGGAAATGACCTGGAAGACCTACGCCCTCAGCGTCCTCACGTTCAACGTGCTCGGCGTCTTCCTCCTTTATGCGCTCCAGCGTCTGCAAGGATTCCTCCCCGGCAATCCTCAGCACATGGCGGCCGTTCCGCCCGACCTCGCCTGGAATACGGCCGTCAGCTTCGTGACCAACACGAACTGGCAGGCGTACGGCGGCGAGTCGACGATGAGCTACTTCGTGCAGATGGCGGGGCTCTGCGTGCAGAACTTCGTCTCCGCCGCCACGGGCATCGCCGTCGTCATCGCATTGATTCGAGGGTTCTCGCGCAAGAGCAGTCAGACCGTCGGCAACTTCTGGTTCGACCTCGTTCGAAGCACGCTCTTCGTGCTCGTCCCCGTCTCGTTCGTCGTCGCGATCGTCCTCGTCTCACAGGGCGTGGTGCAGACGTTCGACGCTTACGTCACCGTGCCCCTCGTCCAGGCGGCCAAGACCGCAGACGGCAAGAGCATCGTCGAGCAGGTTCTCGCGCTCGGTCCGGCCGCCTCGCAAATCGCCATCAAGCAACTCGGTACGAACGGCGGCGGCTTCTTCAACGCGAACTCGGCCCATCCGTTCGAAAACACGACGCCGCTCACGAATTTCGTCGAGATGTGGGCCATCTTCGCCATCCCCGCCGCGCTCTGCGTGACGTTCGGCAAGATGGTGAAAGATGCGCGTCAGGGTTGGGCGGTTCTCGCCGCCATGACGGCCATCT
Source organism: Labilithrix luteola (assembly GCF_001263205.1). GTDB lineage: Bacteria > Myxococcota_A > Polyangia > Polyangiales > Polyangiaceae > Labilithrix > Labilithrix luteola. The sequence goes on from NZ_CP012333.1 coordinate 10,478,986, forward strand.
TCGTGCCGCTGCTCGTTCTCTGCGTGCACTCGGAACAAGCCGGTAGCCCCGCTCTCCACGGCCTCCCCGTCGATCAGCTGGCAAGCCTCGGCTCATCGGGCGGCAACATGGAAGGCAAGGAGGTCCGCTTCGGCATCTCCGCCACGTCGCTCTTCGCGGCGGTCACCACGGGTGCGTCGTGCGGCGCCGTCAACGGCATGCACGACTCGTTCACGCCGCTCGGCGGTCTCGTTCCGCTCTGGCTCATCCAGCTCGGAGAGATCGTCTTCGGCGGCGTGGGCTCGGGCCTCTACGGCATGTTGATGTTCGCCATCATCGCCGTGTTCGTCGGCGGTCTCATGGTCGGCCGCACGCCCGAATACCTCGGAAAGAAGATCGAGGCGTTCGAGATGAAAATGGCCTCGCTCGTCATCTTGATCCCGGCATCGGTGGTTCTCGTCGGAACCGCCATCGCGGTGGTCACCGAGGCCGGTCAGAAGGGTGTCATGAACCCCGGCGCCCACGGCTTCACCGAGGTGCTCTACGCCTTCTCCTCGGCGGCGAACAACAACGGCAGCGCGTTCGGTGGCTTGGGCGCCAACAGCGTCTTTTACAACGTCGCACTCGGTATCGCGATGTTCGTCGGTCGCTTCGGCGTCATGGTCCCGGTCCTCGCGATCGCCGGATCGCTCGCCAAGAAGAAGCTCGTTCCCGCCTCGAGCGGCACGCTGCCCACGCATACGCCGCTCTTCGTCACGATGCTCGTCGGCGTCGTCATTCTCGTCGGCGCCCTCACCTTCATTCCCGCACTCGCGCTCGGCCCGATCGTCGAGCAGATCATCTCGAGTGGGAGCTGAAAGACCATGGCTCAGAGCACCCCCAGCACCCGCGCTCTCGTCCCCGAAGTCGCGCCTCGTGACGCGCAGGCCGCTCGTCCAAACGAGCCACTGCCGAGTCCCGGTCATCACCACCATCACGGACGCCCAGGCGCCCCGAAGAAGACCCTGTTCGAAAGCAAGCTCGTCAAGCGCGCCCTTGCCGACGCCGCCAAGAAGCTCGACCCGCGCCATCAGGTCCGTAACCCCGTCATGTTCGTGGTGTGGGTCGGCAGCCTCCTGACCCTCGGGCTCTTCGTCCAGGCCGTTCTCGGCAAAGGAGAGGCGCCTCCGGCCTTCATCCTCGCCGTGTCGCTCTGGCTCTGGTTCACCGTGTACTTCGCGAACTTCGCCGAGGCGATGGCCGAGGGTCGCGGCAAGGCGCAAGCGGAGTCACTCCGCCAGGCCAAACGCGACATCGAAGCCAAGCGGCTCGACGCTCCGAACCGCGATGCCGAGGTCACGCGCGTGCCTTCGCCCGAGCTCCGCAAAGGCGACGTGGTGCTCGTGGAGGCGGGCGACTTCGTGCCGTGCGACGGCGACATCGTCGAAGGCGTGGCGTCGATCGACGAGAGCGCCATCACTGGTGAAAGCGCGCCGGTCGTGCGCGAGAGCGGCGGCGATCGAAGCGCGGTCGTGGCCGGAACGCGCGTGCTGTCGGACTGGGTCGTCGTGCGCGTCGCCGCCGATCCCGGCGAGACCTTCCTCGATCGCATGATCTCCATGGTCGAAGGCGCCAAGCGCCAGAAGACTCCGAACGAGATCGCTCTGAACATCCTGCTCGCGGCGCTCACCATCGTCTTTTTGCTCGCGACGGTGACGCTGCTTCCCTTTTCGCTCTTCAGCGTGAAGGCGGCGGGAGCCGGGCACCCGGTCACCATCACCGTGCTCGTGGCGCTGCTCGTTTGCCTCATTCCGACGACCATCGGCGGGCTTCTCTCGGCCATCGGCATCGCCGGCATGGATCGCATGATTCAGGCGAACGTCATCGCCACGTCGGGCCGCGCAGTCGAAGCGGCCGGCGACGTCGACGTGCTCCTCCTCGACAAGACGGGCACGATCACGCTCGGCAACCGTCAGGCCACGGCCTTCCACCCCGCGCCGGGCGTGTCGGACCGCGACCTCGCCGACGCCGCGCAGCTTGCGTCGCTCGCCGACGAGACGCCGGAAGGCCGGAGCATCGTCATTCTCGCCAAGGAAAAGTGGGGCATTCGTGAGCGCAGCGTTCGCGAGCTCGGAGCGGTCTTCGTTCCTTTCAGCGCGCAGACCCGCATGAGCGGCGTGAACGTCGAGGAGCGCGAGCTTCGCAAGGGCGCCACCGACGCCATCGACGCCTTCGTCCGCTGCAAGGGCGGTACCTTCCCCGACGCCGTTCGCAAGTCCGTCGACGCGATCGCCAAGAAAGGCGGAACGCCCCTCGTCGTTGCCTCCGCCCCGGAGGGCAAACAGGGCGGCAAGACCGAGGTCCTCGGCGTCGTCGAGCTCAAAGACATCGTCAAAGGCGGCATCAAGGAGCGCTTCGCCGAGCTTCGTCGGATGGGCATCAAGACCGTGATGATCACGGGCGACAATCCCCTCACCGCGGCGGCCATCGCGGCCGAAGCGGGCGTCGACGACTTCCTCGCCGAAGCCACGCCGGAAGCGAAGCTCGCACTCATCCGCGAGCATCAAGCGGGCGGCAAGCTCGTGGCGATGACCGGCGACGGTACGAACGACGCGCCTGCCCTGGCGCAGGCCGACGTGGCCGTGGCCATGAACTCCGGCACGCAGGCGGCGAAAGAGGCCGGCAACATGGTCGACCTCGATTCGAACCCGACGAAGCTCATCGAGATCGTCGAGATCGGAAAGCAGATGTTGATGACGCGCGGCGCGCTGACGACGTTCAGCATCGCCAACGACATCGCCAAGTACTTCGCCATCATCCCGGCGGCCTTCGCCGTGACGTACCCCGCGCTCGACAAGCTCAACGTCATGCACCTCGCCACGCCGCAGAGCGCCATCATGAGCGCCGTCATCTTCAACGCACTCGTCATCGTTTTCCTCATCCCCCTCGCGCTGCGTGGCATTCGTTATCGCGCGGTGGGTGCCGGCGCGCTCCTGCGCCAGAACCTCCTCGTCTACGGGCTCGGCGGCATCGTGGTGCCGTTCGTGGGCATCAAGCTCATCGATCTCCTGCTCGTCGTCTTCCACCTTGCCTGAGGTCCCCATGACCACCGCATCGATCGCACCTCGCCCCTCACAGCCGGCCGTGCCCACGCAGCCGAGCGTTGCGCGTCTGGTCGGAACCGCAGCAGGCATGCTCGTGGCGCTCACGCTCCTCACGGGTATCGCCTATCCGCTCGTCGTCACTGGCGTGGCACGGGCAGCCTTCCCTTCGGCGTCGACCGGCAGCTTGATCGTCGAGCAAGGGAAGGTCTTGGGCTCACGCGAGATCGGTCAGCCGTTCGACGATCCGAAGTATCTCTGGGGCCGTCCTTCGGCAACGTCACCGGGTCCGTACGACGGCGCGAACTCGGCGGCGTCGAACCTCGGTCCCACGAACCCGGATCTCACGAAGCGCGTTCAGGAGCGCATCGACGCGCTTCGCGCCGCCGATCCTGGCAACACGGCGCCGGTGCCGGTGGATTTGGTGACGGCGTCGGGCAGCGGACTCGACCCGCACGTCAGCCCCGCCGCGGCGGAATACCAGGTGGGCCGCATCGCGCGGGCACGCGGCATCCCAGAGGCGACGGTGCGCGCGATCGTCGCGTCGAAGACCAAGGGCCGCGATCTGGGCGTGCTCGGCGAGAAGCGTGTGAACGTGCTCGAAGTGAATCTGGCGCTCGACCGAAACAAGTAGCCCGGTCGCGCCCGATCGCGACGGTTGGCACCGCTGCGGCGGGCCCGGGCCTTTCGCTCCTCCTCGGTCCTGCTTACGGAAACGAGGGCGTTCGCTCGACCACGAACGAGCGCGCGGAGGAGGCTCGCATGCGCTCTCGTTTCCTGGCGATTTTCGCGTTCACCGCGGCGGGTCTCGCCGCGATCGCTGCGTGCGCGGGCAACGAGAACGACATCGCGACCACGCCACCTCCTACGCCGGCAGCGCCGACGCCGGACGCAACGACCATCGTCGACGCCGGAGCCGACGCCGACGCCCAGCGTTCGCAAGTGGTCGACGCGAGCGACATCGACGCGCCGACCTTCACGCAGATCTACACGACCATCATCTCCGTCCGCTGCGCCCCATGTCACACGACGCCGGAAGGCATCGGAACGCAGGTCGGCCAGCTCGACATGACGACGCAGAACGCCGCCTACATGAACCTGGTCGATGCGGCGGCGGCCGGTGCGTCGTGCGCGGGCGATGGAGTACGCGTGGTGCCGGGCGACGCCGCCGCAAGCCTGATGTTCCTTAAGGTCGATCTCACCGACCCTGCCCCCTGCGGCTCGAAAATGCCGCTCGGCGGCCCGCCCCTGGCCCCCGACGAGGTCACGCAGATCCAAGACTGGATCAACGCCGGTGCCCAAAACAACTGAGCCGCACCTCGTCCGAGACACACAACTCCTCGTCCGAGACACGCAACTCCTCGTCCGAGACACGCAACTGCTCGTCCGGGACACGCAAAGCCTCGTCCAGGACACGCAAAGCCTCGTCCAGGACACGCAAAGCCTCGTCCAGGACAAACGACCGGCGCTCGGAGCGACAGGCAGCCGCAACCAGCTCACGAAGCGCTTCGTCGGGCGACACCGCTGAGAGAATTGGACAGGAAGGGCGGAAGGGCGGAAGGGGGCCTCCTCTCACTTCCGTCCTGGAGCCTCGTGCTCGTGAATCCCTGCGGGATTCACTCGCGTGGGGGAGTCTCACTGGCCACCTGCTACCGCCTCCCTACATTGGAACGTGATCGCAACCGACCAGAGGCCTTCGTCGCTTCTGCCGAAGCTTCTCTTCCGGCGGCTCCGTTCCATCTGTTCGACGCTCGAGGGCAGGACGCGATCGGTCGCAACGTAGGGAGGCGGTTGTCAGTCGCGAAGAAGACTTCCCCTTCGCGAGCGAATCCCGAAGGGATTCGTGAGCACCACGAGGGTCCAAAATGGAAGCGAGGCCAAGCCCCTCTCCGCTTCCGCCCTTCCGCCCTTCCTGTGAAATCCCTAACGCGTGCCGAAGAAGACGTCGGCGTCGAGGCCGTACGCGCTGATCTTCAGTCGCGCGAAGATCTCTTCGGCGCGGCGTGCGAACTGGTCCGCTTCGGCGGCCGTCGTCGGATCGTTTTCCATCGCGAGTGAGGCGCGCAGGAGGTTCGCGTAGACCCGACAGCTCCGTGCGAGCTCCACGTCGTTGCCGATCTCCTCGAAGATCCAGATCGACTGGAGCAGGTGCGCGCGACCGGTGAGGAGGCCCTCGCCGCCGGCGCTTCCGGAGGCCATGACCTCGCCGAGCGAACGGAGCGCCACGCCGAGCTGCACCTTGCTCTGGATCTCGCGGAAGATGTCCACCGCGCGCTGCGTGCACTCGCGTGCCTTCGTGTACTCGCGTTGTGCGAGATACGCTTTGCCGAGGCCGCGCACCGCCTCCGCCAATCCGAGCTTGTCGCCGAGCTCGTCGGCGATCTCCTCGGCCTGCTTGAGGTGCTGGATGGCCTTCGCGGGATCGCCGAGACGGTTGGACGTCTCGCCGAGGTTCGTGAGGATGAGCGCAAGGCGATTGCGGTCGCCCGTCTCCTTGGCGACTTCGTAGGCCTCGAGGAACAGCGTGAGCGCCTGGCGGTCGTCGCGCTGATCTTGCGCGACGGTGCCGAGGTTGTTCAGCGAGATCGACACGCCGACGAGGTCGCCGATCTCGCGACGGATGCGCAGCGCCTGCTCGAAGGCGTCGAGGGCGAGTTTGAACTGCCCCGAGTCCTGGTAGACGAGCCCGAGGTTGTTGAGGCTCAGCGCAATCGACCGGCGATCGCCGAACTTGCGGCGCATCACGAGCGCGCGCTGCGTCGACTCGAGGGCGCGCGGGTAGTCACCGCGGAGCCAATAGAGCTTGCCGAGGTCGTCGATGGTGCTCGCGATGCCGCGCTCGTCGTTCGATTCTTCGAAGAGCGCGAGGGCCGCTTCGAGGTGAATCTTGGCGTCTTCGAGGCGGCCCGTGTCGCGGTAGAGGCGACCGATGCGGCTGTGCGCGGCGCCGCCCTTCGACTTCAAATTGAGTCGGTAGGCGCGCGCGAGCATCTCGTTGAAGGCATCGAGGGCTTCGTCGCTCTTGCCGAGAACCTGGAGAACGTCGCCGTAGTGGTGGAGCGCGCGGAGCTGCTGCTCGGTCGAGCCCTCCGCGCCGTCGCGCAGGAGCCCCAGGCCTTTGACGTAGTACTCCGAGGCCTTCGTGTTCGCGTAGCGCTCGCGCGCGAGGTCCGCCGCGTCGAGGTAGGTGGCGGCGGCCTGAACGACGAGTCCGGCGCGCTCCTGGTGGCGGGCGAGCTGGCCGATGTACTCCTCGTGGGAGCGTACGTTCGGCTTGAACGAGAGCCAGTCGGCGATGGCTTTGTGGAACCGCTTCGACTGCCCCTTGGGCTGGAGTTTGAGCAGCGTTTCGCGTTCGAGGTTGTGCTTGAACGCGTACTCTTCGTCGTCGGCGAAGGTGCTGTCGGGGAGCGTGAGGATGTAGTCGCGCTCCTTGAGCTCCTTCAGTGTTTCGTGAATCTTGGCGACGTCGACGGCCGTCTTCTGCGACCACACGTCGGGCGCGTTGACGTCGAGGCGTGCGATGGCGAGGAGGCCACCGAGCCAGAAGACGCTGCCCATCGTGGCGGCGCGCTCGAGCAGGTCGCGCTCGTGCGGAGCCAGCGCCGAGATGCGGGCCTGGATGGCGTCTTCGACGGTGAGCGGGAGCTTCACGGCCGAGAGCTTGTCGACGTGGACCGTCCACGACTCGACTTCGGCGAAGTCGTCCTTCGCCTCGATGACCCCCATATCGAGGAAGATGTGGACCATCCGCTCGAGCAGAGCGGGATTGCCACCGGCGAGCGTACAAGCGGCGTCGACGAGTTCGTCGACTCCCTCGGACTCGCCACACGGGGCGAGAAGGTCTTGCATGACCGCTGCCGCGTCGGTCTCGGAGAGGGGGGAGAGCTCGATCACCTCGTGTCGTCGGGAGGAACGGCTCTGCGCATCGCGACCGAAGCTCCCGGCGCCGTGCTTTGCCCACTCGTCGCGGCGCGCGATCATCTCGGGACGCGCGACGCAGAGCATCAAGATGGGCGCCTGCAGGCTCTCGACGAGGAACGCGAGCAGCTCGAGCGACTCCTCGTGGGCGTACTGCAGATCGTCGAAGACGAGGACGATGGGCCCTCGGCCCGTTCGCACGCTGTAGATCGAACCGAACTCGCCGGTGCGCTCGAGAGGATCGGGCGCGGTGTCGCGTGTGGGCGGCGCGTGGAGCGCGTCGGCTTCGAGGAAGCGCTTGATGACCGCGCGGCGCAGAAAGCGCATCTGCTGCGGATCGGAGCGCACCGCCTCGATGAGGGGAGAATCGAGGAACTCGAGCTCGAGGAGCTGCCCGAGGAAGTAGCAAACGTCGCCGACCTTCCGATCCTCGAGGACCGCGGCGACCTGCGAGCGGACCTGCGCTTTGGCCGCCTCGGCGTCCATCCCTTCGACGATGCCGAACCGCGCACGGAGCACGCGTGCGAAGACGTCGTAGGCGCCTCCACCTTCACGTGCCGAACCGCGGAAGACGCGCGGCGCGCCCGTGCGAATGCCCGACTCCGGGCCTTGCGAGGCGCGCACATCGACGGACGTCCCACGCTGCTTGCCGAGGAAGTCGCGCACGAGGCGCGTCTTGCCGATACCGGCGGCCCCCACGAGGGTCACCGTGCGCGAGCGACCGTCCTCTCGAACGGCACGCATGGCGGCGTCGAGAACGCGCATCTCGACGGCGCGACCGACGAGGACGGCTCGTCGATCGATGGTTCCGAAACCTGCGGGGGCGAAGCTCACGCTCTCGGCCATGGGCGGGTGCGCGCTTCTATCATAGCCCGCACTTTTCGAGCGGCGGAAGGGAACGCGACTTTGTTTCGCGTCCGCCGCGTCCGGCCGCCCGAAACGTGCTGCCGGGCAGAGCTCGGGGTCAGCGACCTTCGAGAACGCCGTCCGGATCGTCGATCGGAGGCGAAGCAGGGGCAACCGGCTCCTTCGTTCCGCCCCACGGCGACCGCATCCCCCCGAGCGGCGCAGGAATCACGGCCGAACCGAGGCCCGGAATGTCGGGCGCGAGGCTCGGAATGATCGAGTCGCTCTTGGCGCTCTCCTCGCCGCGCTCGCTTCGTTCCGGCGCCGGAGCGGGAGCCGGAGCCGGTTTGGCCGGGGCCTTGGCGGGGGCACGAGAGACGGGCGCTCGGTTGGACGGGCTGGCATGCGTACGAGCGTTCGCCACCGAGCTGTGCGCGCGGCCCTTGCTCTTGGCGATTGGCTGCTCGATGCACTTATCCATTCCGGGCGGACAGCCGATCCGGACGTGGAAGTGGTCGTCGTGCGGGAGAGCGCCACGGGGCTGGGCAAGGACCTCGGAGGCACGCACCCGAAGCGACGCCGGGGCGCCACTCTTCTGTGCGTACGAAAGGAGGCGCTCGCGAATGGGCGTGGCCACGAAGATGTGCGTGATGTGGCAGTTCGCGTCGGAGAGCATCGCCGCGACCAGAGCCCAGTTCTTGGCGTCGTCGAAGTGTGCGCCCGGCCAGCTCGGTGCGGTGCCGTCACCTTTGAAGGCCACCATGTGTTCGGCGTAGACGGCCTTGCCCGCCACGTTCTTCACGTAGAAGCCGATGTCCGCATCGCGGCCGCTCTCGTGCGACGCGTGCCGATCCACTTCACCGCCGCCGGGCTTCGACAGATGACCGACGGAGAGAACGGCGTCGGGGAACTGCTTCTTCACGGCGCGCGCAGAGCGATCGATGAGGTTCACGAGCGACTCGAGCCCCCAACGAACGTCGCCCTCGTTGTAAACCGGGTAGAAGCGGAGGTGCGTGCCTTCGGTGAGGCGTGCGCCGCCGACGAGGTGGCCTTCGGTCGGCGAGCCGATGCTCTTGCCCATGGCCACGTGGCTCGACGCGCTGGCAACGCGGGCAGTGGAGCCGTGACGGTTCCCGTTCGCGTTGGCGTTCGCGCTCGGTGTCGGCGGCGACGCCTTCCTGGTCGCTGGAGGCGCGGCGTTCGCAACGGCCGGCACGAGAACGAAGGCGGCGAGAGCGAGGTGGCGGCAGCGGAAGAAGGACGACACGGTGACGACGACGCCACCATGAAGGACAGCGCTGGGCCAACTTCACGGCGCCGGGCGGTACCGAAGCACTTCATGAAGTGGACGATGGCTCGTCGGCCGAGGACCGACGTCTCTCGATCGTCGCGACCTGGCGCCTCGAGGCATCTTCGGGATCGAGGTAGTCGCCCGCGAGCTCCTTGACGACCTTCGCCAGCGCACTCGGCGGTTCGCCGGTGGTGCCGTGATGACGAAACTTCACGAGGCCACGCGCGATGGCGCGATCGATTCGCGCGACGAGCCCTTCGGGACTGCCGAGGAGATGCTGTTCCACGAGCTCTCCGAGGTGCTCGCTCATGAGGCGTTTGCGCGCGCGCTCGATGGCCCCTCGAACCTCTCCGTCCCCATCGTCTGCGAACAGGCTGACGTTGACCTCCGAATCGATCGTCATGCTGCGGTTCGTGAGATTCGCGGAGCCGACCGTGAAGAACCGGTCGTCGACGATCATCAGCTTCGAGTGGATGTACACGAAGACGTCGTCTTCGTCGGCCTCGCTTCGTTCGGACGACTCGGCCGCCGCTACGTTGTACACGCCGAGCCCCTGCCCCGCCTCGCGAGCCACCGCCCGCAACGCGTCGATCACCTCGGCCTGCGCAGGACCGATCGTGAGCTCCTCCTTCAGGCTCGACGGGCGCCTGGGCAGGACGATGATCACGTCGAGCGCGGGCCGCGTTGCATCGCGCAGCCGCGCGACGAGGGCGTCGCGAACGGCGGCGGAGGTGAGGTACTGCGTTTCGATGTACACGAGCCGTTCGGCTTCGCGAATGGCGCTCACGTAGAGGTCGCGAATCTCACGCGAAGGCTCCGGACCCCCGCCAACGGGCACCGTGCGCGAGAGCGCGACCTTCGTGCGCGGCATCCGCAGCGTGGTCGGAACATGCCGAGGGTCGAGCCCCCCTGCCCGGCGATCGATGAGCGCCTCGGCGTCGAGCGCTTCACCCGTCGCGTGCGCCCATCGCTCGACGAAGAGCTCGACGAGCGACTCGGCGGGAGCACCGGGCAGCAGCATCTGGACTTCGTGGTACGGCGCATAGAGCTCGCCGCGCGCGGAGCGTCGCGGATCGTGCGCAAGATGGGTGGAGGCGTCCCAACGCGATTGACAGAGATCAGCGCTGCCGGTGAAGGCAACGCGTCCGTCGACGATGGCCACCTTCTGGTGATGCGAGCCAGGCGAAGGCACGGTGGCGTCGTACTTGAAGTGGAATCGATCGCACGTGACCACGTCGAAGACGACCTTCTGGAGGATCTCGCGTTCGAGCGCGAAGACCACGCTGTGGTCCCACGCGAGAATCCTCACTTCGAGGTCCGGTCGTTCGCGGCAGAGGCGATCGAGCGTGCGCAGCAGGCGGAAGTCTCGACCGTTCGCGCCCGGCGGGAGGTCTTCGCCTCGCACGAGCTCGACGTCACTGTCGAACTGCCAGCCGAGCAAGAGCACGCTCCGCCTCGCCCTCTGCGCAGCTTCGTAGAACGCCACATAGTAATCGTGCGCGTCGACGAGCAATCCCGAGCTCACGTCGGGATGGATTCGCCAGGCACCGGCTTCAGGAATAGGCGGAAAAGGCTGGTCGGAACGCGTCACGGCTCGAGGCGCACGAAGCAGCTTTCGCGCCGAGCATGGCATTCCTGCGTGTCTTCACGTCTCCGCGCGGATTCGCGCCAGCGTCGTTCGCGGCCGGATTGTCACGTGCACCGACGAGCGAGACATTCGATCTCGCCCGTACGTAGCCCGACGTATCGAATCTCGACGGTCACGCAAGAACACCAGGTAGAGCGCCAAGAAAAGCGCCGCCGTGCTCGGGGACGCGCGAGACTGCGAAGGAGATGACGACCTCCGGACTCATCCTCGTAGGAGAGGGATTCTCTCCGTGGACGGAAAAAGCACGATGGGCGCTCGACCATCATCGGATCCCCTATCGTTACGAGGAGTACACGCCGCTCCTGAGCGAGCCCTGGCTTCGGCTTCGCGCGCGCCGCACCCGCGGCGCGATCAGCGTGCCGTATCTGCTGGGCCCGGGCGGCTTCTCGCTGGGCGATTCGTTCGCCATTGCCCAGGAAGCCGATCGGCGCGGACGCGAAGAATGCCTCGTGCCGCTCGACCTCATGCCGGACATCACCGCGTGGAACGAGCGCGCGGAGCGACTCATGCGCGCGGGACGGTCGCGCATTCTCGAGCAGACCGAGCAGCGCAAGGACGTCCAGCTCGAGAGCCTGCCCCAAGAGCTTCCTCGTGGGATTCGCCGCGTCCTCACACCGACGGTCCGCGTCGGCACGGCCTATCTCCGGAAGAAGTACGCGGTGCGCGTCGTGCCGGACGAGGAGCTTGAGGTGGAGCTCGCCGCGGTTCGTGCCGCCATCGCGGGCGATCCGTCCAGAGCGCTGCTCGGACGCTTCACGTTGGCCGACATCGCGATGGCGAGCGCACTTCAAGCCGTGCGACCCCACGCAACGCAGCCGGTGGGCCTCCTCTCCGCGCAGCGCGCCGCGTGGGAACGCCGAGAGCTGGCGGCACGCTGGGAGGACGTCCTCGCGTGGCGTGACGCGATGGTCACGAAGCGCCCCTCCCCGGTAGCGGCGCCGTAGGAGCTTGCAGGCGCCTCGCCCCGGGCTATACAGCGTGGCTCGGCATGTCGAACGACGACGCGGTGGAAGACCTCGAGGCGCTCTGGGGAGACGCCGAGCCGTGGCAATCCATCGTGCCCTCTGACTGCCTGCTCGTTCGCGCAGACGAAGAATGGTTCGGAGCAGCGGGACGGTTCCATCGAACGCGGACGGTCGACTTCGCGAAGCTGATCGGCGCGTCCGAGCTCGAAGCGCTTCGGAGCGAGGCGTTGGAGAGCGCAGCGCGGATCGGCTTTCGCGCGGAGGCGGGGCGCGAGGAAGGCCTCCTCGAACGCGGCGCCGCGTTGCTTCGGATCTCGGTCGTCTCGGAGCCCGTTCTCGCGGCCGTGGGCATCGCCGCCGTGCTGCGGCTCGAGCTGCGAGAGGACAGCACGGCCACTCCATCGTTCGGGCCTTCGACGCTCGCCGGCACACTGCTCGGCAAGCGCCTCCGCGTGACCGCGGCCCCGTCACGGAGCCGACGTGAGCGCTTCTATTCCCTCCAAGGCATGCTCGCCGAGGAGCTGGTCGAAACGTTCGAATACCCGGAGACGGTGGCACCGAGCGTGCTCGATCGGGTGCTCGGAAGCGCCAGAGACGACGCGGGCACGTGGACGTCGGTCTTCGCAGGACCGACGGACCAAACGAGCTTTGCGGTCGAAGTGGCGAGCGTGAACGGCACGTTGCGCGCGGTGCTCACCACCGCCCAGCCTCGCGATTGAAGGGGGCGACTGAAGGGGGTGATTGAAGGAACGTCATTCGGCGGGCGCGCCCGCGCCCGCGACCGTGGGCGGCGGCAACTCGCCCGAATCCTCGCTGGCGTGACCAGCCTCGGGCGCCGAGGGCGCCTCGGGCCAAGGCACGATGCGTAGGTCGAGGACGAAGATCGCGTAGATCACCGGCACGAGCAGCAGCGTGAGGAAGGTGGCAATCGTCAGGCCGCCGATTTGCGCGTAGCAGAGAGGCTCCCAGAGCGGGCCGCCGTGGGAGGCCAGCGGGAAGAGCGCGAACACCGTGGCAGCGACGGTGATGAGCACGGGGCGCAAGCGAAGAATTCCTGCGTCGATGAGCGCGTCGCGAAGGGGCTCGCCCTCGTCGTGCTTTTCTTCGATGAAGTCGAATAAGACGATGATGTGACTGACGATGACGCCAATCAAACTGATGATTCCAAGAAATGCCATGAAACCGAACGGACTTCGCGTCAGAACCAGACAGGCGAGTGCGCCTCCGACGCCATAAGGAATCGCCGCAAACACGATGAAGGGCTTGACCGCACTCTTGAATTGAATGACGAGCGCCACGTAAATCGCGACCACGCTGATCACGAGAACGACGGCGAGATTGGCGAATCCCTTCTTCTGCTCCTCTTCTTCTCCGGCGATCGTGAGGCGATAGCCGGGCGGTAGCTCCGCAGCGAGGGCGTCGAGCTCCTTTCGCACGGAGGCCACGACCTGCGAGGGCAGGATTCCGTCTCTGGGAAACGCCGAGACCGTGATCGTGCGCACGTGGTCGCGACGCACGATCTTCTCGGTCGTCATCGCGTACGATGTGTGCGAAATCTGGCGCAGCGGCACCTGCTGTCCACTCTGGGCGGAGCGCACGTAGAGATTCGGCACGTCGGAGAGCTGCGCGCGCTCGGCGCTCTGCATGCGCGCGAGAATGGGAATCATGCGGTCCCCCTCGCGGAGCTGTCCCACGACACTGCCGTTGAGACCGATCGACGACGACATCGCGACGTCGAGATTCGTGACCCCGGCGAGGTTCGCGCGGTCGGCATCGACCGCCACCTTTACCGAGAAGATGTCGGAGCCCCACGAATCGCGCACGCGCTCGGCGAACGGACTGTTACGGAGAATGGCGCGGGCGCGATCGGCGAAGCTACGCAGGACCGCGATGTCGTCGCCCTGGATGCGGAAAGCCACGGGCACTCCGACGGGTTTGCCGTTCTCGAGCTGGCGGACGTCGACACGCGCCCCGGCGATCTCGCGCGACAGAGCCTCCTGGAGGGGCGCGACAATCTGGTTGGTGTCGTGCTTGTCGGCCACCTCGACCACGAGCTGCGCGTAGTTCGGCTGCTGCATCTCCGGTGTGACCGAGAACCAGAAGCGAGGGCCGCCTCCGCCGATGAACGTCGTGATCGAACGCAGCGTCCGTTCGCCGTGCTTCTTGGGATGCTTCTTGGTCCAGTCGTCGAGGGTGCGCCGGATGACGGCGTCGGCCCGCTGGGCGGTATCGACGGTTGCCCCGATCGGCGCGTCTTCGGGCAGCCAGACGTCGACGTACGAGAGATACGAGAGGTCTTTGGGGAAGAAGGCCTGTTTGAGTTGGCTCGCCAACCCGAAGACGAGCAGCAGCAGGACGACCGACGCACCGAGCACGCTCCAACGATGATCGATGGCCCAGCCGGCGATACGCACGTAGCGACGGCCGAAGCCCTTCGTGCGCCGCTCTTCGAGGGTCGGCTCGTGCTTCGCCGGCCGGAGGAGGTAGTAGCCGAGCAGCGGAACGAACGTCATCGACACGATACGCGATGCGACGAGCGAGCAGGTCAGCACGATCGGCAGCGTGAAGATGAAACGCCCGACGTCTCCGGGAAGCGTCAAGAACGGGAGATAGGCGACGATGTTCGTAATCGTGGCGAAGAGAATCGCGCGTTCGAGCTTCGTCGGGCCGAGCCAGGAGGCGATGATCGGTGGATGTCCCAGTGCCAGCTCGCGCTTGATGGCGTCGCCGGCAACGACCGGATCGTCGACCAGCAACCCTAGGGCGATGATGAGCGACGCAATCGAGATCTGCTGCAGGTCGATCCCCAGCAGATGCATGAAGCCGTAGGTCATGAAGAGCGTCAGCGGGATCGACATCGACAGCACCGCCGCGCTTCGCCATTCCCAGAAGCCGATGAGTGCGACGAGCACCACGAGCACGACGGCCTCGTAGAGGCTCGACATGAAGAGGTCGACGTTCTCGCGAACCTGCCTCGGTTGATCGCTGGTCTTGGCGATGACGAGATCGGCCGGCAAGAGGCCGCGTGCGTCTTTCAGGGCGGAGTCGACAGCCTTGCCGAACGTGCCGATCTGACGGCCCGAGCGCATGAAGACGGCGAGCGTGATGGCGCGCGTGCGGGCATAGCCCGCTTTCGTCTCGAAGGTGAGATCGTTGAGGTAGCGAGGCGGCGTCTGGTAGCCGCGCTCGATGTCGAAGAGATCTCGCAGGTAGACGGGGGCGCCGTCGGGTGTGGTTGCCACCACGACGTCGCCGATCTCGCGCTCGTTGCGAAGCTCACCGGAGGGATCGACGGTGAGTCTCTTGCCCTGCGACTCGACGATGCCTCCCGAGGCCGTGATGTTGCGCGCGCCGAGGACCTTCTTGATCTCCTCGACGCCGCCGGAGAGGCCGTACCCCGTGACTCGCTCCTGCGAATAGTCGAGGAAGATGGCCTCGGGCAGCACGCCGGAGCGCGTGACCTTGGCCACCTCGTCGACGCCCTGGAGACGCTTCTGGAGGCGATCGGTGAACTCGTCGAGCTCACGATGCGAGTAACGCGCGCCGGCGACCGACGCGAGCTTCGCCTCCGTCTCTCCCGGGTCGAAGACCACGATCGGACGCCACACGTCCGGATGAATCTCGGAGCGATTGAGTCGATTCAAGAGAAAGCGCGTGGCGCCCGCGAGGAGCTCGTCTTCGCCACGAGCGGACTCGCCGTCGAGTCCGAGAAAACCTCCCCCTTCGAAGAGCCGCACGTCCTCGGCGATGTGCTGATCCTCGGCATACACGCCGAGCTCGCGAATCACGCGCTTCAAGGGTCGAGGGTCGACCGTCGTCGGGAACGAATAGACCAGCGAGAGCCGTTTGGAGCCTGGTGTGACGGGCCTCGCCGTTTTTCGAACATGCTCGATACCGGATGCGATTTGCGTCGCGCGAAGCTGCACCTCGACGTCCGGCGCCATGGGGCTCGCCACGGTGAGCATGAGCGCGGTCGTGTCGCCGAAGTCCTTGAGGAACTGAATCGGCTGAACGCCCTGCGGAAGATCGGTGAGTGTGTCGAGCCTCAGCTGGATGTCGTCGAACTCCTTTGCCGGCTCTTTCACGGTATCGAGGAGCGTGACGATGACGACGGCCACGCCGGTGCGGGTGGTCGAATCGATGTGCTCGACTTTCGAATTCTCGGCAATCTTGTCTTCGACTTTGCGAGTGACGAGCTCTTCGAGCTTCTCGGCGCCCGCCCCGGGCCACGCCACGATCGCAGCCGCCACGCGAACCGGAATATCCGGATCTTTGCGCTTCGGCATCGCGAAGTACGAATAGATGCCCCAGACCACCGTTGCGACGAGGGCGACCCATGCCACATGCCGGTTCTCGGTGAAGTAGCGCGCGGTGTTGCGGGTATTCGCGATGCGCTCGGCCTCGGACTTCATCGCCTTCACTCCGGGACGACGCGAACGTGCTCGCCGTCGTTCAGGAGAGTCGCGCCCATGGTCACGACGCGCTCCCCCTCCCTCAAGCCGTCCGTCACCAGAACCGCATTGCCAACCACGTCACCGAGCTTCACGTCCTTGAGATGCGCGACGTCTTTGCCATTCACCTGCTCGACGACGAAGGCGGAATAGCCGCGCGGATCGTGCGGTGAGCGAACGACGGCCGTGAGCGGCAGCGCAAGGGCCGCCGGCGGAAGCACTCCTTCGGGCACCACGAGTTTGGCAATCATGCCGACTTTGAGTCGATCGTCATGATTCGGAATCGTCGCCTCGACGTCGAAGACACGGCTCTTCGGATCGGCGCTCGGCGCGATACGCGTGATGGTTCCGAAGAACTGCCCCGGAACCGCATCGAACGAGACGGGGAGCTTGCCCCCGGTCTGAAGCTTGTCGATGAGCACGTCGGGCGCACCGAACACCACCTTGACGCTCTTCGTGTCGGCGATGGTGAATGCCACCGTGCCCGGCGACACGAGCGTGCCGACCTCGACGGCGCGCTTCAGCACCACGCCGTCGATGGGCGACTTCAACGTGCAGTCGGCGAGCGAAATCTCGGCCTCGCGAACCTGCGCGCGCGCCCCTTCCACTCGGGCACGCGACGTGGTGAGCCGCGCGCTCTGCGCATCGAGTTCGACCTTGGCGATGGCGCCGGTAGCCGTGAGCTTCTGCGTGCGATCGAAATCGAGCTGCGCCTGCTTCTGGGCAGCCTCCGCCTCGGCGAGCGAGGCCTGGGCGGCGAGCTTCTTCTGCTGGTAGTCGGTCTCGCGGAGCACGGCGAGCATGTCGTCTTTCGCGACCACGTCGCCCTCCTGAATCTTGCGCGGCCCGGTGACCGATTTGGTCTGCGCGAGCTCTCGCACGTACCCGCCGACCTTGAATGCCACGTCGACGCGCGTCCCGGGTTCGACGGTGCCCGAGTATCTCGCCCCCGAAAGTTGCTCGATCTGCTCGAGCGGCCGCACGCGCACGGGCGTGGGTATCGCTTCGGAGGACTCCTTCCCCGCGCACGCGACGACCCCAACGAGCATCAACACGGGCGCCCACCGTCGTCTCATCGCACCCGCCCAACGTAGGAACGCCAGCCCAACCAGCCAGAGAGACGCCTCTCCGCACACATCGGGCTTCGCTTGTCTCACACGGAATGCGACGACGAAGAGAAACGGGATCTAGTCAGTCGCTCGACCGCGGCGTATTTGCGGAGCCCACGTCGTACGCTGCGCCCTCGATGTCCGGAGACGGAGTTCCGGCAGTCCAGTGCAAGATGAAGAACAAGGTGCTCTCGCTACCGAGCACGAACGGTCTCGACGTGCGAGCCGGGAGTCAGTGATGGGCCAGCGCATCCCGCGATCACTTGCCGTCGTCCTTCCGGCGCTGAGCTGGCTGGGCCTTCTGCAGCTCGGTAGCTGCGGCGCGGCGAGTGACGACTCCCCGGCGCCATCTGATGATGACGGCGTTGCATCGTCCGACGCGTCTTCTGACCGCGAGAGCTCTACGGCTTTCGATGGCTCGCGTGACTCGTCGACCGATGCTCCCTTCCTTTACGGTGGTCCGGAGGGGTGGATTCGCTGGACGGATTACTCGTACGGGTGCGGGTTCTTCATCCCCGAAGCCGAGCAATACTTGCCCGAGCCTATTCGGTGGGAGCCCTGCCCCACCTCGGTCAACGGCGATCCTCTGCCGGGACCCGCCGGCCAGAACTGCCGAAGCATGGTCCTCGACTGGGCTCCGTCGACGACAGGCGACCACATCACGCTCGACGCGGTTGCGGACGTCGACGAGAACGGCAAGGTGTACCTCGCCTTCGGACGCGGCACGGGCGCCAATTACTACCGCATCGTTGCCGAAGCCGACGGGCCGGTGCGGTTCGCACTCTACGAGCAGGGACGCTGCGTGGCGAGTCGCCCGCGCTTGAACGGCGGACACTTCATCTTCCGAACGTACGACGACGCATACGGTGGAAGCTATGCGGGAGGAGCCATCCAAGGAACCGTCGGTGAGCTGCGTCCGGCGGTCCTTCGGCCGCCCGGTTATTCGAAGGACGGCGATCCCGTCTCGACGGACTACGCCCTTGGACCGAATGCTTTCGTCGAGTCGAGAGCAGCTGACGGAATCTACACGTTCCCTGGCGCAAGCTTCGTATCGTGGGTCGTTCAGCCGCCCGAAGACGAAGGGCTCGTGTACGCCGAATACCAATTCCGCGGAGATGATCTCTTTTGGTCCGCAGATTCGTCTGCCTGGGAGTACGTCAAGGTCTGGACGGCCGGCGCTGGGGTCCAAACTCTGATCGGATATGGCACCGATCGGACGCGCTTGGCGGGAGGCTTCGGAACTGACGGCATCGACATGGTCTGGGAAGAAGGCAGCGGCCGGACCGACTTCACGAAGAAGATCTTCCCAGTCGTCGAGACGTGGACTGCCAAGTACACGACCAATCCCGAAGTCGTCCGCGCGACACGTCGACGTGTACGATCGGAGTATCCGCAGATACCAGGCAACATGCACAATGTGGTCGGCTGCGGATACGCGGTTCATTCCGTTCGCACCACCTCGCCGGGCTTGGGCTGGCGCCTGATCCGCCTGTCGGACGGGATGGCGTGGGAGGGTATCGAGGCGCCCGGAGATCGCTATGTCTACGATCGTCCTCTTGCCGTGACGTGCGACGAGATCTTCCTCAGCGGGTTCGTCAACGGGAGGCCGAACATCGCGCGCGTGCGAATCGATTCGCTCGGCCCGGGCACCCCCGCCGACTGACCACGATACAGCTCACCTTGGCGAGAGGTTCGCGCGGAGACCGGCGTCGCTGTCGAGCTCTGCCTCGTTCGGCGTTGCGTCGTCGGCACGGATCGCGAGCGGTTCGCGCAGGAATTGCTGGCTCGCGCACGTGGCACACGGACGATGACGCGGGGTGCCAGATTTGGCGTGAAATTGACGCAGACGAGGGCGGACCGGTGTCCCTACGCACCTTCCCAAGGGCGGCAGGGTCGACTAGGGTTCGCCGCAATGGATAAGGTGATGAAGAGCGCCCGCGAGGCGGTCGCCGACGTCCCGAGTGGCGCGACGATCCTCGCCGGTGGCTTCGGCCTCTGCGGCATTCCCGAGAACTGCATCCGAGCCCTCAGCGAGCTCGGCGTGAAGGATCTCACGTTCGTCTCGAACAACTGCGGCGTCGACGACTTCGGCCTCGGCATCCTTCTGCGCAACAAGCAGATCAAGAAGATGATCTCGAGCTACGTCGGCGAGAACAAGGAGTTCGAGCGCCAGTACCTCTCCGGTGAGCTCGAAGTGGAGCTCTGTCCGCAGGGTACGCTTGCCGAGCGCGTTCGCGCCGGCGGTGCGGGCATCCCCGCGTTCTTCACGCCCACCGGCGCCGGTACGGCGGTGAGCGACGGCGGCTTGCCGCTCAAGTACGCCGCGGACGGCAGCGTCGCGAAGATGAGCCCCAAGAAGGAGCAGCGCGAGTTCGACGGCCGCCAGTACGTCATGGAGCGCGCCATCACGGGCGACTTCGCGATCGTCAAGGCGTGGAAGGCCGACCGCTTCGGCAACCTGATGTACCGCCACACGGCGATGAACTTCAATCCGATGATGGCGACCGCCGGCAAGATCACGATCGCCGAGGTCGAGGAGATCGTCGACGTGGGCACGCTCGACCCCGATCACATCCACACGCCGGGCATCTACGTGCACCGCGTGATCAAGGGCGAGGGCTACGAGAAGCGCATCGAGCGCCGGACGGTGAGCAAATGAGCGAGGCACCCAAGGGACTCTCCCGCGAGCAGATCGCCAAGCGCGCCGCGCAGGAGCTGCGTGACGGCTTCTACGTGAACCTCGGCATCGGCATGCCGACGCTCGTGGCGAACTTCATTCCGCCCGGCGTCGAAGTCGTGCTCCAGAGCGAGAACGGTCTTCTCGGCATCGGCCCCTACCCCAAGGAGGCCGATCTCGATGCCGACCTCATCAACGCGGGCAAGGAGACGGTCACGATGCTCGCCGGCTCGGCGATCTTCTCGAGCGCCGAGAGCTTCGCGATGATCCGCGGCGGTCACATCGACCTCGCCATTCTCGGTGCGATGCAGGTCTCCGAAAACGGCGACCTCGCGAACTGGATGATCCCGGGCAAGATGGTCAAGGGCATGGGCGGCGCGATGGACCTCGTCGCCGCGGCCAAGCGCGTCGTCGTCATCATGGACCACGCCGCGAAGGACGGCTCGCCGAAGATCCTCAAGTCCTGCGATCTCCCGCTCACGGGGCGCGGGGTCGTTCACCGCATCATCACGGACCTCGCGTGCATCGACGTCACGTCCGAAGGCCTCGTTCTCCGCGAGGTCGCCAAGGGTGTGAGCGCACGTGAAGTGCAGGAGCGCACCGAGCCCACGCTCAAGGTGCCTTCCGATCTCACCGAGATGCGCGTCTGAGACCGAGCTGACGCCACGGGCCGCGTCTTTGCGGCACGACGAAGAGCCTTCTCGCCACGCGCGAGGAGGCTTTTTCGTTTCTGTAGCCAATCGGTCGGTGGCTGACGTTGCGCCGTAGGCCGACCGTGGCCAAGTCTGTGAAGGCAGTGATGGTGGCGATGCCGGGCCCCGACTTTCGACTCCTCTTCGAGTCGAGTCACGGCCTCGCGCTCGCCGTCGCGCCACAGGCGCCGTTCCACGTGGTCGCCGTCACCAATGCCTTCGCCGATGCGATTCGGATGCCGCGCGCGGCGATCGTCGGTCGGCCGCTCGCCGAGGTCCGCCGTGAGCTGGTCGACACGGAGGACTCCGCGCTCTTCGATTCGCTCGATCGCGCGGTGGCCTCGGGCGAGTCCGACGCGATGGGCGTCGTGAACCATGGGCGTCGCCATCTCCGACCGATCAACGTGCCGATCGTGCGAGATGGCACCGTCGCCTACCTCCTTCATCGCTTCGACGACGTCACGCTCGTCGAGGACGAGCTGCGTCGAACGCGCGCGCAGCTCACCGATCGCAAAGAGCTGGAAGCTTTCCGCGACCGGGCGTTCGAGCACGTGCGAGGCATCGTCGACATCGCCGAGGAGGCCATCGTCTCGATCGACGAGCAGAGCCGGATCGTTCTCTTCAACACGAGCGCCGAGCGTTGTTTCGGCTACCGCGCTGCCGAAGTCGTGGGGGGCCCGGTCGACATCTTGCTGCCCGAACGCTATCGCCAGATGCACCGTGAGCAGATCGCGGCGTTCGCGGCCGAGACCACCGGCCTCACGGTGCAGAAGCATTCCCGCACCGTGCTCGGCCTGCGAAAGAACGGCGAAGAGTTCCCTGCCGAAGCCGCGATCTCCCGCGTGACCGTCGATGGCCATTCGCTCTTCAACGCCGTCTTGCGCGACGTTACCGAACAACAACGCCTCGAGACCGAAGAGCGATTCCTCGTCGAAGCAGGTGCCACGTTGCTCGCGGAGGCGACTGGCGACGAGACGGCGCTCGCGGGCCTCGGTCGCCTGATCGTCGAACGCTTCGCCGACGTCTTCATGGTGGAGTTCACCTCATCGGAGGGCCCGCAGTCGCGCCTCGTCGTGGAGGCCGAGCGACAGGGAACGTTCGGCGAACACGCGCGCCGCGCCCAGCTGAAGAGGAGCGCGGAGGCACTGATGGCCAAGGTGCGGGGCGACCGCCAGCCGGTCGTCGTGCCCGACGTCACCCCCGGCACGCAGGCACCGGCGCCGTTCCTGGCCCTGCCCTTGCTGCTCCACGGTGAGCTCATCGGCGTGATGGCCTGCATCGGGCGACCGGGCTCGCGTCCTTACGACGAGCGTGACGTGCGCCTCGCCCTGCGCGTCGCCGATCTCGCGGCTCTCGCCGCAGACAATGCTCGACTCCACCAAGCGACGCGCCTCGCCGTGCTCGCGCGCGACGAGATCGTCGGCATCGTCGCGCACGACTTGCGAAGCCCGCTCAGCACCATCCTGCTCGCATCGAGGCTCTTGCGACGCCCGGGGACGGAGCCGGAGCGGCGCAGCAGCCGCAACGTGGAGCTCATCGAGCGGTCGGCCGCTCGCATGAATCGCCTCATCGAAGATCTGCTCGACGTCGTGCGCGTCGACTCGAAGAGCCTCACCGTGAAGCGAGAGAAGCTCGCCACGAACGAGCTCCTGCGGGAGATCCTCGACGGCCATCGAACCGCGGCGACGGCCGCCAAGCTCGACCTCGTCCTCGAATGCGCCACGAACCTCCCGCCCGTCTGCGCCGATCGTGACCGCGTTTTGCAGATCTTCGACAACCTGATTGCCAACGCGATGAAGTTCACCCGCCCAGGGGGGCGCATCGTGCTCGGCGCCTCACCGCGTGAATCGGAGGTCGTCTTCTCCGTGGCCGACACGGGCATGGGCATCACCGCGGAGAGCCTGCCTCACGTCTTCGATCGCTTCTGGCAGGCGCGACGCGAAGATCGACGCGGGGTGGGCCTCGGGCTTCCCATCGTCCGCGGCATCGTCGAGGCCCACGGCGGCCGGATCTGGGTCGAGAGCCAGGCCGGGACGGGAACCCGCTTCGCCTTCACGCTCCCGCGCACGCCCGACGCCTGACGCGCCTGACGACTGAGCTCGGGCCCGTCCGAGCCAGAAATTCTTGGTCCGGCCGCGACGCCACGGCGGTACGCTCGTACCCGACGTGATCCACGGACTCTTCGGCCGCCCCTTCCTCGACCTTTCGCCGTATCTCGACGTCACGAAGGGCTCGCACACGCTCGAGGCGACGCTCTCCGCGATCCACGAAGAGGTGTGTCGAGGCCTTGCCGAGGTCCCGACCGACTACACGGGCGGCAGCCACCGCTCGATGGGCATCATGCCTCCCTCGCGTGTCGACGAAGCCCTCGTCGATTACGGCGACGTCATCGCGGGCTTCTCGCCGGAGCAGTACGAGGTCTTCCGAGCGCTCGCCGATGATCCCTCGTCGCTGCCCACGAGTCTTCCGGCCCACGCCCCGTCGTTCGGCGAAGAGCGCGATCATCCGCTCTCGAGGCGGCAGATGCTCTGGCTCGAGCAGCGTTTCGGCGTCTACTTCCCATGGAAGGTCTATTTCGAAATGATTCCCAATCGCTATTGGGACGAGAAGAGCTCCGCCGACGGCAAAGACTTCACGCGGCTCGCCAAGACCTTCTTTCCGCAGACGATCGCGTTCGTTCGGAGCCTGCCATTCCAGGAGATCGGTCGCTGCAACGTGATGGGCCTCGCCGCCCACGATCACGGAACCGCCCATCGCGACGGTGATCCGGACGAGAAGAAGAAGGTCGATCACTTCATCACGATCTGCCCTGCCCAGAACAAGACGCTCTTTCTTTGGGACGAAGAGAGACGAGAGAAAACCGCCGTGACGGGACCCGCTTACTGGTTCAACGATTCGGACTACCACGGGGTCGAAGCAGCCCCCTTCTTCCGTTACTCGATTCGCGTCGACGGCGTGTTCCGTCCCGACTTCCTGGCGAAGCTCGAACGCGAGCACGGTGGAGTCTCCTCATGAGCAACGAGCCCTTCGAGCGCGACGAGCTCGTCGACAAGCCCGGCATCGTCGGCGCGCGCTGGTGGCACGCTTCCCTCGCCGACGAGCAGGCGAAGATCGCGCGGCGAACGGCTCTCCGCGGTGTCCTCATCGCGGGAGGCGCCATTGCAGGACTGGGCGCGCTCCTCGCCATGTGCGTGAAAGCAACGTCTTCGAAGGACGGGGCCGAGGTCACCGACGCGCGCAACGCGGCACTCGAGATGCAGCGCGAGTACGGGTGGAACTTCGGGGCCGTCGGCGAGCCGCTGGTGTTCGACGGAACGTCGGAGAAGCCGTTCGATCCGTCGGCCCTGCCTCGCCTGGCCGACGACCTTCGCCCCGCGCAGGCCGAGCTCGCGCCGTATTACCAAGCGACGCTCTTCCAGGCGCCGTATGCGATGCCGAGCTCGATTGGCAAACTCCCGCCGGAGGAGAGCGCGGGCTTCAAGCCCCTCGCCGAGGCGCTGAAGCCCATCGCCACGCCGAGCATGGAATCGGCCTATGCACGCGGCAAATCCCTCGCGTCGCTCTTTGCAGCGCTGGCCGAGCGCGGTGGCAAGACGACCGACGCCAATACGGCCGTGATCGTCGACCTTCCGGGGCCCGAGGCGGTCGCCTTTGCGGCGGGTGCTGCGGGCGTGTTCGATCCGGTCTTTCTCTTCGAGAACTGGCCGCATCCGCGCGGCGTCGTGCGGACGCAGGAGGCGCTCGCCGCGGCCGCGTACTACCAGCCCTTGTTCCAGAAGGAACGTGCACGCCTGAGGATGCCGGCGCCCGCGATGTTCGTGCTCGATCGTCGCCGGCTGGCCAACTACACCGACGAGGCGACGCAGTTCGACAATCGCTACGTCGCCAAGCTGCCTGCGGCAGCGAACATCAAGAGCGCCCTCCACGCCGTACATCTCTTGTACGTCGTTCCCACGCGCGCCGACGCCACACGCGAGCTCGACGACCTCAACGACGACTTCCTGAGCTACGACCGTGCGGGCATCGAGGTGCGCTCGCTATCGCTCGACACGTTCTCGCAGTCGACGCAGAAACCCGACGGCGGCGCGCCAGCGGATCAGATGATCGGCGAATCGGCCAATACCTATTATGGCGGCAGCCCCGAATCGCATTACTCGTTCTTCGTCGATTATCCATGGGCAAAATCGCCCAGGCCCGCCACCTTGCGCGTCTCCTCGAACCCAGGCGCGAGCTACGTGCCGAGCCCGCGTGCGTCGGCCTATTCGACCGGCGTCCCTGGTGGCGGGGTGACACGCCCGAGGCCTCCGAACTTCGGCACCGTGCCGATCGTCCTCGCCCTCGGCACGGGTGTCATTCTCGGGGCCCGCTACTCGCGCAGCGGCTCGTGGAACCGAGCCTCTGGAGGCTACGGCGGATGAACTGTTCGATCTTCGCCCTCGAGCTCTGCGCACGATTCGAGCCCGGCGGGCGCCTCCACACGCAGCTCCTCGGACTGCTCCGGAACCATCCGGCGAATGCCAACTTGCAACAGAAGTGGCATTTCTGTCGGCAAGCGGCGAGCGAGCTCCTCGTGGCCCTCCCGATCGTCGAGCGCGGTTGCTGGGACTACTTCGACGACGATGCCCGCGCACGCCATGACTACGCCCAGTGGGTCCGCGGGATGACCACCGAGGAAGGCGCACGAACCACGCCCTCCGGCGACGACCCCTACCGCGGCGGCCCTCGCTACATGACGTTCACGATGGCATTCCTGCTCGTGAACGGCTCGCACACGGACCTCGCGCTCCGCCGCGTGTGCGAGATCCCCGAGCAGCGGCTCTGGCACCGCGAGACCTTCCGCCACATCCTCTCGAACCTCGGAGTACTGAACTTCGCGGGCATCCAGAGCGACGTCGCCTACATGATCCCGCGCGACGCCGGCTGGGGCCTGACGCTCGAGGATTTGCAGCTTCCGAAGTTCCACTACCTGCGCCCGCTCGTCTGAGCAGGGTCGTTCCGGCGACGGTGCCGCAGGCGGCGGCCGTGCAAAAACGCACGCCCCCAGAAACGCGGCCCCGGTCGGGCGTGGCCGGGGCTCGTCGGATTTTTCGGGCAGGGTTTCCCCACTTCCGCGCCCGTCCACTAAACTCTTCCGCGGGGTGCCCACACATGCCGTCCGACCACATCGCGCGTCATGACTCGACGAGAACGCTCGCGGGGAGAGTCGCCGTCGTCGGCGCCGCCCTCGCGAGCATCGTGCTGGGCGCCGCGAGCTGCGGCTCGCGCACGGGGCTCTTCGTCGGCGAACCGGACATGTCCGACTCGTCGACACAAATTCAACCCGATGCTCCGATCGATGCGGCACCGGACGTCGTTCCTTGCGTGCCGGGCGAGTTCGGATTCGACCTCGCGACCGCACAGCTCATGTTCGTGCTCGACCGCTCCGGTTCGATGGCGTTCTCGCTCACGAGCCCCACGCTCCCCGACCCCGGCGAGCCCTCGCGTTGGGAAGCCTTGCATGACGGTCTGGCGGAGGCGATTCGCCCGCTCGACCAGCAGCTCGCGATGGGCGCGAAGTTCTATCCGGAGGCGCTCTCGGAAGACGATCTCGCATCGACTGCCCTCGCCTGCCTGACGGACAACGGCGTCGGCATCGCGCCCGCCCGCGGCAATGCCGAGTCCATTCTCGACGTCTTCTTCACGACCGAACCTCGGGGAGGCACGCCCACCGCCGAGGCCATCCGTCTCGCCGCCCAATACCTCGCCGATCGCCGCACCGTCGCCCGGACGATTGTCGTCGCCACCGACGGCGCGCCGAACTGCAACGGCGACCTCGACGGCGCCCGCTGCGTTTGCACGGCCGCGGGCGGCGACTGCCGGCGCAGCGAATACAGCTGCCTCGACGACACTCGCACGATCGACGTGATTCACCAGATCGCCGAGGTCCAGAAGATCCCCGTCTTCGTGATCGGTCTCGGCAGTACCGAGCGACCCGAATTCCTCCGCGTGCTCGACGACATGGCCGTCGCCGGAGGACGCGCGCGCCCCACGGTCCCGCGTCACTACAACGTGCAGAGCCCCGTCGAGCTCCGCTCCGCGCTCCAGACCATCAGCGACAGCATCGCTCGCTGCACCTACCTCACGCCGTCCACACCGAACGATCCGAACGCGATCGACGTCGAGATCAACGGCGTATCCATCCCGCGCGACACCAATCACAAGAACGGTTGGGATTGGGTCGATCAGGCGTACGGGTCGCTCGCCTTTTTCGGAGACGCATGTGACCGCGCTCAGGCCGCGACCAGCAAGGTCAACGGACGCGTGAGCTGCGAGAAGGACTGATGCGTGCGGGCGCTCGCCGAAGCCCTCTTCGAAGCCGAGAGAACGCGCGCTCGTAACGCGAAGATCGAGGCACTCGCCCGAGGCCTCCGCGAGGTCGCCGCGCGCGATGCTGCCGCTCTGCCGCTCGCCGCGCGGCTGATGACGGGCAACCTGCTTCCCACGGGAGACGAGCGAACGCTCGGCGCCGGCGGAGCCCTCGTGTTCGAGGCCGCCTGCATCGCCACGGGCATGGCCCCCGAGGAGCTCGGGACGAAGGCGCGGCGCAGCGGTGACATCGGCACCGCCATCGGTGAAGCACTTGCCGAGCGCCCAGGGGGCATCGGCCTCGGCCTCGACGAGGTCGCCGCGCTCGTCGAGACGCTGGCGAGCACGGGCGTGCGAGCCGAGAAGCTGAAGGCGCTGAGTGATGCATTCGCCTCGGCATCGGCGCTCGAGGCGCGCTACCTGGCACGCGCGATCCTCGGCGAAATGCGCGTCGGCGCGGCCGAAGGAATCGTCGAGACCGCCGTCGCCAAAGCGTTCGATCGGCCCGCAGCAGCCGTTCGCCGAGCGGCCGCCCTCGTGAGCGACGTCGGCCTTCTCGCGGAGCTTGCCCACGACGATCGCCTCGACGACGCGAAGATCACCGTCGGTCGCCCCGTGGGCTTCATGCTGGCAACGCCACTCGAGACGGCACGAGGCGCGGACCTCACGATTCCGCATGCCGTCGAAGACAAGATCGACGGGATTCGCGCCCAGATCCACGTCTCGACGGAGGGCGTTCACGTCTTTGCGCGCGGCAAGGGCGCCGTGACGAAAGCCTTTCCCGATATCGCCCGTCCCCTGAGCGAAGCCGCCGCGGCCGGTCTTCCGCCCGCGATCCTCGACGGTGAAATCGTGGTCGTCGCCGATGACGGCAAGGTCCGTCCCTTCTCCGCGCTCCAAGGCCGTCTCAACAAGGTCGACCCCGACGAGGAGCTGCTGCGAAGCGTGCCCGTGCGCTGTCTCGTGTACGACCTCTTGCTCGAGGAAGGCGAATCCCTCCTCGCCCTGCCCTTCACCGAGCGGCGCGCTCGACTCGAAGGGTGGACGGCGAAGGCTCCGCCGGCCATCGTGCTCCACGCCTCGCGCGCGCTCGGTGGCGAAGGCGCGCTCGATGCGGAGTTCGACGCGGCGCGTGCTCGCGGCTCCGAAGGGCTGGTTCTGAAGCGACTCGACTCGACATACGAGGCAGGCGTTCGAGGGTTCGCCTGGCTGAAGGTGAAGCGAGCCTTCGCCACGCTCGACGTCGTCGTGGTCGCGGCCGAACGCGGACACGGAAAGCGCGCCGGCGTCCTCAGCGATTACACGTTCGCCGTTCGCGGTGACGAAGGTGAGCTCTTGGTCATCGGCAAGGCCTACAGCGGCCTCACCGACCTCGAGATCGACACGATGACGTCGCGTCTCGAGAGCCTTGCCCTCGCCCCCGAGCGCCACGGCTACCTGCCCGTTCGACCGGAGATCGTGCTCGAGGTCGCGTTCGACGGTCTCCAGCGATCGAATCGACATTCGAGCGGCTTCGCGCTGCGCTTTCCGCGCATCGCGCACATCCGCAACGACAAGCGCCCGGAAGACGCCGACACGCTCGAGACGGTCCGAGGCCTCTTCGAATCCCAGCTCGCCAGCGGTCACCGCGAAGAGGCGGAGGCGCCCAAGGCCAAGGCACCGGCGAAGAAAGGCGGCCGCAAGTCGGGACGTAAGCCGGACGTCCGCCAGAAATCGAAGCAGCTGAAGCTCTTCGACGACTGACATGGCGCCCGGCTTGCACCGCGTTGGCGGGCGGAGGTGTACCATGGCAACGAAGAAGCTCGAGGTGTCGAGCACGGCCTTCGGCGAAGGGAAGACGATTCCGAAGCGGTACACGGCTGACGGCGAGAACGTGTCGCCGCCGCTCAAGTGGAGCGAGCCGCCCGACGACACGCAGAGCTTCGCCATCGTCTGCGACGATCCCGATGCGCCGTCGGGCACGTTCGTGCATTGGACCGCGTGGAACATCAAGGCCGACGAGCGTGAGCTCCAGGAAGCCTTGCCTCACCTCGCCGACCAAGCCGACCTTCGCCAGGGCGCCAACAGCTTCGGCAGGCCGGGATACGGCGGGCCCAAGCC
Organism: Labilithrix luteola; assembly: GCF_001263205.1. Taxonomy (GTDB): domain Bacteria; phylum Myxococcota_A; class Polyangia; order Polyangiales; family Polyangiaceae; genus Labilithrix; species Labilithrix luteola. The sequence continues at coordinate 10,508,090 of NZ_CP012333.1, forward strand.
CCCGCCCGGCAAACCTCACCACTACCGATTCCACGTCTACGCGCTCGACATCCGCCCCGACGTGGACCCGGGCATCTCGCCCGCCGAACTGGAACGCGCGCTTCGCGGGCACATCCTCGCCGAAGGCCGCCTCACGGGGCTCTACGGGCGATGAGTCGCAAACTGCGTCTCCAGCGCATGACAAGATCGTAACGCGCGCGACGAGCGTAATGCCGGCGCGTAAGCTCGAATGCGATGACGGACGACGAGCGGCTTCAGGTCAAGCGCGTACTGGAGCTCCGCGGCTCGAAGATGGCGGAAGCTGTCGCGGAGCTCGCGACGGCCGAGCAACTCCACCAGTGGCTCCTGCACTACAACGTCAACGACGGATTCTTGCCGTGCCTCGCGCTCGTGCGTCATCCAGCATGCGATCGAGGTACCGCGCTCATGCTCTACTGGCGCTTCAGCGACTGCCTGATGGAGCCGAGAGATCCCGAGCAGACCGCCAAGGCCGCGGCGTGGGACGCGCATGCGTTGCTGGTCGAGCTCGGCGACCGCCTCACGAGAAACGACTTCGCGTCGGCGGAGATCTGCTTCGACCCGGTGAGCACCCTGAATCTGACCACCGAAGCCCAGAAGACGTTCATCTACGCCGGCGTCCCGGAGGGAAATCTCCAGGCTGTCGGCTCGCGCGCCGTAGAGCGCGAGCCGCTCGGATGAACCGCCTCAGTCGATCTTCGGCGTGACGCCGAGCTCCTCGAGGAGCTGGTCGCCGCCAAAGGCCGCGTCGAGCAGCCAGAGCACGTAACGAATGTCGACGTGGATGCTGCGCGTGAGCGACGGCGTAAACACCCAGTCCGAGGCCATGGCCTCGTAGTTTCCGTCGAAGACGAGTCCCACGAGCTCGCCCTTGGCATTGAGCGTCGCCGAACCGGAGTTGCCGCCGGTAATGTGCAGATCGGCGAGGAAGTCGACCGGCACCTCGCCGAGCTTCGCATCGACGTACGGACCGAACTTGCTCGCCCGCTGGGCCGCGAGCAGCGACGAAGGCACGTCGAAGGGCTCCTTGCCCTGGTTCTTCGCCACGACTTGCGAGAGCTTGGTGAACGGCTCGTAGAGCGGCGCCTCGGCGCTCGGGCGGTAGCCGCGAACCGTGCCGTACGTGATGCGAAGCGTGCCGTTGGCGTCCGGCGCGAACGCCTCCTTACGGAACGCGCGCATCGCTTCGATGTACTTCGGCTTCAGCACCGCCATCCGCCCCACGAGGCGATCCTGACGGTCCTCCGCCTCCTTGAGGAGCGGGCGCAGCTTGAGCGCGAGCTGGATGAGCGGATCGGTGCTCTTCTTCAAATCGGCGGTGGTCGCCTTCTCGAAGAGACCGGCGCGGACCTTGTCGTCACCGAGCGTCGTCTTCGCGTAGAGCGCGGCGACGGCCTTCTTGATCGCCTCCGGCGACGCGTCCTTCGCAGCTGCGCCCATGATGATGCCGAACGCCGCGGTGCGCTCTTTCTCGGGCGCCTTCGCGATGCGCTCGAGCGCGAGACCGAGCACCGCCTGATCGACCTTGGGATGGTAGCTCGTGGCGAGCGACGCGAGGCCCTGCTGCTGCCGCGGCCAGTTGCGCGTCTGGTACTCGGGATCACGCTCGGCGTCGGGCTTGGTGCGCTCCTCGGCCATCCGGACGATGGTGCTCGCGGCTCCCATCAGTTTCGCGAAATGGAGCTCGTCGCGCAGCTCGGTGTCGGCTTCACGGTGCGCGGCGTTGCGCTCGACCTCCTTGGAGATGTCGTCGAGCACGGTGCCGTACGTCGCCTTGCGCGCCGGCTCGGCCTCGATGAACGCGCGCAGATCGCGCTCGGCCTTCTCCTTCTGCTCCGCAAGGCCGCCCTTCACCAGACCTTCGAGCTGGCCCTTCGTGTTGGTGAGGGCGTTGCCGAAGCGGCGCACGTACGACGTCGCGCGAATCTGCGCTTCCTTGTCGTCCTTCGTCACGTCGGCGAGGCGCGCGAGGTAGTCCTCGAAGAGCTTCTGCCGGCGCGGATATCCCCACGAGACGGCCTCGCTGACCTCGGTGCGCGTCTTGAGCGACGACGTGCGCCCCGGATACCCGGCGACGAAGACGAGATCGCCTTCGTGCAGCGGCTCCTTGGCGACGGGGACGAAATGCGAAGGATGGTAGGGAACGTTCTCCGGCGAGTAGTCGGCGGGCTTGCCGTCCTTGCCCACGTACGCGCGGAAGAACGAGACGTCGCCCGTGTGACGCGGCCAGCGCCAGTTGTCGATCTCGCCGCCGTAGTTGCCGACGCCCGAGGGCGGCGCCCACACGAGGCGCACGTCGCGAATCTCGAGCTGCTCCGAGAGGAAGTAGTTCGCGCCCTCGTAGAAGCTCGCCACGCTGCAGCGGATGCTCGGGCGATCCTTCTCGCACGAGGCGACGATCTCCTTCTGCCGCTTCTCGATGGCCTTCTCGCGCGCCTTGTCGTCCGTGATCTTCGCGAGGCCGTCCGTCACCTTCGCGGTCACGTCGGTCACGGCCTGCGTCACGAACACGCGTGCCTGCGGGCCGTTGTTCTTCTCTTCGCCGCGCGTCTTGGCGAGGAAGCCGTCCTTCAAGAGGTTCTGCGAGGGCGTGCTGTTGTGCTGGAGCGCTCCTGTCGCGCAGTGGTGGTTCGTCGCGATGAGCCCGTCTTTCGAGACGAACGACGCCGAACAGCCGCCCAGACTCACGATGGCCGAGAGAACACCCGAAGTCGGATCCGCGAGCGCGGCCGGGTCGATGCCAAGGCCGAGCTCGCGAAGCTTGGCCGCGTGCGCGGGCATCTGGCCCGGCATCCACATGCCGCCCGGGTTGGCGAACCGAGGCAGCACAGGAGCCGTCGTCGGCGCGGTGGCGGGCGGCGCGGCCGAGCCCGAAGCCGCCGCCACGGGGACCTTGGCTTCGCCTTCCGGCCCACTTCCTCGGCCACACGCGGAAGAGCCGATGCCGAGCGCGAGGACGCTCAATGCCACACTCGAAACGCGACTCGGACTGCCGAGATGCCGACGGACGCTCATGGCCCGCCTACTTAGCAAATCCTCCTGCCGCGCGAAGCGTGGCGTCCGCCACGAACGTCAGCCCCGCGCGCAAGAACGCGCATCGCGAGGAGCCCCCCGCCGATCACACGGGTTGGTGGCCGACCATCCACTCGGCGGAGACAAGCTCTCGGGCCGCGCGCCGCCGCCATGAAAAAAGGTGGGACATCACCGCACATTGCGGCGAACACTGCTTGCCTTCGACGCAACCAACTGGCAAATCAGGCTCTCCTCCACGGGGGAGCTCGCGAAGGAAAAAGCACTGGTGGAGCAACCTGATAACGCAGGGCACCCTGCGAGCCCCGGCTCAGGCGGGCGTGGCGACAGCGACGAGTCGAGCGCACTCTCTGGTCTGCTCTGGTTTCTTCGTTCGCTGCGCAAGCACTGGGCGCTCATCGTCGCGCTCGTAGTCCTGTGTGGGGCGATCTCGCTCGCGTACTCGAAGTCGCTCCCGAAGGTTTACGAAGCGGGCGCCCTCATCGAGTTCGACCCGGACGTCATCAAGCCTCTCGGCAACAAGGCCGACCCGATGATCGGCTGGAGCGCCATCTGGGACACGCAGCAGTACTACGAGACCCAGTACAAGCTGATGACGAGCGATCGCGTTCTGTCGAACGTGATCCGCGATCTCTCGCTCCAGAACGACGTCGACTTCCTCGGCTACAAGCCGACGCAGCCCGTCCCCATGGACGATGCCGTCCAGATGCTCCGCGGTCGCCTCACCGTCGACCCGGTCAAGGGCAGCCGCCTCGTCTATCTCAAGGTCCAGGACTCGCACCCCGCCCAGGCACGGCGCCTCGCCGAGGCCGTAGCGCGCGCGTACATCCAGCAGAACCTGGACAAGATGCTCAATGCCACGAGCGACACGGTCACGTGGCTCTCGGGGCAGCTCGATCACTCGAAGCAGGAGCTCGAACAGACGGAGTACTCGCTCCACGAGTTCAAGAAGCAGAACGACCTGCCGTCGAGCACGCTTGAAGATCTCTCCAAGATGATCCGCATGGAGATGCAGGAGTACGACTCCGCTCTCACGCGCACGCGCATGCGTCATGGCGAGCTCGCGGCGCGTCACGCGGAGCTCGCCAAGATCACCGCGGACAATCCGGACCAGGTTCCCGCCTCCGAGCTCCTCAACAACGCCTTCTTGGGCGGCCTCCGCACGCAGTACCAGAACGCCGTGCGCGAGCGCGCCGAGCTCGTCGCCGAAGGAAAAGGCGAGAACCATCCGGCGGTCAAGAAGGCCGACGAGAAGATCGCCCTCGCGAAAAACAGCCTGCTCGCCGAGGTCCGCAACATCCAGGGCGCCATCGCCCGCGACCTCGCGATCATCCAGCGCCAGGAGTCGGGCGAAGCCACCCTCCTCGAGGGTGCGCGCAAGAAGGCCGTCGAACTGAATCTGAAGGAGCTCGAGTTCCATCGCCTCGATCGCGTGCGTGCGCAGAGCGAGAAGCTCTACAGCGTCCTTCTCGAGCAGCTGAAGGAAGCCGACCTGCGCCGCATGATGAACACCAACAACATCCGGTTGGTGGACATCCCGGTCGAGCCGAAGACTCCCATCGCTCCGCGCGTCGCCGTCAACGTGGGCGTCGCCGTACTCGCCGGCCTCGTGCTCGGCATGGCGCTCGCTCTGCTTCGCGAGCAACTCGACAACTCCCTCAAGACACCGCAAGACGTCGAAGAGAAGCTCGGCGTCACGTTCCTCGGGCTCCTGCCGGAGATCGCCGAAGACGAGAACGACGGCCCGCCCAACGGCAAGCGTCGACGCCCGCGCCGCCTCGAGACGAAGCTCGCCCCCGAGCTCCTCGTGCACGAGCGCCCCACCTCCGGAGCCGCCGAGGCCGCACGCACGCTGCGCACGAACCTGATGTTCATGAACCCAGACCGGCCGTACCGCCGGATCTTGGTCACCAGCGCGGCGCCTTCGGAAGGCAAGACGACCGTTGCCGTCAGCGTGGCGGTCTCACTCGCCCAGGGCGGACAGCGCGTATGCATCGTGGATTGCGACCTGCGCCGCCCGCGCCTGCACCGCATCTTCGATCGCGCCGGTGACGTCGGCGTGATGAACGTCATCATGGGTGAGTCGACGATCGCCGAGGCTGCCAAGCCCACGATCGTCCCGAACCTCTACTGCCTGCCGTGCGGCCCGATCCCGCCGAACTCCGCCGACGTCGTGGCGTCGGAGAAGTTCCGCAAGCTGCTCGACGATCTCTCGCAGCACTTCGACAGGATCGTGCTCGACAGCCCGCCGATCGTCGCCGTCACCGACTCGGCGATCGTCTCCACCCTCACCGACGGCGTCATCTTCGTCATCCGCGCATTCAGGACCAGCCAGGCGCTCTGCCGCCAGGGCCTGCGCGCGCTGCGCGACGTCGACGCGCCGATCGCGGGCGCCGTACTCAACGCGGTCAATCTCAACCGCCACGAGTACAACTACCACCACTACTACTATTACAAGCGCGAAGGGTACGCCCCGCTCGTGGGGAGCGGCGCGGGCCACACGCACGCGATGGACGACGAGCGCCCCGCCTCGCCGCCCAACTGAACGTGAGGCGTCGCTCGTTCGCTCAGAAGCCGACGAGCACGCCGAAGTAGCCGCCGAGCGAGCCCATGCCTTGGGAGCCGTCCTGGAGGACGAAGCTCCCGTAGCCGCCGTCGACCATCGCCTCGATGGCGAACTGCGGGCCGAACACGTGGCGATAGCCGCCGCGCAGGCGCAGGCCCCACAGGTTGCCGCCCACCTTGGAGCGCGAGACGACGAGACGCTCGAAGTCGCCGCCGCCGCCGAGCACGATCTGGTCGCTCGCGTACTTCGTGAAGGGCAATCGTGCTTCGGCGCCGAGGAAGACCGTCGGACCACCGAGCGCGCCGTCCGAACCGACGTCACCGATGCCGCCGTAACCGACGTCCGCGATGAGGGTCACGGTGGGCCCGGTCGAATAGCGAAGCGAGAGACCGACGCCGTAGGCGAGATCGCTCGCGCCGTTCTTGTTGAAGAAGTAGCGCGGCATCATCAAGTACGCGCCGAGAATGAAGCCGTCGCCGTACCGCAGCGAAGAGTTCGCCGCCGACTCCTCGGCGTCTTCCTGCTTGCGGTAGTAGTCGTAGCTCTTCTCCTGCTCGCCCGCCCTGGGTCCGAGCACCTCGGACTGCTCCGTCTTCTTCGATCCGGCAGAGGCGCTCGGGCTCGCGGAGCTTCCGTTCATCGAAAAGCTCGCCTCGCCCGACGCCTGGACCGACGACGGCTCCTCGTCTTCGTGCTTCGTCTTCGACCGACCGCCGACCCCAACCTGCTCCTCGAGGCGACCGAGGCGATCGCGAATCTGGTCGGCGTCGGGCGCGTCAGGGCGCGCCATCAAGTACGCGCGGTAGTCGTCGATGGCCGGATAGGGCTCGTCGAGCTTCTCGTGGCAGAGACCTCGGTCACGGCGGAGCGTGGGCTCGATGGTGACGCGGATGGCTTCATCGAAGGCGGGAATCGCGCCGGCGCAGTCCCCTGCCCTCATACGCTGACGAGCGGTCCGCGCGTTGGGACCGCCAGCCTCCTCGCGTCGCAGTGTGAACTGGGTGCTCGAACGGGCTCCCGTCGGCGGCTTGGCGTTCCCGTTCGGCGGAGCGGCCTCGGCAACGAGCGGCGCGGCCACGACCAACAACCAAGACGCGCATGCGAGCACTCTGCGTGCGCCGCCACTCTCGAACGGGACCTTCCCGAGACCAAACCGCATGGGACGAAGGTTACGTCACACGCTCACGGCACTACAAAAAACGCGGGAACGTCGACGCGCTTTCATGACGCGTCCGACGTTCCCGGAACGTCTTCACCTGCTCTCAGGTCGCTCTCGGGTCAGTGGCCGGCGCCGCTCGGCACCGGACGGCCCAGGCGACGCATGAGCGCACCAGCGTCGACCGCATGCACCGCCCCGCCGTCGACTTTCACCGCCACGGGCTCGACCGCTGCGCCGGCGTCGGCGGCTTGTGAAGCGAGCCACTCCGGCGTCACCCAGCGGACACGACCGAAGCGCGACGACTTATGGAAGTTGCCCTGGCCGAGGATCGGGGACCACGCCGTGCCGCCATTGCTCTTCATGGCGTAGAAGTTCATGCGCCATTCGTCGCCAGGCTTCGGCGGATGGTTCTTGGCGCCCTTCTCGAAGGCCTTCCAGGGAATCGCGGCCTCCACGGTGTAGCCGTCGTCCTTGTCGGCTTTGTTGTCGATCGTGCCGTGCACGACGACAGCGCTCTTGAGCTGCGGATCCCAGTCCTCGTGACCGAACGGCCCTTGAGGCTCGGTCTTCGGCGCGTTGTAGGCGTCGAATTGCGAGTGGAACATCTTGTTCTGCGGGTTGATCTGCAGCTCGTAATAGTCCTTGTTGTCCCCATCACCGTCGGGATCGATCATGATCTCCGCGGTGTCCTTGGTCCAGGTCATGGGGAGGCCCGTCGCCGTCCAATCCTTCGGCTGCGAGCCCTTGTCGGTGAAGTAGCCGACGACGTCGGGATCCTTCACTTCGATGAGCACATACATGTGCTCGTCATCCCAGAGCACCTTCGCCGAGCCGGTCACCGGGTACGAGGCAGCGGACTGCCCCGTCCCCACATCGACAAAAGGGCCGGTGCTTGCAGCCGCCCCCCATGCCTTGTCGTCGCCCTTGCCATCGATCACGATCTTCTCGCCAGCCGCGAGCTTGCCGACCTGCATCGTCGGGATGTCGTTCGCGCCACGCTTGCCGTCTTCCTTCTTGGCCGCGGGCACGCCCGTCTTGATCTTGGTGACGATGGCGCGGTTGTCGCCGTCGGTCGGGCCGCTGAGCACGCGAAGGCGTGCGTCACCCTTCCAGATGCCTACGAAGATGGTGCTTTCGGGGCCGCGCAGCGTCTCCGGCATCGTGAAGGACTGCTCGTCAGCGTAGATCTTCCCGCGCTCCCAGCGATCGGGGCCGAGGATCTGACGGTTGCCCGAGAGCTCGCGGAGCGGACCGTTCGTGTCGAGGTTCTCCGGCTTCTCGAAGCCCTCGTGCTGGACGTGCGTGAAGAGCTGCCAACCGTCGTCGAGCGGCTCGTCGCAACGCCAGTAATAGGTGATCTTCACCGGCGTCTTCGGCGGCGCCATCGCGGGCTCCACCTTGTAGCCGACGAGGTGAACTCGGTTTTCGAAGTTCACGTCGGTCTTCTTCGCATCGGCCGGGACCGCGTCGAGGATGTACGGCTTGAGGCGCTCGCGCTCCTCGGCGCTGATCTGCTTTTTCCCGCCGACGCAGCCTCCGGCGACGACGAACGAGGTCCCGAGGCCGACAACGAAAGCAATTCGCGAAAAGCTTCGAAGCAAGGTCATCTCTTCTCCTGAGAGGCGTACGGGCAAGATCGGACGTGAGCGAACGCTTACTTGCGATTCTTCTTGCGCGCGTCTTTCTCGCGCTTGCGCTGCGCCTTCTTGGCGTTCTTCTCGGACGCCGAGAGCGGCTTCATCTTCGTCATGCTGTCGGCCGGGTTGCCACCGCCGAGTCCGGGGAAGCCGCCCATACCGGGCATTCCGGGGAAGCCGCCCATGCCGGGGAAGCCACCCATGCCGGGCATCCCAGGGAAGCCGCCCATACCAGGGAAGCCGCCGGCGCCCATCTGCTGCACGGCCTTCTTCATGTTCTTCATGGCGCCGAGCTGGCGCATGCCGGGGATGTTCCCGAGCAAGCCGCCCATGCCGCCCATGTTGCCCATCATCTGCTTCATGAAGAGGAAGCGCTGGACGAGCTCGCTGACCGCCTGCTCCGGCGTGCCCGAGCCCCTGGCGATGCGGGCGACGCGCGACGGCTCGCGAATGAGCGCGTACGGATCGCGGCGCTCGAAGGACGTGAAGCTCGAGATCATCGCCTCGATCTTCACGAGCTCGCGGTCGTCGAGGTTCACGTCGGCCGGCAGCTGGTCCATCCCGGGGAGCTTCCCCATGATGTCCTTGAGGCTGCCCATCTTCTGGATCATGCGGATCTGCGCGAGGAAGTCGTCCAGGGTGAAGTCGCCCTGGAGCATCTTCATCGCGTCGGCGGCGGCCTTCTCCTGGTCGACGACGTCTTCGAAGTCCTTCATCAGGCCGACGACGTCGCCCATGCCGAGCACGCGGCTCGCCATGCCTTCGGGACGGAACTCCTCGAACTTGTCGGTGCCTTCGCCGATACCGGCAAAGCGAACCGCCGCGCCCGTGACTTCCTTCACGCTCATCGCAGCGCCGCCGCGCGCGTCGCCGTCGAGCTTGGTGAGGACCACGCCCGTGAGGCTCAGGCGGTCGTGGAAGCCCTTCGAGACCTTGACCGCGTCCTGACCGATCATCGCATCGACGACGAGCAGGATGTTCTCCGGCTCGACCTTCGTCTTGATGTCGGCGAGCTCCTGCATGAGGGCTTCGTCGATCGCGAGACGACCGGCGGTGTCGTAGATGATGACGTCGCGACCGAGGCGCTTGGCTTCCGCCTCGGCCTTCTCGCAGATCGCGACCGGCGACTCGCCCGGGATGTTGAAGACCGGGATGTCGACGCTCTTGCCGAGCACTTGGAGCTGCTCGACGGCGGCCGGACGTTGCATGTCGGCGGCGACGAGAAGGGGCTTCTTGCCGTCCTTCTGCAGGTAGCGCGCGAGCTTCGCAGAGCTCGTGGTCTTACCGGAGCCTTGGAGACCGACCATCATGATGCCGGTGATCCCCTTCTCGGCGAAGGTGAGCGCCGGGCCCTCGCCGGTCATGAACTCGATGATCTCGTCGTGGCAGATCTTGACGAACTGGTCGGCCGCCGAGACCTTCATCGTCTCGCCGCCCTGCCCCTTGGCGCGGACGCGGACGACCTCACCGAGGGCCTTCTCCTTCACGCGGGCGAGGAAGACCTTGACGACGCCGAGCTCGACATCGGCCTCGAGAAGGCTCAGGCGTACTTCGCGCAGAGCCGTCTCGATGTTCTGCTCGGTAAGCTCGGTCAGACCGGCAAGCCGGTTCTTTGCCTGGCGGAAGCCTTTGGCGATCGCGTCGAACATTTCACCGTGCCGCTTACCACGGGGACGCGGGGCCGAAAAGAACGGGCGAACGCTCCCTCGGCCGCGGTCGTCTCCCGGGCCCGGCCGCGGCGCGTCAGCGGCGCTTGCGGCGAGACGGGCGGGGAGCCCCCAAAGAAGGCGCCTCGTCCGTTCTGGCAGGCACGAATTCGCCCTCGATCGCCGCGAGAACGCCTAGTCCTGCAGCTCCCGCGGCTCCCGCGGCGCTCGACGTCGAGGCGGTGACGACCGTCGGCGCGAGCACGATCTCGATAGGCTCGATGACGCGCGGGGCAACCGGAGGCGATGCTGGCCCCGGCAGCATGCTGCCGACGAGCGCCGTGGTCACGTCGCGGGTGGTGGCGAGGGCGAGTCGATAGGTGTGGAGCGTCGCGCGGACCGCATCGAGCGAGAGCGCCGAGGCGTCACCCAGCGCTCGAACGGCGAGCGCGAACGGCGGGACCGCCCCCGGCAGGCCCGCATCCAGACCACGCGCCGCAGGCCGCAAGGCCAGAGGCGCCGAGGGAACAGCAAATTGACGCGACGTCGAGAGAGTCGTGGTTTCCATGGTCATCCCCTGCGCGAACGGCACGCGTCTCCAGCGACTGCACGTCTGCAAGGCGCAAAATTCCCTGCTGGCAGCAGCTGACGCATTGCGTCGTCACGCTCCCCAAGCCCTATCCCAGACCGCCCTCGGAGGCCAGCTTTGCGAGCACGACGCGACCATCAGGTCGGGACGAGCCCCATGACGATCGCAGCGAGGGTTGCCGTCGCGAGCGTCAGCCAGAGCGCAACGCCCTGGAGCAGCGGGCGGACGCCGAGCCGTCGAAGCGCGGGCCGCGTGAGGCCAAGGCCGACGAGAAACAGCGTGGCGGCCAGCAGGCGATGCGCGGCGAACGCCACCATGCGACCGGCCGGCGCAAGGGCGGGCACGAACGTGACGAGCGCGGCGGAGGCGAGAAAGCCGGCGATGAACCACGGACGTTTCGGCGAGGGACGAGCGCCCGACGCCGGGTCGGCGACCGTTCGGGCACGCAACATGGCCACCCCGAAGGAGACCGGTACGATCCAGAGGGCGCGCGCCAGCTTCGCGGCGGTTGCCACTTCGAGGGCCCGCTCACCGTACTGCGAGGCCGCCCCGACGACCGAGCTCGTGTCGTGGATCGCGAGCGCACACCAGAGGCCGAACGCGTCCTGCCCGAGATGGAAGCGATGCCCGACGAACGGAAACACGACGAGCGCCACGGCGTTCAGGACGAACACCGTGACGAGGGCGATCGACACGTCGTCTTCTTTCGCGCGGATCGCCGGGGCCACGGCGGCGATGGCGCTGCCCCCGCAGATGGCCGTGCCCACGGTCACGAGCAACGACGAGTCGCGCGACACACCGAGCCGACGACCGAGAAGGGTTCCCAAGAGAAGCGCGCTGCCGATGCCGATGGCCGTATAGCCGAGCCCTTGGATTCCGACTCGTCCCACGACGGCCAGGTTCATGCCGGCCCCGAGTCCGATGACCGACCAGGCAAGCGTCCGCTGCGCGAGCGCGCGCGTGCGGCTCGGCCACGGGTTGTCGACGCTCAGCGCGACCGCAATGCCTCCGAGGAGCGCCACGACCGGCGAAACCCACGGCAAGAGCGCAGCGAGCGCGCCGATCGGAACGAGCCATCGAGCCACCCCTGACCGTGATGCGACGAGATCCATGGTCGAGAGCATCGCGCCGATCCATTCGTTTGGTTAGCCGCATTCCTGGATATGCCATCATCGAAACTGATGGCATGCGGCACGGAGGCGCGCCCTCGATGGCCGCCTCGCACGAGCTCCGCCGTTATTGCCGCGCCGTCGGCTGAATCGTAGGTTCGCGAAACGCTGCGTCCGGCGTCTCTCCGTGCTCTTCTTCGAGACAGGCGTGGGCTGGAGTAGACGAAAGACGATGGCGAGCCAGCGGCGGGCGCTGGTCACATCGATCGCCCTGACGCTGGTGTCGGGGGTGAGAGCCGCGGCGGCGGAGCCATCCGCGGTAGCGCTTCGGCTCTCCGAGTCGGCCCCCGAGGGGTGCCCGAAGACACCGAGCTTGCGAGAGCGTTTGGCCACTCACCTCGGACGCATCCACGAGGTAGAGGCGCAATCCGAAGAGCCAGCCATCGACCTCGTCTTTCGGGTCGAGCGGAAAAATGGGCTCAACCTTGGCAGCGTCAGGATCACCTCGGCCGGCGTGAGCGTCGAGCGGAGCGCTTCGTCGACCTCCTGCGAGGATGTCTATGCTGCACTGAGTGTGATGGCGGCCATCGCCATCGGCGAGGAGCGAGAGGCTCACCCGCTCGACGCGCGCGGGCCATCCGAACCGCCCGGTGCAGAGCCAACGACCGAAGCTCCACGTCCTCCGACGGTGCCGCCACCGGCGGAACGCGTTGCGCGAGTCGTTGGGCCCGTGGCCTCGCCGTCGATGGCCAAGCGGATCGAGGTGGGCTTCGGAGCCGGGCCCGAGGTCAACGGCAACCGAGGTCTCGTCCTTTTGTCGACGTGGTTCGCGCAGATTTCCGTCCCCTTTGGCCTCGATCCAACGCTTCGCGTGGGGCTCGCGCGAAGTACGCGAGAGCACGTGTCGTCGCCTCGGGGCGGTCTCGACATTCGGTGGAGCGAAGTCACGTTCGCGGGGTGCGCCACTCTCCTCCGGCAAGGAGCACTACGCGTCGGTCCGTGCGTGAACGTCGAGCTCGGCCGTTTGGAGGCGAGCCTTCTTCCGCCCCTCGATGCGCGTCAATTCTCGTATCTCTGGCTCACGCTCGGAGGGTCGGTACGCGTGGCATGGCAACCGGTCCGCCAATTCTCGATCGAGCTGACGTCGGGGGTCCGCGCGCCTCTCCTGCGAAAGGAGCTCTATTTCGAGCCGTACGCAGAGCCCGTCGCCTACCGCGCTCCCGCCCTCTCGCCGTTCATGGCCGTGGGAATCGTCGCGCATTTGCCGTGAGACGCCGGCGCCCCCCCGTGGAAGCCGACCAGCTCTCCACGGACAAAGTGGAGGGCGCGATGACGTTTTTGGTCTAGCGGGGCTCGGAGGTCGCCATTCCATCGGTAAAGGATCTGGTCGTGGTCGCCGTACCTTCCCCGCAGGCTATCGCTGACGTGCCCACGAGGGATCGTGCCGCGAACGAGCGTCTGCGCGCGATCATCCTCGAACATTACGACTTCGTCTGGCGTTCGGTGAGGCGGCTTGGCGTCCCGCCGCCGGAGACGGACGACGCCACGCAGCAGACGTTCATCGTGCTCTCGCGCAAGCTCGATCGGGTCGAGGCAGGGAAAGAGCGCCAGTTCCTCTTCGGGATCGCCATGCGTGTTGCCTCCAGTGCCCGTCGCGCCCGCGCGAAGCTTCGTGAAGTCTCCGAAGTCCCCGGGGAGGACGACCCGCGTGTCCCCTTCGTCCTCCCGACCGTCGAAGCCCGGCTCGATCGTGCCGTTGCACGGCAGGCACTCGACGAAATTCTCGCCGGCATGTCGGATGAACGGCGTGCCGTCTTCGTCCTCGCTGTCTTCGAGGAGCACTCGCTCGCGGATATCGCGACGACCTTGCAGATCCCAATCACGACGGTGGCATCGCGATTGAAGGCCGCACGCGAAGCGCTCGAGAGCGGCATCGCTCGGATTCGTGCACGAAGGCAAGGAGTCTGAACGTGGCCAAATTCGACATTGGGTCGCCCGACATCGGTGACGGCGATCCGCTGACCAACGAGATTCTCGACTCCGCGTTCGACGACGTGCCTTCTGCCGGCGCGCGCGACCGATTGCTGGCGACGTTCGATCTGGCGCCGGCAGATGCAGGAACGAAGCAAGGTTCATCGCCCCAGGCTGTTTTCGGTGGCCGGTATGCTCAGGTCGTCGGCCTCGCGCTGGCGATTGGTGCGACCGCGGCCGTGGTTTCGGTCGGATTGCGGGACCGAAATCCGAGCCACACGCCGGAGGCGGACACGGTCGCCGCCATCGCGAATGTCGAAGGCACGACCTCACCTGCCTCCACGGAGAGCGTCGGTCATCCGCCCGCGGAGCCTGCTCGATCCGCGCCAGTCTCGCCACTTGCCGTGTCGGCGCCGCCCGTGACGCATGAACGCGCGGATACACGACCCGAGAATCGGGCGAGGCCCACCGCACGTCTCACACCGGCGGCGCCGGTCGCGCAGGCCCCGGAGGACGCGCGCGGATCTTCACTCGGTCGCGAAGTGGCACGCGTGACGGCCGCCCGCTCGGCACTCGCTGCGGGGGATGTCTCACGCACGCTCGCGCTGCTCGATTCGTACGACGCCGAGTTTCCCGCAGGCACGCTGGCGATCGAGGCCTCCGTCCTTCGCATCGAGGCGCTCGCGCGAAGCGGACGTAGAGACGAAGCGCGTCGCCTCGGTGATCAGTTTCTCGCTCAGCACCCGAGAGGGGCGTTTGCGCGCCGTGTCGAAAGCTCGCTGGAGCTCGCGTCTCCCGAGAACCACGAGTCGCCGCCCGCCCGCTGAGCCTTTCCTCTCTTCCGTTCTCGAAGGAGCGTCACGTGAGATTTCGCATCTTGGGGGCAACCCTTGCCCTTGCGCTCGTATGCGCTGTCGCCTCGTCGTGCTCGAGCCCAGAATCGCTGGGCGCGGGGCTCGAGCCTCCGCTCGGCTTCGTGAGCGCCGACGCAAGCACCGACGGCGACGCGACCGACACGAACGAGGCTGGGCGCACCTTGACCTCGTACTGTCCCTCGAACCAATGCCCGAAGGGCCGGACGAACTGCCCCACGTCGCGATTCCCCTGCGACGTCGACTTGCTGACGGACACGAACAATTGCGGGGCGTGCGGAGTCGTCTGTCCGTCGAATGGGAACGGCGCGACCTACGACTGCGTCAACGGCAAATGCGCGCTCACGTGCCAGACCTCTTCGTACGTCGGCGACTGTGACGGCATCGTCGACAACGGATGTGAAACGTCGTTGCTCACCAACGACAATTGCGTGACCTGCGGACGGAAATGCGACCCCGCCAAACCATGTGTCGACCGTGCATTCAACGACGTCGATTGCGGATGTCACGACGATCAAACGTATTGTCCCGACGCCCCCTATTTGAAATGTATCGACACGCGTGCCGACGATACCAACTGCGGTGCCTGCGGGAACGTCTGCGATCCGACCGCGGGCGGTGCTCCGTCGTACCCCAATGCCTACTACGGCTGCGAGAAGAGCGCTTGCGGGGCCCTCAAGTGCGTTCCGTATACAGGTGATTGCGACAACGCCGTCACCAATGGGTGTGAGACGTCTCTCCTGACGAAGACGAATTGCGGTGGCTGCGGACTCGCGTGTCCGAGCGGTCAAGAGTGCCGGCTCAACGAATTCCAGCAGCCGACGTGCATGTGCCCGGAGGGCGAGACGTTCTGCGGCACCTGCATCACGCCCGAGCTCTGCATCGGGCGCTGCTACGATCTCACGTCGGAAAAGAGCGCCTGCGGCGCTTGTGGGAACCCCTGCACCTTCGATGGCAACCATGGCGCCGGAGCGTGTGTCTACGGCGTTTGCAAGTTGCGATGTTATCAGGGCTGGGCCGACTGCAACGGCAACTCCGGCGACAACTGCGAAGTCAACATCGACGCCGATCCCGAGAATTGCGGTGGATGCGGGATCGTCTGCGATGCCGTTGCGGGCCAGGCGTGCGTGGGTGGTCGATGCGTCGTCGAACCGTGCGACGAGGTCGACGCGGGAGGCGGGCCGAGATGAGTTGGCGATGGTCGTTTCTTCTGTCGTGCGTAGCGACGTGCTCCGCCGCGGGCGCGCTCCTCGGGGCCTGTGCCACGGACGCTGCGCCCGAGCCTGACGCGTTCGATGCTGGCCCCGTCGATGGCGCGGTCGATTCGGAGACCGGGCGCGATGCGGATATCGATTCAGCGGACAGCGCAGCCTGCGTGGACTGCGAATACTTTCCCGCGACGTGCACGGACGAAGTGCTTTGCCCGAATGGTCCGTTCGACCCGTCGAATCCGGCTACCAGCCTCGATCGCCGCACGGAGATCTTCGTCATTCGCGGTCGCTCCCCGAGCGACGTCTGGGTCGCCGGCGCGGTCGGCGCGGTTGCCCACTTCGACGGCACGTCGTGGAAGCGCTCGGAGCTCGGAACGCAGGAGACGCAACGAACGCTTTGGCTCGGCGACTCTTGGGAGATGTCGTTCGGCTCTCCGATGAGCCTCTATACGCGCGGACTCGAGCTGGACGCCGGTGGTACCGATGCGGGTATCACCGCCGACGGCTGGTCACCTCCTGTCGCCCCCGCCCTGCCCGCCGGCTTCGACCGCTACGGCACCAAACTCCGGGCGTCATGGTCGTCTCCTGGATCGGACACGCTCTGGTTGGCGATGATCTCCTCGTCGTGGAGCAGCGGCCTTTGGCGCTTGCGCAACGCTTCGTCGTCGAGCTTCGAGATCGTGGAAGGCATTCCGCCGTCGGCTTGCCAGGACGTCCCGTGCACACGCATGCTTGCCATTCATGGCGCCTCGCCGAGCACCCTCTGGGCGGTCGGCGAGCTCGGTGCAACCATTCGCGTGAGCGGGGCCGACGGCGATACGCCGACCGCCAAGCCGTTCAACTCGCAAACATCGAATGCGCTCAAGGGTGTTTGGGCTGCGTCGGATTCCGATGTCTGGTCCGTCGGGGCCGAAGGAGCGATTCGCCATTATCGAGGCGATCCGCACTCCTGGGACGTCGTCGCAGACGTCCCTACGAAGGTGTCCCTCAATGGCGTGTGGGGCACGTCTGCATCGGATATCTGGGCGGTCGGCGACGCCGGCGTCGTCCTTCATTACGACGGAAAGACGTGGGAGCGCATCCAGATCGCCGGGCTCGGATCGCTGCGGCCGAACCTCTATTCCGTTTGGTCGCCTGGGCTCGGCCACGTCTGGATCGCCGGTCAAGGCGTTGTCGTATCGCTCGGAGGAAAACCATGACCGGCCTACGTTACGTTGCCCTTGCATCGGTCGCGCTCGGGGCCGGCATGGCGTGCGCCACGTCGACGGACGAGGCGCCGGCCTCTTCTCCCAGCAGGCCGATCGACCCGCAAGTTCCTCCCGAGGGCGCCGTCGACGCGGCGGTCGAAGATGCAGGACCGCCCGGCCCGGCGGCATGCAGCGGGGCCGGATGGTGCGTGACGTCACTGCCCGACGCCGATCTGGTGTTGAGAGACATCTGGCCGTTCCAGGGCCGCGCGTTCGCCGTCGCGGAGAGCGCCACGCTCGGTGTCAAAGTCCTCTCCTGGGACGACGCCGATCCTCGATGGCAGTACATCGATGACAATACCCAGAACGAGAACGGCTTCGGCAAATACGTAGGCGGGATATGGGCGCCGAACGAAAACGAGATCTACTTCGGAGTTGCACCCGGATATGTCTATCACGGGAAGCGCGCACCATCTCCGCCGGCGGCGTGGACTTGGGAACGAACTCGGCTTCCAACCGGAGCCAGCGCTGATTCGAACGTCGATCCGGCCCTTCTCCGCACGGACTTTCGTGCTTTCGGAGTCTGGGGGACCGGCGCCGACGACGTCTATGCCTGGTACGGGAATACGGTTTTCCACAGGACGAGTGTCGACGGAGGCCGGCCCGAATGGGTCACGGAATATGTCGCCGACGACGTCGATTCTCCTTGGGAGAGCCTCTCGATCGTCAGCATGGGCGGTTCGGACAAGGACGATATCTGGGTTGCCGGGGGAGAGGGACCGATCCGGTCTTCAGCTGTCCCATCCTCGTTCGGAAGACGCCCGGCGGATATCGAAGAATCGTCGACGGATCGATCAACTTCGACTTCTCCGATCCCTGCTTGGCTCGTGAGGGGAGCATCGCTCTCGGAGGAGGCGGCTGGCTGACCGACATCCAACCGGCCGGCGCTCGACGCGTCGTCGGCCTTCGTGGCGGCGACACGGTCGTACGAATCACGGAGGAGGACGACGGCGGCTACGCGACGCAAACCACCACCCTTCCGATGACGGCTCCGACCGGTGCCGCTGTCTCGGGCTTCTATTCACTCTGGGCCGATGACGACGATGCGTGGCTGAGCGGCTGGGGACTCGTGCTCCACGGACCGACGACGGGAGACGCCGGTGCGTACGAGGTCTCGACGGTCGCGCTTACCGGAGCCCCGCTCAATCGTCCGCTCTTCCGTATTCGGGGCACTGCCAATGACAACCTCTGGGCCATCGGAGTTCGCTATGCGCTTCACAAGACGACTCCGTAAGCGCCGCTCATCGAGCCTCATCGGCATCGCCTCGCTGCTAGGGATGGTCAGCATCGTCGCGAGCTGCTCGAGCAGTGAAGACGCGCCTGTCACCGAAGCCCAGGCAGATGCATCGGCGAACACCGGGGACGCCTCCGAACCAAAGGAGGATGGAAACGCGCCGCCCGCCCGTGACGCAGGGCTCGTCGATGCTGCTCCGCTGCCCATCGTGTGCGCCTCGTCTTCGTGCGCGAAGTCGCTCGTGACGACGCTGGGCGCGAACCACGAAGATAGTCTGAGCGAGGGCTTTTGCGCGCTTCTCGAGGACGGGACGGTCTCGTGCTGGGGAGCGAACAATGCCGGACAGCTCGGTCGCGGCGAAGAGGCCGGGACACTCGAGGGAAGCTCCACAGCCGCGCGCGTTCTTGGGCTCTCCGGCATCGTCGATCTGGATCACACGTGCGCGATCGACAAGGACGGTGGCACCTGGTGTTGGGGGACCGGGCCGTTCCTTCGTGACGACGCCGGGAAGGTCACGACGGAACGCTCGCCCATCAAGCTCACGCTGCCTCCTGCCACGCGGGTGGGACTCGGCAGTCTCGTCGCCTGCATCACCGCTGCCGAAGGGGTTCTCTGTTGGGGCAACAACCTCCAGGGTCAGCTCGCGCCGTTCGACACGACCCCGCGCTCGGCGCTGCGTGGCCCGCAGCGGCTCGACCTCCCACCTGGCGCCGCTGTTCGCCAGCTCGCCGTCGGCGACGCCACGTTCATCGTTCGCGAAGACGGCACGATGGTCAGTGTGGGGGCCAATCCTCCGCTCGGCCGCGTCACTTCGTTGTTCCCAGACCCCTATCCTGCCGACATCGCGCTGAGCGGCGTCCTCTCCGTCGATGTCGCGACGGACAACGCATGCGCAACGGCGGGCGGCACGGGGTATTGCTGGGGCGCGGTGATTCCGAAACCGGACGACATGCCCGGCGATCTCAGTCGTGCGTTTCCCAAGCCGATCATGGCGCCCGAGCCCATCGTCCAGATCGCAACGACGCGTACGCTCGTCGTGGGCGAGTTCGGCGATCCCATCGTGCTGCCGTACCGATGGTGCGCTGCGACAGTCTCCGGAGCGGTCTATTGCTGGGGCTTGAACGAGAGTGGCCAGGCCGGCGACGGAACGAAGGACTATGCCTTCGATGCCGTGCGTGTAACCGGCCTCCCCGAGCGGGCAGCCCAGGTGAGAACGACCCGGAACACGACGTGCGCGCTCCTCACGAGCGGGAAGATCTACTGCTGGGGGAGCAACTTCGACGGTCAGCTCGGGAATGGAAAGGTCAAGGGCGTCAGCTCCGTTCCCGAAGAGGTGGTCTTGCCATGAGCGCTTCGATTCGCGCATCCCTTCCCGGCATCGC
Organism: Labilithrix luteola; assembly: GCF_001263205.1. Taxonomy (GTDB): domain Bacteria; phylum Myxococcota_A; class Polyangia; order Polyangiales; family Polyangiaceae; genus Labilithrix; species Labilithrix luteola. Next base: position 10,527,761 of record NZ_CP012333.1, read on the forward strand.
CGGGTTCTCGATCATCGGTCTCGCGATCCTCACTGCCGGTAGCGCGTGCAGCGACGATCGCGGCGGCTTCGACCCCACGCCGCCCGGCTTCGCGATGGAGACGGACGCGGGGGAATGTCCGTTTCAGTGTTCCCTCGACGGTCGCTCGGTCATTCGCGCCTGCAGCGGGGAGATCGTCGAGACGTGCCCGTCGGATCGCGCGTGCGGTGCCGCACTCTGCCAGGAGCCGTGCGCCGCGGCCGCCGCCGATCGGAGCTCGAATGGTTGCGACTTCTATTTTCAGATACCGCGCTACGATGCGCAGTTGTTCGATCAGTCGTGCTACGCGGCCTTCATCGTCAACACATCGATTCAGCCGGTCGATGTGACGCTCGAATACGACGGCAAAGCGCTCGATATCTCGAAGTCGCTCTTTCGCACGAATCCGGGTGACGCAACGCTGATGGCGCACACCGGTCCCATCAATCCAGGTGAGAGCGCCGTCCTCTTCGTCTCCGACCGCGATCCGACCGTTCCGCACGTCACCGATCCTCTCGCCCAGGCCTTTCGCGCGCGCAAAGCGTGTCCGCCGGGAGTCGTCCCTGCGCTCCTCGCGGACATCGGGGGAGGCACGCGAATCGGACCGGCATTCCGAGTGACGACGAACGTGCCCATCGGGCTCACGGCGATGTATCCGTTCGGCGGCGCGACGAGCTACATCCCCACGGCAACGCTCCTCCTGCCCGTACCGACATGGGCGAAGGAGCATATTCTCGTCAATGGATGGGAAGCCAACGTCGCCGCGCCCGGCGCGCAGTTCATCGCCTCCGAAGACGCCACCGAAGTGACGATTGTGCCGACGCACGACATCCAGAACGGCACCGGCGTCCAAGGGGCGCTCGCAGGGACGGCCGCGAAGTACCGCCTCGACAAAGGACAATACCTCCAGTTTTCACAGGTCGACGAGCTCTCGGGAAGCATCGTTGAAGCGAACAAGCCGATCGCGGCGTTCGGCGGTCACGCGTGTTCGAACGTTCCGTCGGAGGGCAACACCGGCGACGCGTTCCATCAGCAGATCCCGCCCTTCGAGCAATGGGGATCGGAGTACGTTGGCGTGGGTTATCGACCGCGCGCCGGCAACGAGCACGAGCCGATGGCGTACCGCATCGTGGCCGCCCGGGATGGGACGCGGCTCGACTACGATCCCGCGATCCCGCCCGGCGCTCCGACAGAGATGTCCGCCGGCGAAGTGGTGACGTTTCGTTCGGGAACGGGCGACGCGTTCGTCGTTCGAACGCAGGACGCGGAGCATCCCGTCTACCTCGCCGCGTACATGACCAGCAGCACGGTCGCCTACGACAACATGAGCTACGGCGCCATCGGCGATCCGGAGTTCGTCAACGTGATTCCCACCGGCCAATACTTGAGTTCGTACAGCTTCTACGCCGATCCGACGTATGGCGACGCCTCGCTCGTCATCGTGAGAGCGAAGCGGAGAGGCGTCTTCGAAGATGTCTGGCTCGAATGCGCCGGCGGGAATCTGACCGACTTCCGACCGATCGGGACGCGCGGAGACTACGAGTTCACGCGTGTCGACCTGGCGAAGAATCGCGGACCCGGCCAACGGTTCGGCGATCACGTGTGCCAAAATGGCCTCCAGCGCACGAAAAGCGAGGGCCCGTTCACGGCGACGATCTGGGGCTGGGACTACGCCGCGAGCTATGCGTATCCCGGTGGAATGGCGCAACGAAAGCTCGTCGCGACGCCGCTCGTCCCGGTTCGCTAGCGAATCGTCCGGAGCCTCCTCGCGCTCGCGACAGCGAAGCGGACAGCTGCACGTCGATGCCATCGGCTAAACTGATGGCATGGCCGCCGCGCACGAGCTCGAGCCCGTTCTCCTCTCGACCTTCCTCGCCGTGCTCGACGCGGGCCGGGTTTCTGCCGCCGCGCGTACGCTCCACCTCTCGCAGCCCGCGGTCACGGCGCAGCTGCGCAAGCTCGAGGAGGCGCTTGGTACATCGCTCTTCCTCCGCTCGGTCCACGGCGTCACTCCGACCGAGGCAGGGCTTCGCTTCGCCGAGCACGCTCGCGGCGTGCGGCGGGCCCTCGAAGACGCGGTCGCGGCCGTGGCGAAGACGAGCGAGCCCGGAGGCGAGCTCCTCGTAGGCGCGAGCACCACCATCGCCGCGCACGTCTTGCCATCGCTGCTCGCAGGATTTCGCGCGACCCATCGTGACGTCACGCTGCGCGTCCGCGTCGGGAACACCGAGCAGGTCGTCGACGACGTACGGAGCGGGCGCGCCCCCTTCGGGCTCGTCGAAGGCCACGCCCGCGCCGCCGGCGTTCGGCTCGAACCATTCCTCGACGACGAGATCATCGTGGTCGTCGGGCGTGACTCGTCCTTCGTCGTTCGCAAAGCCAAAGACCTCGAGTCGGTTCCCCTCCTCGTTCGCGAGCCTGGGTCAGGAACGCGCGCCGTCGTCGAGCGGGCGCTTGCCAAGGCGGGTGTGAAGCGGCGTTCGATCCGCGACCGCGACGTGGAGCTTGCCAGCACCGAAGCGATCCTGGGCGGCGCCGTCGCCGGACTGGGCGCGGCGTTCGTGTCCCGCGTCTCGGCACGGGCGCACCTGGCCGCCGGACTCGTGCGCGAAGTGCCGGGCCTCGATCTGGTCGTGCGACGCACGTTCCGCTGGGCCCTCCCCGCCGGAGCGCTGTCCGGCACCGCTGCGAAGTTCTACGCCTACGCCCAGCGGTCGCGGCCCGTTTGACGTGCTAGGTCATGGCTCGCGCACGAAACCGAAAAATCGTCTCGGGGCCGTGCCCAAAGGCCAGGCCCGGCGGTCCCAACCATCTGACCAACACAACGGGATGACGAACACCCCGCGAAAGGAACCGATGGTTGCCCCTCTCCTACGTCGTCTGCCTCTCGGAAGTACGCTGCTCGCGACCACCGCGCTCACGGGAATCCTGGGCGGCTGCGGCGCACAGGCCGATACGTCCTACCGCGGCGAACCTCTCGCCGAGCTCCACGGCACCGTGCAGCAGAGCTCGACCCACGGCTCGTCGTCGACGCCCGCCCTCGATGCGGCCCTGCTCTTCAATGGCGCCCCGCCGGGCGTGAGCACGAAAGACTATCCCCCCCGCCTGCAGATCGGCACGAGCGTCCCGGTGAGCGGCCAGTTCCCGGCAAGCTTCGCCCTGCAGGTCTACACGCCGCCTCCAAGCGGCGCGCTCTTCCCATGCATCCCCTCGCAGCCGGACGGCCCCGGTCGCATTGCCACCGCGAGCGTCGTCGCCGTGCTGCACGGGGCCGATCCCTCCTCGCCGAAGATCACCGATCTGTACGGCACGATCAGTGACTACATGGTCATCTACGTCGACTCGGAGCTGCCGGCGCAATCGAGCTGCCCCGTCGGTGCGCTCACGAAGGGCTATCACCTCTTCCACTACGTCCCCACGCCGGACAAGCCTGGCTGCGTGCGGGCCGCGCCGGACGACACCTCGTGCAACGGTCCGTGGCCGTACACCGAGGTCTCCATGTCGACCGAGCTGACGCTCGCGCTCAGTCACGAAGACGGCACCGCGCAGCCCCCGTCGGGCCCACTCCCCCCCTCACTCCCGCCGGGAGACGCAGGCCCTGAACCGCCGAGCCCCTAGACGAGCGCGCATTGCCGGGGACCGACGCACGCACGATCGAAGCGCTGTACCGCAAGCACGGGCACGCGGTGCTTCGTCGTGCGCGCCGAATCCTCGGCAACGAAGCAGATGCGCGCGACGTGCTGCAGGATGTCTTTGCGTCGATGCTCGATGATGGTTCGTCGTTTCGCGGCGAGAGTGCGATCACCACGTGGCTCTACAGCGCGACGACACATCGTTGTTTGAATCGCATTCGCAATACGAAGTCACGCGCGCGCATCCTCCAACGAGAGCGGCCATCCGGAGAGGTCGCGGCGCCGGAAAACGCCGAGAACGCCGCCATCGTGCGCGACCTCCTCACTCGCCTTCCCGACAATCTCGCCATTGCGGCAATTCACTATTACGTCGACGAAATGACCCACGACGAAATCGCCAAGGTGCTCGGGTGCTCGCGGCGACACGTGGGCGATCTCATCGAGCGTCTCCACGACACACTCCGCGCGTCGGCCGACACCGAGGAGGCCTCGTGACGCCGGTCCGAACCAGAATCGACGACGTTTGCCTCTCCGACTACGCGCTCGATCGTCGGATATCCGGCGAGCTCGAGGACGCCGAGGAAGCGGCGGCGCGGGCGCACCTCGAAAGCTGCGCGCGATGCAGGGGCCGACTCGAAACGTTCGAAGCCGAGCGCGCCTCGTTCGACGTACCACTGGAGCTTCCATCCAAACGCTTGCGCTGGGGCGGGCGAATCGGTGGAGCCACCTTTGCGCTCGCGGCGGCGGCGGCGGTCATGCTGGCTCTCGGAAAGGGGCCTTCGCCGAAGAGTGACGGCGTCCGGACCAAGGGCGGCGAGGCCACACTGGGATTCTACGTCCACCATGCGAACGCGGTGCGCGCAGGCGGTCCCGACGAACGCGTGGTTCCGGGGGACGGGCTACGCTTCGTGGTCGGCGCGCACGAGGCGCGCTGGCTCGCCGTGCTCAGCGTCGACGGTGCCAAGCACGCAAGCACGTACTACCCCGCCGGCCCCGAGGCGGCGCTCGTCGGGCCCGGTTCCGAGATTGCCCTGCCTTCGAGCACGGTGCTCGACGACACGCTCGGTCCCGAGACGATCTACGGCATCTTCTGCCCGACGACGTTTCCTGTCGAGCCGCTCCGGCGAGCGCTCGAGGCCGCGCCCGACGAACGCCCCTTCCCCGCCGGTTGCTCCATCGAGGCGCTGCACCTGAGAAAGGAGGCATCCTCGACGCCGTGAGTCGCCGTCGCCGCTTCTTTCCCCTGCGCCTGTCGACGATGCTGGCCCTCACGCTGGCCATCGCCTCGTGGCTCTGCGCCTCGAGCGCGATGGCCGCGGTGCGCCGCTATGCGCTCGTGATAGGCAACGACCGCGGCGACGCCGGCGACGTTGCCCTGCGCTACGCCGAAACGGACGCCGCACGCGTCTACGACGTACTCAAAGATCTCGGCGGCTTCGAACCGGCCGATATGGTTCTTCTCAAAGGTGAATCGGGCCCACGCGCGCAGGCCACGCTGATCACCTTGAACGATCGCATCCGGGCCACGATTGCCTCCGGAAATGAGGTTCTGCTCTTCGTCTACTACTCCGGCCATGCCACGTCGGACGCGCTGCACATGTCGGGCACGCGCTTCGACCTCACGCAGCTCGAGCAGCTCGTACGAGGCTCCTCGGCCACCTTCCGCATCCTCGCGGTCGATGCCTGCCGCTCCGGCGCCCTCACGCGCGTCAAAGGCGGCCACCCTGCCCCGCCGTTCGACATCCGGATCGACGAACACCTCTCCGAGCAAGGCCTCGTCCTGCTCACGTCGAGCGCGGCGAACGAGGATGCGCAGGAGTCCGACGCGCTGAAGGGTTCGTTCTTCACGCACTACCTCGTCTCGGCCCTGCTCGGCGCAGGAGACGCCGACGGCGACGGCAGCGTCACGCTCGAAGAAGCCTACCGCTACACGTACGACGCCACGCTGCGCTCCAGCAGCCAGACGTGGGCCGGGCCTCAACACCCGACCTTCCGCTACGAGCTTCGCGGTGCGGGTCGCCTCGCCCTCACCCAGCTGCCGTTCGCGGCGAGCTCGCGGTCGACGCTCACCTTCCCACCCGCACGCGCGTATCTCGTGATGGCGGGAAGCGAACGCGGACCGCTCGTCGGCGAGGTGACCGCAGGCTCGATCGGCCGACGGCTCAGCGTGAAGCCGGGAAAGTACTTCGTCCGCGGCCGCGCGCCCGACGCTCTGCTCGAGGGTGAGATCGACGTGCCCGCCGGCGTGACGATGGACGTGCGCGACGACCGCCTGCAGCGTATCGCGTATGCCCGCCTCGTCCGGAAAGGCGCCGACGACGTGCGCCTCGGCCACGGCCCCGAGGCCGGTTACTTCTTCCGCACACCGTTTTCGAACGCGAGCTCACTCTGCCAGGGCTTCTTCGCCGGCTGGGCGCTGCACCTGCCCGACATCAGCCTGTCGGCCCGCATCCACGGCTGCCACGCGACCTTCCGGAACGACACGCTCCGTGCAAGCACGAACTCGCTCGAAGGCGAGGTTCGCCTGACGCACTCGTGGGACATCCCCCTCGTGACGTTCGACATCGGCGCCGCGCTCGGCGGTGGTGTGTTCCGCCAAACCTTCGAGACCACCGGCGAGGCGCCGTCACGAACGACGCCGACCGGCTCGCTCGCCCTCTTGCTCGGCTTGCGCCTCGACCTCGGCGCGGGCTTCTCGCTGCTCGCCGAGAGCGCCTTCGTAAGCCAGCTCTACGCACAGCACGACTCGCTCACCGAGACGACCTCGCTAGGCCCGCGCTTCGCCTTCCGCCAAAGCTTCGGTCTGACGAAGGTCTGGTTCTGACGGTGTCCCTAGTCGGAGCTCAAATCGAGCAAAAGGTCGAGCTCCGCTGGCGCATTGGGCTCCACGCTGACGGGCGCCCACTCGCCGTCGGGGCTCGCCGGACGAGGAAATCGCCATTGCTCGTAGGTCGCAAGAATCGTGTAACGCCCGGCCGGCAGCATCACCGAAAAGCGCCCTTGCGCGTCGCTACTCACCGTTCGAAAGGAGGCGACCGCGGGCGCGCCATCGCGAATGCTCTCCGACCGAGTTAGGCTGACAACGGGCTCGTAAACATCGACCCTCGCCGAGATCGGATGCTTGCTACACGGCGGCGGTGGAACGCCGGGCATGCAGTCGCCGTCCTTGAGCGTAACCGTCCCGTGCACCTCGACGAGCGGCGCCGGGGATTCTTCCTCCGAGACGGTCCCCCCACACCCGAGCGCAACGACCGCCGCGCCCGCGACGATCACCAGCACGATCCTTCGCGCAAGTCTGTCGCGAAGCCCGTTCGACGATTCACTCCGCGCGACGGGATTTCGCTGAGTTGCGCTGTGCCGCCTGCATTCGCAGCAATCCATGAACGCCTCTCACGCAAACATCTACCACGCGACCGCCACCTACGGAATTGCACCGGTGTCGGGCGTCTGTGGAAATGACCCTCGCGCGCTAAATCGACCCGAAGGCACGGTCTTGACCATCGCCGGCACTGCCGGCCATCGCTCGGCTTCGACGCGTGCCCATCGGCGCGATCGTCGCCTACCCGCATGCGCACGAGAGGCGGAGCGCGCTTCAATCGTTGGCGAGATGCGGCGCGACACCCGTCCGCACTTTGCTCCGCCGTAGAAGCTCTGCGCAAAAAATGAATCGCGAGTGATCAATCGACCTGTTCAGCGGGCATTGCCCTGGGGAATGTGCCGAGGAGAGATGATGTCGTTGCGAACCGAGTTCTGGGTGCTCGCAATGACCACCATCAGTGCGATTTCTGCCTGTGACGTAGACACGACCAACGCAGGCTCTTCTCTTGGCAGCAACCCACCAGAGCGCGAAGCGGACAGCTCGGGGCGACCGTCGGATGCCGCGCCGGATGCCAGCGAACGTACCTGCAGCTGGAAGCACCGCGACGGACGAATCATCACTTGCAAAGAGTGGGAGCGATGCCCGATCGACAATTGCAACACGTGCATCTGCACCTTTGACGAGCAGGGGCACGAGTCGCCTTCTTGCTCGGACCTTCCACCATGTTGATAGCGAACACCAGAGTTCAGGGCGTCGTCGCCCTCATTGGTTTCGTGATCGGCCAATGCGGTTGCGGCGATTCCAACGCGCCCGCCTCCCAGTCCCGCCGATGCCTCTTCGACGGACGACGCTCGACGAGGTGACGCGCAGGCAGAGGACGCGGGGCGGATGCCAACACGCCGAGCTGCACGAAACGCGGGGAGCCGTGCCCGGAGACCGGAAATCTCGGCTGTTGCTCCAAACGCTGCACCTTCACGGCCCCCTCGGATGAGAGCGCCCCAACGTCACAGTGTGATTGAGCAGATCAGGTCGACGCGCCGGTTCGCCTGAGGCGATGCACGAAGCTATCTCGGCGAGAAGCGCTCGACGAGGAGGCTGAAGGCGTCCGGGGCTTCGAGGGTCATGTGGTCAGGACATCCCGAGATTCATCCGGCTAGCGGACGGGGCGGGTGAATCGTCTGGAAACAACCAGATCCCCCAATGGTCAAAATCGCAATTTGCTCCTCACTGATATTCGTCCTCGTCCATTCGATGAGCGCCTGCGCTTCGGACGACACGCCATCGACCCCGGACGACACGGCTTCGGGAACGCCCGCGGGCGGGTCCGACGACTCCGCATCGGACGCACGCGGTGATACAAACGACAAGACGGATGCGAACTCGTCGGGTGAGGCCGGAACGATCGATCTGGATTCATCCGACCCAAACCCGTTCAAAGACTGAGCACGAAGGGTCGCGGATTCGGGGCCCTCGCCCACCATTCTTTTGGGGCCCCGAAGTTCACTTCCGTGCAAGTCGTCGCCGCAGCAATCGTTCGAGGCGTCGCACCGCCGTCGCACGGAAGCCAGCGAGCGACGCCGTTCGCGGACGCGCATGGGGGTCAGTAGACGCCGTAGCCCTTGTAGGGGCTCGAGACGGTCACGCGGTAGTCGTCCACGGGCGTGGGGAGTTTCTTCCACGAACTCGGATGCTCGGCAGGCTTCTCGTTCTTGCTCGCCACGGTGCACTCGTAGATGTCGCCGATGGCGTCGACGACGCGGTCGCCGGGCTGATACGTGATCTCGGGAGTGCCCGGCGCGAGCTTCGCCACGGGCGCCCAGAATTCGAGATGACGCGTGGGATCGGAATCCCAGTTCTCACCGCTTACGAAGGTGATCGGCGTCACCTGTCCGTTCGTGTTGCCACTTGCCGTCGCGATGCCCGCCGTTCCGTTCAGGTCGATTCCGGGGAACAGCTTCATGGTGCCGTCCCAGGTATTGTTCGTGAAGGCGATGCTCGACTGCACGTTGTCGCTACGGCCAAAGAGCATCTCCGGCGCCTTCGCCTTCGGATTCAACTTCGAATAGCCGAACGTGAGTCCCGTGAACGAGTTCTTGTCGAACGTGAACGACGACGAGGCGCTCCCCTGAATGTTGAGATATCCACCTCCGGACAGCGTGTCCGAGAAGTAGTTCTCGCTGAACGTGACGTGACGGTCGCCGTCGCCGTCTTCCGGCGCACTGAAGAAGCTGAGGAGCATCGCGGCGCCGCCCATGAAGACGTTATGGTGGACCGCAATCGTTCCCTCACGAACGTGGATTTGCGAATTGTTGTCCTGATTGGCACCGAGTCCATTGTCGCGCCAGTGCAGGGACGCGAAGCCGATCATGTTGTGGTGGATTTCGGACCCGTCGCCGACCTCCTGGATCTGCAGCGCCTCGTTACCCGTGCGGACGAATCGATTGTTGTAGATCTGGAGCTTCGGAAACTTGTTCGACGGCGGATTGCCCGTCCATCCGAAGTACGTTCCCTCGCCGCCGGTATCGTGGATGTAATTGTCGTGAATTCGAACGTTCTCCATCGGGTGCTCCGGTTCACCCGCCGCGCGCGAATTCAAGAGACGCAATCCCGCGAATCCCGAGCGCGCGATCTCGAGGAACTCGATTTCGAACGACGTCGCCTCGGCGACGGCAAGGCCCATGTGCACGTACGATCCTGTGGCGTCGAGCGCGTCGTCACTGAAGAAGCCGTACTTGCCGCGTGAATTCGGATAATCGCCGCAACGGTGCCCCGGGGCGGAGACGTCTCCAGTCTTCGAGTCTGGGTCGTAGCGCCCCGTAAGAATCCAGTTCGACCCGCCATTGATCGACCAGATGAAGCCCGCCCACGGATCGTTCGGGCCGACCTGCACCTGGCCGCCGATGTTCGTGATGACGAGCGGGTGTGCGGCGTCGCGCTCGGGCAGATTGCCAATTTGGAAGGACTTGTATTTACCCGCGGGAATGTAGAGACGATCGATCTTCGACCAGTCGACGTCTTTCAGACTCGCCTGGATGTCGGGATACGAGATGTGCCCGTTCTGCGGGACGGGAATCGTGTACGTGACCGTTGGCGCGCCATAACGACCGAATGCATCGCAGGACGATGCCGGCGCATCCCCGGCGCCACCGCCCGGCCCACCGCTGCTTCCGCCAGGCCCGTTCTGTGTTCCGTCCGGGCTGCCACTGCCGCCGCCGCCACCGTTCTCGTCGTCGGAATCACCGCAGGCAACCGCGGAAAGGCCGCCAAGCACCACCACCGCCGCGAGAGCTGCAAGCGACCAGTGACCAAGCAAGTGGAACGAGCGCATCGACCTGTTCTCCTCCCGCCCCGAATCCCTCGGAGCGTATCAGGCGCTACGGCCGCGCTCACGACCGACAGTTCGGTCGGGCGAAGAAGACGAAGTGCGTGTGGTTCAGAGTCGGTATTTGCGCTTCAAATCCATCATGGCGTCGGCGCACGCCGGCATGGCCTTTTCGCCCTCTTTCAGGAGGGATTCGGCCTCATCCAGCTTGCCAGGGAGCGCCTTCGCTTCGGCGGAATCGCGCGGCATCGCATCACGCTCGACCGCCGAGAGGCCCTGTTCCACCTCCGACGACAACCGGAGCGCCTTGGAGGTCGGCTCGGCGGAGGCCAGGCAAATGTCGCGCGCGTGACACACGTCGGGCGTCGAGCACTTGGCGGCACGGAGAGCCTCGACGGCCGCCGGCTTCTCACGATTGTCCGCTCGCCGGAAGCGCTCGACGACCTGGGTTACCGCCTCCGCCTCTCTTCGCTCGCCGCCATCGCACCCCACGAGCAGGAGGCCAGCGAGCCCGGCGAGCGTGATGAACGAGGCGGAGCGGAGCGTCTTCACGAGAGCTCCACTTTGCTCCACATCTCTCGAAGCATCTTCTCTTTTCGACGATCGGTGCGCGTAATCACACGAGCGACGCCCCAGGCGGCCAGGAGCTCTCCCTCCTGCCCGAGCGCGGGAAGCGTGCTGCGCCCCGTGACGAAGACGTTGCCGAGCGCCGTACGAATCGGCTCGGCAGCGAGGCCGTGCAGCTCCGGAGCGCTCGCGCGGAAGCGCGGAACCATCGCCTCGGCCTCGAGCGAGCCGCCGAAGGCGCGAAGACGAGCGCGGTCGATCAGACGCGCGCGAAGGCCCCATGCGGGCTTGCCCACCGAAGGATCGGACGAATTCGTCGAGCGGAAATCCCAAAGCGGACGCCCGTCGTGCGGCGAATCGCACATCACGATGTGGCGCTCGAGGAACGGGAGGTATTCGAGCACCGTCCCAAGCACCGACTCGCGCGCATGATCGAGAACGCTGCCCTCCGCGAGCAGCGTCTCGGCGACGAGGAGCACGGTTCCCGGCGTTGCTCCGGATGCCTTCTGGAGGTGGACGATGGAGCCGTCCTTGGCGAGCAAGAACGATTCGGTCGCCAGCGGCTTCGGAATACCTTCCGGCCGCGCGACGATCGACACGACGAAGCGATTCTCCAGCACGTCGAGCGGTACACCCTCGGCACGCGAAGGCGCGAAGTTCCGCGCGAGGTCGAGCAGCGGCGCGCTCGGCATGTCGGAGACCACGAAGGTCACGCCGACCGGCATCTCGTCGCCGTCGACGTGCACGCCCCTCACCTTGCCGCCCTTGTGCACGAGCGCCGAAGCGCGATCGCCGAGACGCGTATCACCACCGTGTGCGCGGACGCGTTCGAGCAAAAACTCGACGAGCTCGTCTTCGCCACCTGACAGGCTGCTCACGCCGCGGGTCCACGCCCCGTGGAGTCGAGCGAGCGCAAACGGCGGTGCGCCCTCGGCCAGGTCGCACGCGAACCTGGCGGGCACGGTGACGATGTCGCGAAACGCGTGGTCGCGCGGGAACTCGGCGAGGAAGTCACCTTGACCGTCGAGGTACGGAAGCGTCGAAACCACGCGCGCCGTCTCGCGCCGCTCCCAGAAGCCTCCGGGAGGCCAGACGGCGTCACGTTCGAAGGCCGCGTCGGCCGCCGCGTTCGTGCGGGCGAGCTCGGCGTAAAGATCGTCTACCACGCGACGAACGGCCGGGAACTCGCGGTCGATCTCGCGTGAGAAGAGCGTCGTGTCGGGCGGCAGATCGAGCCTCGAATCGGGCGCGAGGATCTGCAGCATCGGGTCCAGCGACGAGAGACGGCGGCGGAACGTCTGCGACTGGGCGAGCTCGACGAGGATGCGTCCCCACGCGGGCGAAGACGCCGAGAGGAACGTGAACGGGCGGCGCGACAGGACGAACCCGTCGTAGCCGTACGTCGGCTTGCGAAAGCCGTGGCCGAGAACCAGAACGCGCCACGAACGGCGCGCGAGAAGAGCCGCGGTCGCGAGTGCGCCGAGCCCTGCCCGAGCACGACGACGTCGTAGTGCTTCGAGGTGGAGTTCATGAGGCGGGCAGAATCCGGACGCGCGGACGCGTTCCGGCCTCGCCGCTCACCACTTCGAGGCGGCCCTCGGCGATCCACTGCAGGACGGCCGGAAGCAGCTCGTGCTCCTTCTGCAGGATGCGGGCGCGGAGTGCGGCCACGTCATCGCCCTCGAGGACGGGCACCGTCGCCTGCGCGAGGATCGGGCCGGTGTCGGTGCCGCTGTCGACGAGATGCACCGTACAGCCCGTGACGCGCACGCCGTAGGCGAAGGCCTGCGCTTGCGCGTCCACGCCGGGAAATGCCGGCAAGAGCGACGGGTGGATGTTCACCACACGATGGGGGAACGCGTCGAGCAGCGTGCTCGTGACGATGCGCATGAAGCCCGCGAGCACCACGCACGAGACGCCCCGCTCGCGGAGAACTTCCACGACGGCGGCGTCGAACGCCGCGCGATTCGCGTACGCCTTGTGGTCGAGCACCACGGTCGGAATGCCCGCGGCAGCGGCGCGATCGAGCCCCTTGGCCGTGGCGATGTTCGAGACGACGACGGCGATCTTCGCGTTCAGCGAGCCCGCCTTCACCGCATCGATGACGGCCTGGAGGTTCGTCCCCGAACCGGAGACGAGCACGCCGAGAACGAGCGGTTCGCCTGCCGGCCCCGAGGCGCTCATGGGAAGATCACCCGCGCCTCGAAGTCCGTGTCTTCGGGGACGCGGACGATTTCGCCCAGATCGATCGGCGCTTCACCGAGCGCCGAGAGGGCCTCGAGCGTCTTCGCTTCGTCTTCCTTGGCGACGACGAACACGAAGCCCACGCCCAGGTTGAACACGCGGCGAAGCTCGTTCTCCTCCACGCGCTCGGCGATGAGCTCGAGGATGCCCGGGCGCGCCCAGGGCTTGCCGAGACGAACGCCGAGGCCATCAGGGAGAACGCGCGGGAGGTTGCCGGGAAGGCCGCCGCCCGTGATGTGGCTCATCGCGTGGACGTCGGCGCCCGTCGCGAGCACCGCCTGGACGTGCTTCGCGTAGAGGCGCGTCGGCGCCATGAGCGCCTCGGCGACCGTCTTGCCGCCGAGTTTCTCAGGCTTGGCCGAGAGCTCGAGGTTCATCGCCTCGAGCACCACGCGGCGCGCGAGCGAGTAGCCGTTCGAGTGAAGGCCGCTCGAAGGCAGGCCGATGACCTTGTCGCCCTCGGCGACGCGCTTGCCGTCGACGATCTTCTTGCGTGAGACCACGCCCACCGCGAAGCCGGCGAGGTCGTACTCGCCCGCGGCGTACATGCCGGGGAGCTCGGCCGTTTCACCGCCGAGGAGCGCGCAGCCGGACTCGGCGCAGGCTTCGGCGATGCCCTTGATGACGTTCTCACCGACGGAAAGCTCGAGCTTTCCCGTGCCGTAGTAGTCGAGGAAGAAGAGCGGCCGCGCACCTGTCGTCACGATATCGTTGACGCACATGCCGACGAGGTCGAAGCCGATCGTGTCGTGGATGCCCGTCAGGAAGGCAACCTTGAGCTTGGTCCCGACGCCGTCGGTACCGCTGACGAGGACCGGGTCGTCGATGCCCGAGGGAACCGCACAAAGGCCGGCAAAACCGCCGACGTCCGCGAGGACCTCGGGGATGCGCGTCTTCTTGGCGAAGGGCTTGATGCGCTCGACGAGCTCGTCGCCAGCGTCGATGTCGACCCCTGCCTCTCGGTACGAGATCTTGGACTGCGAAGGCGGAGGGGAATCGCCACGGGATGCCATTCTGGGCGGCTACTTAGCCGTGCTCCGCCCTCGGGACAACACTCCTCCGCGGAGGCCTACGCCCGCGCCGCATTCCGCTGGTTTCGTGACCTCGACCGTGTGGGCGTATCGATATAGCTGGCCTTCGCGAGGGGCGTAGCTCGACCGATTACCGGCTGCTGGGTCGAGGCTCGTCTTCGCGCAAGGCCGGGAGGTCGCGACGGCGCTCCTCGACGTCCCGCAGGGCATGACTCTCGAGCCATGCCGGCAGGGCGATGACCGCGGTGGTCAGGCATGTGATCTCGCCGAGGACGGCAACCAGGCCGAACATGAAGAGGGCGCGGTTCTCGGCGACGAGCAGCGACGAGTAGCCAATGATGGTCGTGGCCGAGCACAGCGCCACCGCCCCCCCTGTCGCGCGAACGGCCTGACTCGTGTCGCGACCGCCGTCCTGGATGAAGCGCGTCATCACGTTGACCGCGTATTCGACGCCGATGCCGAAGGTGATCGGGAACGCGATGAAGTTGATGAAATTGATCTTGATGTGGAAGCCGACCACCAGGCCGAGCAGCCAGGTCACACCGACGAGCAGCGAAACGATGACGCGCGCGGTGGCGACCGTGAAGCGGAAGAGCAAGAGCACGATGGCCATCACGCCCGCGAGCGCGATGAAGCTGGCCTTCGGCCCGTCGCGACGAATGCAGGCGATGATGTCCGTCGAGAGCGAGAGCGATCCGGCCACGCGCGCCGGTCGCATGCCCGGAGGCGCGTTTTCCGCGGCGATCTGGCGGAGGTGTCCGACGAACGACGCGAGCGCCGGTCCCTCCCAGAGCTCCTTCGAGGGGGTGGGATAGACGAGGACGATGCGGTCATAGTGGCCGTCCCTCTCGCGAAGCCCTGTCGTGAACGTGGGCGGGAGATCTTCGACGGCGATGGGGTGGTCTTCGCTCTCGTCGAGCAGCCGCTCGATCGTCGTCTTCTTGTCCTCGGGCAGCGACGCGCGGATCCGCGGCGTCATCGTGTCTTTGATCTGCTCGAGGAGCGCGAGCTTTTCGGGCTGGTGTTGAGGCAGGACGTCATCGATGGTCCGCACGGAGTTGACCATGTCGCCGAAGCGGCCGTCGTCCCGGTCGGCACGGATCGAGGCAGCGTTCTTACGGGTCTGGTCGCCATCGTCGCCGAGCAGCGCCATCGGCGTGAGGTACGTGCCGAGCAGCGTGTCCATCCTGCGGCCCCAGTACCCTTCCCCCACCGTCCAGGTGTCGCGACGGCGAAGCTGCGCGAAGTCGCGCTCGAGCTGCGAGTCGTCGAGGCGGCCGATCGTGGCGACGGCCACGGCGGTGACGGCCGCGCAAATCAGCACGATCGCGCGCGGGCGAGCCTTGATGAGGCGCGCGACGTGGACGCTGAAGCTGTCGCGGGAGAGAGGACGCGGATCGACGGTGCCGCGGTCGACCCAGCGTGTGAGCGGCGGCATCAAGACGAACGCGCAGACCCAGGCAAGGATCATCCCGAGTCCGCCGATGTACCCGAACTGCCGGAAGCCGCGGAACTGCGTAAGGATGAGCGAGCCGTACGAAGCGCTCGCGGCCAGCGCCGCGGTCAGCGTTCCGGGTCGCGTGCCCCACACTGCGAGAACGAGCGCCGGCTCGACCGGCATGCCCCTGCGCCGCTCCTCGACGTAGCGGGACATGAGCATGATGCCCACGTTGATGCCGTTGCCGACGATGATCGAACCGAGGAACGCCGTGTTGGAATTCAGCTCGGTGACGTTGAACGGCGGCAGCGACGCGATGCCGAACGCGAGCACGGTGGCGAGGCCGAGCGGCGGAAGAATGATGACGACCGCCCGCCACCACCGGAAGTAGTAGAGGAGCGACCCGAACACGAAGACGAGCACGAGCACCGCGGACAAGGAGAGGTCCGACACGAGCGCGGATGTCTCTTCGACCGTGATCGCCACGTCGCCCGCGTAACCGACGCGCATGCCGGGGGCGTATTTGTCGGGCCCTCCGAGCTCGGCGAGATCGTGCTTCACCCGCTTGAAGAGCTCGGCGCTCTTGCCCTGCGCAGACGAGTACGAGGTGGCCTCGACCAGCATGAGCGCCGTGTGCATCTCGGCGTTCTCGAAGCGGCCGTTCTCCGTCTTGCCCTTGCCGCGCGTCCGCTCGTCGTACTTCTTCTCGATGTCCGAGAAGTCCAGGGGCGGAGCGGCGTTCGGATCGTCATCGAGGCTGGTGCCCGTTTCCTTGGAGACCTCCCAGTCACGACGGGCCTGCACGCGATCGAGGATCGCCTGCAGGTCGCTCTCCTCGAGATAGAGCGCAGCATGCTTCTCGAGAAAGGCGCGCTCCTCGGCGTCGCCGACACGGACGGCACGGACGAGATCGGGCGGATACGTGCGAACGCGCGCGGCGAGGTCGTCGAGCATGCGTTCGGCGGCCGGCATGTTCTCCGGCTTACCGGTGTCGACGATGACGCTGAGGTACTGCAGACCAGAGACGCGCTCGCGGAGCTCGTCGAGCGCGATGACACTCGGCGTCTGGCGCGGCAGGAGCAGCTCGAGGTCGCTCCGCAAGTGAGCGTAGACGAGAACCGTACGCCACGTGCCGAACACGCCGAGCGCGATGGCGATCGCCCAGATGATTGCGCCGTGCCGCAGGAGGAAGGCGACCCACGCTCGGGTCCTCGGCGACGGGCCCTCTGGAAGCGAGGTCCCGCGCCTTCCGAAGCTCAACGGAGCACCCCCGCGTAGCGCAGGACGAAGATCACGAGGGCCGCCTGGATGCCGGCGACCACGTCGTCCATCACGATACCGAGACCTCCCGGCAGCTTTTCGGCGCGGCGCGCAGGGAACGGCTTCGTCATGTCGAACAGACGGAAGAGCACGAACCCCGCCACGACCCCGGCCGTCGTCATTGGCGCAGCGGCGAGCGCGATGAGGACGCCGACGACTTCGTCGACCACGACGATCTGCGGATCCTTGGTCTTCTTCGTTTCGGCCACGACGCCCGAGGCCCACGTGCCGACGACGAAGACGACCGCCGTGACGGCGAGCACCGCCAGGGGGCCCTTGCTCCGAACGGCGAAATAGAGCGGAAGCGCGCCGAGCGAACCGACCGTGCCCGGTCCCACCGGCGACAGGCCACATCCGAACCAGAGCGCGATCGCATAGGCGATGCGATGGGACAGCTTCATTCGCCGCCTCCGGACACGGGCGCACCGCCGGCTGGCTCGAGCATGTCGGCGATGTCCGTCGTCACGGGAGCCGGCGCAGGGACGTCACTCTTGAGCTTTCCGATCGAGCCGAGCACGACGGTGGTGATGACCGCGTAGAAGCCACCGAGCAAGGCATCGATGATCCAGTGGTGATCGAGGTAGACCGCCGAAAAGATCATCCAGCACGCGAAGCCCATCGCGACGAAGCGAAGCTTCCAGCCGAACGAGCGCCAGCCTTCGACGAGGATGAGGATGGGATAGGCACAGTGCAACGATGGGAGCGCGCCGAAGACGCTGCTCGCACGCGCGTACATCCCATGGAAAAACGTGATGCCGAGGCGGTGCTCAAGCATCAAATCGACGCGCTCGAGCGCGGGACCTTCCGTGGCGCGTGTTGCGAGATCCACCGTGCAACCGTGGGCGTGGAAGTACCAGGGCGGCCCCGCTGGCACCAGATGGTACGTGAGGAACGCCAGCACGTTCAGCACGAGGAAGCCCCACGAAAAGCGGCGCATCGCCTGGCGGTCGTGGATGTAGAGGTAGATGCAGCAAGCCACGCACGCCGCGAGAAAGGTCGCGTACGGGATCGAGGAAAAGACGTCGAGCGCCGGCGTGTGGTGGAGATAGAACCAGTCGTGCGGCGTCATTCGCTGACCGCCCACGTTCATGCCGAACAGCCCGAGCTCGAGATTCCTCAGATCACAGAGGTGCACCCGCTCCGGCGTGAGCCCCACCTTCTGGATCGGCCGCATCGCGTCGTAGAAGACTGCCACGAGCGCAAGTGGATAGAGGCCGAGGAGGAGCTCCTTCGTGCGCGGCCCGGTGTACGCGAGAACCGCCGCGACGACGATCATGAGCACGTGCTCGACGCGCAGCTCGGATCGGAATCCCTGGTACAGGGCAAACAGCACGAACGGCGCGACGGGTGCCAACACCGATCGCGGCCAGAGGCTCCGAACGTGAGCTCGGAACTTCCTCGCCGCTCCCCCCAGAGCGCTCATCGCACCTTCCTCCGTTCGACGATGACGCTGGCCGCGAGGGCCGGCGTTGCTTCCGCAAGGCCAAGCTCTGGCCCCCTCTCCGGCTCCGTTTCCATGGCGAACTCGGTCGGGCCGAGCGCCCCGGTTCCCACCAGGCGGAACACGACGCGCGCGTGCATCGGATACGTGTACGCGACGCTCACCATGACGGAGATGATCGCGCGCGCGAGTAGGTATCCGCGGCCTCCGAAGAACAAAACGGCCTGGAGGAGCATCGCGTTCAAGAGCGCTCCTCCGAGAGAGACGGCCGTATACCGGAGTGCCTGCGAAGGAACGGTGCCGACGTGGCGCTCCTTGAACGCCCATGTCCTCGCGATGGTGAAATTGACGACGCCCCCGAACGCCGCCGAGACCAAGGTCGCGAGCGGCGGGGGGGCGTGGACGAGCTCGACGAGCCCGACCATGAGGCCAAAGTCACACGCGGTCGCGATTCCCGCCGCGATCTGATGACGACCGAGGAGGCGGAGATCCGTGAGGCGCGCGTTCGATTGCCCCATGGTGCTTTCTCAGGGGTGGCGCAGGCGCTTGCTGGCCGGTGCCGAAGCGGGCCCTTTGAGGGACGGCGTGGAACGGACAGGCGCGGGAGCCGGCGGCGGCGGAACGGGAACCACGGGATTCGCCGCGGCCGCAACGCGAGCTCCACGAAGCAGTCGGCGGAGAGCCGACACGTTGCCCACGACGGCGATCGTCGCGAGGGCGAGGATGATGGGTCCGAGCTGAAGGCGCATCGGCAGCGCGTGGCCAGCCGAAGCGACGAACGGAACGAGCGTCGCAGAGACGAGGAGGCAAGAGAGACGCTCGGCCCGGCGCATCGGCGCCTTCGGGTCCGGCACGGCGAGCTCTCGAAGAACGGACGACGCGTAGCTCACCATGAAGCCGCCCACGAGCGCGCCGAGGGCGAGGAGGAGAAGGAGCAGGTCGTGCCGAACGTAGATGGCGATGCCACCGATGAAGAGAGCTTCGACGTAACGGTCGATCGTGGTGTCGAGCACCTGCCCGTACTTGCTTGCGGTACGGGTTTGGCGCGCGATGAGCCCATCGAGCGCATCGGCGAGCGCCGCCGTCGATGCGACGACAGCGCCCAAGCCGAAGTGTCCGAAGGCGAAGAGCACGGCCGCAACCACCGCGAGGCCAAACGACGCGATCGTGACCGCATTGGCGGACACACGAAGAGCGACGAGGAACCTCGCGACGGGGCCTAGCGCGGCGTAAACGGCCTCCATCGGGGCCTTGCCGACGAGCGGTAGCGGTGCCTCACGGTCGAGCCTCTCGAACGAACGAGGTCCCGACACGATGGAGACGGCGGCAAACGCCGCTAGCACGACCGCGAGAGCGGCGCACAATCCGACGGACGCTGCGGTGTCTATGTCAGTGCCCACGGCCCAACGTCTCCGTCAGTCGTAGTACTCGTTGCCGAGGTGAGTGATGAGCTCTTCGCCCACCATCCATCTCAGAGTGTTCTTGAGCTTCGATTGCTGCACGAACAGGTCATGCTCGACCTGCAAACCTTCGGCCGCCATGGGCGCCTTGAAGTAGAAGCCCAGCCACTCCTGGATTCCGCGGAACCCTGCGCGCTTGGCAAGGTCCATGAAGAGGGCAAGGTCGAGCACGATCGGAGCGGCGAGGATCGAGTCCCGGCAGAGGAAGTCGATCTTGATCTGCATCGGGTACCCCATCCAACCGAAGAGGTCGATGTTGTCCCAGCCCTCCTTCGCGTCACCGCGCGGCGGGTAGTAGTCGATGCGGACCTTGTGGAAGTAGTCGTCGTAGAGGCCCGGATGCTTCGCCGGCTCGAGGATCGAGTCGAGGACGCCGAGCTTCGAGTTCTCCTTCGTCTTGAAGTTCGCGGGATCGTCGAGCACCTCGCCGTCACGGTTGCCGAGGATGTTCGTCGAGTACCAGCCGTTCAGACCGAGGAGCCGCGCCTTGAGGCCCGGCGCGATGACCGTCTTCATGAGGGTCTGACCCGTCTTGAAGTCACGTCCGGCGATCGGCGTGTTGGTCTCGCGTGCGAGCTCGTGGACCGCGGGGATGTCCACGCCGAGGTTCGGCGCACCGTTGGCGAACGGAACGCCTTCCTTGAGGCACGCCCAAACGTAGAGGAGCGTGTTGTTGATGTTCGGATCGCTCTTGCGCAGGCCTTCTTCGAAGCTCGCGATGGTCTGGTGGACCGGCGTTTGCTGGAGGAAGGTCTCGGTCGAACCGCACCAAACGGCGACGACGCGATCGACGTTGCGCTCTTGTTTGAAGCGGCGGATGTCGGCGCGGAGCTGCTCGACCATCTCGTACTTCGAGGGCGCTTCTTTGACGTGGGTGCCCGAGAGACGCTTCACGTACTCGGGGTAAAAGGCCGCCTTCATGGGGGCGACGGCCTTGAGCTCGTCGGCGACGGCATCCAGGTGCTCGGTCTCGAGGACGCGCGCGCGGCGGGCCGCCTCGAGGGCGTTATCCGGGAAGACGTCCCAGCCGCCAAACTCGATGTCTTCGAGGTTAGCGAGAGGAACAAGCTCGTTGATCTTCGGGTTACGGCCCTCGGTGCGCTTGCCGAGACGAATCGTGCCCAGCTGCGTGAGGGAGCCAACGGGCTTACCGAGCCCGCGACGTGCGAGAAAAACACCCGCGATCGTCGTCGTCGCAACTGCACCCATTCCGGGCAGAAGGATTCCGAGACGACCAGTAGCGGGCTTGATGGCGGAAGGACGTTGCATACGACGAACCCCTTCATGCCGCGCGGAACTCCGCACGGCGAAGCGTTGCCTTGTTGTCGTCTTCCGGATGCTCAAACGCAACGACGGGTTGCGGTAAAACCGACGAGGCGACCGCAGACATCGTCGAGCGGGCTTCGCTGTCCCACGGGCGACATGTTGCAAAGAACGACGCCCCGGCACTTCTTGCGCGAGACGTGTGGAGTGCGAGCTCGGCCCTAAGGTGGCCGGTGTTTTGACCACCCCGCGAGCGATCCGACGTTCGCGTCGCGCGGCGTCACCACTTGATGGGCATCGGCACGTCGTGGTCGCGGAGCGTGCCGTCGCCCAGCTGTCCGAGATCGTTCTTCCCCCAGCAGCGAATGCCGCCGTCGGCGAGCCGCGCGCACGACGCATCGCCCGCGGATGCGAGCTCGAGCACCGAGTTGAGCCCAGGGATCATGCCGGGATGCGCGCGCGACGCAGTCGTCCCATCACTGAGCTGGTGGAAGCGATTGTCGCCCCAGCATGCGACGACGTTCGTCTTGAGACGCGCGCACGTGTGGCGATTGCCGGCTGCGACGGTAGCCACGTTTTCGACCCCGTGAACGAGCACCGGTTCGGAGGAGTCGGTCGACGTTCCGTCTCCGAGCTGTCCCGACTCGTTTCTGCCCCAGCACCTCACCGAGCCGTCGCGGAGGAGCGCGCAGAAGTGACTTCCGCCACCAGCCAAGCTGGCGACCTCAATCCCCGAAAGGATCGTCTTCGTCGACGGGCTCGACTCACCGAACCCGAAGCAGCGCACCTCGCGCGGCTGCTCCACGGCTGCACAGACGGTGTAATCCGTGAGCGCGACCGCACTGACCTGGACGCCGCGAACCATGGCCGGGACGAACGGCGCGTCCGCGAGGGAGCCCCAGCAGCGGAGCTCGCGCGAGGACGACGCGATCGCGCACGTTCGATCGCCATGCGCGACGATTGCCGAAGCAGAAAGCGGCGCGCTCGACACGAGCACCGGACTCGGCCCACCCGGTCTTCCCTGCCCCCAGCACCGAGCCTCGCCGCCCGCGAACAGTCCGCATGCGTGCCGCGTTCCCAACGCGAGCTCGTCGGGCTTGTCGATCGAAACCTTCGCGGGCGTCGGACGTGCGTTGGTCGTGCCGTCGGCGAGCTGTCCGCCTACGTTGTCGCCCCAGCACGCGAGCGCGCCTTCCTTGAGCAGGCTGCATCCGTTCGTCGGGCCGAGCCAGAGGCGGCTCATGAAGGGCGGCTTGTGCTTCTTCGGGCACCCGAACGACGCGAGCGCCGCGAGCACGACGATCGCGAATGCGCCTCGTTGCGTGCGCCGCATGCCGCCCCTCAGTTGACGCCGGCGGCGGCGATGACGTTCGCCATGATGATCTTCGCGATGTGCACGAAGATGACGATGCCGAGCACGTCGACGAGGCTCGCGATGAAGGGCGTCGAGCTCGTGGCGGGGTCGAGACCGATCTTTTTCAGGACGAGCGGCATCATCGCGCCGACGGTGCAGCCGGTCATGACGATGCCGACGAGCGTGAAGGCGACGGTGAACGCGAAGTTCGTATGCTGCTCGGGGTACATGAGCACGCGGCCGAAGCCGACGACCGCGAGGCCGATGCCGAGCACGAGGCCCATGAAGGTCTCGCGGATGAGAATGCGCCACCAATCGCGCAGCTTGATCTCGCCGACCGCGAGGCCACGGATGATGAGCGTCGAGGACTGCGAGCCCGAGTTTCCACCGGCCGAGATGAGCAGCGGCACGTAATAGGCAGCGCCCTTCACGGCCTCGAAGACGGGGTCGTAATGACGAAGCGCCGTCTGCGTGAAGAACTCGCCGAAGAACAGCGCGAAGAGCCACACGCCGCGCTTCTTGATGAACGAGAGGAAGCTCGTGCGGAAGTACGGCACGTCGAGCGGCTCGATGGCGCCGAGCTTCTGGACGTCTTCCGTTTGCTCCTGGGTCAAGACGTCGATGATGTCGTCGACGGTGATGACCCCGAGGATCATGTCGCGATCGTCGACCACGGGAATGACGTTGAGGTCGTACTTCGCCATCCGGCGTGCGACCTCTTCCTGATCCTCGGTGGGGCGGACGCTGATGATGTTCGTCCGCAAGATCTCGCGGAGCGGCTGGAGCGGCGTGGCCAGCAGCAGGTCGCGGAGCGAAGCAATGCCGATGAGGCGATCGTTCGAGTCGATCGCGTAGATGTTGTAGACGTTCTCGTGGTGGTTTTCGGCGTGTACGCGGACGGCGTCGATGGCGCTCCGCACGGTGACGTCCGGCCCGATGTGGACGTACGCGGTGGTCATGAGGTGGCCGGCGCTCGTCTCCGGCCACTTCTCGATTTCGCGGACCTCTTCGGCGGCCTCGGGGTCGACGCGTTCGAGCTTCTGGAGGATGACGTCGCCGACCTCGTCGGGCAGGACGCTGAAGAAGTCGGCGCGGTCGTCGGGAGCCATCTCGCTCGCGATTTGCGCGACGCTCTCCGGAGGCATCAGGGGCGCGATTTCGCCCTGCTCCTCTTCTTCGAGGCGTTCGAAAATCGGGGCGGCGTACTCGACGGAGAGCCGGGAGAGGAGCTGCGCGGCCTCGTCCGGATCGAGCTCGCCGACGATGTCCGCGAGGTCCTCCGGGTGTATCTCGTCGAACAGCTCACGCACCTGATCGGGGTCCTCTTTGAGGACCTGCTTCAGATCGGGACCGAGCAGACGAGCGAGACGCATGAAACTGCTCGCACATTACCCCAAGGCCATCGCGTTTCGCTACGACGGGATCGCAGGCTCGAGCGACTTTTCGGACGGCCGCTTGCGTGGTGATCGGGATGGCGGAGATGGCCCGAGCGTGGTGCCGCGCGAGCCCGTTGCCGAGACGTTACTTGCCTCCACCGGAGCCATGGGCATAGCCCCATTCGCGGAGGAGTCGTGCCATCTCTTCGGCGCCCTCGTCGCCCTCGGACGCTTGGTCCTTTCGATCGGTGCCCTCGCGAACGACGAACAGCCCCACGTCACGGTGTGGGTCGATCGGTGGGACCATGGGAGACTCGATCGCGAGCCGCGCTTCGTCCGTCGTCACGCCTCGACGTAGAACCGGTGCGACCAGACCGAAGGGGCCGGCGAAGAACGAGGCCTCGGGCCAGGGCTGGTCGTCCAAGTAGAGGTCCCACGAGATCGGCACGCCGGGCGGCTCGACCACGATGTCGATACCGACCGCGGCCGTAGGAACCGTCGTGAACGCCAGCTCGAAACGGCGCTCGTCGCGCGCATCGCGCTTGAACGCGTCGTGCCCCAAATCGACGGGCTGGACCTCGATCGACGTCGCCCGCGTCTTGGCGTCGCCGACCACGAGCGTGCCGGAGATCCGCCTCGGCGTTTCCCCGCCCGCGAACCTCAGGCGAACGGCCTTCGATCGCAGTGGCCCCGCATCGGCAGCGGCGCTCGTCGAACGCGTCTCCGATCCTGCCATCGGCACGTTCTTGACGGCGGCCTCGAGGCGCGCGCGCATTTCGGCGACGACCTCCGGCCGTGTCGCCGCCAGATCGTGGCGTTCGCCGGGATCGTCGGTCAGGTCGTAGAGCTCTTCGTTGATGGTGAGGCTGCGGTCGCGGATCTGTGTGGTCCGTGCCGCGCCCTCGCGGGCCACGAAGCGGTAGCGATCGTGGAGAATCGCGCGGCTCCCCCGCCCCTCGCTGACCACCACGCGCTCGGCCGCCTCCTTCTGACCACGCGCGAGCGAGACGAGCGAGGTTCCCGTCATGTGCGGATGAGGCTCGAGCCCCAGAAGCTCGAGAATCGTCGGCGCGAGGTCGGTGTTGCGAACGCGGTCGCCGACGATCTTGCCCGCGGGCAAGAGCGACGGCGCGACCAGCACGATCGGAATGTGCGTCGTCTCCTCGAAGTTGCTGACCGTGTGATGGTAGCGAATGGGCGTGTTGTCGAGGCCCGAGACGCCTTCGTGTGCGCTCGACATGGTCTCGCCGTGGTCGGAGGTGACGACGACGATCGTGCGGTCGGTGAGGCCCGTGTCGGCCAAGGTTTTGACGAGCGTGCCGATGGCTTCGTCGTCTTTCGCTCCCTCGGCCATGTACATGCGCGCCATGTCGTCTTTGGGCCCGGCAGGCGGCGGAGGCACGCGCGCGAGAGCGCTCGCCGGCGGCTCGTAGGGCGAGTGCGGCGAGTTGTAGTTCACGAACAAGAAGAAGCGCGTGTCCTTGTTCTTCTGGATCCAGCGCGTGGCGTCTTCGGTGATCTCGAGCGTGTCGCGCGTGCGATAGCGATGGTCGGAGATGCGCTCGAAGCCCATGTCGAGACCGACGGGCGTGTAGCCGACCATGAAGTAGTTGTTGACGAACGCCTCGACCGTCACGCCGTGCTTGCGCAGCGCGAGCGGCAACAGCGGCGGATTCGAGCCGTAGAACGCATTCACCGCCGAAGGCGTGAGCGTCCAGCCGAGCGTGTCGAGACCGAGCTCGCTCGAGCGCGCGCCGGCGAGCATCGCCACCGTTCCGGGGCGTGTCCAAGACGCAGCAGAATAGGCGCGGGTGAAACGAACGCCGCGCTGCGCGAGCTCGTCGATCGCCGGCGTCAGGCCGGGAATTTTCGGCAAGAGCGCTTCGAGCGGAGGATGCGGTGCCGCTTGCTTCGCGGCGTCTTCCGCGTCGTCGTGGAAGCTCGCGATGACGTCGGGCCGGAGTGCGTCGACGACGACCCAGAGCACGTTGTACGGCACGCGCGGCGTGGTCCGAGCGAGCAGCGTGGGATTGCCCCACAGGACCACGGCCGAACCAGGAGCATCGAGCTCGTCGCGCTTCGGGCCTTCCGCACCGCCGTCGGCATCGTGAACGCGGCCGTCGGCCGAAGCGATCGCGCCGGCGTCTCTCTCGGCGGCAGGCCGTTGACGATGGCGCGCCTCGTTCCGCTCTTCCGGCGTCGCCTCGTCGGGCTCGGTGCGGAGCTCGAGGTCGACGTTCTGGCCGGCAAAAGTAGAGAGATCGCAGCTCGCCTCGGTCCAACGTCGAGCGTCGCGCGGCAGGAGGCGGTGGCGGTAGACGTCGTGCGACGCGCCCTTCGAGTCGACGACCTTCACGATGAACACGGTGGCGTCGCGCGTGGCGTTGACCGTGCCCTCGGAGAACGTGAGCTTGCCTCCGGGAGGCACCGTGACGTGGAACGTGAACGACGACGGGGCCGCGCCGACCAACGACTCGCGCTGCTCGTAGCTCCCCTCGTTCATGTTCCAGAGGCGCGCGTCGGGCGCCCACGCCTTGCCGCCGTGGCCCTGCGGCATCGACCACTGGATCTCCGACGCGCTCGTACGAAGCGCGAGGGTCGTCACCCAGCGCGACGTCTCGCCGGGCAGAGCGACGAACGGCGGCGTGAGCTTCCGCCAGTGCAGGGCCAGAAGGCCCTTCACGAACCCGGGATTCGGGACGTCCACACGCGCGTCCTTGGCGGCGTCGACGAGACGGAGGGCGACCTCGTAGGCTTCGCGCCCAGGCTCCGCTCGGCGTTCGGCCTCCTTCGGAACGGTGCCATCGGAAGACGTGACGGACGAGGACGCGCGCGGCGGAACGAACGCCCCTTCGGCGCCACCTCCCGAACGCCAGGCCAAACCGAGCGCAGCGAAGCACGCGGCAAGCGCAGCGCCCATCGGCAGGAGCGATCGCGTCACTGTGCCCCCCCGGCATGCAGCCGCGCGAAGGCTGCGGGCGACGGCACGAGATAGCCGTTCTTCTGATCCATGAGAGGATCGGAGAGCATCCACTTCCAGAGCTCGGTGCGAAGCCTCGTGACTTCGTTCGGAAGCTTCGCCGACACGTCCTGCGTTTCCGACGGGTCCGACTGGGTGTCGAACAAGATGTATTTTACCCCCTGACGCGTCGGCACGTAGACGAGCTTGTAGCGCTCGTCACGGATCATGCGGTGGCGGGCCATGAGCGTGATGGGCGCCACATCGTGACGGAGGACGATCTCGGCGTTGTGACGCGTATCGAGCTCCGTGAGGGCCATGATGCCGGGATACGGAATTCGCTGGTCGGGCTGCAGGCCGGGCACATCCTCGGTGAACCAGAGCTCGGTCTCGGCGTAGGCAAAGCGTGGCTCGAGACGTTCCCCGCGAAGCGCAGGCGCGAGCGAACGACCGTCGAGATCCGCCGGCGCCGAAACGCCGGTGAGATCGTAGATGGTCGCGGCGAGGTCGACGTCACGCACGACCGCGCCTTCGCGGCCATGACGCTTGATGCGCGGATCGTAGACGACCAACGGAACGTGCGTGCCGTGGTCGCCGAAGAGGTGATCGCCATGGCCCTGACCGTGCCCGTCGTCGAAGAGAACTTCGCCGTGATCGGCGGTCACGATGATGACCGTGTTCTCCGAGAGGCCCCGCTTCTCGAGGGCCTTCGTCAGGCGACCGACGGCATCGTCGATGGCGTTCACCGCCCCGTCGTAGAGGGCTTGGATCTGGCGAACGTCCTGCGCGTCCGGCGCCGCCTCGGTGCCGAGGCCGACAGGCTTGTGGTACTTGAAGCGGCCTCGGTACGCGGGGTCGGTGAACTTCGCGTAGTACGGCGCCGGCGCGGCGTACGGGAAGTGCGCGGTGGAGAAGAACACCGTGAGGAAGAACGGCTTGTCGGGTCCGTCGCTACGCAACCCGTCGATGGCCTTTTCGACGTCGGCCTCGAGGAGCATCGGATCGGCCGCATCGTTGAGCTCGCGCATCACCGGAAAGACGAACCGCCCCAGCTGCGAGTGGAGAACGGGCAGAAGTGGCGTCTCCCGCTCGAGAGCGCGCTGCCGAATCAGCTGTCGGAAGTCGAACGACGGCGTGTCCACACGCTGGAAGCCGAGATCGATGCGACCGAAGATGTCGCCCGCGTAGTCGCTGACGACGCCCGTGGCAAAGCCCGCACGTGCGAGACGCGACGGGACGGCATCGAAGTCCTTCGCGCGCTCCTCCCATGTCGGAAACATGGATCGCACGCCGTGATGGTGGCCGTGTCGCCCGGTGAGGATGGTCACCCACGAGGGGAACGTGCGCGGAATGGAGACGTACGCGCGGTCGAACCGGAGGCCGCGCTCGGCAAGCTGCGAGAGATTCGGGGCGACGCGAGGCTCGAGACGATCGGCGCGCAGCGAGTCCGCGGCGAGAATGATGACGTTGGGGCGCTTCGTCGTCGACGTGGGGTCGGCGGGATCGGACGAAACGCCGGCATGAGCGGCATGAGCGGCATGAGCGGCATGCGCGACGTGAGGCGAGGAACGCTCGAGGGCCGTCGCGCCGAGCGCGCCCAACGCGAGAAGGAGCAAGCCCACGGCCCCCCTTGTCGAATACTTCGCGACGAGGGCGGGCGCCTGGCGCACGAGATGCGCGATCCGAGCCGGCCCGACGTAGGCGACCAACGCGGCGAGCGTGAGAAAGCCGACGCCCCACACGCCGAGAACGTCGGTCACGAGTACCTGGACGGTGCGGGCGAGCCCTCCTTGGGCGTACCACCGCGACGCGTAGAGCTGGGGGCTGCGCGCCATCGACCAGGCGACGAGCGAGGCGTGGAGCGCGAGGCAGCCAACGACGGCTTCGAGGAACGTGCGCGGCGCCGAACCTCGACGACCGCGAAGCCGCATGGCCACCTCGACGATGAGACCGATCGCGAGCCCGAGCGCGATCGCAGTCGCGGCGATCCCGATCTTCATGCGCGTGACTTCGCTACCGAAGCGATGCTCGATGAAGGTCGCCATCGCGTCGGCGCGACCGACGCCTCCGAGATCGGCGTCGTCTCCCTGCCCGCGCTGACCGGCACCGATGGCGAGCACGAGCACGTAGGTCGCCCCGATGACGGTCGGGGCCGTCACGAAGGCGCGAAGGGCGCGGGCGCTCGTGGCGAGCGGCCCTTCCCCTACTGGTTTGCGAACGAAGCTCATGGGTGCGAAGCGCTGGAATTCAGCGCGCCGATTCTCTCATCTCCCCGCGCCGATCGCGACGTTTGCGAGGGTCAGCGGCGCCAGGAGGCTGTGGCCCTGGAGAGCGGTCGGGGCCCGGGGTCGACGGGAGCAAAACGGGACGACAGATCGGCCACGGCACGGCCGAGGCGCGCAATCTCGTTCCGGGGCGTGGCACGTAAGCCCTTGCCCGTAGGCTCGGTAGCTCGTTCGCAGAAGAACGTTCGGCAGCCGAAGGGCCGCGCGGCATAGACGAGGCATCGCCCTTCGTCCGAAAGGAGGGCGCAGCGCCGCTCTTCGGCAACCGGAAGCGTCCGACGCTTCGGCAGACCTCCGCGCGCGCGAACCGCGCGCTCGAGCTCGAATAGCTCGATGGCGGTAGGATACGGCTCCCGGCCCGTCACGCCGAAGCGACAGCAATCCGTGCTGTCCTCGCAAGACCAGCCGTCGAGCAGCGCGTCGACCTCGGAATAAAGGGCTCGAAGCTCGTTCAGCTTGGCCAAGGTCTCGGCCTCGTCAAGACTTCTTCCGTTGGACTTACCAGGAGGGGTGCGCGGTCGCGTCTGTCGCATTGGAGAATACCGGGCGGCCCCCTTACCGCCGAAGCACGAGCGAGGCAAACGGGCGCGATGCTTCGAAAGTCGTTAACCTCCTAGCGTGGCAGCGCCCTCGTCGCGACCGCGTCTTCGCCCCATCGAAATCATCGTCGTTCCGGACGAACGACTCGGCCGGGCCATCGTTCTCCGGGACACCCAGGGAATCGCGCCCAACGCGCGCGCCCTCCCGATGGACCTCGAGCCGATCCTCGCCCGCTTCACCGGGAGGCTGACCTGCGAGCAGATCGCCCAGCAGGCATCGGCCGCCATCGGTCAGCGAGTACCGGTCGACATCGTCATCAAGCTCGCCACCGATCTCGAAGATCGCCTCTTCGCGTTCGGCGCGCCCTACCAGGCGGCTCGGGCGCGGATCGAACGCGAGTTCGCCGACGCCGACGTCCGCGAGGCCTCGCACGCGGGGAGCGCCTACCACGGCGAGCCCGGCAAGCTGGCCGACTACATCGACAACGACTGCTTCGGCATCGCGAGCGGACCGGGACGGCCGAAGTCCGGGCCAAAAGGCTCGAACAGGTCGAACGGCAAGTCGAGCGACCGCCTGGTCGCTCTGATCGCACCGCACATCGACCCCTGGCGGGGCGCCCGCTGCTACGGCGAGGCCTACGGCGTCCTGGCGAAAACGATTCCGACCGACGTTGAAACCTTCGTCCTGTTCGGAACATCTCATGCACCGATGGAGGCACCGTTCGCTCTGTGCCGGAAGGCCTTCGATACGCCGTTCGGCCACGTCGCGGCCGACCACGACTCCATCGACTTCATCGCCGGCGCGTGCGACTTCGACCCCTACGTCGACCAGTTCAACCACAAGCGCGAGCACTCGCTCGAGTTCCAGGTGGTGTTCCTGAAGCACCTGCTCGGAAGGCGCCGCGCGCGCATCATCCCGATTTTGGCGGGGCTCGGTGAACAGCAGTTCAGCGCCACGAGCCCGAAACAGAGCAAGTCGATCGAGCGCTTCTACGAGGCCGTTCGCAAGATCGTGCACGACAAGCGCGCCGTGGTGGTCGCCGGCGCCGACTTCGCACACGTCGGCCCACGCTTCGGCGATCCCCGGCCGCTCGACGACCGCGAGCGCCGAAGGCTCGACGCCACCGACCGGGAGTCGATCGACTTCGCCACGCGGCTCGATGCCGAAGGCTTCTTCCGCCACGTCGCCAGCGATCTCGACACACGCCGCGTGTGCGGGCTCGCCCCGATCTATTCGCTCCTCCGCACGGTGAGCGACGGCGCACGTGGTCGGCTCGGTCACTACGAACAGACGGTCGATCCGGAAGAAGGCTCGATCGTCAGCCACGCCGCCGTCGGATTCTACGAATGACCCGCGCTCCTCTCATTCCTCCTCTTCCTCCACGCAGCTACGCCGAGTTCGAGGAGGGCTTCAAAGACAGCGGCACCGCCGAACTCCTTCCTCGTTACGAGGACATCACGCAAGACGGTCGGGTGATCCTGACGGCGCTTGCCCACGGTCTGGGCGCTTCGGCGTGGCGAACATTGCTGCGCGAGCTGCCGGCCATCGAACGCTTCCGAGAAGAGGGCATCCTTCCGATCCTGAGCCGCATGGTCATCGTGGGCGAGCAGGGCCCGTTCTCAGTGAACACGCCGGTCCGCTACGTGGGCACCTGGCGCTTCGCGCGGGAGCGCAATGGCGACCGCCTCTTCCTCAACATGTGGCTCGAGGCACGCGCGCCCGTCGCGTCGACGTTCGGCCCCACGCCGGGCAGGAACGCCGAGACCGCCGTGTGCGGTCGCATCTTCGCCGAGCACGTGATCACACGGCCGTTCGGGCCGCCGGAGAAGCGCAAGGTTACGCGTCTCGAGGCCCCCGGCATCCCCGCGACGGTCGAAGAGTACGACTTCGAGAGCGCCGAGAGCTTGGTTGGAGATGCCACGCTCGAGGACGGCGGCGACATGCAGTTCGGCCTGATGCACACGGACTCGAACCAGCACGTGAACTCGCTCGTCTACCCGCGTCTCTTCGAAGAAGCGGTGGTACGCCGGCTCTTCTCTTCTTCTTCTTCGTCCTCGAGCTCGGCCCCCGAACTGTCGGTCGACCCCAAGAGTCTCGTCGCACGAGCCGTCGAGATGCGCTGGCGAAAGCCCTTCTTCACTGGCGATCGCGCCCAGCTCGGCCTCCGTCTCGTCCCACCGCCCGCCGATTCGCCGTGGAAGACCAGCGCAATCGGGGCCTTTTCCCCGGTCGGCGCGGGATCGAAGCCGAGCTGCACGCTTCAGCTTTGGATGGCCTGAACGCTCCTGGAAGGGTGCGTTCGGAAGTTTTTGATACCTGATGAAATTCGAGGATTGACCAACGAAGCGGGTCCGCGTAGAAGCTTCTTCGTCGCTTCGAGAGGGGCGACGGCAGCGAGCAGGCGGTTGGCGCCTATCAATTGCGTCACTGCAATTGGGCATTCCCTGGTCAGCGCGTTGCGGGAGTAACTCAGTGGTAGAGTGCCACCTTGCCAAGGTGGACGTCGAGGGTTCGAATCCCTTCTCCCGCTCAAGAGTCTTCCAGAAGGCCGGCACCGAGGTTACTCAGGCCGGCTTTCTAGTTTTGTCGGATCGTCACTCAGCGTGTGTTTGAGCTCGCTCAGCTCGCTTCTAAACAGAGCGACGAAAGCGAGCTGGCAGAGGTCCCCACGGTCACGTTGGGGCCTCCCCTAGCCAGCGTATTGCGGGAGTAACTCAGTGGTAGAGTGCCACCTTGCCAAGGTGGACGTCGAGGGTTCGAATCCCTTCTCCCGCTCAAGGGTCCCAAGAGCCGGTTCCGAGATCCTCGGGCCGGCTTTCTTCTTTTTGTCGCTCACCGTGGACCTCCCCGACTCATTCCGGGCAGGCGACGAGCTCCAACCCGCCGGCGGCCGGAGAGATCTGACCGACGTTGACCGGCCGACCGGAGCGGAGAGATCCGACCGACGTTGAAGTCGGCGCGGAGGTTGAAGCCGAGCAGCCGGAGGGATCTGGCCGACGTCGGAGCGATCTGACCGACGTTGAAGCCGTCGGAGAGATCTGACCGACCTTGAAGCTGGGCCGGCGTTGAAGCTGCCCGGGAAACCGGACCGACAGGGCGGGGCCGAGAGACCTGACCGACAGTGAGACCGGCGCGGAGACCCGACCGACATTCGGCGGCCGGAGAGATCTGAGCGACGTTGAAGCTGGGTGGGCGGGCGTTGAAGCTGGCCGGGAGACCGGACCGACAGTGAAACCGGCGCGTTGAAGCCGCCACGGGGCCGGGAGACCAGACCGACAGTGAAACGGGCGCCGAGACCCGACCGACGTTGAGCCTGCGTCCAGCCCAGCGACCGCCGCTAGCCCTCCGGGAGGAGCGCCAGTCTGTCGCACCGACGCAGACCTCTTCCATCACGCCTGCTCCGATGTCGAAGTCCGATCAGTACATCCCGCGTCGCGCCTTACGTGGCGGCCACCCCGGAAGCTCCCCACGGCGCGAAGGGGTCCGGGAACGTGCGCCACCCCTCGGCGCCGAGCACCATCTCTTCGTCCGTGAGAAGCGCCGCATCGAACCCCACGCGCAGAGCCAACTCGTCCATGTTCGTCCCGATCAGCACGAGCTCCTGACGTCGATCACCCCAGGGAGCCTGCCAGTTCGAACGGATCTCGTCGTAGCGAACCCTGTCCGTCGGCCACAATTGCGTTGGCGCCGCCGCCCACCAGATGCCCGCACGTTCCGTCCGGCACGCGGCGCCGGCTTGCGACCACACGCCGACGTCGCTCATGCGAGTGGCAAGCCAGAGGAACCCCTTCGAGCGCAGAACGCCCGGCCATTCGGCACCGAGCCACGCGTGCAGGCGTGCGGGGGGAAAAGGCCGACGCGCGCGATAGACGAAGCTGCGGATCCCGTACTCGACGGTCTCGGGCGTGTGTTCACCCGCGAGCTCGCGCGCCCAGCCCGCGCTCTCTGAAGCCTTCACGTCGTCGAAGAGACCGGTGCCCAAAACCTCCCGCAAGGCGACGTTGCCGTGTGAGGCCGACACGACACGCGCGCCGGGGTTCAGATGGTGCAAGATGGCCTCGAGGCGCCTCACCTCCTCGGTGGAGACGAGATCGCTCTTGGTGATGACGAGTACGTTCGCGAACTCG
Source organism: Labilithrix luteola (assembly GCF_001263205.1). Classification (GTDB taxonomy): domain Bacteria; phylum Myxococcota_A; class Polyangia; order Polyangiales; family Polyangiaceae; genus Labilithrix; species Labilithrix luteola. The sequence goes on from NZ_CP012333.1 coordinate 10,561,457, forward strand.
ACCTGGTCGACCAACAGGTCGACGATCGTGCGCTCGTCCTCGGGACCGCTCGCAATACCACGGTGGTGGAGCTCATCGATCGAGGCGTACTGCCGCAAAAAATTGAACGCATCGACGACGGTGACCATGGTGTCGAGGCGCGCGACGTCGGAGAGGCTGAACCCCTCCGCATCGCGGAAAGAAAACGTCGCCGCGATGGGCATCGGCTCACCCACTCCTGTCGACTCGATCAGCAAATAATCGAACCGCCGCTCGCGCGCGAGGCGCGCTACCTCCGCGAGAAGATCCTCGCGCAGCGTGCAGCAGATGCACCCGTTCTGCATCTGAACGAAGCGCTCCTCGGTCCGATCGAGCGTCGCGTCGCCACGCCTCACGAGCTCGGCATCGACGTTCACCTCGCTCATGTCGTTGACGATCACGGCGACGCGCAATCCCTCGCGGTTCTGCAACACGCGATTCAGCAGGGTGGTCTTTCCTGCTCCCAAGAACCCCGAGAGCACGGTCACTGGAAGGCGCTCTTCGAGAGGCACTGGAGGATGGGCAGGCATGGAGACGGGGTCGAACGGTCGCATCGGCGAACCTCCTTTCATGTTGGCGAGCGGAGGAACCCGAGACTATATAATTGCAACTCAGTTGCAACATTAACAAGAAAGCCGACGATGCGTGACGCCATCCAGCTCGTTTCGACTGCCGGCACCGGGTTCTGCGACTACCCGACGAAGAACAAGCGTTCCACGCAATGACGGTGCCCAAGATCCCCGTCATCGTCCTCACTGGCTTTCTCGGAAGCGGCAAGACGACGATCCTGAAGCACCTCTTGTCGCTCGACGAAATGCGCGACAGCGCGGTGCTCATCAACGAATTCGGCGAGATCGCCCTCGACCACCACTTGGTCGCCGACGTGCGCGAGGACGCGATCATCCTCGCCTCGGGATGCGTCTGCTGTTCCGTTCGCAACGACCTCGTCCGCGCCCTCTGCGAGCTATGGGTGAAGGCCGCGCGTCACGAGATACCGCCGTTCCGTCGGGTCATCCTCGAGACGACCGGGCTCGCGGATCCGACGCCGGTGCTGGGCACGCTCGCCAAGAACGGACTCGTCACATCGATCTATCGACGCGCGGGGCTCGTGACGACCGTGGACGCGCAGCACGCCATGGCCCAGCTCGAGCATCATCCGGAGGCCGTCAAACAGGTCGCATTGGCGGACCAAATCGTGGTCACGAAGGCCGACCTCACCGGACCGGAAGAGCGTGCGGGCCTCGTTCGTCGTTTGCGAACGATCCAATGCTTCGCTCCGATTCTCGAGAGCGCGCGCGGCAACGTCGCGCCGAACGACCTCTTCGGCACGGGGAAATCGACGAATGGATCGCGTCCTTCGGATTCCTCCGCCGACGAGCACGCTCACGACGGTGCGGGCCACGTCCACGACGGCTCCGTGCGGACGTTCTCGATCGAGACCGGCATGCTCTCGTTCCATCGCTTCGCGCTGTGGCTTGCGACGGTTAGCCAACTTTACGGCGGCCGCTTGCTGCGGATGAAAGGCATCCTCCACGTGGACGACGAACCGACGCCGGTCGTCGTCCAATCCGTGCAGCATGTCGTCTACCCGACCGAGTCACTCCCCCGCTGGCCCAGCGGCGAGCCACGCACGCGGCTCATTTTCATCGTGCAAGATTTCGACGATGAGCTCATTGCCCGATTTCGAACCAGCATCGCGGAGCTCGCCCCCGACGCCGATGCAACGGCGATGCACGTTCCCTAGCGCCGGGTGTGCGCCCAAGGTCATCCCTCCCCTGCAGCGGGCTCGTCTTGCCAGGCCGGGAACGGATCCTCGTACGACCTCCACGACACGGGCCCCTCACTCATTTCCCCGTCGGTGAGCACGCACGCTTCGAGCGCCGCGCGCATCGCTTCGTGGTCCATGCGATCGCCGATGAAAACGAGCTCCTGTCGACGATCGCCGAAGGGCCCTTCGAAGTCGCGCTCGATGGCGGCGCGCGACTCGGCGTCGTCGGGCCACTCGTCCTTCGGCAGCGCGGCATACCAAATCCCGGCCGCTTCGCAGCTCGCGGCACCACCAGCGTGCGACCAGAGCCCGATGACGTCGAGGCGGCTTGCGAGCCAGAAGAACCCTTTCGAGCGGAGCACCCCGCGCCAGTAGGATCCCTCGTCCAGGAATGCCGAGAAGCGCGCCGGATGGAAGGGACGACGCGAGCGATAGACGAAGCTCGTGATGCCGTACGTCTCCGTCTCGGGAGCGTGCTCGCCACGCATCTCCTTCAGCCAGCCGGGTGCCTGCGCGGCGCGTTCGAAGTCGAAGAGCCCCGTGTTCAGGATGTCCGCGAGGGGGAGCTTGCCTCGCTCCGAGCGGACGATGCGCGCATCGCGATTGAGCGAACGAAGCATGGACTCGAGGCGCGGGACGTCCGCCGCCGCGACCAGATCGAGCTTCGAGAGCACGAGCACGTCGGCGAACTCCACCTGCTGGACGAGCAGATCGGGGACGGTGCGTTCATCGTCCTCGCTGAGCGCAATCCGGCGCGCGCGCAGGTCGTCCTCGCTGTACCAATCGCGCAGGAAGCGCGTGGCATCGACGACGGTGACCATCGTGTCCAGACGCGCAACGTCCGAGAGGCTCCTCCCGTCATCGCCCTCGAAGGTGAACGTCTCGGCGACGGGAAGCGGTTCGGAAATCCCGGTCGATTCGACGAGGAGGTAATCGAAACGTCCCTCTTTGGCGAGCTTCGCGACTTCGAGAAGGAGATCTTCGCGCAGCGTGCAGCAGATGCAGCCGTTCTGCATTTCGACCAGCTTCTCGTCGAGGCGCGAGAGCTTGCCGGCGCCCGTTTCGACGAGCCGCGCGTCGATGTTGACCTCACTCATGTCGTTCACGATGACGGCGACGCGCAGCCCCTCGCGGTTCGCTAGAACGTGGTTGAGGATGGTGGTTTTGCCGGCGCCGAGGAATCCGGAGAGAACGGAAACGGGCAACTTCTGGGAATCGCGCGGGTGTGTCATGAGCAAGTTAATGCAACTCAGTTGCGTTACGTGTCAATCGCCGATATTGCCAATGCACCATGAATGCATTTGCAACATAAGACTCATCCGCTGGCCGGGCGAGTCGGGCTCGTTCGTCGCCCGCACGTGGCTTGCGTTCGAGAGCCCCTGGAGGATACTTCGCGCATGGCCGAGCATCGCCTCACGTCCGAAACGATCGTGACAGAAGCGGAGCTACGGCAACTCATCGGTGAGCCGACAGAGCTGGTACGGTCCAAGATCAGCGACCGGCTCAACGCGCTGACGCGTCAGTTCATCGAGCGGTCGCCGTTCCTCTGTCTCGCAACGTCGGACGAGAACGGCCTTTGCGATGTGAGCCCGCGTGGCGATCCGGCCGGATTCGTTCGCATCCTCGACGACGCGACGTTGCTGATCCCAGAGCGCCCCGGCAATCGGCTAGCCGATTCCCTCCGCAACATTCTCGGCAATCCGCGCGTCGGCTTACTGTTCGTGGTCCCGGGGGTGACGGACACGTTCCGCGTGAATGGTCGGGCAACGCTCACGACCGACGTTGGGCTCCTCGCGCAGTGCGTGGTCGAGGGCAAGACGCCGAAGCTCGGAATCCTCGTCGACATCGAATCGGCGTACACGCATTGCTCGAAGGCATTCCTTCGCTCGCAGCTCTGGGACCCGACACGATTCGTCGACCGTTCGGAGCTACCGACGAACGGCCAGGTCCACAGGGCACTTCAAGGCGACACCTTCGATGCCGAGCAATACGACGCCGAGCGTGCCGCGCGCTACGCCCGCCGCGAAGGGTTCTATTGAGGCTCGTCGCGTTGCCGAATGGACACATTCGTCCTGGCGCTGCAGAACTCCCGCGAGGACGGCATGACTAACTCAAAGCTGGCCAGAGCGTCAGGGCGAACACACCGACCGTCGTAGGGCGAACACACCGACCGTCGTTGGGTCCCTCGCACCGGTGCCGCAGTCACAGTCAAAACGACCGACGTTGACCAGTCACCGGTGCCGCAGTCACAGTCAAAACGACCGACGTTGACCAGTCACGATGACCGACGTTGAACCCCCTCACGCCAGCTAGTCTCGCTTGCGACTCGTTTGCGAATCGAGCTCGGCCATTCGGTGCCCCATGGTAAATGGCCTGACCATGCATCCGACGCACACCGGAGAGACACCGCCCTGGATAGCGAACGGCGAGTCCCCGACGCTTCGTGGCGCAGATCAGACTGCGATTGGGGGATTGGCGTCGGCGATGGAGGAACTTCGCCGACTCTATTTGGCGGGCGAGACCGAGGCGGCGTTGGCCGTGGCCGAATCCGTGCGTCCCGCGCCCGTCGGCACGCCGTGGCCGCTCGACACCATTCCACTCGTCAACATGACTGCGCAGCAAATCATGCAGCTGCCGCTCGACCCGCAGTCGGGGTTCCTCCTCGCGCGCATCGACGGCATGACCCCACTCAAGACGATTCTCGACATCTCCGCGATGCCCCACGAATCGGCGATGCACCGTATCGAGCACCTCGTCCACCTCGGGGCGGTTCGGATGCTCGTTCCGCGGTCTGACACACCGACGTTGTCCTGAGCGCGGCGCCGTCCTGCGTGCAGACCTTCGAGAGGAACACGACGTCGTCGTCGAGCTCGTCACTCGCATTCAGGCCGAAGGGCTGAACCTGGACGAGGCCCGACGCTGGTGCGACGCGTCGCTCTGCCGGCACTCGGTGATTATCCAGCAATGCACGTGCCGAACGCGGCAGCGCAGCGACCGCTTCGAGATGCCGCCGCGTCAGCCGCGGCGCCACGCGGCGATAGACATGCAACTAGCGCAATTCCGGTCTCGCTGGCGGCCGGAGTTCGATCGCATCCCGCATCTTCCATGCGGACATCACCGACCTGATCCTCCCGGCGGCGCAGTGCAGTAAGTCGCCGGATGCCATCGCGCTTGACGACGCTCCGTGGCTCGACGAGCTCGAATGGACTCCGGTCGCCGACAATGAAGACTGGATGCCGGACACCGCGCCGCGACCGAACGTAGTCCGAGTTGGAGCCGAACTCATTCAGAGCGATGCCATCGACTCGAGTTCGCGGTCGTGCCCGCCGATCGCGCCGCAGTGGCCGGCGCGACGGCCCTGTTGGCCGTATCAATGTTTGAAGGCAAAGAGTAACGTTGCGGTCCGTCGACGCCTAGAGCCGCTCTCGAGAGCCGACCGACATCGCCCGCAATCGTGCTCCGTTCGTAAAGGCGTCGATTAAGGGCGCTCGCAATCGCCTTCAGACTGGCGAACGACGTGGCGGCTCTCACGCCGACCTCTCCCTGTTTTTCCGGCCCTTCGCCCCCCGTTGCCGCGACCGCGACAAGAGACTCGGGCAGTAGCTCTCGCGCCCACCGCCATGTGCCCGACGGAAATGGAACATTCGCGGTGCCGTTCTTCAGTGCGTCGAGTGCACGCCGATAAAGCTCGTGAAACCGCTTCCTTTCGGTTCGGGCTTTCTCCACCATATCCCTATTGCCGCCAGCCGCGAACGTTGGATTCCGAGCGCCGAACGGTCTGAAACCATTCGAGCGGTGCGTGACTGGGACGCTGCACAACTTGGCCGCCGTCGTCTTCACGAACCGCCCTGCACTGCGTGCAGCATCGCGAGCGGCTTCGATGGCCGAAGCCACGGATGAGCGCAGCACTTCTTTGGCGTCTGCACCGAACGTTTCGATGAGCGACGGTGGCATCGTAATCGGTATCGAGACGCGCTCGGGCCAATTGGGATTCTTGGGATCGAAATAGACCGAAGGGCGTTCAACGACGATAACGCGCTCGCCGATGTCGTTGACCGAAACGGTGACGCCGGGCCACTGATCGGGGTGCTCCACCAATCCCGCGTCGACTACGTTGGCAAGCGTATATCCGATTGCCCTGAGAACGGCGTCTACGCCGAATAATTGTACGCAACTGGTGGCAGCGCGCTGAAAGACCTCTTCGGGCCATTCCCGATGAACCTTGACCGCATTTGCGATCAAGCGATTGCGCTCGCAAAGGAACGCGGGCAATTCGCCACGCATGTCGGTGAGCACCTCGTGGAGATGTGTCGACAACATCTGGACTGCGTGCAGTGCAATACCGAACTTCGCGGCGATGACCGCCGTGACATACCAGTAAATTTGCTGCATCGTGCCGTCCTCGTCCGGTCGCAGGAGAAAGTGCCTGCGCGTGATACAGCGGGTGATGAACCACGTGACTCCCGGCAAGATCTGGCGAGGACGCGACATGCCGCGCGCTCGAGCACAAGGTATGCCGAGAATCAGGGCCGATTCTTTCAACAAATTCGAGCGAGCCACCTGGCCCGTGACAGTTTCTAGGTGGCCCAGGCCACAGGAAACGCCAGTCCGCAGATCTTGAATGTCAGTCCGTCAGATCTCAACGTCGGTCAGATCTCAGTCCGTCAGATCTCAACGTCGGTCGGATCTCGACGCGGGACACGCAATGCCGACGACAGTCAGATCTCAACGTCGGTCGGATCTCGACGCGGGACGCGCTACGTCGGTCGGATCTCGACGCGGGACGCGCTACGTCGGTCGGATCTCGACGCGGGACGCGCAATGCCGCAGCCGAACCTCAACGTCGGTCCGGTCTCCGGCGTGGCCGGACTCAACGTCGGTCCGGTCTCCGGCGTGGCCGGACTGGCTTCGGCGCAGCCGAGCCTCACCGTCGGTCGGGTCGTCGGGCTGGGGCTTGACGGATGAATGCACTACAATGCATATACACGTCCGTGCAACTCGACATCTTTCAGGCTCTCGCGGATCCGACGCGGCGTCGCATCGTCGAGGCGCTTCGCGATGGGGAGCAGCAGGTCAATGACGTCGTCGAGAAGGCCGGGATTCACCAGTCCGGGGTTTCGCGGCACCTCCGCATCCTCTCCGAGGCAGGCTTCGTGTCCATGCGGCCGGACGGGCAACGTCGGCTTTATGCGTTGAAGCCGGAGCCGTTCCGGGAGCTCGATCAGTGGCTCTCCGAATACCGCGGGCTCTGGGAGGCGCGCCTCGATCGCTTCGACGCTGCACTGAAGAAGAAACAAATGCCGCGTCGAAGAAAGGAGTAGGCGAAAATGAGCAACGAAAAGAAGGTCATCATCGAGCGCACCTACCGAGCGAGCGTCGAGGACGTCTGGGACCTCTGGACGACGAAGGAAGGCTTCGAGTCATGGTGGGGGCCACAGGGTTTCAGGGCCGACGTTCATGAGCTCGATGCACGCGTCGGCGGCGCTCTGCGTTACGACATGATCGCCGACTCACCAGAGATGATCGCGGCGATGAAGCAGATGGGCCAGCCGATTTCCCACGCCACCCGGTCCCGCTTCACTGAACTGAGACGCCACGAGCGACTCGTCCTCACGAACGTCATCGACTTCCTTCCTGGCGTCGCGACCTACGAGAGCAACATCGCGGTTGATTTCTCCTCGTCCGGCCACAACGTTCGCATGGTCGTCACGCTGGACGCCATGCACAGCGACGAGTTCACGAAGATGCAGAAGGAAGGCTTCACGAGCCAGCTCACCAAACTCGACGGACGGTTCGCGTAACCCCACCGTCCGCTCCACGCCCTCATCAGGCCGAAGCGTTGGATTCGTCTGCGGTACAACGGAAGAGACTGGCGACGCCACGCGCGCCGAGCTCGTCGTCGACGGCGGCTTTTCTCAGCTGTGAACGCGTCCCGCCGGGCCCCACGCTCCACCTCTTCTTCGCGAATCGGCGCGTCGGTGGTAACGAACGGGCATGTCCGCCTCCGAAGAGCGCGCCGTTCCCTGCCCCTCTTGCAACCAGGTTTCGAATGCTCGGGTCTACACGAGCATCGATGCCTCGGAGGAGCCGGCGCTCAAGGACGAGCTCTTGCGCGGCAAGCTCTTCGTCTTCACTTGCCCGAAGTGCGGGCACGCGGCGCGCCTCGTCGACCCGCTTTTTTCCTATCACGACGGGGCGAAAGACCTCGTCATCCAGCTCGACACACTCGGCAAGTTCGATGCGGCCAAGGCCGTGGCGTCGTTCGGGGCGAAGCTGCCCAAGACCGCGCGCGTCGTGCGTGACGGCAACTCACTCATCGAGAAGGTAAAGGTCTTCGACGCGGGGCTCGACGATCGGATCGTGGAGGCATTCAAGCTCGTCGCGCGCTCCACGCAGCCTGATGCACGCGCCGCTCGGATTCTCTTCGAGGCCGTCGAGGGAACCGGCGAAGCCTCACGCCTTCGCTTCACGCTGCTCTCGAAGGAAGGCCGCATCTCCGCGCTCGCTGCTCCGCGCCCGATGTACGACAACCTCGAGCTGAAGCTCGCCAAGGACAAGCGACTCGTCACGCCCGAGCCGTTCACCGTGGTCGACGAGGCGTTCGCCGGCTTGCTCCTGGCGGGTTGAACGCCGCCCCCTCAGGCCGGGGCGGTGCCGCCATTGAAGCGGCCGAAACGACACGCAAACAAGAGTGAGCTCGTTACCGCAGGAAAGGCGGCAAGGCCGGCTCCCCATGCGACGTTCACCGGCGAGGACGAGAGCCCTTCCCCGGGAGGCTTCGCGAAAGGGCTCTGGAACGCTCGCCCCATCAGACCGCTCCCCCAGTGAGGAACGGCATGACCATGGGAACACCCTGACGGTGTGCCACCGCGCGCGACTCGATCGACGCACGCGGCCGCTCATAGGCCTCCCGACTCCGCGCGGCGGCGGCGCGACCTACGCAACGTCCGAGGTGAGTAGCGCGCAGGCAAGTTCCTACGTCACATCGGCGAGCACGGGCGCATGTCCCAGGCCGATTTCGCGCGCGCGACGGAACCCCATCCCGCACTCACCAGAGCGCGGTTGGGTACGGCGAAAGCGCAACGAAGAAGACCGGCGGCAATACGTTCTGGAGCTGCCCGCCTCGGGACTACGGCCCGCACCAAGCATCAGGCTGGGGCGGCGAACTCCATCTGATCGAGGCGTGCGCGATCGGCGATGACCTCGATCGAGGTGACCTTGCCGTTCGCGAAGCGGAAGGTGAGCGCGCGAACCACCTTCTTACCGCGCGGGGCGAAGACGAGGCCGAACGAGCCATCGACGATCGCAACCTCGACGAACGGCGCACCGTGCGCGCCAAGAACGGCGCCCTTGGCCCAGTTCGCAGCGCCGCGCACTTCGGAAATTCCGCGCCCGAAGTCGCCACGAACGACGAGTTCGGGATCGAGCACGGCGAGCAGTCCGTCGAGATCGGCACTGCGAAGCGCGGCGAGAAACGCGGCGACGACGCCTCGCTGCGACTCGAGCTCGGCCTCCGGCAAGGTCGGAGCGCCGCGAACGCGCCGCCGCGCGCGGCTCGCGAGCTGACGCGCAGCATCTGGCGAACGTCCGACGATGGTGGCGATCTCCTCGAAGGGGACGGAGAACAGGTCGTGGAGGACGAACGCGAGGCGTTCGGCGGGTTCGAGCGTCTCGAGGACGACGAGCAGCGCCAAGCCGACCGAATCCGCGAAGAGCGACTCCTGCTCGGGATCTCCCTTCCCCGCCGTCGCCGCGCGTGCATCGGTCGCCGGGCTCTCGAGGTCCTCTTCTGCGCGCGTCTTGCGCGAGCGCAGCATGTCGAGACAGATGCGCCCCACCACCGTCGTGAGCCAGCCCCTGAAGTTCTCCACCTCGCCGGTGTCAGCGCGGCTGAGCCGGAACCACGACTCCTGAACCGCATCGTCTGCCTCGGCGAGCGACCCGAGCATTCGATAGGCCACCCCGCGGAGGTGGCTACGGTTCTCCTCGAAGCGTGCGGCGAGATCGCGCTCTTCCACGCCCCCGTCATACCACCGACGCACGTCCGCAGGCGCTCGGGGACAACTGGGGACGACGGCAACCCCAGCAGGAACTCGAAATCGGCGGCAAAACGCGCGCGAAATGCGGGCACCGAACTTTTTTTCGCGCGAGCGGTCACATTCGTCGGTCGCCGTACGTCCACGGTCCGAAACCAACAAGGCGGCCCAGAATCAGGGCCGAACGGAGGCTCTCATGGCAAACGCGCTCGCAGTCCAAGGCATCAAGCTCCACGTCTACCCGGTCAAGGATCTGGAGAAGGCCAAGGCCGTCTTCACGAAGCTCCTCGGCACCGAGCCCTACGCCGATTCGCCCTACTACGTCGGCTTCAAGGTCGGCGATCAGGAAATCGGCCTCGACCCCAACGCGCACCGCAACGGCATCACCGCCCCACTCGACTACTTCCAGGTGGCCGACGTCGAAACGAGTTTCCACGCACTCGTGAAAGCCGGCGTCGAAGTGCACCAGCCGCTCAAAGAGGTCAGCCCGGGCCTGAAGATCGCCATCATGAAAGACGCCGATGGCAACCTCATCGGCCTCACGCAGAAGTAGACGTCAGGGGACGCCGTCTCCTCCCCTCGCCCACTCTGTCCCGGGCGAGGGATGACGGCGAAGAGGGCGTCCTGAGTTGCAATCGGGCGACGCGTGCGCGAGAAATCGCAGCATGACGTTCCTCGCTTCCGTGCATCTCACGAGCGGCTCGGGTTACGAACAGCACATCCGTGCGGGGCATCACGAGCTCAATGCGGATGAGCCCGTGGCGCTCGGTGGACAAGACGCCGGTCCGGCGCCGTTCCAGCTCGTCCTTTCGGGATTGGCCGCGTGCACGTCGATCACGCTGTCGATGTATGCCAAAAAGAAGGGCTGGGACCTCGGCCCCCTCAAGGTCGACTTGCGCGTCTTCGAAGAGGGCGACAAGCACCGCGTCGAGCGCGTCATCACGTTCGATCCGAGAGTCACCGAAGAGCAGCGCGCGCGCCTGGCCGACATTGCCGAGCGCACCCCCGTCACGAAGGCTCTGCGCGGAGGCTTCACGATCGACACCACGATCGGAACGCCGCCCAAGACCTGAAGACCTCTAGCGCGTCGAGAAGCTCTCGCCGCCGACGACGAGAAGCGGGTCGTCGTCGGCGAGCGCATGGGCATGTCCGCCCACGTGCTGCGTCAGCGAGCCCTTTACACCGAGCGCCCCCTTGAGGTCGCGGACGAGGTATTGACCCTCGTGCACGAGCTTGGCTTCGCCGTCGAGCGTGACGTTGACGAAGCCTCCGCTGTCGCGATCGGTGCTGATCATGATCGCGAATGGTCCCTGCGCGTAGCGTGCCGAAGCGTCACGGCGTCATGGCCGAGCCACCGTCTTGCGAGTGGTAGAACGCCGCGAGCAAGGTCGTGCCCACTTCGGAGGCCAACGTCTCGTACGTGCGCCGCCGCGCACCGCCTTGCCCGCCGCGCCCGCCCGCGGTCGGTCGATGCGCGATGAAGGCGTTGTACGCGACGAGCGAGCCATCGCCGCGTAGGACCGAAATGCCGTCCGAAAGGAGCATGCCTCGCGCAAGCGCAGAGGCCGCGTAGATCCCCGCGCGCGACACTTCGTCGTGATGGTGAAGGTAGCTGCGCACGAGCGGCGCCACGTCGACCGGCGGCTCGAGATGCGACGCATCGGGGAAGCAATTGCGCGGGTCGGTGTCGGGTCGAACGACCGCCACCAACATCCCGTGCGGCTGACGCAGGGCTTCACCGAGGACACGCCTCCAGAACGCCTGGATCGCGTTGCGCACGAGCGGCTCGAGATCGGTGCCCAACCGAGTGACGAGGCGATCCACCGTCACCGGTCCGAGCTCGGACTCCGACCGAGCGCCCGAGAGATAGACGTGCCGGAAGACCGAGTGGCTCGCGCGAAGCTCGATGACGTTTTCCTCGAGTGACCACATGCCGAGCACGTTGCCGAACGGCATGTCGGCCGCGCGAAGGCGATCCATCGCCGTCGGATGCAAGACGAACGGGTCCGTCCGGAAGACGCCGTAGGAGAACGAAGAGGTCGCGTCGTCGACCGAGAAGAACACCGCCCAGCCCACGCCGCCGAGCGGAGCCGCGCGTTTGAGTGCTCGACGAACGCCGTCGCAGTCGAGCGTTGCGCGTCCGAGAACCACGGCGTCGAAGCCTCCGAGCTCCTCGACGGTACGCGCCACGTCACGACAGAGAAAGACCTCGGGGTAGAGCGGCGTGCCCTCTTCGCGGTAGCGCGCGAGCGCCACGACCACTTCCGAGATCACGCTGACCGCATTCTGGAAGTCGAGCGCTTCGGTGCGCAGGAAGCTCGCGATTTCCCCAGAAAACAGGTGCCGGAAGCTGATGACGTGCGAGCGGCGCTCGGGAGGATGCACGCGCCCCATTGGAGCAAGGTCGGCGAGCGTCGTCGAACGTGTTCTTCGCTCCGTTTTCTTTCTCGTTTTCCATCACTTGACGGAAATCAACACGAGAGCGGTACCACCCTATCGCACTTATGCTACGCCAACATACCTCCTCATGATGAGCTCGATGCCGACCTCGGGATCTCCCCAAGAAATTCCGCCTGTTACGGGGCTGTCGCTACGTCCAGGCGACGTCGTCGGAGGCCGCTTCCATCTCACGGCCCAGCTCGAGGACGGACCGCCCTGCGCGCGGTTCGCCGCCGTCCAGACGGATACGGGCGTGCCCGTCGAAGTCCAGGTCTTCACCGTCGACGAGACGCTCGCCGCATCCTCGCGCGAGTTGGTCGACAGCGTGCGCCTTCGCTTCCTTGCCGATGCGCGCAAGGCCGCATCGCTGCGGAGCGTGCATACCGCAGGTGTCCTCCAGGTCGGCGTCACCGATCAGGGCGATCCCTTCCTCGTGACCGAGGCCATCGCCGATGGAACACTCGCCTCGCTCATGAAGGAGCGCGGGGCCTTGCCGACCGAACACGCCGTCGACATCGCGCTCGCGATCTGTGATTCGCTCGTCGAGGCCCATGCGCACGGACTCGTGCACGGCTCGCTCGATCCGCGCTGCGTCCACCTCGCCTGGTCGGAGGATGGCCCGTCGCGCGTGAAGGTTGCCGACCTTGCGACGGCCCGCTCGCTCGCCTCACTTCCGCTCGACTTGCGCGCCGATCAGCTGCGCCAGCCGCTCGTCCTCCGTGCGCCGGAGCTCCTCCAACACGGACGCGAGGCCGACGCTCGGTCGGACATCTGGGGCCTCGCCGTCATGGTCTACACGATGCTCGCCGGCGAGCCGCCGTTCGGTGCGGAGACGCCGTCGACGGTGAACCTCTCGATCATGCTCGACGAGCAGACCTTGCTGGCAGGCGTTCCGGACCTGCTCGCCGAGACCGTCGACTCCTCCTTGTCGAAGGCGCCGCAGCTTCGTGCACGCACGATGAAGGCGTTCTCCGAGGAGCTCGGTCCCTTCGGCTCGCGACCGTTCGTGTCCACGCCGCCCTCGCTACGCGCCATCGATACCGGCCGCTTCGAGGCCGTCGAGCTCGAGCGACTCAAGGAAGAGTCCGCGATCCCCGAACTCGTCAGCGTGACCGAGCTCGGTGACGACGACCTCATCGAAGAGGAGATCACGGAGTTCGACGATACGATCCGCGGAAGCACGGCGATCGTCCTTCGGCCGAGCCCGGTTCCGCCCATCGCGACGGTGACGCGCGTGGCGCCGCCCATTCCTGCCGTTCCCGCGCCTCCCGCTCCTCCTCCCGTTGCAACGGCTCCCGTGCCGCCTCCCGCGGCGGTCGAACCGGAGAAGGCTCCCTCGACGACGGCAGCCGCGCTTCCCAAACCTCCGTCCGCCCCCACCCGCGCCGCACTGCCCGCGCCTCCGTCCGCGTCGATGCGCGCGCCCCTTCCGCCGCCGCCCTCGACCACCACGCGTGCAGCACTGCCTGCGCCGCCGACCGCCACGCCCGCGCCGACGCCGACGCCGGGTCAGACCACGACCGAGCCGCTGTCGGTCCGTCGTTCGACCGCTCCGGTGGCCGTCTCGGTGGCACCACCTCCTCCGCCGGTTCGCCCGCCCCCGCGCCTGAGCGTGCCGCTCGCGAAGACGCTCGAGCCGCCGCCCGCCAAGAAGTTCTCCGCGTCGACGCTCGCGATGGCGGCAGCATTCCTCGCCGTTGGCGTGGGAATCGGAACGTACACGTCACGCACGAAGGCACCGGCCGCAGCCAGCGAGGCCCCCGCCGTCACCGCCGCCGAAACGGTCGCCGCACCGACGTCCGCACCGATCGAGAGCGTGAACACGCCCGCGCAAAGCACCGCGCAGGCCGAAGCCGCTCCACGCATTCCGCTCGCGCCGGCATCGATGGGCGTCGCACAGCTGCCCGAGGCGCCGGCCACGGCAACAGCCTCCGCACGCCCCGTCCCGGTCGCCGCCAAACCGCGCACCTATGCGCCGGCGGCCGCTCCGAAGCCCGCCGCGCCCGCCGCGGCTCCCAAGGCCGACTCCACCGATTCTCTCGTTCGCTCTGCGGCCGCTCCGATTCAACCCGAGCCCAAGGCTTCCAACGATGACCTCCACAAGTTCCTCGATGACCGCCGCTAGAGCTGATTGGTGCTCGAGGCTCTCGATCGGCTTCGTTCTCGCCTCGCTCGTCGCGGCTCCGGCCGTAGCGCACGCGGACGGCTCACCGAACACGGGGCGCGCGGAAGCCGCGTACCGCGAAGGCCGCACGCTCCTCGAAGCCAAGCGCTACGACGAGGCGTGCCCAAAGCTCGCGGAGAGCCAGAAGCTGGATCCCGGCGCCGGGACGCTGCTCGCACTCGCACTCTGTCACGAAGGACAGGGCAAGACGGCCACCGCGTGGGCCGAGCTCAACGAAGCTGCGCGCATCGGCAAGAAGGTCGGTCGAAGCGATCTCGCGAACGCCGCGCAGAAGCGCGCGCAGGCCATGGAGCCTTCGCTCGCCAAGCTCGTCGTCCGCGTGCCGCAAGCATCGGACGACCTCGCGATCACGTGCGACGGCAATCCCGTCGCCGCGACGGACCTCGGCAGCCCCTTTCCCGTCGATCCCGGGGAGCACAAGGTCGAGGCCTCAGCCCCCGGCAAGGTCGCGCGGAGCTACACGGTTCGGCTGAGTGGCGCAGGCGTCGTCGAGATCGTCGTCGACAAGCTCGATGACGCACACGAAGCAACACCGGCGCCGGCCACGAAGCCCGTCTCCACGACCCAGACCACCTCCGCCGAGTACGACGATCCCGTTCACGACTCTTCGCCGAACCGCGGCGGGGCCCAGCGCACCGTCGGCCTCCTGCTCGTCGGTGCGGGCATCATCGGCGTCGGCGCCGGCGCTTACTTCGTCGGAAAGGGA
Organism: Labilithrix luteola; assembly: GCF_001263205.1. Classification (GTDB taxonomy): domain Bacteria; phylum Myxococcota_A; class Polyangia; order Polyangiales; family Polyangiaceae; genus Labilithrix; species Labilithrix luteola. The sequence goes on from NZ_CP012333.1 coordinate 10,576,609, forward strand.
CTCAGCGAGTCGTCGGAGGCTCGCCGCACGTGCCCGACGACGCCTTGCGAATCCCAGACCGACGCCAACGACCGCGCCAAGGATTCGATGAAGACGAGCGTCATCGCCTTCACCGCCGGAACCGTGGCGGTCGCCGCCGGGACGATCGTGTACCTCCTCGCCCCGAGTACTTCGAGCTCGTCGCGCCAGACCGGCCAGGCTCCCAAGCCTGTCGCTCGCGTCGTCCCTCACGCGGGGCCCTCGGAGCTCGGTCTGGGAGTGGTTGGCTCGTTCTGAGCAGCATGAGCCGGCCCACCACGGACCGGCTCTTCGCCACCTGACTCACGCCGTCGCGGTCGCAGCGCCGTTGGTCGCTGTCACCGCCTCCTCGTCGAGCACGGCCTCGACGTCGAGCTCGAGCTTCACCTTCTCGCCGACGGCCACGCCGCCCGTCTCGAGCAAGGCGTTGAAGCTCACGCCGAAGTCCTTGCGATTGATGGTGCCGCGCACGCTCACGCCGGCGACCGTCTTGCCGTAGGGATTCTTCGACGTGCCGAGGTACTCGACCTCGAGCGCTACCGGTTGGGTCACGCCGCGGATCTGAAGGTCACCGTGGACGACGTACTCGGAGTCGCCCTTGGCTTCGATCGACGTGCTCTTGAACGTGATCTTCGGGTGATTCTGCACGTCGAAGAAGTCGTTCGTGCGCAGGTGCGCATCGCGATCGGCGTTGCCCGTCTCGATGCTCGCAACGTCGATCTCGCCGGCGAACGTCGAGCGCGTGAAGTCCTTCGGGTCGAGGCGAACGTCGCCGCGATACGACTTGAACTGTCCGCGTACGGTCGTGACCATCATGTGCTTGACCGAGAAACCAACGTGCGTGTGGACCGAGTCGATGAGCCAGTTCATGAGTGCACCTCTTCCGTAACGAGCGCGCTGGGCGCGATGCCCGGCGCTCGTTCACGGCTCCCTCTGCGTTTGGGAGAGCACCTCCAGCACCGCGCTGGGGGTCTGCTCTCCACGCCTCGGAAGATGCACCGCCACTCCCATTCGAACAATGGGCCCATTGCCGAACAAACCGTTGCGCACACGACAACAGTAGCGAGCTAGCTATCGGTGGCCGCCACCGCCACCACCTCCGTGGAAGCCGCCACCGCCACCACCTCCGTGGAAGCCGCCGCCGCCACCACCTCCGTGGAAGCCGCCGCCCATCGGGGGCGCGGCCGCAGGACCGCGGAAGCCGCCGCCCATTGGCGGAGGCGCGACGGGCCCGCGAAAGCCTCCCGCCGGCGGCGCGACGGGTCCGCGGAAGCCTCCCGCAGGTGGCGACATCGGAACGGCCGGCGTCGCACCACGGAACGGCGCCATCTCGGGCGACGTGCGCGGCGTCAGCGGCGCCGTCATCGGACCGCGCCCCGGCGGATTCACCATGGTCGGTGCGCGCCCCTGAACCGTCGGTATGCCGCGCCCCGGCGCGTGGTCGAGGGTTCCAGGGGCCGTGCCCGGTCGCGGCGCCAGCGTGTTCGGTCGGATTCCGCCTACGCCTTGCGGCGTCGTCCGCGCAACGCCCGGCGCGACGTGCGCGGGGGCGATGGGCGTGTTGCCGAAGCGACCAGGTGCGCCGGCAAAGGCACGCGGCGCCGCGGGCGGGCGCACCGCGACCGGCGACCAGTGATGGTAGGCGTTCGGGAACGCGAAGCCCGGCCCCCCGCGCCAGCCCCAATGCGGACCGTGTCCCCAGAAGCGGCCCGGTCCCCACCACGGATGGTGGAAGCCGCCGAAGGCGATGCCGAAGCCCACGCCGAATCCGAATCCAAATCCGAATCCGACGCCGAACCCCCAGGTGCACGGCCAGCCGTACCAGACCGAGCCGATCCAAGGTGGATAGTAGTAGCCGGTCCCGTAGACCACGACGCCATCCGTGTAGACTGCACCATAGTAACCTGGCGTGTAGCCGTCGTAGACGTACTCGGGCGTGTAGTCGTACACGCGCACGTACGTGACGTAGTAGAGCGGCGAGCTCGGCGGGATCGTGTAAACCGCGTCCGGCACGCTCGTCGCGACCGTCCACGGTCCCTCGGGCGAAGCCGCGACGAACCACACGCCGTTCTCGCACGCGTAGTACATGCCGTCTCCCGTCGCGAGGACCGGCGTGGCCGTATTCACGGCGTAGCGAAGAGATCCGGCCGCGCCCTTGACGGGCTCGAAGCGCGGTTGACCGTCGTACGACACGTTGAGCTGCGTCTCGGCACGATCGATCGTCGCCATCGACGGAACCTGCGTCGCGATCGCCGCCTCCTGCGCCTGCGCCGTGTCCGGAATGCTGGTGAGGACGCGCGCTTCGCGGTGGTCCTTCGGGATGTTCTTGAACGTCGCCGGCATGTCCTTGCCCACGACGTAGGCCCAAGGACCATCGAGGGACGACGCGCGGAACCAGCGTCCCGAAAGGAGCACGTACGTCGTATTCGTGGCCGTGTCTTTGAAGACGTCCGAATCCGTGTTGGTAACGGATTGGAGCGTCGTCCCCGGGATGGCCTCGTAGGTCGGCGCGCCGCGCGTCTCGATGAGCTCCGTCGGCTTGTCGGCGACGACGATGGTCATTCCTTGACGCGTACGATCGGCAACGTCGGGGAAGAGGTCGACGGCGTTGGCGTCACCGAGCTTCTTCTTCACAGCATCGAACGACGCCGGCACGTTGCTCGCGGCCGTATACACGCCGTCGATCGCCGTCGCACGAAACCAGCGATCGCCGACGTACAGATAGTAGGCGCCCTTTTCCGTCAGGATGAGCGCACGTGTGTTGATGACGCGCTGCACACCGTCTTCGGACCGAAGGCGCGGCTTGCCGTCGACGAGTACGAGCATCTCCGGCTTCTGCGAAACGAGAATCGTGGGAGCCTCGTTCTTGACCGTCTGCGAGGTCGGAGCCGTAGCGTTCGCGTTACCCTTCTTCGCGCCCGGCGACGTCGCGGACTTCACGCGCTCGAGCGGGAGCGTTTTGCCCTGCATGAGGTTCGCGCCGCGCAGCGCGGTCAGGTACTGGCCTTCCTTGTCCTTCGCCGCCGGAAAACTCGCTCGGGTGAGCTGCACGTCATCCAGCGTGACGACGCCCCGCGCCCGATCGGTGGTCGCTTTGGCGTCGAGCCACACGATGCCGTAGGTGGCCGGCGACTCCGGAGTCGTCCTCGCCTCGACGGCCGCCCGCGCTTGCAGCTTGTCACCGCTCAGCGAGTCCACTTCGGGTTGATAGACGGCGAAGTTGACGCCGCCAGCGCTCACGCGGCGTGGCCACGGCGGCGCTGGAAGATTGCTTGTCTCCGCCGTTCCTTCGTCGGTCGCCTCGCCTTGGGGCGGAGCGTTCGGCTGGCCTTCGTCGGCCGAGGCCGGCGTCTCCGCGGACGCGCCGGGCACGTCGGTGCGGGGCGGCGGAAGCGGGTATTCACCCGGCTCCTTGTCCTGGCCTACCGGTGTTTCGGGTGGCTTGCTCGAGCAAGCCGTGATGCTGACAAGCGCAGCGAGCGCGGACGCTCCCAACCTTCTCATGACGATGCCCTCGGACGTCGAAGGCATGCAACCTGCAGACCGCGTGCGCGCGAGACTCGTTGCTGTCGATTGCGACGCCGTCGTCGTCAGCGACGTCGGCCAGCGCGGCCTCGCGTTCGTGCGTGCGCGCGGCGGTCATCGTGCTGTTTCGCCGCGCCGGCGCGACGACCTTCGATGAGGTCCCGTTCGTCCGCGAGAGCGCCGCCGAGAAAGTCCATCAGCGCTCGCACACGCGCCATCCCTCGGAGATCGCGATGGGTGAGCAACCATAGCTCCGTCGTCACGCCCGGCACGGGCTCAGCGCGAACGCGTTCGAGCGCGGGGGACCGATCCCCCAGGTAACAGGGCAGCATTGCAACGCCCATCCCCGAGGTCGCGGCATCACGGAGGGCGACCAGCGAGTCCGCACGAAACGCCACGCGCGCGCCGACACGGCCAAGCTCGTTCGTCGTCCATCGCCCCGCCGTCGTCTCGGACAAGCTCTCGTCGGGGACGAGCCAGGCATGCGCAGCGAGCTCTCGCTTGGCCGGCGTCTTCGCGAGGTAGTTGGGCGATGCGTACAACGCGAACGCGATGGTGCAGAGCTTCCGGCCCACGAGGTTCGACGCAGGATCGGCCGCAGGCCGGAGGCAGACGTCGGCGTCCCGCTTCGTCAGGTTCACGAGCACGTTCGAGGTCGTGAGCTCCAACGTGAGCTCGGGGTTTTGCAGCAGGAACGCCTCCAGATGGCGCGGCAACAGCGTGAGGGCCAGCGTATCGGCAGTCGCGAGCCTGACCGTTCCCGTCAATCGCAGGTCACGCCCGAGCAGCCGTCGTTCGAGCGTCGTGACGCGCTCGTCGATCGCGCGTGCAACCTCGAGCATTTCCTCGCCGCCGGGCGTGAGTACGTAGCCGCGCGGGGATCGTTCGAACAACCGGAGCGAGAGCTGCTTCTCGAGCGCCGTGATCCGCCGGAGCACCGTGGTGTGGTTGACGCCCATGACGCGCGCCGCGGCGTTCAGTGAGCCCCCGTCGGCGACGGCGAGCACGTATTGCAGTTCCGTCCAATCGAGCTTGTGCATGGATGCACAACCAATCTGCACCCATATCCACTTTCGGCGCAACGTTGCACGTCGCATCGTCTCGGGTGCGACGACCGGGTCGCCCGAAAGGATTCCGACGATGTCTTTCTCTCTGTCTCGCCTCGAGTCTCCTGCCGTCTCGGCGTTCGGCCCAACGGCCCTTCGTATTGCCCTCGGCAGCGTGTTCGTGGCTCACGCGCTCGCGAAGGCCTTTACCTTCACGTTTCCGGGCACGGTCCAGTTCTTCGAGTCGTTCGGGATCCCCGGCTTCACCGTCTATCCGGTGTTCTTCGCCGAGCTCCTCGGGGGCCTTTCGCTGATCGTGGGCTTCCGCACGCGCGCCGTCGCCCTCCTCCTCGTTCCGGTGATGCTCGGCGCGCTCGTACCGCACATCAACAACGGCTGGATGTTCTCGAACAACGGGGGTGGTTGGGAATACGTGGCGTTCTTGATCGTCGCGCTCGGTGCGCAGGCCCTCGTCGGCAGCGGCGCGTACGCGGTCGATTCGGCGCTGTCGCGCGCGAGAAAGAGCGACGCTCCCGTCCTCCTCCGGGCTGGTCAAAGATGATAGTCGCCCGCGGATTCCGGCTGGTAGCGAAGGGCCTCGAGGGTGAACGTCCTACGTTTGGCCCTGCCCTCGTCGCTGGCGTCGGCCTCGATCGGGACGGTGTCGCCGACGGACGCTCCGAGCAGTGCGCGGCCGAGCGGGCTCAGGACCGAGACGCGACCTTCCGCGGGATCGGCGTGCCACGGATAGACGACCACGAGCTCCACGCGTCGCCCGCGTTCGTCACGACCGACCAACTGCGAGTTCATCGTCACGACCGTCGCCGCCACCTTCGCGGGCGAGACGACGATCGCCTTGCGGAGCGCGTTCTCGAGCGACGAGGCACCGGACGCGTCGACCTCCTCGTAGAGATCGATGACGTCCGCGAGACGTCGCATGTCCTGATCGGTGATGGTCGGCGCTCGCATCGCAGCCTTTCCTTTCATGATGCGCTCGCCTCCAAGATTCCTGCAAGACGCCGGGGTCGAAGCGGACGACGCCACGGCGGCAAACGGAATCGACGAACGAGGTGTTCGAGGAACACACGGACCTTCGCCGGCACGAGCCCGCGGTGCGCCGTCACGGCGTAGACGCCGAGGTCGGGCCGTTCGATCTCTTCGAGTACCGGCCGGAGCCGACCGCTCACGAGGTCGGGGGCCACGAGCGACGAGGGAAGCGTGGCAATACCGCCGCCTTCGAGGGCCGCCCGACGCAGAAAGAGCGCATCGTCGCTGGTCAGGCGCGGGGGCGACCCCATCCCGTGGGATTCGAACGGCCAGAGGCCGCGCTCGCCGTACGCCGCGGTGGAAAGAAGGAGAAGGTCGTGATGCACGAGCTCGGCATCGCGCCAGGGAATGCCCCGCGTGCGGAGGTAGGTCGGCGCGGCGCACAAGACGAGCCGGTCGCTCGCCAGGCGTTTGGCGATGAGGGGTGAATCGGGCAGACGCGCGGCCACGCGTAGAACGACGTCGAGCTCCGCCTCGAGGGGGTCGGTGAGTCGGTCGTCGAACCGTAGCTCGACGCGGACGTCGGGGAATTCGGCGAGAAACGCCGTCACCGCGGCGGCCACGAACGCACTCCCGAGGCTGGTCGGCGCCGCCACCCGCAAAAGGCCGCGCGGGTTCTCGCTCGCCCCTGCGACGGCTTCGGCCGCCTCCTCCGCATCGGAGAGCGCGCGCGCGCAGCGCTCGTAGAGGCGGACGCCCTCGGCCGTCAAGGCGATCTTGCGTGTCGTACGATGCAACAGTCGGACACCGAGCATTCGCTCGAGTTGAGCGACGCGCGTACTCACGACCGACTTGGAGAGGCCCAAAGCGGTCGCCGCCGCGGTGAAACTGCGTGCCTCGACGACGCGTACGAAGATGGCCATGGAGGCCAGGTCGTCCGGGGTTGTCCGCATGATTGTTCTAATAGCCGAACAGTCTGCTCGCTCAAACTAGCTACCGTGGCGGACGCGTGACGCCTACTGCTGGAGGTGATCGTGATGCGTTCGGAACACTGCGCCGAGGAGGTTCGCGCACGCGACGGCATGCACGGCGTCGCGGCGCTTCGTTGGCTCGAGATCGCCCAGGCTTCGCTGGCCACGGTGCTCTTCGCCGTGGTCATCGTGCGCGGGATCGGCGCCATTCTCGCGCCGCCCGCGTCGGGTGCCGAAGCGACGAGTCTCGCCATCACGCTCGGTGCCGCCGCCTTGCTCGGCGCCGTCCTCGGAGCGCTCGCCGTTCGAACGCGCTTCGGGCACGAGACGATGCGCGAATCGCGCGATCACGCCGAAGCGTTCTCGCCGGCCGGGCATCCGTACCGTGAGAGCGCTCCCATCGGCGCCTCGCCTGCGCGTGCGCCGCGTCGTACGTGGGTCGGGCTGGGGGTCGCGACGGTCCTCGCCTCTTGTGCGCTCGGCGCCGGGCTCGTTGCCCTCGACGGCCTGCCCGCCGAGGCCCCCCACAAGTGGCTCTTTCTCGAAGCCGTGCCGTCGCCGCTCGCCATAGGGTTTGCGGCGTCCCCGACGACCGGCAACGCGTGGACGCTGGAAGATTCCGCGCTCGGCACCGGTGGTCGCCTTCTCGTCGTGCACGCCTCGGACGATCCGCGGCAGGCGATGCTCGTCGCCACGGCCGGCGGCGGACGAAATCTCCACCTCCACGTCCGATGCAGAACGTCCCTCGGCGGCTGCGGCGTCGCCCTGCGCTACCACAGCGACAACGACCTCCTGCGGGTGATGGTCGACCCCGCGACCTGCACCGTGAGCGCCACCAGCACCGAGCGCGGCCATGAGCGTCTGCTCGGTCAGTCGACCACGCAGTGCTCGCCCGATAGCTGGCACGATCTGTCGGTCGAGGACCGCGACGACGTCCTTCGTGTGGTGTGGAACGGTCGGCGCGCGTTTTCCGCCGACGCTCCGCGGACGAGCGAAGGCCAGCGCGTCGGACTCTGGGCGTCGGCCAGCGGCGTCGCGTCGTTCGACGAGCTCGACTCTCAACCTCTGCTTGCGATGTCGCCACTCCGAGGTCTGCTCCACGCTCGCGCCTCGCGCACCGACGGTCCTTGGTTCGCCGAAGCCCGTCGCGAGGACTCGCGATGAGCCGCCCGGTGCTCGTGACGGACATGGACCTCGAGCGACTGACGCGCCTCCTGCACACGCGCGTCGGCCTCGCCTATCGACGCGAATCGACGTTGCTGCGCCAGAAGCTCAAGCGTGCGCGCATCGTCCCGGCCGAGGCCATCCCGCGCGACGTCGTGACCATGAACTCCCGCGTCGTGCTCTTGCCCCCCGACGGGATCGGTGCGCACGAGCTGCAGGTCGTCTACCCGTGGAGCCTCAACGCTCCGAACACGGCCTCGGTCCTCGCATCGCTCGGCCTGGCGCTCCTCGGCCATACGCCCGGCGACGACGTACGGGACGACGAGACCTGGGCGCCGCTCGGACGCATTTTCTCGGTTCCGTACCAGCCGGAAGCCGCCGGGGACATGCATCTGTGAGGTGACACGGCCGTTCGCGGTGGAAAGCTCCGCGGCGAGACCGCATGCCGCGTAAGGACGCGAGCTTTCCTTTGGCTGCGTTCCCGTGGTACGCGTTCGTCGTTGCTTCTGCCCCTTCGAACGAAAGAGGACCGCGAGTCGTGAAAACGCCGGCCAACTCGGATCCCCGCGAAGGCGCGCTCCGCGCCGCGAAGATCGTGGAGACGCTCGGCGAAGGGCCAAAGAGCGCCGACGTGTTCGAAGCGTTCGAAGAGCTCGACGCTCTCCCCTCGGACGTCGTCAAGGACGCGTTCGAGGCATGGACGGGCCCAGCGCCCGATCCCGAGCGCCTCGACGCGGCCACGCGCAAGGCACACGGTTTCGCTCCCCCTGCCCTCGTCCTGCGTTTGGTGCGCCTCGAGCGACCAACCTCGACCGATAAGCTGCCTGCGCTCGAGCAGGAGCAGCTGCGCCTCGCAGGCACGGCTTGGGACGGGCTCGACCTCCCCGCCGCGGAACGTCTCGCGCCGAACGGTGGCGAGTCCACGTTCGCCGGCACCTTCGAGCGACGCACCATCGTCGGCACCGAAGAATCTGCGTCCTTCGACGTGCTCCTCTATCGCGATGGCAGCGGCACGATCTTCCGCGGTGACAGCACCGCCATCGTCGGCGCCATCGCGTACGGCGTGGTCGAGATGTCCGACCGGCGCGCCCGCGAAGGCCTCCAGGAGGCCCTGACCCAGACGGAGGCGAAGCCGCTTCCGGTCGCCGTCAAGGTCGAGATCGCCGAAGCGCCCGTCGTCACGATCGTCGAAGAAACGACCGAGCCGACCCCGGCCAAGGCGCCCAAGAAGGCCGCCGCCAAGAAGGTCGCGACCAAGAAGGTCGCAGCCGAGAAGCCGGCCGCCAAGAAGGCCGCCGCCAAGAAGGTCGCGACCAAGAAGGTCGCAGCCGAGAAGCCGGCCGCCAAGAAGGCCGCCGCCAAGAAGGTCGCGACCAAGAAGGCCGCCGCCAAGAAGACCACGGCCAAGAAGGTGGCGACCAAGAAGGTCACCGCCAAGAAGCCGGCCGCAACGAAGATCGCGCCGAAGAAACCGACCGCCAAGAAGGCTGCCGTCAGCAAGACGACCACCAAAAAGCCGGTCGCGAAGAAGGCCACGGCCAAGAAGCCGGCTGCAAAGAAGATCGCAGCGAAAAAGACGGCCCCGAAGAAGCCGGCTGCAAAGAAGCCGGTTGCGAAGAAGGCCACCGCGAAGAAGCCCGCCTCCAAGAAGCGCGCGAAGTAGCGGAACGCGATCGCGCCGCGGCGCGACACGAAGAGCGAGCGCACCACGTCGGCACCGTGCTGACGTGGATAGCCCGCGTTCTGCAGCGAAGATGGGACTTGCCTTCGCGCACCATCCGCGGTGCGGTGCGATACGCCCGATGCATCTCCGCGACCACTTGCGCGCTTCGTCTCTGTTGCTTGGCGCAACGCTCTCCGCGATCGGCTGCTCCTCGTCGTCGACCGAGCCACCCGCCGCGACGTGCAACGGCACGGTCTCGTCGGCCCTGCGTGTCTGCAACACAGGCGACAAGGTCCTCGGCATCGACGTCTCGCGCTGGCAAGGCGTGGTCGACTGGAACGCCGTCAAAGGCGGCGGCTATCGCTTCGCGTTCGCCCGCGTGAGCAACGGCATCGAGAACATCGACGAACAATTCGCCGCCAACTGGCCGGGCATGAAGGCCGCCGGCATCCTCCGCGGCCCGTACCAGTACTTCCGCCCCGCCCTCGACCCCATCGCCCAAGCCGACGTCCTCCTCACGAAGATCGCCGAAGCAGGTGGTCTCGAGCCCACCGACCTGCCGCCTGTCATCGACCTCGAGACCGACGACGGCCTCGAAGCCTCGAAGGTTGCTTTGGCCGCCAAGCTGTGGCTCGAGCACGTGGAGGCCGCCCTCCACCGACGGCCCATCATCTACACAGGCAGCCGCTGGCAGACCGTCACGCAGAACATCTTCAGCGGCTACCCCCTCTGGGTTCCGCACTACGAGACCGAGTGTCCGAACACGCCCATGGGTTGGACGGACTGGGCCATCTGGCAATACAGCGAGAAAGGCACGACGCCGGGGATCCAGGGCGCTGTCGATCTCGATCAGTTCAAGGGCAGCGAAGCCCAGCTGCTCGCCTTCGTGAAGTCCACGAACGTCGACGAGAACGACGCCGGGCTCGTCGCGCCCATCGATCCCGACCCGGGCACGACGACGGCGGATGCAGGCACCAAGACGCCCGACTCGACGCCCCCGCCGTCATCGCCAGCGCCGAATCCCTGCCTTTAGCGCGTCAGCAGATTCGCGGGAGCGACTCGCCGAACGGCAGATCGAGGACGCGCTGGCCGCCCACGGGCGTCTTCAAGACCACTGTGCCCGCATGGGTATCGACCACGCGACCGATGCGGACGGCGCCGCGCCCGAGAGGATGGGCACGCATCGCCGCAAGAACCGCCTCCGCGCCAACCTCGGGGACGAACGCAACGAGCTTTCCCTCGTTGGCCACGTGCAGCGGATCGAGCCCGAGAATCTCGCACGCGCCGCGAACGGCGTCGTCGACGGGAATCGCTCGCTCGTCGACTTCGATGCCGAGCTTCTGGCGCGTTGCGATCTCGACGAGCGATGCCGCGAGGCCGCCCCGCGTCGGATCGCGCATGGCGTGGATGTCGGAATGAGCCGCGAGCATGCTGGCCACGAGATCGTGGAGCGCGGCCGTATCGCTCGAAAACTCTCCTTCGAGCTCGAGCCCTTCGCGCGACGCGAGAATGGCCACGCCGTGATCGCCGATTTGTCCCGACAGGATCACTGCATCGCCCGGCGACACGCGCTGCGCCGAGAGCCGGACTCCGGCCGGCACGAGCCCGATCCCCGCGGTGTTGACGAAGATGCCGTCGCCGCTCCCGCGTGGAACGACCTTGGTGTCGCCCGTCACCACGACCACGCCTGCGCGATCGGCGGCGCGCCGGACGGACGCGACGACGCGCTCGAGGTCGAAAAGTGGGGTGCCCTCTTCCAGGATGAGCGCGAGCGACAGGAACTTCGGAACGGCTCCGCCCATCGCCAGATCGTTGACCGTGCCGTTCACGGCGAGCTCGCCGATGTCGCCGCCCGGAAAGAAGATCGGCGTCACCACGTACGAATCGGTCGTGAACGCGATGCGGCCTCCGTCGAGCGGGAGCATGGCTTGGTCGTCGAGAACGTCGAGAATGGGATTCTTGAGCGCCGGCAGGATCGTCTGCTCGATGAGACGTGCCGTGAGCTTTCCTCCACTGCCGTGGCCCATGACGACGTGGTCGGTGCCTTGTGCCGGCACCGGGCACTCGAAGTTCAGTGAGATGCCACCATCCAGCGTGGTGGGATCGAGGCGTGAATCAGAGGACATCGTCTTCTCCCATCGCCACGTGAACGAGATCCCAAAGCAGATGCAGCAGCAGCGTGTGCGTCTCCTGCACGCGATGGATCGACCAGGTTTTCACGACGAAGCAGTGGTCGCACACGTCGGGCATGCGCCCGCCGTCGCGGCCTGCGAAGCCGATCGTGAGCATTCCGGCCCGCTTTGCGGCCGTGAGCCCCCGAAGGACGTTGGACGAGGCGCCGGAGGTCGAGATGCCGAGCGCGGCGTCTTCAGCCCGGCCGAGCACACCAAGCTGGCGCTCGAATACGGCGGAAAAATCAGCGTCGTTCCCGATCGCCGTGAGCACAGCCATGTCGTTCGTGAGCGCCGCCGCGGGGAGAGGCTTTCGCTTCTCGACGATGGGGTGGACGAACTCGACCGCCACGTGGGCGGCGTCGCATGCCGAACCTCCGTTTCCGAGCACCAGCAGGCGGCCGCCACGGCGAAAGCGCTCCACGAGGGCGTGCACGCACGTCTCGAGCGTCGCGGCGTTGTCCTCGAAGAAGCGCGCGCCGACCTCGTGGCTCTCGCGCACTTTGCGCTCGATGGCGTCCTTCATGACCGACTCCCCGGCGGTTCGACGCCGTCCGCGGCAAGACGACCATATTGGTAGTACGCAGCGCAAGCGCCCTCGGCCGACACCATGGTCGCCCCGAGCGGAGTTTCGGGCGTGCATTGCTTGCGAAACGCCGGGCAGTCGCACGGCTTCTTCACCCCACGCAGGACGAGCCCACTGATGCACAGCGGCGACTCGAGTGTTCGAATGGCGTCGACTTCGAAGAGCGTCTCGGCGTCAAAATCGCGATATTCGCGACGGAGTCGATATCCCGATTTCGGAATGGAGCCCACGCCGCGCCATTGCCGATCGACGACATCGAAGACTTCGAAGATCAAATCGCGCGCCGGCCGATTGCCTTTCTGGGCAACGACGCGCGGATAGTGATTCTCGACTCCGCTCTTTCCGGCCTCGAGCATCTTCACGCAGGTCAAAACGCCCTCGAGCAAGTCCACCGGCTCGAACCCCGTGATGGCAATCGGCACGCGATAGCGCTCCGCGAGCGCCTCGTATTCCCCGCAGCCCATCACCGCGCAGACGTGTCCGGGTCCGAGAAACGCCTGCACACGGTTCTGCGGCGCCTGCAAGATGGCGGCAATCGAGGGAGGCACGAGCACGTGCGAGACGAGCATGGAGAAGTTCTTGACCCCTGCCCGCTTTGCCTGAAAAACGGCCATCGCATTCGCCGGAGCGGTCGTCTCGAAACCGATACCGAAGAAGACCACTTTCTTGTCCGGATTCGATTGAGCGATACGCACCGCATCGAGTGGTGAATAGACGACGCGCACGTCGGCCCCGCGGCTCTTCAGCGACAGGAGATCTCCACGCGTACCGGGCACGCGCAGCATATCCCCGAACGATGTAAAGATAACGTCCGATCGCGACGCAATGGCGTGGGCTCGGTCGATCATCTCGAGCGAGGTGACGCACACGGGACAGCCCGGACCGTGCGCGAGCTCCACTTCCTTCGGGAGCATTCGGTCCAGCCCATAGCGGACAATCGAGTGGGTCTGGCCCCCGCAGACCTCCATGATCACCCACGGCTTGGTGACCGCACGTCCGATCGTGTCGGCGATGCGTTTGACCATGTCCGCATCGCGGTATTCGTCGAGGTACTTCATCGCGACGCTCCGGATGGGGCGACCACGTCGTCACCTGCCACGAGCTCTTCGGTCTGCCCGAGCTCTTCGAGCAAGGCGTACGTCCGCGCGGCCTCCTCGGCATCGAGCCGCGCGATCGCGAACCCGACGTGCACGAGCACGTAGTCACCCGGCACGGCGTCGGGCACGCACTCCAGGCACACGTCACGGAGGATGCCGGCGAAGCGCACCTTGCCGACGCGCAAGCCGCCCTCCTCCCTGACGCTCATCAACTCTCCGGGGATCCCCAGACACATGGCTAGGCCTCCTTCGTGCGCTCCCCCGCGCGATTCCGATATGCCGCCACCGCCGCCTGCCCGAGGGCGATGCCGCCGTCGTTCGGCGGTACGCGTCGGTGCAGGAGCACCTCGAAGCCGGCGGACTCGAGCCGACGCTTCGTCGTCTCGGTGAGCAGCCGGCTCTGGAAGCAGCCGCCCGAGAGCGCCACGGTCTGAACGCGCGTCTCCGAGCGCACGCGACGGCAGGCCTCGAGCACGGCCTCCGCCATCGTCGCGTGGAAACGAGCCGCGATGCGCGCTTGCGGCTCGCGGCGGCGCAGCGCGGAGAGAATGGCTCGCACGGTGGGGCGAAGGTCGATGACGAAGGGCTGATCGGATTTTGCCTCACAGGCGAACGCATACGGATCGGTCGCATCGTGCCCGCGTTCCGTCTGCGTAACCACCGTCGCCGCGAGGGCTTCCAGCTCGATCGCCGCTTGGCCCTCGTAGCTGATCTCGTCGCGCACGCCGATGAGCGCCGCCATCGCGTCGAACCAGCGTCCAGCACCGGTGGCGCGCGGCGAGCTCACGTTCTGCTCGATCATCCGGCGCACCGCCTCGAGCTTCACGCGCGAGATGCTCGCGAGCGCCTCGAGAGACTCGCCCGCGTCGATGAGCGCGGCCGCCGCCAGACGCCATGGCTGGCGAATCGCCGCTTCGCCCCCGCGAGCGCGATGGGCCGCAGATGGCCTCGACGCTCGAAGCCTCCGAGGTCGGCGAGCAGCACCTCGCCGCCCCACAAATCCCCGGCTGGTCCGCACCCGGTCCCATCGAAGGCCACGCCGATCACTTGCTCGATTCGACCGTTCTCGGCCATGCACGATGCCACGTGAGCGTGGTGGTGCTGGACGACGCAACGGCGGAGCCCGGAGGCGATCGCCCAACGCGTCGAGGCGTAGTCGGGATGTAGGTCGTGCGCGACGACGGAGGGCGACGTCCCGAGAAGGTGGCCGAGCTTCTGCACGACCTCCTCGAAGAACGCGCGCGCCTCGAGCCCCTCGAGATCACCGATGTGCTGCGAGACGAACGCTTCGCGCCCGCGGGTCAGACACACCGTGCTCTTCAGCTCGGCGCCCACGGCCAACACTCCACCGGCTTCGAACGGAAGCGGAATCGAGTCCGGTACGAGGCCGCGCGCCCGACGCACCGGCTGCACCACCCCGGCCACGCCCCGCACCACCGAATCGTCGGCGCGCGTGTGGATTCGTCGATCGTGCACGAGAAACGCATCGGCGATGTCCGCGAGCTTCGTCAGAGCTTCGTCGTCGTCCTTGGCAATCGGCTCGTCCGAGACGTTACCGCTCGTCATCACGAGCAACGGCTCGCCGTCACGCAGGAGCAGATGATGGAGCGGTGTGGACGGCAGCATGACGCCGAGCTCGCCGAGGCGCGGAGCAACGCTCTTTGCCACGCGCGCCTCCGCCTCCGTGCGCATTCGCAAGAGAACGATCGGCCGCGCCGGCGACGTCAGCGCGCGGCGCTCCGCCGGACTCGAATCGGCCAACGCATCGACGGTGGCGAGGTCGCGCGCCATCACCGCGAGCGGCTTGTGCGGCCTGCGCTTCCGTTCGCGAAGTCGCTCGACGCCCTCTTCGCTCGTCGCCGAGACCGCCAGCTGATAGCCACCGAGCCCTTTGACGGCGAGAATTCGCCCCGCCCCGAGCAGCGCCGCCGCGCGGAGCATCGCCGTATCGCCCTCGGACGTGCGAACTCCCCCCTCGACCAGCGCGACGCGAGGTCCGCACGCCGGACACGCATTCGGCTCGGCATGAAAACGACGATTCGCGGGGTCCTCGTATTCCGCACGGCACGCCGGACACATGTCGAAGGCCGCCATCGTCGTCTTCGGACGGTCGTACGGCAGCTCGTGGACGATCGTGTAGCGCGGCCCACAATCCGTGCAGTTGACGAACGGGTATCGATACCGGCGATCGTCGACGTCGAAGAGCTCGCGCAGACAGGCCTCGCACGTGGCGACGTCGGCGGGAACGATGGCGCCTTCGCTCGACGTGCCGGCACTCGCCACGACCAAGAACGCGGCGTCCGCGCCGGGCGGCATGGGGGAAATCTCGAGCGCGTCGATGCGTGACAGCGCCGGAGCGTCGCGCCGGAGCGACTCCGGGAAGCGCGCCACGTCCTCGGGACATCCCTCGACTTCGATCCAGACGCCCTCGGCGTCGTTGCGAACGAACCCAACCAGCCGAAGCGCCTCTGCGATGCGAAAGACCGCGGGGCGAAAACCGACTCCCTGCACGACGCCACGCACGCGAATTCCGAAACGGCTGCGCGCAGTCGTCGCGGCGTTCTGTGCGGCGTTCGTCGCGATCATCGAATCCTCCCCTGCAGCGTTCGGTCCTCGTTCGCGCGGCGCACGATGGCGTCGTCTGGCTCGGCTCATGCATCTCGCATGCATCGACGGGCACCGATTGCCGAAGCCCCCACGCCATCCTGCGCCGCGCGTCCCAGGACAGCGCGCGAGCTCATGACACCGTCCGTCCCATCACCGTAAGCCCGCTGCCGCGAGCTGTCGAAGTGGAGAAGGACCGCAACGTGGCACGACCGTGAGAATCGGGCGCGCACGTGCGCACCAGAATGGGGCATCACCGTGCACGAGTTGGCGATTACCCAGAGCATCGTCGAGCACATCGAAGAGCACCTCGAGGGCTCACGCGTCGTGCGCGTCGTACTCGAGATCGGAGCGCTCTCCGCCATCGTGCCGGACGCCGTTCGGTTCTGCTTCGACGTTTGCGCACGCGGCACGAACCTCGAGGGGGCGACGCTCGAGATCATCCGCACCGAGGGTACTGGCGGGTGTCGTGCATGCGGTCGCACGATGCCTCTCGATTCGCTCGTCGCCTCCTGCGCGTGCGGAAGCACCGACGTCGCGATCTTGCGAGGTCAGGAGCTCAGAGTTCGAGACGTGGAGGTGGTTTGACCATGTGTGCGACCTGCGGCTGCTCGAGCGACGGCAAGCACGAACACCACGACCACGGTGAACACGGCCATCACCGCCATGATCATGACGGGCATTCGCATGGCCACACCCACGGAAGTACGGAGACGAGACGCATACGCCTCGAGCACGAAGTCCTGGCGAAGAACGACGCTCTCGCCCGAGAAAACCGGGCATGGCTCGCTGGACGAAAGGTCAAAGCGCTGAATCTCCTCGGCTCGCCTGGCGCGGGGAAGACGACGCTCCTCGAGGCGAGCATTCGCGCGCTGCGCGGCAGGCTTCCCGTCTCCGTGCTCGAGGGCGATCAAGAGACCGAACACGACGCCGCGCGCATTCGCGCCACGGGCGCACGCGCGATCCAGATCAACACGGGCACGGTGTGTCATCTCGACGCGCACGTGGTGGGTCATGCACTCGAGGAGCTCGACCCTCCGTCTGGATCGCTCGTGGTCGTCGAGAACGTCGGCAACTTGGTGTGCCCCGCGCTCTTCGACGTGGGTGAGCACGCCAAGGTCGTCGTGCTTTCCGTCACCGAGGGCGACGACAAGCCGCTCAAGTATCCTCACGTGTTTCGCGCGAGCCAGGTGCTCGTGGTCAGCAAGGTCGACCTGCTCCCGCACGTGCCGTTCGACCTCCAGCAGTGCGTAGCGAATGCGCTCGCGGTGAACCCTGCGCTCAAGGTGTTTGCGGTATCCGCCACCACAGGTCAGGGGCTCGACCATTTTTGTGCGTGGCTCTTGCAACCTCCCGGAAACGACGCCGCGTGAGGCGAGAGTACCGAACTGTTCGGGGCTCCAGCCTCACGTCTCGACTTCGGATCTTCGGATGAGGAGGCAGCATGGCGCGCATGATGACGCCCAAGGAGGCCAAGGGTCTGTCCGACGAGACCGTCGTGCACGTCCTGTGGCTGAATGCCGGGTTGAGCTGCGACGGTGACTCCGTATCGCTCACGAATGCACGACTCCCGAGCATCGAGGACATCGCCTTAGGGACGATCCCCGGTCTGCCCAAAGTCGCGTTCCACTGGCCGCTCATCGACTACCAGGTCGGTGAGGAGTTCATCGAGTGGTTCTGGAAGGGAGCCCGCGGTGAGATCGATCCGTTCGTGGTCGTGATCGAAGGCTCGATCGCCAACGAACGCATCAAGACGGAAGGCTATTGGACGGGCTTCGGCAACGATCCGCTGACCGGCCAGCCGGTCACCCTCATGGAGTGGATCGACAAGCTCGCGCCCAACGCGACGGCGATGGTCGCGGCGGGCACCTGCGCGACCTACGGCGGTATCCACGCCATGCAAGGCAATCCCACGGGCGCGATGGGCCTCGCCGACTACCTCGGCCCGAACTGGCGCTCCAAGGCCGGCCTGCCGATCGTCAACGTCCCTGGATGCCCGGTGCAGCCGGACAACATGGCCGAGACGCTGACGTACCTCTTGCACCAGCTCGCCGGCAAGGCGCCGATGATCCCGCTCGACGAAGAACTTCGTCCAGCCTGGCTCTTCGGCAAGACCGTGCACGAAGGCTGTGACCGCGCCGGCTACTACGAGCAGGCCGACTTCGCGAACGACTACGGGAGCCCGAAGTGCCTCGTGAAGCTCGGGTGCTGGGGCCCGGTCATCAAGTGCAACGTGCCGAAGCGCGGATGGATGGACGGCATCGGTGGTTGCCCCAACATCGGCGGCATCTGCATGGCCTGCACGATGCCGGGCTTCCCCGACAAGTTCATGCCCTTCATGGATGAACCGCCCGGAGCGGCGGTCTCCACGCGCGCGATTGCGCCGTATGGGAACCTGATTCGATCGCTCCGCGCGATCACGAAGCACACGGCCGACAAGGAGCCGAAGTGGCGCGCGCCGTCTACGACGCTCCGCACCGGCTATCGCCCGCCCTGGTGAGCCATTGAACGAGAGCGGGTGAGCGGGACACGGCACACGACGCCGACAACGAACCACGAGCACCGAAGGCGTGCGGCGCACGCAGACCTTCGGACCGCCAGAAGACTACGAGGAGATCGCGATGGCACAGCAGCCTACGACCGAGAGCACGAGCCGCCTCGTCGAGATGAACTGGGATCCGATTACCCGAATCGTCGGGAGCCTCGGCATCTACACGAAGATCGACTTCGGCAATCGACGCGTCGCGGAGTGTCACAGCACCTCGTCGATCTTCCGCGGCTACAGCGTGTTCATGAAGGGCAAAGATCCGCGTGACTCGCACTTCATCACGAGCCGCATCTGCGGGATCTGCGGCGACAACCACGCGACGTGCTCGTGCTACGCGCAGAACATGGCGTACGGCGTGAAGCCGCCAGCGCTCGGCGAGTGGATCGTCAATCTCGGCGAAGCAGCCGAGTACATGTTCGACCACAACATCTTCCAGGAGAACCTGGTCGCGGTCGACTTCTGCGAGCGCATGGTCAAGGAGACGAACCCCGGCGTATGGGAGCGGGCGACGAAGACCGCGGCGCCGAACGCCGAGCTCCACGGCTACAAGACCATCGCCGACATCATGCACTCGGTGAATCCCATCGAGGGCGCGTTCTATCGCGAAGCGCTCGAGATGAGCCGCATGACGCGCGAGATGTTCTGCCTGATGGAAGGGCGTCACGTGCACCCGTCGACGCTCTATCCCGGCGGCGTGGGCACCGAAGCGACCGTGCAGCTCTTCACCGACTACCTGACGCGTCTCATGAAGTACGTCGACTTCATGAAGCGCGTCGTGCCGATGCACGATGATCTCTTCGACTTCTTCTACGAGGCCCTGCCCGGTTACGAAGAGGTCGGACGCCGGCGCATCCTGCTCGGCTGTTGGGGCTCGTTCCAGAATCCCGACGTCTGCAACTTCGAATACAAGGACATGACGCGCTGGGGGCGCTCGATGTTCGTCACGCCGGGCGTCGTCGTCGACGGTCGACTCGTCACGACGGACCTCGTGAAGATCAACCTCGGGATCCGAATCCTGCTCGGCAGCTCGTACTACGACGACTGGGAAGATCAGGAGATGTTCGTGTCGCACGATCCGCTGGGAAATCCAGTCGATCGTCGTCATCCCTGGAACCAGCACACCATTCCGAAGCCGCAGAAGCGCGAGCTCGATGGCGGCAAGTACACGTGGGTCATGTCCCCGCGCTGGTTCGACGGCAAGGACCACCTCGCGCTCGACACCGGCGGCGGCCCCATCGCACGCCTCTGGACGACGGCGCTCGCCGGCATCGTCAGCCATCCGTACGTGAAGGCCACCGGCCAGAGCGTGCAGATCCACCTGCCGAAGTCGCCGAGTCGAGGCCCGGTCACGTTCGAGTGGAAGATCCCGCGCTGGTCGAACACGCTCGAGCGCGATCGCGCCCGCACCTACTTCCAGGCCTACGCGGCGGCGTGCGCGCTCTACTTCGTGGAGCGCGCGCTCGACGAAGTCCGCGCGGGTCGGACGAAGACGTGGGAGCGCTTCGACGTGCCGAAGGACGGGATCGGCTGCGGCTTCACCGAGGCCGTGCGCGGCGTGCTCTCGCACCACATGGTCATTCGCGACGGCAAGATCGCGAACTACCACCCCTACCCGCCCACGCCGTGGAACGCGAGCCCGCGCGACAGCTACGGCACGCTCGGTCCGTACGAGGACGCCGTGACCGGCCAGCCGATCTTCGAGGAGAACCCGGCGAGCCGCTTCAAGGGCATCGACATCATGCGCACGGTGCGGAGCTTCGATCCGTGCCTGCCCTGCGGCGTGCACATGTACCTCGGAGGAGGCCGCCTCATCGAGACGGTCCACGCGCCGCTCATTCTCGGCGGAAACAACGGAAGCGGGAGCAAGTGAGCCAGACAAGTCAGGCGGACCTCGAGCACGAGCTCGACGACGCGGGCGAACGCATCGCGCACGCGCTCGCGGAGCTACGCCAAACGGCCTCTCCCGAGATCGCTTCGAAGGTCGAACACCTCGTGAGCGACATCGTGGGCCTCTACGGCGAAGCGCTGGCGCGTGTCGTGTCCGCCCTGGCCGGAGAAACCACCGAGGCAGCGCGCTCCACGCTGGTCCGCGATCCGCTCGTGGGCGCGCTGCTCGTGCTCCACGATCTCCATCCGGACGACCTCGAGGCCCGCATCCAGCGCGCGCTCGACGGCGTACGGCCGTATCTTGGCTCGCACGGTGGCGCGATTTCGCTGCTCGGCGTGGACGAAGGCGCGACGGTTCGCCTGCGCTTCGAAGGAAGCTGCGACGGATGTTCGTCGTCGGCCGAGACCGCGACGGACCTCGTCGAGCGGGCGATCACCGAAGCGGCGCCCGAGATCGTGCAGGTCGTGTTCGAAGGGCTCGCCGACAAAGCCCCGACGCATGCGCCGCCACCGGACAAGCTCGTGCAGATCGGGCGGCCCCGTGACGCGGGCACGAACGGCAAGGCCGCGCGAAAGGACACGTTGCCTTGAACCAGAACGGGCGACCACGCGCTCCGTTCGGAGCCCTCGCACCCTTCGCCTCCCGCATCGGACCTCGCGCGAGACGGTCGCCCGTGGCCTCGCCGAGCGCGGGCCCTGCACCGCCGTCGCCTTGCGAGATGTGCGCGGCGCCGATGCCCGAGGAGCACGAGCACCTCGTCCGCGTCGGAATGCCGGGCATTCTCTGCGTATGTCGCGCATGCCGGCTCTTGCTCTCGGCGGAGGGCGCAGGCCACGGCAAGTTCAAGGCCGTCCCCGATCGCTGGGTCGGCGGCCGAGAGCTGTCGCTCGACGACGAGCAGTGGATGCGCCTCGGGATCCCCGTCCGCATCGCATTCTTCGTCGTCGACTCGAGCCGCGGGCACCCGGTCGGCTTCTATCCGAGCCCGGGCGGCGCGATCGAGGCCGAGCTCGACGACGGTTCGCGACGTGATCTGTCTGCGACGGCAGGCATCGGCATGCTCGAACCCGACGTCGAGGCGTGGCTCGTCGACGGACGCGATCGCGACGCGGCCACCGGTTGGGTCGTTCCGCTGAATGCCGCGTACGAGCTCGTCGCGCGCCTCCGCATGGCCTGGGAGGGGTTCACCGGCGGTCCTCGGGCTCGCGCGGCCCTCGAGGCCTTCTTCGAACGCGCGCGGCGCAACGCCGATGGAAACGCGAGGCCTGTATGAGCGTGGTTGGTTTCCGTGTGAGCGGTGCGAAGCCCGTTCTGAACGCGATGGCGCCGACGCTCGCCTTCGACCTCGACGTCGAAGCCGCCGAGGGTCGTCACGTGCAAGGCCTCTTGCTTTCGGTGCAGGTGCGTATCGAGGCCCACCGTCGGCACTACACGGAGGAAGAGGGCGAACGGCTCACCGAGCTCTTCGGCGAACGCGCGCGCTGGCCACAGACGATGCGACCGTTCGTGTGGGCCCACGCCACGGCCACGAGCGGCGCGTTCGAAGGCGAGACGCGCATCGCGCTGCATGTACCGTGCAGCTACGACCTCGAGATCTCGGCGGCAAAGTACTTCCACGCGCTCGATGCGGGGGCGATTCCCCTGCTCTTCCTCTTCACCGGGACCGTCTTCGCGCGCGGCGATGGCGGCGAGCTCGAAATCGGTCGCGTCTCCTGGGACCAGGAAGCGAGGCACGAGCTACCGACCAGCACTTGGCGCGCACTCATGGATGCGCACTGGCCGGACGCCGGCTGGCTTCGACTCGAGCGCGACACGCTCAACGCCCTCTTGCGCTTCAAGGCTCGGCGGGCAGTCCCCAACTGGGACTCCGCCATGAAGGCGCTCCTGGAAGCCGCCGGCGAGGACTCCACATGACCGACCACACGCAGAAGGGTCCCCTCTTCGAGCGCGCCCGCTCGATTGCGAACGCCGTGCTCTACGAGGGGTACGTTCTCTATCCGTATCGCGCGTCGTCGACGAAGAACCAGTGGCGCTGGCAATTCGGCGTCCTCGCGCCGCGCGCGTGGAGCGAGGCGACGGGCTGTGAAGGCTGGGCGATGCAGACCGAGTGCCTCCTCGAAGCGACCTCCGACTTCACCGTCGAAGCGTGCGTGCGGGGCTTCCGTCTGCGACGCCGCGCGAGTGCCGCGTGGGAGGAAGGTTCCGAGCTCGAGTTCGAGGCCTCGTGCGACGTGCTCACCTCCGATGGCACGCGCGTCGTTCGCGACTTCGACCTCGCCACCGAGACCGACCCGAGCAAAGGGACCTTCGAGCCCATCGCGATCCGAGTCGAGATCGCCGTCGAGCCCATTCCCTCGGCAAAGAATCCGCTCTTCAGGGTTCGCCTCCGCGTCGAGAACCGCACGCCGTGGAGAGACGTCCGAGCATCGCGCGAGAACGCCCTTCTCTCGTCACTCGCGAGTGTGCACGCCCTCATCGGCGTGCGCCGCGCGTCGTTCTTGTCGATGACCGACGCGCCGACATGGGCCAAGCAGGCCGCGGGCACGTGCGTCAACGAGCGCGCGTGGCCGGTTCTCGTGGGGAGCGAGGGAGAGCGCGACGTGGTGCTCGCTTCGCCCATCATCCTCTACGACTACCCGCAGATTGCGCCCGAGAGCCCAGGCGATCTCTGCGACGGCCTCGAGATCGACGAGATCCTCACGCTCCGCACGCTCACGCTGACCGACGAGGAGAAGCAACAAGCGCGGGCCACCGACGCGCGCGCCGCGGCCATCGTCGACCGTGCCGACGCCCTCACGCCCGAGCAGTTGGGACGCCTCCACGGGACCTTCCGCGATGCTCCGCCGCGCGTCACCACCAAGGTCTCGCTCGAACGTGGGGCCAAGGTTCGACTGATGCCGAAGCGGCGCGCGGACGCGCAGGACATGTTCCTCGTCGGGCGCATCGCCACCATCGAAGACGTCCTCACCGACGTGGAAGGCAACGGCCACGTCGCCGTGACGCTCGTGGACGATCCGGCCTCGGATCTCCACCAGTGGTACGGGCGCTATCTCTATTTCTCGCCGGACGAGCTGGAGGCGGTCGAATGAATCCGAACGTCTTGGTCGCGGGTGTCGGAAACATCTTGCTCGGCGACGACGGCTTCGGGGTCGAAGTCGCGAGGCGCCTTTCACGAACGCCTCAAGCGCAGACCGTGCGCGTGGCCGACTTCGGCATTCGCTCGCTCCATCTCGCCTACGAGCTGCTCGAAGGCTACGACACACTCGTGCTCATCGACGCGATGTCGCGCGGTGACACGCCTGGCACGGTTTTCGTCGTCGAGCCGGACCTCGACCACCTCGAGCGCCTCGACGAGCCTTCCGCCGACGACGGGGCCACACCGAGCCCCATGCTCGATGCCCACACGCTCCACCCCGCGGCCGTCCTGCGAACCGCACGCGCGCTCGGGGCCCGTCTCGCTACGATTCGCATCGTTGGATGCGAGCCGGCCGAGCTCGAACCGCGCATCGGCCTCAGCGCGCCGGTCGAAGGAGCCGTCGAGAGAGCGGTTGTGCTCGTCGGCGAGCTCGTGAAGACACTCGGGCACGCGACTGGCACGCCTGCGAACGATAGCGACGCGAACGAAGCGAACGAAGCGATCGAAACGAGAGGAGGCTCGCGATGATGATTCGAATCGGAAAGCCCAAGCACAGTCACGTGAAGCGCAACGTCATCAGCGCGCTCCTCTTGGGCGTCGCGGCACTGGCCCTCGCGCCGAGCGCCATCCACGACATCGTTCGTTACGTGCGCATCAGCCGCATGTGAACGGCCAAACGATGCGCGCCGACGTTCGCCGCCTCGAGTGCTCTAGGACTTGAGCCGCTCGGTGACCTTCTTGCCCGTCGACATCTCGGTGCCGAACGCGTCGACGTATTTGACCTTCGGCATCACGCCGCCCTCGTCACTCGCCACGTAGAGATGGTCGAGAACGGCCGTGGCGCCTGCGATGATCATCTGCGCGACCCAGCGGCCATTCCAGTAGAAGACGCGAATCGGTCGATCGGTTGACGCGTTCAGGCGCAAAGTCCAGGCGTTCGCGCCCTTTTCGCGCTCGACCTTGAACCCGTAGGCCATCTTGTCGAGGCTGCTGAACTCCTGTCGGCGGCCATCCTCCGCCCTGCGGAGCCAGTAACCGATGATCGGCGTGTCCTTGTCGAGCTCCGTCGGAGTGCCGAGCACCGCATCGTACTGGACGATGTTGGCGTTCTTGCTCCGATCGATGCGAAACAGCGTCTGGGTCGTCTTGAGGACGGCCCAGGCGGACGGCGCCCTGGCCAGGATCGCGAGTCCGATTCCGCCGAGGACGAACGACCGGCGCGTGATGTGCCGACTGCGACGCGTGCCTGGTCCGCGAACGCGACCACTCATGCCTCGGGCCTAGCGAGTCCGATGCCAAAGACGGCTGCGCCGCGGCGCCTCAGCGTCCTTCGACCTTCGCGAGCACCGCACGCGCCGTCGTCGAGAGGCCGTCGGGATCGAGCGCAGACTCGACCGTTCGAAGCGTCTTCGCCAGATCGAATGCCTGCTGGCGCCCGGCCGCGTCGAGATCGTGCCATGCGGGGTGGTAGCGCAGGGCATCACGCACCGGAGGACGCCACGCCCCGGCGACCTGCTCGATCAGGTTCTCCTCGTCATGTTCCTCGGTCATGTCTCGAGCTCCGGCAAGGCGATACCGTGCTTACGCAGGCACTCGGCGAGCAACCGACGCGCGCGTCCGAAGTTCTGGAGGAAGGTGTTGAGCCTCATTCCGAGCTGGCTCGCGAGGTCCAGATCTTCACTGCGGCCTTCGCTCCGTACGCGTGCGTCGAGCGCCTGTCTTGGCTTCTCGGGCAGCTTGTCATGACACTCCGCGATGACCTTGCGAAGCATCGGGTCGGGAGACGAGACCTCGGACGGCTCGTCGTCGGCCATCACGCGCTCGAGCTCGTCGTCTTCCACCGGACGCGCGCGCGTTCGACGTAACTCGCTGATGGCGAGGTTACGGGCGATGCGGATGCCGAGACGCACGAGACCGTCGGGTCGCCCGTCCGGCACGAAGCGAGGAGCGACGTGCCAGACGCGCAGCAAGGCTTCCTGGAGAACCGACTCCACGTCCACCACGGTGGCGAACGAGCGAAGGCTCTCGCGCATGCGCCCTTCCGCGCGCGCCATCCATTGGCCGAACGCTCGCGTGTCGCGGGCAACGATGGCGGGGAGGAAGGCGTCGAGATCCATCGATTCAGCGTCCGAGAAGCCACGCCGCGAGGGCGAGGAGTACGAGGATTAGGAGAACCAGTGCGACGAGCCAAAGCCGGGTCCGGCGCTTCGGAACGGAGGCGACGAGCGCTTCGCGTCTCGCATCGGCAGCGGGCAATGCCTCGCCCTTCCGCGCAGGAGCCGGTGCCCCGCCACTCGACGCTTGCGGAACCACGCTCGCCAGGTCCGCCTCGGCCTGCGGCGCTGCCCCTGCCGCGCTCTCCCCTTCCGCCGGCGGGGGCGCGGCGAAAGCCGCTCGCTTGCGCATTGGACCGCTCGGACCGCGCGGCGCCGGTGAAGGCGGCATCTGCATCACCGGTGCGCTCATGGGACGAGCGACGGACATCGGCATCGCGGCCGCCGGCGGCGCACCGCCAAAGCCCAGCGTTGCGCTGCCAAGGCCGAAGCTCGCGAGGCTCGTACCGAACGGCAGCTCCTGCGGGACGCTCTCGCTGCGCGAGCCCGACTGCGGATCGACCGAAGGAGCGTCGTCTACGGCGACCCACGACGTCATCCGCGTCGAGATCTGGAACACGACGCCGAGGCTCTCGATCTCGCGGTCGACGGCCTTCGCTTCCTCGCCCATCGTCCAGCGCACCTCGAGATCCGCGACGCGCTCGAGAGCATACAGCGCCGTGACGGCTCGCTCTCCGCTGCTCGGCGCAATCGGGGCCACATGCACGCGCTCTTCCCAGGTTCCACGCGCAAGCTTCCCGCGAATCACGAGCTCGCCGCCATTCGGATTCAACTTCAACGCCGCGAGAAGCGGCGCGCCGGCGAAGACGTCGGGCAAGGCTTCGGGGGCCATCTCGACGAGAGCGTCACCGGTGATGGTCACGTCGGTGAGGATCGGCGCGCACGTCCGGTCGAGCAGCACGCGACAGGCCTTCTCGGCGTCCTCGCTCAATCCCACGAGGATCTCCGCGCCGCGGCCGGCGCGCGCGATGGCCGTCGAAAGCGACCGATTCACAGCAGCTCCGACCCCCACGACGTGCATGCGACAGCCCTCCGGCAAGCGCTCGTGGAGCAGCGTGATCAGCTGCTTCTCGCCGCCCACGTAGCCGTCGGTCAAGAGCACGACCTGCCGCTGAGCACCGGCGCGAAGCGTGGTGAGCGCCTCGACGATGCCCGAGTACATCTCGGTTCCGCCTTGGGCCTCGAGCCCCATCACCCACGCGATCGCCTTCTTTTTCGCCTCGCGGGTGGCCACGATGGGTGAATGCGCATAGCGCGTCGGACGCGAGGAGAACTCCACGAGCTCGAAGCGATCCGCCTCGCCGAGTGACTCGATGAGCTGCCCGACGACGCGCTTCGCCTGCGTGAGAGGCCCTCCGGACATCGATCCACTCGTGTCGAGGAGCACGACGAGATCCCGCGACTGCGCAGCCATCCCGGCATCGGGCGACGGTGGAACGACGGTGAGAAGCCCGTAGCCATGACGCCCATGGGGAGACGTCGCGGCCGGACGAGCAACGGCGAGCGAAGCGCCGATCGACGGCTTCACCACCGCCCAGCGGACCACGATGTCTCGGTCCAGCCGCTCCCCTGCACCCGACGCGAGCTCGATGACGCCGTCGTCGCGCGTTCGGAGCGAATGCGAGGGCGATTCCACGCGGCGCCCATCGGAGAGCACGTCACCGACCGCGAGCTCGAGCCCGATACGCGCGCGAACGCCTTTTTCAGCGACGTCTACGTGCACCGCCGCGGCGTCCTCGGGCGTCTCGGTGGCGCCGACGTAACGCGGACCGATCACCGTGGGGAACCGAAGCTCCCATTCGCCTTCCGTTCGCCACGCCAATCGAAGGTCCATCGTGATGCGCGCCGTGATGCGCTGGCGCGACGGAATGTTCCCGATGCTCTGCGTGAAAACGTCCGCCCGCTCTTGCTCGAGGAGCGCCGAGGTCTTGCCCTCCAGGATCGCCTTCTCGAAGGTCTCGCGCGCAGCCGCTTTGCGATCGACACGACCGGCCACCGTGCGTGCGCCGATCTCGAACGCGTAGCCACTCACGCTGCCATCCGCGGGAAGCGGCATGCGGTAGGTGACCTTCAGCGTCTCTTCATACGGATTCTCGAAGACCTGCTCGAGCACCGCACGCGCCAGGCCGCCCTTCGTCTCGACGCGCAGGTGCGCCGACACGAGGGGCAACGAGCGACCGTCCGCCGTTTCCATGTCGGCGCCGCACGGCTCGTGGTCGATCGAGGGAGGAGGCACGGGCATCCGGTACGGCGAGGAAGTGGGAGAGCAGGCTAGCGTCATCGGGCGACCTTTCGTGCGAACGAATCTCGTTCGGTTCGAAGGCCCAACGCAGGCCGCCCGGGCCTGGTGACAAAGAAAACGCGAGCTCGGGCGATTTCGAAGTTCGCTCGAATTTCCAGCGCCTTAGCCTGATCGCTGGGGCGAAAGGCTCACGCTTCTTCTTTGAGCCACTCGCCGAAGCGTTCGCCGATCATCAAGGTCGGCAGGTTCGTGTTCGAGCTCGTGATGGTGGGCATCAGGCTTGCGTCTGCCACGTACAGGTCGCGCACGTAGCGCACACGCCCTCGGCCATCGGTCGCCGCGAGCGGGTCGTCGTCGCGCCCCATCGGGACGGTGCCGCACGGATGGTAGCCCGACCCCGTGATCTGCTCGATGGGCCTGCGGAAGTTGCCTTCCTCGTCGAAGGGCGAACGCGACGGATACACGGGACGCGCGAGACGCGAGAGCGCCTTCGTCTTCGCGAGCCGGCCGATCCAGCGAAGCGCGTCGAGGCCGATGCGCTTGTCGCCTTCGTCGGCGAAGAGCGCCGTCTCGATGACCGGCGCCGCGTTCGGCCTCGCCGATCGGAAGCGAAGTCGACCGGCCGCGCGAACCTTGCCGATGCACGCCGCGAGGGTCACGCCGGGAACCGGCAAACGAGGCAGCGGGAGAAACGATCCGGGCTGGATCTGCACGTCGTTCGGACACGCGCTGCCCGTCGACGTGTACCGATGCACGGTCTGCACGAGGGGATGATCGATCTTCGACATGCCCGACTGGCGCGGCAGGAAGAAAACGGCGACGCCCGGATGATCGAGCAGACGCGAACCCACGCCGGGAACGTCTGCCACGAGCTCGACGCCGAGACGCGCGATCTCCGCCGCAGGGCCGATGCCCGACCGGAGCAGAACGCCCGGCGTCGCGATCGCCCCGCCGGCAAGCACGACGCGATCACCGTGCATCTCGAACACGCGTCCGAAGCGTTCGACCTCGACCCCCTGCGCGCGACCATCCTTCACGATCACGCGACGCACGAGCGTGTCGGGCACGATCGAGAAGTTCGAACGAGCACGGACTTCGGCGGTCAGATAGCAGCGGGCAGCGCTCATGCGCTCGCCGCCGATCTTGTTCATGGCATGCGGGCCGGCTCCCGCCGTGGTGGGGTCGTTCGTATCTTCGGACTTCGGGAAACCGAGCTCCTCGCAAGCCTCCAGAAACGCCGCTTGCCACGGCACAAGCTCGTCTTCGCGATGGCGGCGAATGGGAATGGGCCCCTGCCGACCATGCCACTCGTTGTCGAAGTCGAGATCGTTCTCGAGCCTCTTGAACGCCGGGAGACACGCCTCCCACGACCATTCCGGCAGGCCCAACGACGCCCATTCGTCGTAGTCGTACGGCTGCCCTCGCAAGGCAATGCACGTGTTGACGGCCGACGACCCGCCGACCACGCGACCGCGTGGGAACTCCATCGGCAGCGCGCTCCAGAACCGGTGTTCGGTCGCCTTGTACGTGTAGCCCCAGTCGTGGCTGTACATGGCGTTCTTCTTGCCGCTCCGGAGATCGGCAGGGAGCACCTCGGGGCGTTCGCTCGCCAACGGATAGTCGGGCCCGGCTTCCACGAGCACGACATCGTGCCGAGAATCCTCCGACAAACGTGCGGCGATTACCGAACCTGCCGAGCCCGCGCCGACGACGACGGTGCGCATCGCTGGGCATCGTAGTCCGAATGGGCGCGAAGATCAGCGTCGGAGCTGAAATACCGGTCCGAGCGCGTCGATGCGTTCTGCCGCATCATCGTCGTCTTCGAGCGCGGCTTCGACACGCACGCGAACCTGGGGATCGGTTACGATACGCACGAGTTCCTCGTCGTTCGCCCCGTGCCGTCGCTTGAGCAGCCGAGCCGCGGCCATGCGCGCATCGACCTGCGCAGCCTCGTTCGTCAGCGTCCCGACCAGCGCATCGCGAGCGGGCACGTCTCCGCGATAGGCGCTCCCTTCGGAGGCTGCCGCATCGAGCCTCGCCAGCCATGCGGCCGTCGGCTCATCGCGACGAACGAGTGGCCCGGTCTCGGCGACGGGCGCGTCTGCCGTGTCGGCCGCGTCTGCGTGCAGCCTGGCATGGGCCTCGAGCGCGCTGTCTTTCGCGAGCGAGAGGCGCGCTCCCGACATCACGCGCCCGACGAGCACGATCAGCGAGAGCGCCGAAAACACGACGCCAGGAATGCCCAGTGCCTTCGAGCCGATCGGCGCATCCGGCATCGTCGTCGCCGACTGGTACAGCAGGGCGAACATCACGGTCGCGATGGACAAGGCCCCCTGGGCAATGGCCCCCTCGCCCCACGTCCGCGACTTCTCGATGTTCCCGAGCGCCTCGGGTGTCTTTCCGAGAGCGTCGATCACGCGTTGGGCGTCCTCGGCGCGTTCCACCTCGAGAAAGAGGAGGCGTTTGCGGAGGCGAAGCCCCACGCTGGTTCCCCGATGCGCCGCGGCCAGGAAGACCGCCTCGACGTCCTCCGCCGCGATTCGACGCCCGCCGACCACGATCGCTCGCGGCGAAAGCCGGAGGAACGAAAGCCGACTCGACACGGGCCGCGCAAGCCAGGGACCGAGGGCCGCGAGGACCATGGTCAAGCCGACGAGGACGAACTCGAACGTGCTCGGCGGTGTGGGCAGAAGGTGGAAGAACAGGTCGTCGAGCAGAACGCCGAGAAGCGCGAGGACGGCCCCGCCCGTCAGCGCGAGCGGCAAGCCGGCCCCATCTCGCTTGCTCACGACCCGGACATACACGCCAGAACGTGAACGCCCGGGACGCGCGCCCTCTTCCCCCATACGGGGCTACTTCGTCACGACCTTGAGGCCGCGGCCGACCAGCGGTTGAATCGTGTCGAGGTTGTTGATGGCGCAGCCCTCGACGTAGAGGAACTTCAGCTTCGTGGCCTCCTTGAGAGGGCTCACGTCGCTGACGTTCGTGTGCTTGATGCTGACCTTCTCGAGCTTCTTCGCCTTCGCGAGCGGCGCGAGGTCGGAGACCTGCGTGTCGTCGAGTTGCAGCTCGGTGAGGTTCACGAGATTCGCGAGCGGGGCGATGTCACGAACGTGCGTGCGACCGAGATCGAGCCGGTCGAGCAAGACGAGCTTCTCGAGCGGCTTGAGATCCTCGACCTCGTTGATCGACGCGCGCAGAGACTCGAGTTGAACGAGGTTTGCGATCGGGCGGAGATCGCGGAGCTTCCCGGGCCCCAGGTACAGGTGCTTCAGGTTCGTCATCTTCGGGATGACGCACGGGTCGAGCTCGTCGAGCGACTGCTTCTTCGTGAGGTTCAGCGAACGGATGTTCGCGAGGTCGGAGACCTTCAGCGGA
The DNA here is from genome assembly GCF_001263205.1 of Labilithrix luteola. Lineage (GTDB taxonomy): Bacteria > Myxococcota_A > Polyangia > Polyangiales > Polyangiaceae > Labilithrix > Labilithrix luteola. Next base: position 10,607,747 of record NZ_CP012333.1, read on the forward strand.
TCCTTCGGCTTCGAGAGCTTGAGACGGATCTCCGCCTCGAGGTCCGGATCGGTCAGCGTCAGATCGTTGCCCGTGGGGCAGATGACTTCCTTCGCTTTGACCGGCTCGGGCGCCGCGCTCGCCGACGGCATGGCGGAGGGGACGGCTTCCCTTGCCGCAACCGCGCCAGAGGCTGCGGCCGACGCCGAGGCACTCGCCTTGGCGAGCAAGTCGTCCTTCTTCTTGTCCTCGTCGCAACCCGAAGCGACAGCCACGACAGCTACGAGGGCGACCAAGCTCGCGATGCGTTTCATGGGGGCGCAGCATACTCTCGAGCTGCCGAAACGCGCCGGAAAAGCTCGTCAATGGCCCCGCTTCGCCGAATCTCGCATTCCTCGGTTCAGGGGGCGCCGGTCGGGAATGCCCCACCCACGATCGGGGTGCCGTCCTTCGCTTGGAACGTGCAGAGAAAAAATGTCTCGGACGACCACGAGTTCAGGGGGCCGCGACCACAGTCCATTTGGCCCTTCGTGGTCCCCAGGATCGAAACCTTGCCATCGTCGAGCGTCACCTTCGGGTCGCTCTCCCGCATCGCGCTGCCAATCGAGATCGCCCAGAGAGGGCTACCATCCGCTGCCGTTTTGATGACGAAGACGTCGCGGTCACCGCGACTGCGAAGGAGCGTCGCCCCGCCCACCATCGTTCGCGTGAACGTGCCGGTCTCGTACAGATTGCCGCTCGCGTCACGCACGCTCGACGTGAATTCCGGCTCCACGCTGTCGTCCCCGAGCGAAACGATTTTCTCCGAGTCGGACGGCGGCGTCGAACGACGCCCAGGAGGAGGGTCCGCTGCCTCCGTGATGGGGGCGTCGTCGTGTGAGACCGTCTCGACGGGCGCACTGCAGTGAATCCCGCACAGCGCCGTGAGGACGATCAGCCCTGCGTATCTCTTGTCGAGCATCGCGAGCTCCTCCGTCGCGCGCGGAGAACCACCTCGGTCCGCCTCGGCGACTCACCTCGAAAACTGCAACGACCGCGCCGCTCGCGCTGTTCAGTACGGTCGAGCCAAAGCCCGCCCTTTCGGGCGCTGCCTCAGCCGACGCAATCGCGCGCATACGCGAACATTGTGGCGTAAGAGCTTCGAACGTCCCCAAGAAAGACTTCGAGAGCGAGCGCAAGAACGAGCCCAGACACGAACCCGCGAACGAATCAGGTCTCGTGTTTCGACGACAGGAGTGTTTGCGTTCGCAACGCAGCGACGTAAAGCTGCGACGATGGCGGCGCGCACTTGCCCCTGCGGTCACACCCGGGGACATCCCGAGGTTCAACAAGAGCCGGAATACACGCTCTGGGGCTGGATCTGCCTCAGCATGTTCGGCGTCACGCCCTCGCCCGAGCGCATCGTGTTTCGATGCATTCGGTGCAAGCGCAGCCTGGGAAGCTCGCGTGATCCGGCTCTCCTCCACAAAAAGCGCATGCCGGACGCGCCCTCGCGAGGCGGGACGGGCTCGTCGGGCTCGGCCGAAACTGCTCCGGAGTCGCAACGGCAGCAGTAAACCCATCGTCCAACGGTTTTGTGCTGGCGGCTTCCGTCGTCACCGCGGAAACACGGCCGTCCCTGAAAATCAGGCGCGAGCACATGACATGTGGGCGCGTGAAGAGCTCGCGAATCGCGTGATCGATGCACTGAGGAGTGCCTGCAGAAAAACGCAGCGGGAATGCGGAACGCGAGGTTGCGCGAAGCCGCGCGACGTCCTCGCCCCGACCGACATCGAAGTACTCTCGCTACATTCGTTCTGCGTGTCGCCGCAACCCTCAGCCCATCGAGCCCAAGCCATGACCGACGTATCCATCGACATCGTTTCGGACATCGTGTGTCCGTGGTGCTTCATCGGCTCGCGGCGTGTGGAGCAGGCGCTCGAGGGGCTCGACGTCCGGGCAAAGGTGGCGTTCCACCCATTTCTCCTCGATCCGTCGCTGCCTGCCGAAGGTGTCGACCTGAGAGAGCGCCTCGCGAAACGCTACAATGTCGACCCCGATCGCATGTTCGGGCGTGTCGAAGAGGCCGCGCGGCAGTCGGGCATTCCGCTCGACTTCGCCAAGGTCCGCCGCATGCCGAGCACGGTCAAAGGTCACACGCTCGTGCGTCACGCCGAAGCGCTCGGCACCCAGCCGGCGCTCGCGCGCGCACTCTTCGCGGCGTACTTCCTCGAAGGGCGTGACATCGGCGACACCACCACCCTCGCCGACATCGCCGAGCAGCACGGGTTCACGCGCGACGCAGCTCTTGCCCTGCTGTCGAACGACGCAGAGCTCGAAGAGACCAAGGCCATTGCTCGCTCGTTCTCCGAGCGCGGTATCACGGGCGTCCCGTTCGTCATCGTGAACGACAAGGTCGCCATCAATGGGGCGCAACCCGTCGAGATCTTCCAGCAGGCGATCACGCGTGCGGCCACGATGAACGCGTAGGCACATGCCCGTTTGACAGGACCGCGCGCAAGGGGCGAAGCTCGAGCTTCGCGCGCGCCATGGATCCCAAACTCGCCAAGCTGGTGACCGTCGACGACTTCGAGGCCGTCGCACGGGGAAATCTCACGCACTCCGCGTACGACTATTACCGTTCCGGCGCGGACGAAGAGCACACGCTCCATCGCAATCGCAGCGCGTGGACGACCTACGAGCTTTGGTATCGCGCGCTCGTCGATGTCGCGCAGCCGGACATCCGCACCACGGTTCTCGGCACGACGCTTCGCTCGCCGATCAGCATCGCGCCGACGGCCTATCACACGCTGGCCCATCCGGAAGGCGAACGCGCCACCGCGCGGGCCGCCGCCGACGTCGGCACGCTCTACGTAGCCTCCACGCTGGCGACGACCACGCTCGAAGACGTCGCGTTGGCCGCTCCCGGCGCGCCGCGCTGGTTCCAGCTCTACGTCCACACGGATCGGGCCTTCACGGCACGGCTCGTCGAGCGCGCCAAGGCCGCCGGCTACAGCGCCATCGCCTTCACCGCCGATACGCCCTGCCTCGGCCGGCGCTGCGCCGACGTGAGAAACGGCTTCGCGCTGCCGAACGGCATGGAGATGGCCAACCTCGTCGACATCGTTCCGCCCGATCTCCGTGAGGGCGCCGGCTCCGAGCTTGCCCGCTTCATGGCTTCGCGGCACGATCCGTCCTTCAGCTGGAAAGACTTCGAAGCGCTCGCCAAGATGTGCGCGCCGCTTCCGCTGGTCATCAAAGGCATCGTCCGCGGCGACGACGCACGACGCGCTCTCGACCACGGCGCGAAGGCCATCTGGGTCTCGAACCACGGCGGCCGTCAGCTCGACCTCGCGCCCGCCACCGCGGACGCCTTGGTCGACGTCGTCTCGGCCGTCGGCGAGCAGGCCGACGTCTACGTGGACGGCGGCATTCGCTCGGGCACCCATGCGCTCGTGGCGCTCGGGCTCGGCGCCACGGCCGTGTTCGTCGGTCGGCCGGTCCTCTGGGGGCTCGCCGCCGGCGGTCACGCAGGCGTCACACGCGTGCTCGAGCTGCTCGACGAAGAGCTGGTGCGCGCGATGCGCCTGGCCGGCTGTCCGGACCTCGCCTCTGCGCGTGACGGCCTCGTACGGCACCGTTCGCGCTGATTTTCCGCGCACTGGACAGCATTGCTCGGATCGGTCCCCAGATTGTTCCACCCGTGCAACGATGCGTTCGCGCGATGCCGGCTTTCGGAGAGCGACGAGACGGGCCATCGTCACATCGGTCGAACCAAGGAGACTGCAATGAGCACGAGCACCGAGGCCACTACTTCTACGTCCGCCGGCCTGAAGACCTGGAACATCGACCCCTCGCACTCGGGTGTGACGTTCAAGGTTCGCCACCTCATGATCACCAACGTCCGCGGCGAGTTCCAGAAGTTCTCGGGCGCCGTGAAGTACGATCCGTCGAACCTCGCGGCTTCGAGCGCCGAGGCGACGATCGAAGTCGGTTCGATCAACACGAAGGAGCAGGGCCGCGACGATCACCTCAAGAGCGCCGACTTCTTCGACGCCGCGAAGTACCCGAACATCACCTTCAAGTCGCGCGCGATTCGCCAGGGTAAGGAAGGCCTCGAGATCGTCGGCGACCTGACGATCCGCGATCAGGCGCGTGAAGTCGTTCTCCAGGTCGAAGGTCCGACGCCCGAGCAGAAAGACCCCTGGGGCAATACCCGTATCGGCGCTTCGGCCGAAACGAAAATCAAGCGTTCCGAGTTCGGCATCACGTGGAATACGGTGCTCGAAGCCGGCGGCGTGGCCGTCAGCGACGACATTCACATCCACCTCGACCTGTCGCTCGTGCTCGCGAAGTGAGGCTCTTCATGCAAACGATGAATCGTATGTTCTTTGCTCTCGCCGCTCTCTCCATCGTCGCCACGGGTTGCGACGACCCGGCGAAGGGCAAGGCGAAGGCGACCACGACCGAAGCGGTCGGTAGCGCCGCCGCGCCGGTCACCGCCGCCAGCGCGACGACCGCGGATTACAAGTTCGACAACAACGGCTCCAAAATCACGTGGACCGGCTCGAAGGTCACGGGCAAGCACGACGGCGGCTTCGGTGACTTCAAGGGCACCGTCCACCTCGTCGACGGCGCGCCCGAGAAGAGCAGCGTCAAGGTCGAGATCGACGCGGCGTCGATCAACAGCGATCAGGAGAAGCTCACGGGCCACCTCAAGTCGCCCGACTTCTTCGACGTCGCCAAGTTCACCAAGGTCGACTTCACCTCGACGGAAGTGAAGAAGGGCGGCGAGAAGGGCGCGACCCACACGATCACCGGCAACCTCTCGCTCCACGGCGTGACCAAGGCGATCACCTTCCCCGCGACCATCAAGGTCGAAGGCGACCAGGTGTCGGTCGAGTCGGAGTTCGCGGTCAACCGCAAGGACTTCGGTATCAACTACCCCGGCAAGCAGGACGACCTCATCCGCGACGACGTCCTCGTGAAGCTCTCGGTCCACGCGAAGAAGTAGTTCGCCGAGATCGGAGCCACGATCACGCCGCCCGATGCCACGCGCATCGAGGCGGCGTGCTCGTTTTGTGGCTCAGGACTTCTTCGCGGCCTTCTTCTTCGTGGGCGCAGCCGTCTTCGCGGACGAAGCCTTGGCGCTGGTCTTCTTCGTCGTCTTCTTCGCGCCGGCCTTCTTCGCGCTGGCCTTCGCACGGCCGCCATCGAGCTGCTTCTGGAGCTTGGCGGGCAGCTTCGCCTTGATGAGCTCGTACGAGTCGCGAAGGAGCGCCATCGCCTCCTTCTCGGGAAGGACGCTCGGATCCTTGACGCTGATCCAGTGAAAGCGCGCCGCATATTTCGACGGCTCGATTCCGTCGATGCTCGTCACCGCGACGAAGTCGTCCTCGGCCACCTTGCAGCCGAACTTCGCGTCCTTCCCATTCTTGTCGAAAGCGGCAAACATCTTGCCGCCGATCGAGAACACGAGGTCTGCCCCCCACTTCACGTCTTCGGTCGAGTGTGGGAGCGAACGGCAGAACGCGAGAAGCGCCGAACGGCGAGCAGCGGCCATGCGCTAGAGGTAGCAGCTCTCGAATACGCACGGCTGGTCGAAAGGAATACGAGGCAGCGATGGCGGCACGAAAGGCGACACGAAAAGCGACACGAAAAGCGACACGAAAACAGGGCCCGGCGACGAAGGCCCCCACGAAGGCAGCTCCGAAAGCCAAGGCGGCCGATACCACACGACCGCGGTGCGGCTGGGCGGGAAGCGATCCGCTCATGGTCGCGTACCACGACGAGGAGTGGGGCCGGCCTGCGCACGACGACGTCCATCTCTTCGAGATGCTCACGCTCGAAGGGGCGCAAGCGGGCCTTTCCTGGAGCACGATTCTCAACAAGCGCGAAGGCTATCGGCGCGCGTTCGCCGGCTTCGATCCGCGCAAGGTGGCGAAGTTCGGCCCTCGTGACGTGGAGCGCCTCATGGGCGACCCCGGCATCGTGCGTAATCGCCTCAAGATCGAGTCGACCATCGACAACGCGAAGGCGGTGCTGGAGCTCCAGCGCGACGTGGGGTCGCTCGACGCGTTTCTCTGGTCCTTCGTCGGAGGTCGCCCGCTCGCCGGAGGGCGCAAGACGATGCGCGACGTCCCGGCCAAGACCCCCGAGTCGGATGCGATGAGCAAGGCGCTCAAGAAGCGTGGCTTTCGCTTCGTCGGCTCGACCATTTGCTACGCCCTCATGCAGGCGTGCGGCCTCGTGGACGATCACCTCGCGACGTGCTTCCGCGCAGGAAAGCGGAGCCCGGCCAAGAAGACCGGCGCCAAGAAGCGAAGCGCGACCGTGTGAGCTATGCTGAACGCATGATCGTCGCCGTCGCCTTTGCCGCCTTCGTGGTCGCCTTAGCCCTCGCCAGGTTCGTGCGCTCGCGCAAGAGCACGACGAGCGAAGAGGCGAAGGATTCGACGCCCGCCCTCGATGGGTGGATCGCCTCCGTTCTCGAGGACGAGCTCGCCGAGACGGCCCTCGGCATCAAGAACGCGACGAGCGATGAACGAAAGAAGCTCACGCGCTCGCTGCGAGGCGAGCCGGACCCGGACGTCGTCGGGCGCATCGAAGACGCGGTGCGCACCGTCGAGCTCGAATTCATCCGCTACGCGCACGAGCAAGATGCCGAAGTCGCGCTCCGCGTCCGCTACGAAAACGGCAAGGACGCGCCGGCCAAGACCAAACGCGTGAGCTGGACGGAGGTTCCCGAGGCCGTTCGCGCGGACTTCGAGCGACGCGGCAGCACGCACGTCTTCCGGACGTGGGTGTTTCCGTGGGCTCGCGTGCGCGCGCTATGACTCGATCGCGTGCACTATGATCCGATAGCCCTCGCCGTCCCGCTGTTCTTCGTCGCCATCGCGGTCGAGCTCGCGGTGGCGAAGAAGCGAGGGGTCGTGGTCTATCGTTTCGCCGACGCGCTCACCAACCTGAGCTGCGGGATCACGCAGCAGGTGATGCTCCTCGCCTACGCGGCGCTGCAGCTCGCCGTCTATGCCTGGGTCTACGAGCACGCGCGCTTCCTCTCGTGGGACACGCCCTGGATCGGCTGGGCGCTCGCGTTCTTGGGCGTCGACTTCCTCTATTACTGGTGGCATCGCCTCAGTCACGAGGTGAACGTGCTTTGGGCCGCGCACGTCGTCCACCACCAGAGCGAGGACTACAACCTGGCCGTCGCGTTGCGGCAAGCCGTGCTCACGAGCTGGACGGAGCTCCCCTTCTATCTGCCCCTCGCCTTGCTGGGCGTGCCCACGATCGCGTTCGCGACGATGCACGCACTCTCGACGCTCTATCAGTTCTGGATCCACACGCAGCTCGTCGGGAAGGTCCGCGGACCGTTCGATCGGGTGCTGAACCTGCCGAGCCACCATCGCGTCCATCACGCGATCAATGCGCGCTACCTCGACAAGAACTACGGCGCGACGCTCATCGTGTGGGATCGCCTCTTCGGAACCTACGAGGAAGAGACGGAGACGCCCGTCTACGGCATCACCCATCCGCTCGCGAGCTTCTCGCCCATGTGGGCGCAGGTTCACTACTGGGTGGAGCTCGCGCGCATGACCAAGCAGGCGCGGCGCCCGGTCGACAAGGTGCGCCTCTGGTTCGCCTCGCCCGCCTTCGTCCCCGAAGGCGTGGAGCCGGCGCCGATCGAGGCGTCGCATCCGAAGTACGATCGCGAGGTCTCGCGCCCGCTCGCGATCTACGTCGGCGCGCAATACGCGCTCGTCCTCGTCACCACGTTCTCCCTGCTCATGTGGCATCGAGCGATTCCCACCATCCCGCTCGTGCTCCTGTCGGTCGCGGTGCTCGGTGCGCTCGTGGCCGTCGGCGGATTCTTCGAACGACGCAAGTGGGCCACGGCCGTCGAAGGCGGACGATGGCTGGTCGCCGCCGCGGCCCTCGCGCTCTGGGCGCGTGGATGAGGAACTTGGGGCGCTAGCCGTTCCGGCGGGCGAGTTCGGCGGCCTCGCATTGCTTCGAGACCTTCGCTAGCTCGCCGGCGGCGAACTCGCGGAACACGGAGACGCGCTGGGGAACGTAGCGGGCCGAGGGATAGGCCATGTGGAGGATGCCGCCCTCGCTCGCCCACTCGGGGAGCACGCGAACCATCACGCCGCTTGCCTCCTCGCGGCCGCAGAGAAACTGAGGAAGGCGGGCGATGCCGGCGCCGGACAGGACGGCCTTTCGGACGAAGGAGAGATCGTCGGCACTGATCGCGCCCACGACGGACACTTCGCGCTTCTCGCCCGCCGGATTGACGATCCGCCAGAGCTCCTTGCCCTGCGTCGGGCGGAAGAGCACGCAATCGTGGTTGGCGAGATCGTCCACGTCTTTCGGCTTGCCGCGACGCGCGACGTACTTGCGCGAGGCATAGAGCGCCGAGTCGAGCTGACCGACTCGCCGGGCAATCAGCGAAGAGTCGCGGAGCGGCCCCACGCGCACGGCGAGGTCGAAGCCTTCGGCGACCATGTCGACGACGCGCCCGGTGAGCACCAGATCGATGTGGATGGCCGGATGTTTGCGCACGAATCGCGCGACGACCGGCGCGAGGACGGCCGCACCGAGGTCGACGGGAGCCGTCACACGCACGGTGCCGCGTAGCTCGGCCTGCATGTCGGCCGCGGCGACGGTAGCCTCGTCGATGTCCGTCAGTGCGCGAGAGACGCGGTCGTAGAAGGCCGCGCCCGCGTCGGTGAGGTGGAGCTTCCGCGTGGTGCGGTGGAGGAGGCGAATCCCGAGATCTTGCTCGAGTTGCGCGACGCTCCTGCTGACCGACGACTTCGGCAGTCCGAGGGCCCGCGCGGCGCCGGTGAAGCTGCCGTCGGCGACGACGCGGACGAAGGCCGAAACGCGGTTCAGATCCATGGGAGGGCCTCAGCCGTGGCTGAGGATGGTCATCGTGACGAGGCCGACGAACCCGAGCAGGATCACCGCCACGAGGAGACGCGTGATGATGCGCTTACGGCGATTGCCGTCGAACCCATCGTAGTCGACCGGCGCGCGCGCGATCGCCGCGAGATCGATCTCGTCGCTCCGGCGCTGCGCCGTCATCACGAGACCGTAGCTCGTCACGACGGGCGGGCTCGACGCCGAGACCGACACCGGAATGGACGCGGTCTTTGCCGGGGGCGGAGCGCTGACGTGCTTCGGGGCCGAAGCAGCGGCCACAACGGGGGCTGCGGCGGCAGCGGCAGCCACCGGAACGGGGGGCGGCGCGGCAGCAGGCTTCACCTTCGCGGCGGTGTCGAGTTGAGCTTCGAGATCCTTCTGGCGCGCAACCACCGGCGTCATCGCCTCGGTCACCGCCGCACGCACGATCGTCCAGACCTCTTCGCGCATCGCCGTGGAGAGCGACGCGTTCGTGGCAGCCTGAACGGCCTGCGCAGCCGCAGCCGATGCCACGGCGGCGACCGTGGGAGCAGCCGGCGTGGGCTCGCCCTTGGTCGGCAAGGCCGGCGCGACCTTCGCGGGCGGCGCCGCTGCGGGCTCGTCCTTGGTTTCGATGACCTCCCAATCGCTCGACGACGGCGCAAGACCGGGTTCGGTCGGCATGCGCGGGCGGGGCGAAATGGGAGCATTTGCACCGGTGTTCCCCGCGGGCGCAGGTACCGCGACCGCCGGAGGACGAGGTGAATGCACACCTGCAGCAGGTGCGCGAGGAGCTCCCGCGGGCGTCACTGCCCGAGGGGTGGAAGGAGCCTGCGGCCGCACGGGGGCGGCAGCGGCGTTCGTAGTGGTCGCCGTGCGGCGAGCCACGCCGGGACGTGCATCACGCGAATCGCTCACGCCCCCAGAGTCTCCCATTGTCGCGCCGGAAGCTACGACGGATTGCGCCACCCACGCACGAGGCTCGCCGCCTTTGGCACCTCGCACGTGCGTCTGCTCCGCGACCCTACCTCCTGGCATGGAGCATCGAAGGAAGGACTTGACTGCCGGGAGCCCCACCTTCCGCGCTCGTACCGACCGGCTCGAGCGCTGACCAGGCTTGCGGTTCGAAGGCGTGCGCCGAAGTCATGCTCGCGCTCGCGAGGCCCGCGTTTCAGGTTGAAATCGTGCGGCGGAACGAGACACGGCGCGCGCAATGCTTACTGTCTAGTGTCCGGTGCGGTCGCTCGATTGGCCGCCCTCAATGCCCTCCCATGAACATCACCGCCCCGCATGCAGGCACGACGACAACGGCTGAGCCCAAGCCGACGAAGACGCGTGCACCCCGTGTAGCGCGTGGTCGGGGGCGTCTCGAAACCGAAAACCGCGGCCGCGTCACGCGCCCGCGACGCACGGCTCCCGAGCGCCACGAGCAGCGCGTCGATCTCGACGGGATGTACCTCACCGAGATGGCTGCGAGCACGGTGCTCGGCACCGAGCAGGAAACCGAGCTCGCCCGGAACATCGCCAACGCCGAGAAAGCCATTCTCGACGCCCTCTCCCGCGCTCCGGCCGGGATTCAGGCCCTCAAGCGCCTCGGTAACGAGGTAGCGAGCGGGTCCGTCGACATCCGTGACGTCCTCCTGAACCCCGATCAGGACGGGCTCGATCTCGTCGCCGTTCGCGAGCGCGTCCAGAACCTGCTCGCGACCGCCGACACCAAGGACGATTCCGCGCGCGCAGCCCTCGTCGACGCCTTGGCGGACATCCGCCTCGATGGGGAGATTATCGAGGGCGTGGTCGGCGCCATCCGCGCAGCCGCCGAGCTCGAAGGCGACGGACCGGACGCCGCAGCGCTCGGCGTCATCGAGCGCGCGCGTCGCGATCTCAAGCGCAACAAGGAGCGCTTCGTCGTAGGCAACCTGCGCCTCGTCGTGCTCTTTGCGCGCAAATACCTCAACCGCGGCGTTCCGCTCCTGGACCTCATTCAGGAGGGCAACCTCGGACTCATGCGCGCGGCGGACAAATTCGACCACCGTCGAGGCTTCCGCTTCAGCACCTACGCGGCGTGGTGGATCAAGCAAGCTCTTCAGCGAGCCCTGCTCGATCGAACGCTCCGCCTGCCCGTGCACGTCGCCGACGATCGGCGTCGCGTCGGAAAGGTGCGCGCCGCGTTCCAGGCGCAGCACCTTCGCGAGCCTACGGCCGACGAGATCTCGAACCTCTCGGGCCTCGCACGCGAGCGTGTTCTGAACATCCTGTCCCTCCCCGCCCAGCCCGCGAGCCTCGACACCCCGATGGGTGAAGACGGCGACGCGAGCCTCGGGGACATCGTCGCCTCCCCCGTTGCTCCGCCGGATCATACCGTTGCGCAGCGCGCGCTCAGCTTCCAGCTGGCGGGCATGCTCGACGCGCTCACACCTCGCGAGCAGCAGGTCGTGCGGATGCGCTTCGGCATCGGAGGCACGCGCGAGCACACGCTCGAAGAGGTCGGTCGCGCGCTGTCGCTCACGCGCGAACGAATCCGTCAGATCGAGCGTGCCGCACTCGACAAGCTCCGCGCCCGTTCGGAACGCGTGCAGCTTCGCAGCTACCTCGACACCTGAGCTCGCTCGCAGCTACAACCGGGCTGCATGCGATTCTGCGGCAGGCTTCTCTTCGTCACCTGTCTCGCGACAGGGCCGGTGACGGGAGTCGCTTGCCAGCCGCAGGCACCGAAGGCGGTCGTCCCGTTCGTCGAAAATGACTTTGCTCGGGCCCTCGCCGAAGCAAAGGCGACGGGAAGGCCGCTCTTCGTCGAGGTGGGAACCGCGTGGTGTCCCCCCTGCCAGCAGCTCGCACGCGAGGTCTTCCCCGATCCGGCGCTCGCCACGCTGCGCGATGCCTTCGTATGGCTCTCCATCGATGCCGATGCGTCGTCGAACGAGCCCTTCCTCGCGCGCTTCCCGGCTCGTGGTTTTCCCACGCTCTACGTCATCGAGCCCGCGAGCGAGAAGGTCGTCGTGACCGAGGCGGGAGGAACGACGACGAGCATGCTCCGGGTGATGCTCCTTGCGAGCCAGAAGGCCATCGCCATGGCGAGGACCAACCCAAAGGACGACGCCACGGCGGCCGAACGATGGTCGAGCGCGCTCGACGCAGCGTCGCAGGACGCCCCCGGCCTGGACCTTCGCATCGCGTTCGATCGGCGGCGTCTCCTGGCATACGCGGCGCTCGGCGCCGTCGAACGCATCCTTCCGTCGCTGGAACGAAGCGAACACGACCTCCCGACCAGCGCCGACCCTCCCATGCTGATCGCCTACGTCGATTGGAAGCTCGGAAGGCTCGACGACGCGCGTGGAGCGCTCGCGCGCGCAAAGATGCGCCTCGCCGGAGAGCCCGCTCAGAGAACGCTCGACGTCTACTTGCTGGAAGCCGACGTCGCGCGGGCGGCGGGCGACGTTCGAGGGGAACGCGCCGCGCTCGTCGAAGGCCTTGCCCGAACGAAGGGCGCTCCCCTCTCGAAGGCAGAAGACGCGTCCCGCAACAAGTTGCGCCTGCGCTTGAGTTCGCTGCCGCCCTGAACGGCGGCACACGCGACAAGTCCCGTGACAACTCGCGTGACGATGCGCGAAACGACTCCGCAGCCGCTTGTCGAGGCGCCGAGTCGACTCCATCGTGGCCGCCCATCATGGGCAGCGTTGGTTGGAGCCGGCTCCAGTTCGGTTTCACGATCACCTATCACTATTTGTTTCCACAGCTCACGATGGGACTGGCCCTCCTCATCGTGGTTTTCAAGGCGCTCGCGCTCCGTACGAAGAAGCCGGAGTACGACGATCTCGCGCGATTCTGGGCTCGCATCTTCGGCATCAACTTCGCGGTCGGCGTCGTCACGGGCATCCCCATGGAGTTCCAGTTCGGCACGAACTGGGCGCGATTCTCCAATTTCTCCGGCGGCGTGATCGGCCTGACGCTCGCGATGGAGGGCATGTTCGCCTTCTTCGCCGAGTCCGCCTTTCTCGGCCTCTTTCTCTTCGGGGAGAAGCGGATCGGGCCGCGCGCGCACTTCGTCTCCGCGTTCATGATCTTCGTGGGGTCGTGGCTCTCCGGCTACTTCATCGTGGCCACGAACGCGTTCATGCAGCACCCCGCGGGGCACACGCTCGACGAGAGCGGAAGGCTCGTGCTGTCCGACGTCTTCGCGTTCCTCTTCAACCCGTGGGCGCTCTGGCAATACGCCCACACGATGAGCGCGGCGGTCATTACGAGCGCCTTCGTGGTGTGCGCGGTGGCGGCCTACTGGACGCTCATGCACCGGCACGAGCGGCATGCCCGGACGGCACTGCGCGTCGGCATCGTTGCCGGACTCATTGCATGCGTAATGCAAATTTTCCCCACGGGTGATCAGCACGGCAAGATGGTGGCCGCACACCAGCCGGCCGCGCTCGCCGCGATGGAGGGCAAGTTCGAGACGAGCACGCACGCGGAGCTCGCCATCATCGGCCAGCCCAACATCGAAGAGCGGCGGCTCGAGAACCCCATCGTCGTACCGCACATCCTGAGCTTTCTCGCCTACGGCTCCTTCGGCGCACAGGTCAAAGGGCTCGACGACATCCCGCACGACGAGTGGCCCGACAACATCGAGCTCCTCTACTACGCGTACCACGTGATGGTGGGCCTAGGGACCTTGCTCGTGGCCATCATGGGGATCGCTGCGCTCCTGCTCTACAAAGACCGTCTGATGCGCACGCGCCCGGTCCTCTGGGTGCTGATGCTCTCCTTTCCCTTCCCGTACATCGCCACGACGGCAGGCTGGATGACCGCCGAGCTCGGACGGCAACCGTGGCTCGTCTACGGTCTCATGCGCACGGTGCATGGGAGCTCGCCGCGCGTGAGCTCCGGCAGCGTGGCCTTCACGACAATCGGGTACATGGGCCTGTACACGCTACTGAGCGTGCTCTTCGTGTTTCTCGTCGGACGCGCGGTCGCGCGAGGCCCAGAACACCACGGCCCAGAACACCAGGGGGAGAACGACGCCGAGCACGAGCCCAAGCCGCAGGAGGCATGAGCCATGCAAGCGACCTGGTACTTCCTCCTTGCGCTCATGCTCGTCACCTACGCGGTGCTCGACGGCTTCGACTTCGGCGCCGGCATCGTGCACCTCTTCGTGGCCAAGACGGACGAGGAGCGCAGGCACGTTCTCGCCGCCATCGGCCCCGTGTGGGACGGCAACGAGGTATGGCTCATCGCCTCGGGCGGCGTGCTCGTCTTCTCGTTCCCTCGCGCGTACGCCGCGGCGTTCAGCGGCCTGTACCTTCCGCTGATGATGGTGCTCTGGCTGCTCGTCCTGCGCGGCCTCTCCATCGAGTTCCGCTCGAAGCTCGAGCATCCCCTCTGGCGCGCCGGCATGGACGCGGTGTTCACGTTCGCCTCGAGCGTCATGGCGATCGTACTCGGCGTCGCCCTCGGCAACGTGCTGCGTGGCGTACCGCTCGATGACAGCGGCTATTTCCAGTCCGATCTCTTCACCGACTTCGATCCTCGGGGCCCGCATTTCGGAGCGATCGACCTCTACACGGCGCTCGTCGGGCTCTTCGCGTTCGTCACGCTCGCGGCGCACGGCGCGACGTTCCTCGTCTGGAAGACGACCGGCGAGGTCCGCGACCGAAGTGCGCGGCTCGCGCGCCCGTTGTGGATCGTGGCCGTGGTGCTCGCCGTGTTCGTGACGGTCGCGACCGCGCTGACGCACGCCGATCACCTCGCCCACCTCGGCGCGCGGCCGTGGCTCTGGCCGTTGCCCCTCGTGGCCCTCGCCGCCGCGTTCTTCTGTCGTCACGCGCTCGCCCGCGGAGACGAGGGGCATGCGTTCCTCGCTTCGAGCGCGTTCGTTGCGTCGCTACTCGTCGCGACCGCGGGCACGCTCTTCCCGACCATCCTCCGCTCGACGGTCGCCCCGGACTTCACGCTCGACGCCTACAACGCGTCCTCACCACGTGCGACGCTTGCCCTCGGTCTCTTCGTCTGGGTTCCGGCGATCACCCTGGCGGTGGGCTATTTCGGCTACCTCTACCGTTCGTTCCATGGGAAGGTGCAGCGCGGCGACCACCACTACTGAGTGGGGTCTCCGCGAAGTCCGATCGCGCCTCCGATCGCGCGCGGCAACCGAGCGGTCTAACGCTTCCACCGAAGGCGAGTCACATAAGGTGGTGCTCGATGCACTTCGGCCTCCACCGCCCGCGGAAGGCACTCGCGACGGTCGCCGCCCTTCTCCTCCTGTCGGGATGCGCCTCCACCTCGCCGTCCGGCGCGTTCGGCGACGTACGAACCGACGTCGCCAAACGTAGCGGCCACGATCTGCGGTGGGACCGCAACACCGCCGAAGACGAAGAGGCGCGCCGCGCGATCGATGGTCTCTTCGCCAAAGAGCTCACCGTCGACGCGGCCGTGCAGATCGCGCTGCTCGCGAGCCCGCATGTGCGAACCAAGCTCGAGGACCTCTCGATCGCGCAGGCCGACCTGGTTCAGGCCGGGCTCCTCAAAAACCCCGTCTTCTCGATCGGTCAAACGGCCTGGGAGAGCGAGCACATCGATCCGAACGTGTTCGTTTCCATCGAGCAGGACTTCCTCGACATCGTCACGATGCCGGCGCGGAAGAAGATCGCGAAGGCGGAGCTCGAAGCGACCCGGCTCGACGTGGGCGACGCGGTCCTCGAGCTCGCCGCCGAGGTTCGCACGGCCTTCTTCAACGCGCAGGCCGCCAGCCAGGTCGTGGCGATGCGAAGGCTCGTGGCCGAAGCTGCCGAGACGTCCGCCGAGATCGCCAAACGGCAGCACGACGCCGGCAACATGAACGACCTGTCGCTCGCCACCGAGCAAGCGCTCGCCGCCGAGACCGGGCTCGAACGCGCACGGGCCGAGGCCGAGGCCGCCGTCGCTCGCGAGGAGCTCAACAAGCGGATGGGTGCGTGGGGTCCGCGTACGAACTGGATCATATCCCAGAAGCTCCCCGAGCTGCCTCCCGTCGAACCACCGCTCGAGAGCCTGGAATCTCGGGCGATCGCCGATCGACTCGACATCGAAGCGGCGCGCCGTCAGGTGCAAGCGCTCGACTCCGCCGTGAGCCTGGCCAAGGCCACGCGCTGGACAGGCAGCATCACCGTGGGCCTCCAAGCGGGGCGCTTACGCAACTCGAAGCATCTGTCGTTCGGTCCGAGCGTCTCGGTCGAAGTGCCCCTCTTCGATCAGCGGCAAGCGGCCATCGCGCGGCTCGAAGCCATGCGACGGCAAGCCGACAATCATCTCCAGGAGCTCGCGATCGACGTTCGCGCCGACGTCCGCTCCGCCCGGGCTCGCGTGCAGACAGCACGCACCATCGTCGAGACGTACGCGAAGGTCGTGGTCCCACTGCGCGAGCGCATCGTCGCGCTCTCCCAACTGCATTACGACGCCATGTTGCTCGGCGTTTATCAGCTCATCGCCGCCAAGCAGTCCGAGTTCGACGCCTACCGGACCTACATCGACGCGCTGCGCGACTACTGGCTCGCACGGAGCGACTTGGAGCGCGCCATCGGCAGCCGCCTCGAGCCCGTGCGCCCCGCGGCTGCAGTCAAGGAGACGCCATGATTCGCTTCGTCGCCCTCGTCTTGTTCGTCCTGCTCACATTCGGTTCGCGGCTCGCATCGGCGCAGGCACCGGGCCACAGGCTCCCCTACGTCCCGGTGGTGACGCCGAACGGCTCCACGCTCCCCTTCACCATGAAAGACGGCGTGAAGGAGTTCCATCTGATCGCCGAGCCCGTGAAGCGCGAGTTCGCCCCGGGCATGATCGTCAACGCGTGGGGCTACAACGGCTCGACGCCCGGGCCGACCATCGAAGCGATCGAAGGCGATCGCGTGCGCATCTTCGTCACGAACAAGCTTCCGGAGCGCACGAGCGTCCACTGGCACGGCATCCTTTTGCCCAACGGCATGGATGGCGTCGCGGGCCTCAATCAGCCGCACATCGAGCCGAACCAGACGTACGTCTACGAGTTCACGCTCAAGCAAAACGGCGTCTTCATGTACCACCCGCACTCGGACGAGATGGTGCAGATGGCGCTCGGGATGATGGGCTTCTTCGTCATCCACCCGCGCGTCCCCGAAGTCCCCAAGGTCGACCGACACTTCCTGGTGATGCTGGGCGAGTGGTTCGTCGAGCCGGGCACGGGCACGCCGAACCCGAACATCATGACCGACTTCAACCTCTTCACCTTCAACAGCCGCGTGTGGCCCGGCACCGACCCGTGGGTGGTGAAGAAGGGCGAGCGCGTACGCTTCTCTTTCGGCAACCTGTCGATGGACAGCCACCCCATCCACGTCCACGGCTACCGCTTCAACGAGGTCGGCACCGACGGCGGCCCCGTACCGAAGTCCGCGCAGCGGCCGGAATCGACGGTCAACGTGCCCGTCGGCTCCACGCGCACCGTCGAGCTCGTCGCCAACGTCGAAGGCGACTGGGCATTCCACTGCCACAAGTCGCACCACACGATGAACGCGATGAACCACGACGTGCCAAACATGGTCGGCGTGAAGCAACCACCGGCGCTCGAGGAACGCGTGCGAGCCATCCTCCCCGGCTACATGGCCATGGGCGAAACCGGTATGGCCAACATGATGGAGATGGGGCGCCCCAAGAACACGCTGCCGATGATGACGGGCGAAGGTCCGTTCGGGCCCATCGAGATGGGCGGCATGTTCAGCGTGCTCAAAGTCCGAGCCGGGATCACGTCCTACGCCGATCCGGGGTGGTACAAGAATCCGCCCGGCACGGTGGCTCACGAGGCACTGGCGAGCGAGGTACCTCACAACGCCGCGGGACACGGCGGAAAAGGCGGACAAAACGGGCAAGGCGGACCTGCGAAGCCGCCCCCCTGAGCTCGCGTTCGCGCGATCCTCGCGAAACCACGTCCCGGACGTCCTAAGATCGGAGTGGCGCGCGACTTGCGAGGCAACCTGGACATGACCGACTCGGACGACTTCATGCAGACCATGGAGCTGCGCGAGCACCTCGTGCGTGAGGTCGCCCGTGAGGTCGAGGACGGCCGTGTGCTCGCCGCGCTCCGTGCGGTCCCGCGACATCGTTTCGTGCCCGAGCACACGTTCGATGCAGCCTACACAGATCGTCCGCTACCGATCGGCTTCGGCGCCACCATTTCGCAGCCGACGGTCGTGGGCATGATGAGCGAAGCGCTCGAGCTGGATGGCACCGAGCGCATTCTCGAGATCGGAACGGGCTCGGGCTATCAGACGGCGGTCCTCTCGCTGCTCGCGGCCGAGGTCGACACGATCGAGGTCATCCCGGAGCTCGCCGGTCGCGCACGGAAGATCCTCTCCGACATCCATTGCCGGAACGTGCACGTGCACGTCGGCGACGGGTGGAAGGGCCTTCCGGAGCGCGCTCCGTTCGATCGAATCGTCGTGACCGCCGCCCCTGACCATCTGCCCGAGGAGCTCGTCGACGAGCTCGCCGAAGGCGGTTTGCTCGTCGTTCCGGTCGGCCCGCAGACGCGCGATCAACGTCTCGAACGACATCGCAAGTTGCGCGGGGAGCTCGTTCGCGAAGACCTCGGCGCCGTGCGCTTCGTCCCGATGGTGCACACGCGCGCTCACGTCCGCTGATCACGCCGCGTCCGCACGCCTCTCCGCCGGCGCGATCGCAGTCCGGTGGCGCACCGTCTGCAACGTGCTCCACGTGGGCGCGCCACCACGTGGATGAAGCTCTTACGTCTCGTCCGGGCCGGCCTCGCTGGCACCGCGCTGGCCCTCGTCGCCCTCGCGGAAGGCCCGGCACGCGCCGAGCCCGAGCCATCGAAAGCGCCCGCGCCCACCGACGACACGCGTGATCCGGCGTTTCGCTACGTCGGCGGAACGCCCCCCGCGAACGTTCTGCGCACTGCGATCGAGCAAGGCATCATCCTCGGCGTCGGCTACCTCCAATACGTGCTCGACAAGAACTCGAACTCGGGGGACTTCGATCTCGGCGTGAGCTGGTCGACCCTCCGCGACAAGTTCCTGTTCAAGGACGTCTCGTTCGACGACAACCGCTTCGACACGAACTGGGTCCTTCACCCGTTCGCAGGCTGGGCCTACTACTCCGCGGCGCGCGGAAACCGTCTCGGCATCCTGCCGTCGTTCGCCTTCGCCTTCGTCTCCTCGGCCTTCTGGGAATTCATCGGCGAGTTCCGCGAGCAGGCCGCCATCAACGATCTCGTCGTGACGCCCATGTCCGGCATGGCCATCGGCGAGAGCACGACGCAGCTCGGCGCGTTTCTCCAGCGGAGCCGCAAGACACCGGCGACGTTCGTCTTCGGCTGGCTGTTCGGTCCGTTCAAGGCCCTGCACGACACCCTCGACGGCCTGACGCCCGAACCTCCTGAAGGCTACGACGACCTCGGCTTCCCGAACGACGTGTGGCACCGCTTCTACCTCGGCGCCGACGCCGGCGTGACGAAGCAGGCCCAGGGCCTTCTCCAAACCGATGGTCGCGTGCTCGGCTACACGCGACTCTCGACGCTTCCGCACTACGGGGCCGAGGGAGCCGCTTCACTCTGGTTCCATTCGGGCGAGATGTCCGCGATGGCCATCCGCGCCGCGACGGGCGGCGGTGAGCTCGTCGACTTCAACCTGGCCACGAGTTTCATTGCCGCGGGCCACTACGCGCAGAACGTCGGTCTCGACGGGCGCGGGCGCCTGCGCGGAAGCGGCACCGTCGCCGGGCTGCACTTCGGCTTCGAGTATGGCTACCACGACTACGATCGCGATCGGCGTCTGCCGGCCGACCACATCGCGCTCGTCTCCGCGGGGCCGACCTTCGAGCATTCCCTCTACGGACATGGCGTGACGCTACGCGTGCGAGCCGACAGCCTCGCGACGTTCGGCGGTGTCCATGCCTACGCGCTGACTCCATACGAGCGTGCTTACGGCACCACCGGGCTCACGTCGGTCCTGGCGCGCGAGGGCTACTACCACGCGCTCGGCGTCACCTTGCGTCCGGTGGTCGAAGTCGAAGCCGGCCCGATCGACGCGGGAGGCGACGTGCGCGCCGACTGGTTCGAAGGAATTACCGGCGCCGACCGCGAGGCGCCCGTCACGGCGGAGGACACGCCCGCCAGCGACGTTCGACTGACGACATGCGCGTGGCTCGGCGTCACCCCGATCCGTCACGTTCGACTGGGCATCTCGACCGAGTACAATGCCCGTTCGGGACGGGTTGGACCGGCCAGCGCCTCACGCAGCGAGTTCGGCGTGTATGGAGGCGCCGGCGTTCGGTTCTAGTCCTAGAGCGGGAGCGCGACCATGAAGCGGCTGCCTGCACCCGGCATGGATTCCGCCCAGATCCGCCCGTGATGCGCGTCGATGATCGCCTTGGCAATGGCAAGGCCGAGGCCCGCGCCCTTGTAGGCCACGTCTTTCGCACGCCAGTAGCGGTCGAAGACGTACGGAAGGTCGGCGTCGGCGATGCCGGGACCGTTGTCGATGATCTCGACGACGACTTCCCCCTTGCCGACAGCCGCGTGCACCGTAATGGTGCCGCCCTTCTCCGTGACGTTGAACGCGTTGACGAGCAGATTCGCGAGCACCTGCGAGATGCGGTCACGATCGCACGCCACCGGCGGCATGTCGTCGATGGCGACGCGAACGTCGATGTTGCGCTCACGGGCCAGCACCGACGCGGCCGCGGCGGACTGCGCGACGATCTCGGCGAAGTCCTCGGTCTCGAGGCGCAAGATGAAGCGACCGTTCTGGAGGTCGGCCATCTCGGCGAGGTCCTCGGTGAGGCGGAGAATCCGGTCGGCGCAGCGCCGAATGACGTCGAAGGCTTCGCGAATGCCACCCTCGACGTGGACTCCTCGAAGCGATTCGATCGACATCACAATGGAGCTCACCGGTGACCGGAGCTCATGCGCGATGACGGCGAGGAGCTCGTCACGCGCGGGATTTTCGGCTTCCCCCCCTCGCGTCCGCGCCACTCGACGAATTTTTCTTCTCCCATATCGGTCGAAGGCTCTACACGATTCGCGCGGGGGCACATCCCCCTAGGGGGGAAGGACCGCTGTTTCCGACCCGGCCAAACAGAAAAATCTCCAATGCTTATCAAGGTCGAGCTCGACGCCGGCTCCACGCCCCACCCGGGTAGCACCACGTCCCGAATGCGGTGGGCGGCCCGCATGGTCTTCCGGATGGTGGCGATTGGCCTGGCGATCGCCATCGTCGTCGCCGCCTGCCACGACGTCTCCAAGGCGTGGGACGTGTGGATGTACCACCTGCCTTTCGCCGGCCGAATCGCCGGTCTCGTCGATCCCGAGGTCTACGTCTTCAGCGTCGCCAACCGACAGCGATTCGAGGGCTTTCCTCTTCTGGCCGAGGCCCTGCAGGGTCTCGCCTGGCGGCTCACCGGCCGGCCGGAATGCGCGAACCTGGTCTCGGTCGCCGGCCTCGGGCTTCTCGTCCTCTTCTTGAAGCGACGCTTCGCAGTCCCGGCATCGCTTTCGCTGCTCGCCTTCCTGGCCATTCCGCTGGTCCAGATCCACGTCACCGCGGCGTACGTGGACCTGCCGGCCAATGCCTGCGCGACGCTCCTCGCGCTCGTCACGTACCAAGCGCTCGTTTCGACGGCGCCGCCTTCTCCGCGCCAGCTCGCCCTTGCCGCCGTTCTTGCCACGGCGACGGCCAACATGAAGTTCCAGCTCGTGCCCGTGGTCCTCGGCTGCGCGGTCGTGCAGCTCGTTCGATCGCTTCGCTCGGAAGACCGCCGGCTCGCGCGCCTCGGCGTGATTGCGCTCGCGCTGCCCTTCGTGTTCGCCACGCCGATCAAGAACGTGATCGTCCACGGCAACCCGGTCTGGCCCGTCGAAATCCACATTCCAGGCTTCCACGTGCCGTTCGCCGAGACGGCCTACGCGTCGAGCCCGCGATGGCTCGAGCACGTCCCGCGGCCGGTGCGCTTCGCATGCTCGGTGCTCGAAGTTGGCGCGCGTCCGATCACCGAAGGCCATCGGTGGTCCATCGACCAGTGGACTCCGCCGGACGAGCCCGGTTATCGCATGGGCGGCTTTTTCGGAGCGTTCGTGCTCGTGAATCTCGTAGCGCTCGCCGTCGCCGTCGCTCGCCGACGTTCACGCGAGAACGTCGTGGCCGCGGCGTTCTTCGCCGGGCTCACCGCGCTCGTGAGCATGCTCCCTCAATCCCACGAGCTTCGTTACTACCTCGTGTGGATGCTCACCCTCGTGTCGCTGAACCTCGTCGTATGGTCGCGCGAGCGGCCGCTGGCCGTGGGCACCGCCTGCGCCGCGGCGCTGGCGGTGGTCGCCTACTCGACGGGCGGAACGTACCTCGTTCCTTCGGGGGATTCGTTCGCCACGGTGCTCTCCACGCACGTCGATCGCGCGCGTCTCGACGCCATCGCGCCGGGCGAACGCGTATGCATCGATCGACAGCCCTGGACCTTCCTGTGGTCTCCGCAATTCCACGCGCGGCCCTCCTACGTGGTGCAGGAAGCCGAAGACCCCTCGGACTGCCGCGGCGTCCGCTCCCTCGACGATTCGCGCTAGAGCGCTCTATAGCGTGGGGCGTTTGCCGACTTCGCGTGCGTTCATCAGCGAAACGGCCCGCACGAGCTCGGTCATCCGCTGCTCGTCTTCGTGACGACGCCGGCGGGAGAGCAGCGACTCACGAACGAGCCAGATAACGAGCGGATAGAGCACGAAGTCGACGCCGCGACCGATGCCGACCGCGCGCGCCAAACGTCGCGCGATCTCGGGGCACACGATCAACGCACCGCCCACCGCGAACGCCAGCGCCTGGAGAACGAGCAGACGGCGGTTCTTGAGCGTCGTGAAATCGTGGAGCAGAAGCGCCGCCAGCAGACCGACGAGCGCAACGGCGGCGGGGGTAATCTCGAGGGTCAAGAGCCCTTCCCGAAGAGAAAGCCCTGGAAGAGATCGACGACGATCGCGACGGCGCCCGAGGCCTTCTGGCCTTTCGCGAGCGATTCGTCGGTGTAGCGGACGGCCACCGGTACCTCGACGAGGCGAAGCCGCTCGGCTTCACGCCCCGCGGAGCTCGCAAGAGAAATCCTGCGCGTGATTTCCGTCGCGTGCGCCATTCGATTCTGACGAAGCTGCATGCGACCGATGGCTCGCGGGCTGAACGCGCGCAGGCCGTTGTGCGCGTCGGACAGCGTGAGCCCCGTCGTCAGTCGCTCGAAGAGGCGCGCGAGCGTGAGGAGGACGCGACGCGAAGAAGGGACGTCGGAACCTCCTGCAAATCGGTTCCCGAGCGCGACGTCGACGCCACGCGTGACGGCAAGGGCGAGCGCTTGCACGTCTTGTGGACGATGCTGACCGTCGGAGTCCATCGTCACGTAGGCGTCGAACGCGCCCTCTTCGGAGGCGAACCGAGGGTCGAGCGCGAGACGACGGGCCGTTTCGATGGCGGCCCCCTGCCCGAGGTTGACCTCGTGCCGCGCAAGAACCACGCGAAGCGCGTGCGAGGCCGGGACCACGTCGTCCGAGATGGGCGGGACGCTGCCGTCGTCGACGAGGAACACGCACACGGTCACGCCGACCTCCGCGCGCAGGTGCTCGGCGAGCTCGGCGAGCGTCCGCACGAGCCGCTGCTCCTCGTTGTACGCGGGCATGAGAACCGCGATCCGCACGGCCCGCATGCTAGTCGCGCCCGTCTTCCGACACCAGGCTTGCGCGCGCCCGCCGGCCTTGCCATACCTCCGCGCGCCGTGGCCGTCGTCTACCTGGGAGATCGTTTTCTGCCGGCCGAGCTCGCCCAGGTTCCGGTCACGGATCCGGGCTATCTGCTTGGCGACGGCGTTTTCGCCACCCTCCGCGGTTACGACGGCGCGTGCTTCCGGCCGGAGAGGCACCTTGCGGCCCTCGTGCGGGGCGCGGAGGCCCTCGGTCTTCCCCTCCCCATGCCCGCTGCCGTGATGGCCGAAATTGCCGACGAAGCCGCGCGCCGGACCGGTGAAGCGATCGCCTACGTCCGCGTCACCCTCGCTCGAGGCAGCCAGGACCGACCTTCGGTTCTCTCCCTCCTGGCACGCGCCTACGACGTTCCCACCGACGATCAGTACGAACGCGGGATCCCGACGACAGTCGTGGGGCCGCGCCGCATCCCCCCCGAGTGTTTCGCGCCAGGCTTCAAGAGCACGAGCTACGCGGCTCAGCTCGTGGCCCGTCGGGAAGCGAACGCGCGAGGCGCGAGCGAAGGCATCCAGCTCGCGATCGACGGAGCGCTCGCGTGCGGGACGATGTCGAACCTCTTCGTCGTCCGCGGCCGCGAGCTCGTCACGCCGCCTCTCGCCACGGGGTGTCGAGAAGGCATCACCCGGGGCGCGGTGCTCGAGCTGGCAGAACAGGCCGGCCTCGTCGCGCGCGAGGGCCGCCTCGAACCGAACGATCTCTTCGAAGCGGACGAAGCCTTCTTCACCAGCACGCGCGTCGAATGTCTCGGCATCGCGAGCGTCGACGGCCGACCGATCGGCAACCTGGCGAATGCACGTTCTACCCGGGCCCTGAGAAAGGCACTTCGCGAGCTCGCCTTGCGCGAGACCTCCTCGCGGAGGGCATCCCCATGAGCACGACGATTCACCTGCTCGAAGAGATCGAGCTCGCGCACCGCTTCGACGCGTATCGCGATGCGTTTCCCGCCGGCCGGGGCACGTTTCTGCTCGACGGCGCAGGTGCCGGAGAACACCTCGCGGGCTTCGCACTGCTCGGCAGCGATCCCATCGCGTCGTTCCGCGCCTCGCGCACGACCGATCGACGACGCGACGGAGGCCTCAAAGCGCGCGTCACGCTCGCCGAGGGCGGACGCAGCTTCACGCTCGCCGTCGACGATGCGCTCGAAGCGCTCCGCATGGCGCTCGCCAAGCACGCCATCGACCCCTCCGAGTACGTCGCGAGGCCGCTTCCGCTGCTCGCCGGCGCCGTCGGCTACGTCAGCTACGAAGTCGGACAGATGATCGAGCGCCTGCCTTGCCTCGCTCGACCGTCACTGGGAATGCCCGACATCGCCTTCGGCTTCCACGACTGGATCCTCGGCCTTTGCCATCGCACCGGGAGGACATGGCTGTCGGTCGTCGGGCGCGGCGCTTCGTCGAGCGAAGCGCGCCAGAATGCCGAACGACGACGGGACGACGTGCTCGCGAGCATCGCGAATTTCGAAGCGCGCGGCCTCGCACGCCCCCAGGCGAGCGAAGCCAAAGGCAGCGTCGCCCCCTCCCAGCTGAGGCCGCTCCTCTCGCGCGACGCGTATCTCGCGAGAATCCACGAGGCGAAGGAGCACATCGCAGCCGGCGACACCTTCGAGATCTGTCTCACGCAGCCGTTCGAAGCGACGGCCGATCGAGAACGCGACGCTCCCCGTGTCTGGCGCATTCTCCGCGAGAAGAATCCAGCACCGTTCGCGGCGTTCCTCGACTTCCCCGAAGGCGCGGTCGTCTCGTCGTCGCCCGAACGCTTCGTGCGTCTCGACGCCGGCCGCGTGGCGGAGAGCCGTCCGATCAAAGGCACGCGCCCGCGCGGGAGCTCTCCGGCCGACGACGCCCGACTCATCGCAGAGTTGGCCTCCTCCACGAAGGACCGCGCCGAGAATGCGATGATCGTCGATCTCGTCCGCAACGATCTCGGCAAGATCTGCCGGTACGGATCGGTCACGGTGCCCGAGCTGTACGCCGTGGAGAGCTATGCGACCGTCCACCAGATGGTCTCGACCATCCGTGGCGAGCTCGACGCACGACGTGACGCCGTCGACGTACTCCGCGCATGCTTCCCGCCCGGGTCGATGACGGGCGCGCCGAAGATCGAGGCCATGAGCATCCTCGAGCGCCTCGAGATCGCCGAGCGCGGCGTCTACTCCGGTGGCCTCGGCTTTTTCGACTTCTCCGGCACGTTGGACCTCAGTGTCGTCATCCGCACCGCGGTGTTCCGCGAAGGCCGTGCGCAAGTCCACGTCGGCGGCGCCATCGTCGACGATTCGGAGCCGAACGCCGAATACGAGGAAACGCTGCAGAAGGTGCGGGCGCTCGCCTCCGCGTTCCGCGAGCTCGAACGGCTCGAGACCTCTGCGCTGGTACCCGCCGCCGAGGTGCACGCGTGACGACGCTCGTCATCGACAACTACGACTCCTTCACCTGGAACCTCGTCCAGCTCGTAGGTTCGCTCGGCGAACGGCCGGTCGTCGTGCGCAACGATGCAGTGACGCTCGCGGAGATCCGGCAGCTCGCGCCGCGCCAGATCATCCTCTCGCCCGGGCCTGGGCACCCCGAGGATCCTGCGCGCACGGGAGTCTGCGGAGCAGTCGTGCACGAGCTCGGCCCCACGGTGCCGATTCTCGGCGTCTGCCTCGGTCATCAGCTCGTCGTGCACGCTTTCGGCGGTCGCGTCGTTCGCGCCGCGAGAGTGATGCACGGAAAAACGAGCACCATCCGGCACAACGGCAAAGGGCTCTTTGCGTCGCTCTCCCCCACGTTCGAAGCGATGCGCTACCACTCGCTGGTCGCCGAGCCGGTGTCGATTCCGCAGTGCCTCGAGGTCACGGCTTCGTGCGACGACGGCACGGTGATGGCGGTCCAGCACCGCTCGCATCCGGTCTTCGGGGTGCAGTTCCATCCTGAATCGATCGGTACGCCGGAGGGCCTCCGCCTCCTAGGGGCGTTTCTCGCGACTCTCGCGACCAGCGCGTAAGAAGGATCGTGGCCACGCGCTCCGCGGAGTGAGGTACGTTCGACCGGTCACACGCATGAGCTCGCGACAGCCATTCCTCTCGATCGTTTCCCCCGTTTCTCCCGCGCCGCGACTCGGCCTCGCCACGGTGTTGGTGGGTGCCGTCGTCGTTGCTTGCGGCGGAGCTCCCGAAGCGACCGCGCCTTCCTCTTATGGTCGGCCCGAGACCACCGAGCCGGCCACGATCGCGGAGGCGCAGGACCAGATCGCCCACGCCGCGGAAGAGCTCCGGGCACCAGGGGCCGCGCAGCCCTCCGCGCCTCCCGCGGACCACACGGGGGTGTCGAGCGATTCGGCCATCCGCGAGCCAAGCGCCGCGCCACGCGCCGAGGCAAAGAGCGAGTCGGCGTGTGCGAGTCAATGTCGGGCGCTCGCCTCGATGCGACGCGCCGTGACCGCGCTCTGTCGGATGACGGGCGCCGACGATGCGCGCTGCAAAGACGCGACGCGGACGCTCACGACGAGCGAGCAGCGCGTGTCGGCGTGTTCCTGCTGACGGCTTCGCGCGCGTGAACGAACGGCTTCACCTGGCCGCCCACGATTCACGTTCGACCTGGAAAGCAGGGCGAACGCGCATCATCCGAACGAGCACGCACCTTGCTCGGAGCGACGCCGATGAAGCTTCTCTCGAACGCCCTTCGGTGGAAGAGGTTGTGCGCCTGCACCGTCCTCGCCCTCGCGTCCGTCGCGTGCGGCGCGTCCTCGACGCCACGTGCTCGCGTCGCCTCCGATCTCGGATGCACGGCCGACGAAACCGCCGTGCACAAGCTCGGCAACGGACGATGGCGCGTCGTCGGATGCGGGCGGACGGCGGTCTACCTCTGCACGACGCCCGTGCGTGACTGCTGGCGCGAGGGCGACGTGCACCCCGTCGCCGTCGCAAGTCCGTCTCCGCCGCCAATTCCGTAACGAGTCGCGTCGGTCTACGCACGGTGAGGGCGCAAAGCCCCACGATCCCGCGCATTTCGCGGTGAGTTAGCGCGTGCATGACTCTTGCTGTGCGGGCGCGTCACATGAAGCGACTTGGCGTTGCCTCCGGCTTCCTCGTGCTGTTCGCTGTCCTCGCTCGACCCGGCGTTGCCGACGCGGCAGCCACCTTCGATCCTTCGGTCTCCGGCCTGCGTCTGGCCCGCGACGCCGACGCCCTCATGACGTACGACTTCGAGACCGGTGACGGCCTCGTCGGCGCATCGCTCGTCGCGTGGGACAAGTCGGGCGGCGGGCCGCGCGCGATGAAAACGAAGGTGATCACGTCCGGCGCGGACGTTGCCGACCTGCTCACGGCGGGTGGCGACGACGCCGTCGAGGGCGCTCATGCGATTCGCCTCACCAACGGCCAAGGCTTCGCGCTGACCGATCCGAACCTCCTGGCGCGCCTCAAAGACGGCCGCTTCGAGGTGACCGTCTGGGTACGAAGTGACGGAACGCTTCCGCAGTTCCAGGTCGTCTACGGGAAGGATCCGGCGACCGCGCTCGCCGGCTACCAGCAGTTCGCGTCGGTGCGTGGTATTCGTACGGGTCGCGAAACCAGCGACGGTTGGGCCGAGTATACGACGGGGCCCGTCGATGGCTCGGTCTGGACCATTCCGGTCGTCGCCATCACGGTGGCCCCTTCCTTCTCCGCGTCCGCGACCGACAGCTTCCTGGTCGACGCGTTCGAGGTGCGCAAGGTCGACGGCTCGCCGACGGCGAAGATGGCCTGCACGCAGCAGAACGTGGACGCGGTCTGCGGTGCGGAGGGCGAGTGCTTCTTCGGCCACTGCGTGCCCTCGAGCGTCACGTGGGGCGTCCTCCCCTCCCTCAAGCAACGCCGTGACATCGCCGAGCGCTGGATCACGTTCGCGACCCGCATCATCGGCGACCGCAACGCGATGCGAAACGGCGTCGAGATCTTCACGCCTGGCGCGCGTGCGCTGGCGGAGTCGGCCGCGTCGTCGCGTCAGTTCTTTGGCGGCATGAACCGCCTCGTCAACCTGCTGCGCGACAACCACACGTCGTTCGGCTTCCCGGCGAGCTACTTCACCAACTTCTCCCCGCAGGTCACCTACGAGACGTCGAGCACACTCGGCGCTTGCTTCGGTGTCGTCGAAAAGGACCTGCTCGGCGGGGGCCTCGGCTTCGCGGTGTTCGACTCGGTCGAAAATCCGCTCACCGGAACGCCGCTCAAGCGCGGCGACGTGATCATCGCCATCGACGGACGCGACCCGAAGGCCTGGATCGACGACGTCTGGCCGTACAACGCCACGGCCTTCCCGAACGATCCACGCTCCGATTGGGGCCCGGTCGCCAACAGCTTGTCGCGGCTCATGGCCATGCGCGCCAGCAACGTCACGATCGCCCGCTGCGCATCGTCGAAGAGCTGCGCCGACGGCGAGCGCGAGACGATGACCATCGACCTCGCCAGCGTTCTCTACAAGGGCGTCGTCGAGGGCGTGCCCGACGGAATCAGCCAGTCGCTCTACTGCACGCCTCGCTTCAGCGAGACCGTGGCCAACGGCTGCGGTCCGGACGGCTCCGGCGAAGATCCCATCTGCACCGGCCCCGGCACGGTCGGTGAGACGCGCATCCAGTTCGACGGCTTCGTTGGCCAGAACAAGTGGAAGACGTCCTTCACCACCATCTTCTCGGCCTCTCCGACGGCCGTGATGATGGACGCCCGCTCGGGTCACGGCGGCTACTACGACGCGCTCGAGCACCTCTACAACTTGCTCCGCGGGACCAGCGAGCCGGCAGGCGTCATGTCGCTCGGCCGCGGGACGTTCGACATGACCGACCCGACGTGGCTCTTCACGAGACTCGGCGGCTGCACGGAGCAGACGGCCAGCAACCAGTGGGAGTGCTACCAGGGCAACGGCGTCGGCTTCTTCTCGACGGTCGCCGCTCCGCCGGGCGAGAAGACGCGCATCGCGTGGCTGAACACGTCCGACGTGTCGGCCAACGATTTCATGCCGAGACTCCTCAAGGGCCGCTCGAGGGTGCAGATCTTCGGTCCGCATCCGACGAGCGGCGCGTTCGGAGCCATCACGTCGCTTCCGTCGCTCTGGACGGGCTGGGCCGGGGGCAGCTTGCAGGTCCAAGACTCGCGCTTCGCCGGCGATCTCGAGGGCGCCGAGGCCGCCCGTTGGGAGAGTGGTCACGGCGTCGAGCCGGACGTCGTCGTCGCGCAGAAGCTCTCCGACGCCATCTCGGGCGTCGACACCATCGTCCAGACCGCCACGGCGTGGCTCGCGCCCCAGTGAAGGAACGAATCATGATGCGCCCCCGCCTTCTCAACGTCTTCGCGACCCTCGCCCTCGGCTGCTTCGGCGCCGCTTGCAGCAACAGCAGTGATTCGGGCCCCGCGCCAGCGCCGACCGCGCCCGTCGTCGAGCAGCCGGCCCCAACGCCCACCACGCCCACCGGCCGTCAGTTGATCGACAGCGCGGGCCCCACGTCGCCCGTGAACCTGATCATCGATCCCAACTTCGCGCTCGCAACGGGAAGCCCGTCGTATGGCGCGTTCTTGGCGGTGAGCGAATCCGGCGGCCTGATCACGCTCGACACCACGGCCGATAGCCGTTCGCCCGCGGGCTTCGCGGGCAACGTGGCGATCGTGAAGGCCCCGAACGCGACCGACAAGCGTTCGACGGGCGTCCTCCTGCTCGCGAGCTTCCAGGGTGGCGAGGGTCCGTTCGATGCCCAGGTCTGGGTCTCGAAGACCGACCTTGCCGGCAACCCCGCCGACGTGACGATCGACGCCAAAGGCATCACCGCGAGCATCACGAACGGAACGCTCGACGGCCAGGCCTACGACCTCACGCCGGTCGACGACGAGCGTCACGTTGCAGGCGGCAAAACGTGGGTTCTGCTGCGCACGAAGGTCACGGATCCGTTGCCGTACGGCGGGTACTTCCTCGTCAACACCGGAACGGGCGGAGGCCAATTCCTCGTCGCCCGACCGGAGATCGTCCCGCAGTCGCTCGCAGCGGGCGTCGCAACGCGCTCGCTCGACGTGAAGGCCGTACGTGCTCCCCGCCCGCTCACCGACGCCGAACGCCTTGCCATGAAGCGCTATCGCGCGATTCCGCAGCGCTTCGTTCCCGCCGGCGCCGCCGCAGGTGCACGCCCGAAGGTGCCGGCGCGCAGCGCATTCTGAGTGGACGCGCCCTCGCCTTTCCAGGCGGTCGGGCGCGCGACATCAGCCCCACAAAATACACGCGCGCCTGGGTGGCGGTCCCAGGCGCGACGCTCGTGTATTCAGGTTTTGAGAGAGTGAGCCGTCAGGACGGGTTCGCTTGCCCGTTGGGCGCCTGCTGCTGCTGCTGCTGCTCCGCGCGGGCGCGAGCCCAGCGCTGAATCGTACGGCGGTCGATGCCGAGCGCAGCCGCCGTGTGCACCTTGTTGCCGCCAAAACGACGGAGCGCGTAGTCGACGTACACGCGCTGGAAGCGGTGCATCGGAACGAGCCCTTCGGCCGCCTCGATGAGAGCCTCCATCGCATCCGGCGTCGCCTCCTTGGGAAGCGGCGTCGAACGGCGCTGCACGACGCCGCTGGAGGGCGCCGTCACAGAGACCGCGCTGCTCGAGCGAGCAACCTTGCGCTTCAATTCGACCATCGCCAGAAGCTGGCTGATCTGGGCCGCGGCCAATTCTACCGCGCCACTGGTGACGGTGCTCGCCCCCAGTTTCGCGACTTTGACCGCCAGGTCCATGTTGTCGGTGACGACGAGAACGACCGCGTTGGGCGCGGCACGCCCTGCGAGATCGGTCACGTCCTCATCGCCGAAGCTGGCTGCAGAGATCACGACTACATCGGCGGTGTCCAGCGCCTCTTGAGCCGCTGCGCGCGAAGTCGCGCGACGAACGGAGCAACCTTGCTCACGCAGCGTGCTCTCGAGACCCACCCCCTTGTCGCCCTCCACCAGCAGTGCACTGAATCGTGCCGAAGGAATCGCGCTTGCCAGATTCACGCTCAATACTCGCTCCTCTCTCCCCCGGCAGCCGGAATTGGCCCAACCGGTAGAGGCTGCGGCTCCCTCAGCAGTCATCATGCCACCGCGACAGTTGCATCGAAGCGCGCGATATCTCGCAGCGGGGCCACAAAAACCCTGTGGCCAATCGCACCGATGCCGCAGTGTCGTGGGGCAATTCGACACAATGCCGCAGTAAGCCTCTCGAACTGCGGCAGTCAGGCTGGATCGGCTTGGGTCGTCCCGCTCGGGTCGCTGAGGTAGGGTATCCCCATGAAAGTCGCGACGAAGTTCGCGCTCGCCTTCCTTGCGTGCGGCATTCTCAGTGTTCTTGTGTACTCCTCGGTCGCGGCGTCGCGTGAAGCGCACCGGACAGAAGAGACCGTGGCCGAAGACCTCGCCTCGAGCGGGCGGACGCTGAGCAAGCTCGCCCTTGCGGTCTGGGAGCGCGACGGTGAGGTGAACGCCCGCGAGCTCGTCGGCGTCACGGACCGCGACGAAGAGTTCGACGTTCGTTGGACCTGGCTCGACGTCGATACCGACAACTCCTACGCCCCACGCGCACCGGCCGACGTCATCACCTCGCTTCGACAAGGCACGCCGGCGAACTGGGTGCGCATCAAACCCGGCGGCGTACGAAAGTTGTTCGTCTACGTGCCGCTCCTGCGCCCGGGCCAGCGCCCCGCGGCCCTCGAGCTCTCACGACCGCTGACGGCACGGTCGCAGGTCTTCTGGACCGAGGTTCGCGACGAACTCCTCGCCTCGACACTCGTCGCTGCGTTCGCGACGTTCCTCGCCTTCGTTCTGACGTCTTGGATCGTCTCCCGTCCGCTCGCCGTCGTCGAAGAACAGGCCCGCCGAATCGGTACCGGAGACCTTTCGCGCCGCCTGCCGGTCCGAGGTCGCGACGAGGTCTCCTCCCTCGTACGCGAGCTCAACGCGATGTGCGACCAGCTTCGCGACGCGCGAACCCGGGGCGATGCGGAGGCCGAAAAACGCGTGACCACGCTCGAGCAGCTTCGCCACGCCGACCGCCTCCGCACCGTCGGAACGCTCGCCTCGGGCATCGCCCACGAGCTCGGCACACCGCTCAACGTCATCTCGATGCGCGCGAAGATGATCGCCACCGGCGAAGTCCCCACCGACGAGGCCGCGTCGAACGCGACCATCATCGCCGCCCAGGCCGATCGCGTGACGAAGATCGTCCGGCAGCTGCTCGACTTTGCGCGACGTCGTACGCCGAAGCGCAGCGACGCCGAGCTCGGAGATCTCGCCGAACGCGCCGCGAATCTCCTCTCGACGCTCGCGAAGAAGAGCAACGTCGCGATCGTCGTGAATCGCCACGATCCCGTGCGTGCTCACGTCGACGCCGCGCAGATCGAGCAGGCTCTCACGAACCTCGTCATCAACGCCGTACACGCGATGCCGAAGGGCGGAACCGTGAGCATCGACGTGCGCCGCACGCGTTCCGCTCCACCTGCGTCGGAGGCCGAGCGCGACTGCGCGGTGCTCGAGATCTCGGACGAGGGGGTCGGCATCGCCCCCGAACACCTCGTCCGTATCTTCGAGCCCTTCTTCACCACCAAAGGCGTCGGTGAAGGCACTGGGCTCGGCCTCAGCGTGACCCACGGAATCGCGGAGGATCACGAGGGCTGGATGACGGCGAAGAGCACGGTCGGTAAAGGCACGACCTTCATGCTCTACCTACCGGTGTGATTTGCGACACCCCCAACACGACGAAACGGCAAAAAAACCGAGCCGACATGAACATCCTGGCGGGTGAGTTGCGCTAGATTCGGGCGCATGACTTCAGCCGCTACGACCGCCCGCCACCGCATCCTCGTCGTCGACGACGAACCCGAGATGGCGAAGGTCGTCGAGCAAGCTCTGGCTCGTCGCGGCTACGACGCGCAGCAGGAACACAGCGCGGACGCTGCGTGGGAGCGCCTCGAGAAGGAAGACTTCGACATCGTCGTCACGGACCTGAACATGCGTGGCATGAACGGCGTCGAGCTCACGGAGCGGATCGTCAAGAATCGCCACGACGTCCCGGTCATCGTGATCACGGCGTTCGGATCCCTCGAGACGGCGATCGCGACCCTGCGCGCGGGCGCCTACGACTTCATCACGAAGCCTTTCGAGATCGACCAGCTCGTCGTCGCGGTCGAGCGCGCCCTCTCGAACCGCCGCCTCCGCGAAGAGGTGAAGCGCCTTCGTGAAGAGGTCGAGCGCTCCAAGCCGGGCGCCGAGTTCGTCGGCGACAGCCCCGCGATGCGCAAGGTCCACGAGACCCTCGCGCGCGTCGCCGAGACCGACGCGACGACGCTCATCACCGGCGAGAGCGGCACCGGCAAGGAGCTCGTTGCACGCGACCTCCACCGCCGCAGCAAGCGCGCCGACGGGCCCTTCATCGCCATCAACTGCGCGGCGCTCCCGGAGGCACTTCTCGAGAGCGAGCTCTTCGGCCACGCCAAGGGCGCCTTCACCGACGCGAAAGCGCCGAAGAAGGGCCTCTTCGTCGAAGCCAGCAACGGCACGCTCTTCCTCGACGAGATCGGCGAGATGCCGCCCGGCATGCAGGCCAAGCTCCTGCGCGCCCTCGAGGAGCGCACGGTCCGCCAAGTCGGTGGTACCTCGGAGATCCCGTTCGACACGCGCATCATCGCCGCCACCAATCGCGACATCGAGTCGTTGGTCGCGAGCGGCCGCTTCCGTGAAGATCTCTACTACCGCGTCAACGTCGTCCACGTTGCGCTTCCGCCGCTCCGAGCCCGTGCGAACGACGTCCTCGCGCTCGCACAGCAGTTCATCACTCGCTACGCCGAGCCGATGGGTAAGCGCGTCGCCGGGTTCTCGCCGGCGGTCGGTGAGCGGTTGCTCGCGTACTCGTGGCCCGGCAACGTGCGCGAGCTGCAGAACTGCATCGAGCGCGCGATCGCCCTCGCCCGCTTCGAAGAGCTCACGGTCGAGGACCTTCCGCCGAAGGTTCGCGACTACAAGCCGTCGTTCGTCGTCGTCGCCACGGAAGATCCGACCGACCTCGTCACGATGGAAGAAGTCGAGCAGCGCTACATCCAGCGCGTGATGGAAGCGGTCGGTCAGAACAAGACGCAGGCCGCGAAGGTCCTCGGCTTCGACCGCACCACCCTGTATCGAAAGCTCGAGCGCTACCGCATCGGCAACGCGAACGCGGCGACGGGTAGCACCGGAAGCGCGAGCTCACCGAACACCGTCGCAGCACCCGTCGTCGCGAGCGCGAAGGACTGAACGGGACGCCGAGAGAGAAAGATCGAACTCGGCAGTTCTGATTCGATATCAGTGAGCGCAGCCATAGCCTGATCGCCAATTGGCCGCGTACGGAAACGCAGGTTCCTGAACGTCCCTCGAGGACATCGACCGAGGCGCACCGCCATGTAGGCAGTGCGCCTTTCTCGTTTCCATCGTTGAAATCACGCGTGATTTTGGGCCTCGACCAACGTCTCGTTTGGGCCTGAGACGCTGTTGTGACTCACATTTGGTGTTCACATACCCCACGCGCGGGCATCGGGGGACCCTCAGGGCACCCGCGTTACAGCCTGACACTCATTTTCGGATGTCGGTGCATTTGAGGGGAGTTGGTATTTGAACTCCCGTAGACAGGCTAAGTGGCACTGGCTCGTGTGCGGGGACGAAATCGAAACACGGTGTTTGGCACCGTGCTTCGGCGATGCTTCGCCCTGCTCGCGGCGACCGGAACCCTCGCTGCCGCGGCGTCCGACGCTCACGCGTACGTCGTGAAGAAGACGACGGACGGCGACTTCGTCCACTGGGAGCAGCGCGAGGTCGACTTCACGATCGATCCGTCCGTCGACGGGAACGTGCCCCAGGCCGCACAGGCCGTGCGTCACGCGATGGAGAGCTGGAGCGGTTCGGCCGGCGCGCCCGAGCTCGCAGGACGCGCCCCGCAGGCGAACTCGCCTCAGAAGCCTGGCTACGACGAGAAGAACGGCATCTTCTTCGTGAAGGGTGGATATGCGCCGGCCGGTCGTGCGCTCGCCATCACTGTCCTCACGTACGACAACGCGTCGGGCAAGATCCTCGACGCGGACATCGTCTTCAACGGCGCCTACTCGTTCGCGGTGCTGAGCGACGTCACGACCCCAACGCAGAAGGCGTCGAAATCCGGGACGCACCCTTCGACGACCGACGGAATCTCGCACGATCAAGAGGCCTCGGCCGCGCCCGGCACCATCTACGATCTGCACCACGTCGTCGCGCACGAGCTCGGGCACTCGCTCGGCATGAACGACGAGATGGGCCGCAAAGACGCGCTCATGTACCGCTACTCGGCGCCGAACGATGCGTCGATGCGCGCGCCCGCCACCGACGATATCGAAGGCCTCGCGCAGCTCTACAGCACGAAGCTCGAAGGTCGCGGCAATGCGTGTGGCGGCGCCACGGTCGCCCCGAAGAAGCCGTCCGCGGCCGCTTCGCACGCCGCGATGTTCGCGACGTTCGCGCTGCTCGCATTCCTCCTCTTCCGGGCCCGCAGCGATCGCCGTGCGCGCATCGGCTTCGTGCTCGCGACCGCTGCAGCCACGGTGGCGCTCCTGCCCGACGTCTCGAAGGTCGATGGCGGCGTCGCGCGCGCGAGCGAGCTCGCCCCGGGCCAGGCGCGCGCCCGCGTTCTGTCGACGTCGACCTCGATGGAAGACGGGCTAATTCGCACCACCTACTCGCTCGCGACCACCGTGTGCCGCACCGCTTCGTGCCCGAAGCTCGGTCACGGCGTGGCGTGGGGCGGTACCGCAGGCAACATCCGTCAGGAAGTCGGCGGCGAGTTCGCGCCGGTCTCGGGCGACGAGGTCGACGTGTCGTTCGCTTCGCTCCCGAGCGAGCTCGCGCCCCTGTCCTCGCCTCTCGGTGGCACGGCGCGAAGCGCGGACGCCGAGGTCCGCGTCATCACCGCCGCTCCGTAGTCGTCACTCGATCGGCGTCGCCGCTCTCGTCTTCGACGACGGCCGCCACGAACCGCGGCTCGGACGAACACGCTTCAACACCATCGCGCTGCACGCGACGAGCGTGACGGTGGCTCCCGCTTCGAGCTCCCCGTCGGTGCACATCGCCTCGCGCTGCGTGTCGATGCGCATCGCCCAGCGGCTTCCCCACTCGGCGTTCGGCAGCACGAACGAGACGTCGGTGCGGCTGCCGTTCAGCAGCACGAGGAACGAGTCGTCGAGCACGGGGTGGCCCATGTCGTCGGTCCAGTCGAGGGCGTCGCCCGAGAGCAAGAGACCGATCGTGGCGGCCTTGGGCTTCTGCCAGTCCGCCGTGGTCATCTCGCGCCCGCTCGGGGAGAACCACGCGATGTCTTTGAGCTCGCTGTTTCCGACGCGCTCGCCTTTGAGGAAGCGATTGCGCCTGAACACGGGATGGCGACGCCGAAACGCGATGAGCTCCCGCGTGAACGAGAGAAGACGCTGACGGCGCTCGTCGAGATCCCAGTCGAGCCACGAGACGGGGTTGTCCTGGACGAACGCGTTGTTGTTCCCGCGCTGCGTCTTCCCCATTTCGTCGCCGCTCGTCAGCATCGGAACGCCCTGCGAGAGCATCAAGGTGACGAGGAAATTGCGATGCTGGCGCGCGCGCAGGTCGTTGATCGCCTCGGAGCTCGTTTCGCCTTCGACACCGCAGTTCCAGGACGAGTTGTCGTCCCAACCGTCGCGGTTGTCTTCGCCGTTGGCGATGTTGTGCTTCTTGTCGTAGCTGACGAGATCACGAAGCGTGAACCCGTCGTGGGCGGTCACGAAGTTGATGCTGGCGTGCGGGTGCCGGCCATCGTCTTCGTAGAGATCGCTCGAGCCCGTGAGACGGAAGCCCATGTCGCCCGTCGTTCCCGCCTGACCGAGCCAGAAGCGGCGGACCGTATCGCGATAGCGACCGTTCCACTCGGTCCACAAGATCGGGAAGTTTCCGACCTGGTAGCCGCCTTGCCCGAGGTCCCACGGCTCGGCGATGAGCTTCACGTTCGACAGGATCGGATCCTGATGGATGATGTCGAAGAACGCGCTCATCTTGTCGACGGCGCTCGTCTCGCGCGCGAGGGTCGACGCAAGGTCGAAGCGGAAGCCGTCGACGTGCATCGTCGTGACCCAGTACCGCAGGCTGTCCATGACGAGCTTGATCGTCTGGGGATGCAGCATGTTCAGGCTGTTTCCACAGCCCGTGTAGTCGTCGTAGAGCGACCGATCGGTCGCGTTCAGCCGGTAGTACACCGCGTTGTCGAGACCACGCAGCGACAACGTTGGACCGAGCTGATCGCCTTCGCCCGTGTGGTTGTAGACGACGTCGAGAACGACCTCGATGCCGGCGCGGTGCAGCGCCTTGACCATCTGCTTGAACTCGACGACCTGATGCGAGTGATGGTGGCGATCCGGCCTCTTCGTCGCGAATCGCTGATCGGGCGCGAAGAATCCGAGCGTGGAATAGCCCCAGAAGTTCTCCATGCCACGCACGGCAACGGACCACTCGTCCATGTGCTCGTGGATGGGCATCAGCTCGACGGTGGTGATTCCGAGCTTCTTCAGGTGGGCGATGATCGGCTCGCTCGCCAGCCCGAGGTACGTGCCCCGGAGCTCCGGCGGGACGTCCGGATGTTGCGCGCTGATGCTCTTCACGTGGGCTTCGTAGAGCACCGTGTCTGCCCACGACACTTGCGGAGGCTTGTCACCTTCCCAATCGAACGCGTCATCGACCACGACGCTCTTCGGCACGCCGCGCGCACTGTCGCGCGGATCCGCGGTCTTCTCGTCGAGCGCCGCGCCGGTGCCTGCGAGGCCTCGCACGGGGGCGCCGACGAAGCCGAAGACCGGTGCACCGTAGTCGACGCGCCCTTCGATGGCCCGCGCATACGGGTCGACGAGGAGCTTGCTCGGATTGAAGCGCAGGCCCTGTTTGGGTTGCCACGGGCCATACGCGCGGAAGCCGTAGCGCTGGCCGGGACGAACGCCATGGGCGTAGCCATGCCAGACGTTCATCGTGCGCTCGCGGAACGGGATGCGTGTCTCGTTCCCCTGCTCGTCGAACAAGCAGAGGTCCATGCCCGTGGCGTTTTCCGAAAAGACGGCGAAGTTGACGCCCTCGCCGTCGAACGTGGCCCCGAGCGGCGCGTGTCGGCCGGGCCTCAGCGTGAATCCCATGAAGGTCGTCGAGGTTAACAGGAAAGACGCCGAGGCGCGGAAACCTTCGCGCCGGGCGTCTCTAGCTCAAGCTCGGTTCGTCTCGGAAACGAGCGCACGGATGCGCTCCAAACGTGCGAGGAGCGAAGGGTCCGCCCCGAGATCTTCGAGCGGTCGATCGAGCCGCCACGTCCAGTTCTCGTCGTTGACGGTGCCCGGCGTGTTGATGCGGGTCTTGTCGCCGACGATCTCGTTGGCGAGCACGAGCACGAGATCCGAGCGCGCCGAGAGCAAGAGTTTCAGCAGTGCGAGCTCCCGTTCACCCTCGGGCAGATCGAGCGGGATCCGATCGAGCGCGGCGAGACGCTCGCGCTCCCACGGCTCGAGCGCGTACCACCACGACGTGATCGGCATCGTGTCGTGCGTGCTCCACGTCGCGACGCTGAGCTCGGGGAAGTGCCGCGGATCGCGCGGAATGAAGTTCTCGTCACGCTCCCACGGAAGGACCTTGTACCCGGGCAAGCCGAGGCGGGTCATCGTCTCGCGGACGAACGGCGGGATGACGCCGAGATCCTCCGCGATGAGTGCGCCCGGACCGGCAGCGTCACGCATCGCCGAGAGCACCTTCGTGCCGCGTGCGAGCTGATTCTGCTCACCGGAGGGGTCGAACGTTCCCGGTTCACCGTCCTTGCGGACCCATTGGCGGAAGAAGCCGACGACGTGATCGATCCGGAACCGATCGAAGAGAACGGCAGCGTGACCGGCGCGCGCACGGAGCCACGCCAGGTCGTCCTTGTCCATCGCCTGCCAGTCGTAGGCGGGAAGTCCCCAGCTCTGGCCTTCGGGCGCGAAGTCGTCGGGCGGCGCGCCGAGCGTCACGTCCGAGCGGAACTGGTGACGATTCGCCCAGACATCGGCGCTCTCGCCGCCGACGATGAACGGCATGTCCCCCATGAGCGCAACGCCGAGCGCTCGCATCTCCTCGCGCGCCGCGCGCCATTGCTCGTGGGCAATCCACTGCAGGTACATCTGCTCGAGGAT
The DNA here is from genome assembly GCF_001263205.1 of Labilithrix luteola. GTDB lineage: Bacteria > Myxococcota_A > Polyangia > Polyangiales > Polyangiaceae > Labilithrix > Labilithrix luteola. The sequence goes on from NZ_CP012333.1 coordinate 10,647,511, forward strand.
GCGCGTGCCGATGCCACCGTCGTCTTTCGGATCGAGCGCGAGTCGCACGATCTCGGGCGAGCGATCGCGCTCGGCGTCCGGCCACGTGCGCCACCCGTAGCCGTCGTGACGGGCGCGAAGTGCCATGTAGAGCGCATGGTCGCGAAGCCAGGTCGCTTCGTGCTCGACGAAGGCGAAGAACGCCCGAGCGCGCTCGGAGCTCGTCGTGAGCTCGCGTTGGCAGAAGCGCGCGAAGGCCGCCGCGAGCGCCTTCCGTTTGAGCGCGCGCACGGCCTTGTATTCGACGCGCGAAGACTTGCGCAGGCGCTCGAGCTCGGCATGCCCCTCGTCGCCGAGGGTGCGGGCGATCTCGACAGCGTCGAGGTCGGACACGCGCTCGATCGTGATGTAGATGGGGTCGAGCGCGAACGCGGAGAGCGCTCCGTAAGGGCTGGTCTCCCCCTCGGCGAGCTCGTGCGCAGGGAGCACCTGCACGAGCTTCTGCCCCGCGTGGAGGAAGAAGGCTGCGCAGGCGGGCAGATCCGTGATTTGCCCGATGCCCCAATCGGCGCGCGTGCGGATCGAGAAGAGCGGAATGGTGACCCCGGACACCCTGGACATGTAGGGAGGCTCCTTCGCACACGGAACGGCCTCGCGCAAGATGGTCCGTAACTCAGTACTGAGGCACGGCAAAGCACCAAAGCTCTTGCGCAGAGAACACGGCCGTGATGGCTGGCGAGTGCCGTAGCGCCACCACGGGCTCGCGGGAACTTTTTGGGTCCTGCTACACACTATCCAAGCATGCGCGCGCCGCCCTCCGGTCGATGGTCGACCCCGCTCTCGGTGACCGCACTGTCGCTCGGCATACACATCTCGGTGGCCGCGCTGCTCCTCGGGTCCCGCCATCCCACCCAGGAAGCGTCGGGCGACCCGGCCCCCCGCCTCGCGGGCGACACCTTCGAGCTCCCCGCCCCCGATCTCCGAAGCGAGCCGCTCGCGAACGCGTCCCCTTCCCCGGCGACCAATGCCGGCGCGCCGTCGTCGCCCGACGAAGCCGACGACGGAGCCTTGCGGGCGGCGCCCCCTGTCCGCGCGCCCGCTGCGGCGAAGTCGTCCCATCCTAGCCGCCCTTCGGGTGGCCACGCCGAATCGCCGAACGCCGGAGAGTCGTCAGCTGCGACGAATACGGGCACGCTCTACGGGGCCGTCGGCGACCGTTCGGCAACCGACTTGGCCGCAGCCTTCGCGCGAAGCTTCACCCAAACCGCCAGCGCCGATCGAGCCTGGGAACGGGCGCCGCTCGGCAGTGCAGGCTCTGCCACCGTCGTCCTCGCCATCGACGACGAGGGACACATCACGGACGTGCGCGTCGAGGGGGCGCCGAGCCCTGCGCTCACCTCGAGCATCCAGCGAACGATGGCCCTCATCAAAGGGCGCACGTTCGTCGCTCACGACAAGGTCACCCGCATCCGTCTCGCCGCCACCATCACCAACGGCGCGGAGGCCAACGACGGGCTATCGGGCGATCGCTTCGGGCTGAGCGTGCACGGAGGCAAAGCGGCTTTCGTGCTTCCGATCGGCCGGCGCATCCAGCTCGATGTGAAGTAGCGCCGTCAGGCGCCCTGGCGTGAACTGGCCGCGCGTCAGTGCGCGTGAGCGCGCTCGTCAGGGTTGGTCTTGCGCTCGTAGATCTGCAAGCGCCCCTGCTCGAACGTCAGCCGGTAGGCGGAGGGGATCAGCGCGCGCGCCTCGGGTGTCACGTCCCAGACGAGGAGGTGATCGTAGCGAGGCATCGCGTCGACCCAGAACTCGCGCCACGTCGCCTCGTACGCCGATTCGCAGTCGTCGACGACGACGTTGCCGTCGAGCATGTTGCGGCACACCGCGCTCGGCTGCGCCATGCTGGGCGCGAATCCCTCGAGGACGAGGTGATTGAAGCGCACCGGCGGCGGCGTGCTGTACATGACGGGGAACGAGTGCGAGTGCGCGAAGAGCAGCGGCGCGGCGGTGAGCTTCTCCGTCACGTAGTAGCCCCACGCGTGCATGATGCTGCGCGTGTTGTCACTCGCCACCTTGTGGCGGAAGAGAAGAGGCAGAAGTCGCGCACCTTCCGGCACGACCGGAATGCCCGCCGTGAACTCACGCCGCTCGCGTTCGAGCCGCATGTAGTCCACGCCCATCCCCGCGCTGTAGAACACCGCCGAAATGCCGAGCACCGCAACGAGCTTCTTTGGGAGCGAAGCGGGCACGCGAAGGAGGAACGCGAGCCAGAGATACGGGATGAAGCGCGAATTGACGTGGAACCAGTTCGTCACGATGTACGGCGAGAAGCAGTACATCAGCGCGAGCGCGACCAGAGCCACGGGCGAGAAGAAGGGCGGCGACTCCTTGCGACGCCACAAGCCGAGCCCCGCCAGCACGAGACACGGGACGAGAGTGCTCAGCTCGAGCTTGGAGAAGCCCCAGAGCCACTCGGCCCACATGTTGTAGCCGAGCTCCCAAGCCGGAAGCGTCTTGCGATGGTCGATGAAGCCAGTCATCGGACCGACCGTGTCGCTCAGGTGCTGATAGAGCGACGCCGCCACGAGCACCGCCACAGGGAAGAGCGGAACGGCCATCTTCTTGACCGTCTCCCAGCGCTCTTTCCACGTCGGTCGCAGGGCCGCTTCGATCGCCGCGAGCATGTGCACGATCAGGAGCGGGAAGACGTGCGCATACCAGGTCACGATCCCGAGGACCGTGATGAGAATCCCGTTCTTGATGGTCGGAGCGCGCCTCTGGCGCTCGAGCCCCATCAGCACGCCGAGCGAGAGCGGCACCGCGAGGGCGAAGTCCAACATGCCCATCGTCAGGAACCAGTTGTGGACCATGGGCCACATGAACAGGCTCGCGACGAGCATGCGCTGCCGGCTGCCGGTCATGGCGAGCACGAAGCGCGGCAGGACGAAGGCGTTGCCCGCAAGAACAAGGACCGCGAAGAGGCGCGCGGCCATCTTGGCGCCGGTCACCTTCGCGACGACGAACAGCCAGGCGAAGAGCGCCGCGTTCGTCTTGAAGAAGCCGTTGAAAACGAACTCCGGGTAGCGCTCCGGATGCTCGATGATGGCGACGGCGGCGAGGTGATTGGGGAGGTCTTGGTACGGCGGGACTTCGACGAACGCGAGAGGCCACGCGCACGTCACGAAGAGCACGGCTCCCACGAGGAGCGACATCTGCCCATCGGAGAGGCGGTGCCAGGCCTTCGCCAGATCGGGCACGACCCCCTGCATCACACGCGAAGGGGGCGAGACAACCGGACCCTCGATCGTCGCGCCACGCCCAACGAGCCCGCTCTCGACCGGGCTTCCAATCAGGTTTCGTGCGTCGGCGGCTGAATTGGGCATCGAGTGGCGCTTCCGTCAGTGGACCTTCGCGAGCTCTGTCCACGTAGTGCACGTAGACCGGGGCGCGAGACCAAGACTTCCAAGACTGAGCCCATGACGCAGGGCTCCAAGCGAGGCAAGGGCATAAGCAATTAAGAGCCCAAGCAGCAAAGGTGGGAAATAACGAGGGGACGGAGCCTAACCCGGGGAAAAACAGGTGTCCATTGGGCACAGCTCAGGCCTTGGTATGACATCGCGATCATGGAGTTGGCTAAATGGATGAGATCGTTGCGTCGTAGCTCACGCCGCATCTCACGCCAGAGCTGTCGGACAGCGGCACACATCATGAAAGCTCCGCCCGCTCAGAAGTCATGGCGGCTCCGCTTGACACCTCAAATCGCAGCAAACCTGAGGCAGTCACCCATCATGTGGGTGCCTTCTCCCGGATCGTCCTCTCCCCAGCCTGGTGCATCGCCATCGCGCTCGGAAGTGCCGCTTGCGCGGCCGAAACAGGCGATGGGAGCGATACCAACCAGCCGGTCGAAGTCTCGGTCGCACCGAGTGACTCGCATCTCGCGATCTTCGGCGGCGTCGAAGACGACGATGACACGTCGCTCTCCGGCGTCGTGGCGCTGCGCGTTGGCACCGGTGGCACGTTCGAACTTTGTTCCGGAGCGCTCATCGCACCGAACCTCGTTTTGACAGCACGCCACTGCGTGACGAAGAACGTCACCACCTCGGTCTCGTGTGACGAAAATGGCCGCTCGGCGAACGGCAAACACATCTCCGCGGAGGAAGACCCGACGACGATCGGTGTCTACACCGGGGCGACGCCGAGCTTCGGTCGCAAGCCCGAGGCGAAGGGACGCGCGATCATTTCCCCGAAGGGGGCCTATCTGTGTGACTCGGACATCGCGCTCGTCGTTCTCGATCAGGCGGTCGAGGGCGCGAAGCCTCTCTCCGTGCGCCTCAAGTCACCCGCGCACCCGGGCGAGACGATTCGCTCGGTGGGCTACGGCCAGAACGACAAGGACGCGCCGATCGGAACGCGCTTCCGCAAGACGGGCGTGAAGGTGCTCGCGCAAGGTCGTGGCGTTTCCGCCAGCAGCACGCCGCTCGGCACGCACGAGTTCGAGGTCGGTCGTTCGATCTGCCAGGGCGACTCGGGCGGCCCGGCCATCAGCGAAGAGACGCAGGCCATCATCGGCGTCGTCTCGCGCGGAAGCGGCTGCGACGACGACTTCGGCCACATCTACACGACGACCGCAGGCTTCGACGACCTCTTCGACGAGGCCTTCGGCATCGCCGGCGCGGCCCCCACCCTCGAGACCAGCGACGCCGAAAGCACGAACGGTTCGACGCGCGCGCAGTCGACCGGCCCGAACCTCTCCGGGAAGGCCGACGAGGCATCGTCGTCGGGGTCGTGCGCGATGGCGACCGGCGGCACGAACGCGAAGACCGCCTCCTCGTTCCCTGCCCTTCTCCTCGCGGCCGGCGCCGTCCTCGTCGCGCGTGTACGCCGACGTCGCTGACGCTGCCACCTTCCGGTGAGGGCCCGCGCTCGGTACCCTTCCGCGGTCCATGCGCCTGCTGCATGCCCGCCTGCGCAACATCGGGCCCTTCGTCGATACCGAGCTCCAACTTTCGCGAGCGCCTCTCGTCACGGAGGCGCCGGTCGAACCCGAAGAAGGCGGCCTGACGGTCTTCTTTGGAGGAAGCGGCACGGGCAAGACGCTCCTCCTGTCCGTGCTTGCGATGACGCGGCCAGGGCATGCCTTGCCGCCGCTCCCGGTGCATCTCGCGCAGGCCAAGGAGCGCGCGTCTGACGAGCCTTCGTACGCCGTCACGGAGTGGACGCTCGGGGACGACGACCCCTCGCGGCAGCATCCGCTGATCATCACGAGTCCGTCGGCGGTCCTGCCCGACGAGACGGCGGAACAGACGACGGGACGGCGCCGCGAACAGGCGGCCTTCGATCGCCGCGCCCAAACCGAGGGCGGCTTCGTGTTCGTGACGTTCTCCGGTGCGCGCTGGTTTTCGCGCACGCCGAACATGCTGACGACGCCCGAGCGCACGCTCCTTCGGCACGACGTTCGGCAGCCCGCGAGCTTCGACGATCCCACGCGCGCGGATCTGACACGCGAGACCAAGCAGGTCCTCACGTACGCGACCATCGGACGAGCTCTCGCCGAACGCGAGGGCGGTGCCGAGCGACTCGTGCGCTTCGAAACGGCGCTTCGCGAGGTGGTCGATGTCATGCTCGAGCCCTTCGATTTGCGATACGCCGGCGTGAATCCCTTCACGCTCGAGCCCGAGATGCGCGACCACACGGGTCGCACCTTCGTGTTCGATGCGCTGCCGAGACCGGCACGGCACCTCGTGGCCCTGGGAGCCCTTTCGCTGCGGGCGCTCGCAGCGGCGTACCCGAACGCGGAGCATCCGCGCGTGACCGAAGGCGTCGTCGCCGTCGACGACGTGGAGAGTCAGCAGGAGCCCACGCTCTTGCGGGCTCTTCTGCCACTCTTCAGGCGTGCGCTCCCCAACGTGCAGTGGCTCCTCACCACCGCATCGACGCAGCTGGCCCTCGCTGCCGGACCGTCGAACGTCGTCGCCCTACGGCGAAGCGACACCGCGATCGAGATCAGCGAGGGCAATCTTCACTGAGTGGTCAGTGGGCCTCGCCCCAGTGCGAGCCATTGCCCACGTCGACCTCGAGCGGAACGTCGAGCGCGAAGGCGCCCTCCATCGCTTCCTTGATGCGTGCCTTGGCGGTATCGACGCCTTCCGTCGGCACCTCGAAGACGAGCTCGTCGTGCACGGTGAGGATCATGCGCGCACCCGGGACGACCTCACCCTCGCCGAGATGGATCATCGCGAGCTTGAGGATGTCCGCCGCCGTTCCCTGGATGGGCGTGTTCTTCGCGACGCGCTCGGCCTCGAATCGTAGACCGCGGTTCGCCGAGTGGAGGTTCGGAAGGAACCGGCGCCGGCCGAGGATGGTGCGCACCGCTTCACCGCTCCGCGCGCCCTCCACGGTCTGGGTCATGAAGTTCCGTACGCCCACGAAGCGCGCGAAGTAGGCCTCGATGAACTTACCGGCCTCCTGACGCGTGATGCCGAGCTCGCGTGCCAGACGCGGCTCGCCCATGCCGTAGATGAGGCCGAAGTTGATGGCCTTCGCGCGACGGCGCATCTCGCTCGTGACCTGATCGCGCGGGACGTCGAACACGAGCGACGCGGTGTGTTGGTGGACGTCGAGTTTGTCGCGGAAGGCGACGGCGAGCTGCTCGTCCTTCGCGAGATGCGCGAGCACGCGGAGCTCGATCTGCGAGTAGTCCGCGCTGACGATGGCGAAGCCCTTCGGCGCCACGAACGCCGAGCGGACGAGGCGGCCGACCTCGGTGCGGACGGGGATGTTCTGCAGGTTCGGCTCGGTCGAGGAGAGACGACCGGTCGCGGCGACCGCCTGCTCGAAGCGCGTGTGGATGCGTCCCGTCGTGGGGTTGACCGCACGCGGAAGGCCTTCGAGGTAAGTCCCCTTGAGCTTGTCGAGCTCGCGATAGTCGAGGATGACCTGCGGAAGCGGGTGCTTGTCCGCGAGCTCCTCGAGCACCGCCGCGTCCGTCGATCGTCCACCCTTGGCGGTGCGTTTGACGACGGGGAGCTTCAGCTCGTCGAAGAGAATTCCTTCGAGCTGGTCGCGCGAACGAATCGCGAACTTGCGCCCGGCGATCTCCTGCGCCTTGGCCTCGAGGGCCTGGCACTCGACTTCGACCTTCGCGGCGATGCTGGCGAGCTTCGAGATGTCGACGAGCACCCCTTTGCGCTCCATCGAGGCGAGAACGCGCGAGAGCGGCAGCTCGATGTCCGAATACAGCTTGCCGAGCCCATCCTGCTCGACGCGCGGGTCGAGACGAGCAACGAGCGAGACGACGTACTCGGCCTGCGGCGCGGCGAAGGTGGTGGCGCGCTCGACGTCGAGCTGATCGAACGCAACGCGCTCGCTCTTCTTCGTTGCCGTGGCGCTTTCGTCGTAGATGGCGAGCTCGGCGCCGAACTCGCGACGCACGAGGTCCTTGAGCTCGTGCGGCGACTCCGGATCGAGAAGGTACGCGGCGAGCATCGGATCGGAGATCTTGCCGGCGAGCGTCACCCCGTGCCGCGCGAGCACGTTCTCCGCGCGTTTGAGGTCGTAGCCGACCTTGCGCACGGACTCGTCGGCGAAGATCGGCGCGAGGACGTCGCGAACGACGTCCCACGACATCTGCGCGGGCGCGCCGAGATAGCGATGCGTGATCGGAACGTAGATCCCCTCGCCCGGCTCGACCGAGAGGGCGACACCGAGGATCTGCGCGCGCATCGGATCGGGCGTCGTCATCGCCACGTGCACGCCGAGGATGCCCGCCTTTTTCGCGCGTGAAACGAGCTCTTCGAGCTCCGCGCGCTCGAGCACGTGACGGTACGTGCGCGTGATGGGAGCCGCAGGAGCGACCGCCTTCGCCGAGGAGACCATGGCGATGGCGCGTCCGCCGCCCTTCTGCCCGGGCGCGAGCCTCTGGCCCGCGTCGATGCTCGCTTGCGCAGCGCTGATCTGATCGAGCAGGCGCGTGAACTCGAGGTCGAGGAACAACTTGCGAAGAGCCTCGACGTCGGCGCCGCCGTACTGGAGATGCTCCTTGTTCCAGTCGATCGGAACGTCGACCTTGAGCGTCACGAGCTGCTGCGAGATGCGCGCATCCTTCTCGTAGGTCTGCAGGTTCTCTTTCAGCTTCGCGCGCTTGATCGCTCCGACGTTCGCGTAGATGCCGTCGATCGTCTTGTACTCCTTGAGGAGGTCGGCCGCGGTCTTCGGTCCGACGCTCGGCACGCCCGGCACGTTGTCCGACGTGTCGCCGGTGAGCGCGAGGAGATCGCGCAGCTGGCTCGGGGGCACGCCGAACTTCGCCTCGACCTCGGCGGGGCCGAACGTGCGATCACGCATCGAGTCCCACATCAGCACCTGGTCGTCCGCGTCGTGGACGAGCTGCATGAGGTCCTTGTCGGCACTCACGATGACGACGCGCACGCCTTCGGCGGACGCACGGGCGACGACGGCCGCGATGAGATCGTCGGCCTCCACGCCTTCCCATCGGTAGATCGGGATGTGATAGGCGCGAACGATCTCTTCGCAACGCTTGAGCTGTTGGGAGAGATCGGGCGGGGCCGCCGGACGCGTGGCTTTGTAACGTTCGTCGATTTCCTTGCGGAAACCGGGGCCGCCCCAGTCCATGGCGACGGCCAACATCGCGGGCCGCCGTTCGTTGACGACCTTTTGCAGCATGTTGACCGTCCCCATGACGGCATGGGTCGGCTCGCCCTTCGAATTCGAGAGCGGGGGAAGCGCGTGGTACGCGCGGAAGACATACCCAGAGAGGTCGACGAGATAGAGGACGTCGGGACTCCCGGGCGGGGGAAGCGCGGCCGGGCCAGACGTCGAACGAGCGGGGCGGACGGGATTCTGCGGCACGGCGCACACGGTAGGAAGGCTGCCCGCAGCGAGCAAGCCGGACCCGCCCCCCCCCCATTCATCCGCTCGCGCCGAGAGCGAAAGCGAGCGCGAAAAAAGCACGGGAACAAGCCCAACCGCAGCGTGGTTTCCCTTTCCGAAGCCATCCCTGTACTCTTCGGCTTCGTGGGAGGCGTGGGGCGAGCCGTAGGCGCCAAACGATTTGAACGCGTTGGACGCGCCGACCGTCCAACATGCGCGCCTCTCGTCTCATTGCGCGTCGTGCAAGCCCTGCATGCTCGCGTTGTAGTTCGCCTCTGCCATCGTCCTCCTTCGAAGCCTCCTTGCCCATGAGCCAGAGCCAACCGGAAGTGCCGCCGTCCCAGGGCCTGATCGAGGGCAAATACCAGCTCGTCGGAATGATCGGACGCGGCGGCATGGGCTCCGTGTGGGAAGCCCGCCACGCAACGCTCGGTACGCGCTTCGCCATCAAGTTCATCGAGTCGGAGTACGCGGACAGCCACGAGGCGCGCAGCCGCTTCGACAAGGAAGCGCGGGCCGCAGCGACGATTCAGTCGAAGCACGCCATCCAGGTCTTCGACCACGGCGTCACGGCCGACGGCAAGCCGTTCATCGTCATGGAGCTTCTCCAGGGCGAGCCGCTCGACAAGCGCATCGATCGCGGCGTGCTCTCGCTCCAAGACACGGCGCGGATCATCCAGCAGGTGTGCCGTGGGCTCGCGCGTGCTCACGACCAGGGCATCGTTCATCGCGATCTGAAGCCGGAGAACATCTTCCTCGTGAAGACGCCGGAAGACGACGACGAGATTGCGAAGGTCCTCGATTTCGGAATCGCCAAGATCCAGAACCAGAGCAACCCGGGCATCAGCTCGACGACCAAGACCGGCGCGGTTCTCGGAACGCCGTTCTACATGTCACCCGAGCAGGCTCGCGGGCTGCGTAACGTCGATCACCGCACGGACCTCTGGTCGCTCGGCGTCATCGCGTTCAAGTGCGTGACGGGCAGACTTCCGTTCGACGGCGAGTCGGTCGGCGATCTCCTCGTGAAGATCTGCACGGCGCCGGTGCCCGTACCTTCGCAATTCGCAGCAGGCATTCCGAGCTCGTTCGATGCGTGGTTCCTCCGCGCGCTCGAGCGCGAGCCCGATCGTCGCTTCCGCAACGTTCAGGAGCTCGGCGAATCCCTCGCCTATGCAGCGGGTCTCACGCCTCGTGGCTCGGGCGGACAGGGCTACCCCATGTCCGGGCTCTCCACGGTTGCGTCCTCGCAGCCGCGAGGGTCGGCACCGCAGTATCCGGATCACATGCCCTCGGGGCCGGGCGGCACGCCCGTTCTCACGCCGCCGCCCGGCGCGATGACCGCGTCGCCGTTCACGGCCAACTCGATCTCCGGCGTTCAGGACGGGCGTGGAAAGTACATCGTGCTCGCGGCGCTTCTCGGGCTCTCCGTGGCCGGCATCGGAACGGGCATCGCGTACAAGATTCGCCAATCGAAGCAGCCGGTGGTGACGACGTCGCTTCCGCCGAGCGCGGCGACCTCGCTCGGCTCCGCGGCGAGCGCCCCCGTGATCACGCCCGAACCGACGCCGAGTGTGCCCCCTCTCGTCAACGCGGAGCCCGCCAACGCCGTGCCCGTGACGGCGAAGGTACCGCCGATCGGAAGTGCGAAGGCGCAGGGGCAAGCGACCGGGACGACCAAGCCGGCGACCAAGCCGGAGAAGCCGGGCGACAAGCCGGCGGAAAAACCGGGCGACAAGCCCCCGCCGCTTCCGGGACCAATGACGGTTCAACCACTGACGACGGCACCGGCCGCCACAGCGCCGACACCGCCGAAGAAACCGAACAAGAACGATCCGGGCTACTGATGCACGACGCGCCGAACGGCGCGATCGAAAGAAGCCCGACGGTGGTAGGGTGGACGGGCATGCTCTTTCGTCCGCGCCGCTTTGCGATCGTCAAGGTCGCTTCCCTCGCTCTGACGGCTCTCGCTCTCGTCTCCAGCGCGCGGACGGCGAACGCGCAGATGTCGGAGTCCGAGCGCAAGTCGGCGGCACGGGCGGCGTATCAAGAAGGCGTCACCCTCCAAGACCAGGGCAAGGCTGCCGAGGCTCTCACTCGGTTCGAAGCCGCGCAGAAGCTCTTCGACGCGCCGACGCACCTCCTTCGCATCGCCGAATGCCAGGCGCTCGTCGGGAAGTTGGTCGAAGCGTCCGAGACGTACGAAACGCTCATCCGGAAGAACCTCGGACCGAACCCGCCGGACGCGTTCGTCCAGGCGCAGCAGCAAGGTCAGGGCGAGCTCACGCCGCTTCGCCAGCGCATTCCGACATTGCGCGTGACGGTCCGCCCCGATCCTTCGCAGATGCAGAACCTGCAGGTCACCGCGAACGGCACCCAGATGCCGAACGAGGTCCTCGGCATCACCCGTCCCGTCAATCCTGGCGTCTACCGCTTCAACGCCGCGGCGAACGGCTGGCAGGCGAACGCCCCGCAGGATGTGAACGTCGTCGAGCGCGAGCAGAAGAACGTGGAGATCGTGATGGTGCAGCGCGCCGGCATGGCCGCGACGCCCGGGACCGTCACGCTACCGCCGCCTCCCCCGCCCTATGCCGGTGATCCGAATTCGGCCGAGCGCCTCAATCAGCCTTTTGTGCAGAGGGAAGTTCCATCGTCGCTCGGCTTCCTCTTCGGCGTCCGCGCGGGCGCCTTCGTGCCCGGCGGCGGCGTAGATCCGAACCTCTCGTTCGAAAACGTCGCCAGCGCGGGTGGCGGCGGCGCGATCGACGCCTATTTCCGCGTCGCGCGGATGCTGCTCCTCGGCGGATCGGTCGAGTACGCCGGCCTCAAGTCACCGTCGAAGCTCGACACCCTCGGTGCGGGCGTCACGGCCGACGGCTCGGTGCACACCACCTACGCGGGTCTCTCCATCGGCCTCGTCCCCAACATCGACCGCGTGTCGTTCATTGGTGACCTGGGCTTCGGCTTTCGGAGCCTGAAGCAGACGCTCACCGAGTCGACGGGCGCCGAACAGACCCACTCCTACTCGGGGACGGAATTCGCGCTCGGAGCCGGTCTTTCGATCCCCGCCGGCCCGATCCGGCTCGTGCCCAAGGCGAGCATCAACTACGGCGAGTTCGACAAGGCGGAGAACTGCGTCAGCGGGAACTGCAACTCGACGTCGATCTCCAGCACCACGGGCCACACCTTCTTCTTCGTGGGTCTGGGCGTCTATTACAGCCTCGACATCGGAAAGAAGCCGGCGCCGAAAGTCGCCGCCCTCCAGCCCCAATAATCTCGTCGAAGAGCCGCCGATCCTGCCGAATGGCTGAGCCTGAGGCAGGGCGTCGCTCCGGACAACGAGGGACAACGAATTACAAGTTGATGACAAAGCGCCGCGACGCTCGTGCTTCGCTGCGGCCATGCAAGTTGCCTTGTGTTTCGCGTACTTCGCCGTGCTGCTGCTTCTGGCGATGTACGGGCTTCACCGCTCGCACCTCGTGCTTACGGTTCTGCGCTACCGCGACAAGCTGCGCTCCTTGCGCGACGGCGTGCCGCCGCTCACGACCGACGTTGACCCTGAGTCGCTCCCGCACGTGACGATTCAGCTTCCGTTGTTCAACGAGGCGACGGTTCTTGCGCGACTGCTCGAGCACACCGCTCGTATCGCCTACCCGCGTAGCAAGCTCGAAATCCAAGTGCTCGACGACTCGACCGACGAGAGCCGCCAGATGGCGCGTTCCAAGGTCGCTGCACTCGCAGACGAGTCCCCCGCGTTCCCCGAGAACATGCGCAAGGACTGGGGCGGAGATCTCGACATCGTCTATCTGCACCGTGTCGACCGCACGGGTTACAAGGCCGGCGCGCTCGACGCGGGCCTCAAGGTGGCGAAGGGCGAGCTCATCGCGATCTTCGACGCCGACTTCCTCCCCGGCGAGACGTTCCTCCTCGACCTCGTCCCTCACTTCATGAGCGATCCGAAGATCGGCATGGTGCAGGCGCGCTGGGGCCACATGAACCGTGAGCTCTCGTGGCTCACGCGCGTCCAGGCGCTCATGCTCGACGGCCACCACCTCGTCGAGAACCGCGCGCGCGCAGCAGCGGGCTGGCTCTTCAACTTCTCCGGCACCGGCGGCATGTGGCGCAAGGCAGCGATCGACTCGAGCGGCGGCTGGCAGCACGACACGCTCACCGAAGATCTCGATCTCTCGTACCGCGCTCAGATGGCCGGCTGGAAGTTCGCCTACCGCGAGAACGTCGTCACGCCCGCCGAGCTCCCCGAAGACGTCAGCGCGTTCCGCGCGCAGCAGTACCGCTGGGCGAAGGGCACCGTGCAGACCGCGCGCAAGCTGATGAAGCGCGTGATGACGACGCGCGAGCTCACGCTCATGCAGCGCATCGAGGCGTTCTTCCACATGACGCCGCACTTCGCGTACCCGCTGATGGTCGTCCTCAGCGTGCTCCTCTTGCCGGCGCTCCTGATGATGCCGGCGACCAACCCGACGACGATGCTCATCATCGACCTGCCGCTCTGCATCGGCACCACGGGCTCGCTCATGGCGTTCTACGCGATGGCGGAAGCCGCGCAGGGACGTCGCCGGATGGACGCCGTCCGCACGCTCCCCGGGCTCCTCGCGCTCGGCGCGGGTCTCGCTCCGCACCTCTCGAAGGCCGTCTTCGAAGGCCTTCGCTCGATGGCCGGTGAGTTCATTCGTACGCCGAAGCACGGCTCGAACCACAGCAACCGTTACCGCGCACGCGCCGATCTCCCGACGACGGAGATCGGTCTCTGCCTGGTGTCGTTCGGCAGCGTCGTCGCGTCGATCGAGACCGGCCACTGGTTCGCCACGCCGTTCGCGATGCTCTTCATGATCGGCTACGGCTACGTCGCCTTGCTCGTCGCGAGCGAGCAGTTTGCCCGTCGCAAGGCGGTCCGCCTCGCGCCGGCCTCCGCTGCGCAAGAGCTCGAGAGCATCCCGCCGCCGGCGCCCTCCACGGAAGAGCTCGCTGCGTAGCGTGTGCTCCTAGAGCGCCTGGTTCGATAAGGCGCGATCGTCGAAGCCCGGGGCGGGTCAGCAATGACCCCTTGAACCCCGGGCTTCGGCGTTTCTGGAGGGATGTAGAAGTCCTTATGATTTCGAGCGCATGCGCATTTTCGTGGACATGCGCGAAATGACCTGGGGCGAGCCGCCACTTTTCCACTGGCCGGTCCCCCAGAAGGCCATTACTATCCGGTACCTGCGAGTGTTGGCTCGGCCTTTTCGAGGAATGCTGGCTCAAGCGAGCGCGATTCGAAAAGCCTGGGTCAACGGTGAATGACCTCGTCACAGGTTGCAGTTCGCAGGTCTAAGGACTCGGAAGCTCGAAACCAAGAGAACCTTTTCTGGGGGGTGGAGACGATCATGACGAAGGCAGAGATCGTCCAGGCGCTGTATGCGAAGGTCGGCGGCTTCTCGAAGAAGGAGTCGGCGGACATCGTCGATCTCGTCTTCGAGATGATGAAGGAGACCCTCGGGCGCGGGGAGAAGATAAAAATCAGTGGGTTCGGGAACTTCGTGCTGCGCGACAAGCGGCAGCGTCCGGGGCGTAACCCGCAGACAGGTGACCCGATCAAAATTAGCGAGCGCCGTGTGCTCACCTTCAAGGCGAGCCAGATTCTGAAGCACGCGCTCAACCCGAAGAGCTCCGGAGCCCCGTCGTCGCCGACGGGAGCCTCGTCGCCGAGCGCCCAGGCCTCGAGCCCAAGCGCTGGTGGCTCGTCGGCGCCGTCCGCGTCGTCCGCACTCGCATCGAGCGTATCGAGCGTATCGAGCGTGACGAACGGCCTCGGCGCTCCTCCGCTCGCGCCGGCGCCCATCGCCGCCGCGGCGATCGAAGCCAAAGAATAACCGGAGCAGTTGCTACACCGTATGGCCGAGCTGCCTGCCAAGCTGTTCTTCCGTATCGGTGAGGTCGCGAGTCTCGTCGGGGTCGAACCCCACGTGCTTCGCTACTGGGAACGCGAGTTCCGGAGCATTCGTCCAACGAAGAGCAAGAAGGGCCAGCGGGTCTACTCCCGACGCGATGTCGAGGGTCTCCTGCGCGTGCGCGACTTGCTCTATCGGGACGGATTCACGATCGCCGGAGCGAAGAAGCAGCTTCAACGCGGCGGCGTGGAACCCGTGCTCGCCGAAGCATTCGAGCAGGAGTTCCTGCCCGAGCCCGCGACCGTCGCCGTCGCTCCACCGATGCCGCTTGCTCCCACGGCTCCTACGCCTCCCGCGGCGCAGACCGTGACGCAAGCGCCCGTGATCAAGACAGTCGCGACGGGCGAGCCTCGCCGTATCGCGCCGCCCGCGCCGCGCGAGCCCGTTCGTGAGATCGTGCGCGAGGTCGTCCGACCGGTCACCGATCCGCGCGTCCGTGAGCAGCTCCACGCCCTTCGCGCCGAAGTCGAAGCATTCCTGGTCGAGCTCGATGGCTCGGATCCGGCGACGGCTCCGTCCTCACGCGGATGATCCCGCACGTGTTCGTGGAGCCACCGCCCGGATGGGTGGAGGCTCATGTCGAGAAGCCGCCGCTGAGCGAGGGTAGCGGCGCTTCACTGACGAGCTTTCGCGCCGTTCGGTCGAGCGAAGGCACGGAGACGCTGGTCGCGGGATGCGTGACCACCCCCATCCCCGGCTGGGTCGAGGACATGCGACCCGTCGTCGAGGCCCGAACGACAGGCCTCCTGCTTTCGACGAGCGAACGCGCGTCGGGTGCCGCCGTCGTTCCGACGCATCAGGGAGCTTCGCTGGCGCTCGATTTCGCGGACGCACCGCCAGGTCGCGCCGGGCTGGGCCGAACCTTCATCGGTTTCGGTGACGCACGTGTCGCCACGTGCTTCGTCACGTGCGTCGCTTCACGCCACCGGCCGAGCGAATGGCCACTCGCCTGCACGGGGGTGGTCGAAGCCGCGCGCCTCGAGGGCGGCGAGCCCCCTCCCCCGCCCGGCGTGGTGCTCGGCGCGGCGACGTGGGCCGTCCACCACGCCCGGACGACCGCGAGTATCTCGGCAGTCACGGTGACGATCCTCGGGGTGCTGGCGGTCGCGACGCGGAAAAAACCGCGCTCTCGCGTTTGATCCTGCCTCGCCCGGAACGATTTTCACGACGGGCGCACGGCTCCACACCCCGGGAGCGTGTTGTGTTAGAAGGCGGCCCGCATGGTGATCCGCCGTTCAGCTTTGCGAGCTGTGGTTGCTGGGCCCGAGTCCCGACGCCCTGAGGGCTCGCCCTCGGCGGGGCTCTTGGCGCGACGTGGAATTCGGCGCTCCGGGCTCTCTCTCGCGCTTTTGGGCGCCAGTGCAGTTTGGTCTTCGTCGGCGTTCGCCCAGGCACCTGCCCAGCCCGCGCCTGCTCAACCTGCTCAACCTGGCGCTGCGCCCGCGCAGCCTGGTACCTCGCCCGCCCGTCAAGGCCCGCCGGCTGCCACCGCACCGGCTCCGTCGCCCCTCGACACCACGAAGCCTGCCACGGGAACGCCCGGCGGCACGCTGATGCCGGAGGAGCCCGCGCCGGAGCCGTCCGGAACGCCGGCCGTCGACACCGCAGGCGATCAACAAAAGCTTCTGCAGCAAGGTCGCGAGCGGCCGACGAACGACGGCACGATCGGCAACCGCCCGTCGGAAGTCTACAGCGAGGATTGGTGGGGACATACCCGCCCGATCCTCGAGATGCACGGCTACTTCCGCACCCGCGGTGAGCTCTTCCACAACTTCACGCTCGGCCGCCACAACGACCCCGGCGACGTTCAGAACCTCTGGCCGCAGCCGCTCGATCAGAGCTACGGCAATCTGAACGGCGAGCGAAAGAGCGTTCTTCTCTGCGGCGACAACGGTACCGGCGAGTGCATCGACAAGACGCAATCGACCGCGAACCTTCGCCTGCGTTTGAACCCCGAGATCCACATCTCGGACAACCTGCGCATCATGACGCAGGTCGACTTGCTCGACAATTTGGTGCTCGGCTCCACGCCCGACGCGTACGCCATGAAGCCGAGCGGCACGAGCAAGAGCGGCTACACGTTTGCCGGTTACAACGGCTACGCACCGCTCGGTGCCTTCTCCACGACCCAGGGCCCGCCCACGGCAGGCGTCAACGGGTACAAGAACTCGATCAGCGTCCAGCGCGCCTGGGCCGAGTACCTGACCCCGATCGGCCAGATCCGCTTCGGTCGTATGCCGAACCAGTGGGGTCTCGGCATGCTCGTCAACGCGGGCGACTGCCTCGACTGCGACTACCAGACGAACGTCGATCGCCTCATGTTCGTGTCCGGCATCAAGTCGCTGGACCTGTACTTCGGCGGCGCGTGGGACTTCGTGTCGAGCGGCCCGACGAGCACCACGCCGTACGACATCTACGGCGGTCAGCCGTACAACACGTCGAACCTCAACAACGTCAACCAGTGGGTGGCGTTCATCGCGAAGCGCACGAACCCGGAGCTCCAGCGGCTCAAGCTCGCGCGCAACGACGCGGTTTTCAACGCCGGTATCTACACGACGTACCGGTCGCAATACATCGACGTGAAGGCGGGCACCGATCCCGTCTCGTTCGACTCGACCGCCGCCAACAACGGCATGGAAGCGCGCCGCGCTTGGGCCGTCATTCCCGACCTCTGGGTCCAGTTCCTCTGGAACAAGTTGCGCCTCGAAGCGGAGCTCGCCACGATCTGGGGTCAGATCGGCGTCTCCCCGGCTTCGCAGAACATCAACGACCCGGTGAAGCTCCGTCAGTGGGGTCTCGCCACGCAGGCTGAGTACCGGGCCATCGAAGACAAGCTCCGCGTCCAGTTCGGCGCCGGTTGGGCCTCGGGCGACCCGAACGTCGAAGGGCTCGCGCCGAATCCGAACGGCCTCCAGCCGATCCTCAACGGCAACAGCATCACGACGTTCCGCTTCAACCCGGCGTACTACGTCGACCTCATCTTCTACCGCCGCATCCTCTCGCGCGTGCAAGGCACGTACTACTTCCGCCCGAGCGTGGACTACGACTTCCTCCGCAGCCCGAACGGCCAGAAGTTCGGCGGCGGCGCGGCCATCATCTACAGCCGCGCGAGCGAGTTCCTCCAGACGCCGGGCAACAAGCGCGATCTCGGCCTCGAAATCGACCTTCAGCTCTACTATCAGGCGAAGGACGGCTCGCTGAACGACGACCCGAACAAGATGGGCGGCTTCTTCGCGGCCCTGCAGTACGGCGTCTTCTTCCCGTTCGCGGGCCTCGATTACCTCCCCGGTCAGAAGGGTGAGCTCCCGGGCACGACGCCCAAGCTCCCCAACTACGACCTCTCGACCGCTCAGACGGTGCGCCTCATCCTCGGCGTCACGTTCTGAAGAAGGAAACTCGGGGGGGCGCGTCGATGTGTCGCAGGATGACGAGTCGTGCGAGTCATGCGAGTACGCGCGAGTTGCGGTAGCTTCGAAACATGAGGCGCGTCGCGGCCGGATGGCTGGCGGCGTTCGCGCTTGCCCTCACGGGATGCGGGGACGCCACCGGTAAGGTCATTGAGGGCGGGGTTCGCTTCGATGCCGCCCCCCGGCCGCGCCCGCACCGAGCGACGAGATTTGCGGCGGCGCCGACGGCGGCGCTGGGACGACCTTCACGGACCTCTACCGCGACGTGTTCGGCCCCAACGGCGGAGCATCATGCGCCAAATTCGGCACATGCCATGGCTCCGCCAACCAGACAGGCGCTCAGGTTTCCGGCGGCTACGTTTGCGACAGCCAGGCTGGGTGCCGCGCGACCATGTTCACAGCCAACCCTCCTCTGGTAAAACCGGCTGACTTCCCAACGCCTCAAACAAGCCTCCTGATCCAAACGCTTCGCCATCGAGCGGCAGACGGTACGCTGGTCGGAATCATGCCGGACCAGCCCAAGTGCGTGCTCAGCCAAGACGCCATCGTCCGCATTCAGACCTGGATCAGCAACGGCGCTCTCGACAACTGATCGTCTCCTTCCTTCTCGTTTCTGGTTTCTCGTTTCTCGTTTCGCTCTTTCCTGCACGTTCACCGAAAACACCCAACGCCCTCGCCTCTCCCGATTCATCGCCATGGCCAAGCTCCTGATCGTCGACGACCAGCGCAACATGCGCACCACGCTCGCGATGATGCTCCGCGGTGCGGGCTTCGAGGTGGACGAGGCCGAGAACGGCGAAGCCGGATGTGAGCGCGGCGGAACAGGTGCGTACGACGTCGTGCTCACCGACCTGCGCATGGGCTCCAAGGACGGCATCGACGTCCTTCGTGCCGTCAAAGACTCGCAGCCGATGACCGAGGTCATCGTGATGACGGCCTACGGCACGATCGAGAGCGCGGTCGAGGCGATGCGCTTCGGCGCCTTCGACTACATCCAGAAGCCCTTCACCGAGCAAGAGCTCCTCGTGAAGGTCGGCAAGGCGCTCGACAACCGTCGTCTTGCCGGTGAGGTCGCCTTCCTCGCGACCGAATTCAAGGATCGCTACAAGTTCGAGAACATCGTCGGCCGCTCGCGGTCCGTTCGCGAAGTGCTCGGCCGCATCGTCCGCATCGCGCCCACCGACGCGATCGTCCTCATCACCGGCGAAAGCGGCACCGGCAAGGAGCTCGTCGCCAAGGCGATTCACGCGAACAGCAAGCGCGCCGAGCGCATGTTCGTGCCCGTCAACTGCGCCGCCATCACCGACACGCTGCTCGAGAGCGAGCTCTTCGGTCATGCGAAGGGTTCGTTCACCGGGGCCGTGAACGCGCGCAAAGGCCTGTTCGAAGAGGCCGACGGGGGCACGTTCTTCTTCGACGAGATCGCCGAGACGTCGCTCGCCTTCCAGGCGAAGCTGCTCCGCGCCATCCAGGAGAGCGAGGTCCGACGCGTCGGCGAGAACAAGCCGATCCAGGTGAACGTCCGCATCATCGCGGCGACCAACCAGGATCTTCTGACAGCCATCGCCGAGAAGCGCTTCCGTCAGGACCTCTACTACCGCCTCAACGTCGCGCGCTTCCAGCTGCCGGCGCTTCGCGATCGGCGCGAGGACCTGCCCGATCTGCTCGCGTACTTCCTCGACAAGTTCAACCGCAAGATGGGCACGCGTGCGCGCCTCGACGAGGGCGTGCTCGAAGCGCTCGCGCACTACGACTTCCCCGGCAACATCCGCGAGCTCGAACACATGATCGAGCAAGCGGTCGCGCTCGTTCAAGATGGCGTCGTCATGCGTGACGACGTTCTCCCGGTAGGCCGCCCTGACGACGCCCCTGGCGGCCGAAGCGGCCGGACCTTGGCCGAGGTCGTGGACGGGGCCGAGCGAGGCGCCATCGAAACCGCGTTGCGCGATTGCGATGGCAGCCGCGAGAAGGCGGCGGATCTCCTCGGCATCTCCGCAACTACGCTCTGGCGGAAGATGACCCGGCTCGGGATTGTGTACGAGAGCCGTACCTAGAGACCAGTCGAGGCCGAGAACGCCGCCACGCGCGGCGACTGGCCAGCCTGCCGACCAGCCTCGTTAGCAATCGCTCCTGAGTGAGCGACGCACCTCTGCCGCGATTTCGAGGTTGCAGAGAAATCGTTCACAACTGAAACGCGAATAGCGACGAACCCGCTGTTTTTCGCGACGAACGGGATGGCATTTCAATTGCTAGTCGCGAACCGTCGCATGCAGACGATCCTTCTTGTCGACGTCCCGGAAGGTGACGCGCCCGTTCTCGCGAGTGCGCTCCGGCTCGAGGGCTACCGGGTCGTACTCGCCGGTTCGGTGCCCGATGCACGAGCCGCCCTGGCCCAAAACCCGGCGGCGATCGCCGTGGTTGACCTCATGATCCGCACGGATTCGGGGGGAAACGGCCTCGAGTTCGCGCGCGAGCTCCGCGCTACGCATCCGGCGATGCGCGTCATCCTCACGAGCTCCTACTGCCTGAGCGAGCGACAACTCGAGAGAGCAGACTGCGGAGTCAGCGGTTTCATTCCCAAGCCGTACGACATTACCGAGGTCGTGAGTTTCATTCATGCAAAGGCCTCGTGCCCGCCGAGCTCGCGCCGGCTCTGGCACGCCGAAGCGCCGTCGGGCGTCACCCCTCGCCCGACGGAAACCGAAGCGTACGCGGTGGCGGCTGCCGCCGGGGGCGTTCGGGGTCGAAGCTGACGACGCGCGAGTTCCTCGGCTCTCCGCCCGTGGTATGAGCGGCGCATGCGCGTCGCGGAGTTCGACTTCGAGTTGCCGGCCGAGCTGATCGCGCAGGCACCACCCGCGCATCGCGAGGAGGCTCGCCTGCTCGTCGTGCCGCCTCCGCCGGCCAGCATGCGTACGGCGGCGCTCGACGCGAGCGTCTCTGCGCTGGCCGAGTATGTTCCCCCCGGAACGCTTGTCGTCGTCAACGATACGAAGGTCCTTCGCGCCCGCATCCTCGGGATCAAGGAAGGCACCGGCGGCCGCGCCGAGGTGTTCCTCGTTCGGAAGATGTGGGATGGCGTCGAGAACGGCATCCACCAGCAGCGCTGGCGCGCGATGGGCCGAGCATCGAAGGCGCTGCGCCCCGGAACGCGTATCGTGCGGGACGCGCTCGTCGTCGAGTTCGAAGGCAAAGCGGACGACGGTCTCTTCGAGGTGCGCCTCTTTACGCGCGACGGCTCGTCTCTCGAAGAAGCGCGGATGAGCGCCGGTCAGGTGCCGCTGCCGCCGTACATCAAACGCGACGTCCGCAGCGAAGACGAGGAGCGATACCAGACTGTCTTCGCGAAGGTCGAAGGCGCAGTGGCGGCGCCGACGGCGGGTCTGCATCTCACGCCCGAGCTCCTCGAGCGACTGCGCGAGCGTGGTTGCGAGATCGAGAGCTGCACGCTGCACGTGGGTCTCGGCACGTTCCAGCCCGTCACCGTCGACGACCTCGACGACCACCCGATGCACTCGGAGTACTTCGAGGTTTCGCGAAGCTTGTCGACCGCCATTGCGCGCGCTCGACAACGCGGTGCGAAGGTCATGGCAATCGGAACCACGGTCGTCCGCGCGCTCGAGTCCGCACAGGATCCCGAGCGCCCGGGCCACGTGCGTCCGTGCGCGGAAGAGACGCGCATCCTCATCCAGCCAGGCTACCGTTTCGCCGTCGTCGACCGCTTGATGACGAACTTCCACCTCCCCAAGTCGACGCTCCTCGCGCTCGTGTGCGCCTTCGGTGGAACCGATCGCGTGCTCGAGGCTTACCGGCGCGCCGTCGCCCAACGTTATCGCTTCTTCTCGTACGGGGACGCGATGGTCTTGGATCGCGTCCTGGATCGCGTCCTCGACCGCGTTCCCGATCGCGCAGAGCTCCCAACCCCCTGAAGCTTCCAACACCATGGCCGGCCCCCGCACGGAAGGTTTCTCGTTTCGCGTTCTCGCCACCTCGGGTCACGCACGCCGGACCGTGCTCACGACACCGCACGGCGAGGTCGACACCCCCACGTTCATGCCCGTCGGTACCCAGGGCAGCGTGAAGGGGCTCACGCCGGAGGAGGTCGCCCAGACGGGCGCGCGCATCGTCCTCGGCAACACGTACCATCTCTGGCTCCGTCCGGGCCCCGACATCGTCTCGAAGATGAAGGGCCTGCATGGCTTCTCGCGCTGGCCGCACGCGATGCTCACCGACTCCGGCGGATTCCAGGCGTTTTCGCTCGGCGCAAACGGCGGAAAGAAGCCCGGCGAATCGCTCGTGAAGCTCGACGAACAGGGCGTCACGTTCCGCTCGCACCTCGATGGTTCGAAGCAGCATCTCTCGCCCGAAGAAGCGGTGCGCGTGCAGGGGCTGCTCGGCGCCGACATCCAGATGCAGCTCGACATCTGCCCGCCCGGCGACTCGCCACGGCCGGTCGTCGAAGCCGCCGTCAAACAGACCACCCGATGGGCGAAGCGCGCTCTCGCCACGCCGAGACCGCCGAAGCAAGCCCTGTTCGGGATCATCCAGGGTGCGTGCTTCGCCGACCTGCGACGCGCGCATGCCGAGGAGCTCGCCGCGCTCGATCCGGGGTTCGACGGGCTCGCACTCGGCGGCTTCTCCGTCGGTGAGCCCATCCCGAAGATGTACGAGACGCTGCACGAGATGGCGCATCTCGTCGATCCGGAACGGCCGCGTTACCTCATGGGCGTCGGCACCCCGCGTGACCTCCTCGAGGGCATCGACGCCGGCATCGACATGTTCGACTGCGTTTTGCCCACACGCAACGCGCGCAACGGCCAAGCGCTCACACGGTTCGGCCGCGTGGTCGTCAAACAGGCGCGCCACCGCGAAGACGAACGCCCGATCGACCCGGAGTGCACCTGCCCCTGCTGCAAGGGAGGCTACTCGAGGGCCTACCTGAGGCACCTCTACATTGCCGGCGAGATGACGGTCCTGCGCCTCCTCAGCGTGCATAACCTCCACTTCTACGGCGAGCTCGTGGCGGGCGCGCGGGCGGCCATCCAGGACGGCACGTGGCCTGCTTACAAGGCCGCCGCCATCGCACGTATGTCCTCGGGCGAGGACCAGGAATAAGAGCCCGAGAGAATAGACCCAGACGGCACGCATCACGCCTTTGCCGCGCTCGTCGAACCCGGTTACGCTGGGCGCGGAGGCGCAATGTCCGACGACAAGAAACCGATCGGACGCATTTTGCTCAAGCGTCGGCTCATCTCGCAGGAGGAGCTCGACAAGCAGCTCGCCAGCCAGGCGAAAGCCCACGACGGTGTTCCGCTCGCGTCGCGGATCGCGGCGAGCGGCGTCGTCGAAGAGACCGACGTTCTTCGCGCGCTCTCCGAGCAGCTCGGTGTGCCGGGCATCGATCTGAATCAGATCGCCATCCCCATCGAGTACCTCGACCTCGTGCCTCGCGAGGTCGCCGAGTCGAGCCGCCTCCTCCCCGTCCTCGCGCGCGACGACCGACTGTTTCTCGCGATGGGCAACCCTCGCGACCAGCGCGCGATCGACGAGCTCGAGTTCGTCACGGGCAAACGCGTGTTCCCCTACGTGGCGATCACGAGCACGCTCGAGCGCGCCATCGGCGACGCGTACGACGCGAAGGACTTGGGCGCCACGTATTACGCCGGCCCCAAGGCTCCGCCCGAGGCTCTCGAACGCATCGGGGTGTCGCCAGAGCAGGCCCGCTACGACCGCGAACGCGCCGAGCTCATGCCGCGCGAGCCTGCGCCCATGGCCGTGTCCGATCGGCGCGGGATCACGCTCACGCCCGACGCCGCCCCGGTGTTCGTCGACGAGCAGATTCAGCGAGCCGGAGAGAACGATGACCTCTCCACGAGTGACTTCGGCACGCTCGGCGAAGAAGTCTCGCGCGTCGAGCTACTCACCGAAGAACTACGCAACGCCGCGGGCCTCACGCCGTCGCCCGAGCAGCGCGGCAAGCGCATTCTCGTCGTCGACGACGAGGAGGACATCCGCAAGCTCGTTCGCCGCTTGCTGACCGACGAAGGTCACCAGGTCATCGAAGCCGATCGCGGTCTCGTCGCGCTGAACCTCGTCAAGGAACACACGCCCGACCTGATCTTGCTCGATGCGATGCTGCCGGAGCTCCACGGCTTCGACATCGCGCGCCGCATGAAGGGCAGCGAGAAGTACGGCAAGATCCCGATCCTCATGATGAGCGCGGTCTATCGAGGCTGGCGCATCGTCGAAGATCTCAAGTCGACGTACGGGATCGACGACTACATCGAGAAGCCGTTCCGCATCAAAGAGCTGCTCGCCAAGACGACGAGACTCCTCGAGCGCTCGGAGAGCGGGATGGCCTCGCACGATCCGGAGCAGATCGACCGGACCGCGGCGAAGCTCCTCGAAGACGGCATCGCTGCGTACAAGGCGGGCAACGCCGAGCTCGCCATGTCGCTGCTCAAGAAGGGCATCGCGCTCGATCCGCTCGCGTACCGCCTTCGCTACCATCTGGCCCTGATCTACGGGAAATGCGGGCAGATCTACGACGGCATCACCGAGCTCGAACGCGCCGTCGATCTCAATCCCCGGCATTTTCCGGCATTGAAGAATCTTGCCGTGCTCTACGAAAAGGCCGGCTTTCGTAACAAGGCCGTCGAGATGTGGGAACGCTGCCTGCACGTTGCGCCGGACCCCGAGACGCGCGAGTCGATCAAGGCCCACCTCTTCAAGTTGTTCTGATTCGCGCCGTTCAGCCCCAAAGAGGGACTCACTACGACGGTCATGTGTCGTTCGGGCGGCGCTTGGTCGCGCTCGCGTCGCGCTCGCGTCGCGCGGTCTGCGAGCCCGTGTGCGGTCACGTACAGTTACGTCTCCGTTGGGTCGGCACCGTCGAGAGACTATCGCCCCGGGACTGACAACCAGGTAGTCTAACCGGCGCTCGAGTGCCTGCCCTACCCTCGGGTGAACCGGTGATTTAGGTGAAGTTTCTCTGCGACAACTGCAAAGCCAAGTACCAGATCGCCGACGACAAGGTCGCGGGCAAGACCGTTCGGATGAAGTGCCGCAAATGCGGGCACCAGATCGAGGTGCGCGCGGCGGTCACCGAAACCAGCGTCTCCTCGGCGCTGAACGAGCTCGAGTCGCCGTCGCAGATCTCGAAGAACAGCCTGGCGACGAGCCTCTCTGCGCAGAAGCCGCGCGCCCAGGCGGCGTCGCACCCGGGCAGTGGCCACGGAGGGGCGCTCGCCGGAGCGTTCCAGCGCACCGTCCAGGAGGGCGCGGCACCTTCTCCCTCTCAGCCGAGCAATCTGGAGCTGAGCGTCAGCGACGAATGGTACGTGGCCATCAACGGCGTGCCGGTCGGGCCCGTCCGGGTCTCCGAGCTTCGTCGCAAGGCGGCGACGGGAGCCATCACTGAGGAGTCGCTGTGCTGGCAGGAGGGCCTCGAAGAGTGGCGGCCGATCCGCGCAGTGCCCGAGCTCGCGGCCATCGTGCGCGAAGCAGCCCAGACCAACCGCGTCTCGATCGTCGGGCCGCCCCCGTCCGAGCCTCGCATGCCTGCCGTGCAGGCACCGCGCGCTCCTCAGAAACCGGCCACGCCGGCTCCGCTTGCGGCTCGTACGCCCGATCCTCCGCGTGAGGCAACGCGCCCCCTCGGCCCGCCGCCCGGCGGCGGGATGGTGGGCGGCATGGGCGGGCGAAGCAACGTGGTTCCCTTCCACGCGCGCACGGCCACAGCCGAGAAGCTCGATGACGTCCCGCTCGCGCCGTTCGGCAGCGCGGCGACGGCCCTCGCCCCCGCGGTCGCTCCGGGCACGACACCTTCGCCCGAGGTCGCGCCGCCTGCTCCTGTGCCGACGGCAACGCCGTTCGCGCCGCCGGCCGCGCAGCTTTCTCCGGTTGCCGTCGCCGACCCGTTCGCGGTACCGCCGCCGGCCATCGGAGGCTCTGCGCCGCCGGCCGCTGCCGCCGCCGTGCCGTTCGTCTCCGCGCCCGCGCCCGCGGTCGCGCCGCCGACCATCCAGAAGCGCGGTGTCCCGGTTTGGTTCTTCGCCGTGTTCGCCGTGGCGCTGTTCGGCCTGGTCGCCTTCCTCGCGCTCCACCAGCCGCCGCCGCAACAGATCATCGTGCAGGTGCCGACGCCCACCGCGAGCCAATCGGCTGCTCCGATCCCGACCGACATCCCCCCGCCGGTCGCTTCCGTCGAGCCCACACCGAGCGCGACGGCCTCGGGCAAGCCCGCGACGGCTGCGCCGAAGAGTACGGCCGTCGCGGCTGCTACGCCGACAGCAGCCGAGAAGAAGACCGCAGACTTGAGCGGCTTGCTCCCCGGCGTCGGCGGGCCTTCCGCGGGGCCCGGCGGGCCGGGATCGGGAAGCGGTGGCGGCCTTGACTCGGCCTCCGTGCAGAGAGTCGTGCGCGAGCGCCAGGCCGGCGTGAAGCGCTCGTGCTGGGAGCGCGGAGGCGGCGACCAGAAGTCGAGCGCCAACGTCACCGTCACCGCGAACGTCGCGGCGAACGGTACCGTCTCGAGCGCGAGCTCGAGTGGCGACGATCCGGTCATCGGTAAGTGCATCGAGAACCAGGTCCGCACGTGGACGTTCCCGGCGCCTGGCTCGCCGACCACGGTGGCGATCCCGTTCCACTTCGTTCGCCAGTGACCGCGCCCAAGCCTCTAGAACTGCTCGCAAATTAAGGACGCAACCATCCGCTAGAAGCGGCCGAAAGGGAGCCATCGTCGATGCTGCGTTCCCCTCTCCGCTTCCTGCTCGTTTTCGCGTTCTCGATTCTCTCCGCGGCGATGGTCGGCGCGCTCCCGTCACGTGCGCACGCCGACGAGATCGCGCCGGAGCTCGAGACGCTCGCGCTGCATCAAACGGCGCACGCTGCCCTCAAGGAGCTGACGAGCAGGCTCGATGCCGCCGACAAGCGACGCCTGACGGGAATCTACGTCGCGTTCGATCCCAACGTCGGCGATGCGAGCGCGATGGCTGCGTGCGACGACGACGGCGACTACGTCATCGTCGTCTCCGATGCCATGCTCAGACTCGTCACGAACGTCGCGCGCGCGCTCGCGTACGACGAGGCGAACGGCTCGCGTCGCATCGACGAGTACGCGGAGTTTCTCGCTCGCGTGCAGGTTCCCGGTCGCCGCCTTCTGCCCCCTCCTCCGGGCTTCTTCACGGCCGCCAAGCCTGCGGCAACCTTCGAAGATCGGCAGCTCGATGCGTTCTTCTTCGTCCTCGCGCGCGAGCTCACGCACCTGCGTGCAGGCGATCTCGCGTGTCCCCACCCGACGGCGACGCACGAACGCGGGGACGACGAATGGTCGTCGAAAGAGCAGGCGCTCGCGACGGAGACCTCACGAAGTCTCTACCCGGGTCGCGCGACCGAGCGCGATGCGGAGGCCATAGTGCGCGTGCTCGATGCCGGGCGGAGCGTCGACGGTACCCTCGCGCTGCTCCGCTTCTTCGAGCGCATGGAGCAAGAGAAGACGACGCATCTCGCGACCTTCTCGTCGACCTATCTCTCGCTGCATCCGAGCTCCGCGATGCGAGCGGCGAACGTTCGAGCGGTGGCTGCAGAGCGCGCCACGACCAAGATCCCCCGGTAACGAAACCTCGGAGCGCACGCGGCCGAATCGATCCGCGTGAAACTCACTCCTGCCGACGAAGCCTACCCCGAGGCGCTCCGCGAGCTCCCCGCGCAGCCCCATCTGACGGTCACCGGTCCCCTCGATGCCAAACGCGTGATCGCCGTCGTGGGCTCACGCCAGCCGCTCGAAGACATGCGCGCGTTCGCTCACACGCTCGCGGGGAAGCTCGCGCGCGCGGGCGCGACGGTGGTGTCGGGAGGCGCGGTTGGAATCGATGCCGCCGCGCACCAAGGCGCGCTCGATGCGGGCGGTGCGACGTGGGTGGTGTGTGGCACGGGAAAAAATCATGTCTATCCTCCTGAACATGGGCCGCTCTTCGACACGATCGCGCGTTCCGATGGCAGCCGCGTCATCTGGCCGTTCGCGGACGAGGTCGAACCCTCGCGCCCGAACTTCCGCCATCGGAACGGCGTTCTCGTAGCGCTCGCGGAAGCCGTCATCGTCGTCCAGTCGCGTCTGCAATCCGGGTCGCGCAACGCTGCGGCTTGGGCGCGGAGCCTGAAACGGCCGACGTGGGTCGTGCTCGGACTGCCCTACGGCCCCTACTTGGACGCCTGCGCAGGATCATGGGCGGACCACAAACTCGGCGCGCGTGTCCTCGGCAACATGGATGAGCTCTTCAAAGAACTCGACCTTGTGCCGGACGACCCACAGCAAGCTCGACAGAAGCGAGCGCGACGGAAAAAGGCACCGGCCCAGCTGGGTCCCGTCGGTCCCGAGCTCCCCCTTTTTGCCCCCCGTCTGAGCACCGATGAAAAGCAAGTCATTTCAGTACTTTCACTGGCTCCCAAACACGTGGACGAAATTGTCGATTTGGCAGGCCTCGGGGTGAGCTCGACTGTCACGGCACTCTTGACGCTCTCCATGAAGGACGTAGTAGTAGAGGGCCCCGACGGGTTCTTTCGTCGCAAAAAGGCGAGATAACCCCTTGGGACTATTCGAAGAATCAGAGTTCTTCTGACTTCTTCTCGGTTTTCTCGTGGTTCCGTTCTGATGATTCGCTTCTTTGGCACTCTGCACCCGCCCCGCTCTCGAGCGTCACTCGAGCTTCGATGGGGGGGGCTCGCAGGGGGCCGCGGCTCCAAACTGAGCCGGGGGGCATTGCAGTCGGTTTTCTGAGGCGAACGTATGGGCAAGACACTCGTGGTCGTCGAGTCTCCGGCGAAGGCCAAGACGATCAAAAAGTACCTGGGGTCGGGATACGAGGTCCTCGCGTCGAAGGGCCACGTCAAAGATCTGCCCAAGAAGATGGGCATCGACATCGAGAAGGGTTTCCAGGAGACCTACGAAGTCGTTCCCGGCAAGGAGAAGGTCCTTGCCGAGCTCAAGACTGCTGCGCAGGAAGCCGAAGACATCCTTCTCGCAACCGACCCTGATCGCGAAGGCGAAGCGATCGCGTGGCACCTTGCCGAAGAGCTCACGGGCAAGCCGCTGAAGGCGAAGCGCGTCGAGTTCCACGAGATCACGAAGAACGGTGTGCAGAAGGGCGTCGCGTCGCCCCGCGCCCTCGACAAACACCTCTATGACGCGCAGCGCGCTCGCCGCGTCCTCGATCGCATCGTCGGTTACGACGTCTCGGCGCTCGTCTGGTCGAAGCTCGCCTTCGGGCTCTCGGCCGGTCGCGTCCAGAGCGTCGCGCTCCGCCTCATCGTCGATCGCGAACGCGAGATCGAGGCCTTCGTTCCGGAAGAGTACTGGAACATCGGCACCACGCTCGCGAAGACGCAAAAGAACGGCGCCAAGAAGCAGCCGTTCAACGCGCGCCTTGCCCAGCAGGACGGCAAGAAGATCGAGGTCAAGGACGGCGAGACCGCCGGACGTGTGAAGAGCGATCTCGATGGTGCGACGTACCGCATCGCGAAGATCACGAAGTCGGAGCGCAAGCGAAAGCCCTACGCCCCGTACACCACCAGCAAGCTCCAACAGGACGCGGTCAACCGTCTCGGCTTCGGCGCCAAGCGCACCATGCAGGTCGCGCAGGGCCTCTACGAAGGCGTCGACCTCGGCAAAGACGGCGGCCCCGTCGGTCTCATCACGTACATGCGTACCGACTCCACGCGCGTCTCCCCCGACGCGCTGGCCGCCGCGCGCGAGTACATCGAGAACTCGTACGGCAAGAACTCGCTGCCCGCCGAGCCGAACGTCTTCAAGTCGAAGAAGAACTCGCAGGACGCGCACGAAGCGATTCGTCCCACCTCGCTCGAGCACACGCCCGAGACGGTGAAGAAGCACCTCAAGGACGAGCAGTACAAGATCTACAAACTCATCTGGGATCGCTTCATCGCGAGCCAGATGAAGGACGCAGTCTTCGACCAGACCTCGGTGGACATCGAGGCGAAGGCGAAGAGCGCGTCATACATGCTCCGCTCGAGCGGTCGCGTGCTGAAGTTCGCAGGCTGGCTCGAGGTCTACGGGAGCGGCGTCGAGTCGACCAACCAGGCCGGCGGCGAAGACGACAAGACCGACGCGGACGGCGCGAAGGAGCCCGAAGAGGGCGAGGCCACGCTACCCGAGCTCGCCGAGGGTGAAGTCCTCGAGCTCGTCACGCCTCCGGGCGTGCTCGCCGAGCAGAAGTTCACGCAGCCGCCTGCGCGCTACAACGAAGGCTCGCTCGTCCGTGAGCTCGAAGAGCGCGGCATCGGTCGCCCGAGCACGTACGCCGAGATCATCAGCAAGGTGCAGGCGCGCGACTACGTCGAGAAGCTCGATGGCCGTAATTTCCGGCCCACGCTGCTCGGCAAGATGGTGGTCGACGGCCTCGTGAACAGCGAGCTCGACTTCATGGATCCGACGTTCACGTCGAGCATGGAGCAGGAGCTCGACGCCGTCGAAGCCGGCACCGAAGAGCGCACCGTCCTTCTTTCGCGCTTCTACAAGAAGTTCCGCGAACAGCTCGACAAGAGCAAGAAGGGCAAGCGCTGGAATCCGGATCCGGAGCCCACCGGCGAGATCTGCGAGATCTGCGGACCGAACAGCGAAGACGAGAAGCTCCGCGCGCTTCCTCCCGGCGAGATGATGAAGCGCTGGTCGAAGAACGGCTGGTTCCTCGGCTGCTCGAACTACCCGAAGTGCAAGAACACACGTGACCTCGGGCCCGACGGCACCGGCGCAGCCAAGCCTCGCGACGCAGGCGTCGATTGCGACAAGTGCGGCAAGCCGATGGTCATCCGCAGCGGTCGCTACGGCGAGTTCCTCTCGTGCACCGGCTACCCGCAGTGCAAGAACGCGCGGCCCGTTCCGCTCGGCGTCGCATGCCCGAAGTGCGGCGGCGACATCATCGAGGTCCGTCCGAAGAAGAAGGGCGGCAAGACCTTCTACGGTTGCAGCCGCTACAACGACGAGACCGTGAAGTGTGACTTCAAGCTCTGGCAGAAGCCGATCAACGAGCCTTGCCCCGCGTGCGGAGCGAAGTTCCTCGTGATGGGCGGCACCAAGGCCAAACCGATGATCGCCTGCGCCGACAAAGAGTGCGGCTACAAGCGATCACCGGATGCCCCCTCGCCTGGCGAGGAGCACGCGCCCGCTGCTGGCGCGGATGCAGCCAGCGCAGCGATGCAGGCCTGAGCGCCTGAGGCTAAACGCGCACCGCGTACGCGACGCCGTCTCCGAGCGGGAGGACAACTCCCCGGAGACGGCTGTCGGTCAGGATTTTCTCGTTGAACGCGCGGAGTGCCGCGACGCGTGCGGTCTCGTGGGCGGGCACGTCCTTGGCAGCGACGAAGCCCTTCCAGAGGACGTTGTCCGCGATGACGACGCCTTTCGCCGAGAGCTTCGGCAGGACGATGTCGAGGTACGCCGGGTAGTCCTCTTTCACGCAGTCGATGTAGACGAGGTCGATTCCAGGACCGAGCTTCGCGAGCTCGGCGAGCGCGTCGGCCGTACGGATCTCGATGCGTGATTCGAGACCGGCTTTGGCGACGAAGCCCTTCGCGACGTCGACACGCTTGGGGTCCTTCTCGATGGTGACGACCCGTGCATCGGGGCCTGCCGCGCGGGCGAGCACGATGGCGCCGTAGCCGATGTTCGTGCCAACCTCGACGATCGCGCGAGCGCCCGATGCGCGCGCCGTCACTGCGAGGAACGACGCGACCTCGGGATCGCTGATGGGCTCGCCACGCTCCTTCGCGTAGTGCTCCATCTCTGCGAGAAGCGCGTCACGGGCGGGCTCGATGCCCTCCAGGTAACCAGCCTGATCCGGCTTGAGGATCGCGTCGAACGTTTCTTTCACGGCGAAGCCCTCTTAGGTTTCGCCGTATTAACTACTTCAATAGGACCGGGCCTGCGCCGAATCCTCGACCCTATTTCTTGGGTGCGCCCTTCGGCTTGACCTCGACGATGTCGTCCTTCATCGGTGCGACGAGAGCGAACAGATCGTCGGCCTCGGTCTCACCGACCGAGTTCTCTTCCATCGCCGCCTTGAGCGCCGAGATGGTGGCGTTCCACTCTGCCTCGGTGATCTTCATGCCCTTGTGGGCGGCCTTCATGTCCTTGCCGGTGTACTCGCAGTCACCACCGGTCTCGTGACAGATCTGATCGACGAGGTTCTGACGGAACTTCTCGAGGCGGTCCTTCGACAGCTTCGCGAAGCGCTTCTTCGTGACGTCGTTGCTCTGGAGGTTCTTCACGAAGGAGTCGACGACCTTCGCGATGCCTTCCTTCGCGCCGAGACGCTCGTAGAGCGACTTCGGCTTCGCCGGCTCGGGCGGAGCGGTATCCTCGGGGCCGGCATCGCTGACGGTCTCCGTGATGTTCGGCTCCCTCGGAGGTTTGCCGCCACACGCGAAAGCAAAGACCCCGGCAATCACGAGGCCACCTGCGACCACCACGGAACGGGAGCGCGATGAAGCTCGTCCAAGCTTCGAGCGCCGACGGACGAACGGGACGGCGGAGGCGAGTTTCCGAGTGGGCATTGAGACGCTCCAGCTAGCTGCCAGACCGCGATTTCACGGCCGAGGTCCGCATGTATAAGCTCCGCGAACGACGAGGGTCCAGAAAAATGGCCGGTCCCCGACCGAGCCACGAGCATCGAAGGTCCGGAACCAAAGGTGGCGCGGCCCCCTACAGAAGTCATCATCACGCTCGAAGGAGCTGTTAAACTGGTGGCACGGTGAGACTACCCGTCGACGAAGACGCGTCCGCGTTCTCGGTAGTTCCGGGCACCCCAGGCGCCCCGCCTGCGCACGGCTCTGCGCCGCCGCAAAGCGGGCCGCCGGCGTCGTCCGGTCCTCGCGGTTCGGCGGGAACCGGCGGCACGACCTGCATGCTGCTCGTCGACGACCGCGTCGTGCTTCGAGCCACCGCGCCTCCCGACGCGGAGTACGCGCTCTTCGATGCGTCGGAGATCGAACTGCGCGCGAGCGAGCCGGGTCGGGTGCGCGAGCACAGCTACCAGACCACCGTGGCGATCGCGCGATCGCGTCTCGAGCAGATCGGCGCGACCCCTGCCCTCGCGCGTGAGTGTGGCCTTGCCATGCAGCCGACGCTGTCGAGCGCGTACGCGCGCGGAAGCGCCGTGCAGCGCCTCGCGACGTATCTCGGTCCGCTCGAGCTGTTCCAGTCGAGCCTGTTCGACGCGGCCACACAGACCTACCGAGGTGTTTTCCTCGATCTTCCGACGCTCGCGTTCGACCTAGGCTTGCCCGCGGCGGGCGTCGCCCTACAGCTCCTCTACCTCGCAACGCTCCTCGAGAACGAGCGGAGCGAAGCCACCGTCATTCTCTCGACGGAGGGCTGGACGAAACAGAGCAAGCCAGGCCAGCGAACGTACAAACGGCCCAACGTGGCCACGCTGCGCGACCTCGAGCGCGCGATTTCCGAGCTCGTGCGTTTCGACCCGAAGCCCCTGATCGTCGAAAACCTCCCGCGCGCCGACGTCATCGCATTCATTCGCTCCCGCATCGATGGTGCGCCCGACGACGACACGCGTGCACTCTACACGTCACTCGAGCGCTCCGTGTCGGTGCGGGAGAGGCCCGAGCGAGGGCCTCTGTCGGATCCCGAGCTCTGGTCGGTCGAGACCGCGCTCGATGCCGGAGCGTACGACAACGTCGTCGCCGTGCTCGATCGCATCGAAGAGGAGCGTGGCCGAACGCCCGGAACGACGTACCTCCGCGCGCGCGCCTCGCTCGCCATGCGGCTCGAGCCTCCGAGGCTCGTTGCCGAGCGCGTGTCGGCGCTCGCGTTGTCGATGACGAATTTCCAGGAGCTCTCGCTGCTCGCCGCCGAAGCTTGGCTCGAGGCAGGCGACCCGAGGCGCGCCGTCCCCTACGCGCGCGATCTCGTCGACGCTCCCGGTATCGACGAAGGACTCCTCCTACGCGCGCAGCGCATCCTCGCGCGCGCCGTCGGCGCGGCGCCCGATCGACGCAAGACGCTGGCGGACACGCTCGCGTCGGCGATGCCGCCGAGTCAGCTGCCGCCTCCGCTCGTCGCCCCGCCCGCACCGCAGCCGATTTCGGAGTTCGATTTCGCGCTCGATCTGCCGCCGATTCCGCCGCTCGCGACGGCTCCGCCCGATCCCGCACCTGCCGTTCCGGCGGCGGCGCGCCCGCCTTCGATCGAGCTCGAGATGCCGCCGCTGGAGGCAGCGTTCACATTCGATCTGCCGGCGCCGGAGACGCTCCCGACGCCCGAACAGATCGCGTCACCGCGCTCGACGAGCGCACCGCGGATGCCTGCGAGTCGTCCGCCGAGCGGTTCGTCACCGCCCTCGCAGCGACCGTCGCGTCGACTCACGGGCGTCATGCGCGAACTTCGAGAATCGCGCATCCCGGCGGCGCTCGACCCGCGCGCAGAGCCTGATTCCGACTCCGCCATTCCCGTGAGCGCTTCGCGCCCGCCGCTCGGCAGCGCGCCCCGACCTCCGCTGGTCTCGCGCCCGACGCCGAAGTCACCGCCGCCTCGCCCGCCTTCGCAGAAGCCGAAGGTTGCGTCGTATCTACCGCCCGCGTTCGAAGACGACCACGTTCGGCCGACACCGCTCAGGCCCGTCTCGCGATCGAGCTTCGACTCCTTCACCGACGAATCGCTCCCTCCTTCGTTCCGACCGCCGGCGACGACGCCGCTGCTCGAAGCCGACCTTCCGCCGGAAGCCTCGAGCGAGTCGAACATCCGCGTGCGGATGTACGGCGCGTCGCTGCCCCCGTACAAACACGAAGCGCCCGCCCCGCTCATCGCGCGCGCTCCGCTGTTGCCGAAGATCGGCGGCCCGGACGACGAGCTTGCCGAGCATCTCGCCCTCCCTGCAGGGCTCGCTCCCGACGCCACGCTCCGCAGCGTTCTGCCCAAATCCGTCCTCGAGGCGCGCGTGCAGTTCACGATGCTGTCTCGACAGCTCGGCATGGAGTATCGCGAACGGCGCGGCATCGAGCTCCGCGCCGACGTCTCGGGCATCGAAGCGATGCAGGCCGTGCTTCTAGAGTCGTTCCCCGACCACACGCTCCACACCGCACGCGACGTCGAAGTGCTGAAGCGCCACGGAGCGTTCCTCAGCGAGATTCTCATCCGACGCCTCGACGCCGAGTGGGTCGACATCTCGCCGAACGAGCTCGGCTACTGGTCGCTCATCGTGCCCCCGGATACGCGCGTTTGGCCTTTTGGCCGCCTTGCGCGCTTCGTCCAGATGGGACACCGCGAACGCGACCTCGTGAGCTACTTCTTCGAGCTCAGCTCGCGAATCCGCGGGCGCTGACGTCGGCCGGCGAGTCGTCGTCGACAATGCTAAGCTCGCTGGAGATGCCTCGTATCGAGCTCGAGCGAATCGAGCAGGCTGAAGATCAG
Source organism: Labilithrix luteola (assembly GCF_001263205.1). Lineage (GTDB taxonomy): Bacteria > Myxococcota_A > Polyangia > Polyangiales > Polyangiaceae > Labilithrix > Labilithrix luteola. The sequence goes on from NZ_CP012333.1 coordinate 10,683,165, forward strand.
GCGCAGCGTTCGACGGAGAGCTTCGATCGCATCGCGTTCGCCGAGCACGCCGTTGCGCTGGTGCGCCCCGCGGGCACCACGGTCGCGATCTGTGGCGGCAGCCGTCGCGTGAAGCTCGAAGCCGGCCGCGTCTGGGGTCGAGGCCCTTCCGCTCGATGGGCCGTGCTGAGCGTCCCGCGCGATGCGTCGCGCCGAGCGATCGCGAACGCCGTCCTCGAGCTCGGGATCGACAAAGATCGCCCGTGGGTCCTCGACGTCCTGCTCGCCGGTGCCAACGCGGAGCCCAAGGAGCCCTGAGCCCGTGACGACGAAGCCCACCGAAACGAACTACATCACACGCAAGGGCGCCCTCCGTATGCAGGAGGAGATCGGCGAGCTCTGGACGAAGCGACGCAAGGTCGTCCAGGAGGTCGCCGACGCCGCGGCTCAGGGCGATCGGAGCGAGAACGCCGAGTACATCTACGGCAAGAAGAAGCTCCGCGAGATCGATCGGCGCATCCACTTCCTCACCAAGCGCCTCGACGTGGCCACCGTGCTCGATCCCGCCGAGCGGCCCGAGGGCGAACGAGAGCGCGTGTTCTTCGGAGCCACGGTCGATCTGGAAGACGAAGACGGCAAACAGGCCACGTACCAGATCGTGGGCGCCGACGAGATCGACCTCGTGCGCGGCTGCATCAGCTACCGCTCACCGCTCGGGCGCGCGCTGCTCAAGCGACGCGAGGGAGAGACGATTCTGTTCAAAAAGCCGAGCGGCGAGACCGAGCTCACCATCCTCGCGATTCGCTACGAGTAGCCGCGCGCAACGTGCCCCGCTCGGGGCGCGTCGCGTCAGGGGGCCGTCTCGACCTTGATGCGGAACGACGCGCTCGAACCGTTCTGCCCTTCGTGCGGGTAGCCATTGCAGTTCGTGCCGACGTTCAACGTACGGGTCCGCGGCGTGCCGTCTTGCAGCAGCTCCATCGAGTTCGGCGGAATCGGGTTTGCCTGGTCGCCGTGGGCGAAGCCGTTCGCGCCGTGGACGATGTGCGCCGTCGAGTCACCGTTCTTCACGGACACGACGATGCCGTTCCCGTCTTGCGTGTGGAGCGGCTGCTGAGTCGCGCCGAACGCCGCTCCCCATTGATCGATGTACTTCGTGCCGCTGGCGGCGCGCAGGGCGTCGATGTTCATCGGGATCGTCAGCAAGAGCTTCGGGTTCACCTTGAAGTTCGCGTTCGCCGTGGCGGCCGTCGTTCCCGACTTCGCGGAGATCACGAGCGCGGAGCTCGAATTCTGTGCAGACGCCACCGTCGTGACGGGCACGGCGATCGTGAGCTTCGACGTCACGCTCGTCGTTCCTAGCGTCACCTTCGCGGGTGCGAACGTCGCCGTCGCGCCGTCGGGCAGACCGCTGACGCTCAAGTCGGCATCGCCGGTGAATCCCGCTTTCGGCTCGACCGTGACGTCGATCGTCACGTTGGTTCCCAAATCGGCCGACGGCTGCGCATTGCTCACCGTTACAGCCAGCTGACCGCTCGCCTGCCCTGCGCTCGTGGGCGCAGCAGGCGGCGTATTCGCGTTGGGATTGCCGGGATCAGGTCCGTCGTTCTCGATGTCGTTCGGATCGTGCTGTTCGTTGGAGCCGACCGCCGGCACGCCGGACGAGCGATGCCGGAGGACGCCTCCGGGCGGTGCGGCATCACCACACGCGCCAAGCACGGAGGCGACCACGGCGAGCGAGGCTAGGCTGGCAAGCGAGCCGAACGAAACGGGGCGCATGACGCGCCGTCACTGCAAGGCAAGCGCCACCGCACGCGCGAATCGTGCGCAGATTGTAGGCAAAACGCGATGCCCGAGCTTCGTGGGCTTCATGGCGTCCGACCGACCTGAGGGCCCGTAAACATTTCTACTGGCAGCGGTCGCTACCTGGTGCAGCGCTGACCAGGGTGAGGACCAGCGGATCCAGATCGGCGGGAGCGGCGCATCCACTGCGCGAGGGGCACCAGGCCCACGAGCCACCAACGTCCGCCCGTTTCGCGGCGCTCGCCGATCGTCGAGCAGCCGCACGCACTCTTTCGAGGGGGCGGGGCCTGCGTGCCTGCGTCGTTCGACACGCCTGCTTCGACGACGGGCTTGGGTGCACCAGCTTCACGAGGCAACACGAGCGCGCGCGTCTCGGGCCACGCATCGGCGCACAAGGACGCTGCGGCGCCTTCGGCGGCGCACGCGACAGGACCTTCCACGTCGCCGAACGAGGCGATGGCGCGGACAGTGCTCCCTTCGTCGGTCGAGAGCCCAACGGCCGGAGCACCGAGTTTGAAGCCGTTCTCGCACACGAAGAGCCGGTTTCCGGGAGCCTCGTGAAGGCAGAGCACCCCGTGCTCCGAGACGCGTTCGAAGTGCTTGCCGCGATCGGTCGAGCGATAGATGCCGTGCTCGGGGAGCCCGGAGCCGGCCCAGTAGGTGCGACCGTCGGTGCTCTTGGCAAAGCCGAACATGGCGCTCTTCATCTCCAGGACGGGCGACAGCGTCTTCCCAGCGTCGCTCGTGACGAGAAGCGCGCTGCCTGCAGCGTGGAGATGGCGAAGGAGAACCCGCGACGGCTCGGAAGGATCGACGGCCGCGATGAAGAGTGGGCCGCTCTCCGAAAGCGCGTTCGCGTGCGCGTGGAGCGTCTTGCCGCCGTCATCGGAATGGAAGACCTGGCCACGAACCTCGCCGTAAGGCTGACCGGTCACGTAGAGCCGCGACGTGCGCGACGGAGCCACCTCGATCGTCATCAGGTGGACGTTCTCCGGGGCGAACCCCATGCGACGCCATGCACCCGTCGGCTCTCGACGCCAGATCGCGTTGCGTTTCTCGGGCGAGCCCGTGATCGCCCAGAGCATTTCACCGTGAGGGTCGGTCGTGAGGTCTGCGATGGTCTCGCCTTCCAGCTCGGGCGCGCGCTCGACGACGCAGCCGTCGAGCGTCGAAACGAGCCCCCCTTCGAGGCCCACCCACAACCGCCCATCGCGCATGACGGCGATGGGCGGGTCCCACGTTCCTTCGTAACCGAGCGCGCGCTCACAGATCCACCGCCAGCTCTTGCCCGCGTCGCGCGAGACCAGAATGCCGAAGGTCGTGCGCAAAAAGACGGTCTCGCCTGCGCTCCCGGGAACGGTCTCGATGATCTGTGCCTGCGGGAAACGACCGTTCGCGATCGCACCTCGCGTGATACACAAAGGGGCGAGCGCCATCATGCCGGTTGCCAGCCACCGCTGCATGCGTGAACGTGAGCGCCCGAATCGGGTAGCGCGAACGCGGGGAGTGACGTCTCGAGCGAGCACGCTTTCGTTGTACCTCGGGCGCGCGAGCGTTGCTCTCGTTCTCGTGTTCGCGCTCGTCGTGGCTGCGCTCGCCAGCGCCGGATGCTCGGGTTGCAAGAAGACGGCGCAGGCATCGGCCGGTCCGCTGACGGCGGGCGCCCGCATCGACATTCCAGCGGAGCGCGCCGCCTACGTCACCGACAACGGGTCGGACGCCGTGTCCGTCATCGACAGGGACGGAGACGCGGTCGTGAACGTGCCGCTCGATCTCGATCCTGACGTACACGAGGCGCCGCATCACCTCGCGCTCGACTCGTCGACGAAGAACGTCTTCGTGGCGCTGGCCTTCCCTCCCGAGACGGCATCCAAGAAGGGCGCGCACGCCAACCACGGCAGCGCGGCCAGCGTGGGCAGGCTCGTCCGTCTGGATCTCGGCACCCTCGCCGTCCAGCAACTTACCGACGTGGACGAGAACCCCGGCGACGTGGTCCTCACCCACGATCGGAAGAAGGTCCTCGTCACGCACTTCGACATGAAGCGTGCGATGGACGTCGCTGCGCAGGGGGGCGCAAGCCCCGCCACGATGTTCGCGCGCCTCACGGTCTTCGACGCCTCCACGATGAAGCTCCTCGCAGCACGAGCCGTCTGCGTGGCGCCGCACGGGGTGGTGACGTCGCGTGACGACAAGACGGCGTTCGTCGCGTGCTACGGCTCGGACGAGCTCGCGATCATCGACCTCACGAACGAAGCGCTGTCGATCTCACGCCACCCGCTCGGCCTCACTCCCGGCGTTCCCGGCGTGCCGCGGTACGGTCCTTATTCGGCGCTGCTCTCGCCCGACGAGTCACGCGTGATCGTCGCCAATCTCGAGGGCCAGGACCTACGCATCTTCGATCGTCGCGAGAAGCGCTTCCTCGCCGACAAGACGGTGCCGCTCGCGGCCAAGGCCTTCATGCCTGCGTTCGTCGACGCTCGGACGGTCATGGTCCCTTTGCAGTCGCCGGACGGGCTCGCGCTCGTCGACGTCGAGTCGTCCAAGGTCGTGACGCGAACGTCGTTCCCGAAGAGCGACTGCACGCTGCCTCACGCCGTACGCGTGGCTCGAGATGGTCGCGCGTATCTCGTCTGCGAAGGCGACCATCGAGCGCCGGGAACGATCCTCGAGATCGATCCGAAGACGCTCGCGGCGAAACGACGATGGAGCGTCGGCGTCTATCCCGACGGAATCAGCTTCGGAGACGAGTAAACACTCCCACCTGAACGTGTGTGGTCGGCCCGCCCTCGGGCCACTGAACCTGAGTAAAGTCGCCCCTCTCCAGCGCACTGAACATCCAGTCGGCACCATGCTTTTTTCGCGTCGCAACGCATCGCGTGGGTTGGTGCGAACGGCGAGCTGCGGTACGCGGGGAACCCGATGTTGTACGCGCGGCAGAGCTTGGTTGTTTTCCTTTTGGCCGTCGCGTTCGCGCCCGCATGCACCCGCGCCGTGGCGGCCGAGAGTCGCCCCACGAGCGAGACGGCCGTCGGAGTGACCACGCTCAAACTCGCAAGCTCGTTCCAGCCCGTTCCCGCGAAGGTCGTTCCGACGCCCGCGCCTTCGAACGATCTCGCGAAGAAGGTCAACGGCGAAGAGGCGTGCCCCGAGGGCATGGTGCTCGTCGACGGCGAGTTCTGCCCCGAGGTCGAACACACCTGCCTCGAGTGGATGGACCCGCCGTCGAGCCGCTACGCGAACTTTCGGTGCAAGCGATACGCGCCGGAGGCGAAGTGCAAGTCGCCGAAGGTCCACAAGCGTTATTGCATCGACGCAACGGAACGGAAAGAGCCCGAGAGCGATCTCCCTCGTCACTTCATGTCGTGGACGACCTCACGCAACCTCTGCGAGGCGGAAGGCGCCCGCCTCTGTCGCGAGAGCGAGTGGATCTTCGCGTGCGAGGGCGAAGAAATGCGCCCGTACCCCTACGGCTGGGAGCGCGACAGCTCGGCCTGCAACGTGGACCTGAGCGAGAACATCGGGCGCGTCGGACGGCTCGTCGATCACCGCTCCCCCGCCGGCTCGCACGCCAAATGCGCAAGCCCGTTCGGCGTGCAGGACATGGCTGGAAACGTCGAGGAGTGGACCCAGGCGGACGGCCCCGGCCAGGGCTCGAAGATGGGCTGGAAAGAGGTCCTCAAGGGCTCGTGGTGGATCCCGAGCCGCCACGCCTGCCGCCAGTTCCAGGTGGGTCACAACGACGTGTACAACGGCGCCGAGACCGGCACGCGCTGCTGCAAAGACGCGCGCGAGCCGCACGTTGCAGCGCGCTGACGGCGCGTCCTCTCCGCCGACAACGTCGACTTCGGAGCATTTCTCGACATCGCTCTCGCGATTCTCCGAACCAACGACGTCGTCTTCCGCGCCATACGAACGAGCCATTCGCGAAGAGTCCTCCTGGACGGAGTTCGAGGGTCTCCATCGGAAAGCGTCTCGCGGAGGAGTTCGTGCTCCGCTTCGTGTTCCGCCACCCACCGTCGCAACCTATCGCAGCTGATCGCCGCGACGCGTGCGGCGCATCCCCACAGTCGAGGTCTTCCTCCTCGGAGACTCAGACGACACTGTCTCGACCTCGAGACTCACCATTAGAGTGAACGCCGGGGGGTTCGAATGGCTCCATCGCAGGACACGGACGACGAGCTTTCGTACGAAGACGAAATCGCGCTCGTAAACGAGCTGACGAGCGCGGGCGTTCGATTCCACGCGCTCACTCACTGCATCACGGCACTCGCACTCGAACCGAATCGTCAGGAATGGCGAGCGCACCTCGCCGATCTGCTCGCCGACGAGAAGCTCCGTCGCGCCCTCGAAGAAGATACGTTCCTCGGCGCCCACGCCGCGCGTGCCTACTGGCTCCATCGGAATGGCAAGCTCGGAGAAGCGATCGAGATCGTCGCGCAGCTCCAACATGGCGCTCCCCACGCCGGATTCGCACCGTGGCTGGCGCGCTGGTGCGAGGAGGCCGCCGCCGGCAAGCTTCGCGTCGATCCAACGCTCCTCGTGCAGGCCTGCATGCCTGCGATGTCCCTCGGGCTCGGACGGATGACGTTCCTCCCCGCGGAGCAAGCCGCCGCCGAAGAGCTCGTGCCAGTCATTCTGCTCGCGCGAAGTCAGGCCCCCGGCGATGTTCGCACGGCACTCGTAGCATCGGCGATCTTGCGGCGTGCCGGTCGACTCGACGACGCGCTCGACGCGACGGCGGCCGTGGAAACGAGTGCCCGCGGCGGAAAGTTCGTGGCGATGGCCGAAGCAACGCGCGGCTTCGTGTTGCGGGCGCTGCGCAGATTCGACGAGGCGTTGACCTGCTTCGATCGCGCCTTCGAAGCCGAAGGGGACCCCGTCCATCGATTGGAGCAATTCCGCGTTCTCGTCGATGCCGGCCGCTGGAACGACGCGCTCGCGCGCCTCGAAGTCTATCGTGGGCTCACGGAGCTCGAGGCCGAAGAAGAGATCGCCTTCGAGCTCGTCACGGCCCTCGAGAGTGCCGGGGCCCCGCCGCCGGTCGAGCCACCACTGGACCTCGTACGTCGGCGCATCCTCGGGCACGGCCTGCTCGTCCAGATGGGCGACGTCATGGGAAACAGCGCGCGCCGAATCGGAGCGAGCCTGCGTGACGGAGCCACGGCGAATACCGTCGTCGACAAGGAAGCATTGCCTTCTCCCGAGCTCGACGAATGGATTACGTCGATTTCGGAATACGACGAGCGTGAATTCGAACCTTCGTCTGACTTTCTCGATTTGTGGTCGGCGGCCAGCATGCTCCGTCCTCCCGCCGAGAATGCGCACGCCTGGGTCTCGGCATTCTTGCATCCACGTATGCCCAATACCCGCATGACTCCCGGTCCGATTGCCATTCATCGTTGGCAGGTCGTTGCGATGATCGGGCTCGCCCTTTCGGAGACCGGCTGGGCAGGCACCGAGAAGCGCACGGTGCTGCTGGCCCTTCTCCGTGGGCCCATGGACGGGTCGCTCGGTGCCGTGATCCGCGTCGCGGCGGAGGTGGCACTCCACGAACCGCTCGCCACCAAGGAGATACGCGATCGCCTCCTGGAGCTCGTGGAGTTGTTCGAAGCCGAAGCGAGCGGAGCGCTCCTGCGTACGCTCCGCATCGCCCTCGACATGCTGCCGTTCACCCCTCGCGACGTCATCGAGCGCCTGGCCGACGCCGACGTCGATTGAGACTCACGACGCAAACACGTTCACGGCTCCTTCGTGGAGAATGCGGTAAATCGCATTGCGCACTTCGTTCGCCTCGGGGTGCGTGAGCGTGCGCTCGTGCGACCGAACGACGATGCGGAGGAGCACGTTTTTCTGCCCGGGAAGAAGTCCGAGTCGCGCCTGGGCCTGTGGAGGAAGTGATCGCGCAGGCGTCTCGGACACGACCTCGATCTCTTCCACGTAGCTCGCGAGCGTCCCGAGGAGTCGAACGCGGTCGCCGAGCTCCTCCGGCGTGGTGTCTGCCGGGACGGCGATCGACATGTCGCGGCGAATCGCCGGATACGAAGACACCGCTCGATAAGGCTCCAAATCCAGCATCTGCGAAGCGATGCGCGGATCCGAGGAACGCAGGAGTCGAATGTCGGGGATCCCTTTGCGCAGCATCAGCAGGCGGTCGAGTCCAAGGCCCATCGCGAGCCCGGAGACGTCGCGGTCCAAGCCCGCGAGCTCGAGCACCCGCGGGTGTGCCAGACCGCACTCGCCGACCTCGATCCACTGGTCGTCGTGCTCCACGTCGACCTGCAGCCCTTCGAGTGTGTAGGGATGCACGGCATCGGTCGTGCGCCAGCGCCACCCGGGTAGGAGCGATTCCATGGCGACGGCGATGAGCGCGCGCAAGTCGTCGCGATCGAGACGTTTGCCGCCTCGACGCACGCGCCAGACGTCGACCTGATGCGGTTCGCCGGAGTGGAGTCGGTCGATGCAATCGCGTCGGTACACCACGCCCGGCGCAAGCATCGTGACGTCGAGAGATCTCGCTTCGCCCGACTCGGCGAGCCCGCGAAGTGCCTCCGGAATCATTGCCGAGGTATGCGTGCGGAGGACCCGGTCGTGGGTGACGTAACGCGTGTAGCGGGCATCACGCGTGACGGATTCAGGCGCGAATCCGAGACGGTCGTAGTTGTCGAGAACGGAGACCACGCGCGCGCCTCGGACGCGTCGTGGCTCGGTCGATTGTGCCTGCCCCACGTCGCTCGCAAGTTGCGCGACGAGCGATTGCATCGCATGGGCCCCGCCTTCGGGGTCGGTCAAATCACGAAGAACGAGCGCGTCGTCGAGCGCCTTCTGGCCAATCAATCGAATCTTCACGGTAGACCTCGCAGGAGCTCGCCATCGAGCTCGGGTTCGCGTTTCGGGTTCGCGAATCCCCCGAGCCGAACTCGGGTTCCTGCGGTCTTCGGCTACGTGCGAGCCGTGAACGATGAGTCGTTACGCGGCGATTTCACACGGCAGCCGAACCCCGCACCCGAGCTGGGCCGGGGGGCCGCTAAATCGACGCGATGCCTGAACGAGCACCATCGGCCTCAAGATGACGCGCGCATGCAAATCACGCAAGGCCCTTGCACGCCTGAGCTCGCGATTGGCCCTTCGACCTCTCGGCTCAAAGCCATTTCTTCGCTTTGAACCACAGCAGAATCCCGCCGGCGACGGCCGCCATCAAACCGAGTGCGAACGGATATCCCCAAAGCCAATGCAGTTCCGGCATGTGCTCGAAGTTCATGCCGTAGACGCCCGCAATCACGGTCAGCGGCAACATGACCGTCGAGATGATCGTGAGTCGCTTCATCACCTCGTTCATGCGGTTCGACTGCAAGCTGAGATGCGCGTCGAGCAAGCTGGTGACGAGATCGCGATAGCTGTCGACGAGCTCGGTCACGCGCGCGAAGTGATCGTAGACGTCGCGATAGAACGGAACGAGCTCGCGCGGGATCTCGTCGAACTCCGCGCGTGCGAGGCGCAATAGGATCTCGCGCTGGTAAATCGTCGTTCGCCGCAAGAGCTGCAAACTGCGCTTCAACCGGATGATCTTGGGAATCACCGCGGTGTCCGGACGAATTCCGCTGTCGGAGAGAATGCTCGTTTCGATCGAATCCATCTCGTCGTCGAGGCGGTCGATGAGCGGCATGTACTCATCGACCATGCGATCGAGCACGGCGTGTGCGACCCAAGCCGGCCCTTTCCGCAGAAGGCCCGGGCGGCGCTGAACTTCCGCGCGCGTCGGCTCCACGGCACAGACTTTTTCGTCGTGCGCATGGGTCACGAGGAAGTGTTTGCCGATGAGGACGTCGAGCTCGGTGAGCGAGAGCGGAACCTCCGACGATTCGAGATCCGTTTCTCGAACGCCGTGCATCACGAGCTGCACGTAGTCACCGAAGTCTTCGATCTTGGGCAGGCCGATGTCGTTCCACACGTCCTCGATGGCGAGCGGATGGATCTTCAGGACCTCTTCGAGCAGCCGATCATCCTCCGGAGTACGCTCGTCGAGCTCGACCCAGAAGTTCTTGCCCTCGGCATGAGCGCGGACAATGTCGCTGTAGTCGGTGGTGTACCGGGCGACGTCGCCTTCGAGGATCAGCGCCTTCACGAGCGTGAGGATAGGGCCTCGTTCCGCTGGGATCGAGGTACTCTGCAACGCGGCCGCGCTTGGACGTCAGCGCTTTTCGGCCAGAATGAGCGTGCGCGGAGACTCGCAGCCGAAGAACACCCCCGGCGTTCCCATGCGCCCGCTCACTTCGGCAACGCGGAAGCCGTTGTCGTGGAGCATCTTTCCGAGCTCGTGGAGGGCGTAGATGCGGATCGAGTACTCGATCTCCTTCGTACGCCCGTCGTCCATCATGAGCGTGCGCTTCACGCGCATTCGGCTCGTGATGAAGTCGATCTGCATCTCGTCCATACAGATGCAGCCGTCGCCTTCGAACCAGGCGAGCGATGGCGCCTGCCGGATGATGTAGTCGCGATTGACGACGTCGAGGAGGAACTGGCCGCCCTTCTTGAGCGCGCGGTGCACCTTCGCGATGACCGCGTTGTTCTTCTCTTCGTCGAAGAAGCCGAAGCTCGTGTTCCAGGCAAAGATGCCGTCGAAGGTGTCTTCGAAGAGCATCTCGCGCATGTCGCCCTGCACGAAGTTGATCTTCTGCTTGCGATCCTGCGCTTCGTCGGACGCGCGCGCGAGCATCGCCAGGCTCAGATCGAAGCCGACGACCTGGTAGCCGCGCGTGGCGAGCTCCACGGCGTGACGCCCCGTTCCGCACGCGAGATCGAGGACGGTCGCGCCCGCCTCGCAGCCGAGGCTCTCTTCGATGAAGTCGACTTCACGGGCAATGTCCTTGTCCGTGACCTTCGCCATCGTGCGAATGAAGTCGTCGTTGAAGAGCTCTTCCCACCAGGGGCGGTTCTTCTTTCGGTTCGCCGCGGCCTCGCTCATCGGCGGCGGCGCGATCCCCGTCACTTGTGGCACGAAGAGCGATGCCTGCGACCCGACCGCGACCGGCGCTGCCGCGGCGGCCGTTGCGGCTGCGGGTGGGGCCGATGGCGTCTTCATCCCGAGGATGCCGGGCACCGCGGGCGAGTGGAAACCGGCAGGCGGAGGCGGGAGCGAGGACAAGTCGGGCGAGGACGGCACCGACGGAAGTCCCGGACCGCTCGCGGGCGCGTGGACGGGCGTCACGGGCGCATGAACGATGGCCGGCGAGCTCCCATGCGACTGCGGCACGTGAGGGGCGGTCCCCTGAGGAGGAACCCCGTACGGAGCCGGCGCTTGGGGAGCCACCCCGTAGGGAGCTCCCCCATACGGAGCCGGCGCTTGAGGATGGCCGTACGGAGCGTACATCGCCGCGGGAGCGGGAGCCGGAGCCGGAGCCGGAGCCATGCCAGCCATGAGGGCCGTCGCCGTGGTGGACGGCCCGCCATAAGCCGGGAGCTTCTGCGTCTGGCCCTTGGCGGGCGGAGGAGGCGGCTGGTGGGGCGTAGGAATGGACTCGACGCTGACGAGATCGTCCGCCTCGACCTCGTCGACCTCGCCCGCATCGGAGGTACGCTCGCCGTCGTCGATGCGGATCTCCTCCGAGTCCACGACGTCGACCGGCAGGCGCGGCATGGTCATCGGCTCGTCGGGCGCATCCGAAAGGTCGATCGGAATCTCTTCCGACGGCGGAGGAGGAGGCGCCGGCTCGGGCGCACCGTCGATGATCGTCCGGCGAGGATCCGCGCCCGAGTAGGCCGCGAAGACCTCGAAGCCCGGGTCCCGGCGGCTCATCCGCAAGGTCGCGTCTTCGTCGATCACGGCGGGTTGGTAAGGCGTCCAGCCCTCTTCGCGCGAGGGATCGATGCCGACCGCACGCTTCGGGGGCTCGGTCCGGGTGACGGGGGGCGGCGGCTCCGTCGGCGGATTCACAATCGTCTCGTCCGCAGGACCAATCGCGATGATGCGCGTTGGCTGGAGCGGCGCATTCGCGTCGAACGCCGACAACGTCGAGGGTCCGTCGTGGCGGCGTTCTTCGGGTGCGACGGCCGACGGCGGCCGGCTGGGCGTGGGCGCCACGGCCGGCATACCGGGGATCGGCGTGTGAACGACCTGCGGACGAGCGATCTCGTCGTCCGGAATTCGGAGGGTCAGCTTCGCGCGCTTGCGCGGATCCGCATTTTTCCCGCGCACGCCATCGTCGGCGAGCGCAGCGTCGACGCGCGTCTGTGCGTCGTTGAGCGGAGGAATCGTGACCGGTTTCGGAGGCGGCGGTGCCGAAACCCTCGCCTTTTGCACGCTCGTCTCGCGCATGACAGGCGGCGAGACGGCAGTCGCGTCATCATCCCCGAGGATGATGTCGTCCAGGGCCGGAGCCTCCGGAGGCGAAAGCTTCGCGGGACCGTCGCTCATCCGGCCTCCCCACCCTCCCGCAGCCCTAGCGGCTGACCGAACCGAACAGGTCCTTCCGAAACCAACCAACGGAGCTTGGCGCGCGGCTCGAAGAAGACGACCGCCGTCGATCCAAGCCGGAAAATACCGATCTCGTCGCCCTGGCGCACGTGGCGCGGAGGCTCGTACGGGTGCTCTCCGAACGGTACGTCGCGTGCGTCGATACCGGTCACGGTGATGCGCCCGACGACCATCGCCGCGACCATCACGATCGTGACCCGGCCGAGTCCCACGCTCTCCGGCGTGTCGATCACGATCGCGACGCGACGGTTGCGAACGAACAAGTTCGGCACGTGACGAACGCCGATCTCGTTGACCGGGTAGTAGTCGCCGGGCATCGAGCGCACGGTGACGATCGAGCCTTCGACCGGCGAGTGCACACGGTGGTAGTCGCGTGGAGAGAGATAGACGATGCAGCCAGTGCCGCCCTCGTACCGACGAGCTTCGGCCGGATCACCGACGAGCTCGTCCACGCTGTAGGGTCGCCCCTTCACGGTAAACTTGCGGCCGTCGACCGGACCGAGCGAGTCGATGCGACCGTCGGCAGGACTGACGATGACCTTCGGGTCGACGGGCAGCTCGCGCGCGCCCTCGCGAAGCTCACGCGTGAAGAACTCGTCGAAGCTCGCGAAGCCCGAGGCCTTCGCGCACTCGTCGAGCTCGACGTTGTAGGCACGGCAGTAGAGGTTGACCACCGCTTTGCCCACGGGCTCCGGCCAGGCGTAGTCCGCGAGGCGGCCCATGGCGCGCGTGATCTTGGTTCGCGGCAGGACACGGAGAATCTGGGCGGTGGCGTACGAGATCGCGTTCAAGTTCCGCTCTTCTTCCTTCGATCAATGCGTGCGCCGAGCCGTTTCTTTCGACAGATTCGCTCGTTACCGATTATGCCGGGCCCGCAACGCTCCGGTCAATTAGGGGTCGACGGGGTTGCTTCCGGCAGCAGGGTAACGCTCGTGCTCGACGCGTTTCACGGGTTGGTACCGATGCACTCTAAGCATCGGCAATGCTTGGACAAATGACTTCGGCGTCGCGCGGCTATTCCCGGCCGATATCGGGGTCGTACCGACGCCGTGCGGCGTCGCACAACGGATCACTTCGGCCGTCCGTGCCCTTCCCGTTCGTGCCCGGCGCGGGGGACGTCTCGCAGGCGCTCTCGACGGAAAGAGGATCGTGCGCTCGAGCCTGCTCGAACGATGCGTCGGCCGTCGCGCCGTCGCCACGCGCACGCGCAAGGCGTCCGCGCATCGCCCAACAGGGTCCGTAGCTCGCCACCCAGAGCTTCGGATCTTCGAGCAAAGTCTCGGCCGCCTTCGTGTCCCCCGAGGCTTCGAGGACACGCGCTCGGAGGTAGCGAAGGCTCGGATCGCCGAGCAGGTCGGAAGGAACCTTGTCGAGCTCCATGAGGGCCTCGGCGGCGTGGTCTCGGCCAAGAAGCAGCTCGGCGAGGCGTGCGCGTTCGCGAGAGTCCCCGAGGCCGGGCGGGCTCGCTCCGAGGCCGAGCAGCGGTGAGAGCGGCTCCTTGGGACGCTTGGCCAGGTGGGCTCGCCAGCGGACGTCCCATTGGGCGAGTGTCTCGCCGCTCGTGCGCGAGAGCGCCTCGTCGACCTCCTTCGTCTCGCGGAGCGCGACGAGGAGCTTCGAGAGTGCCCCTTCGGGAGAGCTCTCGACGAAGAAGCGCACGAAGCTCGTGACCTCCGCGAAGGCTACGGTCGCCGCGTCGGCGCTCGGCAGCATGGCGATCGAGGGTCCAAGCTTGTCGAGCGGAAGGTCGAGCTTCATCTCCATTCCACGGAGAACCACGCTCTCGGGGGTTGGGCGGTCGTCGAAGTGGCCGACCTCGCGCCAGCGCACCTCTTCACGGCGTGCCACACCTTCGTGCAACCAGAGCGGGGCCCGGTCGTGCGTCTGCATCGCGATTGCGAGGTGCGTGAGCTCGTGCGTGAGCGTATCGCGGAAGGCAAAACCGCGGTTGCTCGCGCGCGGCGAGAGAATGGCGACGCGCCCCCACTTGGCGACGGCCACGGTGCCGGTCGTCTGCGCAGCGCTGTACGGAAGGCCCGTCATGGCGCTGAGCGAGAGCAGATCTCTCACCACGGTGATGCGCGTCGGCTTCTTCCACTCCACACCGAGATCGCGGGCGAGCGACGTGCGCGCCTTGAGCACGGTGTCGACGAGGAGCGGACCGAGCGCGCGGTCGGCCTCGTCGTGGTAGCGGATGACGATTCCATTCGCTTCGTCCTTGTCGACGATCGTGGCGGCGGTGACGCGGGCGCATCCACGCGCGACGTCGCCGATGAGCCTGGCCTCGTCGCTGAGCGCCGCCTCGCCGTGGCCGAGAAGCGAAACGGCGAGGTCGCAGTTCTCCTCATAGAGCGCGAGGCGCGCCTTGGCGACGACGACCGCCGGATCGTTGGGGTCGGCCTTCGCGAGCTCGGCGTGCGCGGCCTCGTACTCCTGAGCGACGGTCAGCTCGCTGGCTCGCGCGGCGTGGTTGCCGATGTCCAGGATCGGTTTCGAGGGCGGCGTCGGCTCGTTCGACGCTCCCGCGCCCGCGCGTGCCGGCACGACGAGCGCTGCCGAGAGCGCCAGCGCGCACGCCACCAAGCCGAGCGCCCTCTTCGAAAACGTACGCTTCATCGCAGAAGCCCCTCGGCGTATCGCTTCACGGCATCCTTGAAGCGGCCGCCGCTCGGCTGGCCAAGCCCCTTGATGACGCGCTTGCGGAATTCTTCGGGTCCCTTGTGTTGATCGGCCTTGGGGATGTCGGCGTGATCGCGATCGGTGCGCGAACCGTCTCCGCCCTCACCTTCACCGGATTCACCATCCCCCACCGCGTCGCGCGCCATCTCGAGCTTCTGCTGCGCTTCGCGCTGCTGCGCGAGCCCGCGCTCGGCATCGCCTTGCTTGAGCGCATTGGCGGCTTCACGTGCGGCGCGCTCGGCGTCTTCGAGGGCGTCGAGAGCGGCAGGCGGCAACGTCTCCTGGTCGCGCCCCTTGCGCGCGACGTCGCGGGCGCGCTCGGCGAGCTTGCCTTCGGCGTCGCCGTGCTCGCGAAGCTGGGGCCCCGCGCGCTCCCCCGCCTTCTTGCGCAGCTCGTCGAGCTTCTGCTCGGTCCACTTCAGCTCGCCTTCGAGCCCCTTGCGCGCCTCTTCGAGCGTGCGCTCGGCGTTGGGTTCGGACGGACGGGACCAGCGGTCGCGCGCGGCGGCACGACGGGCCTCGTCGAGTGCGTTGAGCGCGTTGCGACCGCTCTGGACGGCATCGGCCGCGTTGCCCTGCTCGAGCGCACGGGCCATCTGCTCGGCGTGCTCGCGAGCGGCCGCGCCTTTGCTCGTCCACGAGTCGCTGCCACCACCAACCGAGGGCAACGGGCGCGCGGCCTCGCGAACCTTGTCGGCGTGCTTCTTCGCTTCCTCGGAGAGCGACTTGAGATCGTCCGCGCTCGACCCGTTCGCGAGCGACTGCTCCACTTTGCCCACTTCGCCGGCATGCTCCGAGGCAAGCCGCTCGAGATCGTGAACCGCCTCGTTGAAGGCCTGCGCAGCGTCACTTCCCTCGCCATCGCCATCCGCACCGGAAGCGCCTCGGCCACCGCCCGATTCACCACCCGCGTGCGACGGACGGCCTCCGCTCGCACCGAAGGACGGATCCGGCTGGCGGAGCCGCGCGGCGAGATCCTGCGCGGCGAGGACGGTGTGCGGGAGATCTTCGACGTGCTTCGGAGCGCCCGCGTCGGCGTCTTGCTCTTGGCCAAGACCTCGGGACCGCGCGATGCGGAGCAGGTCCATCGAGACGATCTCGCCGATGTCGCGACCGAGCGCCCCCAACTTGACCATCGAACGACCTCCGCCTTCGAGAACCATGACAGCGGCGTCCATGCGTTGCTCGGCGCGGGCCTTCTCGGCGGGTTTCTGGGCGAGCGTTGCCGCCATGGCGAGGTCGTCGGCCACCTCGGCGAGCTCCTTGGAGACATCGCGCGTGTCCTTGATGCCGGTGCCCTGGATCACGGCGTCGAGCACGAGCACCAAGCGCTCGTTCGCTTTCACGACCGCGGCGCGTGAGGCCGTGCTCGGTGACAGCGCCTGGTTCTTCACCGCTTCCTTCAGCTTGCGCATACGCGCGCGAAGCATCGCCGCGAGGCGGCCCGGCACGCGCACTCCCGCATACGAGGTGGTGAGTGCGTTGTCGAAACGATCGCCATTTTCGTCGAGCGATCGCGCTTCGTGGTCGAGGAACTCCCGACGCTCCTTCGGGTCGGCGGGGACGCCGTGCGTGAGGCGCCACGCGAGCGAGTCTACGAAAACATCGCGCACTTCACGCAACGCGGCGAGACGGCGCGACTCCGGCTCTCCCACGTCGGGCGGAACGATGGTGATGGCTTCGCTCGACCCCCACTTCGGACCGGTCAGCGGATCGTTGTCCTTGGCTTCGACGCGAATCTCCACCGGCGCGTGACTCTTCTTCACGAACGAGTCGGTCGTGCGGAGCGTGTAGCCGCCGCGGTCGGACTTGGTCTCGCCGTCGAGCCGCGCGAGGACGCGCCGCTCTTCGCGAGCACCTGCGCGCAGGACGAGGTGCACCTCGCGCAAGCCGTGGTCGTCCGATGCGTCGTAGTGAATCGGGATCTCGGAGGTGTCGGCGCGCTCGCCACCACCTTGATTGGCGGCGCCGAGAAGAATGCGCTTCGGCGCACCTTCCAGCACGACGTCCGGCGCACGGTCGGGGATCGACTCGACGGGCGTCCCCTCCCACTCCGGAATCACGACGTCGCCGAAGCGCGCTACGACCTTGAGCTTCGCCGTGTCGGCGAGCGGCCAGCGCGCCACCACGTGACCCGAGCCGTCGTCGACGAAGGGCACCTCGGCATCGCCGTCGGTGAGGAGCAGACGCCGGTTCGCATGAACGGGACGACCGCGCACGGTGAGAAGCGCGCCGCGCGGGAGCGCGACATCGTCGTAAGGCGTGACGTGTCGCTCGTCGAGATGAAGATAGTCCGGCGGGCGAGCCTGGATCCGCGGGTCGGTGAGCCATGCCATCCCGATGGGCGCCACGCCCTTCTGCGCCAGGAGGACGTCGAAACCCTCGAACACGCCCCACGGGTTCGTGGCACACCCCGCGACCGTCGCCGCCGCGAGCGCGAGCGCGGACGCCCCAAGCACCATGGCGAGACGACGTGCTCCACGCTCGGCGCCTTCGCTCGGAAGTGCAGCGAGCGTCCGGCGAACGTGCAGCTCGGCCAGCTCGGTCGACGCGCCACGCGTTCCTTCGTCGCCGAGCAACGAGAGCGCACGAACGGCGCGACCTGCAAGCTCGGGCTCGACGCGGCCCGCGACGCGCTGGATGGTTCGCGCGGGATCGCGGAACACACGGCGCTCGTGAATCGCGATGGCTACGACGCCGGCGGCGGTCGCGAGGAGAATCGCAACGGCACCGATTCGCGTCCCGAGTGTGCCACCGCGCGCCACGAGCAGCGCGACCGTGATCGCCAGCGCGACGAAAGCCACGGTCGCACGACGACGAGGCCCCTGGACGATCGATCGCCAGGTCTCACTGAGAATCTGAAGAGGCTCGGGCAGCGGCGGCTTCATCGAGCCCGGGAACCATAACTCACTGGCCCGATGGCTGCGACGGCGGCGGCGCCATCGGCGGCCACTGGATGGTGGGGAATCCGCTCGGCAGAGGAATCGCGCTCGGAAACCCGCTGGGCAGCGGGATCGCGCTCGGGAACCCGCTCGGAATCGACGGGAAGACGAACGGCGGAGGCTGAACCGTGCTCGACGGCGACGTCGGCGGGTTCGTGGATGAGCTCGGAGGCGTGGTCGGCTTCGTCGACGGCCCCGGGCCGGTGGGCGTCGTCGGACGAACCTGCGGCCCCGCGTTGAGCGGCGGGGCGGAGGTGACCGTGACGACCGGCCCCGGCGTCGTCGGAACACCCGTCGTGGGCGCCGCGGGCGCCGTGACCGCAGGCGTTGTGGTGAGCGGCCCCACGATCGGCGTCGTCGACGCCGACGTGCTGTTCGTGCCGAGCACGTACGCGACCACCGCGCCCGCTCCGAGGAGAAGGGCGACGACGGCGAGGCCGACGATGAGCCCGCCTCCACTTCGGCGACCCGTTCCATGGGTCCCATGGTTCGTCATCGGAGGTGGGACCGCCGACTCGTACGGCGTCGCAGCCATGCGTGCACGAAGCGCGTCGTCGATCGGAGCCGCGCGAACCGTGCTGCCCGAGAGCTGCACGTTCGCGCCGCCGTTCATGGCGGAGCCGAGGGGCGCTCCCATCACGGTGCCCGTTCCCGCCGCCTCACGCGGAGGTTCGAACGCCGGCGCAGGCGCGAAATGGTTCGGCGCCGGAGCAGGCGCGAGCGCCGCGTGGGCCGGCACAGCAGCGACGGGCCCGACGGCCGCCGGCGATGCGAACTTCGCCGTCCCCGCGCGCTTGCCTTGCACCGCTTCGAGCGCGAGACGCATCTCGGTGGCCGACGAGAAACGCATCTCGGGCCGCGGCGCCATCGCGCGATGAACGAGACCGGCCAGCTCCGGCGCCGTGCCGGGCGCCGCGTGGACGAGCGGGGTGATCTCACCGCGCTCGACCTTGAACACGAGGACGCGCGGATCGTCGCCGGTGACGGGCGTCGTGCCCGAGAGCATCTCGTAGAGCATCACGCCGACGGCATAGATGTCCGCGCGAACGTCGACCTTGTCGGCCGCGTACGCTTGCTCGGGCGCCATGTATTCGGGCGTGCCCATCAGCATGCCCGCGACCGTGAGGTTCTTCGTGGTCCCGCCTTCGGCGCGCTTCAACTTGGCGATGCCGAAGTCGATGAGCTTCAGGATTGGCCTTCCGCCTTCGAACGTGACGAAGACGTTGTCCGGCTTCAGGTCGCGATGGATCACGCCGAGCGCATGGGCTGCTTCGAGCGCCTGGAGGATCTGGAGCGTGTACTCGCTCGCCGTTCCCGGCCCGAGCCGCTTCTCGCGGCGAACCACATTGGAGAGTGGCTCGCCCTGGAGAAGCTCCATCACGAGGTAGGCGATGCCGTCGGGCGTACGATCGACGTCGGTGACGTGGACGACGTGAGGGCTGCGGATCTGGGCAGAGACCCGCGCCTCCTGCACGAAGCGCTCGACGAGGCCCGGCCGGCGCGCGAGCTCCGTGTGGAGCACCTTGATCGCGACGTGCGTACCTAGGCCGAGGTGCTCCGCCTCGTAGACGGCGCCCATGCCCCCATCGCCGAGGAGGCGAAGGAGCTTGTACTTCCCGCTGACGATCTGGCCGACGTCGACCACGGAGGCGGTCTTACCATAGACCAAGAGAGAGGGTGACGCGGCCATACCCATTCGACGCGCCAGAACCCGATTTGGTTCGTCACCAACGGTAAACCGAACGCGCCCGCGCTCGACCGCCCTTTCCCCTAGCGTTTCCGCGGCGTTGGCATGGTCGCGATCACGTCTCCGGTCGCGTCTCCAGCCATGCGCACGCCTCCGGGTCGCGCCTCCGGCAAGGGCGTGATCAGGCCGCCTGCCGCGCTCCGGAGAGCGAAATTCGGCTCACGTGCAAGAGCTCGCTCGCCGTATCGGCATCCTCGATCGCCGCGAACATCGGCACGAGACGTTGTTCGTCACCGCCCCCGAACGCGCCGCTCGGCGAAAACGCGCGCGCCTGCGGACCATCGAGGACGAGGAACAAGTCACGCCGGGCATCCCCTTCCCTCCACGGCGCGGTGATGACGTATGCGATCCGCTGGCGATCGAGATGGAGCTCTTCGCTTCCGCGTCGAATGAGCACACGCCGATCGGTGACGAAATACCGCGTGGCCCGGGCGAGCCTCACGGGACGAACGACCGACGCATAGCCAATCCAGAGAGCCACGCTTGCGAGGAGGAGCATGCCGAGCCCCACGGCCGCAACCAGAACCCCCGACACGATCGGCGAGAGCGCGTGCAGACGCAGCATCCGAGCGATGGGCGGGACCGTGCGCGACAGAAGGAGAATGACCGTCGCAGCCGTCGCCGTGGCGCAGACCGCCGTCGCGACGCGCCGCGTGGTCCAACGTGAGGCATGGGGTCGATCGGTCCAGAGCACGCGTTCGCCGTCGTCCAGCCGCTGCGCGAGTGGACGCGTGCCGTCACCCAACGGCGCGCTGGGCGTCAGCCCGCGAACGATGGCCCAGAGCCGGTCGGGGGCTTCGACATCGGCGAGCGTGACGCTGAGCGTCCGGCGAAGCGCGCCCGTCGGAACGGCTCGCTCGAGGACGAGATCGCCTACGCCAGGAACACCTTCGTGCCACCGGATGACCGCGTAGCTGATCGCGTTGCGGTCGATGCTGCGTCGCAGACGGCCCCGCTGCCAGATGACGTGCTGCTCGGTGACGATGTAGCGGGCCGACGCCCGGAACCAGAGCGGCAATCGCCAGGCACCGAGGGCGATGGTCGCGCACCACGCCGAAAACGTGAGCAGCCCACCGACTGGGAGCTGGAGACCTCGAGCGACGACGATGGCGAACGCGAGCGTCACCAGGGAGACCGTTGTGGCGACCGCCGAAACGACCTTGAAGAGCACCGGCACGGTCGTGACCTTCGGTCCGCCGGTCCAGACAATCTGCTCGCCAAAGAGGGAATCGCGCGCGCCGCCCATCAGGACACCAAAACCACCAGAAGCACCACACGAGACACGACGACCAAGCGACGACCACGCCGCGCCGGGACTTCCGGGCTGGCGTCGACGACGATGATGAAGAACGACGGCCGAACACCCCGTCGGCTTCACTCACCGAAGCCTTTGACCCCGCAAGAAGGGCCACCTTAGGTCAGCTTGCGCGCGGCGCGTCGACCTGTCCAGGGGGGGCGCGTCACTTGGCGTGGAGCACGTGTGGGCGGGCGCCCCGCCGGCCCTCGTGATTCGCAGGAATTCTGCGTGCGGAGGCGGCCGCGCTAGCCGTCCTACTGGCTCAGCGCCTTCGAAAAGTCGACGAGCTCGATGCCGATCCGCTGGGACACGTCGAAGATTTTCTGGTCACGGTAGAATTCGCCGAACACGATCCGCGTGATTCCGGCGTTCGCGATGAGACGGAAGCAACCCCAGCAGGGCGACGCCGTCACGTAAATCGATGCTCCTTCGATGCGCATGCCGTTCCGCGCCGCTTGGACGATGGCGTTGGCCTCGGCATGGACCGTGCGCACGCAGTGGCCCTCTTCCATGAGATGGCCCTCTTCATCGCAATGGGGCAGCCCGCGGATCGAACCGTTGTAGCCCGTGGCGAGAATCGACTTGTCGCGGACGATGACGGCCCCGACATGCTTGCGATCGCAGGTGGCGCGCGTGGACACCTCGCGCGCAATGTTCATGAAGTACTCGTCCCACGAGGCGCGGGGGCGCGCACGGCCTTCGGTCGTCGACATGGCGCTAGGCTTTAGGGCGCACGTTCGCCGGCCGCAACGGGCGACGGCCGCCTTTCGTCCTGTCCGATTGCTTCGCGGGCCGCGCCCGCTCGCGTTATCCTCCGCGGGATGCGAGGCAGAGGCAAGTGCCGGTCGGGCGCCAAGGCGAGCGGGGGGACGAGCACGAGCCTGGCGATGCTTTCGGCGCTCGCTTGCCTCGCGCTGATCGCCGTCGAGCCCACGGCCAGCGCAGCTCCTCCCAAGCCTGCAAGCTCGGCCGCAGTGCCACCGGCGGACGTGGAGACCGCCGAGCAGCTCTACGCGAAGCTCGACTACGAACAAGCGAACGCCGTGGCCGATCGGGTCATCAAAAAAGCCGGACTCACCCACGACCAGCTCGTTCGCGCGTACCGAATCCTCGCCGTGACCGACGCCATCCTCGACAAGGAGGAGCAGGCCCGCGACGCATTCCTTCAGCTGCTCACGTTCGATCCCGAGTACCGCGTCGATACGAACCTCGGGCCGAAAGTGAACACGCCCTTCATGGAGGCGCGCGGAAGCTTTCGTTCGCTCGCCTCCAAGCCGGGTGTCGACGTGAGCGCCACGGTCGCCACGAGCGGCGGTACGCTGAAGATCACGACGCACAACCCGACGCGCATCGCCAAGAAGCTCGTCGTCGGCTACCGGTGGACGTCGTCGGGCGACTACACCGTGAGCCAGCTCGCCGTGGGTGACGCTGCGGTCGTCGAGGTCGGGCCCGCGCCGAAAGGGCGTTCGCGCCTCGACTTCTATGCGCAGGCCCTCGACGAGCACGACAACGCCGTCTTCGAAGCGGGCAACCCGCTGGTTCCGAAGAGCGCCTTCGCCGAAGCCGGCACCGAGGCGTCCGCCGGGTCCCATGGCGAAACCAAGAAGAGCGAGCAAGGCGGCTCGTTTCTGAGCAGCCCGCTCTTCTGGGGCATCACCGGTGCTGCCGTTCTCGTCGGCGGTGGAACGGCGCTCTTTCTGGCACTCCGCCCTCAGGATCCGCCGACATCGGCATCGCTCTCCCCCGTGCTCATGTGCGGGGGCGCGCGCTGCAACTGAGCGTCAGTTCGACGGACACGTCTTCGCGCAGAAGTCCGACACCGAGTTGCACGCCGTCGCGGGCACGGCCACGGTGATGTCCGCCAGCGCGAGAGGGATGGCGATGGGGGCATTGCCGTCGCCGAACGTCTGAACGGTACACCCCATCAAGAAGTCCGCGCCGCGACGCGCACCGATGGCGAGCACGGCATGTTCGCCGTAGGGCACGGAGATCGGCTTTGCGCCCTGCAGCAGCTCGCACGTCGTCACGGGTGGATTCTCGACGATCGCGGACATCGGATCGTGACGCTTTCGCGACTGCAGCAGGTTCTGACAAATCGTGGTGCGCGCGTTCGGATCGCCCGCGCCGACGTCGAAGACGAAGAGCTGCACGGAGTCCGTCGCGATCGCCGCCGACGTCGAAGGAAATTGCACGGTGTACGTGCCCGTCGAAGGGTCCGATTCACCTGCGCTGCACGCGGCAATCAGCAGTGCCGCGAGCGCCACGAGCGACGAGCGAATCATTTGAGCTGCTCCACGAGCTCTTCGAGAGAGAAGCGACCAACGGTTCGATAGTCGACGGTCTTGTCGGGCGCGCGATGCGCCTCCCACACGATGAATCCGGCTTTGACGTTGCCGTTCGGTTCGAGATCGATGGCCCCGGACGCGCCTTTGTAGTCGATCTCCTGCTTCTGCTGGATCGCTTGGAGCGCGTCACCGAGCTGGGATGGGCCGAACGACTTGCCGGGAGGATTGGCGACGGCCAAGAGCGCATTGCGGATCGCAACGCGGTCGTCCACGGTGCCTGCTTGCTGAATCGCGAGCGCGATGAGAATGGCTGCGTCGTAGGTGTTCGCGGCGAACGCCGGCGCTTCCTTGCCATCGGGGATCGGGAAGTACGACGAGTAGATTGTCTTGAACTGGTTGTACTCGGGGGTGCCGGGCTGCGTATCCGGGTTCGTTCCGTAGACGCCTTCGGCAACGTTCGGCGACGTGGGGTCCGAGGCGTTCTCGCGACTGCGCTTGAGGAAGCCGTCGGTGTAGATGCCATCGGTGCCGATGAAGAAGAACCCCTTCGCGGCGAGCGCCGCGTAACGAGGGTCCGCCTTGAAGTCGCGCACGAACTGCGAAGCGACATCGTCGTAGGCAATGAGCGCCAGGCAGTCTGGCGCGAGGTCGTGAATCGACGATGCGACGTCCTGATAGCCCGGTGCGAGTAGGACGGACACGCGCTTGCGCGTGAGGAGGGGCTGGCCCCCCTGCTTCGGAAAGTTCTGCTCGATGACGTCGGCCATCGAGTTGCCATAGGCATTGTCGACGTTGACGATCGCGAGCTTCGAACAATGTGCAGGCGGTGACGGCGCAGGCGTGCCACCTCCATCACCTGCATCCGTGTCGACTGGACCGGGCGTGGTCGTGCCGCCGTCGCTTCCGAGCCCGCGCGGTGTTCGCTTGGCAAAGAGCAGCACGGCCGCGCCCTGGAAATCGTCGGCCGGCGTCGTGCGGAAGAGCCAACGATCGTCGGTCGGCTGGATGCCGGTGAGCTCGGTCGAGGTGGCCGACGGGCAGATCTGGACGATGTGGGCGTCGCGATAGATCTGCTGCGTCTTGACGACTTGCTGGCTGCCGATCGGGCCGATGACGGCCACAGCGCCCTTCTTCACGAAGTCGTGCGCCACGCGATCGACGATGCCCTGCGACTCGTCACTGGTGTCGTCTTGGACGTCGAAAACGACCGGACGCCCGAGAACGCCGCCGGCTGCATTGATTTGGCCCTCGGCAACGCGCACCGCATCGCGCAAGGGCGCAGAGAACGCGTCGAGGCCGCCCGTCAAACCGAGCGACACGCCGATGACGATCGGCTTCGGCGCACTCGGCGCAGGAGCCGAGTCCGAACATCCCTGCCCCACCGTAACGGCCGCAGCGGCGAGAGCTACACCGGCGAGCATCGAAACGCACGCGACGGCGCGAGCCGGGGCACGAAGCCGGGCGTAAAACCGGGAGGGACGAGCGGGAACGGGAACACGCATGGGCATCGACGAGCCGACCAGCTCGTCATTATGACGCGGTTCTGCGTGACTGCGCCACTGGCGCGCTCACATTGGGCGCGCTTCGAACGTCACTTCAGCGCGAGGGAGTGGGTCTTGGTCTCGCCGCTCTTGATGACGACGGTGGTGGTCTGCTTCAGGCCCTCGTCCGGGTTCTCGACTTGCAGCGTGTGCGAACCTGGCGGGAGCGGGACCTTGTTGCAGGGCGTGGTGCAAAGCGGCTTGCCGCCCTCGGAGATCTTGGCCCACGGGTAGACGTTGATCGTCAAGAACCCGGGGTCCTCGGTGGGAGCCGACGCCGTCGCGCTCGGCTTGGCGGGCGGGTTCTTCGGGGCTGCGCCCCCATGAACCGCTGCCGCCCTCGACGCCGGCGAGGTGGATGGCGATGCACTCACGACGGTCGCGACGGGCGTTGGCGTCGGCGCCGGCGCGGTGGTTGCCGAGGTGTTTTCGGACACGGCCACCGGGGTTGGCGCCTGCTCGGCCGCCCTCGCTTCGTCGAAGCGACGGTGGTCGCGAAGGCCGAACACCACGATCAGCATGGCTGCGAGGACGAAGAAGCCGACCGCGAGCACGATCGCGAGGGCGCTGCTCTTCGGCGCCGGCGGCGGGTACTGCGAAGGAAACGGCATGCCCGGGTACTGCGACGACGGAGGAAGGGTTCCGTGCCCGTAGCTCGGAACGACCCCACTTCCCGACCCGCTCCCGTTCAGCCGCAAGAGCTGACCGCTCACGTCCGCGCTCTGTTGCATCCGCCGCAAGGACTCCGCGGTGAGCCCTTGAACTTCGGTGTTCCCCGACGTCGTCGAGATGCCCGCCATGTGCCTCTCGATCTGACGTCGGACCTCGTCGCGAACCGTTCCGAAGAGGCCCTGCATCGTGTGGCCGACGTCGTCCTGGCGGGAGGGCCGCGGGCGTGTTGCAAGCCACGCCTCGAGGGCCTGGCGCATCTCCGAGGCGGACTGCCAGCGGAGCGCAGGTTCTTTTTCGAGCGCGCGGGCGCAGATGGAATCAAGCACGGGATCGATCCCCGGCACCACGCTCGCGAGGCGCGGGATGGGCTCGTTCATCAGCTTGTGGAGCGTGTTCGCAGCGCTCTCGCCGGTCATGAGGCGATGCCGCGCAATGAGCTCCCACAGCACGATTCCCATCGCGAAGAGGTCCGAGCGCGCGTCGATGCGACTGCCCATCGCCTGCTCGGGCGACATGTACGCGACCTTGCCTTTGAGGACGCCGACCTCGGTCTCCGTCGAGCTGAGGGCCGCCTTCGCGATGCCGAAGTCGACGAGCTTCGTGTGCCCGTCGTACGTGACGAAGATGTTGTGAGGGCTGACGTCGCGATGGATGATCGAGAGTGGTCGCCCGTCGTAGTCACGGAGCTCGTGCGCATGACCGAGCCCCGCGAGGGCGTCGGCGATGATGCGCACGCAGATTTCGGGCTCGAGCGCGTCTTTGCGACGGAGGGCTTCCTTCAGCACCTTGTTGAGGGACTGGCCCTCCAGGTACTCCATCGCGATGAAGTAGATCCCGTTGTGTTCCCCGACTTCGTACGTGTGGACGATGTTCGGATGGTTGAGGCGCGCTGCGAGACGCGCCTCATCGAGGAACATGTTTCGGAACGCCGCCTCTTCGGCAAGCGCCTGACGGAGTCGCTTGATGACCGCCAGCCGATGGAATCCCATCTGCCCGCGAGCGACCGCGAGGAACACGTCTGCCATCCCGCCGCGGCCGAGGCTCGCGAAGAGCTGGTATTTGCCGAACGCGGTCGTGGGCGTCCCATCGATCACCCCCTCCGCGCCGGACTTGGGGTCACGTGCTGCCCCGATCATCCGACATATGGAGTATCCGGCGGACCGGGGCCGGTCAAGGCGACCCCGGGCGCGGATCCCGCAGGGAGACCCTACTTCGGCGTCGCGACGGTCTTCGAACCATCGGCGGCGTCGACCGACCACGTGAAGTCATCGATGAGGGCGGTCGAGTCGAGCCGGCCGTCGCCCTGGTCCCAGACGGCCCACGTCAGCGTGATTTCCTTGCCGCGGACGTCGTCGACCGGGGTCGTCGTGGTCAGCCAGCCCGTCGCGGCGTGGCCTTCGAAGCCGGTGCCGCTGAGCGAGCTATCGCCGAGCGGGCAGCTGAAGTCCTTGCCTCCAGCCTCCTGCGCCGAGCACACCTGCAAAAGGCTGTTGTTGACGCTGATCGGGTTCGTGTCCTGGTCGAACGCGATGTTGCCGTCCGGCAGGCCCGACGGCGCCGGATCCATCATCGTGACGAAGAAGTCGTTGAAGGTGCTGCAGATGAAGTCCGGGAACTCGAACGTGAAGAAGTTCTGCTGAAATTTGAACGACTTCGCATTCGACGGCACGCGGATCTTCACGCGCAGCGCGGCGCCGTCATGCGCCTTGTCGAAGGACCCCCCGCCACTGCCCGAGCACGAGGCAGACTCCTTGGGGTAGCCATCCGGCGTCCCGCACGTGTAGCCCTTGTCCCAGCCGCCGAAGCCGGTCTTGTCGCCCGGCTCGTGGTAGCCGGGATCGCCCGGCGCGCGGGCGCTGCCCGAGGAAATGGCGAGCATGCTGCCGCCCGCTTGGGCCGCGTTGACCCCGAACTGCGACAGGATGCCCTGGCTGAGCGGCTGCTTCTGCGTCTTCCCATCGGGAAGGACCCATTCGGCCTTGATGACGCCCCACATCTGATCGTCGGTGGCCTCTTTGCAAAGACCGATCGCCTTCGCCCCCTCCATGGCGGTGCCGGCGATGTCGAGCCCATCGTCACAGGCCGTGAGCTCGTCGTCAGGAGTGCCGTTGCAATCTTCGTCGATGCCGTTGCCCGGGACGTCGAACGCTCCCGCGTTCACGTTGGGGTCACACTCGTTGCAGTCGTTCTTCCCGGTGTAGCCGTCGCCGTCGTAGTCCTTGTCCTCGGCGGGGTTTGCCCCGCACGTTCCCCCCATGCCGCCGTCGCCGGTGATGAACGAGCCCGCCCCCGCATCGCCCGTCTCGGTCGGGTCCTGCTCGGTAAACGTTCCTCGTTTCGACGAGGAAGAACACGCCACGGAGAACGTAGCTACGGAGGCCACGAAAAGGAGGGAGGCGGTGCCGAGGCTGCGAACGTTCATTGGTCGGGCTTTGTCACGGCCCATACCCACAGGCGAGCAGCTTTCGCCACAGAGACGCTTTGGTGCCGTCGACCGGCTTCACAATTGCTCACACTTACGATGCTTTCCGTCAGTATGGTTGCGAACGGTGGCCCGCGGCTGTAGTTCGGGCTGACATGAATCGCCGCCGTCATCGACGCCGAATTCTCGCGATCTGCTTGCTGGTGTCGGCGCTCGGGGCCGGCGTCGGGATCGGGTTCGCCAGCGCCGCCGATCAAGACGATCGCGCGACCACGGAGACCGTCCTTCGCGAGGTCGCATCGTCTCCACGCAAGTCGCTCGCCGACGAGATGGTGAGCCGATCCCGTCAGGCCCTCGACCGCGGCGCGAAGCTTCGGTCCTCGGGTGACGAGCCTCATGCACGCCTGGCCGACGGCCTCGCGCGCACGTGGGCCGAAGCGGCGCGGGACGTCGTGAAGGCAGCCGAGGCCGAAGAGAAGGCGGCGGCCGCACGCCTGGCCGCCACCGATGCGGGTGCGCAGGCGGATCGCGAACGGGCCCTCCTCGAGGAGAGCATCGCGCAGAGCGGTCGCCTCCGAGCCCAGCTCGAGCAGCTCGAGCGTGAGTCGAAAGAGCAGCCGGCCAAGACCAGCACATCGGCCAACCAGGCCTCCGACGGGGGGGCCGCGAAACCAAAGGCACCGCCCAAGGCCGCGCCCGCGAAGGACGGAGGTGCACGATGAAGTCTCGCCTCCTGCCGGTCCTGCTCGTGTCGGCATTCGCGCTCGGATGCGGAGGGTCGAACGCGGCAAGCACGGCGCGCGTGAACGACGCCGAGAAGTTCCGCTCCAGCCTCCAAGGCGGTGACGCTCCGTCGCTCGCCCCGCAGGCGTTTGCCATCGCGGAGCAGGAGCTCCGGCTGGCGAAAGAGGCCTCGTCGAGCGGCGACGCGACGGGCGCCGATCTTCATGCCGATCGCGCCATCGCGGCCTACCAGCACGCCGTCGTCCTCGCGCGACTCGCGCGCGCCACACAGGACGAGGCAGCGGCGAACGAGGCACTTGCACAAGCGTCCGAGCGCATGCAGGCGTTTGCCACGCAACGGCGCGCCATGGATCGCGACGCGGACGATCTCGACAAGAAGCTGCGCGTCGCACGCGAAGCGCAGCTGCCGCCCGCCAGCGGTCCCGCCGATCCGGAACGCGAGCGCGCACGCGTCGTCGCGGCGCAGTCGCTCGCCATGCAGGCGCGTCTTCTCTGCAGCGCGGCGCGCCTCGTGTCGCCCGATGCGCCGGGCCTCGGCGACGCGGAGACGGCCGTGACGTCGCTCGAAAAGGAGCTCGACTCGGCCAAGGCCAAAGCGCCGATCGACGCCGCGGCGCGCGCGCGAGCGGCTTGCCTGACGTCCCTCACCAAGGCGCGTCGCGCCTCGAGCGCTGGCTCGTCGGACAAGGCAGACGTTCTCCTGAGCGAGCTCTCGCAGTCCGGAGCCGCACCGAAGACGCCGAACGCGGTCCCTTCCGATCTCGCACCGTCACGCGACGAGCGCGGCGTCGTGGTGACGCTCCGTTCGATCTTCCAAGGCGACAAGCTCACGCGAGAGGGCGAAGCCGCGGTGAAAGATCTCGGTCGCGTCGCCGCGGCGCATCCCGCCTTCGGCGTTCAAGTCGTCGTGCACGACGCCGAACGCCCCTCGCCCTCCGACGTTGCCGTGGATCAGAAGCGAGGCGATGCGGTTGCACGCGCACTCGTCGAAGGCGGCGCCGCATCGTCGAAGGTGAAGGTCGAACAAGCCGGCGCGCGTGCGCCGCTCGTCGATCCGAAAGACGTGCGACGACGCGAGCGGAACGCACGCATCGAGATCGTCTTCGTCGCTCCGACGTCCTGATGCATCGATGATCCACCCGCGCGCGGCACACCGCGCGCTGTGGCACGGCGAGCGCCATTGACGTGCGCGCAGCACACGCTTGCGCACCTAAATCGTGGCCCGCAGGCAAAACCAAGGCTGAGCCGGCCATTCGGACGGTATTGTTCTTTCCGGCAGTTCGGAGGAGGCTCGCGATGGCACGTCTTCAAACGGCACTCGGTACGTCTTTCGTCGTGGCAGCGCTGGGAGCGTTGGGGGCGATGCTCTTCGCGGGAGGGTGTGGCTCGGACGCCGACGACAGCACCTTCGGCGGGAACGGCTCGAGTGGCTCGAGCGGCTCCAGTGGGTCGAGCGGCTTCGTCAACGGCGATGGCGGTTCGAGCGGTTCGAGTGGAGGGCCGTGCGTCGGCCTGCAGTGCAATCAAACGTCCTGCTCCGGTGGCGGAACGACGACGCTCACAGGCAAGGTGTACGACCCCACCGGAACGGTGCCGCTCTACAACGCGGTGGTCTACGTGCCGAACGCCGAGCTCACGCCGTTCACCGAGGGCGTGACGTGTGACAAGTGCGGGACCGCGCCGTCGGGCAACCCCGTCACCACGGCCATCACGAACGCGAAGGGCGAGTTCAAGCTCGAGAACGTGCCGGTCGACGTCGACGTTCCGCTCGTCGTGCAGATTGGCCGCTGGCGGCGCAAGGTCACCATCCCCGCGGCCAACGTCACGAAGTGTGGAACGGCCCCGATCGACGGCGGCCTCACACGGCTCCCGCGCAACAAGGCCGAAGGCGAGATCCCGAAGATCGCCATCACGACCGGCGGCGCCGACTCCCTCGAGTGCTTCCTCCGCAAGCTCGGCATCGACGACGCCGAGATCACCGAGCCTTCGGGCACCGGCCGCGTCCACCTCTACCAGGGCAAGAACAACGAGGACGGTCAGAGCGACGGGTCGCGCATCAGCAAGGCCACGCCGGACGGCGAGGCGCTCTGGAACGACCTCGCGAAGCTGAAGCAGTACGACATGGTCATCCTGTCGTGCGAGGGCAGTGAGAACAACGACACGAAGAACGCCGCAAAGCCGAACCTCCGCGCGTATCTCGACGCCGGTGGCCGCGTGTTCGCCTCGCACTTCCACTACACGTGGTTCAAGAACCCGGGCGACAACCCGCTTCGCACGACGGCGAGCTGGATCAGCGGCGGCGACATCAAGAGCGCCGACATGACCGTCGACACGAGCTTCGCCAAGGGCCTTGCCTTCAAGGATTGGCTCGTCGAAGCCGGCGGCTCGCCCAAGACCCCGGGGCTCGTGCCCGCCACGGACCTGCGCACCAACGTCGCCAGCGTCCCGGCGAGCGGTGCTCCAGCCGACACGTCGCGTCGCTGGCTCTCCGTGGGCGACAACACGAAGTTCTACTCGTTCAACGCCCCGCTCGGGGTCGCGGCCGATCAGCAGTGCGGTCGCGGCGTCTACACCGACATCCACGTCTCGAGCGGCGACAACGCGGACTCGTCGGGTGGGACGTTCCCGAACAACTGCAAGTCGCCCAAGCCCGGGCTCTCGCCCCAGGAGAAGGCACTTCTGTTCCTCCTGATGGACCTGGCGTCCTGCATCCAGGACGACAACGTCCCGCCGACGCCCCCGCCGGTCGTGAAGTGAGCGCCTAGGGGCGCTCGCCTCGCGCGACTCGAGCCGGACCGCCCGCTCGCGTGTCCGGCTCGTCGCTTTTTGTCCCCTGCCCGCTCGCGCGCGCCTTGTTGGCGTGCGCAGCCGACGTTCAGTCGGGCGTGGCGAGCTTGTAGCCGAAGCCGTAGACCGTGAGGATGTGCACCGGCTTGTCCGGGTGCTTCTCGATCTTCTTCCGAAGCTTCACGATGAAGTTGTCGACGGTCCGATTCGTGGGCCCTGCCTCGAGGCCCCAGATCTTCTGCAAGATCTCGTCGCGACTCACGGGCTGTCCGGAGCGCTCCACGAGGAGGCGTAGAAGCTCGACCTCGTAGAACGAAAGCGCGTGCTCGGTGGTCCCGACCCTGAGCGAGTGCGCCGAGAAGTTGATCTTGGCGTCGCCCAGCTCGACGAGCTCGGGCGCTGCGCTGGGCCGGGCCGCGCGGCGGAAGATGGCCCGCATGCGCGCGATGAGCTCGTTCACGCTGAAGGGCTTCGTGACGTAGTCGTCCGCTCCGGCGTCGAGGCCACGAATCTTGTCCGTCTCCTGCGAGCGCGCCGTCAGCATGATGATGGGCATGAACGGACTGATGCGCCGGAGCTCCTCGCACACGGCATAGCCGTTGATGTCCGGCAGCATGAGGTCGAGGATGACGGCGTCGGGGTTCTCGCTGCGCGCGAGCTGCACGCCGTCCTTCCCCTTCCCCGCCGAAATCGCGGCAAAGCCCTCGAACTCGAGCGCGTCGCGAAGGCCCATCACGATGTGAGGCTCGTCCTCGATGATGAGGATCGTCTTCTTCGTGCCTGCCATTGCCGGGGCGATGATCGCGCCAAACGGCGGAAACGTCGAGACCCACGCAAAGGCGGGCTTCGGACGCTTCGCACACCGACAAAACAAGAAACCCGCACGACGAATCGTGCGGGTCCTTGTCGTATCAGCCTCGGCCCGGAAGGACCGAGTTCAGCGACTCACTGCTTCGAGACGTCGCCCGCCGCCTGGCCCGGCTGGAACTGCTGGATGCACTGGAGGCTGAAGCGCGCACCGGAGAGACCGCCGCTGCCCTCGGAGAAGAGGAGCGCCTGCGGGCAGCGACCCGCGGGCTGGTTCGTGTCACTGTTCTCGACGTAGCACCAGCCGATGTCGGAAGCGTCCTTGCAGGACGCGCCCTTGTCGACGGTGAGCTGCGGGACGACGCAGAGCGGGTACGCCGAGAGGTCGACGCCGCCGTTCGCAACGTTGCCGCTGGCCGCGCGCTGCTGCTCGCGGAACTTGCTCTCGATCTCCGCCGGGGGCTTCTGGAGGCCGCGCGCCTGGCACGTATCCGAGACGTCACCGAGCTGGGCGAGGACGAGGCAGGGAACTTCCTTCGTCGTCTCGTCACGCGTGAGCTGCTGCGGGAGGCACTGCGTAGTGAGCGCGTTCTTGAGGCGGTCGACGATGACCTTGACGGCCGGGTTGTAGCCGTAGGTCGGCTCGCTCTCGTTGCCCTTCGTGAGGTCGAGCGGGCAGAGCGAGGAGATGATGCCCTGCTGACCGAGCGCACGCACGACCGAGAACTCGCGGATGGTCGGGTAGGCCTTCGCGCGGACCTGCGTGCCCAGCTGCGCGCCGCACAGCGGCGGGTTCACGTTGGAGTCCTTGCAATCGCAGGAGCCCGAAGGGTCATTCGCGCAGTTGCGCGGCGTGGGGAGGTCGAACGTGCAGGCGTACTGGAGGTCGTCGCCGTTCGTGACGTAGTCGCGACCGACGGCGTCCTGCTTCAGGTCGCCGTTCTCGCCGCGCTGGGTGCTCGGGCCCGGCACGCCGTCGCGCGGGTTGACCGACTGCTTCATGTGGATGTTGATGCCCTCGTAATGGAAGTGCTCCGGATCCTTTCCGAGGATCTTCACCCAGTCATCGGCCGTGATGAGGCTCTTCTCCGAGTCCTTGGGATCGAAGTGGAGCAGGTCCTGCGGAACACCACCGACGACCGCGAAGAAGACGAGGTCCGGCGAGCGCGTGCCGAGCGCGAGGTTGCAGTAGTCGTCGCCGTCTTTCGGGAGCTTCGCGGCGAAGAGCGGGTTCGTGCACTTGCCGGCGCCGACGTAGTTCGAGATCGCCTTGGTGCTCGGATCGATCGGGTGCTCGGCGACACGATCCGGAACGCGCTGCTTCGTGAGGCCGTCGACGTAGCGGCGGAGCGGGTACTGCGGATCGATACCGTAACGCTCCTTCATGCGGTGGAACCGCACGTTGAGCGAGTCGGCACCGGCGGCGTAGTAGCCCTTGTTGTCGACGCAGTTGGGATCGTTCTTGATCTTCTCACACCCCGGATCGCCCGGCTTGCAGGTCTTGGCGAAGCCGCAGGAGGTGCAGTCCGGGCTGCCGGGGTCCGTGGCGCACGCCGAGGTGCCCTTCGGCGCCGTCGAACCGGCGTTGTTGGTGCGGGCCTGTTCCGAACCAGGGAACGTCTGATTCATGAACGCCCAGCCCTGACCGCCGACCGAGAGCGGGTCGGCGGAGGAGTCGTCCTCGTCGGTCAGCATGACGATCGCGACGAGCGAGTCGGGGCGGAGGAAGTCGCGGCGCTGCGCCAGGACCGTCGTGTCGATGCCGTTGAGCACCGCGCTACCGCCGGCCACGGTGACGGACTCCCACGGATCCGGCTGGATGAGGAAGCGGTAGACGCTCTCGAGCTGCGCTTCGAGACCGCAACCGTTCTGCGCGACACCAACGACGAGCTTCTGGAACGACTCCTGAAGCGCGCCGAAGTCGGGGACGGCGACCGCGGGATCGGGGTGACGGACCTTGTCCGCGTTC
Source organism: Labilithrix luteola (assembly GCF_001263205.1). Taxonomy (GTDB): domain Bacteria; phylum Myxococcota_A; class Polyangia; order Polyangiales; family Polyangiaceae; genus Labilithrix; species Labilithrix luteola. The sequence goes on from NZ_CP012333.1 coordinate 10,717,310, forward strand.
TCCTCGTTGCTCGGGTACCACGCGAGGAAGTTGTTCGGGGTGACCGGCACCGCACCGCCGTCCACGTAGTTGAGCAGGTGGGCCTTGTCGTTGTTGCGCCCACCTTCGGGACACACGTCACCACCCATGGTGCCGAGCGACGACGAGACGATGCCGATGTGCATATCGGTCACCGGCTTGAACTCCGGCTCCGTGCCTGCAGGGCAGCCGAACTTGAGTTCCTTGCTGCTGTTCGGATCGGCGACGGCGTCCTTCCCGGTCTTTTCGTCCTTCACATGGGCGCTGTTCTGGTCGACGCAGTAGGGCCTGAGGAGGCCGTTCAGGAGCTGCGGAACAGCGTCCTTGAGGATCTCCTGCTTGTCACCCATCGACGCCGAGTTGTCGATCGCGAACAGAAGGTCGACCTTGTCGACTTGCTGCTGCGAGATCGTCGAGGTGAAGTTGACCTTCGTGGTCGGCGGATCCGACCCGACGGGGCGAGTGAGGCAGCCGGCGCCACCTGCTCCCATCGCCGTCAAAGCCGAACCGACGGCGACCCATTTGCCGACCCGGTTAATCCACTTCATCGCGCGTGCTCCTTGGCGTTCATCCGTTCGCGTTCGTTCGCGAATCCCGCGTATCGCCCGAAATGCCCCTCCTACCTATCGAACGCGACACCAGGGTGTCAACGTGCAGGTCAAGGACCTGCCAACTTGGTGGGAGGGTGGCGGGAAAGCTTGCGCGTCGTCGTTGCAGGCTTCGTACCGTTAGCTCCAGCAGGGAAAACCTAGGCTCGATTCGCAATCCGGGTCGAAAATCGGCGTCGGCCGCTGCCAATTGAGTTGGCAACGGCCGGCACGAGTTGGCGATACCCCTTTCCGCGTCGGTGGAATTACCGAGAGTCACCTACCTGTATGCACTGGAGCAGGAACCGGGCGCCGCCGAGCCGGCGGGTCGGCTTCGTGAAGACGAGGGCGTCCGCACAGCCGAAGCCGTCCTGATCATGCGAGTAGCAGAACCCCATCTTCGTCGCCTCGTCGCGACACGTCTCGCCCTCCGGAGGAATCACCTCCGGGATCAGACAGATCGGGAGACGGCCCGCGGCTTCGCCTTCTTCGGCGACGAGATTCTTTCGGAGCCGATCGAGGAGATCGGCGGGAGGATTGCCGAGTTCGTAGAGGCGCTGGCAGTCCGTGTCGGGTCCTTCGTTGGGAAGCACGGCGAGCGTCAGACACGGAGTGCCGTCACCGTCGTTCACGAGAGGACGCGGCAGACACGAGCCCAAAAGGCTGCGCTCGAGCCGGTTGACGATGGATCGCGCCGCAGGCCGGTAGCCGTAGTTTTCCTTGTTGGGCTCCGTGAGCTGCTCCGGACAGAGCGAAGCGACGACCGCCTGGTCTTTGAGCTCGCGCGCCACCATCAGCTCGCGACGCGTGGGATACGCCTTGCCTCGCACTTGGACCTTGCGATTCGTCGGCGAACAGAGAGGCACGTCCTTCGTGCCATCGCAATCGCACGACTCCTTGCCGTCGCACGCACGTTCGACTGGCTGCACCCCCCCGTCGGCCGTCCGCTCGTAAAGGGGGAAGGTACATGCAAACTGCAAATCTCCTCCCGCGGTCGTCCACTCGCGACCGTTCACGGGATCGGCGTCGTCCGCCGACCCAGGCCCCGGCAGACCGGGACGCGGGGTGGTCGAGGGGATCATGTGCGGATCGATGCCGGTCTCGTCCCATTGAAACGGATCGCGGCCGAGGATCGGTGTCCAGTCGAGCTTGTCGCCACCGAGCAGCCCGTTGGGCACACCTCCGATGACGGCAAAGTAGACGAGGTCTTTCGTACGCGGCCCGAGCGGGAGCTTGCAAAAATCTTCACCCGGCACGGGCAGGCGCGCTGCGAAGAGCGGATTCGTGCACTCCCCCCGTCCGACCGCATACGAGCCATTCACGTGTTCGGCATCACGGCGCGGCACGCGGGACTTCGTGAAGGCATCGACGTAACGCGCAATCGGGTACTGCGGGTCGACACCGAACCTTTGCTTCATGCGGGCGAAGCGCACGTTGAGGGGGTCTTCCTTTTCGGAGTACTCGCCCTTCGCGCACTCCGGATCCTTCTGCACCTGGACGCACGTTGCGCTGTCGGCAGGCTCGCAGTGACACGAACGGCACGCCGGCGAGGCCGCGTCCGTTGCGCAGGCGCTCGTCCCGCGTGACATCGGTCGATCTTGCTCGAAGTACCACCCGGAGGCGCCGAACGAGAGCGGGTCGACGGTCGAATCGTCTTCGTCGCTCAGCACGATGACAGCCACGAGCGAGTCGGGTCGCAGAAAGGCCGCGCGCTGGCGCAAGAGCTCTTGATCGATGTCGGTCCCGTACGACGCCCTAAGCGTCGTCGGGTCGACCGTGACGGTGGTCCACGGATCGGGCTGCACGAGGAAGTGGTAGACGCTCTCGAGCTGCGCCTCGAGCCCGCAGCCGTCCTGCCCTACGCCGACGATGAGGTCGCGAAACGCCGTGCCCAGCGCGTCGAGACTCGTCGTCTTGGGTACCGGCGGGTCGGGATGGCGCGTCTTGTCCTGGTTCTCGGGGACGTCGGGGTACCACGCGAGGAAATGAAGGTCGCCGGCCTGCGCCACGTCCGGGCCATTCGCTCCGCGTGCGAGAAGATGACCGTGATCGTCGGGGTGACCCTTAGCCCCGGGCTTGCAGTTCTCCGTGCCCATGCCTCCGAGCGACGAAGAAAGCACACCGATGTGCATGTCGGTGATCGGAGGGAACGCAGGCTCGGTCCCGGCAGGGCACTGCTGACCTTCGGGCTTAAGTGGATCGGCGTCGACGTCCGTCCGGGCGCGCGTCTTCTTGTCGACGCACTTCGGTCTCACGAGACCGTTGAGCAAGTCCGGAAGCGCGTCGGCGAGGATCCGTTGCTTGTCGGCCATCGACGCCGAGTTGTCGACCATCACGATGAGGTCGACCTTGTCGACGGCGGGCTGTGGAACCTGCGTGGTGAACGACGTCTTCGTCGTCGGCTCCATCGAAACGACGTCACGACGCAGACACGCAGTCGTCAGCGAAGTCGTCCCTGCAAGCACAAGCGCACCGGCAAGCGCGCGCGACTTCGCACGCGCCCATGAAAAGCGGCGGATCATGATTCCTCCTCGGAACCGAAGACGCGATGCGATGGGCTTCGCACGCGCACGGGCGTGCACGCGATGCCTCGTCGCTCGTTCGTTCGGTCTCGTACGTCGAATGGCCGCCTAAGCGGACATCCGTCTCGAACGACGTCGAGAAGTGATCAGGACGTCGGCGACTTCGTCTCGATCACCGCGGACGGCTGCACGGGAGCCGGCGCGGGTGTCGGCGCGGGGTAGACACGTCGCAGGGCCTTCACGTGCCGCGCGGTCACGCCGGGGACGGCGAGCAGCGTGGCATCGTCGGCGGCTTTGATCGCCTTGAGGCTGCCGAGGTGACGAAGGAGGAGCTTCTTCGTGTTCGGGCCGATGCCCGCCACGTCGTCGAGGGCCGACTTGAAACGCTTGCGCTTGCCGAGCTTCTCGCGCTGACGATTCGAGAAGCGGTGGGCTTCGTCGCGGGCGCGAGCGAGGAAGAACATCGACGCCGAGTGGCTACGAAGGGGGATGGGATTCTTCTGCCCCGGCAGGTACACGCGGTCGACGAGGGTGTCGCCGAGCACGTTCTCCTTCTCCTTGGCGAGCGCGACGATCGGAAGCTCGTGGATGCCTAGATCGCGCGCGGCCGCGAGGGCGACGGCGAGCTGGCCTTTGCCACCGTCGACGACGAAGAGGTCGGGGAGGTCCCACTCGCCTCCCTCCTCGTCACCTTCCACTTTGGCGGCGAGATCCTTCACCGAGGTCGGCTTGTCGTCGTCCTGTTCCGCCTCGCCTTCGGCGATGGCCATGGCCCGAGACTCTTGCTTGCGAAGACCTCGTCGGAACCGGCGCGCGAGCACCTCGTACATGGCGCGGTAGTCGTCGCCCGCGAGCGATCCCATCCCTTCGCCCTCGCCCTCCCCTTCCCCTCCGGGCGCGGGCGCGGCGTCGGTGGTCTTGGGCGCAGCGCCGTCGCCGTGAACGTGGAACGTGCGATAGCGCTTCTTGTCCGGCTCACCGTCGAGCAGCGCGACGATGGCCCCGACCGTGTCTTTGCCGCCGAGATGGGAGATGTCGCAACACTCGATGCGGCGCGGCACGGTGGGAAGGCGGAGGCGCTCCTTGAGCTGGGTCAGGCGCTCCTGCACGTCGTCGCTCGCGCGCCGCTTCTCGGAGAACGCGTGACGCGCGTTGTCGTTGGCGAGAGCGAGCAAGTCCACGCGCTGCCCGCGCTGCGGGTGGACGAGCGCAACTTTGTGCCCCGCGCGCTCCGACAACCAATCGGAAATACCGGTTGCCGCGTCCGGAACGATCGGCACGATGATCTCGTTCGGAATCGGCAGCGCCGTGTCGGCGTCGACGTCCGAGCCGTCGTCCGAGGAAAGCCCCGGAAGGTAATGCTGAGCGAGGAACGCTGCGACGACCTCTTCGTCGGGGACCTCGGCGCCCTTCACCGAGAAGGTCGCGACGTCGGCCAGCTTGCCGCGTCGCACGTGCAAGAGGGCGAGCTCCACGAGATCGCCTTCGCGATGCAAGCCGAGCACGTCACGATCGACATCGTCGACAGCGACGACACGCTGCTCTTCACGCACCTTCTCGATGGCCGCGAGCTGGTCGCGATAGACCGCCGCCAGCTCGAAATGCATGGCCCTCGCCGCGTCGCGCATGCGGTTATCGAGCTCGTCGGAGAGCTCGTCGTGTCGGCCGTCGAGGAACATGGCGACCGCGCGCACTTGCTCCTCGTACCAACGCCTCTCGACGTCGAGCACGCAGGGCGCCGGGCACCGCTTGATCTGATGCTGCAAGCACGGGCGCTTGCGGCTCTTCATCTCGGTGTCGGTGCACGTTCGCAGCTGGAAGTGCTTGTTGACGAGGTGGAGCGTGCGCCGCGCCGCCGTCGCCGAATGGTACGGACCGAAGTAGCGCGCCTTGTCGCCCGGCTTGAGCGTGGGCCGGCGGACGACCCACAGGCGAGGCCATTCGTCGGTGGGGTCGAGCTTCAGCGAGATGTAATCTTTGTCGTCGCGAAGCTTGACGTTGTACCGAGGGCGATGCTCCTTGATGAGGTTGTTCTCGAGGATCGTCGCTTCCTTCTCGGAGCCGGCCACGATCGTGTCGAGGTCACCGATCGTGCGGAGCAGGATCGGGATGAAGTAGCGGTTGTCGCTCGACCCCTCTTGGAAATAGCTGCGGACGCGCGAGCGCAGGCTCTTGGCCTTGCCCACGTAGACCACGACCCCCTTCTTGTCCTTGAAGAGGTAGACGCCAGGGGCAGTGGGCAGAACGTCGAGCTTTTCGGTGACGACCGCGGGAAGCATCGGGAGACTTGTCCGCGGATCCTAGTCCGAACGCCACGGGTGCGCTAAGGCAGTTCTGCATGCCCGACGCGAGCGCAATCACGGCGCTGCTCGGCCCTACGAACACGGGCAAGACGTACCGCGCCATCGAGCGGATGCTCGAGCACGAATCGGGCATGATCGGCTTGCCCCTGCGGCTGCTCGCGCGCGAGGTCTACGACAAGATCAGCGCGCGTGTGGGAGAGTCGAAGGTCGCGCTGATCACCGGCGAGGAGCAGCGCATCCCGCCTCGGCCTTCGTACTGGGTCGCGACCGTCGAAGCCATGCCCGTTGACCGAGAGGTGGCCTTCCTGGCCGTCGACGAAATCCAACTCGCGGCGCACGACCAGCGCGGACACGTCTTCACGTCGCGCTTGCTCTCGGCGCGAGGAACGAAGGAGACCTGGTTTCTCGGCTCGGAGACCATCGGCAAGGTTCTGCGCGAGCTCGTGCCCACCGCGAAGATCGCCTCCCACCCGCGCCTCTCGCTGCTCACGAGCGCGCCCCCCACGCCTCTCTCGAGGCTCCCCGAGCGGAGCGCGGTCGTCGCCTTCTCCATGCCCCACGTCTACGAGCTCGCCGAGCGCCTGCGCGCCCGACGCGGCGGCGCGGCGGTGGTCACCGGAGCGCTATCCCCACGCACCCGCAACGCGCAGGTGGCCATGTTCCAGGCCGGCGAGGTCGACTACCTCGTCGCGACCGATGCCATCGGCATGGGCCTCAACCTCGACGTGCGGCACGTCGCATTCGCCGCGACACGCAAGTTCGACGGGAGGGACGTCCGCGACGTCGACGAGACCGAGCTCGCCCAGATCGCCGGGCGCGCGGGGCGCTGGATCGAGAACGGGACGTTCGGCACGCTCACGCCGCACGAGCTACCGAACTCGGTGACGATGGCCATCGAGAGCCACCGTTTCGCTTCACTCCGCCGCGTTCGCTACCGAAACGACGACCTCGATTTCGCTTCGCTCGAGGCGCTCCGCCATTCGCTTTGCAAAAAGCCCACGCGCGCCGTGCTCGCGCCTGCCGCCGACGCCGAGGACTTCGACGCCCTGCTTCGACTCTCCGAACGTGAAGCAATCCGTGCACTATGCACGAACGAGGAGCGGGTGCGCCTCCTCTGGGACGTCTGCACCGTGCCCGACTTCCGAAAGCTCCTCTTCGAAGTCCACGTCGACTTCCTGGAGGAGCTCTTCGTGGAGCTCGCACGTCGCGGCGCGCTCGACGACGACTGGATGGATCGCCGGGTGCGCGCCATCGGACGCGACGAGGGTGAAGTCGAGACGCTCGTCGCGCGCATCTCCGCCACGCGTGTCTTCACCTACGTGTCGAATCGCTCGAACTGGCTGCGTTCGCCCGAGCTCTGGCAGGAGCAGACGCGAGCCCTCGAGGATCGCCTGAGCGACGCGCTCCACCAGCGCCTCGTCATGCGCTTCGTCGACGCGAAGAAGGGCAAGCCAGGCCGGCGCGCACGGCCTCGCCCGCCCGAGAGCAAGCCGGTGCTCGAAGACAGGCCGCTCGCGCTCGACAAGAGCCATCCGTTCGCCGGCCTGGCCGCCCTCCGATCGGCGCTGGCTCCGGCGCCGGCGAGCTCATCGTCACTGCTCGAAGGGCCTTCGTGGGTAGAGGACGTGACCGCGGCGGCGCCCGACGCTTTCCAGCTCGATGGGCAAGGACGCATCGTTCACGGACCAAGCGGCAAGCGACTCGCGGCCATCGTGCGCGGAGCATCGATCGCGATGCCCGACGTGCGCCTCGCCGATGCGAGCGACCTCGGCGTCGGCACCTTGGGCGCAGGCGCACAGAGTCGACTCGTGCGACGCCTCGTGGCGAGCGCGCGCGACTTCGCTGGCGACCTGCTGGGGCCGCTGCGCGAGCTCGGGACGGCAAGCGCGTCGGCCACCGTGCGAGGGCTCGTGCATCGCCTCGAGCAAGGGCTCGGCACCGCCTTCACACGTGACGTTCGCGACCTGACGGAGCGCCTCACCGAAGGCGAGCGCGCCGAGCTCGAAAAAGCCGGCCTGCATCTCGGCGACTGCCTCGTCTACGTGGGCGCGGCTCTAAAGCCGCGAGCGCTGGCCATGCGCGTGGCGTTCGCGTCGGTGTACTACGGAACGGCGCGGCTCGAGCCTCCGCGCGGCGGCGCCGTGTCGATGGCCGTCGGCAAGGGCGCGGACAGGCGAGCGCTCCTCGCCATCGGCCATCCTGTGTTCGCGGGCCGCGCTGTCCGTGCCGATGTCGCCGAACGCGTGTACGCGCGCCTCACGATCGAGGATGTTCCGCCAGGCACGCTGGCCACCTGGCTCGGCTGTCCGACGAACGAAGCGCAGCGCGTCGTGCGTGCGCTGCGGGACAGCACCCGCGACGAAACGCTGGCGTCCTAGTCTCGCTTCGCTTTCGTCGGTCCTTGCGAGGCGCGAAGGCGCTCGAGGCCGTCGAGAACGACGGCGAGCCCTTGGTGGAACTCGCGCTCGACGGAGATCTTCCGAGCCTGCCGCGCTGTCTCGGCGAGCCGAGGGAATTCTTCCGACGGCTCGGCGAGTGCGGCCGTGCCTTCCCCACCGAGGGAGCCGAAGTGCTCGACCTGCACGGCGCCGAGCACGTAGCTGAGAAGACTCCGAAAGCCGATAACGCGCGCATCGACCGAGAAGCCGGCGTCGTGGAGCACGCCGAGAACGGCCTCGCCCCACGACCGCGAGCTCTTCGACGTGTGCCGATGCGCGAGGAGCAAGGGGACGATCGCCGGGTGGTCCGCGATCGCGTCGCGCGCGCGGTCGACGAGCACGACGACGCTCGCTCGCCATCCACTCGCCGCGCGTGGAATCGAGACGTCGATGGCTCCGAGCACGCGTTCGACCATGAGCGCCTCGAGCTGGCCGCGGTCCTCCACGTAGCGGTAGAGGGACATCGCTCCAACACCGAGCTCCGAGGCGACGGCACGCATCGAGAGTGCCGGAAGCCCCTCGCGATCGACGAGCTCGAGCGCAGCCGCGGCGATGGCGTCGAGCGTGAGGGACCGAGGTCGGGGCATGGCCTTGACAGAGTACACCGTACGCTCAATGCTGGTACGCGTACACTGTACCCTTACGAGCCGTGCGGGCCCGCTCCCGCCACGGAAAGGATGCGTCATGCCCGAAGCTCGACTCGAAGACGGCGCCATCGTCGCCAAACGGGAGCTCGTGAATCTGCAAGGGGTGAAGGTGACCGTGCCCGACGACGGCAAGCTCGTTCACCTGCAGTTCCGGCGCTTCGCCGGCTGCCCCGTGTGCCATCTCCATCTGCAGTCGTTCGTTCGCCGCGTCGACGATCTGAAGGCCGCGAACGTGCGTGAGGTCGTGGTCTTCCACTCGAGCGCGGAGGAGCTCTACGCGCATGCGAGCCGCTTGCCGTTCGACGTGATCGCCGATCCTCGAAAGCGCCTCTACGCGGAGTTCGGTGTCGGCGCGTCGCCTCGTGCCCTGCTCGATCCGCGCGCCTACTGGCCCATTCTGCGGGCGATCGCCTTCTTCGTCGTGGCCATGCTCCGAAAGCGAGCCTCGGCGCCGTCACCCAATCCCGAAGGGGGCAGGTATGGCCTGCCGGCCGACTTTCTCGTCGGTCGCGATGGACGCGTGGTCGCCTCGAAGTACGGCGCGTACGTCGACGATCAGTGGTCGGTCGACGAAGTGCTCACACACGCACGCGCGGCACACGAATCACGAGCGGAACCGGTCGAACGGCTCCAGCACCAGGCCTGAGGCGTCGAAGGCATCGTCCACCTTCGACACGAAGAAGCTGGCGTCTCCCGGGGTCTCTGCGAGTGCGGCGAGGGGATCGCCGCGCTCGAGCAGGCGGTCGAGATCATCGATGGTAAACGTGTCGGGGGCGACCACCTCGAGCTCCGACCACGCGAACGGCGTGGCCACGCTGGCGCGCGGGGTGGCTCTCAGCGAATAGGGCGACACGACCGTGGCGAGCGGGCGGTTGCGAAGCCAGTCGACGAACACGCGCTTGCCACGTTCGGCGATGCGAAACGCCGTCGTCAGCTCGTCGGGAAACTTGGCAGCGACGAGCGCGCCGAATTTCTGGAGCGCGAGGCCCAGCGTCTCGAGATCGACCGACGGCACGATGGGAGCCACCACGTGATAGCCCTTCGATCCCGTCGCCACCGGGATGCTATCGAGCCCGAACTCACCCAGGGCATCGCGCGCGATCAGCGCCGCCTTGCGTACGAGTGCGAGCGCGCCTTTCGGCGGATCGAGGTCGATGACGATCCGATCGGGGTGCAGGAGATCGGCGGCGCGCGAGGTGGTCACATGCAGCTCGATGGCGCCCTGGTTCGCGAGATAGGCGAGATGTTCGGGCTCGCTCACGAGCGGATAGATCGTCACGTCGGCGGGCTTCGCGTCCTTTTTCGCGCGAGCACGCGAGGAACCGTTGCTGCGCGGGCTGCGTGAAACGGTGAAGCGCTCGATGGACGCCGGGTAGTGATCCGGCACGTTCTTCTGGAAAAAGCCCGCGCCGGCGAGGCCCTTCGGAAAGCGCCGGATCGACAGCGGCCGCCCTGTGGCGTGGACGAGGAGACGTGGCGCGATGCGCTCGTAGTACGAAACGACCTCCCCTTTCGTCCGGCCGACTTCGGGAAAGACGACGCGATCGGCGTTCGAAACGGCAACCATGACGCCCTCGAGCTTACGCGTGTTCGGTCCGTCGAGCACGACGCGACGCGCTACGATGCGGCGATGAGCGCCGGCTCAGCACGACGAATCTCCCTCGCCCTGTCGATCGCGCTCGCCGCATGCACGTCACGACCGCAAGCGTCGTACTCGGACGTACGGCCGGACGCGACCGCACCGCCAACGCAGGTGGAGGCTGGAGAGGTCGACGCGGCGCCTGCCGCCCCCGCCCCTGTGTCGCCGACGGCGCCGACCTATGACGAAGTTCGCAACGTTCTCTTCGCGGACCGAAATGACTCGTCGTCGATCGATGCCGCGTGTCCGGCGAGCCTCGCCGGAGAGGCCCGGATTCGCTGCCTCTACGATCGTCGCTTCGCGGGGGATGCGAAGGCCGCGGGGCTCGCGCACGAGCTCTACACCCGCTTCGGAACCGTGGCCGGCGTGGAGGAAGCGCACGTCATGAACGGCGGCTACCGAGGGACAATCCGCATCGAGCCGGCCGTTCCCGCGGGCAAAGAGCGCAAGCACCTCGAATGGGTGGTTGCCACGATGAAGGACTTCGACGACTTCTTCCAGCAGCTGGATCGATCGAGCCCGACGAGCTTCGGGCGCCTCGAGGGCGCGCCTCGGTACCGCTTCCGTCCCATCACGCTGCGCTTCATGCGCTCCGTCGAGAAGCGCACGCCGAGCGCCTACGCGCACGATTGGACCGTGGCCTACAACCTCGTCGGAACGCTGATGCTCTCCGAAGACGCCGTTCGGGAGACCATGTTCCACGAGATCTTCCATCTCAACGATGCCGACCACGGACACGGTGACAATTGGTCCGCACGCGCGCTGGGGGAGGTCTACGACGCGGTCGTGAAGAAGTGTGGAGCGTCGACGGCGTGCCTTGCCGCCTATTCGCCCGGCGACACGCTCGTGCGAGGCGGAACGTACTATGCGTTCCAACCGGGCAATGGCGTCGGCGAGTACGCCGCCGAGCTCGCGCTTCGCTACTACCGCGAAGAGCGTGCGGCGATGCGCGGCCTGCCATCCAAGAGCAAGCCGTTCAAGTGCGGTCCGAAAGAGAACGCTCGCGCTTGGGAGGCCCTGAAGAACGAGTTCTTCGCAGGCATCGACGTGACGCCCGCCTGCCCGTGATTCAGTCTTCGATGTCGACCGCAGCGCCGTCGGGGACCATGCGCGCCACCTGATCGATCTCAGCGTCTTCGAGGACGACGCAGCCATGGCTCTGGTAGTCGCTCTTCTTGAAGGGCTTGGCCTCGGGCGGCTCGCCGTGGATGCCGATCTCGCTGCCGATCGTGGCGTTTTTCGGCACCGCGCCGCGCTTCTTCATGTCCTCGAAGCGGGCGCGGTCGTCGGCGTTCGGATAGTCGAGGCGCATGAAGATTCGGAGGTGCGAAGGCACCCGGGTGACGACGCGGTAGTGCCCGACGGGGGTCACGTTGTCGCCCTCCATCTTCTTGTGGCCGGCGCCACCGCGACCGACGGCGACGCTGAAGCTCTTCACGAGCGTGTCGCCAGCGTAGAGATCCATCGTGCGCGCGCTCTTCTTGACGTGCACCCTCGTGATCTTCGGCGCTGGTGAACGCGCGGACGGCAACGACGACGAGGACGACGGCGGTGACGGTGCAGGCACCGCGGGGGTGGCTCCGCTCGCTGTAAACAGCGAGAAGCCGAGGACACCGACGAGGGCGAGAGCGAGCGAAGGAATCCGGCGCGCCATCGACGCGGAGCTTAGCCAACCATGGCGGCCAGGGCCAGAACGCTTCGATCGGGTGGTCGCTCAGCGTGTCATGGAGTGAACGACTGCGTGCGGAATCGGAGCGTTCGTGCGGCGGTGCCAATCTGGCGAACGAAGAGACCGACGAACGATCCGAAGAGCGCATCGCCAGGGCCGATGCCCGTCGACCCCGCAGGACGCGACACCCAACGCCGCATTTGATCGAGCATGCCCGGACTGATGGGGTTCACTTCGACGATCGCGCCGATGAAGTGCGCCTGTGCGGGTGCGAGAAGCGCGCGGTTGGTCACCACGAGATCACGCACGTCGGTGCATTGGCGAAGGACGCCCTCGAGGTTCATCGCTGCAAGATCCTGCGTGCCTCCGGGGCCGGAGATGTTCACGCGATAGACCTCATCCCAGAGATCGTAGACGACGCGACACGTGCGGACGGCGAGCGCGACGGGGTTCGCCTCCCCTTCGCGAAGCACGTACGCACGAAGCGCGATGACCGTCGGCAAGCCGCTGGCGAGCTTCTCGGCGATGGTGGAATCCACGACATCGCGATACGAGAAGCTGGCGAGCAGGAGCGACGCGCCCTTCTCGGTCTTTTGCCACGTGAAGTTCGCCTGGCGCTTCGGGAGCTGCTGCTGCGGGGGATCCTCGGCGCGCGCCAGGCCCATCGGCGAGACGAAGGCGAACGCCAGCGCCACGCAGAACAAGAGCAGCACGCGGACGCGGCTTCTCACTGTCCCTCCGAACGGATCGGAATGAAGCCGATGAGGTTGGAGAGTCCGATCGCAAAACCGCCGACGGCGGTGTCGGCGCGCATGCCGAAGTTGAACGTCAGGTCGATCGGCAGCTTGCTGAGGCCGGCGTAGCCGCGCGCGGGCTGCGTGAAGTCGCGCGCGTTCGCGACGGAGTAGACGCCCACGGAGCCGAAGAGGTCGACGCCGTAGATGCTCTTGCGACCCCGATAGAGCGGGATGCGGTACTCGGTGTTCAGCCGTGCGGCGTAGTCGCCGTAGCGAACTTCGACGATCGACGTGTCGAAGAAGTTCGGTGCGGCGCGCCGGTCGAACGCCAGGTCGAGGGCGCGATGCGGCCTGAGGTCGGTGTAGTCGCCGACGTAGAACTTCTCGAAGAGGGGCGCCTGCCCGAACACGCTGCCGAAGATCCCTTCGATTCGTAAGACGTGGTCCCAGGGCAAAGGTATCCAACGCGATCCGCGAAGGACGAGCTTGGTATACGGATAGTTGCTGCCGAGCGGCGTGAGCGATGCCTCGGCGAGCCCCAGCAAGTACCAACCGCGCTTGGGAAGAAACGGCTCGTCTCGCGTGTCGTGGACGAGCGTGGCGCTGATGGTCGAGAGCACGCTCGACCCTGGAATCAGGTAGAAATCGATGGGTTCGACGTCGAGCCCGCGCTTGTGGCTCGCGGCGAGCGGAATGGTCGCGTCGATCTTCTCGAGCCGGTAGTCGAAGAACACACGCGTGGCCACGCTGCCCACCTCGTGGCCGGCTCCGACGAGACCGCCGAAGCGGCGGTAGGAGACGACGGCGAAATCCTGCGAGGTGGTTTGCGTGGGATCGTCGACGAGGACGTCGCGATTGCCGAAGAAGTCCTTGGCGTTGTTGTAGAGAAGTTGAGCCTCGGCCGACCACGAGGACTTGAGAAACTGCGGATCGCTGATGCGCGAGCGCAACGCGAGCTGACCATCGGCGAGCGCGATCGCTCCGCCGAGCGCGACACCGGTTCCGGCGAGGTTCAACTCGGAGACGTCGAGGCCGCCGTAGGCAGTGAGAGGTCTGGCCTTGCCGTCCGGCTCGGCGTCGGCGGAGAGGCCGAGCCAGAGATCGTTGACGACGATCGTGTTGCGCTCGACGACGTTGACGACAAGAACGACGTATCCGCGTTTGGTGCCGCGCCTCAGCGAGAGCTGAACGTCGCGAAAGTAGCCCGTCCCGAGCAGACGGAAGCGGGTGAGGAGCAGCTCCTTGTCGTCGACGTCGAGCGAGTCGCCTGCGCGAAACGGCACGAAGCGAAGCACGACACGCGCGAGCGTCGAGGTGTTGCCTCGGACCTCGATGCCTTCGAGCGTGTAGCGAAGCCCGACTTTGCCGGGCGCGCGAACGATGCTGGGGGCACTCTCACTCGCTTCCTCGCCGTTCGACGTATCTGCGGAGTCACTCGTCGCAGACGACGGAGGTGGTGGCGGCGGCGGAACGGAAGGCGGCGAGGTCTCGGTAGGTGCCGGATCGGGGGTGTCGTCGCCCCACGTCTTCAGGGGCCCGGCGAACGACGGCGCGGACCACGCGACGAAGGCAATCGTGGCCAGCAGCGCAATCGTACGAACGAGCACGCGCCCGGCACGCTGCGAGCGATGCCCGGTCAGAGAGGCCACGGCGCGAGCATAACTCAGCCGAAGCCGTTCAGGGCTTGGCGTCGGGCTGCACTTCGGGGCGGGCGGCGGCCACGAACGGAAGCTCGAGCGCAGCTTTTTCCGCGCGAACGACGCGGGGAAACGCGGACAAGTCGACACCGAACCGCCGAGCGCCGAACACCTGCGGAACGAGGTAGGCGTCGGCCATGGTGAAGGTGTCGCCATAGGCGAAGGGCCCCTGAGCCCCCGAGGCCTCCTCGTGACGCTTCACGAGCGCCTCGAACGCGCCGAGTCCTCGCGCCATGAAGTGCTTCATCCACTCGACACGGCGATCTTTGTCCGGGCCGAGCTGCTCGAGCACGACGGGGTTCTGCAGCGGCTGCGTTCCAGCGTTGATGACCTGCACGAGCGCGCGCACGTTCGCGCGATCCTCGGCCTTCTTCGGCAAGAGCGCGGGCGTGGGATGGAGCTCCTCGAGCAGCTCGATGATGGCGACGGACTCGACGTAGGGCGTCCCGTCGATGGTGAGGGTGGGCACGTGGCCCAACGGGCTGGTCGCCACGTATTCGGGCTTGCGCTGCTCGTTCTCGAGCAGGTTCACGAACGTCTGGTCGTACGCGAGGCCCTTGTAGTTGAGCGCGATACGCACCCGGTACGCCGAAGACGATCGCCAATAGGTGTGCAAATGCAGCTGCGCCATCTGTTTCCCTGCCGCCACCCTCTCCCTGCCCCGCCCCCCCGTCAAGCCAACTCACCGAAGCGCACGAACTGCGAATGAGGCAACGCACCTGTCCGTTCGGCGCCGGCAGCGATTCATTCAATCGGCTCCGCTCCTCGCGTGCATCGTCGTGGAGTGCGGTTCGCCACCCCACCCCGCGCGCTCCTCAACGTCCACTTCGCTCCGCTCGAACCACGCGTTCCGCCCCATGCCGGCCCAGCGAGCGAAAAGCCGTGACTGCCCCGTTACCCGGCCGAGCGAGCGAGGAGCCGTCACGGCCCCAAGAACGAGATTGAGGCTTAGCCGCACGTCCGCTAGGAAGAGAACGCCGAAACGTCGTCCTCGTAGCTCAGCTGGATAGAGCAGCGGTTTCCTAAGCCGCAGGTCGCAAGTTCGAATCTTGCCGGGGACGCTTGGTTAACGTTCGAGAGGGGGAGCTGCGCCTCCCCCTCTCGAGCTCTCCCCTCGCGCGCCAGCGGGTGTTGCTGGAACCGCGATCTCCGCGAGTACGGTGCTCGCGGCTGTACCTCGACCGCGATCTCGGCGCCCCAGCGGGTGTTGCTGGAACCGCGATCTCCGCGAGTACGGTGCTCGCGGCTGTACCTCGACCGCGATCTCGGCGAGCAGCGGGCCCGCGGCACGTCCGCCAACGCGTGCGGTCCCTTCTCTCGGCGGGCTCCCCTCGCTGGGCCGGCGTGCTCGGTCGGAATGCTGGGGTCGGCAGGGCGGCGTGACGACGAGGTTCGCTCGGCGCGTGTGTTCCAGGCCTGGCTGAGGCTGAAAAGCAGCGAGAACTTGGGTTGCGGTACGCTCGCTAGCGCGGTTGGCGGCGGGGAATGAAGAGCGCGCGGCCCTCGGCTGGGAGGCGCGTCTCTGCCGACGGCGCGCCGAAGCGGCTCGTGAACTGCTCCGCGCAGCCCTCCGGCAAGAGATCCGGATAGAGGCTCACCCCCGCGAAGTCGTGCGAACGGTAGAAGGTCTCGAACGTCTGCCAGTCCTGCTCGTCGAAGCAGCGCGTCTGGCGGCGTGCCGTGCGAATCTCGGGATTGTCTGGCGCGAACAGCTTCGCGAAGCCGAGATCGTAGAACGGCTTCGCTTGGGCCTCGGTCATGCGTGAGAGCAGGAGACCGACGACGTCCTTCTTGTGGAAGCGACGATAGGCGTACGTGGTCGACGTGAGCGCGTAGTACGGGCAGAGATCCTGGGTGGCGACGCCGTTGCCGCCCGAGATGCAGAACGGCCAGTCGAGCACGGCTTCACCCGGCTCCTCACGAACCGCCGTCATGTAGGCCCAGAACGAAGCGTCGGGCCTGAAAACGTCGTAGCGGAAGGCTGCGTAGGCGGTCACCGTCTCGACGGCGGCGAAGAGGCCGATGGCGGTCGCCCAGGCGCGGACGCGAGCGACCGCGAAGTCCACGTGCGCGCCGAGCGCGACGAGCGCGAACCAGATCGGAAAAAAGAGCGTTGCACGACCGGCGACCCGGTTGAACTGGAACCAAGGAAAGAGGCGAAGCGTCGGCAGCGCACGCGGGTGGTAGAGAAAGCAGAGGACGAACGCGGCAAGGATGGGCGCGTAGACCACGAGCTCGCGACGGCGTTTGGCGCCTCGGAGACCGACGATGGCGAGCGCGAGCAGCGCCCAGCCTGTCGAGAACTCGCCGATGCCCTCGGCGTCGCCGAAGATCGCGACCATCGCCTTCGACTGCGGGCCGATGAACGGAAGATAAGGAAAGAGCAGCCGGAACTGGCTCGCCCAGAAGCTTCCACCGGGGCCCGAGAACGTGAACTTCCGCGTGGCGAGGAAGATCTGCGCCACGATGGGCAAGTAGAGCCACAACGCCACGACCAGCAGCGAGGCAAACAGGATGGTCGTCGCGGGGTGCTCGCGAAGCTCGCGCAGCGGCGCGCGCGGGAGCACCGCCGCGACGAGGTTCTCGCCGCGGCGACGCGCGCGAATCACGAGAACGATGGCCGCGATCGAGGTGACCGCGAACGAGAGGAGCGCGTACCCCACCACGTAGCCGATATCGAGCCCCAGCAGCAGCGGCAGCAGCACGATGCGCGCCAGCACGAGCCTCGCACTCCAGCGCTGCCGGCGCACGAGACGTCGGAAAAGCACGAAGTCGACGACGATCGAAAGCAGCGCCCAGTGCAGCGGCGTCACGTTCATGTGATGCGGGAACTTGTAGACCGCATAGAAATTCATGAACGTGCCCACGAACGCCACGAGCACCGCACGCGACGCGCCCTCTTCACGACGGAGCAGGAAATAGGTACCGAGCGACGAGATGGCAACGCTCGCAACCTGATAGAGCTGCAGCCACGGCCCCTCGCCGAACCGTCCGTGGAGGAGCGTGTAGACGAGGTCTCGCTCGACCCCCCAGGGCAGGAAGACGACGAGCGTGCCGAAGGGATAGAGCATCGCCCTCGTCGACTCGAGCTGGAGGCGCGGCAAGACGCCGAGCGTCAGGTGCTCCTCCATCATGTAACCGAGGTGCTCGAGCGCGTTCGTGTCGTCGACGTTGACGAGCGGCCCCGAGAAATCGCGGACGACGACCAACGCGAATGCCAGCGTCGCCAAGAGAAGGGCGCCGATGCAGAACGCGTCGGCGCGGAGCGTGCTCAGTGCGCGCGAGGCGCCCGCTCGGTCCGGGCGAGTCCCTTCCTCGAAAAGCTCGTGACGGCCGGCGTAGACCCCACTGGAAGGTAGAGGTTCGTCTGCCATCCTCGTTTCGGGGGCACCCACGCGCCACCTCTAAAACGCAAGCCCCCTCGCATCAACCTCCGGATCGGCCCCGCTTTCGATTCTCGGGTTCCCACGCGAGCGATCCGGGCTAAATAGGCCGCCGGATGCCCGAAGGAGCGACCAAGCCGCCGCTTTGGGTGCGCGCGGCCGTCTGGACGGCTTCGCGCACGGCGGCACTGCCCGTTGGCATCAAGGCCGCGCTGTTCGTCGCGCTCTTGCTGCACGGGTGCGGGCTTTGGTGGGGAATGCCCGCGTCCGACGCGTGGGACAACGACGGGGTCGCGCCGCGCGACTTCCTCCCCGGCCTCGCCCAAACCTTCACGCCGGGCGAGTTCTATACCTACCCGCCACTTCACCTGGCGTTCCTCGCCGTCCTGACCCTCCCCGTCACGATCGTCGCGGTGCTGCGAGCACCGACATTGACCGTCGCTGGGGTGCTCCACGAGATCATCGAGCCGCCGTACATGACGACGATGGCCATGACCGCGAGGGTCGTGAGCCTGGTGATGTCGCTCGGCATCGTCGTCGCGCTCGCGAAGATCGCCGAGGAGATCGCCCCGCGAGGGAAGGAGCGCAGCGCGGCGGTTTTCACCGCGTGGTTCGCGGCGCTCGGAGCGCCGTTCACGTTTTACTCCCACACGTCGAACCTCGACGTCCCCTCCCTCTTCTGGGCGTCGTTCGCCGCCCTCTCCCTGACGCGCGCGATCGTGCGCCGAGAGCCACGCAGGCTACGGACCTTCGCGCTGCTCGCCGCGTGCGGCGTGGCGACGAAAGATCAGGCTTACGCGGTCTTCCTCTACGGAGCGCCTGCCGCGCTGGCGCTGTGGTTCGTCCTCGACGACTGGGCGCGCAAAAGCGCCAAGACGATCGCGCGCGAAGCGGGCCTCGCCGCCGCCATCGGTGCCGGCTTCCTCGCGCTCGTCGACGGCGCCATTTTCAACCCGACGGGATTCCGCGCGCGTGTGCGCTTCCTCTCGGGCTCGGCGAGCCAGGACTTCGCGCAGTACGCGAAGACCGCTGCCGGCCGATGGCTCGCGTTCCTCGACACCGCGCGCTACTTCGAGCGGCACTACCCGGCGTTTCTGGCCGGCTTCATCGCACTCGGCCTCGTCGTGCTCCTCGTCCAGGTCGCCCGGCGAAACAAACGAGACCTTCTCATCGCTCCGGAGGCGCGAGGCCTCGTCGGCGCGCTAATTCCGCTGCTCCTCGTGTTGAGCTTCACGCTGGGTTTCAACCTGGTCGCGCGGCGCGTCGAGGAGCGTTTCACGCTGCCGCAGATGCTCTTCGCCTCGATCTACGGCGGATACGGCGTCGCGGTGCTCTGGACGAGCGACTGGCTCGCCAAGGTCAAACCGCTCGCGTGGTTGGTCCGCGCAGGTCTCGTCGCAGCGCTCTCCACCGCGCTCTATCGCTGCATGACCATCGACGCCACGCTGCTCGCCGAGCCGCGCTACCAGACGGAGGCCTTCCTCGCCTCGCACGTACAACCTGGTGACGTGGTCGAGGTGCACGGGCTCAACACCTATCTCCCGCGTTTTCCACCGCAGGCCAAGGTCGTGCGCGTCGACCATCGGCCGGTCGACCGACGTGGTCCCCTGCCCGGCGTCGAGGAAGTCCGTCAGCCCCTCACCGACATCGCCAAGCGGAACCCACGATGGGTCGTCGCGAGTGATTGCTACGTGTGGCGCTACCTCGAGCGCCCCGACATCGGCTTTCTCTCGAGCGGTGGACGCATGCTCCCGCCGACGCAAGCCCTCGAGGCCGCAGACCAAGACGCAACGATCTTCTTCCGTCAGCTGTACGGCGGCCAGAACGGCTATCACGTGGCCGACGACGCCTACGTTCACGAAGGGCTCTTCCCGCGCGTGTTCCTGCACGCGAGCTTGTCCTGCCGAACGGTCACGTTCGAGCGGAACGCGCCCCCCTGAGACGACACCTCAGTACGGAGCCGACGAAGTCGCTTCCTTGCGTCGCGCCCGGGCCTTGAGCTCCGGCGACTCGGTCACGGCCATGCCGATGAGGCGCATGCCTTCGGCAAAGTGTTTGGCGCCGACGTCGACGAGCTGCCGGTTCGGTGCCCCCACGTCGGGGAAGCCTTGCGCGTTCGAAGGGACCTTGCCCCAGTTCGCGAAGAGACGTCCCCACGGGCTCTCGAGAACCGGTGCCATCTTCTCCTTCGCGAAGCGCGGGTACCAGAACATGTCGTGGTAGGCGACGCTCGCCACGTAGGCCCATGGCGCGAGCCATGTCTTGAGCGACCACTCGACGGGCTTCTTCAGCGGCCCCCAGTAGATGCGATGCTGGTTCTTCGAGGCGAAGGTCATCTTCTTGAAGGGCCCGTCGAAGTGCCAGTTCTCGCGCGCGGCATCTTCGTCACCGACGATTTCGATGTCGCGCACGTCGCCGCAACCGAGCCCGAGCTCGTGGGCGAGTCGGATGAACTTGCAATCACGCATCGGATCCATGCCCATCAGCTTCGCGGCGACGGCATCGATCGCCACTTGATCGCTCGACGCGAGGATGACGTCCTTCACGTGGGGGATCATGCAGCGCGGGCCCGGACCATCGCCCGCGAACGTACCGTCCATCACGGCGAAGACGCCGCGGAAGATCTTCTTCTGGATCATCAGGAGGTCCACGAGCGTTTCGTGGATGACCGGGTGGGTCCAGTGGCGGTGCTCGTTCAAGAGGCCGCCGAAGGCGTTTTTCATCGCGCCGGTCGTCGTCGTGAAGATGTGCGTCTTGACCGTCGGCAAGTGGATGATGTTCTCGCCGATGAAGCGCTTCGGAATCGAGAAGCCCTTCGGGAAGACATCGTTGAGGCAGAGAAACTTCTTCGTCAGATCACCGACGGCATCGCGGACGTCGATCCACTCTTCGCCTTCGTAGAGGTGCACGTTGCGAATGCAGTGCGCCTCTACGACGTCGATTTGCTTGTTCTCGCGCTCGCCGAGGTGCGCATCGATCACCACCGTGCGGTTGTGGCACGCGTGGATGAGATCCTTCCTGTAGCCGTCCTTCTCCATGGCGCGGATGACGCCATCGAGCTGCCAGGGAACGGTCGACGATCCCGGATAGAAGAAGTGCCAGGAGATGTTGACCTTGAGGCCGGTGTCGGCCGACTTGTCGACCACCTCCTGGTACCGCGCCAGGTTCATCAGGCGGTGGTAGTCCTCGCGGACGGTGGCCGGCTTCGTTCGGAGAATAGCGACGCGCGACTTGGCCATGGGGCCACTACTCTAGTGCAGAGTCCCCGAGCGCGCGGGTCCCGTCACGCGTACACGAGCGTCGCAGCGACCGCCTTACTCAGGCAGAAGCTTGTTCTCGAGAATGCGTGCGTCGCTCAGACACTCTTGGCCGAAGATCACCGGATCGGGTGCGGTGAACGACTTGGCCACGAAGTTCACGGTCGCTTCGGCGCCTTCGAAGGCCACGTTCATGATGCACGCTTTGTTCGTGCAGTGCGCGCCGTTCGCCGCGTCGTGGTGCTCGCTGTTGAGCGGCACACCGTTGTTCACGAAGCCGACGACGTGTCCGATCTGGTGGAGCAGCGCGGACTGCTCGACGAGCGGTGCGATGGCCGAGTTGGGATTGGCGGTGATGGCCGGCTTGAAGATGGCAATGACGCCCTTGTCGGCGATGGCGGTGCTCGTCACGTCGGGCAAAACGGTGCCCGCGTCGTCTTTGAATTTCCCGTCGAGGAACACCACGTAGAAGCTCGCCGTAGCGGCGGTCGACGCTCCCTGACGATGCGTCTTCGCAATCGCGAGCACGTCGCTCTTCGTGAACTCTCCGGCCGTCACGTCGTCGAGCTTTTCCATGCCCTCGAGCGTGTTCGGGAACGAGATGTCCTTCTTGCCATCGAACAGCGCGTTCGTGTTCGTGCGGAACAGGTTCCACACGTCCTTGTACTGGCCGCCCGTCCCGACGTAGGGCGCAGCCCCGGCCGCGTAGTCGACTTCGATGTCGACGTTGGTGACGTTCGGTCCGAAGAGCGTCTGTGCGTCGACCTTCGCCGCGCGGGTGCCGGAGGAGCCCGACGAACCGTCGCTCGAACTCGAGCACGACAGCGAGGCAAGAGCGCTTGCGAGCGCAATACCGAGCGAGATTCCCCCAAAACGAAGCAAGCGCATCGGCGCGCATCCTGGTCCGAGAGTGGTTCCGAGGCAAGGGCACTCACCTCGAAATCGCCACACGAAAGCGGCCCCGAACGCCCGTCGCGAGGTGCTGGCGGACGGCAGCCACCCCCGAGGACGGAAGGTTTCGGGGCGAGCTCTTGGCCGTTCTTTTCTCGGATCCGTTGCGTCCGGGTAGCGGGCTTCGGGCAGCGCGTGTATGCCCTCTCTCTCGTATGCGGATTCTTCTCTGCCCGAGCGCCGAAGGACGCCTCTCGCGAGCCTCCGAGTGGCTCGGATCTCGGACCGAACGGCACGTGACGATCGTGGGGGCATCCACCGATGCCGCCGCGGAGATCGCTCGTCGCGCCCTCCTCGCAAGTCCGGAGCGCGCCTCGTTCGGCTGGCAGCGGACCACCCTCGGCGTTCTCGCGGTCACCCTCGCCCGCCCCGAGCTCGCCGCCCGAGGCCTCGTTCCGGTCTCCGGCCTCGCGCTCGAGGCGGCGTGTGCGCGCGTCGTCCACGAGAACCGAGAGAACCTCGGACGGTTCGGCCCCATCGGTGATCGGCCGGGATTGCCGCGCGCCCTCGCGCGCACTGTCAACGAGCTTCGTCTGGCCGGTACGCCCGAGCTCGACGACGCCGATCTGACGCGCCTTTTGCAGGCCTACGAATCGGAGCTCGCGACCGCCGGACTCGCCGATCGCGCTCGAACCTTCGCCATCGCCACCGAGCGCGTCGCGGCCCTTTCGGCGGACGACATCGGGCCCGTCCTCTTCGTCGACGTCCCGCTGCGAACGCGCGCCGAGCGCGATTTCGTCAGCGCCCTCGCTGCGCGGGCACCGGCGGTCCTCGCGACGATTGCCACGGGCGACCATCGAACCCTCGATCTCACCAAGGCCGCGCTCGGACCGAAGGTCGAGATCGACATCGCGAAACCCCACGGCGCAGGAGAAGAGACGTCGGCGCTCACGCGCTTGCACGCGAGTCTCTTCGGCGAGCACACGCACGCGCCTCTTTCGATCGACGACGGCGACGAGGTCACCGTTCTTTCGGCCCCCGGTGAGAGCCGCGAGGCGGTCGAGATCGCGCGCCTCACGCTGCGTGAAGCCTCCAAGGGCACCGCACTCGACAAGATCGCCATCCTGCTCCGTGCTCCGCAGTACGGCGCGCACCTCGAAGAAGCCTTCCGACGCGCCAACGTCCCCGTGTTCTTCGCGCGAGGAACGCGAAAGCCGGATCCTTCGGGGCGCGCGCTGCTCGCCCTCCTGGCGTGCGCCGCGGAAGGTCTCTCGGCACGTCGCTTCGCCGAGTACCTCTCGCTCGGCCAGGTTCCCGACGAAGACGAGACCGGCGCTCCGCCCGCGGCGATTCCGGCAGCCGACCGCGTGACGCGCCCCGACGAAGAAGCGATGGGCGCGCTCCTCGGTGAGTCGGCCGCAAGCCTCGACGAACAAGAGGAGGAGGCTCCGCCGTCGTCCGTGCCTCCGGTCGCCGAAGAAGACCGCGCGGCGGCGTTCGGAACGCTTCGCGCCCCTCGCCACTGGGAACGCCTTCTCGTCGACGCCGCGGTCATCGGCGGCAAGGAGCGCTGGGAGCGGCGCCTCGAGGGTCTCCACGAGAAGCTCGCGATGGACCTTCGCGCCTACGAAGGCAAAGGCGAAGACACACTGGCCGAAGGCGTACGTCGCGACATGGGCGCGCTCGGCACGCTCCGTCGCTTCGCCGTGCCGCTCGTCGGAGACCTCGCCGCGCTTCCCGGCGGTCCCGCCTCCAAGCACCGAGCGGCCACCTGGGGCGACTGGCTCGACGCGCTCGAGGGCCTCGCCACGCGCGCTATCCGCCGTCCGGATCGCGTGCTCTCCGTCCTCGCGGAGCTCCGGCCCATGGCGCGCGTCGGCCCCGTCGACATCACCGAGGTGCGCCTGGTCCTCGAAGGGCGCCTCTCGCAGCTGGTCGTTCCTCACACCGGCCGGCGCTATGGCAAGGTCTACATCGCCACGATCGAAGAGGCGCGTGGCCTCGCCTTCGACGTCGTGTTCGTCCCGGGCCTCGCCGAAAAGATCTTTCCGCAGAAGGTCGTCGAAGATCCGCTCCTCCTCGACGACGCGCGCCGCCGCGTCGGCGCCGATCTCCCCACGAACGACGAGCGCACCGAAGAGGAACGTCTCGCGCTCCGTCTCGCCGTCGGGGCCGCGTCGAGGCGCATCGTGCTTTCGTACCCGCGCGTCGACGTCGAACAAGCACGTCCACGCACGCCGTCGTTCTACGGGCTCGAAATTCTCCGCGTCGCCGAAGGCGAGCTTCGTGGCTTCGAGCACCTCGCCGAGACCGCCGCCAAGCGCGTCGAGGCGCGCATCGGCTGGCCGGCTCCGGCACGCGCGCAAGACGCCATCGACGAAGCCGAGCACGATCTTGCGCTCCTCGAGGCCATCCTCAAGAAGCCGGAAGATCAGGGCGTGGGCGAAGCCCACTACCTACTCAACGCGAACGAGCATCTCGCCCGCGCGCTTCGCTTCCGTGGACGGCGCTGGCTCAAGGCGTGGAAGGCCTGCGACGGTCTCGTCGAACCGCCCGAAGAGGCACTCGCCGCGATTCGCGAGCACGCGCTCACGGCGAGGTCCTATTCGCCCACCGCGCTGCAGAACTACGCGGCCTGTCCGTACCGCTTCTTCCTTTCGGCCGTCCACAAGCTGGCCCCTCGCGAAGAGCTCGTGCCCATCGAAGACCTCGATCCGCTCACGCGCGGCTCGCTCGTCCACGAGGTGCAGTTCACGCTGCTCACGAAGCTCCACGCCGAAGGCCTTTTGCCGGTCGGCAAAGCGCGGCTCGAACGCGCTCGCGAGATGCTCGACGGCGTGCTCGACGAGGCCGCCGAGGAGGCGCGTGACCGCCTGAGCCCGGCGATCGACCGCGTCTTCTACGACGCCATCGAAGGTATCCGCGCCGATCTCCGCGAATGGCTGCGGCGCATGGCCGACGAGCCCGATTGGACCCCCTCCTTCTTCGAGCTCTCGTTCGGATTGAAAGATCGCCGCGACCAGGACTCGCACAGCACCGACGATCCGGCCGTGCTCGACGTCGGCATTCGTCTGCGCGGCTCGATCGACCTCGTCGAAAAGCACGACTCGGGCAAGCTGCGCGCGACCGACCACAAGACCGGCAAGGTCCGTGCGAAGGGCGGAGAGACGGTGATCGGCAAGGGCGAGGTCCTCCAGCCGGTTCTCTATGCACTCACGATCGAGAAGCTCTTTCCGAAGGCGAAGATCGACGGCGGGCGCCTTTACTACTGCACGAGTGCGGGCGATTTCACGAAGGTCGACATTCCGCTCTCGGACGAAGCGCGCTCGGCCGCGAAGCTCGTGGCCGCCACCGTCGGCGACGCGATCAGCGGCGGCTTCCTTCCGGCGGCGCCCGCGAAAGACGCGTGCCGTTACTGCGACTTCCGCCCCGTCTGCGGGCCGTACGAAGAGATCCGAACACGACGCAAAGCGCGCGACCGCTTGAAGCCCCTTATCGAGCTCCGGAAGCACCGATGACCCGCCTCGTCGACCAAGAAGCCCGCGATCGCATCGCCCACGATCTCGCCTCGACGCTCATCGTCGAAGCGGCCGCCGGCACCGGCAAGACCACGGCGCTCGTCGAGCGCGTCCTCTCGCTGCTCCGAACCGGAACCGCGACGCTGCGCACGCTCGTGGCCGTGACCTTCACCGAGAAGGCCGCTGGCGAGATGAAGCTTCGTCTCCGCACGGAGATCGAGAAGGCCAGGCGCGCTGCCGGCAGCGAGGGCGAGCGTGCCCACCTCAACCGCGCGCTCGCCGAGCTCGAGGCCGCCCACATCGGGACGATCCACGGCTTCTGCGCCGACATGCTGCGCGAGCGTCCCGTCGAAGCGAAGGTCGACCCGCTCTTCGAAGTGGCGTCCGAGAGCGAGTCGGAGCGCCTCTACGACGAGGCCTTCACGCGATGGTTCCAGGACACGCTCAAGGAGCCGGGTGAAGGCGTTGGCCGCGTCCTTCGGCGCGCAACGCGCGAGCGCGACCAAGACGGGCCGCGACGCGCGCTGCAGAAGGCGGGCTTCGGGCTCATCGGCCAGCGTGACTTCCCCACCCCGTATGCGCGCCCCGACTTCGATCGCGCCGCGGCCATCGATCCGCTCCTCGACAAGCTCCGGAACCTCGCCGCGTACGCGCCGAAAGGCTTTGCCGACAGCTGGCTCACGAAGAGCCTCCTCGAGATCTCGCGCGTCGTCTCCGAGATCGACCGGCGCGAAGGAGCTCGTGATTACGACGCCATCGAAGCGCTCTTGCGCACGCTCGCACGCCACAAGTGCTGGGGCTGGAAGGGCTCCGGTCAGTGGTTCAATCGCGCCGAAGGCATCCTGCGCCAGCACGTCATCGACGAGCGCGCCGCCGCGAAAGACGAGCTGGCGCGCGTTCTCGACGCGGCCGACGCCGACCTCGCGGCGCTCCTCTTCCGCGAGCTATGGGGCGAGGAAGGCGAAGGCAAGAGCCCGGCGGAGCGCGGCGTCGTCCGCGCCTACGAAGACCTGAAAGCACGCGCGGGAAAGCTCGACTTCCTCGACCTGCTCGCACTCACGCGCGATCTACTCGTGCAGAATGCAACCGTCCGCAAGGAGCTCCAGAAGCGCTTCACGCACCTCCTCGTCGACGAATTCCAGGACACCGACCCGCTGCAGGCGGAGATCTTGCTCCTCCTCGCCGCCGACGATCCGTCCGTGGGCGACGCCGATGCCGCGCGCGTCGTCCCCGGCAAACTCTTCCTCGTCGGTGATCCGAAGCAGTCGATCTACCGCTTCCGCCGCGCAGACGTTTCGCTCTACGAGAGCATCAAGGAGCGCCTGCAGGGTCAGGGCGCCACCGTGGTGCATCTGCGAACGAGCTTCCGGAGCGCACCGTCCATCCAGGAGTTCGTCAACGCGGCGTTCACGCCGCTCATGAAGACCAACGAGGCGCGGTCTCAGGCAGCGTACGTACCGCTCGCGCCCCATCGCCCCGATCCCACCGGACGGCCCACCGTCATCGCGCTGCCCGTGCCGAGGCCGTATTCGGAGTTCGGTCGCGTCACGAGCTGGAAGATCGAAGAGTCCCTGCCCGACGCCGTCGGCGCGTACATCGATTGGCTCGTCAACGTCAGCGGCTGGACCGTGACCGAGCGCGGCTCCGATGTGCCCGTGAAGCTCGAAGCACGCCACGTTTGCCTGCTTTTCAAGCGGCTCCAGAGCTTCGGCAACGACGTCACGCGTCCGTACGTTCGCTCGCTCGAAGTTCGGCGCATTCCCCACGTCCTCGTCGGCGGCAAGAGCTTCCACGAGCGCGAAGAGGTCATCGCCGTTCGCAGCGCGCTCGGCGCCGTCGAATGGCCCGACGACACGATGAGCGTCTACGCCGCGCTCCACGGCCCCTTCTTCGCCCTCGGCGACGACGCGCTGCTCGCCTTCAAGCACACGCAGAAGCACCTCCATCCGCTGCGCAAGCGCGACGAGACGAAGCTCACCGAGCTCACGCGCCCCGTCGCACAAGCGCTCGACGTGCTCGCTCAGCTCCACGTGGGACGCAATCGCCGCCCCATCGCCGACACCATCGCGCGCTTCCTCGAAGCCACACGCGCGCACGCCGGCATCGCCATCTGGCCGGCGGGCGAACAGGCGCTCGGCAACATCCTCCGCGTCCTCGACATGGCGCGCCGCTTCGAGCAGGGCTACGCCACGTCGTTCCGCGCGTTCGTCGGTCGCCTCGACGAAGACGCCGAGCGCGGCGGAGCGAACGAAGCGCCGGTCGTCGAAGAAGGCACCGACGGCGTGCGCGTGATGACCGTCCATCGCGCGAAGGGCCTCGAGTTCCCCGTGGTCATCCTCGTCGACCCCACGGCCAATGCGACCTTCCGGGAACCTTCGCGTTACGTCGACGCCAAGCGAAAGCTCTTCGCGGTCCCGCTCTGCGGCGCGGCTCCGAAGGAGCTCCTCGAACGACGCGAAGAGCTCCTCCAGCAAGATCGTGAGGAGGCCGTGCGCCTCCTCTACGTCGCAACCACGCGCGCCCGCGAGCTGCTCGTCCTGCCCATCGTCGGTGACGAACGCGACGACTCTCCCGACGGCTGGCTCGAGCCGCTCAGCCACGTGCTCTACCCCAGCGAACGCGATCGGCGCGCGTCGCGACCCGCCCCCGGGTGCCCCACGTTCGGCGAAGACACCATCCTCGAACGGCCGGAGACTGCCTCGCGCGGACCGGGGAGCTCGGTTCGACCGGGCTTGCACCGGCCCGCGCTCGGCAACCACGAGGTGGTCTTCTGGGATCCGCGTGCTCTCCGGCTCGATCGCGAAGACGAAGTCGGGCTTCGCCAGCAGAAGATCCTCGCAGTCGACGACAAGGGTACGGCGGCGCGCGACGGCATCGAACAACATGCGGCGTGGCTCGAATCGCGGCGCACGGCGGTGGAACGTGCGTCGGTTCCGAGCGTGGTCGTCCACACCGTCACCGAGGCGAAAGACGCGCCGGAAACGAAGGCCGCCGAGGTCGTGTTCGAGGCCACCAGCGCCACACGTGGCGCACGCCCCCACGGCAAACGCTTCGGTGTGCTCGTCCACGCCATCCTCGCCACCATCGCGCTCGACGACGACGCTGCGCGCATCGCCGATACTGCGAGAATCCAAGGACGGATCGTCGGGGCGTCGGAAGACGAAGTGGCGGGCGCCCGTGATGCCGTGGCCGCTGCGCTCGCGCATCCACTTCTCGTGCGTGCGCGCAACGCCGAGCGCCTCGAACGCGAGACGCCAGTGATGGTTCGCGAGGACGACGGTTCGCTCGTCGAAGGCGTGGTCGACCTCGCCTTCCTCGAGAAAGACGACCGCGGCAACCTCGTGTGGACCGTCGTCGATTTCAAGACGGACGTCGAGCTCGCGGCGCGCAAAGACGCCTACGTGAAGCAGGTCGCTACGTACGTCGATGCGATTGCCCGCGCGACGGGACAGCCCGCAAAAGGTGCGCTGCTCTCGGTCTGATTCGAAGATCGCTCGAGAAGCGCGCTGGCGCTTGGCACACGCGCTTCGTTGGCGCATTCTTCGCGCCCCATGCAAGGCCGACTGTCGCGAAGCGCGCTCTTCTTCTGTCTGTCCAGCTTGTCCGTTCTCTCGGTTTCGTGCGCCGGACAGGCACCCGCACCTTCGGCGCCGCCGGTCACCACGGCTCAGCCTGCGTCGTCGAGCTCGGCCACCAAGGGAAGCGCAGCTGTCGCGCTCGCTCCTCTCGACGTCGATCCCGTCGTCGTCGGACTCGGCCGCTCGAATGCCGGTCCGGGAACCGAGGCGGACGCAGGGCTCGCACGCGACGGCATCGTTCGCCTCTGCGACGAGAGCCTCGCGCGCGCAACGTCGCTGCTCGACGAGATCCGCGCGCTCGACGGAAAGCCCGACAGCGAGCTCACGTGGGCGTCGACCGTCGGAAAGCTCGACCACGCGAAGATCGCCCTGCGCAACGCGGGTGACTTCCCGTCGCTCATGGCCGTCTCCCACCCGGACGAGACCGTGCGCGATCGCGCCAAGACGTGCGAGCCGCGTATCGACAAGCTCGAGACGAGTCTCTGGCTCGATCCCAAGCTCGCGAGCGTCATCAAGCGGTACGCAGCGCGTAACGAGAAGCTCTCGGGCCCGCAGAAGCGCCTCATGGATCGGGTCGTTCGCGACTTCCGGCGCAACGGCCTCGACCTCGATCCGAAGGGCCAGGCACGCCTTCGCGAGTTGAACGAACAGCTCACGCAGCTCGGTCAGGATTTCGACTCGAACCTCGCCGCATCGCACCTCACCATCGACGCCACGCCCGCCGAGCTCGAGGGTCTGCCGAAGGAGTGGCTCGCCGCGCACACGCCGAAGGCCAACGGCAAAATCGAGATCACCACCGACTATCCGGATTACTTCCCGGTCGTCACGTACGCGAAGAACCGCAAGGTCGCCCTCGAGCTCTACAAGCAATTCGACAATCGCGGCGCCGACAAGAACGTGGCGCTGATCGAGAAGATCCTCGTTCTTCGAAACGAGAAGGCCAAGCTCCTCGGCTATTCGACGTGGGCCGACTACGTGACCGAGCCGCGCATGGCCAAGAGCGCGCAGAACGTCGCGACGTTCCTCGAGGGCCTGCGCAAGCACCTCGCGAAGAAGGGCGACCAGGAAATCGCCGAGTTCCGCGCGATGCACGTGAAGCTCGGCGGAAAGCCGAACGACGTCTTGCCGCCCTCCGATCGTCTGTATTTGGAGGACCAGGTTCGAAAGGCGAAATACGGTCTCGATTCGAAGGAAGTCAGCCAGTACTTCGAAGTCCGCAACGTCAAAGAGGGGCTCCTCGCCATCACCTCGAAGATGTTCGGCTTGAAGTACCGCCCCGCGCCGAACCTTCCCACCTGGCATCCGGACGTCGAGCCCATGGAGGTGACCGACACGAACGGCAAGGTGCTCGGCCGCTTCTATTTCGACCTCTATCCGCGTGAAGGCAAATACAAGCACGCCGCGGTCTTCAGCATTCGCGACACGATGAAGATGGATGACGGCTCGCGCCTCATGCCCATCGCCGCCATCGAGTGCAACTTCCCGAAGCCGGGCGGCGCAGGCCCCGCGCTCATGACTCACCAGGACGCGGTGACCTTCTTCCACGAGTTCGGTCACATCCTGCACCACGTGCTCAGCAACGCGGAGCTCTCGACCTTCGCGGGAACGAGCGTCGCGCGCGACTTCGTCGAATCGCCCTCGCAGATGCTCGAAGAGTGGGCATGGGCCAAGGAGACGCTCGATCTCTTCGCGGTCCACTACGAGACCAAGAAGCCGATGCCGGCCAAGCTGCATGCGGCCATGCTCCGCTCGCGTGGCTTCGGTCGCGCCCTCGCCACCCAGCGCCAGCTCTTCCTCGCGGCGCTCGACCAGGCCTATCACACGCGCCCGTTGGTCGACGGCCACAGCGTCGACACCACCAAGGTGCTCGCCGAGATCAACGACTCGTACACGCCGTTCAAGTACGTCGAAGGCACGCACTTCCAGGCAACCTTCGGCCACCTCATCGGTTACGACGCCGGCTACTACGGCTACCAGTGGGCGCTCTCGATCGCGCAAGATCTCTTCACCCGCTTCAAGAAGGAAGGGATGCTGAACCCCAAGGTCGCCGCCGACTACCGCGCGAAGATCCTCGAGCCCGGCGCCTCCGACGACGAGGCCAAGCTCGTCGAGAACTTCCTCGGTCGCCCGGGG
The DNA here is from genome assembly GCF_001263205.1 of Labilithrix luteola. Lineage (GTDB taxonomy): Bacteria > Myxococcota_A > Polyangia > Polyangiales > Polyangiaceae > Labilithrix > Labilithrix luteola. The sequence continues at coordinate 10,748,327 of NZ_CP012333.1, forward strand.
ACCGACGCGGCGTACAAGGCCTTCCTGCTCGAGTAGTCGAACGCGCGCGACGAGCTACACTTCCGAAGAACGCTCGGTCATGACACTCGATGAAGCACTCGCTCGCGCCTCGGAAGAGAACGGCCTCGCGGAGTACTACCGTGACATCGTGAGGCCGCTCATCCGTGACAACTCGCACAACTCGCATAATTCGGACGGCGAAGGCCGCTGGCCTCGCTGCTGCGGTGGAGGTTGCGAGCCCTGCGCCGAACAGCTCATCCGCGTGGCGAAGCGGACACTCGAGCTCATGAAGAGCGAATAGCACTCTCGAGCGCAGCAACGTCGGGGACGCCGAGGCCCGTTGCCGGATTCCAACCTTTCTCGGCACGGAATCCAGGGACGGCGAACCACCGGCGTCGTGCGGAGCCGTCGAGACCAGGGAGCACCATGTCCGTCGAGCCTTCCTCGATGCCACGGAAGACGTGCGGCTCGTCGATCGCCAGTCGATAGAGATGGGGATTCACGGAACCAAGGCGGGGGCACGTTCGCTCGCGTCGCGCCTCGTTCAGACGAGCGACGATGCCCGCCCAGATCGGCGCGGCAACGCTGGTCCCGCCCGCGTCATCACGCCAGAGCCCTTCGAAGAGCGTCGCGAACGACGACGGGCGGCCTTCGTCGTCCGGTCCCCACGCCATCAGCGAGACGTCCGGCTGCGCGCGCCCGCGAGGAATCGCGGCCGGGCGGCCTTTGCCGCGTGAATAGTTGTTGCCATAGAAGTAGCGAGCCAGCGTGAGGAACGCTCCATACTCGCCTCGGCGAGATAATCGGCATAGGCTCGCCAGAGCGCAGCCTGCGGCAAGTCTGGCCGCTTCCGTGCCGTCAGCCACGTATACGCAGCTCGATGCCCCCGTCTGAAGGGCGAGCGTCACGCCCGTCGAAAGAATCGGGTCGACGAACATCGCAGCATCGCCGGCGGCGGCCCAGCCATCCCCCACGGGTTCACGTGCCCACGACGACGCAATCTTTGCACGCAGCAACGGGCTGGCCTTTGGGAAGGATGTCGTCGCGCAGCTCCGCCTCTTCGACGAACCCCGCAACCTCCGGGCAAGAGCGCAGCATCGCCCAGAAGAACGATTCGAGGTCGACGTCTTTCAGGCGATCTTTGAAATGACGCGTATTGGTGACGGCGCCGACCGTCATGAGGTCGCGACCGAGAGGGAAATACCAAATCCAGCCCTTTTCGACGGCGGCGATGAACACCGTGGACCGATCCTCCGTACCGCTGTACGTGACCTTCCACTTCGCGCCCTTAAGATATCCGTGCACGGCGAAGTTGTTGAGCGTCTCGTCGTGCTCGCGCTGTCCGCGCGTCATGAGGGCGTTCAAACCACTCGCATCGAGCAGAAAGGCGGCGCGAATTCGACCGGATTCAGCGACATCGTTCTCCCACGAGATCGCGCGTACCGACGTCCGGAACGACCTGCAGAGCCGTGGCGCGCGTTCCCTCACGCACCTCGACGCCGAGTTTCTTGGCATTGTCGAGGAGCATCTCGTCGAAGACCGAACGCTCGACGTTGAATGCCGAGTACGGCGTGTTCTGCTTTTGGCCGGGACCAAGCAGACGCTCGAAATCCTGCCCCGTGACCTCGATGAGGTCCGAGCCGCCCCCATTGCGCGTGGTTTGCTGGAGCGTCAGATAGTCGGCATTCTACGGAGCGCGATCACGGCCCCACACGAAGGTCACGCCCATCTTCTTGACGACTCGACGCCAGGAGCTCCTCGTAGACGCCCAGATCCTTGAACACGCCGTTCGCCGCCGGAATCGTGGATTCACCGATGTGCCAGCGAGGAAATCGCTCCTTTTCCAGGAGGACGATACGCGCTTCGGGAGCGTACTTCTTGGCAATGGCCGCAAACGCACTTCCGGCGGGGCCGCCGCCGAGCACCACGCAATCGGCAGTTTCGAGCGTCTTGGTCGTCATGGTCGAACTCCTCTGGTGAAATGATTCCCACGGCCTTACCGAACGTGATTCGGCAAGACCGGGGGATTCGATGTCGGCTCTCAGAAACCGAAATTGAGGTCGGTGAGGGGCGCGCGCTCGAGCTCGACGACCTCGAGGGTCTCTTCCGCGTTCTCCTGGACGTCGAAGCCCTCGCGGGTCTCGAGCTCGACCGACTCCTGCTTGATTTCGTGCTTGTTCATGGTGTTCTCCTTTTCTTGTCGTGGGTTGTTGGTGATTCCGAATCGAGTCATGCGAGCGAGGCGGCAATCGCCGTGTCGTCGACATGGCCCGACGAGGGAGTTTCGAAACAAAGGCGCGACGTCTCGTACGCCGCTATGGCGACCGCCTGGCGTTCCTCCGCCGAGCATCGTGCGAGGACGCGAACGGTGCCTGCGACGTGGTCTTCGTCGCTGCCGATCGCGCTATGGACGCGCAGACAACGCCTGGCTCGGACGCCCGGCGGCAGTACCGTCTCGACGCGTTCGACGTCGTGCGCGTCGACCGTCGTCGCGAGTCGTTCGAGCGCATAGGCATAGCCCACGCAGCCGATTGGATCTTGGCACGGGCACGCTTCTCGAAGGCCGCCACGAGACGCATCGCGATCGGCGGCTGGAGCGCCTCGAGGGTTCGCTCCGGTGCGTGCCCCAGCGCCGCGAGATCGCGCAGCGCGAGGAGATCGTGATTGTGCTCTTCACGGGCCCGCTCGAGCGCCCAGTTCGCGAGCACCGAGCGATTCTGGCGAGCGCGCGCGGCCACGGATTTACGGGCCTTTTGGACTCCTCTCAGGCCGCGAACCTCGCCGTTTGGCGTGCGCGCACGTGCTCGATGCGTGCGCGCACGTGCGCACGAGTCACTTCGAGGGATGCGGAAGGCGGCGCGCCTGCCAGATCCCGAGGAACGGCGCGAGCGCGAAGACTCCGAAGAGCCACGACGACGCATGCTGGGCGCCGGCGAGACCGCCGGTGGACATTCCGCCCGCGTTCGTCACGAGGCCGCCGATGGCCGTACCGAGGGCCATCGCATAGAGCTGCACGGTCGTGACCGAAGCTGCCGTGAGCGAGTTTTCGTTCTCGGGTGCGGAGGTGAACACGCGCGTCAGCAAGTGCGGCCACGCCATTCCGATGCCGAATCCCGTCCCAACGAGAGCAATCCCGAAGACGGTCATGCCGAGCGGCGATTCGAGCTGGGTGGTGCGCGGCATCGTCACGGCAAGTGTGGCCAGCGACGCACTCACGAGGACAGGACCGATACGAATCAGCCTGGTCGTCGCCGCGCCGACGCGGCCCGAGAACAGAAGCGAAGCAATCGTCCACCCGCCGGCCATGAGCACCGTGAGATAGCCCGCCCGGAGCGGCGAGCAACCGTGGATCTCCTGCAGGAAGTAAGGGACGAAGATCTCCGTGGTGAGGCCCACCACGAGCAGGCTCATGGTGGCGTAGAGCCGACCGAGCATCGTCCGGAGTGAGTAGGCCCCCGTCGGCAACAGACGCACGGCCGCTCGCTTGTCCACGCGCGCCAGCACGACGCCCATCAGAATGCCCACCACCACGCCCGCGATTTTTCCGATCCCCGGCGTCTCGGAGAGGCTCGAGACCGAGACGGCGAGCACCGATGCGGCGAGGAGGAGAACCTGCACGAGCGCCGTCCTGGTCGTCTCTTCACCATCGGCGCCGCGACGAGGCAGCTGCGTCGCCACCACACCGCCCAGCACGACGACGAACGGCAAGAGGGACCAGAACGCGAGTCGCCACGTTCCGAGCTCGGCGAACACGCCTCCGATCGCCGGACCGCAGAGGGTCGCCAGTCCCCACATCGCCGAGATCATGGCCATCGCCCGTGGCCACATGCGCTCTTCGAACAGGTGCCGAATGAGCCCGTAGCTGAGCGCGAACAGGAAACCTCCGCCAAGTCCCTGGACGGCGCGGCCCGCGAGCATCCACGGCATGGTCGGCGCCGTCGCACAGAGCAGCGTTCCGAGCGCAAAGATCGCCAGCGCCGACAGGTAGGCCGAGCGCGCGCCGAACGATGCCATGAGCCGCGACGAGAGCGCCGAGCCCACGATCGAGCTAACCACGAAGAGCGTGGTATTCGCCGCGTAGTACTGGAGGCCACCGATCTCGAGCACGACCGACGGCATGATGGTCGCGGCGATGTAGACGTTCGTGGCGTGCAGCGCGACGCCGCCCACGACGGCCAGGCAGCGGAGCGCGTTGCGTCCCCAGAGAAACTCCCCCCACGTGGAGCCCAAGGTCGATTGATTCATCGCTGCGGACAATAGGCTCGACGGGCGTTCGGCCGGTGACGAGCGGTCGATAGATTGGCAGACGGACAATGCCTTGGAACTCGCTAAATGGGCGAGCACGATTCTCGGTCGAGAATCGTACTCTTGCCCATTTAGTCTAACCCAGGTGGGCCTCCGGCCCCTCAGCTCGTCCCGCGCTGAGCCTCCCCGGTTTCGCCTGCGGCGACGTCATGCTTTGCATGAGCGAGAGTTGCGGTTCTCGCGTGATTCTCTGTTCGAGAATCACGCTCGGCCATTTGCACGAGATCTTGGCTTGGCGAGGGCACCGCCGTAACCTCGGCCGCGAATGGCCTCCTCGCCTGGCACGACCATCGTCGATCTGCGCTTCCGTCCGCTCGACATCGCGATGGCCAAGGCCTTCGGTATCGCCGGTGGAGCGCAAGAGCTCGCACGGAACGTCCTCGTCGAGGTCACGCTCTCGTCGGGCGTACGCGGCTATGGCGAAGCGGCGCCGCTGCCGCCCTTCAATGGAGAGACGCAAGAAGGCGCGCTCGCGGCGCTCGAGCACGCCAAGGCTCGTATCCTTGGACAGGACGCTGCCGCGTGGCGCGCGCTCTCCGAACGCATCCGCGACGCCGCGAATTCGAGCGCGTCCGCTGCGTGCGCACTCGAGACCGCCGTGCTCGATGCGCTCGTGCGCGCGCTAGGGACGTCGCTTCGCGTCTTCTTCGGTGGCGCCGAAGAGAAGCTCGTCACCGACGTTACCATCACCACGGGGACGGTGGAGGAAGCGGCCCACGAGGCGCGGCGTTTCTCGGCCTTCGAGACGTTGAAGATCAAAGTCGGAGCAAGCGATGTCGACCACGACGAGGTACGCGTTCGCACCGTGCATCACGCTCGGCCCGACGCCCGCCTTCTCCTCGACGCGAACGGCGGGTTCTCGGTCGACGAAGCGATTCGACTCGCCCAGAGACTCGCGCGGGCGGGCGTTTCGATTGCGCTCTTCGAGCAGCCCGTTGCCCCCGGGAGTTGGGATGCGCTCGCCGAAGTGCGACGCGAAACGGGGCTCTTCGTCGCCGCGGACGAGTCCGTCACGAGCCCGCACGACGTTCCCCTCGCCGTCGCCGCGAAGGCGATCGACGCCGTGAACATCAAGCTGATGAAATCCGGCCCCGCGCAGGCACTCGACATCGCCGCCGCCGCACGAGCCTGCGGCCTTCGCCCGATGATCGGCGGCATGGTCGAAGCCAGGCTCGCAATGGGAACGTCAGCCTGCCTCGCCGCGGGCCTGGGCGGCTTCGCGTTCATCGACCTCGATACGCCGCTCTTCCTCGCCGACGATCCTTTCGACGGCGGCTACCGCTACGAAGGCGCCGTCCTCGATCTGAGCCCCATCACGCTCGGTCACGGCTGCGTGCCGCGCGCCTAGCCCGGCTAGCCAGGCTATTTCTCCGCCGACTTCTCGGCCTTGTCGTTCTTGTCGGCGAAGAAGTGGGCGAGCAGGCGCTTGCCGTACTGCTCGAAGCCCTCCTGGCCCATCGTCTCGTAGACCTTCTCTTCGGCGGGTCCCGGCGTCAGCGTGTCGTCTTCCTTGAGCAGCTGGAGCGGCGCGGGCTTGAAGAGGTCGTACTTGAACTTGAACGCCTTCGGATCGCCGGGGATCACGAAGAACGCCTCGAACGGCATGATGATGCCGACGTACGCGCCGCGCGGACGCGTGGCCTGGTACGAATGGCCCGACCACTCCGCGCCGTGCGTGATGAAGAGCGTGGGCACGGAGATGTCGGGCAGGTTCTCGGCGTCGACCGGAACGACGGCGCCCATGGTCACGTCGAAGAGCTCCGCGGAGAAGCCGGCATCGAACTTCGCCGTGAGCGCCTTGCCGAGCGCTTGCTCGCGGCCGAGCGCATGCTTGTCGTCGAAGTAGTGCGTGGGGTACGAGACTTCGCCGGCGAACGAAGGCGTCTTCGCGATGGCGCCATCGGCGCGACCGAGCGACTCGCTCTTCTTGCGACGGAAGCGAATCTCGACGCGCGGCCCACGCTTCTCGACCCAGGCGAAGAGGCGCTCCACGAACGGAACGACCGCCTTGTCCTTCGTGGGCGCACGCTGCCTGTAGCCTTCGAGCTCGCGCGCGTAGACGGCGTGAAGGGCCGCCCTGTATTCCGGTTCGATGCCGTGATCCGGGTAACGCTTCGCGAAGCCGGTGAGTGCCTCGAGCGTGAGCTGCGACTTCGCCTTCTCGAGCTCGGCGAGCATGGCGCTGCGCAGCTCGCCAGCGAGCTCGTTGCCAATACGCGACTGGGGATGCGCGGTCTTGTACGCGACGAGGGCCTCGACCGTTCCCGCGGCGACCGCGTCACGGAGCTCGGCGCGCGGCAGATCGAAGTCGGCGACCTGCGCCGTGTACGCGTGACCGCGCTCGAGATACGCACGGTACGAGGCCGTGTCGTTCTCCTTGGTCGCGCGGGCGTACATGGTCTTGTCGCTGCCGCTGTTGCGAAGCGCCCAGAGCGTGGGCGCGAAGATCACGGCAACGACGGCCGCGACCGCCCAGCCGAACGTCTTCCAAGGCGGCCGCTTCACTTCGTAGGAGTCGCGCGGGCCAACCGGGCTCGAGAACCGCGGATTGTGGAGCGGGTCGACCGCGACGAGCTCCTTCGGATCTTCCGTCGCGTGCGCGTGCATCGAGCGATCGCGCGCCGCCTGGATCTCGGTGACGATCGACGCGAGCCGCGCGGGATCGGCCACGGGGAACATGAACTCGGTGGAGCCGAAGGCGACACGTACGGCGTTGCCGCGAATGTCGACGGCGCTGAGCTCCTTCGTGTCGAACACGCGGAAGCGGTCGCTCCGCGCATCGATCACGCATGCCGGAAACAGATAGAGGCCGGCCGCGTAGGGTAGCGCGCGCTCGCGCACCATGAGCGTCCATGCCTGGACGAGACCGAAGGCGACGCCGAAAACGAGCGCGCCGTAGATCACGAGCGCGCGCCAGGTATGCAGCGAGAGGCTGCTGTCGAGCGAGCCGTATCCGAGCTTCGTGACGATCACGAGGCCGATGAACGCCCCGACCGAGAGGCCGATCCACAGGAGCTTCGTCTGTGTTCCGCCCTTCTGCGCGAGGAGCGGAGCCGGCGGAAAGCCGCTCATGACGGAGCCGACGAATCGGTCCTGGATGGCGCGCGGCAGCTTGTGGAAGTCGGCGGCCTTCATTCGTGCGGGCGGGCGGCAAGAAAACCCTGCCGGTGGGCCATGGTATCAGTGACTTTCGTCCGTCGCGACAATCCTCGTCACCGTCACCGATTGTCGAGCTGGACGAGATTTTTGGCCAAAGCTCCCAGGCCGGCCAAGTCTTCAACGGCCCCGCCCAGGTGGGGCGTCGCAATGGCAGCACCCGATTCCGTCTGCATGCGAAGCTTCGCCAGCAGATCACGATCGCGCTGCGCACGCCAGCGCTCCGTGTCGGCCAGTTGTCCGAGCTTTCGTAAGGCCAGACGTTCTGTGTCGCCGGCTCCCTCGGGAAGCTCGATGGTCTCGGGCCCCACGAAGCCGCGCGTGTATGCCCAGCTGCGATTGAGGACGTAGCCCGCGAAGGGCAAGCCGAGCTCGCGAATCTTCGACTGGAAGAAGGCCGCCTCGGCGAGGGCTGCAGGCTCGGGGCTCGTCACCAGAAGAAACGCTGCATCCTGCGACAAGAGGAGGGACCGAACGGCGTCGGCGTGGGCCCGCATGCCGCCGAACATTCCCGAGAAAACCCCGAGAAACGACTGCAAATCGTCGAAAAAACCAGCGCCGAACGCACGCGTGAAGACCTTCTCGATGAGGTCCGACGCAGCGCGCATGAACGCGCTCTTGTGTGGCAGAAACACACCGATGACCCGCTCGTCGAGGAACATGGCCAGTTTGCGGGGCGCCTCGAGGAACGCGAGGGCGTTGCGCGACGGCGGTGTGTCGAGGACGACGAGATCGTAGCGACCGTCCGTCGAGAGCGCGTGAAGCGCCTCGGCCGCGGTGTACTCCTGCATGCCGGCGACGATCTTCGACAAGTGCTGATAGAGGCGGTTCGCGAAGACCTCCTTGGCGTGCGCCTCGTCTTTGGCGAGCTTCCGCACCATCGACTCGAAGACCACCTCGGGCGCGAGCATCCAGGCGGAGAGCTCGCCCTCCGGGGGCACGTCGAGCGCGTCGAGCCTCGCACGAGGAACGGCCGTGGGCTCGCGCGCGGCCTCCGGAATGCCCATCGCCTCGGCCAGGCGTCGTGCCGGATCGATCGTCAGGACGAGCACCCGCCGCCCGGCCGCGGCACTCGCAACTCCGATCGCGGCGGCCGTCGTCGTCTTGCCCACGCCGCCGGCGCCGCAACACACGATGACCTTCTTCGTCCGCACGAGCGGATCGATGAACGTAGCCATTTCTCCGAGGCTCGGACTCACGTCGGCAGGTCTCGCAATCACGCCGGACCTGCCGAATCCATGAGCAGCGCGACCTCGTCCGTCAACTTGGAGCCCTCGAGAAACACGTCTTGGAGGGCGACGATGGGCGCGCGCACCGCCGCCGAGATGCGTGCCAGGGCCACGCGCGATCGATCGATGCGTTCCATGGTTCGCTCGCCGAGCGTGGGCGGCTTGCCGTCGAGCATGGTCCGCACCGCTTCACGCTCCTCGTCGGAGAACGGATCGTAGGGGACTCGGTTCACGAAGACCGTTGCGAGAGGAATCTTGTGCTGCTCGATGCCCGTGCAGAGCTCGATGGCCTCGCTGATGGGCAGGGTCTCCGGAAGCGTCACCACCACGGAGCCGGTGCACGTCGGGTCTTGCAGCAGCGCAAGCCCCTCGCGAACCGCCGTTGCGATGGGTCCCGTCGGAATGACGCGCAGCAGCGACGCGGGGATCTGGGCGAGCGCGAGCGCATGCCCGGTCGCGGGGAGATCGACGACCAGGAGGTCGTGCTCGAAGCTTCCGTCGCGTCGCGTCTGGCGAACGAGCTCGAGCATACGGTAGAGGACGCCCATCTCGGGGAACGTGGGCGCCGCGGAGAGAAACCGCCGGATCGCTCCCGAACGCATCGCCGCGTCCGCGAGGAGGCGCATCGGAAGCACGTCGCGCAGGAACTTCTGGTGGCCGAGCGCGGGAGAGAGCGCGACCGCTCGGAGGTTCGGAGCGATGTCGACCGGCTGATCGTCGAGGTCCTTCCGGCCGAGCGCCTGCGCAAGCGCCGACGTGACTTCGGCACGCGCATTTTCCCCGCCTCCGACCATCTCGGCGCAAAGAACGCGCTTGCCTTGCGCCGCAGCGTACTTCGCGATCGAAGCGGCCACGGTGGTCTTGCCCACCCCACCCTTTCCCGTGACGAGCACGGCGCGAAGCGACAGGAGCCTCTTCAAAGGTCTTCATGCGTAGCACAAGCCGGAGCGAAGGAGTCGGCGGACGGCAGCCTTCTTGATGATAGGCTTCTGCCCCATGGGGAAAGACCCGACCGAGCGCCAGAACGAGGATGACATCGAAGTGCGCTGCCCCGAATGCGGCACGGTCTTCCACGTCCCACTCGAGAAAGCCGAGCGCGAGATGCGTGCGCGCTGCCCGAAGGGTCACGACGTGCCGCTCGCCAAAGCCTTGGGGTAGAACGTGTCGTCGCGCGTCCGCACCTCCGGCATCGTCGCCATCTTCGTCGGGGCCTTCGTCACCTCGCTCCTGCACGCCGGTTGCGGGAAAGACAGCCCCGACCTCTTCGTCCAACCCTACGACGCCGGGCTCGAAGCGGATGCCGTCACCCCCGACGCCACGCCGGACTTGGATCCCACGCTCGGCGGTCCGTGCAGCGAAGACAGCCAGTGTGACGACGCCATCCCGTGCACCTTCGATCGATGCGACCTGACGTTGTCGCGGTGCCGTAACGTTCCTGACGACACGGTGTGCGCCGACGACGTGTATTGCAACGGCCAGGAGAAGTGCGTCCTGCGCATTGGCTGCACCGCCGGGTCCGTCATGACGTGCCAGGACGACAGTCCGTGCACGATCGACCGCTGCGTCGAAGCAACGAAGACCTGTGAGCACAGCCCGCGCGACGTCGACGGCGACGGTGACCCGGACAACCATTGTGTCGGCTCGCGCGACTGCGACGACACGGATCCGACGGTCAGCAGCCTCCACGCGGAAGTCTGCGGCAACTTCAAAGACGACAACTGTGACGGCCAAATCGACGAGACGCCTTGCGTGAAAGCGCAGAGCGACGTCTGCGAAACGGCCTTCGAGGTGACCACGTCCGGGACGTACCTTCTCACGTCGGTCGGCTCGAAGAAGGACTACGCGACCACGTGCAGCGTGAAGACGCCGGCCGCAGCGCAGGACGTCGTCGTCGCCGCCACCGCTCCTGGGGCGCCCGGCGGTCCGCCGTCGGACATCGCGTTCTGGGTCACCGCACAGTCGGCCGCGAACGAGGTGGCGATCGCTCTGCAATCGACCTGCGGACAAACGGCGAGCGAAACGAGCTGCGGACACGTTGCCGGCGTGGCGAACGCACGCGCGATCGCCCGAAGCGTGCCCGCGGGGAGCAAGGTCTACGCCATCGTCACGACGCAGCGCGAAGGCCCTGTCGACGTGAAGGTCGACTTCAGCGCTCCGACGAGCGCTCCGACCAACGAGACGTGCGACGCGCCCGTCACCGTCATTCCGGACGTTCCCTTCGTCGTCTCCCTCGTCGACGCGAAGAAGGACCTCCCCTCCGGCTGTCTATCGGCAAAGACCGGTGAGCTCACGTACGCCTTCACGCTCGACACGCCGCGCGACGTGAAGATCTTCGCGTCGACGATCGCGGGCAGCGGTCAGCCGATGGTCACCATGCGCGACGTGAATTGCGCGACCGACGAGCTACGCTGCCGCGTCGGCCCCACGCCTCCCGTCTTCGCGCGCAGCCTTCCCGCCGGCACGCACGTCTTCGCCGTCGCCGGAACGAGCCAGCTCGACGCGAGCGTCGTCGTCAAGACGTTCGCCCCGACCCCCACCCCGCCGAACCAGAGCTGCTCGACCGCTCCGAAGATCGATGCAAACGGTTCGGTCACGGTGGACCTCGGCGGCCAAGAAGACGCCATCAAGAACGGCTGCTTCCCCGGAGGCCCAGCCGCTGCCTACGAGTTGACGCTCACGGAAGCAAGCGACGTTCTCGTCATCGGACGCTTCGGTCCGAATGATCAGGGCGCGGTGTCCCTCAACACGGCTGCGTGCACCCCGTCGAACGTCGTAGCGTGCACGAGCGGCCTCACGCCCGTCCGCATTTCCAAGCGCAATCTCCCGCCGGGAAGCTACCGCGTCGTCATTGCCGACGCGCTCGGACAGAACGCACGCCTCGACGTCCTCGTGCGCAAAGCCACGGCGCCGACGCCGGTGAGCGGCGCGGACGACTGCGCGGCGCCCGGGACGATCGACGGCAGCGGCGGCTTCTACACGGGCGACACGACGAACGCGACGGCCAACTTCAGCGCCGCCTGCGACTCGCCTGGCCAGCCCATCGGCGGAGCGAACGATCAGGTGATGCGCCTCGATCTCGCCGCACCGAAGCGGGTCGTCTTCGACATGTCCGGCTCGCTCTACACGACTCTTCTCGACATCCGACAAGGCTCGACGTGCCCCGGCATCGAAGTGCCCGACGCCTGCTACGTCGGCGCCGGTGGTGGACGGAGCTTCCTCGATACGAAGCTCGCAGCCGGGACCTACTGGGTTCAGATCGACGGCTTCGCCGGTGACCACGGCCCATGGAATCTCGACGTGCGCGTGCTCCCGCCTTAGAGCAGCCGTAGAGCACGTCCGCGAATTCCGACTCGAGCACGGGTCACAGCGCCGTGGGGTGTTTGCGCGCCCGAGGTTGGCGAAGATCACCGCGCGCGCCATGCTGGGAACCATCGGATCATGGCTCCCGACGGCACGCGGAGACGACGATGAACGACGGGCTGGAAGCGAGCGCGAGCAGGGTGCTCGCGACCTTCGCCTCGCATGCGCGAGCAGCCGGGTTGCCGGCGCCACCGTGCCCGCACCTCATGCTGGAACAGGACCTCGCGGGCCTGTTGCGTCGTGCATCCGACTGGCTGCGAGCTCCGCAGGATTCGCCGGACATCCTCGCGCCGCAGCTCGTGGCGAAAACCGGCGATCAGCTCGTCGAGCTCGCGCGTGAGCTCTGGGTGTTGCGCGAGACGTTCGCTCGATCCGGAGCGCCCTCCGAGGCGGCCGCTTGCGTTTGCGCGCACGCACACGAAGAAGCCGTGGCGCGCTTCGTCGCCGCGAACGAGACCATGCTGCGAAAGCTCGAGGAGCGCAGTCATCTCGCCCTCAATGCAGCGGAGCTCGCGCTATGGGAGCTGGATCTGACGAGCGGAGAGCGATGGTGGTCCCCGCGCGCGCGCATCATGATGGGGTTCGCCAACGACAACGAGCTCTCCGGTGACGGATTCCTCGAGCGCTTCGACCCCGAGGATCTCGTCAAGCGCGACGCCGCGTTTCGCCAGGCCATCGACCCAAACGGCAACGGCGAGTACCGTATGGAGTTCAAGGTTCCCGGCAAGGGGCCCGAAGGAGAGCGCTGGCTCGCCTCGATGGGGCGCGCCATCTTCGAGAACGGCCACGCGGTTCGTCTGCTCGGAACGCTCCACGACATCACGCCACGGAAACGCGACGAAGCCGAACGCGACATGCTGATCGGTGCGCTCGGACACGACCTCCGGAGCCCGCTCGCGTCGATTGCCCTCGGCGTGACCCTCATGACGCAACACGAGGATCCGGCGGTCGCTCAGACGGCCTCGCGCCTCGTCCAGAGCGCGGGACGCATGGAGCGCATGATCCACGACCTTCTGAGCTTCGCCCGTCTCCGCTCGCGCGGGCTGGAGCTCCACGCGGAGACCTTCGACATGGGCCCGCTCTGCGCCGAGGTCGTCGACGAGTTCCGCCAGGCCAATCCGCAGCGCAACTTCCGATTCGACCACGATCGCACGGACACGCGCGGAACCTGGGACCGCGATCGCATCGCCCAAGTCATGCAGAACCTCGTCTCCAACGCGGTGGTGCACGGCAGCGAGGAGCGGCCCATCTTTCTTTCACTGAGGGGGAACTCCGACCGCGTGTTCTTCCGCGTCGCCAACAGCGGCTCGCCGATTCCGCCCGACCTCATCGTTCACCTCTTCGAGCCGTTCCGTCGAGGAACGGGGCGTGGAGACGGACTGGGCCTCGGGCTCTACATCGTGCGCAAGATCATCGACGCCCACCGCGGTGCTATCGCCGTCTCGTCCAACGCGTCGTCGACGGAGTTCGAGGTCGTGGTCCCGCGCGACCAATCGCACGCCTCGGAGCGGTGAACGCCGCAAGGTCAGCCTTACGCATTTTTCGCGACGCGGGCTGGCATCGATGCGATGTAGCGGTCATGGCGCTCGAGCCCAGATCGCAAGCACGCAGTCGAACCGAAATGACCGAATACGTGCTGCCCCAGCACGCCAACGCCCTCGGTAGTGTGTTCGGCGGTCAGATCATGGCTTGGGTCGACCTTGCCGGCGCCATCTGCGCGCAGCGCCACTCGGGCCACATGGCGGTGACGGCGTTCGTCGACGATCTCAAGTTCGAGCAGCCCGTGCGTGTCGGCGAGGTCGTTCGCCTGGACGCCAAGGTCACGGCGGTGTTCCGCACCTCGATGGAGATCGAAGTCGTCGTGCAGGGCGAAGACGCCATGACTGGGCGCCGTTGGCCGTGTGTCGACGCGCACGTCACGTTCGTGGCCATCGACCAGGATCGAAAGCCGACCGAAGTTCCTCCGCTCCTGCTCGACTCGGAGGAAGTCCGCGCTTCGCAAGCGGCAGGCGAGGCCCGCCGCGCGGCACGGCTCGCACCCAAGCCGATCTGATCTCGCCTACCCGACGAGCGCCGCGAGGCTCGGCCGGGAAGAGTCGTCGAGCACCGCGCGCACTTTGCGGAGGAGCACCTCCGGCGTGATCGGCTTCTGCAGGAACGCGACGGGCACGTCGGTCGCGCCATCCTGGACGACGGCGCTCTTCGTGTAGCCGCTCATGAAGAGCACCTTCATGCTTGGCCGCACCTGACGTAGTGCTTTGGCGATTTCTTCGCCGCCCATGCGAGGCATCACCACGTCGGTGAGGAGCAAATGAATCTCGGAGGGATGCTCCTGGCACAGGCGCAACGCATCTTCGCCGGCGCGGGCCTCGAGCACCTCGTAGCCTTGCTTGCGAAGAACCACGCGAACGAGCGTGCGTACCGCCTCGTCGTCTTCGACGAGCAAGACCGTCTCGCTCCCCTGCAACGTGCCCACGGGCTGTGTGCGTAGAACGGGCGTGACGTTCGCCCGCTCGGTGTGCGGGAAGTACACGTCGAAGGTCGAGCCGACGCCGACCTCGCTGTGCACGAAGATGTGCCCGCCGCTCTGGCGCACGATCCCGAAGACGGTCGAGAGCCCGAGGCCGGTGCCCCGTCCCTGCTCCTTCGTCGTGAAGAACGGCTCGAAGATGCGCGCTTGCGTGGCGCGATCCATGCCGGTCCCGTCGTCGCAGACGCTGAGCACGACGTACTCGCCGGGCTTGACCTCGACGAGGCTCGAGGCGCGGTCTTCGTCGAGCGTCACGCGGCGCGTTTCGATGGTGAGCCGGCCACCTCGAGGCATGGCGTCGCGCGCGTTGACAGCGAGGTTCATGAGGACCTGCTCGATCTGCCCCGGGTCGACCTCCACCTTGCCGATGTTCTCGCCGCATCGCGTGGTGAGCTCGATGTCTTCGCCGATCATGCGCCGGAGCATGCTCTCCACGCCGGTCACGACCTCGTTGAGATCGACCACGCGGATCTCCATGACCTGCTGCCGACTGAACGCGAGAAGCTGGCGCGTGAGGGCCGTCGCACGCAGCCCTGCCGTCCGGATGTCTTCCACGTCTTCGAGGATGGGGTCGTCGGGTGACAGCGCCCCGGAGACGAGCTCGGCGCCGATCAAGATGACGCTCAAGACGTTGTTGATGTCGTGAGCCACGCCGCCGGCGAGACGCCCGACAGCCTCCATCTTCTGGGCGTGGAGCAGCTGCTCTTCGGTGCGGCTCAAGGTGGCGCGGACCTTCGCCTCCCGGAGCTCGCGCTCGATCGCCGGCACGAGCCGCGCCAGACGCCCTTTGACGATGAAGTCGCCGGCGCCGGCGACGAGCGCATCGGCGGCGGTCTCCTCGCCAATCGTTCCCGACACCACGATGAAAGGGATGTCGAGCCCGCTTGCCTTGAGCACCTCGAGCGCGCGAAACGCGTCGAACGTGGGAAGCGAGAAGTCGGAGAGCACGATGTCCCACGCCCGGCTTTCGAGCGCGGCCTGCATCGCATGCGCGGTCTCGACGCGTTCGTACGTCACCTCGAATCCACGCCGCGAGAGCTCATAGAGCAAGAGCTCTGCATCGACCTCGGAGTCCTCGACGATCAGGGCCCGCAGCACTCTTCTCGGGGTGTTCATTTCAGCGACTCCTCACCGAGCGTGAAGTTGAAGACCGCCCCCTCGTTCGTCATGCCCTCGCCCCAAACGCGCCCGCCATGGCGCGTGACGATCCGATGCACGGTGGCAAGGCCGATCCCCGTGCCGTCGAACTCCGTCGTCGAATGGAGTCTCTGGAAGACGCCGAAGAGCTTCCTCGAATACGTCGGGTCGAATCCCGCGCCGTCGTCACGCACGAAATACGACGCGCGCGGCCCGGAGCCCAGTCGGCCGAACTCGATGCGAGCGTGCGCCTTCTTGCTCGTGAACTTCCACGCGTTCCCGAGGAGGTTGTCGACGACGACGGCAAGAAGGCCCGCGTCCGCGTCGACGATGATCCCGTCTTGGACGACGGTGTCGACCTTGCGATGCGGGTCGGAGGCCTCGAGGCGTTCGAGCGCACGGCGAACGAGCGCCGAGAGATCGACCTTCGAGCGCGTGAGATCGGCGCGGAGCACGCGCGAGAGACGCAGCAGATCTTGAATCAGCCGGTCCATCGTGTGCGCGGCCTCGAGGACGCGCGAGAGGTACTTGAGGCCGTCGGGGCCGAGATTCGCGCCGTACTCCTCTTTGAGGATTCGGCTGAAGCCCTCGACCGCGCGAAGCGGGGCACGCAGGTCGTGCGAAACGGAGTAGTTGAACGACTCGAGGTCGGCCATCGTGCGGCGGTGCGCTTCGATCTCCGCCGCGAGCCGCGCGCGGCTCGTCTGCAGGTCGAGGAAGACCTGCACCTTGCTGCGCAGGATTGTCGGGTTCGCCGGCTTGAAGAGTACGTCCACCGCGCCGGTACCGTACCCGCGGAGCATGTTCTCTTCCGTCTCGAGCATCGCCGTGAGGAAGATGATCGGAATGTCACGTGTGCGCGCGATCGAGCGAGCGTGGCGGGCCACCTGATAACCGTCGATGTCCGGCATCTGCACGTCGAGCAGCACGACGGCGAAGTCCCCGTCGTGAAGGAGCTTCAGCGCCTCGATGCCCGAGTTGGCCCGCACGATCTCGCACTCGAGCCCTTCGAGCTGAGTGGAGAGCACGAGGAGGTTCGCCGGCACATCGTCGACGATGAGGATGCGTGGCCGGCTGCCCTTGTTCCGCTGGTCGTCCATCGGTCACCCCGGACTGAATTGTCGCGCCCACCGACCGTAATATCACGACGTGGATAGAGGTTGGTTGGGTTACCTCGCGACTGTGCGTGTGCTCGTGATCGAGCCGGACGACGTCCTGCGCGAAGAGACGAAACAAGCCTTCCCTCCTCACGTCGACGTCACCACGATGGCCGGCGCGCGCGAGGCGCTGTTGGCAACCGCAACAGGAGCGTACTTCGACATCGTGATCAGCGGGTCGAACGTGTGTCCTCGAGAGCTACACGAGGTCCAACGACGTCTCGCGCTGATGGCGACGTTTCTCGTCGAGTGTCGACGCGAGCGACTTTCTCAGACGCGCGCGCGACGCTCCGCGGATGATTGCCGCAGCCGAACGCCGAACAGTGATCAACCGCCGAGCACGTCCTCGTAGAGGGCGACGTACGCGCGCGCCGGCCCCCACCAGGAGACGTCCTTACGCATCGCCCGTGCGACCGCTCGGGCGACCGAGGGACGGTCGCGGTAGAGCTCGAACGCAGCCTCGAAGGCGATTCGAAGCGAGGCTTCGTCGGCGCGTGGTGCGACGATTCCGACACCTCGCTCACGGGCCGAGCCCACGTCGGCGATCGGCTCGACGGTGTCGTGCAGACCGCCCACGTTCGTGACGATCGGAAGCGCGCCGTAGCGCATCGCGTAGAGCTGCGTCAGCCCGCAGGGCTCGAAACGCGACGGAGCGAGGAAGAAATCCGAACCGGCGAAGACGCGACGCGACAGCGGCGGGTCGAACGCGATCTTCGTAACCACCTTGCCGGGATGACGCGCGGCGGCGTCCACGAAGCGATGCTCGAGCTCAGTCTCGCCTTGTCCGACCACGAGGAGCCGACCACCGCGCGCGACGATGGCGTCGACGAAGGGAAGCACGAGATCGATCCCCTTCTGCCAGGTCAACCGGGCCACGCACCCGAAGAGCGGACCATCGGAATCGGTCAAACCGACCGACTGCAGGAGCACCGCTTTGCAGGCCGCGCGTCCAACCTCGAACGAGGTCACGTCGTAGCGACGCGCGAGAACCGGATCGGTATGTGGATCGGCACTGTCGGTGTCGATGCCGTTCAAGATCCCCACGAGCCGATGGGCGTGGGCACGCATGTGGAGATCGAGCCCCGCCCCGCCCGCCGCTGTGAGGATCTCGCGCGCGTAGGTGGGGCTGACGGTCGTGATTCGATCCGCGAGCGCGGTGGCGCCCTTCATCAGGTTGACGGCCCCGTCGTGCCAGAGCACTTCGGGACGAAAGGCACTGCGCGGAAGATGCGTGCGATCGAGCGTGCTCTCGCCGTAAACGCCCTGGAACGCGAGATTGTGGATGGTGAATACCGCGGGGAGCTTCGCCCATCGCTCCCCCATCACGAGCTTCGCGTAGACGACCGCGAAGGCCGTGTGCCAATCGTGCGCGTGGAGGACGTCCGGGCCGCCTTCCCAGGCCCGCGTGCCGACCTCGAGCGCACCGCGCGAAAGCACGGCGAAGCGACGATCGTTGTCGGCGAACTCGCCGCGGGCATCGGCGTAGATGCCTGTGCGGTCGAAGAGCTCCGGCACGTCGAGCAAACACACGCGGCGACGGCCCCCGCCCTCGAAGCTCTCCTCGCACTCGAGGACAGTCGCGTGGCTCACGTCGGAAGGGCCCCAGCCCC